>NZ_KE384095.1:141706-729206 GCF_000423805.1 Thalassobaculum salexigens DSM 19539
CCGTCGCCGCCCGTCAGCGTGTCACTGCCGTCCCCACCGGTGACGGTGTCATTGCCGTCACCGCCAGTCAGAGTATCCCCACCCGGGGTGGTGTCCTCTGCCGTTTCGGTGGGTTCGGTGTTCGCACTGAAGCGGAGTTGGGTATAGGGCGCGCCGCTCTCGTCGGTGCCGGTCGAGATCTCCGCAACCTCGAAGCCGCCAATCGCCTGGAAGCTGAAATCGGCAACCCCGTCGCCGTCGGTATCGACATTCACGGTGGTGCGGTCGTCGGCACCGATGGTTCGCGTGACGGTCAGAGCATCGGCATTCAGGGCCGACCCGTTGATCCGCACCGCATCGACCTGCTCCAGATCGAGAATGACGTCCCCATCATCGACCACGAAGGTGTCGGCACCGGCGCCACCCGTCATCCGGTCGGCCTCGGCACCGCCGTCGATCACGTCGTCGCCGGCCCCACCCGACATCTCGTCGCGCCCGGCGCCGCCTGACAGCGTGTCGCTGCCGTCGCCCGCGACGATCCGGTCGTCGCCGGCTCCGCCGTCGATCACGTCGTCGCCGTCATTGCCTTCCAAGTAGTCGGTGCCGTCATTGCCGAACAGCGTGTCGCGACCGGCACCGCCAAAGACTGAATCGCCGCCCTCGCCGCCGGACAGCAGGTCCTCGCCGTCGCCACCGACCAGAACGTCGCGATCGGCGCCGCCGGAAATCGTGTCGTCGCCCGCTCCGCCCGACAGGTTGTCGCGGCCGGCGGCCCCGGTGATCAGGTCGTTGCCGTCACCACCGGACAGATTGTCGCCGGCGCTGCCGCCAGCGAGAGTCGTGCCGTTCCAGCCAGCACCCGCGTCGCCCGCCAGGGAGTCGTCGCCGGAGCCGCCCTCGACCGTGTCGTTGCCGTCGCCGGACTGCACGGTGTCATTGCCGTCGCCACCGACTACGGAATCGTCGCCGTCATTGCCGTCGATGACGTCGTCGCCGCTGCCGCCATCGACGGTGTCGTTACCGGCGCCGCCGTCCAGCGTGTCGTTGTCCGCGCCGCCATCGACCAGATCGTCGCCGTCGCCGCCGGAAAGGGAATCCGCGCCTGCGTCGCCTTCGACGGTGTCGTCGCCGGCCCCACCGGCCGCGGTGTCGTCGCCGGAGCCACCGGCCACGCTGTCATTGCCGTCGCCACCGGCCAGGCTGTCATTGCCGTCGCCGCCCGCAACCGTGTCGTCCCCGTCGCCGCCGCCGACCGTGTCGTCGCCTGCGCCGCCCTCGGCCAGATCGTTGCCGGAACCGCCGTCGACGCTGTCATCGCCGTCGCCGCCTGCGACCGTGTCGTCGCCCGCACCGCCCTCGGCCGTGTCGTTACCGGCACCGCCGTCGACCACGTCGTTGCCCGAGCCGCCATCGACGCTGTCGTCGCCGTCATTGCCGGCCACCGTGTCGTCGCCGCTCCCGCCCTCGGCCGTATCGTTGCCGGCGCCGCCGTCGACCAGGTCGTTGCTTGCCCCGCCGTCCAGGCTGTCATCGCCGCCCCCGCCGGACAGGGTGTCCTCGCCCGAATTGCCGCTGACGACGTCGTTTCCGTCGCCGCCGTCCAGGCTGTCGTTGCCGATGCCGCCGGACAAGGTGTCCTCGCCCGACCCGCCCTCGGCGGTATCGTCGCCGTCGCCACCCAGGGCGATGTCGTCGTCCTCGCCGCCCAGCAGGCTGTCATTGCCGTCGCCGCCGGACAGGGTGTCGTCGCCCGCCTGGCCCGACAGGGTATCGTCGCCGCCGCCGCCGGAGACCACGTCGCCCGCCGACTTGGCCGAGATGTCGTCGTCGCCGTCGCCGGCCTCGATCGTGTCGTTCTCCGGCGTGCCGACCAGGGTGTCGGCGCCATCGGTGCCAAGCTCCGGCTCGAACGCCTCGAGGCTGATATCGACGCCGCCGGACCCGTTGTCGGTGACCGTCGGCGAGGTGAAAAGGCCATCCAGACGGATCGTGGAGTCGGGCGTGCCGTCGCCGTCGGTGTCGAGGCTGAGCGTGCTGCCGGTCTCGTCGCGGACCAGGGTGACGCCCAGTGTGTCGGCGCTGACCCCGGCGACCGAGATCACGTCCACGCCCGCCGCGAAGTCGCGGATCAGGTCGCCGTCGAGCTCCTCCGGCGTACCGGCGAAGGTGTCGGCGCCCGCGCCGCCGGCCAGACTGTCCGAACCGGCACCGCCGACGAGCGCATCGTCGCCGCCGTCGCCGTCGATGTCATCGGCGCCGGCGCCGCCGGACAGCAGGTCGTCGCCGTCGCTGCCGCGCAGGGTGTCGGCTCCCTCGCCGCCGTCCAGCGTGTCGTTGCCGCCACCGCCCGACAGCAGATCGGCACCGTCATTGCCCTGGATGCTGTCGTCGGCGGCCTCGCCCAGAAGCTCGTCGTCGCCGGCCCCGCCGGTCAGGGAATCGTCGCTCGGCCCGCCATACAGCGTGTCGTCGCCGTCGCCGCCGGCCAGGGCGTCCTCGCCCTCGTTGCCGGAGAGCAGATCGTTGTCGGCGCCGCCCGCGACCGTGTCGTTGCCGGCACCCCCGTCCAGGGTGTCGGCCCCTTCGCCGCCGGACAGCAGGTCGTTGCCGTCTCCGCCATCGACGGTATCCTCGCCGCCGCCGGCCAGGACGGTGTCGTCGCCACCGGCGCCGGACAGCGTGTCGGCCGCGGCACCGCCGGTCAGCACGTCGTTGCCGTCGCCACCGGTGGCCAAGATCGGGCCCTGATCGCGGATGGTGAAGTCGGTATAGGTGGAACCGTCGGCCGCGGTCCGGGTGACCGCCTCGACGTCGTTGAAATCGCCCTCCAGCGTGAGGGTCAGGTCGGCATTCCCGTCGCCGTCGGTATCGATACGGATGCCGGTGGTGGTGCCGTCCTCGCTGCGCACCAGCTCGACCGCGTCCGCATCCAGCGACACGCCCTCGACCCGGACCACGTCGTCGTCGCCGAGATCGGCGATCACGTCGCCGTCGCCGGCCACGAAGACATCGCCACCAGCACCGCCGGTCAGGGTATCGGATCCGGCGCCACCGTCGAGACGGTCGCTGCCGGCCCCGCCGACCAGGACGTCGTTGCCGCCGTCGCCCTCCAGCGTGTCGTCGCCGCCACCGCCGTTGAGGGTGTCGTTGCCGCTGCCGCCTTCCAGGTAGTCGCGGCCGGAGCCGCCCCGGATCGAGTCGGCGCCCGCACCGCCATCGAGGCGGATGCCCGGACCGGACCAACTCACCGTGTCGTTGCCGGCGGTCACGCCGCTGGCGGCGGCGGAGACCTGGCCGCGGTCGAGCACGGAGCCGTCGGCGAACTCGATGTTCTCGATGGTCCGCAGGGTGTCGGTCCAATAGTCGATCTCGACCATGTCGGAGATCGAGTCCCAGCCGACGGCGTCCTCGGCCGCGGCGAGATAAAGCGTGGATCCGTTCAGCCAGAGGGTCACGTCCTCGGCGTTCAGGTCGCTCAGCTCCAGGGTATCGATGCCGCCATGGAGCAGCGTCGGCGTGCCGATATGACCGAGCGGGCTGCGGGTCTGGTACCAGTACTCGTCGATGATCCTGTCGCGGCCGTCGCCGGAGGCATACTGGTAGACATCGTCGCCGCCGCCGGCACGCAACAGGTCATTACCCTCGCCCCCGACCAGGGTGTCGTCGCCCTCCGGCTCTGCGATGGCCGCGCCGCGGATGCCGCCGCTGCCCAGCAGCGTGTCCGCACCCGCACCGCCGGACAGCAGGTCGTTACCGTCGCCGCCGTCGATCGTGTCGTTGCCGTCGCCGCCCCGCGCCGTGTCGTTGCCGACACCGCCGCGGATCGAGTCGTTGTCCGCGCCGCCGTCGACCACGTCATTGCCGCCGCCGCCGACCAGCAGGTCATTGCCGTCACCGCCGGAGACCGTGTCGTCCGCCGCCCCGGCCACCACCGTGTCGTTGCCGCCCGCCGCATCGACGCCCAGCGCGGTGTCGGTCCAGCTCAGGCTCTCGTCGGCCGAGGTGCCGTCGAGGTTGGCGGTGATATCCTCGACCGACAGCTCGCTGCCATCGTCGAATTCCAGCGTCTCGATCCGGTAGTCGCTGTCGCGCCAGTTCTCGATGGTGATCTGGTCGGCCAGATCGCCGAGTTCATTGACCCCGTCGCGGATGCCGATGACCAGGTCGTCGCCGATGATGTCGAACCACAGATCCTCGGCGCCGATGCCAGGGCCGAAAACGATCCGGTCGGCGCCGCCGTCGGTCACATAGGCGTTGTCGACATGGCCGAGCCCGTTCTCCGGGACGATTTTGTACTCGTCGACGATGGTGTCCTGGCCGTCGCCCAGGTTGAAGCTGTAGACGTCGTTGCCGCCGCCGCCGCGCAGCAGGTCGTCGCCGACCCCGCCGGACAGGTGATCGTGGCCGACCGCCTCGTTGGTGGTGCCGGCTTCGGCCGAGCCGTCGAGGGTGTCGTTGCCGATGCCGCCGACCAGAGTGTCGTCGCCGGTGCCGCCGAGCACGGAATCGTCGCCGTCGCCGCCATCGACCCGGTCGTTGCCGCCACCGACCGACACGGTGTCCTGGCCGGAGCCGCCGGCCACACTGTCGACGCCGGCACCGGTAACCACCGCGTCGTCGCCGTCGCCGCCGTCGATCTGGTTGTCACCGCCCGCCGCGTTGACGACGTCGTTGCCCGCGCCGCCGCCGATCGTGTCCGCGGCGTCGGTGGCCGTGATGGTGTCGTCACCGCCGCCGGCATCGATGCCGAGGGCCGGCCCTTCCCACGTCACCGTGTCCGACTGGCCCGAACCCTCCAGGTCGGTGACCAGACCGGACACATCGATCGTGGTGCCGTCCTCGAACTGGATCTGCTCGATCGCCCGCAGGGGATTGTCGGCGTCGTTGAGGCGCAGCAGGTCGCTCAGACCGTAGAGGTCGGTGTCGCCGTCGCGGATGCCGATGATCAGGTCGTCGCCATCGAGGGAGACCCACAGGTCCTCATAGGTGATCCCCGCGCCGAACCGGATCGTGTCGGTACCGCCGTCGAGTTCGACAGGACTTCTGATCGACCCAAGGCTGATGCGCTCATGGAAGTAGTAGTAATCCTGGATCTCGTCGTAACCGTCGCCGCGGTTATAGAGATAGGTGTCGTTGCCGCCACCGCCGCGCAACGTGTCCGAGCCCGATCCGCCCGACAGCGTGTCGTCTCCGGTGGGCTGATTGAAATCGTTGATGTTACCGGCTGATCCGTCGATCAGATCGTCGCCGGCACCGCCCAACAGCAGGTCGTTCCCCTCCCGGCCGTCGAGAGAGTCGTTACCATCGCCTCCGAAGAGCGTGTCGTTGACGGCGCCGCCGAACAGCGTGTCGTCAGAATTAGTGCCGGTCAGATCGACCATGGGCAGGTTTCTCCCCCCTGGAGCGCGCAATCTATCCCCTCGACCCGCACATCGCAAATTTTATGCAAATTCTGGCTACCTGAGAATTTCGCAAGAACTGTTGAAGGATTCTCCGACACTTGGCAGGACGCCGCCGACGGGGTAAATCCTGGGCCGCTGCGGGCCTGATCGTCCCCAGCCGAATCGTGCGGAACCGGGGCCCCAGATGACCGCCAAGTCGTTGCTGGAAAAAGATTTCGAAGAACACGCGAGCGTAACGGCCTCAACCCGCGCGGCCGTCGAATCGGCCTTCGAAGAGTTGGTGGCCGCTTGCGCGTCATCCGTGTCCAATGGTGGAAAATTGCTCTTTTTCGGTAACGGCGGCAGTGCCGCGGATGCCCAGCATCTGTCCACCGAGCTGGTCGTACGCTACGTCACGGACCGGGCAGCGATTGCCGCCCTGGCCCTGACGACGGACACATCCGCCCTGACGGCGGGTGCCAACGATATGGGGTACGACCGGGTCTTCGCCCGCCAGATCGAGGCGCTCGGACGCCCCGGGGACGTCGCCATCGGCCTCAGCACCTCGGGCAAGTCGCCGAACGTGCTGAAGGGGCTGGAGGAGGCAAAGGCGCGCGGCCTGATCGCCGTGGCCATGGTCGGCGCCAATCGGGAGCAGGTGGACCCGATCGCCGATATCGTGGTGTCGGTACCGGCCCGGGCGGCGAACCGGATCCAGGAAATGCACATCCT
Source organism: Thalassobaculum salexigens DSM 19539 (assembly GCF_000423805.1). Classification (NCBI taxonomy): domain Bacteria; kingdom Pseudomonadati; phylum Pseudomonadota; class Alphaproteobacteria; order Rhodospirillales; family Thalassobaculaceae; genus Thalassobaculum; species Thalassobaculum salexigens. The sequence goes on from NZ_KE384095.1 coordinate 147,799, forward strand.
GATCGGCCACGCGCTGTGTGGCACGCTGGAGCGCCGCCTCGGTCTGGTGGAAGAAGAATGACCGACGAGTCCGAACTCGCCTCCCTCGTCGAGGACCTCGCCGGCATCCGCGTGCTCGCGGTCGGCGACCTGATGCTCGACCGTTTCGTCTACGGCGCGGTCGACCGGATCTCGCCGGAGGCCCCCGTCCCCGTCCTTCGGATCGAGCGCGAGACCGTGATGCTGGGCGGCGTGGGCAACGTGGCGCGCAACCTGCGGGCGCTCGGCGCGACCGTCTGCCTCGTCGCCGTGATGGGACGCGACCAGGAAGCCCGCGACATCAAGGGCCTGCTGCGCGACGACCTGGAGATCGAAAGCCATCTGATCGAGGACGAGGCGCGGCCGACCACGATCAAGACCCGCTACATCGCCGGCAGCCAGCAGATGATGCGCGCCGACCGCGAGCGGATCGTGCCGGTCTCCGCCAGCCTGGAGGAGGAGATCGTCGCCCGCGCGGTCGCCGATCTGGCCCAGGCCAAGGCGATGGTGCTGTCGGACTACGGCAAGGGCGTGCTGACCGAGCCGGTGCTGCGGCGGCTGATCGAGGCCGCGGCCGAGCGCGGCGTGCCGGTGATCGTCGACCCCAAGGGAAGCGACTATGCCCGCTATGCCGGCGCCACCCTGGTGACGCCGAACCGCCGCGAACTGGCCGAGGCGACCGGCGGCATGGCGGACGGCGATGCCGGGATCGTCGAGACCGCCACCGCCCTGATCGAGGCGTCCGGCGTGAACGGCGTGCTGGTCACCCGCAGCCAGGACGGCATGTCCCTGGTGCGCGGCGGCGGGGTGGAACCGCTGCATCTCTCGGCAACCGCGCGGGAGGTCTATGACGTCTCCGGCGCCGGCGACACGGTGGTGGCGACTCTGGCAGCCGCGCTGGGTGCGGGGATCGCGGTGGAAGACGCCTGTCGGCTGGCGAATGTGGCGGCCGGAATCGTCGTCGCCAAGATGGGCACGGCGACCGCGGCGGCGAACGAGATGGCCGCAACCCTGCGCCAGCGCGAGCTGGATGTGGGCGAGTCCAAGACCCATACCCTGGAGGAGGCCCGCTCCCTGGCGCAGTCGTGGCGCCGTCAGGGCCTGAAGGTCGGCTTCACCAACGGCGTGTTCGACCTGCTGCACCCCGGTCACGTATCGCTGTTGCGACAGGCGCGCGCGGCCTGCGACCGGCTGGTGGTCGGGCTGAACAGCGATGCCTCGGTGAAGCGGCTTAAGGGGGAGTCCCGGCCGATCCAGAACGACGCCTCGCGCGCCCTGGTCCTGGGTTCGCTCGCCTCCGTGGATGCGGTCGTGATTTTCCCCGACGACACGCCGCTGGCGGTGATCGAGACCCTGCGGCCGGACGTTCTGGTGAAAGGAGCCGACTACACCGTGGCAACCGTGGTCGGCGCCGATGTGGTGCAGTCCTATGGCGGCCGGGTGATGCTGGCGTCACTCGAGGACGGTCACAGCACGACCGCGACGGTCGCCCGGATTTCCAAGAAGTAAGAGTACTTCTCCAGAAGCCAGGTTTCAGGCAGGCCCGCTCTCGGACCCGCGCAACCGCCCGGGGCAAGGCCATTGAACGGCCTGCGCCCCGGTCTCGGTTGGATACTGGTCCCGGACAGGCCGGGACATAGGCCCTTAGAGGGCGCCGGCGACCGCGGTCAGGGCGATCAGAGCCCAACCCATGCTGTAAGCGATCACGGTCTTCGCGACATCGATATTGGCCATGTCTGCCTCCACGTTCGGCGGCGGATCATCCCGTCGCCTTCTGCAGTGCAACATAGGGCGGAATAACGGTCAGGATAACTGACCAAACTGGCAGCGAATTAGTCGTGAAATAGAACCAATACTCGGTCGATTAATTCAAATATTGATCATTTATATTTTCAATAAGCCCGGCCTGACGCAGCTTTTCGCACCTGCAGCGCGACAGAACTGTCCGCCCCCCTCTTAGAGCCGGGGGTCCTCCAGGCCGCGCAGGCGGCGGGCGGCGGTTGCGGCAAAGCGCAGGGTGATCGCCTTGCGCCGGGCGGCGGCCAGCCGCACCACCGGGGCCTCGCGCAGGATTTCGGCGCCCCAGGCGTCGGCGACGATCAGGCCGCAGGTGTCGGGATCGGGCAGGCGCTCGAGCGGGAAGTCGGGCGAGACCGCGAAGAAGAACCGGTCGCAGAACGGCCCGTAATCCACCCATTTGCGGTCCGCGGCGAAATCGGGGATGCCGGATTTCACCTCCACGATCGTCACCGTGCCGTCCGGAGCCAGGGCGACGATATCCGCCCGCCGGCCGTTGGCCAGCCGCAGCTCGGTGACCACCGCATGCCCCAGATCCTCGAACAGCCGCGCCGCGCCGCGGGTGACGGCCCGGGTGATCGCGGCAGCCCCGTCCGTCTCCGGCCAGGGCGCCTGCGTCACAGGGCGACGTCCTGCGCGCCCCGGAAATCGGTGTCCCGGGTATCCGCGCCCCGCAGGTCGGCATCGGTGAGGATCGCATCTTGCAGATCGGCGCCGCGCAGGTTGGCGTCGCGCAGGTCCGCGCCTGTCAGATCGGTGTGCATCATGGCGGCGAAGGACAGGTCGGCGCCGCGGAAATTCGCCCCCGCCAGCCGGGCATGCTCCAGATGGGCGGTCCAGCGCTGGACGTTGGAGCCGATGATGTTGATCGGCCCGAGCCGGGCGCCGGTGAGATTGGCGCCGGTCAGGTTGGCACGGCGCAGGGTCACCCCCCGCATGTCGGCCTGGGACAGGTCGGACTTGCGCAGGTCGGCGAAGGCCATGTCCGACATCAGCAGTTCCATGCGGCTTAGATCGCAGCCGGTGAGGACCACGAATTCCATCCCGGCCGCCGACAGGTTGATGCCGGACAGCGACTGACCGCTGGCGTCGCGCCGGGTCAGCACCGCCCGCTGTCCCTGACGTCCGGAGGACCGGATCCAGGCGTCATGGGCGATCAGCATGGTCCGCATCTCCATGCCCAGCGCATCCAGTACCTTGGGCAGGCGCGCGTCGCGGAACTGCGGTGCGTCCCGGTCCATGTTGGAGAACGCCGCGCCGGCCAGATCGGCGTCGGCGAGCTGGGTGTTGGAGAAGATCACATTGTACAGCACCGCGCCGTGAAGGATGGCACCGGTCAGGTTGGCCTCGGTCAGGTCGGCGCCTTCCAGGTTGCTGCCCGTCAGGTTGGCGTGGCTCAGATCGGCGCGGTTCAGCCGCACGTTGCGCAGGTTGGCGTCCGTCAGATCGGTCTGGACGACGAAGGCGTTCGACATCTTCGCGTTGGACAGGTCGGCGCGCAGGGCGGTGGCCGTCGCCGCGTCGGTGGAGGTCGTCTCGAAACCCGAGGCCACCAGGTTGCCGCGCTCGTCGGGTTTCAGCAGCACGCCGTCGCGCAGATCCGCCTCCTGCAGGACGGCGTCGGTCAGGTTGGCCCCGCGCAGACAGGCGCCGCGCATGTCGGCCCGCGACAGGGTGGCGTGGCGCAGGTCGGCGTGGCGCAGGTCGCAGGCGAACAGGTTGGCGCTGCCCAGCTTGGCATGGCGCAGATCGGCATGGCTGAGGCTGGCGCCGGTGAAATCCGCGCCGCCGAGATCCACGCCCTTCAGGTCGAGATAGCGCAGGTCGCAGCCGGCGAAACTCGCCCGTGCGCCACCGGTGCGGCCGCTCTCGAACTGGGCATGGGACTGGACCATCTGGTCGACGTCGCGCTGGCTGAGCTTGCGCAGCCGCAGCGAGGTCGGCCGGTCGTCGCGCGGGAACTCGTGCCCGGTCGCCTGCTCGGCCAGGGTCCCGGGCATGCTGTCCCGGGTCCGCGTTGTCTTGCCGGATTTTCCGGCGCTGCCGGCTTTACCGTCGGTCATTGACTTGTCGCCCGAACTCACCGGCCCCGTCCTTGGCCGGAAAATATGCTGTATCCTGCGTATCTCTACCATACCCCACGCCCGCCGACCGCCGCCGTCGACCCTCCGGAGCCGCAGAAATGACCTGGGACACCTCGCAATACCTGAAATTTGCCGACCATCGCCTGCGCCCCGCGATCGATCTCCTCGGCCGGATTCCCGTCGACGCGCCGCGTCGGGTGGTGGATCTCGGCTGCGGCACCGGCAACGTCACCGCCGTGCTGGCGGCCCGCTGGCCGGCGGCCGAGATCACCGGGCTGGATCCGTCCCCGGAGATGCTGGACCGCGCCCGCGCCGACCATCCGGCCCTGTCCTTCCCGGCCCTGTCCTTCGACGTCGCGGACGCCGCTTCCTGGAGGGCTGAACCGCCGGTGGACGTGCTTTATTCCAACGCGGCGCTGCATTGGCTGGGCGACCACGGGGCGCTGTTCCCGCGCCTGTTCGACCAGGTCGCCCCCGGCGGCTGGCTGGCGGTGCAGATGCCCCGCAACTTCGCCGCCCCGTCACACACATCGGTCGCCGACGCGGCCATGGACGGGCCTTGGCGAAAGACGATAGAGCCGATGCTCAGCGCCCCGCCGACCCACGAGCCGGGTTTCTATATCGACCTACTGTCGCCGCTGGCCGATATGCTCGACGTCTGGGAGACCGAGTACATCCAGATCCTGGAGGGAGAGAACCCGGTGGCGGAATGGACCAAGGGCACCTGGCTGCGCCCGTTCCTCGGCGCCCTGGAGGGCGCGGAGCGCGACGGGTTCGAGAGCGCCTACCGGACGCGGGTCCGCGCCGCCTATCCGCCGATGCCGGACGGCCGCACGGTCTTCCCGTTCCGGCGCCTGTTCCTGGTGGCCCGGCGCGCGGGCTGAGGGAACCGCAAGGGAGGAAACCGGACCCCTCGGGTAAGGGCTGGGGCTGGGGTTGGGGCCGGGCGCCCTCAGACCCAGTCGTGGGTCTGGGGGAAGTGGAAGGCGACAAAGCGGTAGGTCTCGCGCACCGCATCGCGCAGCCGGTCGTGCTTCTTCTCGACCGGAACGTTCCACATCTTGATCGCCTGGTCCCAGATGATCAGGCGCTGGTGCAACTCGTCGCGGATCTCGCGCACGTACTTCACCATGGCGTCATAGGATTTCAGCACCACCATGATCTCGCTGGTCTGCGCGTCGACCTGCTCGAACAGGCTCATGAAGCCCTGCATCGCAGGCCGCATCAGGATGCCGGCGCGGTTGACCTCTTCGTAGAAGTGCTTGTCTTCCTTGTAGAGCCTGCCGACCTTGTTCAGCTTCACCGCGATGCCGCGGGCGGAGTTGTAGCGGTCGCGCAGGGCCTCGATGTAGCAGAGCTCTCGGGCGAAGCGATCGATCATGTCGAGCACCTCGTCGCGCCGGCCGGCACCCAGCCCCAGGGACTCCGCGATCTTGGAGATGCCGTCGCGCACCTTCTGCTGCATGTTGGAATCCGTCGACATGCGCCGCAGCTCGGTCATATCCAGGACCACGGATTCGTCACCGGTCAGCCAGGTCGCCACCTGCACCATCAGCCGGTTCTTGGCCAGTTCGCGGTGGTGGTCCTCGACCCGCCAGGAGGCGGTGCCGTCCAGCAGTTCCGACGGGATACTGTCACCCGGTCGGATATCCTTCACGAATTTCAGGCTGTTGGCGGCGATGACCAGAAGCTTTCCGTCGGGAGAATCCGGCGAAATCCCGAACTCTGAGGACACGTCGTCGATCGGGATCACCGCGTCGATATCCCCGAGTTTGACATGCATCACGGGACTGCGGTCTCGGCCCGACAGTTCGAACCGCGTGTCCGGAAGCTGAAATACCCGATGCTGAAAAACGAAGTGGGTATTCGGATCCAGTTTGTCGCTCGTCTCAACGCTAGCCCCTGCGACAGCCATCCTGCTCAACCTTTTTTCGCCCAAGCAATTGCCAGACAGGCGTCCGTTCCAAGCCCATCGGCCCGCGGCGCCAATTTTGCGCAATAGCCTGAAAAATTAGTTAATGATGTCGTGAGCGGGTTTCAGTTCGACTCCCTCCCTCTAAGGGTTAACGTTTTTTTTAAGCATCCCGGCGAATATCCGCGCAGATCGTACCGAGGTGCCGGGAGAAGATGATGATGGCCGCCAAGCACGAGAAGCTCTTTTCAATAGAACGCCGGGCCAAAAAGGCCGGAGCGGCGGGTGTGCTTAAGAGCGCCAACACCGACATTCCGCCCATGGCCCTGGCCGATGGCGGCGTGGAGATGATCCTGGCGCAGATCGCCGAGCTCCGGCAGGAGGTCGCCGAACTTCGCGGCGTCAAAGAGACCGAAATCGCCGAAGACGACGACATGAAGCGGGACGTGCGCGTGGAAATCGCGCAGATGGTCCGCAGCATCGGCCGCGCCAAGACCCAGATCGCCGCGATCAAGAACCCGGTCATGGGCCGGGACGAGATGGAGAAGGCCTCACTCCAGCTCGAGGAAATCACCAAGCAGACCGAGGACGCCACCAACGAGATCATGTCGGCGGCCGACGAAGTCGAGCAGCTCTTGAAGCAGATCCACTCGCATACGGTCGAAGATCCGGATGTGGCGCTGCTGATCGACCATGCCAGCGAACGCCTCATCGCCATCATCGAGGCCTGCGCCTTCCAGGATCTGACCGGCCAGCGCGTCACCCAGGTGGTGAAGACCCTGCGGTACATCGAGAGCCGCGTGCTGGCGATGATCGATATCTGGGGCCTGGAGGCGTTCAAGGACGTCGACATTCCGGACGAGGGCACGGTCGAGGGCGCGCATGACGAGCAGGATGAGCACGAGCTGCTGAACGGCCCGGCCCTGGGCGGCCAGGGTCTCAGCCAGGCGGATATCGACGCCCTGTTCGACTGACCGGCCGGCGCCGGTGGGTCGCCGACGCAGAGCCCCCGCCGGCATCGCGGTATTTCCTTCCACGGACGATCGTGCGATCTGACGGGGCCATGCCGTCGGACCACGGATGAGCCCTCCCATGAGGCGTGCCCCTTACGCACTGATCGCCGTCGCGGTGGCGGCCGTCGGCCTGCTGGCGCTCCGAGATACAGACGCCTTCCTGCGCCCGGACTTCTGGGCCGAGGACGGACGCGCCTTCTTCCGCGGCTGGAACATGTTCGGCTGGAGCTCCTTCATCGAGCCCTATGCCGGCTACCTGCACCTGATGCCGCGCATCGTCGCGGCGGCGGCCGGGCTGCTGCCGCTGGAATGGACCCTGGTCGTCTTCCTGGTGGGAGCGGCGGCGTTCAGCGCCTGGGCCAGCGTGACCCTCTTTCTGTGCCTCCCCGGACCGGCCGCCTGGCTCGGCGCGCTCACGCCCCTGCTGGCCTTCGGCGGCAGTGAGGTGCTGGGCACGCCCACCAACCTGCAATGGATCACCGCCATCGCTCTGGCCGCGATCGCCGTCTCCGCGCCGGGCGGAACGGCGAACAAGGCGGCGATGGTGGTCGTCGCCGGATTGTCGGGCCCGTTCTCCCTGATCTACCTGCCGGTCTTCGCGACCCGGCTCTGGCTGCTGCGCACCCACCGCCCCGAGGTCATCGTCTGCGCGCTGGCGCTCCTGTGCGGCGCGATCCAGGGCGGTTTCATCCTGTCCCAGCCGCAGGCCGGCGGCGGCACCCTCGGCCTGGCCGCCCTCGGAACCGCCGGCGATCTGGTGAAGGCCTCGGTCGGCTCATCCTGGGGCCTGGTCGCCCTGGCGGCGGCAACCGCCGGTCTGGCGGCCGGAACCTATCGTCTGCCGAGGGTCGGCCTCGCCGTGCTGGCCGGGCTGGTGCTGGCCGGCATCGCGGTCAAGTTCGCCCCCATGCCGGACATGTTCGCCGGCGGCGATGTCGGCCATCGCTACTGGTACGTTCCGTCGGGCCTGCTGCTGCTGAGCCTGGCGCTCATGCTGGCGGAGCCGGGGCGGTGGCTGCGCCGCGCCGGCGCCGTCGGGACCGTGGCCTTCCTGCTGGGCTACGCCTATCAGCCGTTCCTCGTTCCGGAACCGATCCATTACGGCTCCTGGGAGCAGGGCATCCACGACGGCGTCTATCGATACCCCCCGGACAAGACGGTCCCGGTCCCGCGCCGCTGACGGCGGCCGGCCTGCGATCGGACAAGGGGACAGCGGGGCAATCTGGTCGGGGGAAATCCGGGCCGGGGAAATCTGGAGCGGGCGACCGGGATCGAACCGGCATCATCAGCTTGGAAGGCTGAGGTTCTACCATTGAACTACGCCCGCGAGGCGGCGGACTTTAGCCGCTGTGCCCCTCAGATTCCAGCGCGGACTTTTCCCCCCGCGCCCCCTCCTGCACCTCCCCCCGCGTCGCGGCGATTTCGGCCCGCAGCGCCTTCACTTCGGCCATGACGTCCACCAGGGTCGGCTCGCCCAGATGCAGGGCCGCCTCCTCGGCATGGGCCTGGCTCTGCATGGCGTCGACGATGATGCCGATGAACAGGTTCAGCACCGCGAAGGAGGTCAGCAGGATGAACGGCACGAAGAACAGCCAGGCAACCGGGAACACGTCCATCACCGGCCGCACGATGCCCATCGACCAGCTCTCCAGCGTCATCACCTGGAACAGCGTGTAGAATGACGCGCCGATGGTACCGAACCACTCCGGGAACGCGCCGCCGAACAGCTTGGTGGCCATGACCGCGAAGACATAGAAGAGCACGCCGAGCAGCATGACGACCGAGCCCATCCCCGGAATGGCATGGAGCAGCGCGCCGACCACCCGGCGCAGGGACGGCACGACCGACACCAGACGCAGCACGCGCAGGATGCGGAAGGCGCGCAGCACCGAGAAGCCCTGCGAGGCGGGCACCAGGGCCACGCCCACCACCACCACGTCGAACAGGTTCCAGGGGTCGCGGAAGAACCGAGGGCCGTGGGCGAAGAGCTTGAGGGCGATCTCCGCGACGAAGACGCCCAGGATGATCGTGTCGGCCAGCACCAGCAGCGGCCCGGCCACCGCCATGGCCGTCGCGCTGGTCTCCAGACCGAGCGTGACCGCGTTCAGCACGATCAGGGCGGTGATCACTGCCTGGGCACGCCCGGATTCAACGACGGCGCGGACCCACTCCCGCGCGCCCGACACCGTACCCGCCCCCGACTGCGTCTCCAACATCCGATCCCCCGGCAGGTCCGCCGAACTGGCGGCCACGACAGCGCCTGAGCTAACGTCACCGGGGCTTCGGTTCAAGAGGCAAGCATGACGGATGGACGGCCGATCAATCCGGATGTGGATTTCCAGGCGGGTCTGCTTGCCGCGAAGGTCGCCCGCCGGGTGATCTCGCTCGACGACGCGGCGGCCGAGCTGTCCGACTGGCAGACGCGGACCCTGAGCGGACCGGCGGCCGAGCAATGGCGGACGGTGGAACCCCGCTCGCTGATCGTCACCCACATGATGAACCGCCTGCTCAAGCGCGGCTACTGATCCGCCCCGAAGGCGCCGACGTAGATGAAGCCGGTTCCGACAGATCGTCGCACGGCCTGTCGGAACCGGCGGCGCAGGGCCAGAATGCGGCCCTCTCGACGGGCCGACGCGACCGCAAGAGCCGCCGCCCACCCTGCTGACGATGGAGATCTCCATGCGTAGAACCGTCCTCGCCCTCGGCCTCGCCCTCGCGGCTGGCTCGATGGCCCTCACCCCCGCCGCCTCCGCCGAGGAGGGCGATGCGGCCGCCGGCAAGAAGGTGTTCCGCAAGTGCCAGGCCTGCCACACGGTGCAGGAAGGCAAGCACCGCCAGGGCCCCTCGCTCTACGGCGTGGTCGGGCGCAAGGCGGGCACCGCCGAGGGGTTCAAGCGCTACTCCGACGCCATGAAGGCCCATGACGTGGTCTGGGACGCGGAAAGCCTGAGCACCTATCTGGAAAACCCCAAAGAGGCGGTACCCGGCAACAAGATGATCTTCGTCGGGCTGAAGGACGCCCAGGATCGCGCCGACATCATCGCCTATCTGAAGCAGGCCGCCGAGTAGCCGGTCCGCCTGCGGTTGACCCGCTGCGGCGTCGCCGGTATTGCGGCGGACGCATCAGAGGGGAACGCCATGGCCGAGGGTGACCTGCGTCTGGAGACCATGACGGGCCGCGCCGCCATCGCGCCGGCGATCGACGCGCTGGCGCATCTGCGGATCCGGGTGTTCCGCGACTGGCCTTATCTCTACGACGGCTCGGTGGCCTACGAGGCGCAGTATCTCTCGGCCTTCGCCAATTCCGACGGCGCCATCCTGGTGGCGGCCTATGCGGGGGACGCCATGGTCGGGGCCTCGACCGGGCTCCCGCTGGCCCATGAGCACGCGGATTTCTCGGCACCGCTCGCCCGGGCCGGCTACGACCCGGACAAGATCTTCTACTGTGCGGAATCCGTTCTGCTGCCGGAATGCCGGGGCCGGGGCGCCTATCGCAGCTTCTTCGAGCGGCGCGAGGCTCATGCCCGCGCCCTGGGCTTCCGCACGGCGGCCTTCTGCGGCGTGCTGCGGCCGGACGATCATCCGGCCAGGCCCGAGACCCACGCGCCGCTGGACCCGATCTGGCGGCGGTTCGGCTATCGGAAGCTTGACGGCGCCGTCGCCCGGTACAGTTGGACCGATGTCGGCGACAGCGAGGAGACCGCCAAATCCATGCAGTACTGGATCAAAGAGCTGTGAACGCCGCCCGCGCCACTCTGCGGGTCGCCGCCGCGCAGTTTCCCGTCGGCCGGCCCTCCAGCCTCGACGCCTGGGCCGCCGGGATCGAATCCTGGGTCACCGAGGCGGCCGAGGGTGGGGCCGAACTGCTGGTGTTTCCGGAATACGGCGCCCTGGAGCTCGCCTCGACCTTCGGGTTGGAGATGGAGGCGGACCTGCCCGGTCAGATCCGCGCCGTCGGCGGCCTGATCGACCAGGTCGACGCCCTGCACGCGGAACTCGCCCGGCGCCACGGGGTGCATATCCTGGCCGCCAGCCTGCCGGTACTGGCGCCGGACCTGGGCGGGCAGCCGGTGAACCGGGCCCGGCTGATCGGCCCTCAGGGCGGTATCGGCATCCAGGACAAGCGGATCATGACGCCCTGGGAGCGGGAGATCTGGGGCGTCACCGGCAATTCGGCCGCCCGGATCTTCGACACCGAGATCGGACGGATCGGCGTCGCCGTCTGCTACGACGGGGAATTTCCGCTGATCGTGCGCGCCATGGTCGCCGCCGGGGCGGAGCTGATCCTGATCCCGAGCGCCACCGAGACGATCGCCGGCGCCGTCCGTGTGCGCATCGCCGGCCTCGCCCGGGCGCTGGAGAACCAGGTGCCGGTGGTGACCAGCCCGACGGTGGGCGACGCCCCCTGGTCGCCGGCGCTGGACAGCAATCACGGCTCGGCCGGGGTCTTCGTGCCCGCCGACGACGGCCTGCCGTCCTCCGGCATCCTCACCGAGGGCGTGTTCGACCGGCCCGGCTGGGTGCATGCGACGATCGACTTCGCTCCGATCGTCGCCGTGCGGGAAAGCGGCGGCGTGCGGGGCCGACGCGACTGGCTCGAGCAGGTCGGCGCGGCGGAAGCCGACGCTGCGGCCGCCGCCGGCGTCGAGATCGTCCGGGTGGAATGAGTACCCGACGCGTTTCTCTCTTCCACACTGCCCGGACCTGTTCCGAGCCAAGCCCGTCCGCCGCTTCGCACCCTCGTTCCCTGAGGGCGAAGCGGCTCCACGGTTCGTCCCGGAACAAGTCCGGGGAGTGCGATGTTGGCGGGCTCCTAAGAGCAACCTCTCAGGCGTAGCTTTTCTGGCTGATGAGCACGCTCATGACCGGCACCATCTGGCGCATGGCGTGGCCGATCAGGTCGGCCTTCTCGCGTTCGAGCCCTTCGACCTGGAGGTCGATCAGCAGCTCGTCACGGCGGCGGCCGCTGAGGTCGCTGTGCCAGCGCGACGGGATCAGGCCGCGCTTGGCGAACAACTCCAGCACCCGGGACATGACCTGCGGGTCGGCCTCGGCGGTGATGGAGAAGCAGGCCACGACAGGTTCGGCCGCGGCGTTGGCGGCGGAAGCGGTGGCGGAAAAGGCGGTGGCGGCGTTGGACGAGCCCGCGTTGGGACTCAGGTGCTCGGCGAGCATGAGAAATCTCCACAGATCGGTTCCTGGCGAATAGCACTGCCCCGGCCCTCGACGAGGACCGGGCGGCTAATTCGCCGACCGATGCGGCCGTTCCCGTAGGCGGCCTGCATGTGAAGATCGTTGCTCATGCCAGAGACGCTACGGAGACCCGAAGCGGCTGTCAAGCACGCGAAATATTATTACAATCGTATGCTAACCCTCTCTAATGGGTGAGCTTATCAAGCGCCTGGTTCAATTGACTCATCCGGTCGTGGTCGCCGAAGGCGCTGTCCGGATGGTAGATCATCGCCATGCGGCGCCAGCGACGCCGGATCGTGCCCGCGTCGGGCACTGCGGTCGGCGGGAAGCCTAGGGCGAACAGCGCCTCGCCGCGGGTCTGGACCCCGTTCGGCAGCACCGGCATGGCCAGGTCGGCGATCAGGCCGCGCAGGGTGGTGTTTTCTTCGGACATCTCGTCGCGCGCCCGCTCCACCGCCGCTTCCGCCTTGCGATCGGCCTCGGTGACCACCACGAGCTGGGACTCGCCCTTGGCCATCGACAGAGCCAGGGCCAGGGCCCGCCTCAGATCCGCATGGGCGTGACCGGCCGGCAGGCGCATCTGCAAACGCGGTTTCCGCTTCAGCACCCGGCCCCGCGACGCCCCGGACTGCAGGGCGATCCGCTCCCGGTCCCCGGGCGCCGGCTCCCCCGGGTCCACGGTCCGAGCCAAGACGTCGCGGGGGATCAGCAGGAGCACCGCCCGGGCAAGGTCCGAGGGGCTGGCCTGGCGCTGTTCGGCGAGCCGCAGGACCGCATCGCGAAAGGAGGAGGCGCAGGGCACGACGTATGCCGCCCCCGTCGCGCCGGAACCTTTTGATTTTCCTCGAATATTCTCGTCCGGCGCTGTCGTGTCGGCGGAAATCACGCTCGCTCCATATCGTAGGAACCGTTGAGAAACACACAGGATATTGAGGTGTCGGCCGGATCATATCCGTCGAGTCGGTGCCTCGCAACCAGGAACGGGGTTTCAATTCGATACTCCGTTTCGCATCCATATCAAATTGTAAACAATGGGTTAACCAACAGGGTTAACACGGCGGCTGAATGCATGGGGTCTGGACCTCCAACGCCGACTGCACCATGGTGTGGAAACCTCCGGAAACGCTAGAGAATTGGGAGATCCCAGGATGAACGGCGCCGCCGTCGAGACCTTAACCACCGAAACCACGGACGCAGATACCCTTTCGCTTGCGCGCGAGGCGGTCGATGCGGCCGAAACCGTGCTTGCGACCGCCCGCCGGCGGGTTTCGGACCTCGTGGTGGTAAACGGCCGGTTCGACGGCGCCAAAATGGAGGCGGAACAGACCGCGGTCCACGGCCTCGCCTGGCTGGCGACCACGGTGGAAGCCTTGAAACGGCTGGTTTCCTGGGCCGACGACCTCGCCGACCAGGGCCGTGCCGGCGAGACCGAGAGGCTGATCCTCGGGGTGGCCGCGGGTGAGTATCTAGGGCAGATCCGCGGCGGCATTCCGATGGCGCAGACCGAAATGCTCCGCCCTCACGACCTGGGACTCGAAGAGGAAGATCTGTCCCCGCTTACAAGCAGTTCCTGCCAGAAGTTGATGCGCTATGGTAACGGTCAGACCGCCCGCGTGGCCCTGGCCGCCCGCCTGGCGGAAGCGATGGAGGCCGGCGACCCGGATGCCTTTGGCCATCACGGGTTGGACGAGACTCTGGCCATGGTGCGCGAACAGTTCCGCCGTTTCGGCGCCGACCGGGTCGAGCCCCATGCCCATCAGTGGCATCTGGAGGACCGGCTGATCCCGATCGAGGTGGTCGAGGCCATGGCGGAGCTCGGCACCTTCGGCCTGACCGTGCCCGAGGAGTATGGCGGGCTCGGCATGGGCAAGGAGGCCATGGTGGTGGTCTCCGAGACGCTCAGCCGGGCCTATATCGGCGTCGGCTCGCTCGGCACCCGCTCGGAGATCGCCGCCGAATTGATCCGCCTGGGCGGCACCGAGGACCAGCGCGCCCACTGGCTGCCCCGGATCGCCTCGGGCGAGATCCTGCCCACGGCCGTGTTCACCGAACCCAACACGGGATCGGACCTCGCCCACCTGCGCACCCGCGCCGAGAAGGCCGGGGATGTGTGGAAGGTGAACGGCAACAAGACCTGGATCACCCACGCCGCGCGCACGGACCTGATGACGTTGCTGGTCCGCACCAACCCGGACGAGACCGGCTACCGCGGGTTGAGCATGCTGCTGGCCGAGAAGCCGCGCGGCACCGAGGAGGACCCGTTCCCCGCCGCCGGCATGAGCGGCGGCGAGATCGAGGTGCTCGGCTATCGCGGCATGAAGGAATACGAGATCGCCTTCGACGGTTTCGAGGTGCCGGTCGGTAGTCTGCTCGGCTCCGAGGAGGGGCAGGGCTTCAAGCAACTCATGGCGACCTTCGAGAGCGCGCGCATCCAGACCGCGGCCCGCGCCGTCGGCGTCGCCCAGGCGGCGATGGAACTGGGGCTTCGTTACGCCAACGAAAGAGTTCAGTTTTCCAAGAAACTTCAGGCCTTTCCCCGCGTTGCCAACAAACTCGCGCGCATGGCGGCGGAGATCGCGGCGGCCCGCGCCCTTACCTTGCACGCGGCCCGCGAGAAGGACAGCGACCGCCGTTGCGATATCGAAGCGGGGATGGCGAAGCTGTTGGCCGCCCGGGTCGCCTGGGCGTGCGCCGACGACGCCCTGCAGATCCATGGCGGCAACGGCTATGCGCTGGAGTATCCGATCAGCCGGGTGCTGTGCGACGCCCGCATCCTGAACATCTTCGAAGGGGCGGCGGAGATCCAGGCCGGCGTGATCGCCCGGGGGTTGTTAAACCCAGGGCGGAACTGAGAGCCCGAGACGACCCTCAGTCGCGTCCGGCACCGGTCAGTTTGCGCCGGAGCCAGCCGGAGGTGATGTCCATGGCGATGACCACCATCAGGGTAAGCACGATGATGTAGAGGGTGTTCTCCCAGTCCTTGCCGGTGCGCAACGTCTCGACCAGCTTCAGGCCGATGCCGCCCGCCCCCAGCGCCCCGATCACCGTCGCCGATCGGGTGTTGGATTCCAGATAATAGAGCGACTGGGAGATGAAGACCGGCAGGATCTGCGGAATCACCCCGAAGCGGTAGCGGGCAAGCGCCCCGGCACCCGTGGACTGCATGCCCTCGACCTGCTTGTTGTCGATGTTCTCGATCGCCTCGGAGAACAGCTTGCCCAGCGTGCCGGTGTCGGTCAGCGCGATCGCAAAGACGCCGGTAAGCGGGCCGAGGCCGAAGGCGCGGATGAAGATCAGCGACCAGATCAGCATGTCGACGCCGCGCACGAAGTCGAAGAAGCGGCGGATGACGAAGCGGCTGACCGGCTCGGGATTGACGTTGGCGGCCGCCATGAAAGCCAGGGGCAGGCCGACCGCGGCGGCGACCACGGTGCCCAGGAAGGCCATGATCACGGTTTCCAGCAGCGCCTTGAAGACGTCGCCGTGCTGCCAGCCCTCGTTGCCCCAGAACTCATCGACGATGAAGGCGGCGTTGGACATCTCCGGATCGATCCGCTCGTCGGACCAGGCCAGCGCCCACAGCTCGCCCGCCGAGAGGCCGTTCAACGGCGAGCGGAAGTCGAACCAGAAATCCTCCCAACCCCAGAAATAACGGAACACCAGGATCCGTCCGGAGGTCACCTGGGCGCGCTGGAACAGGCTGAGCTTGACGTCGACCTTCTTCGGGTTGAGCTCGATCCAGGACGGCACGTCGCCCTCCCAGCTCAGGGTGTCGCCGGCGGTGACCGTGAACGGCGCGCTCATCCCCGGCCCGGTGACGGTCAGGCGCTCGCCCTCGATGACGAAGGAGTATCCGCCGCCCATGTCGATATCGACCCGGCCCTCGTTGCCGCTGGCGCCGGTGACGCCGACCCAGTCGGGCAGCGACGCCTCGTCGTATGTGGCGGTGCGTTCGCCCTCCACGGCGACCTCGAACCGGTCGCGGCGCAGGTTCTTCTCCACGTGAACCTTGTAGGCGACGCTGTCGAGACCGAGCAGGACGCCCCGGTCGAGCCGGGACTTGGCGATCAGCTCGGGAACGCCGAAGGCGAAGAAGGCGTATGCGAGATAGACCACAACCAGGACCAGCAACCCGACCGGCCAGAGAAACTGGCGCCGGTGCGTCCGCAGGACGTCGCCATAGGTGCTCTCGAGACGGCCGGCCTCATCGGCGGTGATGGCGCTCATGGCGGCCTCCTCAGCGCGCGCCGACGAACATGCCGCCGACCAGGCGCCGGCGCACATGGCCGGAGATCTGGTCGATCACCATGATCGTCAGGAACAGCAGGACGAAGAGCGCGGCGATGTCGGCGCCGTTGGCCCAGCTGATCGCCTTGCGCAGCTCGGAGCCGATGCCGCCGGCGCCGACGAAGCCGAGGATCGCCGAGGCCCGGATGTTGATCTCGAAGCGCAGCAGCATGTAGCTGGTGTAATTCGGCAGCACCTGCGGCAGCACCGCCCAGCGCATGCGCTGGGTCCAGCTCGCCCCGGCGGCGGTCATGCCCTCCAGCGGACCGCGGTCGATGTTCTCGTTGACCTCGGAGAACAGCTTGCCGAGCGCGCCGGCGGTGTGGAAGGCGACGGCGATGATCGCCGGGACCGGCGAGGACCCCAGCATGAAGATCAGGAACAGGGCGAGGATCAGCTCGGGAAAGGCGCGGGTGATGTCCATGATCCGGCGTGCCACCGGGATGATCGGCGGCCAGACCTGCAGGTCCCGCGTCGCCGCGAAGGACAGGAACACGGCGAATACCGTCCCGAAGATGGTCGCCACGGCGGCCATGTTGATGGTCTCGATCAGGGCCGGGAGATAGATCCACAGCCGCTCGAACCACCCGGTGCCGGCCTCGGCGGTCTCGGACACGATGTTGCCCGGGTAGTCGAAGAACTTCTCCAGGCCCTGGACGAAGCCTCCGGAGTTCATCTCCTCGGCGCCGATGAAGCCCAGCACGACCAGGATGGCGAAGATCGCCGCCCCGAGGCCGGTATACAGACGCCGCCGCCGCTCCAGGGAGGAGGCGTGGGCCTGCAGCTGATCGACGGTGGTCATGGCCATGGACGGGCTCGCGCGGAGGGGGAGGCGGAATACGGAACGCCGCGCGATCCAGAGAGGACCGCGCGGCGCCGGAATGGGGCAGGATTACTTGCCGATCTTCGACTTGCGGGCGGCGACGATCACTTCGTATTCCGCGTGGGTGATCGGGGCCATGCCCTTCACTTCACCCGCCATGACGCCATAGGCGCACTCGGGGTCCATGGACTCCAGGCTGGCCATCAGGCCGGTCATCAGCAGTTTGACCTTCTCCGGCAGCGCCTTGCGCAGCACGATCGGGCCTTCCGGGATGACCTTCGAACGCCAGATCTCGACCAGCTGGGTCATGTCGACCAGGCCGGCATCCGCCGCCTTGCGCAGGGCGCCGGAATTGTAGCCCTCTTCCCAGGCGCCGATGCCGTCGGCCCAGGTCACGCCGGCGTCGATGTCGCCGTTGGCGACCGCGACGATGGTCTGCTCATGGCCGCCGGTGAAGACGACATCGCCGAAATACTCGCCCGGGGTCATCGGGAAGCCGGCCGCCGGGATCTCGATCGACGGGATCAGGTAGCCCGAGGTGGAGTTCGGGTCGCCGAAGCCGAACTTCTTGTCCTTCAGGTCCTCAAGGCTGGTGATGCCGCTGTCGGCGCGGGCGAAGCCGATCGAGTGGTAGCCGTAGGAGCCGTCCACGTTGATCTTCACCAGAACCGGCTCGACGGCCTCGGGATCCTCAAGATAAACGGCGGCGTAGCCGGACGCGCCGAGCCAGGCCATGTCCAGGTTGCCACCCAGCAGACCCTCGATCACGCCATTGTAGTCGGCCGGGGCGAACAGCTTGGTTTCCACGCCGAGCAGCTTCTCGGTGCGCTCGCGCAGGCACTCGTTGGACCGCAGGCGGTCGGAGGCGTTCTCGCCGCCCAGCAGGCCGATGCGGAATTCCTTGATGCCCAGATCGGCCGCGGAGACCGGCGCGGTGCCGGCGAACGCGACCAGGGCAGTGACGGCAGCGGCCGCCGCAGTGCGCAGAAAGGTCATTGGTCTTCCCCTCGCTCAGAAATGAGCCGTTTGGTGTTGGCGTCGCCGGGTCTGGCTGACCGGTACGGTCGGCGGCGTCACCCCCCGGCGGAGGCGACGGCGCTTCCGACCGCCCGCAGACGCGGGCCGTCGGAATCCTGGGAGCCCGTGTCGTCCGGGCGGTCGTTGATGGTTGTGGAGGTCGCGGCCTCGTCGAACTCGGCGCCGGCGCCGTAGATCTCGCGCGCCGCGTCGGTGGTCAGTTCGGCCGCGGTACCGTCGAACACCACCTTTCCGCCGCGCATCCCGACGATGCGGTCGCAATAGGTCCGCGCCGTGTCCAGGGTGTGCAGGTTGCAGACGACGGTCATGCCCTCCTGGCGGTTGATGTCGCGCAGGGCGTCCATCACCAGCTTGGCGTTCATCGGGTCGAGCGAGGCGATCGGCTCGTCGGCCAGGATGATCTTAGGGTTCTGCATCAGCGCCCGGGCGATCGCCACGCGCTGCTGCTGGCCGCCGGACAGGGTCCCGGCCTGCTGCAGCGCGGTCTCGACGATGCCGAGCCGCTCCAGCGCCAGCAGCGCCTCGTGGCGCTCGGCATCGGTGAACAGCTTGAAGACGCTTTTGACGATCCCCATCGAATTGGCGCGGCCGAGCATGACGTTGGTGAGCACGTCGAGGCGCGGGATGAGGTTGAACTGCTGGAAGATCATGGCGCAGTCGGCGCGCCAGTCGAGCAGGGCCTTGCCCTTGAGGTGGCTGATGTCGCGCGGGCCGAAGCGGATCGAGCCCGCGCTGGGATCGATCATCCTGTTGGTGAGCCGCAGCAGCGTCGACTTGCCGGCACCCGACCGGCCGATGATGCCGAGCATGGTGCCCGCGTCGACCGAAACATTGACGTTGTCAACGGCGGCGTTGGCGCCGAAGCGCTTGGTAACGTTCTGATAAATCAGCATGAGGGGCGAGCGGGCCTTCGAGCGTTGCGATGAGCGTTCGTGCGGTCCGTCCGACCAACCCGCCAGCCCCACCGCGCCAAGTCGCCAGCGCGCCGGGCGGTGCCGGTCGGGCGCTGCGACTTCCCAGCATGGCCGGCGCCGACGATCGGCTCCGTCGGAAGCCCATATAGCCCGCGGTCGATGACGCTTTGTTTGCAGTCGCGTTGCGATTTGGAGACTCAACGGGAACCGGAAGCCTGCCCGCGGCGTACTCCCTGCGTGATCTTCCTTGAAACTCGGACCCTTGCGGGGCTATCAGGGCGCCGACGTCAATACTGAAAGACCACGCCCGTGCCGGAGACATCCACCGCGCCGGCCGAGACCCCGCATACCGCGCCCGCGAGCGATCCGCTCCTGTCGGTGGTCGTCCCGGTCCTGAACGAGGAGGCCAATGTGGGTCCGCTGATCGCCGAGATCCGCGGCGCCCTCGACTCTGTGTGTGCGTATGAGATCGTGTTCGTCGACGATGGGTCGACCGACTCGACCGGCGCGAAACTGGCGGAACTGCGGGGTGACGTGAAGGAACTTCGGGTACTGACCCATTCCAGGCGTTCGGGACAGAGTGCCGGCCTGCGCAGCGGCATCACCGCCGCGCGCGGCCGTCTCGTCGCGACCCTGGACGGCGACGGCCAGAACGATCCGGCGGACATCCCGGCCCTGCTCAAGGCCTGGCAGGACGACCAGGGGGCCACGCCGCTGATGGTGACCGGCCACCGGGTGAACCGGCGCGACACCTGGGCCAAGCGCCGGGCTTCGCGCGTCGCCAACGCCCTGCGCCGCGCCATGCTGGGGGACGACAACCCGGATACCGGCTGTTCGCTCAAGCTGTTCGAGCGCGCGCTGTTCCTGCGGTTTCCCTATTTCGATCACATGCACCGCTTCATGCCGGCCCTGGCGAAACGCGAAGGCGCGCGGGTGACCGTCGTGCCGGTCAACCACCGCGCCCGGCATGCCGGGACATCGAAGTACCGGATCTTCGACCGGCTGGCCGTGGGCATCCCCGATCTGTTGGGCATGGTCTGGCTCATGCAGCGCGCGCCCGCCGACGTTGCGGTACGCGAGTCGGACGACAGCGCCACGGTCAGCGACGGAGCGACCCATGCTTGACACCCTCGCCGACAAGCTCATCGGCGCCTTCACCGGCATGTCGACGGAAGAGATCGTGATGGTCTGCGTCGGTTTCGGCGGTCAGGCCATGTTCACGATGCGGTTCCTGATCCAGTGGCTGAAGAGCGAGATCAGCCGCAAGAGCGTCATCCCCATCGCCTTCTGGTATTTCTCGCTCGCCGGCGGTGCTACACTGTTCGTCTACGCTCTGTGGCGCCAGGATCCGGTCTTCATCCTGGGCCAGGGAACCGGCCTTTTCATCTACGCCCGAAATCTCTGGCTTATCCACCGGGAACGCCGCGAGACCGAAGCCGCCGCCCGGGAATCCGCCAGAGAAGCAGTGCAATAATGGCCCCACGCATCGTCTCGTTGCTGCCGAGTGCGACCGAAGTCGTCACCGCCCTGGGTATGGGCGAGCACCTGGTGGGGCGCAGTCACGAATGTGACTACCCCGCCGAGGTGGTCGATGTTCCGGTGATGACCCGGCCGCGGATCAATCCGGCCAAGCCGTCGCGGGGTCTGCACCGTCAGGTCTCCAAGCTGATCACCAAGGCGCTGTCGGTGTTCGAGGTCGATGCCGACGCGCTGAAGGCGGCCAAGCCCGACATCATCCTGACCCAGCACCAGTGCACGGCCTGCGCGGTTTCCGAGGCCGACCTGAACGCGGCGCTGGCGACCTGGACCGGCAGCCAGCCCGTCGTGGTCTCCGTCGCCCCGGAGACCCTGGATCAGGTCTGGCGCAGTTTCGGCACGATGGCCGACGCCTTCGATCTGCGCTGGGCCGGCAACGAGCTGGCGGAGCGGGCGCGCGAGCGGGTCGAGATCATCGCCATGCGCGGCGCCGCGCTGGATCCGAAGCCGACCATCGCCTGCGTCGAATGGATCGATCCGCCGATGATCGCCGGCAACTGGGTGCCGGAGCTGGTGACCGCCGCCGGCGGCGTGCCGGTCATGGCGAAGAAGGGCCAGCACTCCGAATTCACCACCCTGTCCAAGCTCGCCAAGTCGGACCCGGACGCGATGATCTTCATGCCCTGCGGCTTCGACCTCGCCCGCACCATGGAGGAGGCTGCCCCCTTCATCGCCCGCCCGACCATCGCGGCGATGCGGGCGGTGCGGCAGAAGAAGCTCTGGGCGGTCGACGGCAACGCCTATTTCAACCGACCCGGCCCGCGGCTGGTCACCTCGCTTGAGATCCTGGCCGAGATCCTGAATCCCGGCGCCTTCAACTTCTCCCGCGAGGGCACCGCCTGGGCCACGGTCGCCGGATCGTCGTAACCGACCGCCAGGACCGCACAGGGATGGCACCGCGCCGGTACCGTGGCGGAACCTATCGTGACGGAACCGTCGCCGGATTGCCTTCATTTCGCCCTCTGGCTATGGTCGCCTCACGGTCCGAAATCACCTGACCGTGAGGAACTTTCCATGCGCCTTCCCTTAGCCGCCCTGCTCGCCGCCTCGCTTCTCCTCGCCGCCCCCGTGCAGGCCGAGGAAGCCGGCCCGATCACCCGCCAGGGTGTCGCCGACGACGAGGTCGTGATGATGCTGGAGGTCGAGGACTGGGTCGAGACGACCACCGCCACCGTGCGCATCTCCGCCGATCTGGCCGTCGAGGCCGGGACCTTCGGCGCCGCCCGCGACGAACTGGTCTCCACCCTTCAGGGCTTCGGCATCGACACCACCTGGCGGATCGTCCAGTTCAGCAAGCAGGCCGACGATGCCGGGTTCGAGCGGTGGAGCGTGACGGCCGAGGCCCGGCTGCCGGAAGCCGCCCTGTCGGATCTCTCGGCCAAGGCCAAGGGTGCCACCAAGCCGGGCCGTTCGCTGACCGTCGCCTCGATCGACTACTCGCCGACCATGGCGGAACGCGAGGCCGTCACCGACAGCCTGCGCACGCGTGTCTATGAGCGGGTCGGCAAGGAGATCGCCGCCCTGAACGCGGCCTTCGCCGATCGCAGCTTCCGGGTGCGCATGATCGATTTCACCCAGTCCTACCGCCCGGTGCCCATGGCCAAGGCGGAGATGCAGATGATGCGCTCCGACATGCCCCAGTCCGCCTCGGGCGGCGGCAGCGGTCTGGCCGGCGCCGAGAAGGCGAGCATCACCGCGCGGGTCCACCTGGCCGCCACCGCGCCGGCCGCTCAATAAGCCCGCCACTGGCGACGGGCACAGCTAAACGGGGGAATTCGCGATGTCCGACAAGGTCCTGATCGTCACCGGAGGCTCGCGCGGCATCGGCGCCGCGACCTGCCGCCTTGCCGCGGCCCAGGGCTGGGACGTCGCGATCAACTACACCGCCAACGCGACCGCCGCCGAGGCGGTCGCCAAACAGGTGACGGATGCCGGCCGGCGGGCGATCACCGTCAAGGGCGACATGGCCAGCGAGGCCGACATCCTGGCCCTGTTCGAGACGGCGGAGAAGGAACTGGGCCCGGTTGGCGGCGTCGTCGCCAATGCCGGCATCACCGGCAAGATCACCCGGGTCGAGGACATGAGCACCGCGGCCATGCAGGAGGTGATCAACCTCAACGTCATCGGCCTGATGATCACCAACCGCGAGGCGGTCCGCCGCATGTCGACCAAGCGCGGCGGCAAGGGCGGCCCGATCGTCAACACCTCCTCCATCGCGCCGCGTGTCGGCTCACCGAACGAGTTCGTGCATTACGCCGCCTCCAAGGGCGCGGTCGATGCCTGGACCCTCGGCCTCGCCCGCGAGGTCGCCAGCGAAGGCATCCGAGTGAACGCCGTGGCCCCGGGCATGATCGACACCGACATCCACGCCACCGCCGGTGCGCCCGACCGGGCTTCGCGTCTCGGCGCCCTGGTGCCGATCGGCCGGGCCGGCACCGCCGAGGAGGTCGCCGAGGCCATCGTCTGGCTGCTGTCGGACCACGCCGCCTATTGTGTCGGAACCGTCCTGGAAGTGAATGGTGGCCGCTGACGGTGCGCAGAAGCTGGTCGTCGACTGCTCCGCAGTTCCCGACGGCCGGCCCCTGGAGCGATATGCCGCGCTGCTGAAGGCCGGTGCGATCACCGCGGATCCGGATCAGGAGGAGGCCGCCAGGCGACTTGACGCGCTTGCCGAAACGGTTACCGGCTGGCGCGCGAAGTCGCCGAAGGGCGGCGGACTGGTCCGCCGCTTCCTGGGCGGCTGGGATTCCGGCAAGGCGGAGGTACCGCGCGGCGTCTACCTCTACGGTCCGGTCGGGCGGGGCAAGTCCATGCTGATGGACCTGTTCTTCGACGCCGCCGAGGTGGCGCACAAGCGGCGCGTCCATTTCCACGAGTTCATGCAGGAGGCGCACAGCCTCATCCACCACATCCGCCAGCGCGGCATCGGCGGCGAGATGCCCTTCGCCCGCGCCGCCCAGGAGATCGCGCGCGACGCGCATCTGCTGTGCTTCGACGAGATGGAGGTGCGCGACATCGCCGACGCGATGATTCTCTCGCGGCTGTTCACCGCCCTGTTCGAGCGCGGCGTGATCGTCGTCGCCACCTCGAACCGGCATCCGGACGAACTCTATAAGAACGGGCTGCAGCGCGAGCGCTTCCTGCCCTTCATCGAACTGGTGAAGGCGCGGCTCGACATCGTCGATCTCGGCGAGGGCACCGACTACCGCCTCGACCGGCTTGTGGGCGAGAAGGTCTACGTGACCCCCGCGGATGCCGCGGCCGAAAAGACCCTCGACCACCTGTTCGCCGAGATGACGGGCGGCGCCGTCCCCGAGCCGGATGTGGTGATCGTCCATGGCCGGGAAATGCCGGTCGAGCGCGCCGCCAAGGGCGTCGCCCGGTTCCAGTTCGAGGATCTGTGCGCCAAGCCGCTCGGTCCGGCCGATTTTTTGGCCCTGGCGAAGAAGTATCGCGCAATCGTGATCGACGGCATCCCGACCATGAGCGACGCCATCCGCGATCAGGCGCGCCGCTTCATGATGCTGATCGACGCGCTCTATGAACGGCACACCACCCTGGTCTGTTCGGCGGCGGACGAGCCGGAGGCGCTCTACGCCGGCTCCGACTGGGGGTTTGAGTTCGATAGGACGATCTCGCGCCTTATGGAAATGCGGTCCGAAGACTACGTCTCAAAACCCCATCGTCCATAAGGGCTCCGCCCGAGGCGCGATTTAATACTTCGCACCACGCGGATATGGCGAGATGCATTGCGTTTTGCGGAAATTTCCCTAAAAGACTTTGAATATTACGATGATCGTCTGCAGACTGTCGCCGGGACGATGCTTTGACAAAGCTTTATTGAGCGGCGATTGGGGAGAGCGACAATTCCATGCCCGATGCGACCGGCATGATCCACGAGATAGCGGAATACGATCGGGATTCGATCCACACACTTCCGCTTGCGATCGTACCGATTAAGACAGCCGCCATGCGCTCCGCGCGTCTGATCCGCAACGTGCGCCTGGAAACCCGCATCGAGCTGTTTCGCGAGAAGGGCATGGGGTCGGGCCAGATCGCCGTCGAGGAAGTGCCGGACTTCTTCCCCGACCAGGGCGATCTGAAGGACGACATCCTGCTGCTGCGCCGGCTCAGCCAGCTTCCGGCCTTCGACCCCTATACCCTGCGGATCGGCCTGCGCCAGGCCGGCGTGGATATCCTTAGCCTGGACGCCTTCCAACTCTCGAGCGCCAAGAAGCGGGAACTGATGCCGCTGATGCAGAACATCACGCGACCGTTGATGCAGCATCTCTACGGCGATGGCGACGCCGACGGGCCGAACGATCTGGAGACCCTGATCGAGCGGGTGGCGACCCCCGACACGGCCGTGGTCCGCAAGCGCATCGACAGCATGGCCAACGGTCTCGGCATCGGCGTCGAACAGCTCCCGGACATGCTGGAGAGCTATGGCGACACCTATCTGGCGCTGTCCTATTACCGCAGCTACTTCCTGTACTGCCTGCCGGCGGTGAACCGCCTGCTGTCCTGGATCGGCGATGTGAAGGATTCCGGCAACCTGCGCCACGACCAGTCGATGCAGAAGGCGATCGCCCGGGTGGAGGAGATCCTGACCTTCGTCTCCAACTCGGTGACGCGCCGGTTCAATGGTTTCGACCGCGAAACGGTCGTGCGCTGGGATCAGGTGACCGTCGAGACTTTCAACGCCGTGCGCGGCGCCATCTCGCGCCACCAGCGCAGCCTGGCCGAAGTGCTCTGCGGCCTGACGGTCAAGATCTACGAGTGGGAGCAGAAATTCCCGAGCGGCGGCGGCAGTCCGGACAAGCGCGCCGACTTCGTCGCCGCCGAGGTGAAGCCGGGTCTCGACCGCCTCTGGGCCATGGAGCGCCGGGCGCCCAAATTCGCCAACGCCGCCTGACCGCAGGCGATCAAACGTATAACCGTCGCGTCAGACGCTCTGCCGGGCCTTCATTGCCTGGGTCAGGGTGCCGTCGTCGAGATAATCCAATTCGCCCCCGACCGGCACGCCATGGGCCAGGCGGGAGACCGCGACATGGGCTCCCGCCAACCGGTCGGCGATGTAATGAGCGGTGGTCTGACCGTCGACCGTGGCGTTCATCGCCAGCACGACCTCGGTCACTTCCGCCGTATCGGCGCGGGCGACCAGGCTCTCGATGTTCAGATCCTCCGGACCGACCCCGTCCAGGGCGGAGAGCACGCCGCCGATGACGTGATAGCGCCCCTTGAAGGCCGCCGCCCGCTCCAGGGCCCAGACGTCGCCCACATCCTCGACCACGCAGATCAGGCCCGGATCGCGGCGCACGTCCTGGCAGATCGCGCAGGGATCGGTGGTGTCGAAATTGCCGCAAGTCCGGCAGGTCCGGATCGACCGCGCCGCCGCCGCAAGGGCCTCGGCCAGCGGCAGCATCAGCGACTCGCGCCGCTGCATCAGGTGCAGGACCCCCCGGCGGGCCGACCGGGGGCCAAGGCCCGGCAGCTTCGCCAGAAGATGCATCACTCTATCGAGATCGCCAGCGGCCATTGGTGCGCGTCCGATCCGCCGTTGTCAGAACGGCAGCTTGAAGCCGGGCGGCAGCGGCAGGCCGCCGGTGAGTTCCTTCATCTGCTCGGCCTGCAGCGTCTCCGCCTTGGCGCGGGCATCGTTCAGCGCGGCGACCAGCAGGTCCTCCAGCACCTCGGTCTCGGTGGCGTCCATCAGCGCCGGATCGATCTTGATCTTCCGGGCCGAGCCCTTGGCCGTCATGGTGACCGAGACCATGCCGCCGCCGGCGGTGCCCTCGATCTCCGTCTGCTCCATCCGCTCCTGCATTTCCTGCATGCGGGTCTGCATTTCCTGGGCCTGCTTCATCATCTGGCCAAGATTTTTCATCGCCTACGCCTCGTTTGCTTGACCCGCCCGGAGCGGGTCAGGGGACATATCGCTTTGCAGGTCGGCCGCCTCCGGTTCGGGCGCGGCCAGTTCGACCACCGTGTCTATCTCAGCGCCGGGGAACAGTTCCAGCACCTTGGCGACCACCGGGTGGGCCGCCAGTTCGGCCTGAACGGCCGCCTTCTGTGCCGCCTTCTGCTCGCGCAGGGTCGGATCGCCCTCCTGGTCGGAGATCTCGACGGTCCAGGCGCGCCCAGTCCAGCGCTGCAGATGACCGGCCAGCAACCCGATCAACCGGGAATCAACGCCCTTCTGCGGCCGCAGTTCCAAACGACCGGGTTCGACGGTGACCGGATGCACCTTGTTGGTCAACGTCGCGCCCAGGATCGCCTCGCCCCGGCGGAAGGCCAGTTCGGCCACGCCGGCGAAGTCGGTCGGCACCGGATCCAGAGCATCGTCGGGATCGCCGGCCGGCCCCTCGTCATCCTCGGGGGGCGGGCCGGCGGTGACGAAATCCGGCACACCATCGTCCGCGTAGCCCGGACCGTCGAAATCGCCGCCGGGATCGGCCGCCATCCCGTAGTCGGAGGACACGTGGTCCGGCACCGGATCGGGCGCCGGGGCCATTTGCGGCGACGCCGCGGGCGGCGGGGCGGCGGCAACCGGCGCCGCAGTGGCGGCGGGCATCGAGGGGGGTGCAACGGAGGCAGACGGACCGGAGGTGGCGGGCGCCGGCGCGGACGGGGCGGCGCCACCGGCCGGCAGCGCCGTACCGTCGGTCAGCATCCGCACCAGATCGGCGGGGTCGGGCATGTCGGCGCTATGGGCGACGCGGATGAGCACCATCTCGGCGGCGGCGATCGGCACCGGGGCGGTCTGCACCTCGCCCAGGCCCTTGGCCAGCATCTGCCAGGTGCGGGTCAGCGACGGTACCGCCAGAGTCTCGGCCAGCGCCTTGCCGCGCTCGCGCTCGGATTCGCCCAGATCGTTCGCCCCCGCCGCCTGCGGCGCGGCCTTCATCCGGGTGATCGCGTGGGTCAGTTCCATCAGGTCCTGAATCACCACGACCGGATCGGCCCCGCCGTCATACAGCTCCGACAGCACGGTGAGACCATCGGCGATCCGCCCGGCCATCACCGCCTCGAACAGGTCGTAGATCCGCACCCGGTCGACCAGGCCCAGCATGTCGCGCACGCCCTCGACCGTGACCGGTCCGGAGGCCAGCGCGATCGCCTGGTCCAGGATCGACAGCCCGTCGCGGGCGGAGCCGTCGGCGGCGCGGGCCACCAGCCGCAGCGCCTCGGCCTCGGCCTCCACGCCCTCGTCCCGGCAGACCCGCTCGAACAGCTCGACCAGCAGGGCGATGTCGATACGCCGCAGGTCGAAGCGCTGGCAGCGCGACAGCACCGTGATCGGCACCTTGCGGATCTCGGTGGTGGCGAAGATGAACTTGGCGTGTTCCGGCGGCTCCTCCAGCGTCTTCAGCAGCGCGTTGAAGGCGTTCTTGGAGAGCATGTGCACTTCGTCGACGATGTAGACCTTGTAGCGGCCGGCCACCGGCCGGTAGCGCACGTTCTCGATCAGCTCGCGCACGTCGTCGACGCCGGTATGCGAGGCGGCGTCCATCTCCAGCACGTCGACATGCCGGTCCTCGGCGATGGCGCGGCAGTTGTCGCACACCCCGCAGGGCTTCATGGTCGGCCCGCCCTGGCCGTCCGGACCGATGCAGTTCAAGCCCTTGGCGATGATCCGGGCGGTGGTGGTCTTGCCGACCCCGCGCACGCCGGTCAGCACGAAGGCATGGTGCACCCGGTTCTGCTCGAAGGCGTTGCGCAGGGTGCGCACGAGCGCGTCCTGGCCCTTCAGATCGTCGAAGGTCTGGGGCCGGTATTTCCGCGCCAATACCCGATACTCGCTCGGGGCGGCGTCCTGGGCGGAGGGCGGGGCATCGTTCATCGCGCGATCATAGGGCGGCGTCCCCGCACATGAAAGAACGCGATCCCCGATTTCTCAGGGATCGACCAGTGGGATCGACCGGTGGGATCGATGGGTGGGCTCGGACACGAAGGGGAGAGGTGGAAGACTGGCAGCGACCCGGACCGAAACTCGTTACGGCTGCTTCCTTCCGGACCTGACCGGGTTGGCGAGGAGCCCGTCCGCGCCAGCCTTCCACCCCCCATATAGGGTGTCGCCGGGGGGTGACGCAAGGACGGCGTCCCCGACCATGTGCAACGGCCCGGTCTCCTTGAGTTGCGGCCACGCGGCCCCTATCGTTGGGGCGCAGACGGACGCCACGAGCGGACGCACGCCAGAAGCCGAGAGAGCGACCATGACCCTCGCCGTGCGCGATATCCTGACCCGGGGGCCGGTGATCCCGGTCGTCACCATCGACGATCCGAGCGACGGCCCGGACCTCGCCCGCGCGCTGCTGGACGGCGGCATCTCGGTGATCGAGGTGACGATGCGCACGCCGGCGGCCCTGGAGGCGGTCCGGGCGATCCGCGCCGAGGTGCCGGAGATGATCGCCGGCGTCGGCACCCTGCTCGACCCGGACCGGATCGCCGACGTGCTGGCGACCGGGGCGCAGTTCGCCGTCTCCCCGGGGCTGGACCTGTCGCTGGTCGCGGCCTGCAAGGCGGCGGGACTGCCTCTGCTGCCGGGCGTCCAGACGGTGTCGGAGGCGATGGCGGCGCGTCGCGCCGGGCTGGACACGCTGAAGTTCTTCCCGGCCAAGACGGCCGGCGGGCCGGCGGCCTTGAAGCAGATCCAGCCGGTGCTGCCGGACCTGCGTTTCTGTCCGACCGGCGGGATTGGGCCGTCGGATGCCCAGGACTATCTGGCCCTGGCGAACGTGCTCTGCGTCGGCGGCAGCTTCCCAGCACCGACCGACGCCATCCGCAGCCGCGACTGGGCCGCCGTGCGTGACACGGCCGGGCACGCGGCGGCGCTCAGGGGGTGAGCCGTCCCCAGGCCCCAGCCATCCGCTCTGTCGCCGGCCCCTGTCACGCGCTAGTATGACGTCGTGCAAGCTTCGAGCGCATACGATGCAGGCTGACGACGACCCGGTGCTGGCATCCGCCATCGCCTTCTGGACCGAGCATCGCCCGGTCGGCGGATTGCCGACCCGCCGGGAGATCGATCCGCTCCGGATACCGCCGCACCTGTTCCCCTATCTGATCCTCGCCGAGGTGATGACCCCGCAGGGCCGGGTGCGCTACCGGGTGGTCGGCGACGAGATGGTGCATCGCTGGGGGACCAACTTCGTCGGGCGCCGCTCGGACGAGATCTTCTCCGGCGACTACCGCGCCTATCTGGAAGGCGCCTTCGCCCTGGCGATCAGGCATTGGCAGCCGGTCTTTACCGCCAGCCGCTTCCGCTGGGACGTGGGCGGATTCCTGTGGACCCGCCGGGTCATGCTGCCGATCGGCGCCACCGACCAGGGGCCGGTGACCCAGGTTCTGGTGGTGCAGACCTGGCCGAACAGCCGCGAGGACCGCCGCACCGATCCGATGGTCATCGTGCCGGGTACCGCCCCCGTGGAGAACGCCAAGGCGGTCCTGGTGACAACGTGATGTTTCTGCAACGCGCGCCGCACGCGATCCAGACCCGGCGAAAAATCTATGGAGACCCGTCCGGGTTTGCGGTATTTGCAAAGGTCTGACAGGGGACCAGACCTATGAACGACCGGCATACCCGATTGGAGCGACGACGACAGGTGCTTCCCAGCATCTGAACGCCCCCGTGCCGGCCGACCGGAACGGGGTTTCGACGCCCTCTCCGGATCAGGTCATCGCCATGTTTCACATCCGCGCCGAACTTCCCGCCGACACTTCCGCCGTCGAGCATCTGAACGACCTCGGTTTCGGCACCGATCGCAAGGGCCGCACCGTCTGGCGCCTGCGTCAGGGCCCGGTCGCCGAGGGCCTCGCCTTCGTCGCCGACGATCCGATCGACGGCCGGGTGCTGGCCACGATCCGGTTCTGGCAGGTGGATGTGGGCCGAGCCGATGCCGGCCAGGACATCTCCGCCGTCCTGCTCGGTCCGCTCGCCGTCTGCCCGACCATGCAGGGTCAGGGCCTCGGCCGCGCGCTGGTCTCCCACGGCCTGCAGGCGGCACGCGACGGCGGCTGGGACATCTGCCTGGTGTCCGGCGAGCCGTCCTACTACCTCCCCTTCGGCTTCGAGCCCGCCCCGCCTTACGGCTTCGAGATGCCGGGACCGCTGAAGGCCGGATGGCTGCAGGTCCGCGACCTGAAGGCCGGCGCGCTGGATGCGCTGCCGCGCAAAGGCACGCGACCGATCCGGCCCTGGAGGTGGGTTCGAGGAGCCGGTGACGTGACCGCGCTCCGGGCGGCCGGGTGAGCGGGCTCACCGCCGGCTTTCAGGACCTTGTCTTTCTGGGCTGGCAGGCCCCGATCTGGGCGGCCGTTGTCGGCGCCTGCATCGTCGCCGGCGTGGTGCGCGGCTTCACAGGCTTCGGCTTTCCGCTGATCGTCGTGACGTCCACCAGCCTGGTCATCGCGCCGGTGGAGATTGTCCCGATCGCGCTGCTGCTCGACATCCTGGCCGGGGTGCGGATGCTGCCCTCGGTCCGCCACGACGTGGACCGGCGCGGCGTGTCCTTCCTGGTGCTCGGCGCCCTGCCGGCGATCCCGCTCGGCGCCTGGCTGCTGTCCTCCCTCGACGCGGAGACCATGCGGCTCGCCATCGGCGTGATGGTGCTGATCGCCGTGCTGATCATCGCCCGGGGGTTCCAGATGGCTCGGCCTCCCGGTGCGCCGCTGCTGACCGGCACCGGCATGGCGGCAGGCTTCCTGTCCGGCACCATGGGCATGCCCGGCCCGCCGGTGATCCTGCTGTATCTCTCCTCGCCGCTGCCAGTGGCGACGCTGCGGGCGACATCCATCGCCTTCTTCCTGTTCAGCGATCTGGCCGCGCTGGCCGCGATGCTCTGGTTCGGCATCATCACCGAGACGGTCGGCTGGCGCGCCCTGGTGCTCGCCCCGATCGTGGAGCTGGCCGTGCTCGCCGGTCGTCACCTCTACGGCATCGCCGACCCGGGCCATGTGAAGCGTGCCGCTCTCGTGTTGCTGACGGTGCTCGCCGTCGTCGCCATCGCCAAGAGCCTGCTCTAACGACGCCCGCCCAAATGCAGACCGCCTTCCCGGAGCGGAGCTGGGAAGGCGGTCGAAGGCAGTCCAACGCAGGGCGCATTACGCCGCCCGCGCGCCCTCCTGGACGATGGTGAAGCGGGCGAGGCAGATGGCCCGGGTCTCCACGGCGACTTCCTCCCAGGCCTTATGGGCCTCGTCTCGGCACAGGTATGGCCCCAGGATCCGCTCGGTTCCCTCCACCACGCGGTCGAAGGCGGTGCTGGCGTATTCGCCGCCGATCACCCAGTAACGATGTTCCGGCATGATGTGTCCTCCTCTCACTCGGCCGCGCTCTGCAGCGGGGCCTTCTTTCGGAACTGCGCCGCCTCGGTGCTGTCGGCGAGCGCGGTGGTGGACGACGCGCCGCCCTTGATGGCGACGGAGACCGCGTCGAAATACCCCGTGCCGACCTCGCGCTGGTGGCGGGTCGCGGTGTAGCCGTCCGCCTCGCTGGCGAATTCGGCGTTCTGCAACTCGGAGTAGGCCGCCATGCCGCGCTCGGCATAGCCGCGGGCCAGCTCGAACATGCCGTGGTTCAGGCTGTGGAAACCGGCGAGCGTGACGAACTGGAACTTGTAGCCCATGGCGCCGATCTCGCGCTGGAACCGGGCGATATCGTCCTTGTCCAGGTTGGCCGCCCAGTTGAAGGAGGGCGAACAGTTGTAGGCCAGCATCTGGTCGGGGAACTCCGACCGGATCGCCTCGGCGAAGCGCTTCGCCTGGTCCAGATCCGGCGTGGATGTCTCCATCCACAACAGGTCGGAATACGGCGCGTAGGCCAGCCCCCGGGCGACGCAGCGCTCGAAGCTGGTGCCGTCCTTCAGCCGGTAGAAGCCCTCCGCCGTACGTTCGCCGGTGAGGAACGGGTGGTCGCGCTCGTCCACGTCGGAGGTGATGAGCTTCGCACTCTCCGCGTCGGTGCGGCAGATGATCAGCGTCGGCACGCCCATGACGTCGGCGGCCAGCCGGGCGGCGTTCAGCGTCCCGATATGCTGCTGGGTCGGGATCAGCACCTTGCCGCCCATGTGGCCGCACTTCTTCTCCGAGGCGAGCTGATCCTCGAAATGGATGCCGGCGGCCCCGGCCTCGATATAGGCCTTGGCCAGCTCGAAGGCGTTCAGCGCGCCGCCGAATCCGGCCTCCGCATCGGCGACGATCGGCGCGAAGAAGTCGGTATCGCCGGACTGCTCCATCGTCTGGATCTGGTCGGCGCGCATGAAGGTGTTGTTGATCCGGCGGACCAGCTCCGGGCCGGAATTCACCGGGTACAGGCTCTGGTCGGGATACATCGCCCCGGCGCTGTTGGCGTCGGCGGCGACCTGCCAGCCGGACAGGTAGATGGCCTTCAGCCCCGCCTTGACCTGCTGCATCGCCTGGTTGCCGGTCAGCGCTCCGAGCGTGTTGACATAGGGCTCGGTGTTCAGCAGGTGCCACAGCCGCTCGGCCCCGCGCCGGGCGAGCGTATGCTCGACCCGCACCGAGCCGGCCAGCCGTGCGACATCCGCCATCGCGTAGTCGCGCCGCACATTGTCGAAACGGCCCAGGCCGGTCTGGGTATGCTCCTCGAAACTGGTCATTCCTGCGGTCCTCTCCATCGGTCCCGCGGCGCCTTCTGCTGCGCCGCAATGCAAGGGAACCGTAGGAGCGGATCGAGGAAGACGTCCATAAAACGTTGTTTGAAAAAGAGTAAATATGTAACAGGCGTAAATCCAATCCGCCTGTTCCTGTAAAATTCGTAAAGTGTTCGCATCCGCAAAAAACCCGCTCTAGACTGTCTTCCCGACACGCTGAGAGCCCAATGGGCGGACCAAGGGGAATGGAAAGCCTCGATCGCAAGGCCATGCTGGGCCACAAGGTCCGGCGCTTCAGAATGGATACCGGGCTGAGCCAGACCGAAATGGCGGCCCAGATCGGCATTTCCCCCAGCTATCTCAACCTGATCGAGCACAACCAGCGGCCGGTGACCGTGCCGCTGCTGTTCAAGCTCGGCCAGACCTTCGAGATCGACCTGAAGGCCTTCGCCGAGGATGACGACCAGCGCCTCGCCGCCGGCCTGTCGGAGGTGTTCGGTGACACCCTGTTCGAGGGCCAACGCGTCTCCGACCGCGAAATCCGCGAGCTGGTCGGCGCGGCGCCCGCCGCCGCCCAGGGCGTGCTCAGCCTGTATCAGGCCTACCGCCAGCTCTGGGAGACCGCCCAGGCGCTGGCCCACCGGGAGGGCGGCGACGGCGGCCTCGAAGCCTCGATGACCGTGGCTCCGGTGGAGGAGGTCCGCGACTTCCTGCAGGGCGAGAGCAACTATTTCGATCCGATGGAGCGGCTTGCCGAGCAGGTGTGGGAGAGCGCCGCCCTGGACCGAGACGCCCTGTTCGCCGGCCTGCGCGACCATATCGAACGCGACCACGGCATCGGCGTGCGGATCATGCCGGTTGAGGTGATGGGCGACACCCTGCGGCGCTGGGACCATCACCGCCGCCGCATCCTGATCTCCGAGTCGCTGCTCGCGTCGGGCCGGGTGTTCAACCTGGCGGTTCAGTTCGTGCTGATCACCGAGCGCGACCTGTTGGACGATCTGGTCACCCGGGCGGGCCTGTGCGGCGAGGAGGCGCACGGACTGCTGCGGGCGACCTTGGCGGCCTATTTCGCCGGCGCGCTGATGATGCCCTATGCCCCTTTCCTGAAGGCGGCCCAGGAGCTGCGCTACGACGTGGAGCTGCTGCGCCGGCGCTTCGGTGCCAGCTTCGAGCAGGTCTGCCACCGGCTGACCACCCTGCAGCGGCCGGGCGCCCGCGGGGTACCGTTCTTCTTTCTGCGGATCGACAATGCCGGCAACATCTCCAAGCGGCTGTCCGGCGGCGGCTATCATTTCGCCCGGTTCGGCGGCACCTGCCCCCGGCTCGCGGTGCATGACGTGTTCCGCACACCGGGTCAGATCCAGACCCAGGTGGCTGCCCTGCCCGACGGCACGACCCTGTTCCTGCTGGCCCGCACCCTGGATGTCATCGGCGGCGGCCGCGACCCTTTGCAGCCGCGCTACGCCATCGCGCTGGGTTGCGAGTGGAAGGAGGCCAAGCACCTGGTCTATGCCGACGGGCACGACGCCAAGCGCAAGCCGCAAGCCACGCCGGCCGGCGTGAGCTGCCGGGTCTGCGAGCGGCTCGACTGCACCCAGCGGGCGCATCCGCCCGTCAACCACCGCCTGCGCATCGACGACAGCATGCGCCGGACCCAGCCTTTCGACTTCGCGAGGTAGCCACATGGACGGATTTCTCGACCACATCGCCGGGGCGCTCGGCGATGACGAACCCGCATCCTTCGCCGTCACCGGCGAGGGCGGCCTGCCCTCGGTCTTCGCGGTAACCGATCTGGCGGCCGCGACCGTCGGTGCCGCCTCCGTCGAAGTCGCGCGGCTGATCGGCCAGGCCTGCGGCACGGTGCCGGGCGTGACGGTCGACCGCCGGCAGGCCTCGTTCTGGTACGACCTGACCTTCGAGGCCCTGGGCTGGGAGATCCCGGGGATCTGGGACTCGATCGCCGGCGATTATCCGACCAGGGACGGCTGGATCCGGCTGCACACCAACGCGCCGCACCACCGGGCCGCCGCCCAGCGGGTGCTCGGCGACCATGCCGACCGCGCCGCCATGGCCCCCGCCGTCGCGCAATGGGAGGCGAAGGCGCTGGAGACCGCGGTGGTGGCGGAAAACGGCTGTGCCGCGGAGATGCGCTCCATTGAGGCTTGGAAAGCGCATCCCCAGGGCATGGCGGCCAACGCCGAACCGCTGATCCACATGGACTGGAGCGACGGGCCGCCCGACGGGCGTGACGTCGATCCCGCCCGCCCGCTCGTCGGGTTGAAGGTTCTGGACTGCACACGAGTCCTGGCCGGCCCCGCCTGCGGCCGGTTTCTCGCCGGGTTCGGGGCCGATGTGCTACGGGTCGATCCGCCCTGGTGGGAGGAGCCGCTGCTGGAGCCCGACATGACGCTCGGCAAGCGCTGCACCGGCCTCGATCTGACCAAGGAGGCCGACCGGGAGACTTTTGCCAAGCTGCTGTCGGAGGCGGACCTGTTCATCCATGGCTATCGCAGCGATGCGCTGGAGAAGATAGGCTTTGGAATCGAGACACGCCGAGCGCTGAACCCCGCCCTGATCGACGTGTCCCTGGACGCCTATGGCTGGAGCGGGCCGTGGCGGACCCGTCGGGCCTTCGACAGCCTGCTGCAGATGTCGAGCGGCATCGCCCATGCCGGCATGATCCGCCGGGGTGCGGACAAGCCGGTGCCGCTGCCGGTCCAGGCGCTGGATCACGCCACCGGATATCTCATGGCGATCGGCGCCCTGCGCGGCATCGCCGAGCGACGGTCAACCGGCCGGGTCCTGCGGGTCCGGGCCTCCCTCGCCCGCACCGCCAAGCTGGTGACCGACAACGACCCGGAGGACCTGGACGGCCCTCTGGCGCCGCGCGGCGACGCCGACTTCTGGCCGCGGCCGGAGAGCACCGGCCGGGGACCGGCGCTGCGTCTGAAGCCGCCGGTGGCGATCGACGGCTGCGCGATGCGCTACGACCGGCCGGCGACCGCGCTTCGCTCGTCGCCGCCGACCTGGTAGCCGGCCGCCGTGGTCGCCTGCACGGTTGACCTGGGGCCAGGAACGTTAATTTATGGGGGACCTTGACTGTTCCCGGATCCTTCATGCGCCTTCTGATCGTTTGCCTGGCTCTGGCCGCCGCCCTCCTCGCGGCGTCTCCCCTGTCCGCCCAGACCCCTGGCCTGGCCACCGGGTCGCCATCCGCGGAAACCTCCACAGAGACTTCCGCAGAGGCCCAGGAGACCGCGGGCCCGGAGGGTGCCGCGCCGGAAACCGCCGCCGATCTGCGTCGGCTGATCCAGACCCTTGAGGATCCCGAGCGCCGCGCCCAATTGCTGTCCGACCTGCGCACTCTGCTGGAAGCCCAGAGCGGGACGGCCGTTGGCGGGACGGCCGTTGGCGGGACGGCCGTTGGCGGGACGGCCGTTGGCGATACTGCCGAAGCGCCCGCCCAAGGCGCGGAGCAGCCCCCGGCCGACGACCACTCGTTCAGCGACCAGCTCTCGGACGCGGTGATCAATCAGGGCGAGCGGGTGCAACTCGTGTTCTCCGAGGTGTGGGACGCGGTGATCGCCATCCGCGACCTGCCGGAGTGGCTGGACAGGCAGATCAACGTCGAATACCGCCGAGATTTCTGGATCGAGATCGCCACCGTCGGCCTCGGCTTTCCGATACTGGTGGCACTGATCGCCCGGTGGCTGACCGGCCTCGCCCTGGGCCGCACGATCCGCCGCCTGCGCGACGCCGAGGTACCGTCGATCCAGGCGAAGATCTTCACCGCGATCTTCCGCACCATCCTGGAGGCCTTCACCGTGGCCGCCGTGCTCGGCGCCGGCTGGGCCGCTCTGGTGGTCGTGCCCCGCAGCTTTCAGGCCGAACAGATCGCTCTCGTGGTGATCCAGGCGATCGCCGTGCAGACCGGTATCGGCGTTCTCGCCCGGCTGATCCTGGCCCCCTACGCCCCGCATCTCAGGATCCTGCGGGTCGGAGACGAGATGGCCGCCTATCTCTATCTGTGGGTGATGCGCCTCACCGCCGTCGGCGTGATCGGCTACGTGATTTCCCAGACCGCCCTGCCGCTGGGCGCCGGGTATGTCGGCTCCCACGCCCTCGAGGTGGCCGCCGCCGCGGTGATGACCGGCATGCTGCTGATCCTCGTCACCCAGCTGCGGCCGACCGTCCGCGAGGCGATCCGAGGCGGCGGCAAGAGCGTCGTGCGCCGCCGCTTCGCCGATATCTGGAACCTGCTGGCCAGCCTCTACATCCTGGTCGGCTTCGGGATCTTCGTCTCCGGCGCCCAGGACGGCTTCCTGTTCATGCTGCGGGCGACCGTGATCTCGGTGGTCGCCGCCGCCGCCGCCCTCGCCGCCCAGCACCTCGCCAACAAGCTGCTCGACCGGCTGTTCGCCGTCGACGAGGAGCTCGAGAAGCGGTTTCCGGGTCTGCGCAAGCGGGCCAATCTGTATCGGCCGACCCTGAAGAAGGCGGTCGACATCGTGATCCTCGCCCTGGCCGCCGTCGCCATCCTCGAGGGCTGGAACGCCGGCGTGATCAGCGCGCTGGATACCCAGACCCAGACGGCGGTGCTGCGCTCTGCCGGCACGATCATCCTGGTGCTGATCGTCTGCGTGGTCATCTGGGAGCTGACCGCCAGCGGCATCGCCCGGGCGCTGTCCGGCACCAATTCCGACGGCAGTCCGCGCGAGGCGAGCAGCCGGACCAAGACTCTGCTGCCCCTGCTGCGGCGGGCGGTGCTGGTCGCCCTGGTGGTGTTCGGCGGGCTGATCGTGCTCTCCGAACTCGGCATCGACATCGCGCCGCTGCTCGCCGGTGCCGGTGTCGTCGGTCTGGCCATCGGTTTCGGCTCCCAGGCGCTGGTGCGCGATGTGATTACCGGCCTGTTCATGCTGATCGAGGACACGGTGGCCGTCGGCGACGTGGTGACGGCCGGGGGCCATACCGGCGTCGTGGAGGACATGTCGATCCGCACCATCCGTCTGCGCGATCTGGAGGGCTCGGTGCACGTCATCCCGTTCGGCGACGTCACCACGGTGGTCAACCTGACCAAGGACTTCTCCTTCGCCCTGCTCGACGTGGGCGTGGCCTATCGCGAGGACACCGACCGGGTCAGCGTGGTGATCAAGGAGGTGGCCGACGAGATGCAGGCGGACGAGGCCTGGAGCGCGCTGTTCCTCGAGCCGATCGAGATCCTGGGCGTGAACGAGCTGGCCGACAGCGCGGTGATCATCCGCTGCCGGATCAAGACCCCGCCGATCAAGCAATGGGGCGTGAAGCGCGAGATGCTGCGCCGTCTGAAGAAGCGGTTCGACGCGGAGAACATCGAGATTCCGTTCCCGCACACCACCGTCTATTTCGGCGTCGACGCGGCCGGCAAGGCCCCGCCGGCCCATGTCACCCTGCAGGCCGAGCAGGCCGCGAAGCAGCTGGCGCCGCCGCCCGAGACCCCGCCCTCCGACACGGCGGTGCAGGAGACCCGGCCGCCCGCCCAGCCGGCCTCCGACCCGCCGCCGGAGAGTGAGGAAGGATCGACGCGGAGCTAGCGCTGTAGCGCCGCCCCGACCCGACCTGCTAGACTCCCGCTCTCCGTCGCGTTTCCCCCGGTCCATGCGCACGCTTTATCATCTGGCACTATCTCCGCAGTCCCGCCTGATCCGTCTGGTCCTGGGCGAGAAGCGCATGGAGGTCCATCTGCGCGCCGAACCGGTCTGGGAGCGGCGCGACGAGTTCCTGGCGATCAACCCGGCCGGCGAGGTTCCGGTGCTGGTGGAGGACGACGGCAGCACCATAGCCGGCTCCCAGGCCATCGCCGAATATCTCGAGGAATGCGACGACACCATTCCGCTGCTGCCCGGCACGATCGCGGACCGGGCGGAGATCCGCCGGCTGGTCTCCTGGTTCGACCGCAAGTTCGACCGCGAGGTGACCGACCTGCTGGTCGGCGAGAAGGTGATGAAGCGCTTTCTCGGCATCGGCGAGCCCTCGAGCTCCGCCATCCGCGCCGGCCATGCGAACCTGCAGATTCACCTGGCCTATATCGCCTGGCTGGCGGAGCGCCGGACCTGGCTCGCCGGCGACAAGTTCTCGCTGGCCGACCTCGCCGCCGCCGCCCACCTGTCCTGCGTCGACTATCTGGGCGACGTGCCCTGGGACCACGCGCCGGAGGCCAAGGAATGGTACGCCCGGGTGAAATCGCGCCCGGCCTTCCGCTCCCTGCTCGCCGACGCCGTCCCCGGCCTGCGCCCCGTGGGCCATTACGCCGACCTGGATTTCTGATTCCGGCCCGCGCCGGTCAGACGAAGATCATATCCACGTCGTTCGAAGTCAGGCCGATCAGCTTCACGGTGCCATCGTCCAGCCAGAGGGTGACGCCATCTATCGCGTCGGTCGCCCGCAGCATCACCCCGCTCAGCCGGTCACCTTCCGCCGCCGAGAAATCGCTGATGGTGTCCTGTCCCGACCCGACGATGAACAGATCGGCGCCGCCGCCTCCGACCATGAGATCGTCGCCGAGACCTCCCGACACCAGGTCGTTTCCGAGATTGCCGAACAGTTGGTCGTCGCCGTTGCCGGCGATCAGCGTATCGTCGTCCTGGCCGCCATACAGCGTGTCGTCGCCATCGCGGCCGAGCAATGTGTCGCCGGCCTGGTTACCATAGAGAATATCCGCTCCGGCATTGCCGACGACCTCCTGCACCCCGTCCCCTCCGGCCTGCACGGTCGCCGCAAGCCCGGTGATCTTCGGGCCGTAAATCTCCTCCAGGTTGGCGATATCCAGATCGGTCGGTGCACTTGCGGCCGACCGGATGGCGGAGATCATGACGCTGTCGCTGGTTTGGTGCTCCAACCCGACGATGTGCCCCACCTCATGGATCGACAGGGTGGTAAAGATCTCGGGCTCGATGCGGTTCATGTCGGAGACGTCATAGACGACCTCACCCCAGTAATAGGCATAGGCCCAGATACCGAAGACGTTGTCGATCGAACCGGCGGTGAAGGCGACCTGATTCTCCGCCCCGGCGGAATGGGTCGAGAAGTCCACATTCGTCAGCGCTTCCCAGGTATCGAGCGCGGTATAGATCGATTCCTTCTGCGCCTCCGTGAAACCGTAGTCGAAGCTGACGGTAGCGGTAGCGATTCCGTTCCCGTCCGTGTCGTACAGCGGCGTGATCGACATCCTTGTATCCTCCCGTCCTGGGCGGAACGAGGGCTCGGTGTCCGGCACCGCTCCGGCGGCGGAACGACCGCCTCAGCCTCCTATCCGCGTCGTTGCAGTGGCTATCCTAAGATTGTCGTCTCTTGTCCCGGCCGGCCGCACGCCGCTCCCGTCTCCGAGTTCCGGCGGTCCGCCTCACAACCATTCTTCACATATGGCTATCGTATTAGGATCATCGCAATAAGATCATTTCCCGTAAAAAAGGTGAAGCCAAAACCCGAACCGCACGGCTGGATCTACCGCTCGACACCCGAAAACGTCCGCCGCCGCAGAAACCGGTTTGACCGCCGCACGGTCAATCCCGCTACCCTGCGCCCGACCAAAAGCGCTGGGAGGCGACCGTGCCCGAGACCTCTGTGACCGACACTCTCGTATCGTTCTCGCTGGAGGGCGGGCTTGCCCGCCTGACCTTGACCCGCCCCGAGGCGGGCAATTCGATCACCCCCGAGCTCGGCCTGGCGCTGATGAAGGCGTCGGTGCGCTGCGCGTCGGACAGCTCGGTGCGGGCGGTGCTGCTGACCGGTGCGGGCAAGAACTTCTGCGTCGGCGGCGACCTGAAGACCTTCAAGGAGGCCGGCCCCGGGGTCGGCGCCCTGATCAAGGAGACCACCGGCTATCTGCATGCCGCCTGCTCGACCCTGGCGCGGATGGACGCGCCGCTGGTGGTCGCCGTCCAGGGTGCCGCCGCCGGTGCCGGGCTGTCGCTGGCGCTGCTGGGCGACCTGGTCTACGCGGCGGAGAGTTCGAAATTCGCCATGGCCTATACCGCGGCCGGCCTGTCGCCGGATGGCGGGTCGACCTTCCTGCTGCCCCGGATGGTCGGCCTGCGCCGCGCCCAGGAACTGACCCTGACCAACCGCCGGCTCTCCGCCGCCGAGGCGGTCGAATGGGGCATCGCCACGGCGACCGTGGCCGACGACGCCCTGCTCGCCAAAGCGGAGGAGACCGCCCGCACTCTCGCCGCCGGCCCGACCCGGGCCTATGGCCGGGCCAGGCGGCTGCTGATCGACAGCTTCGACACCAGCTTCGAGGCGCAGATGGAGAAGGAAGGCACCGCCATCGCCGCCGCCTCGGTCGAGCCGGACGCCCAGGAGGGCCTCGACGCCTT
Source organism: Thalassobaculum salexigens DSM 19539 (assembly GCF_000423805.1). Lineage (NCBI taxonomy): Bacteria > Pseudomonadati > Pseudomonadota > Alphaproteobacteria > Rhodospirillales > Thalassobaculaceae > Thalassobaculum > Thalassobaculum salexigens. The sequence goes on from NZ_KE384095.1 coordinate 189,382, forward strand.
CCTCAACAAGCGGGTGCCGGTCTATCGCGGCACGCCATGAGGGAGCCGATCGGCCGCTGCCGCGTTATCCCTCCGCAATGGCCACAGATGGGACCCCCATGATCGACAGAATCATTCAGACCGGCGTCATCGGCATCTGCACCGCGCTCTTCGTGCTGCTGGTGGGGGTCGCGGCGTGGTTTCAGCACCTCTACACCTGCTTCACCGAGGAATCCTGGGGCTTTCTCATCGCCGGCGCGATCTTCTTCCCGATCGCCATCATCCATGGCATCGGGGTCTGGTTCGGGTTCTGGTGACCATCGCCTATCACTGAATCAAAGGCCCGGCACCACGCGCCGATGCCGGGCCTTTGGGCGTTCGCGTCAACCGAGGATGTCCGTCGCCCGATGTCCCTCCTCGACCCCGTCGATCAGGATCACCGGACCCTCCGAATGGCCGGTCCGCAGGGGCAGGATGCGCCGATAGGCCGGCGAGGCATACCAGGCGCGGGCCCGCTCCAGATCCGGAAAGGCGATCATGATCAGATCGCCCGACCACGCCCCCTCCAGCACCTCGACCCCTCCGCCATGGATCAGGTAGCGGCCGCCGAACGGCACAAGGGTGTCGTCGATCCGCCGGAGATAGTCGACGATCGCCGGACCCATCTCGACCCGGTGCAGATACGCCATCGCGTAAGCCGCCATGGTCACGCCCTCCCCACGGTGCGGAACGCCGCGAGTTCGAGCCAGGTGAGGAGGCAGACGGCGGCCGCCTGGGAGAGGATGAACGCCACGCCCAGCAGATTGGGCGAGATCACCCCGGCCACCAGGGCCAGGCTTCCGAGCACCCAACCGGCATTACCGAGGATCACCAACCAGACGGCAGGACTGCCCGCCATCCAGCGGCCGATCGCGGCGATGACGCCGGCAAGCGGGAGCAGCGCCAGCCCGGCATAGAACAGCAACGGCGCGGGAATGTCCGTGAGTCCGGCGAGAAATCCGGTCCCGGCAACGAGAATGCCGCCCATCGCCAGACAGGTGGCGGCATCCAGATACAGAACCCGGCGAAGGGACAGGGTGGGTCGATCTTGCGGCATGACAGCCTCCAAGGTTGCGTCACGGCCCCGGATGGGGTGTGCGCATCCTTCGCCGTAGCGGGAGACAGGTCGATTACCTGCCGGGTAATTGGCGCCCCTTTCTGTCGGGGTTAGGGTTGCGCCATGGACAGTACCGCCCCCGCCCCGAGTTTTGGCCCGCTGCTGCGCGGCTGGCGCCGCCGCCGCTCGCTCAGCCAGCTGGCGCTCGCCGCCGAGGCGGAGGTGTCCCAACGGCACCTGAGCTTCATCGAGAGCGGCCGCAGTTCGCCGAGCCGCGAGGTCATCCTGCGCCTGGCCGAGCGCCTCGCCCTGCCGCTGCGCGAACGCAACCAGCTCCTCGTGGCCGCCGGCTACGCGCCGGTGTTCCAGGCCCGTCCCGCCGACGACCCGGCCATGGCCGCCGCCCACCGGGCCGTTGCCCTGATCCTGGAGCGCCACGAGCCGTTTCCAGCCCTGGCGGTCGACCGGCACTGGACCCTGGTGCATGCGAACGCCGCGGTCGGCCGGCTGCTGGCGGGGGTGGCGCCGGCGCTGCTGGCGCCGCCGGTCAACGTCCTGCGGCTCAGCCTGCATCCCGACGGTCTGGCCGGCCGGATCGTCAATTTCCGGGAATGGCGCGACCATGTGCTGAGCCGGCTGGGCGAGCAGGTGAGCCTGACGGCCGACCCAGCGCTCACCGCGCTGCTTGAGGAGCTTCGGGCCTATCCCGTTCCGCCAGGCGCGGCGCCGCACAGCCGGCCCGCCACCAACCCGCTCGCCGGCGTCGCCGTGCCATTCCGCCTGCGCCTGGAGGCCGGCGTTCTGTCCTTCCTGAGCACCACGACGGTCTTCGGCACCGCCCTGGACATTACCTTGTCGGAGCTGGCGATCGAAGCCTTCTTCCCGGCCGACGACGAGACCGCGACCGTGCTGCTGGACGGTCGGAGGAAGGGCTGAGGAACGTCGCTGGAGGAGCGTCAGGGAAAAGTGGCGCACCCGACAGGATTCGAACCTGTGACCTCTGCCTTCGGAGGGCATTATACTTGTATTTTTGACGCATACTGCGTTGAAACTAAAGATAAACGAACGGACAATCTTCGCCAATACAGCTTATTATGCTGTTGCTAACCTGTTGATATGTTGCGTCGTCGGGCAGCATGGGCAGTTCGACTGAATTCGTACTTGGGCAGCGGCGGTCATCTACACACCGTCAAAAGGGCAGTCGGGAAGGGCTTCGTCGACAAGGATATCATGCGGGCTCGGTAGAAGGAGATCGCCATGCCTAGCCGTGCACCTGCCGGACCTACAACTCGCCGATCGTCGACACCGAAATCCGTCCAGTCCGTGTGCTACCTGCTTGAGATCACGGCCGTGGACATCGATTACTCGATGTCCGCCGACCGAGACAGCAGGCTTTCACGCAACGGACTGGTCGAACATCAGCATGTCGCGATCCGAGCACGCCTACTAAGTCCCAGCAGGTACGCAAGTCGGACGGTCAAGATGACGCTAATTGGCGATAGAGACCTGGATACTCTCCTGACAGGACCGGAAGCCGATGCCATGGGCAATGTTGTCGGCATGCTCACTCTCAGCTCTGACTTCGCATCGTACCTTGGCTCGCTCTCATACAGTGCTCTCTGGGGCCTTATTCCGACTCTCGGGGGAAGGTTTGTTCGATACATTGTCCTGACCGGCTCACCGGTTCGCTACGGGAAAGCAAGAATCGGATCGATCAGCTTCAAAGGCACCTATGATCCCGAGGACTACTTCGACTGAATTTCACTCATAGTGCATCGATCATCACCACCTCGGCCCACTCCAATGCCCTCCAAGAACGAACGACGCCCAGCAGTCACGATGCCCGCCGACCAGCGAAGGTGTGCGTGTTGCGGTTTCGATGTTCCCTCCCTGGTCGAGGTCGCCCACATTCCGAACTGGCGGACCAATCCAGAGAAGTACCTCCCTCTTTGCCTTCTGTGCCACCGAGCGTACGACCTGGGGCTCATCACCGAAGCCGAGATCGAGCAGATGTACGCAGGGTTTGGTGCCGGATCGCCACCTCCCCATAGCTCGTCGTCAATCCGGCAAATCTGGGCAACGAGGGAGCCCGATTGGAAGAAGCTCCAGCAAGGAGCAGGTGAGCGTGCAGGTCGAACTCGGAGGCGGAAGACAGCTGCCAGAAAGGCGGCGGACACTCGACGTTCCAACCAAGAAACCGATCAGCAACGGTAGAAGCTCGCCGATAGGTTACAGACCCGCCGTGCCGACCTACTATGCGATCATCCAGGTCGGGGGAGATTATGGAAGCACGCACAAAGAACATTGAGGAATGGTTTGCCATGATCTCGCAGGGCCAGGTTGCCCTGCCACGCTTTCAACGCCACGAGGCTTGGAGTGCAGGTCAGATCGAAGGCGTCCTGGAGAACGTCTTGCGGCAGCCATCTCTGCCGATTGGAGCACTGCTCACGCTTGAGGTAGGGGACAAGGAATTGTTCCACTCACGGTCCATCGTCGGGGCTCCGCCGACTAGCCAGAGACCCAGCATGCACCTGCTGGATGGCCAGCAGCGGATGACGGCATTGTGGCGTTCGCTGCATGCCGACTACGACGACATGACGATCTTCGTGAAACTGAACGGCGAAGATAGCGAGCCGGATGTCGAGATCGTCAAACGTTGGCCTCGCAAGGGTATTCGATACCCCGTATGGGCTGACGACCCGGTACAGCAGTTCGAACGGTCCTTGGTCCCAATCGATGTCCTCTGCCCTGGAAACGCCGGGGAAGAGCGTCTGGATGCCTGGTGTGATGCCGTAGGAGCTTCGAACCAGGACGGAAGGCGAATCGCGAAGCTGCGGTCTCGCGTCGCGGCCTACAAGGTCCCCTTCCTGGAGTTGCCGGTCGGGACATCTCAGGAGACCGCCCTGAACGTGTTCATCAACATGAACACGTCCGCATCGCCGTTGAAGGATTTCGATATCGTGGTCGCTCAGTTGGAGGGGGCGGTTGGGAACTCCCTCCACGAGATGGTCGAAGACCTGAAACAGCGGGTACCCGCAACCGCACATTTCAGCAAGATCGAAGACCTGACGCTGTCGGTCGGTGCACTACTCCTCGGCAAACCACCATTGAAAGCGACCTATCTTGATTTGGAGTTCGGCAAGGCGTTTGCGGAAATCTGGACCGATGTCCTGACCGGCATCGAGAGAGGTCTCAATTTCCTTCAGGACGAAGGTATCTACTCCGACAAGCTGCTGCCGACCGAGGTGGCTGTGTACCTAGTATCGGCATTGTGGGCTCGTGCTCCCAAGACCGGAGGCGATGAAGAAGGGCGTGCTCGAACTCTGATCCGCAAGGCACTCTGGCGGGCCAGCTTCACAGACCGGTACCTCAAGACCGCAGCGACGAGAGGATACGCCGACTTCGTTCGCCTCGCTGAGATCATCAGGGACCGCGACCACCCGAACCAGCCGGAACTCTTCGACGAGGAGGCCAATCCCCTCCCATCGGTCGAGGAGTTGGCGAAGGCAGGGTGGCCGTCTCGAAAGGATCGTCTGGCCAGAGCCATTATCGCGTGTTCGATGCACAAGGGTGGTTACGACTTCGCAGACGGCGAGAAGGCCAAAGCGACCAACATCGACCGACGCGAGTATCACCACCTCGTCCCCGTGAGTGTCTTGGGCGTCGACCGCGACGACGCGTACGCGACCAGGGCAATGAATTGTGCCCTCATCTCGTGGAAGACAAACCGGAAGATCGGGGCGAACACGCCGATGGCGTACCTCCAAGAGCGTGCGAAGGAAGCCGGTCTCGGAGAAGCTGAGGTACGCCAGAGGCTGGAAAGCCACATGGTGCCTTATGACACCCTGAAAGCTGGTGAATACGAGGCATTCATCCAGGTGAGAGCTGGACGCGTCCATGCAGCGATGGTGAAGCTTTGCACCGGAGAAATTGTTTGATGATTTCTAATTAAATGTTTTTCGTTCGAATTGGGCCACGTTTCAACTCTCTGGTTTCTTTTTCAGTAGCTCGCCATTTCTCACTCTCTTCTTTCCTTGTTGCAGATTTCTTTTCGGCATCCACTGCCCCGATCCGCCAAAGATACATGTCGAGTACGCGGATCAGGGGTGGATTGCCGACCTCCTTGGCTGCTGCCTCAAACTCACGCTGATGTTCGAGTGCAAACCCGAATAGCCTCTCTAGGCCGCTCACGTCTGTCTTAGGGGGACCAATCCCGAGCTTTCGAACAGCGAAGCACGCGTATGCATCGTACGCGGGGAGACACACCACAGTGCCGAGCACAACCTTTGTGGTAAGGGTTTTTAAAGCGTCCTGTTCAGGGCTTAACGGCGAACCATCACATTGATCAGCCGCAGGCTTGATCCCCTCTTTGACAGCGGATCTCGACCTCGACTTCAGCGGTTCATAGGCTGTTGTGAGTTTCCCGACGAGATCGCTGATTTGCCCCGCCTTATTGAAGGCAGTTTGGAAATCACAGTCCTGCAATTCCGCCAAACTTTCCCGATCTAGAACAGACCAGGCTCTTTGATGGATAGCGTGCGTACCACGCCGAAGGAAACCGCTTCCTCGATACATTCCGAACGCAGCCAAATAGACCGCGAGACGAAGGTTCGCGTAGTCATCTGGATATCTCGATCGGTCAGTCTCACTTCTCATCCATTTTTGGTAAAACTCGCGGAACGAATGCCATTCGGCAAAACCTCCGGCGTCCCCGTCCGTCACGCCATTTTGGTACTCTATAACCGTCTGAACTATTGGATGTTGCTCAAGGGCTTCCTGCTGCTTCTTATCCATTATTATTCCGACTCCATAATCGCCGCTCTGTTGGGCGATAAGTTTTACACGTATGAGATAACACGCGACAGAGAACCATCATGTGATCCGGGCTGTGTGAGCGGGATTGAGGCTTCAAATCTCGCCCGTCTTCCCGCCCGCCCCCTGAACCCGAATGGATACATTGACCAGTGTCGATTATCACTCTACACCCTAGAGGACGGTGGGAGGCGGCATGGACCATCCGGGCTCGATTGTACGACGTGAATGCATCACGAAGAACGGGCTCACCGTTACCGAGACGGCCCGCGTCCTCTGCGTCAACCGCCAGACCCTGAGCAACCTCCTGAACGGACGCTCCGGCGTTTCGCCTGAGATGGCGGTGCGGCTTGAGAAGGCCTTTGGAACTCCGGCCCGCACCTGGATGGAGCGGCAACTGGACTACGACCATGCCTTGGTCATGGGGCACGCCGAGCGAATCAAGGTGGAGCCATTTGCTCCACAGGACCAAAAGCAACAAGGCGGGGAATAGATGAACGCCGTCGAGATCGAAGAAGCCATTTCAGCCCTTGCCGCCGAACCGTTCGATCCGGACGAGTTCCCATACGCCTTTCTCGAAGCGTTCGGGAACAAGGCCACGACGATCAAGCGGCTTCGATCCGGATCATCCAACAGGTCCGATGTCGATGGCGTGCTTCAGACAAGCAACATTCACATCAAGACCTGTGCCCCTGGTGAGGTCGCCGACACCCTTACCGCACTTCGTAACAGCCCCGCGACAGCTCGTGCGAAGGCGAAGTTCATCCTGGCGACGGATGGCGTGGATTTTCAGGCCGAGGACCTCGCCTCGGACATTCCGCCTGTCGTCTGCGACTACAACGATTTCCCCGAGCACTTTGGATTCTTCCTGCCACTCGCCGGTATCTCGACGGTCAGGCAGGTCCGCGAAAGTGCCTTCGACATCAAGGCGACCGGCCGCCTCAACAGGCTCTACATCGAGCTACTTAGGAACAATCCGGACTGGGGAACGGCAGATCGACGGCCCGAGCTGAACCATTTTATGGCCCGTCTGATTTTCAGCTTCTTCGCCGAGGACACGGACATCTTCAACGGCGAAGGGCTTTTCACCCAGACTATCGAACAGATGAGTGAGTCAGACGGCTCAAACACAGGTTGGGTGATCTCGGAGCTATTCCGAGCAATGAACACACGCCCAAAGGACCGGCCGACCGGAAACTTCCGCCCCTGGGCCAATATCTTCCCTTACGTCAATGGAGGGCTGTTTTCTGGTTCCGTAGAAGTGCCGCGTTTTAGCCGAATGGCACGCACCTACCTGCTTAATGTCGGCAAGCTCGACTGGACAAAGATCAATCCCGACATCTTCGGTTCAATGATTCAGGCTGTCGCCGATGACGATGAACGCGGTGCACTGGGGATGCACTACACTTCGGTACCGAACATTTTAAAGGTTCTCAATCCGCTATTTCTCGATGACCTAAGAGAGAAACTTGAAGATGCAGAGGGAAATCCCCGGAAACTTCTCAATCTTCGCAATCGCATGGCTAGAATAAGGGTATTCGATCCGGCATGCGGATCAGGCAACTTTCTCGTCATTGCCTACAAGGAAATGCGTGCTATCGAAGCCAATATCAATCAGCGTCGAAACGAGAAAGAGCGAAACTCAGACATCCCTCTTACGAATTTTCGTGGGATAGAAATTCGCGACTTTCCAGCAGAAATCGCACGGCTTGCTCTTATAATAGCGGAATATCAATGCGACGTTCTCTATCGCGGACAAAAAGAGGCTTTAGCCGAATTTCTGCCTCTTGATGCAATGAATTGGATCACTTGCGGCAACGCTCTACGACTGGATTGGTTAAGCTTAATGGATGTGAAAGGAACTGGCGTAAAGCATCATGCTGACGACTTGTTCCACACCCCCCTAGATCAAGCACAGATCGATTTTGAAAATGAGGGGGGAGAAACATATATCTGTGGGAATCCCCCATACAGGGGTAGCCAATGGCAATCCGAAGAACAAAAGTCCGACTTGGGATCGATCTTTGATGGCCGTGTGAAAAATTGGAAATCACTCGACTATGTTACCGGGTGGTTCATGAAGGCCGCCGACTACGGGCGTAAAGCTGGCTCTATCGCCGCATTTGTGACTACGAACTCAATCTGTCAAGGCCGTCAGGTTGGAGCATTCTGGCCAATCATTTTGGCGACCGGGCATGAGATTACATTCGCCCATACAAGTTTCAAATGGGCTAATCTAGCGACTCAGAAAGCCGTCGTTACTGTTGTTATTGTAGGAATTTCGATTAACCCAGGGCGTACCAGACGATTATTCACGACCACAAACAACGGAGAAGCTGTACTAACGTATACTGAAAACATCAACCCATATCTTGTTCCAGCATCAAATGTTATTGTTGAACCAAAATCCAAACCCATTAGCCGTGTAAGTCTCATGAACTTTGGGAGCATGCCTAATGACGGCGGGAATCTGTTGGTAAACTCCGAAGAAGCACGACGTGTCGTCGCTCAGAACCCCGATATACGGCAATATATTCGCCCGATATTCGGAACTCAGGAATTTATCAACGGAATAGAGCGTCGTTGTATTTGGGTCGAAGACCCTGAATATCATCAAGCTCGGGAAGATGAATGGCTTCAGAGTCGGTTTCAGGCAGTTTCCGAAAAACGCCTCGAAAGCTCACGGTCAACAACCAAGAAATTGAGTGAATACCCGCATCGGTTTGGGGAAATTAGACAGAAAGGTAATGAAGTTGTCACAATAATTTCCAAGACATCATCTGAAACAAGAGAGTATATTCCGGTAAATATTCTCTCGAAAGGAAGCATTGTTTCTGAAGCCTTTGCATTATTTGATGCACCATTATGGAATATTGCGTTGCTTGTTTCAGCTCTTCATCTTGTGTGGATTGCGACAGTCTGCGGAAAACTCAAAACAGATTTCCGTTACTCTAATACGTTGGGATGGAACACATTCCCGGTTCCACAATTAACTGATAAAAATCGGGCCGATTTGACACGATGTGCCGAAGATATCCTACTGACGCGTGAGAACCACTTCCCCGCGACTATCGCGAACCTCTACGATCCACAGAAGATGCCTGACGATCTTCGGGCAGCACATGACCGCAATGACGAGGTCCTAGAACGAATATACATCGGTCGTCGATTCCGGAACGATACCGAGCGTCTCGAAAAGCTCTTTGAGCTCTACACAAGAATGACTGCAGCTAAGACCTTGACAGGAAGCAAATTCAGGATCGGAGCATAACGCAATGAACCGCGAGAAATCCGTCCCATCCGTCTCTGTTTCTTATGCTCAAAACGGTAGCTCCACCAAATCCAATGAGCTTGGGATGCGTCCCATGCAAGAACGTGCCTTCGAGAGACGAGGTGAGCAGTATCTCCTGATAAAGTCGCCACCGGCTTCCGGGAAGAGCCGAGCCCTCATGTTCATCGCTCTCGACAAATTGCGGAATCAGGGGCTCCGTAAGGCCATCATCACCGTACCGGAGAAATCCATCGGATCGAGCTTCGCGGACGAGCCGCTGAGTAAGGACGGCTTCTGGGCCGACTGGCATGTCGAGCCGAAATGGAACCTGTGCAACGCCCCCGGCTCGGAAGGGGGCAAGGCGGACTCCCTCGGGGCCTTCCTGAAGGGGGAGGACGAGGTTCTGGTCTGCCCGCACGCGACCTTCCGAAATGCGGTCGAGAAGTTCGGCGTCGAAGCCTTCGACGATTGTCTGATCGCGGTGGATGAGTTTCACCACGTCTCAGCAAATCCGGACAACAAACTCGGAGCTCAGCTCGCCGACCTGATCGCCAGGAACAAGGTGCATGTCGTCGCCATGACGGGCTCGTACTTCCGAGGCGACGCCGAACCCGTCCTCATGCCGCACGACGAGGCACGGTTCGATACGGTGACCTACACATATTATGAGCAGCTCAATGGGTATAAATACCTGAAGACGCTCGATATCGGCTACTATTTCTACACAGGCTCATACTCTGACGACATCCTCAAGGTGCTCGATCCGGACGAGAAGACCATCGTCCACATCCCGTCGGTCAATTCGCGTGAAAGCACGAAGGACAAGATCAGGGAGGTGGAGCACATCATCGAGGAACTCGGCGATTGGCTGGGGACCGACCCCGCCACCGGGTTCCAGCTCGTCAAGACGTCCGACGGTCGCGTGCTGCGAATCGCCGACCTGGTCGACGACGACCCATCCAAGCGGGACAAGGTCTCGGCAGCACTGAAGGACCCGACTCAGAAGGGCAACCGCGACCACGTCGACATCATCATTGCCCTCGGCATGGCCAAGGAGGGCTTCGATTGGATTTGGTGCCAGCACGCGTTGACGGTCGGCTACCGGTCGAGCTTGACCGAAATCGTTCAGATCATCGGCCGTGCGACCCGTGACGCGGAGGGCAAGACACGAGCCCGCTTCACCAACCTGATCGCCGAGCCAGATGCCGCCGAGGATGCCGTCACCGAGGCCGTGAACGACACCCTGAAGGCCATAGCCGCGAGCCTGCTGATGGAACAGGTCCTTGCTCCCCGCTTCAACTTCACCCCCAAGAACAAGGACAGCGGCCCGCAGGATGGCTTCGACTACGGCGAAGGCGGTTACGACCCGGACAAATGCAATGTCGGCTTCAACGAAGCGAGCGGTCGGTTCCAGATCGAGATTAAGGGGCTCGCGGAACCGAAAAGCAAAGAGGCCGAACGAATTTGTCAGGAGGACCTGAATGAGGTGATCGCGGCCTTCGTCCAGGACAAGACCACGGTCGAGCGAGGCCTCTTCGACGAGGAGCTTGTTCCCGAGGAGCTGACCCAGGTTCGGATGGGGAAGATCATCAAAGACCGGTACCCCGAACTCGACGACGAGGATCAGGAAGCCGTACGGCAGCATGCCATCGCCGCGTTGAACCTCACCCAAAAGGCCAAGGAGGCGGCCCTCGAAGAGGGCTCTTCCGAAGGCACCGGGAACAACGCCCTGATCCAGGGCGTTCGGAAGTTCGCACTCAGCGTCACGGAACTCGATATCGATCTGATCGACCGGATCAACCCGTTCAGCGAAGCCTATGCGATCCTGGCCAAGACCATGAGCGAGGAGAGCCTGAAGCAGGTTGCAGCCATCATCTCGGCGAAGAAGGTTCAACTCACGCCGGAAGAAGCTCGCGATCTGGCCAAGAGGGCTCTGAAATTCAAGCAGGAACGCGGACGGCTCCCGTCCATCACGTCTCCGGATGCTTGGGAAAAGCGGATGGCCGAGGGTGTAGCGTTCCTCGCTCGCATGAAGCAGGAAGCCGCCAATGGCTAAGGGATTCACGGACGAAGACGATGCCCTCCTGGCCGAACTGGGCGTCGAAGTCGAAGCGGAGCAGACCGCTACCCACACGCCTCGCGAAGAACGCATCATTGCCGGTTTCGAGGAGATACAGCGGTTCTTCGAGGAGCATGGGTATGCACCCCAGCACGGAGAGGGACGGGACATCTTCGAGCGTCTCTACGCCGTCCGCCTCGACCGCATCCGCGACCAGTCAGACTGCCGTGCCTTGGTCGAACCGCTAGACCATCAGGGTCTTCTCGGCGACGTGGCGGCGGCCCCTCAAGCCGCAGCCGATGAACTCGATGATGACGCCCTTCTGGCGGAGCTGGGGATCGATGCAGACGGTTCCGACCTGACGGAGCTGAAGCACGTCCGATCTGTCGCGGACAAGCGGGCCGCCGAGGAAATCGCCAATCGGGAACGATGTGAGGATTTCGAGACGTTCAAGCCGCTGTTCGAACAGGTCCAAAAAGAACTCGACACCGGCTTGAGGGAGACACGCCCGTTCGAACGCAAGGCCGAGATCGAGGAAGGTCGCTTCTTCATCCTGGGCGGACAGAAGGCGTACATCGCCGAAATCGGCGAGACCTTCACCCAGGAGTACGGAGACCGGGACGCCCGGATGCGTGTGATCTTCGACAACGGCACCGAGAGCAACATGCTGATGCGTTCGCTTCAGCGTGCCCTGCATAAGGACGATGCCGGTAGGCGGATCACCGAGCCGACAGCCGGTCCACTCTTCGCAAACAAGACCGCAGATGGGGACGAGGCCAGCGGAACGATCTACGTTCTGCGGAGTAAGTCCTCCCTCCCCCTGGTCGCCGAGAACCGCGACGTGCTGCACAAGATCGGCGTGACAAGCGGGAAGGTCGAGCGACGCATCGCGAACGCCAAGCTCGATCCGACATTTCTGATGGCCGAGGTCGAGGTCGTTGCGACCTACGAACTCTACAACATCAATCGGAGCAAGCTGGAGAACCTGATCCACCGCATCTTCGAACCGGCCCGGCTGGATATCGAGGTCATTGACCGCTTCGGACACCCGATCATCCCACGCGAGTGGTTCCTGGTCCCGCTGTACGCGATTGACGAAGCGGTGGACCGGATCAGGGATGGCTCAATCGCGAGCTACCGGTACAATCCGGAGCAGGCGGCTTTGGTGCCGTATCGGTAGTGTCGCAGAACAAAACTCCGGAAGCCCCTCTCTGGGTACATGACATCCAATCCCAGTGCCAGATCGCATTGAGCACAAGGGAACGCAGTTGATTAAGCTCTGGAATCCCAACACGTACCCTGAACCAATAATGGACCTTCTTAACGAGAAGGAAGGCTATTTTCGTCGATATTGGGAGTATGAGCGTTACCTAGAAAGTTTAGATGTCGATAGCGATATAGAAAAGCTTATCATTAAACAGAATGGCAACAAGTATTTTAACGATATCGAAGAAATAGCACTGGTCCTATCGGATATCCTCGATGGGTATAATATTAATTGTTATCATTATACGCGATTAATAGATGAAGAAATTGAGAGGATTAAATCGGAAGGATTCACTCTATCCACTCCTCATTTCTTATCCGAACGAACGCAGATTCTCGTTGATCTTGGGTATCTGAGTTCTGAGGAGCGGGTTCAAATCTTGCAAGATACGCCATTAGGCAGCCAGAATTATGGGCATCGTGACAACCAGGTATGGTTCACCACCGACCCATTTGAGACCAATTCAAATAGCGTTAATCTGTTAGTTGGAAGCTGGGGCGGCGAGTCAACATACTGGTGTCTGCGAGGCGAACTTTCTGAAAAGATTAAGTCGATTGGGACCCCTCGCATTGTTGAAGTCCTTCTGACATGTGGAGAGGAAATTGAAAACACAAAGATACGTAGTATTTCAGGAAAAATGATAAATCGGTTTTGTGCCGACAAGGGTTTAATTGACTACTATCAAGGTTCAGACATTTGCGTTCGGATGAACGTATCTCCTGAGAAGATCGTTCAGGTGATCAGCAGCGGTGATCATCGGTTCACTGAATTTGGAAAGACGTACCCAGATGACGTTTCTGCTTACTCTCGATTTAAGTGACACCCTGTCATCAGCCAGTGAGCGACCGATGCCATCTTTCCAACTTAGGCGGCGGCAGAGCTGCGTCGAAAACGACCTATATCGAGAACGCATGGGTCAGGGTCGAAGGACAATGTCGCCGGACTATCCACGTGCAAAGATCAGCAGGATCGCCCAACTAAATTGGTTGGCAGCCGCTAGATTGATTCCCGCCAGTACCGTACTAGCTCCGGGGTGAGCACAACCTTGCCAAGGTTGGGGTCGTGAGTTCGAATCTCATCGCCCGCTCCAATTTTCCTGCACATCGACGGTGTATCAGTCCCCCACCGGGGGACCCGCGGCTACCACGGGGCTACCAGTGGAAAGCGGGATTGTGACAATTCCGTCGAGAGCTTCCAATCGAATTCGATCGGTCGTCGAAGCATGCACCGGGTTGCTTACGACAGGCTTAACGTCAGCTGGGGGCGTCTGCTCGCCCGAAAGGTGCCGCGAGTAGTTTGAGTGATCTGCATACCGGCTGCTTAAATTGGATCGGGACAACACGACGGTGTAGCCAACACTGCTACAAACCCGAGCCATGGAGCGAGGGTTGGGTTGCCGCATCTATTCTCAAAGTAAAGCCCCGCAGAACACCTGAACACCTTCTTCTAGGCGAACGATCTAGCTTCGTGGACGATAAGGATGCCTAACGAATGTTAGGGCGATCCAGCTCAGATTTCATGCAACTACACGTCCGTACAGCGTCCTTCTGGTTGCATTGCCAATCAGAATAGTCTCTCATTCACCGTAGTGGGGCAATGACGCGGAAAATCCTCAAAAGATACCTTTGTGAGGCAGCTGTCTAGCTATAGCGGTTCTGATGTTCCAAGTGAAAGATGCGTAAAGAAAATTAATAAATCGGTAGGGACTGACAAATATGTCTGTGGTAGCGGGTATTGGTGGCGGTGTAGTCGCGAACTTTTTGTTTGGGGTGGCGAAAGATCGTGCACCAGATCGGCTCAAAAGGCTTGTGCCGGCTCTATTTTTTGGCGGGCCGTTGTCAGCAGCAGAAATTGATCATGTATTTTCAGGAGTAGTAGAGCAAATACTAGATAAATATTCTTCAGAGAGAAGTGTTCATCTATTTCTGAGCCCCGAGAAAACGTTCTCGGGAGGAGTTTTGAATCCACTGTTTCGGAATATTTTTTTGGAGGAGCGACTAGATAATAAGGCGTTAGAGAATAACTTCAGGGCTTGCATTCACATATCCGAATGGCGGTCTAATCCTAAAAAATATCAGCAAATATTAGACGATATCGTAAGATTAATTCGTAGAAGTCTTCTTGCAAATCAAGCAACTGCAACGTTCGCACTTAATACTAGCATGTCAGAGGTAAAGGATAAGTTAGACAAAATAGAATCTATTTGCGAAAAATGGAATCAATTCCTTCCCGAATATGGTAGTGCGGTCACAAGCAGCCCTGTTGACGAGTTTTCGAAAGAATATTTCTATGAGTTGAGGGAGAGAACAAAAGATACCTATATTAATGGATTGGAGATGATAACAAAAAAACCAGAATTTCATCAAAAAATAATGGACTCTTATATTAGCTTATACCTGAAGGGAATAGATGTAGAGTTCGGAAAAAGTTCAGGACAATCAGAAGAGTCTTTTGGTGCTTCCGAAATTATAAGAGATTGTAGAAGAATTATAGTACGCGGTCCTGCTGGTTGTGGTAAAACGACATTGCTTCAATGGATAATTTGGAATTGTGATCCGTTCAACGATTTTCAAGATAACCCATCTAAGCTCAAATTTTTTCCGATTTACATTCCTCTTCGTCGACTTGAACAACTTGGTACGCAATCATACACCATAAGAGATGTAATATTTAATACGCTTCCCAGCGATTCACTTCGTCCAGCGATGCCTGTCTCTTGGATTAGATCGGTAATGACCAAGGGCGTAGAAGTCATTCTATTGATTGATGGATTAGACGAAGTTCCTGAGAACCGGAGAAGAGACGTCTGGACGCTGGTGAAGTCAATTGCTACGGAATATCCAAGCGTTCGTATGCTGCTTACGTCTAGGCACGTAAGTGCGGTTCATGTTTCCGATGGTTCATACCGATCAGATATATTGCAGACACGGGAACTTTACGAACAGGCACGGCAGTTGTGGAACAAGCCCGATGACTTTTTCGAGTTTGTGGTTTCTCCCCTCAATGATGGGGAAATATTTGACCTTATTGATAAATGGTATGCTGGCGTTGATCCAGATTTTCTACGAGTTGAAGATCAAGAAAGAGTGGGAATATATCCAGAGTATTTAAAAGACGAACTATTCAAAGATCAGAATAAGCCAATTAAAGAACTGGCGAGAACCCCCCTTTTGGGCTCTCTGATTTGCATGTCTTTCTTATATAGTCGAGGTCACCTTCCCACCAGCAAAAGGGAAATCTATGATTATTCAGTAAGCTTGATGATATCCATCCGGGATGAGGCTAGAAGAATCGGCGTTCCACAGAAATTCTTTAACTTTACCGTAGAACTGAGAACAAAGCTTTTAAAAGATATAGCACTCATTATGCAGGAAGGTGTCCACCAAGGAGAAAGAGATCAAACGGTAGAAGTAGATAAATCAAAGGTCTTAGAATGGATCAGTGGATGGTTGATGGAGCACAAGCAATTATCCGGAACAGCAGACGATTATTTAGGGTTTTTGATTGATCGATGCTCAATTATCCGCGAACCAAGCTATAATCGAATTGATTTTATACACAGAAGTTTTATGGAATTCTTAGCAGCTGAACAAATTTCTCAAACTCGACGGCCCGAGCAGATTCGAGACAGAATCCTGAGAGATGAGTGGACGAATACGCTTCACTTCTGCATGTCGACTAAGGCAGGCGGATCGTATTTCGGATCGCTTCTTATACGAGAAATGTTTGATTATGTAAAAAATGGAACTCAGAAGAAAACCACTCGGCCAACATATCTAAAAATAATATCAATGTTGAATAGCTTCACTGAGGATCAATTAAATGTTAACGAAACCGTCAGGGAAATTTTTGGAGTAGTAGCTCCACTGCAGGATTCCGGAGAAGTCGACGAATGCCTGTCCGTTCCTGCATCTGTTTTAGCAAATTTTCTCGATTTTGGAGTTGTGACCTCTCGATACGATCAGAATGAGCTCCGCGAAGCGGTAAGTCTCCTTGCTAGACACAAAGATTTTGCAACAAAGGACATATTGTTGACCGGATATGAGAAGCTTCCGGACAAAGATATAATTCGTATTATAAATTATTCCGGTAAGCTGACTGTCTCTGAGCATACTGCTCTCAATGCAAGAATAAGGAACCGGTCTTATACGGAGCCTGTGTTCCTGACAGCAAATGAGTTACGTGATATCGAGCTTCGTTCTGCATTAATCAATTCCGCTTGGATTAGATTCCCTATCGAAGGAGATTCATTCGTTGGTTGGGATTATTTATATAGAACTAAGGAGGTTAAGTTTTCTGGAATCACTATTAGTGACTTTAAAATCATGTCTAAAAGTATAAATGTTAGAAGGTTTGACTCATGCGAAGTACTAATAGTTCAGTATGGGTCTGGATTTTCATTGGGGGATGTGTATGATCTTCTTCCGAATGTAAAAACAATCTCAATTCAGAACTGTAATGGTGTGTCATTGGCTGGTATGGAGAAATTCAGCCAACTTTCAGACATATGGATTGAGAACTGTTCTCAAAAAATTCAAGTTAGCTCATCTAATGTTCCAGAAAGCCTAGATTCGATCATATTTTTTAGAAGCGAATCACCGGACTTTCTTGACGAAACAGTTCGGCCAAAGGTCCTGATAGAGACAAGTGAAAATACGATAAGCCGATCTAGAGCTTCTTGATAACCAACGTTTCTGAGACGTCTCACGACGCACCCGGTCGCGGGCGCCAATCAACCGGTTTTCAGCTCTCATAACTGTGTCTCGAAACTCAATCTCTCATTCCCTGCGCTCGGGACGTTTTCGAGACGCCCTATGGCCCCTCGTGAAGGAGCGCCAAGTATCGACGGTAGGCGTATACCCGACCTCGGCGCTTGCCGGTGACCTCCTCCACGATGCCCATTGCTACCAAGTCGGACAACGCGGCATTCACTGTTGGTGTTGTCAGTCCGGTCGCCGCCCTCGCAGCAGGTCCGGAAATGAATGGTCGGGTCTGCATTGCCTCATGCACCCGCAGGACCGACCCGGCCCGAATGCTCTCCGACGAGATACGATCTCGATCCGTCCGGAATAGCTCGTCGATGCCGGTCGCAGTCTCGAAAGCCTGATTAGCGATCTCGGTCACACCGTCCAGGAAAAACTCGATCCACGCCTCCCATGATCCTCGTTCCCGCACCTCCTGAAGGAGGCGGTAGTAGTCGGCGCGGTGGGTCTTCAGATAGAGGCTTAGATAGAGCAACGGCTGACGGATGACGCCTGTCACGATGAGGAAGAGGGTGACGAGCAGACGACCGATCCGACCGTTGCCGTCGAGGAAGGGGTGGATGCTCTCGAACTGAACATGCAGGAGCCCGGCTTTGATCAACGCTGGAAGATTCGGCGTCTCGTCGTGCATGAACCGTTCGAACTGATCGAGACACTGGTTCATCTCGACCGCTGGAGGCGGGACATAGATGGCATTGCCAGGGCGCGTGCCTCCGATCCAATTCTGAGTGGTTCGGAATTCTCCTGGCATCTTCGAGCCGCCACGCCCCTGACGCAGCAGCCGCTCGTGCATCTCCCGAATCAGCCGGAGTGACAGCGGAAGTGATGACAGGCGGTCGAGCCCATACATCATCGCATCCACGTAATTCGACACTTCCCGGATATCGTCGACAGGCTGTCCCGCCTCAGCATTCATCTCGAATAGAAGAAGATCGTCGAGGGTCGACTGAGTGCCTTCGATCTGTGACGAAAGAACCGCTTCCTTGCGGACATACATGTACAGGAACAGCGGTTGATCCGGCAGTCTGGCCGCAACACCGTCCAGGCGCCCAAGTGCTCTCTCCGCCGCAGCAAGCCGGGTCACAATGGCTGGCGTGAGTGTGAGTGGCGGTTCCGGAGGAAGAGGCGGGGGAACGAAGGACCGGACGATCTCACCCCCAACCGGAGTTTCCACAAAGCTTCCCTGGCGTGAGCCCATTTGATCGGCGCTTGTCATGTGAGTGAGTTTACCAATTACACACCCTTAGTAAAGCGAGCTGATTTTGGATTTATTAATGATGTGCAATTGGTAAACGCACGTCATGCACCAATCCTCCGACGTAAAGCGGCCGAGGCAAATTCTCGTGCGCGTTCAGATAAGATAATCCCTAATAACAGTCGCAATATTATAACTAATATTTGAAGTATAAGAGATTTTATGATATGATTCACTTCATTTATAACAGTTCAGAGGGTTCGCATGCAGATAGGTTATTGTCGCGTTTCTACAGTCGACCAAAACCCCGACCTTCAACGTGACGCGTTGAACGGCGCTGGCTGCGAACATCTCTTCGAAGATCGTATGAGTGGAGCCAAAAGAGACCGACCTGGTTTGACCGAAGCACTCGCCTTTGCTCGTCCAGGCGACACGATCACGGTGTGGAGGCTCGACCGCCTGGGCCGATCCCTCAAGGACCTTCTTCAGATTGTTGCCGATCTCGACGAACGGGGTGTCGGCCTCAAGTCCTTATCCGAATCAATCGATACGTCGAGCAGTGGTGGTCGCCTGATATTCTCGATCTTCGGTGCTATCGGTGAGTTCGAGCGGAACCTGATTCGCGAACGCACTCTCGCCGGGTTAGACGCCGCACGTCGTCGAGGTCGGACGGGTGGGCGACCAAAGGCCCTATCCGACCGCGATGTCCTCGCGGCGAAGGCAATGCTGACCGACGATGCACTGACGGTGTCCGAAGTAGCTGAGAGGTTGGGTGTCAGTGTTCCAACGCTCTACCGTCACCTTCCTGGCGGTAGAGCTGCCATTACGGTATGACTTTTCACGGAGCTGGTCAGGGCAGTTAACTCGGCAACCAGCTTTTTCATCCATTCATATTTCTATTCAACTGTATTTGTTGAAATACTATTACTATCAGTAATTATATTAACTGATTTCAGTTCCGGATTTCCTCGTTTATCGAATCCTCTCTGCATTCTAATACCTCGTAGTCCACCAGACCACATTGTCGCCCAAGAACGTATGAACTTCACAAGCTCCTCCATAAACGACCAACCTAAATCCCCCAATCTTTTGTACTCTTTATGCGTAACTCTCTTGCGCCCTTTAACCTGGTAATTGATAATCCGAGCCACATTCTTCTTCATATCTTTATCCTTATGAAGAGACTGTGCCGAAACTGATACGCGCAATCGACCCGTTGGTTTGAATGTCTTGTTCAAACTTTCAACCAGATTATTTTTTGAAATTCCGGGATGATAAAAAATCAGATGGGCATGAAGCCGAAGGGACCCATCTTCCTCTTCAGCTAGCTCTCGATGTCCGAAGTATTTCACATCTGGTAGGTCAACTCGAATCCGATAATCCAATCTGGTCTTAAGTTTCTTCGCTTCATACTCAAAAGAATCGCCCCTTTTTTTCGAACACATATTGATTAGAACAACGCTCATATCATCACTATCAGCATTTCCATCCGAAACAGCTTCCAATTTCTGTAGGAATCTTCGTGTTTCTTTCTTGTCAATCCATCTTGAACAGAATGGACAGAACGGCAACTGGCACCTAGACCGGCGGGCTATTGTTCTCCCACGTCTGGTAGTGATGTGTTTCCCGCACCGGCGCAAATTTTTTGCAATCAAACGGATTGGATCATCGGCGGGATAACCAGACGCAACAATTGCATCAAGCAACGCCTGCTTTTTATCCTTTTTGATTCGGCTGTTGAGGTAATCGAACAAGATTTTTTCAGAGACTTCCAAGTTCATTCCAATGCTCCTTCGGGTGGAGCAACATTGAACTTGGAACACTCGAAAACGGCGCGTTGGCTATGAACCTAGGGTCTGGGCAGCCTACGCGAAACGGGTGGTCAACTCGATCATCGCTCCACCAAACGGGTTATAAACAACGTTCTCGATCAGCTATCGATCAAGTTCGCTAAGGTTACGTTTGATGAAGCGGATAAAATGACGACCCGCCATTGAAGAAAGATGGCGCCTCTTTTTGCCGAATCAAGTCCTCGAAGCGATCGGTGCAGACCTAAACACCACATGTCCGTACCGGCCTGATGTAGTTGCTGGACCCAATCGGTCTTCACTTGCCGATGTCGATCCCCGTTAAGGAACCATTCGGGGTGAACGATTTCCAAACTCGGGTCGCGATCCAACTGCACAAGAATATGCAGATCAGCCGTACGGCAATCCTCGGCGAGGATGACCCCAAACCGATCAATCTGGTCAATGATGTCGAAGCCATGTCTCCTGGCGCCGTCGTAGCCAACCGTCAGCCAAGAAGGATCGTGTTGATGGCGTCAATCTGAAGTACTGGGTTCCCGGTCGCCGAAACGCTCAACCTGCTTTGCACTTTTGGCAGCGAGCATCTCCACCAAAGCCCTGAGGGTCTTCGATGTCGGTCCTTCGATACACTCTATTGTAGCACAATAGGCTTCATCGTCCGGACCGGTGACCTCGGCGAAGAGACGAGCGACGGCAGCGTCGACGACACGACCCAACGGAACGTCGAAGCGTTGGGCAAGCGCCCTAATCTTCGCATCCGTGTCGGGTTCGAGATCGCGGAACCTATGTACCTTCGACTGTCTCTGCTGACCGTCTGGGCTGCGATCTCGTCGTCCACGTAACTGCACTGGCGGCACTCCCTGTTCACCGGGATGTCCACCGACGCCACCGAGCCTGTGAGAGGCCCGATGACGATTCCGGTAAACAGAGCACATCGCTGTACTCGCCGGTATTTAGGGAACCGCGTCAGTCGGGCCGTGAGTTTCGTCGGACGCGTGTCACACAGGGGTAAATAACCTTGTCACATGCCGACATCGGCAAACACGGGAGAGAGCATCAGATGAAGTGGACAATCAGGAACGTCGAGCCGGGGGCAATCGACATGATTGCCGTGATGGCTGAGAAATCGGGGTGGACGTACGGCGCGCTGATCAGTGATGCGATTGCAGTTTGGTATGACGCTCTGCCGTATGAAGACGAAGTCGACGACGAGCCCCTCCAAGCCGCCTAGACGGCCAACCCTCGTGTCGACATAGGTGAACCCCCACCAAGCTCGACAGGCCCGCTCAGCCACTGCGAGTAGAGCCTGGAGCGCATCGTGGTCAGCAGTTCGAAGTCCAGCGACTGCTCCTCGAACACACCGCACTGGTGCGAGAGGGTGCCGTACTCGAAAGACGTGGCGATCACCTTCTGCGGTCGACCGCGCCCCCAGCTCCGCATGTGATCCCAGAACGAACGGAAGTCCGTCTTCTCCATCTTTGTGAGGTCACCACGGACCTCGGCATGCGCGTCGCAGAAGCGGGTCAGCATCGGGTCTCGGTCCTCCTCCGTGGCCGCGATGACCACCCAGGAGAGAATCAGTCCGCACATGGCGATCTGTCCCGGACGCGGTGCTGTGGTGAATCGGTAATCGCGAAGCCATTTCTCTTGGGATGAGGCGATCACCCACGACGCCCGCTCACCTTCGATCAACTGGAGGCGTCCGAGGATCGAGAACGCCATCATGCCGTCGTCGTTCGGATGACCACGTCCGATCAGAATTTCCCCGGTAATCGTGCTCAAAAGCGCCTCCCTGCAGTCATAGAACTGGAAAGGGGTGACGCCATGCAGCATCACCCCCGAGATCGGATGACGAAGCACCGTTACCGGTGTCCGCCATAGCGCGTGTCAGTTCCCAAGATGGGTGGCGAAGAACCCGGCCGTCCGACGCAAACTATCCGTCGCCGCTTGATCGTTGCGGCCGATGTGAGCGCCACGCTTGGCACACCCCTTCACCATCGATCCGACGAACTCGGTCCAGGATTTGCCGACCGAGGCGAACTCACCGGCACGCTCTTCGCCGTCGTCACCGATCACCTGCTGTGGGCACTGGTCGAACTGCCAAGCCTTCTCGTTCCAGTAGACCGGCTTGTCGCTGATGAACCCGTGATACGCGCCCTCGTACTGCACGATCTCAACCGAGGCCCCGTTGTTCCGCATATCCTCGGCATTGGTCACACAGGAGGCTGGACTGGTGTAGTCGTCGGCGCCACCGAGCAGCATCAGCACCGGTGCACCGGTCGCCACGTGGTTTTCGAACTTCGACCCGCATCCGGCATAGATCGGCACGTGGGCGGCGAATCTCGGTCCACCCGGCAGCACCTTCGACACGAAGGTTTCGTTCGCCGTCAGGTTCGACACCGTGCCGCCGAACGAGAACCCGGTGACGCCGATCTTCGATCCATCCACATCCGGACGCTTGGCGAGGGCATCGAGTGCCATCAACGTATCGACGACACGCGAAGCTCGGGATAGCTGACCCTGGTTCCCGGTGGTCTCGTCGATCCCACGACCGGAATAACTGTCGGCAAAGAAGGTGCCGATACCCTTGATCAGGAGCGCGTCGCGGAGATCGTCCTTCCAGGCCTGATAGTTCGGATGATCCGGCTGACCCGAGCCATGCTGTACCACCACGACCGGATGTTTACCGGGTGTTTTCGGCAGGTAAAGGGCGCCGGTCAGGGTGTGTGAGACGCGCTTCCACGTGCGCTGGTACACGTCCCGCATGAAGTCCATGTCGTAGCCGACATACGAGACATCGGTCTTCGTGTACGGCAGTTCGGCCTTCGCAGTCTGCTTGGCCGCGACAGGCGAAGACGACGCAGTCGATCCGCTGTTCGCCGTATTTTGGCCCGTGGTCTGACATCCTGCCAACGCCATCATTCCGATGGCGACGACACCAACGCCCAAGATCGATTTCAACGATTCTCCGTGCATGCATTTCCTCCGGGTGTGATGGCGACTGTTTGGACCTCGCCAATGCACTCTGGCGAAGCCTGTTCGGTTGGTGATGGACAGGAAGGACCGGCATCAGGACGACGCCAGGAATCAGAAGAAGGCTCAGCCTCCAGCCTGCTTGCGAGGCAGGTATTTGCGGGGAACGCCGTCAACATACCGATCCGGCCACAGCGTCTCCGGCTTCTCGTCCAGGGCGTCGGCGATGATGCGTTCCATCTCCGGCCAGGAGACCCGCAACGCCCGAGCAGCCGAGTTCGCGTGGTAGCCGTGACGACGCGACAGTTCGGCCAGGGACAGGCCGCGACGCTGAAGCTCGCCTTTGATCCGGATGGCATCCCAAGCGGGGAAACTTTGTTCTTTGCCAAGAACGTTCATTCGTGTATCATCCCCGCTATTGAAGCAATGACGATCTAGTACACGATAGATCGTATTTTGTCCAGTCTGATGGGCTGGGCGGAGTGTGTCCGCATGCAGGGCCTGGCTGAGAGGCTGAGGGAAGCGAGACACAGACTGGGTCTTACCCAGGCCGATCTCGCCGAACGTCTCGGAATCCCCTACCGCACGCTTCAGGACGGCGAGCGTGGGCTGTCATTGCCCGGAGCCAAAATCCTGGAGGCGTACGCACGGCAGAACGTGGACATCAATTGGCTGCTGACCGGTATCGCGGTTCGCACCAACAGCGGTCGTCCGAGCAAGACCGAAACACCGACGCTCTTCGACAGACCACCGATCCCGATCAAGGGTCGACGCTTCCGCATCAGAAGCCGAAAACTGGTCCGAATTCCCCACTATGATCCGCTCGATCCGGACGGTTTCGATCCGGATAACCCGGACAGTGTCCTCACCATCGATCCATCCAGGCTCGTCGCCTACAACATCGACTACGCACTGCTCGGACGAGAAGATGCGGAACTCGCGACCACGACGGTGATCAACGAGCGCGCGTCCAAAGGCCTCAAGAAGGGCACGCTGGTGCTGTTCGATACTTCGATGAGACGTGAGATTTCGGCAGGCAGACTGATCGCGCGGGAGCACGGATCACTGATCGTTTCGTTGGAGGCGTTTGGGGATCAAGTCGAGGCTATAGTTGGCAAAGTGGTGTACGTGCTCTCCAACGCGTAGTTCCAAAACAGGGACTGGAACCAATTGGCATTCAGTATAGCGCATCGACTGATTCGATTGACCTCTTTAAGTTGAAAAAATAATCCAGAAAATATTGTTGGCCGGCATAGAAAACAATATATATTTCAATTGGTTGTTATTCATTTTGTTCGACAATGAATCTTGCCTAAGTCAGCTTAAGATTATGAAATATATAGGATTTCTCGTTTTTCGATACACCAATAGGTTTATCCTTTAAAAACAATAACTTAGTTGACGATTTTGCCGTTGGATGTTACTTCTGTGCTCGCTCAATCGGGCACCAACGTAACACATAAGGAACACTCATTATGACAGGACCACTCCCCACAGATATCCAACCGATAGCGGACGGGTTTCGTCCAGCCGCAGTTGCGGTTTCCGGTCCAAACCCGGAGTTGTCGGTCCTCTTCACCGGAATCCTGAACATCGAGCAAGCGGCGTCGATGCTGCATTGTTCGGTCGACACTCTTCGCCGAATCGATTGCGACGAACTACCCCGCTACGAGGGGCCTGGCCGGAAGAACCTCTTCATGGCGGAAGACCTCGTCCGCTACATCCGTCGTCGCCGGATCAAGCGGCCCGGCAATCACATCGATGTAGACCGCACAATCGACCGTCTTCTCGAGGGCACCCGCCAACACACTCGGCGTGTCTCTTCCAAGGGAGGGCGTGCGTCATGCTGATGCGTGCAGGTGGATTTTCCATTTCATTGGTCAAGTCAGGAAAACAGGCAGGAAGCTGGAAGCTTGAGATTCCGGCGTCGGTGTCGGGGAAGAGGCATCGCCACTTCTTCAGCAGCAAGGCGGACGCGACTCGTGCAGCCAAGAAAATTGACCAGGGCCTGAGAGCACCTGACAGACAGCTAGCCGACCAGAGCCTTGTTCTCATGTCCCTTAGAGAGGCTATAGACAGGTGGCATGGCTTCGAGCAGGACCGGGTAGCGGCAGGCCATAAGGCAGAAATCTCACTGAAGACTGACCTTCATCGTCTCAAGTCGTGCATCCATTTTTTCGGGGACGTGGACATCCACACGATCACCTCGGAAGACATCATTCGGTTCCAAGCGGCCCGCCGGAACGACGGTGTTCAGCCAGCCACAATCAACAGCGACCTCCGGTCTTTGATGAAGGTTCTCAAGTACGGCCTCAAAGCCGGTGCCCTCGACCAAATGCCGGAGTGGGCCAAGCTTGAAGAGCGAGATTACTCCACCGGGTTCGTGTTGAAGGCGGCTGAGGTTTCTAGGCTCGTTTCCCATTTACCGACCTTTGAAGACCAAATTCTAGTCCGCCTGCTGGCACAGAACGGCCTACGCCAAGGTGAGGCCTTCAACCTGATCTGGGATGATATCGATTTCGAGACGGAGACGATTCAGATCGGATTCCGACGAACCTTCCAACCGAAGACCTCGACATCCAATCGACGCGTCTTTCCGTCGACGAGTTTGCTGGCGGACCTGTCCAAGTTGCATGGCGTCCGACGGAGTGACACGTTGGTGTTTCCCAGCAACAAAGATCGCACAAAGCTCCGGACCGGAATCAAGAAAATGCTGGCAACCGCGAGTCGGCGGGCAGGGTTGAAGCAACCTGTGACATCCCAGATGCTTCGGCAGTTTTTCGCCACTCGGCAAGCGGAGGCGGGCGTTCCCGAGCATGTGCTACAGCGGGACTTGGGACATGCAATCGGGTCGCAGGTCACGAAGAAATACTACATCCGAACGGACGATACGGTTCGGCGGGGATACAGCTTCGACGTTACCGCCGATGATCGGCCATCGTCAGCATCACGAGCTACCTAAGAGCTCGACGAATCTGCATTTCTCGTCGTCACGCATATTCTGAAATGGAACACGGCCCCTGAGCGACAGCTCCATGGGGCCGTTTCCGTTCCCGACAACGGCGCGAGAACGACAGCAGATGATCACGATGAGGGTGTCGAAGGCCACCCCGTTGCCCCTCATATGCACAACAATGAGATCAAGGTAGCAGGCACGTCACAACATGATCGGGTCCGTGAACCCGTCGTCTCGGCTATCCCGTCTTCAAGCTGATGGCCGATTTTCCGACCGTCCATCTCGCCATTATGCCGAATCTATCGGAGGGCAATTGGGCAGTCGACGCGGTGCGGTTTGGGCAGTTTTGGGCATCTGGCTGCCCAAAGCTTTTCCGATAACCGCTCTAAGTGCTTGAAAAGATTGGCGCACCCGACAGGATTCGAACCTGTGACCTCTGCCTTCGGAGGGCAGCACTCTATCCAGCTGAGCTACGGGTGCGGCTCGGGCGGAACCTACTGGCACTGAGGGCGTAAGGCAAGAGAAGCCTGACAGGTTCCGCATGCCGGCGCGGCGCTCGCCGCGGGTTGCCGTGTTGCGGTGGCTGTCGCACTCTTTTCCTCAATAAAAATCGCCAAACGACCGAACGGGGAAACACCACCATGACTTCCGAGTCCGCGCCAGGGTCGGCACCCGACGCCAAGCCCGCCTCCTCCCCCACCTCCCCCGCTGCGGCCGCGTCGCCCGCCGCCGAGACCGTCGATGTGCTGGTGGTGGGTTCCGGCGCCGGCGGGCTGTCGGCGGCCGTCACCGCCGCCCATCGTGGGCTCAGCGTGCTGGTGGTGGAGAAGGAGCCGGTCTTCGGCGGCACCACCGCGCGGTCCGGCGGCTGGCTGTGGATCCCCTGCAACGGCCCCTCGGCGCGCGAGGGCATCCAGGACACCCTGGAGGCCGCCCGCACCTACCTGCAGCACGAGGCCGGCAACCATTTCGACCCGGCCCGGGTCGACGCCTTTCTGGAGAACGGCCCGAAGATGGTCGATTTCTTCGAGGCCGAGACCGACGTCGCCTTCGTGAGCGGTACCGCCTTCTCCGACTATCACCCGACCGCGCCGGGCGGGTCCGACGGCGGCCGGTCGATCTGCGCAGCGCCCTATGACGGCCGCCAGCTCGGCGACGAGGTGAAGCGCCTGCGCCCGCCGCTGAAGGAGATCACCTTTCTCGGCATGATGATCGGCTCGGGCAAGGAGCTGCTGCATTTCTTCAACGTGACCAAGTCCCTGACCTCCGCCGCCTTCGTCGGCCGGCGCCTGGTCAGCCATGCCGTCGATGTCGCCACCAAGGGCCGCTCCATGCGGCTGACAAACGGCAACGCGCTGGCGGGACGGCTGGCCAAGTCCGCCTTCGACCGGGGGGTCCGGCTGTGGACGTCGGCGCCGGCGGTCGACCTGGTCAGGGATGCCGACGGGGCGGTGACCGGTGCCGTGATCGAGCGCGAGGGCAAGCGGGTCACGATCGCCGCCCGCCGCGGGGTGGTGCTGGCCTCCGGCGGCTTCCCGCAGGACCTGGAGCGCCGCAAGCGGCTGTTCCCCCACGCGCCCAGCGGCGCCGAGCACCACTCCCCCGCGCCGCCCGGCAATACCGGCGACGGGCTGCGGCTGGCGGAGACCGCGGGCGCGGCACTGGACGAGAGCCTGCCGAACGCGGCGGCCTGGGTCCCGGTCTCCAAGGTGCCCTGGCCGGACGGGTCCGTCGGCGTCTTCCCGCATTTCATCGACCGCGCGAAGCCGGGGGTGATCGCGGTGGCGCCGAACGGCAAGCGGTTCGTGAACGAGGGCAATTCCTATCACGACTTCGTCCAGGCCCTGGTGACGGCCTGCGCCGGGGAGCCCGGCGAGGCGCGCGGCTGGCTGATCATCGACCACCGGGCGATCCGCAAATACGGCCTCGGCTTCGCCAAGCCGTTCCCGCTGCCGCTTACCCCGTATCTGAACTCCGGCTACCTGAAGCGCGGGCGCTCCCTGGTCGAGCTGGCCCGCGCCATCGGGGTCGATCCGGAGACCTTCGAGCGGACCGTGACCCGCTTCAACACCTTCGGCCCCGGCGGCGACGACCCGGATTTCGCCAAGGGCTCCACGGCCTATAACCGCTTCCAGGGCGACCCGGAGATCCAGCCGAACCCCTGCGTGCATCCGCTGAACACGCCGCCGTTCTACGCGGTGGAGGTGGTGGTCGGCGATCTCGGCACCTTCGCCGGCATCCGGACCGACGCCAACGCCCAGGCCCTCGGCGCGGACGGCCGACCGATCCCCGGCCTCTACGCCGTCGGCAACGACAACGCCTCGATCATGGGCGGCAATTATCCGGGCGGCGGCATCACCCTGGGGCCGGCCATGACCTTCGGCTACATCATCGGCAACCATCTGGCCGAGACCGGCTGAGCTGCGCCCGCCCTATCTTTAGCCCGCCCTCCTATCTCTAGAATGAGGTAGAGGACGATTCACGGCTCTACACGATCACCCGGTCGAGCAGGCTGAGAAGCTTGGTGAGGTCGTCGGCGGCCAGCTTGCCGTCGCGGCTCTTGGCGGTGTGCTGGCGCCACACGGCCACGCCGTGGTTCATCGCCGAAATGGATGCCGCGATGTCCCAGAACAGGGTGCTGGAATCCTTCAGGAACTCGATGAAGGGCCGGGCATCGCCGCCGCGCACGAACAGGTCCTCATAGGCCTGGTTGTAGATCCGCAGGATCTCCGAGCTGTTCTTCAGGTGCCGGGCGAAGGCTGTCGTCACCTGACGGACCTTCTCCTCCAGCTCCTGGCGGATCTCCGATTTGACGTAGTGGGACGGCACGGCTCCCTTGGTATGCAGCCAGTCGGCGAAGCCCAACAGGGTGCGCTGGCCGCGCTTGTACTGGAACTCGTAATAGGTCACGCCCTTCCAGGAGTAGTAGATCTCGCCCGCCTGTTCGGGGTTGATGCGGAACACCTGGGTGATCGGCGCCAGGTAGTCGAGATCCTTGCCCTCCCACAGCTTCATGATGAACTGCTCGGTGATCTCCGCCGCCTTCGGCGAGGTGGGGTCGACCACCCGGGTGGTGATCGGCTCGAACTTGTTCAGAATGTATTTCTTGATCTCCTGGAACTCGCTGTCGGAGATCTCGAAATAGGCCTCCGGCGCCTTGATCCCGTCGGTCTCCAGCCGGTCCCGCAGCAGGAAGGGATCGAGCGAGGGAAGCTCCTCGATCAGTTCGATCAGACGACGGTCCCGGGCGATCGCCCGGCCCTCGTCCTCCCAGCGGAATCCCGTGAGATTGTACAGCGCTTCGGTCCGGCCGCGGGCCACGCTCAGGTCCAGGCTGTTGCCGCCGCCGGCGATCGCCTCGATGTCGAAGGGAATGTAGAGGAAGGTGGCGATGTCGCCCTTCTCCACCCGCGCCGTCATGTCGAAGGTGATGGTTCTGAGCTGGCCGTTCTCCAGGATCTCGGCGGTGCCGGAGGTTCCGGTCCGGACCGGTGCGGCGGCATCCTTGGGGCGCTTGATGAAGACGCTGTCGTTCAGGCCGCGATGGCCGAAGAGATACTGGTCGGCCGCGCCGCCGGCATCGGTCTCGAGCTTGTGGGTGATCGCGGCGACATTGAAGATGCGACTGGCTCCGGAAGCCAGTGTCTCGCGCAACGCATTCACTTCTGCAGCCATCTCCGGTACCGCCAACCTGTCTGGAGACCGAATGGCATCACGACAGCCACAGTATCGCCGCCAAAACCTCGACGCAATCGGCGCGTAAGATATGCCGACAGGATGCCGGTGGAGACAAAAAAGCGGCGACCGAGGCCGTGTGACACATCTGCAGATCGGCTGGACCTGAGTGATCCGATATGCTTGTTCGAAGCATACGGCCTGGGGAGTCGCTGTGACCCGATACCGGATGATCGCAATCCTGATGTCCGCGCTGACGGCGATGGTCGGCGCGGCCGGACCGGCATGGGCCGAGCCGCCGGCGCGGTTCGAGGGGCGGCCGACCCTGAGCTTCGTCTACGAGACCCAGGCCAATCCGCCGCGCTATCTCGGCACCGGAACGGCGATCAACTGGGACCGGCCCGGCCTGACCCTGGAGCTGCTGCGCGACCTCGGCGCCCGACTCGAGGTCAACCTGGCGATCCGCCGGTTTCCGTGGAACCGCGGGCTCTATCTGCTGGAGACCGGCGAGGCCGACGGCATCTTTCACGCCAGCTACAAGAAGGAGCGCGAGCGGATCGGCGTCTATCCGACGCTAGAGGACGGCATGCCCGACCCATCGCGGGCGATCTTCACCCAGGCCTATTTCCTGCACGTGCTGCGGGGCTCGCCGGTACGCTGGGACGGCGAGACGATCGCCGGTCTCGGCGACAAGGCCGTGGGTGCGACCGCCGGCTACTCCATTGTCGGCGACCTGGAGAGCCGGGGCGTGAAGGTGGAGACCGGGAAGATCCAGGGGATCAACCTGAACAAGCTCGTCGCCGGGCGGATCGCCGCCTATGCCGAACTGGAGAACATGGCGGCCGCGGCCATCGCCTCGGACCCGGCCGCCTATGGCGATGTGGTGAAGCTTGAGCCGCCGCTGATCGCCAAACCCTATTACCTGCTGCTGTCCCACGCCTTCGTCGAGCGCGATCCGGCGCTGGCTGAGGCTGTGTTCGAGACCATCGCCGCGATCAATGCCGATCCCGCGTTCCAGGCTCGCGCCGCCGCCTATGCCGCGGGAGCTCCGTCCCGGTGACGGCGGCGCAGCAGGGCCCGACGCGGGACACGCAGCCGACGCCGCCCCCGGCCGGCCGGTCGACCGTGACGGGGCGCCTGTTCCGCACCGCCTTCCTGCTCTACCTGGTGGCCGCGACGCTGATCACCGGGGCTCTGGTCGCGGAAACCTACTTCTCCGCCCGCGCCGACCTGGAGCGGGAACTGACCCTTCACCAGCGCACGCTGGAGCGCACCCTGGCCGGCCCGCTCTGGTCCCTGGACCTCGACGAGGTGGCCAAGATCGCGGTGGCCGCCGCCGACCTGCCCGAGATCGTCGGCATCCGCGTGCTCGACCACAACCAGGCGGGCGAGTTCACGCGTGCCGGGGACCTGCCCGAGGGCAGTGCCGGGGTCGGCGAGGCACCCGGCGCGCAGGCTCTGCCGGGCCAGGGGCTCGCGGTGTCCTTCCCGGTCGATTACAGCCATGCCGTCGGCAGCACGCGCGTCGGCTACGTGACGCTGTTCTCGAGCGAGCTGGTGATCCTGGAGCGGTTGCGCTGGCACATCGCCCTGCTGGTGATCGCCGCCCTGCTCAAGACCGCGATCCTGTGGTTCATCTTCGACCGGGTGAGTCGCTCGATCCTGGTGCGGCCGCTGTACAGTCTGGTGGAGGCGACCCGCCGCACCGGCTTCGACAAGCTGGAACCGGTCGAATTCGACCCGGCGACGGCGAAGGCGGCGGCCGGTACCGAAATCGAGACCCTGCGCACCGCCTTCAACGACATGATCGGCCAGCTCCGCCGCAGCCGAGACGCGCTCTCTGTCCTGAACGCCGATCTGGAGACGCGGGTCGGCGAGCGCACCCGGGAACTGGAGACGCGAACCTCCGAGGCCTCGGCCGCCACCGCCCGGGTCGAGCAGTCGCGCCGTCAGGTCGCCGCCGCCCTGGAGGAGGCCGAGCGCGCCGCCCGGGCGAAGTCCGAGTTCCTGGCCCTGGTGAGCCATGAGCTGCGCACGCCGCTGAACTCGGTGCTCGGCTTCTCCGAACTGATCCAGCGCCAGGTCGACACCCACCAGGACGATGTGAAACCGGCGCAGATCTCCAGCTACGCCGACGCGATCCACGAGAGCGGCACCCAGCTGCTCACCCTGGTGAACGACATCCTGGACCTGTCACGCATCGAAGCGGGCCGGATGGAGGTGACGCCGGAATGGATCGACACCGCCGCCACCACCCGCACGGTGTTGGAGATGATGCGGGACCCGGCGACCAAGCAGCGCCTGTCCCTGGAATTCGGGCTGGGCGCCGACACGCCGATGCTGAAAGTCGACCCACGGCGCTACCGTCAGATGCTGATGAACCTGCTGTCCAACGCCCTGAAATACACCGAAGCGGGCGGGTCGATTCGGATCGACGGGCATCGGCGGCCCGACGGTTGGCTCGAGATCGTCGTCGCCGATACCGGCGTGGGGATCCCGGCCTCCGACATTGCCATCGCCCTGGAGCCGTTCGGCCG
Organism: Thalassobaculum salexigens DSM 19539; assembly: GCF_000423805.1. Taxonomy (NCBI): domain Bacteria; kingdom Pseudomonadati; phylum Pseudomonadota; class Alphaproteobacteria; order Rhodospirillales; family Thalassobaculaceae; genus Thalassobaculum; species Thalassobaculum salexigens. Next base: position 221,773 of record NZ_KE384095.1, read on the forward strand.
CACCGGCGACCCCACCACCCGCCGTCTCGCCGGCGCGGGACTGGGCCTGCCTCTGGTCGCGCGGATGATGCAGCTCCATGGCGGCCGGCTGGCGATCGAGAGCGCGGTGAATGCCGGCACCCGGGTGATCCTGCGGTTCCCCCCGAGCTCCGTGTCGAACGAGTGACGGACTTTTCTCTACATTCCAGTTAGTTCATCGGCTATCTTCACTGTGAACATAAACTGGAATCGACGATGGCCCGATCCTCTTCCAGCGCGTCGAAGCCGACACGCAAGACCAGGACGCGATCCGGCGCCAAGGCGGCGGCCGGCAGCCGTGCCGAACCGGGTTTCGGCGCGCCGCGCAAGAGCAAGGCCGCGCCGAAGGCCGCTGCGGGCAAATCGGGCGCAAAGTCGGGCGCGCGGCGGCCGCGCGGGTCGGGCCGCGCCTCCACCCGTCGTGGCGGCGGTCGCCAGCGCTCGCCGCTGAGACGGCTGCTCCGTCCGCTGCTGAAATGGGGCTTCCTGGCCGCGTTCTGGGGCGCGGTACTGGTGGCCGGCCTGCTGGTCTGGCACGCCTTCCAGCTGCCCGACATTCACGACCTCGACCGCTACACCCGGCCGGGCTCGGTGCGGATGACGGCGTCCGAAGGCGCGCTGTTCGCGTCCTACGGCCCGCTGCACGGCGAGCCGGTCACCGTCGCAGAGATGTCGCCGCACCTGCCCGCCGCCGTCATCGCCATCGAGGACCGGCGCTTCCCCTATCATTTCGGCGTCGATCCGATCGGTCTGGCCCGGGCGATGGCGGTCAACATCTGGGCCGGCCGGGTGGTGCAGGGCGGCAGCACCCTGACCCAGCAGCTCGCCAAGAACGTCTTCCTGAGCCACGACCGCAGCCTGTCGCGCAAGATTCGGGAACTGCTGCTGGCCTTCTGGCTGGAGAGCGAGTTCACCAAGGACGAGATCCTGTCGATCTACCTGAACCGGGTGTATTTCGGCGCCGGCGCCTATGGGGTGGACGCCGCCGCCCGGAAGTATTTCTCCAAGAGCGCGCGCGACCTGTCCCTGGGCGAGGCGGCCCTGCTGGCCGGCATGCTGAAGGGCCCGTCGCGCTACAGCCCCGCCGCCGATCCCGCGCTGGCCAAGCAGCGTACCGCCGTGGTGCTCGGCGCCATGGCAGATATCGGCTACATCGATCCGGCGACCGCGCGCCAGATCGCCGCCAATCCCTACCAGTTGCGCGGTCCGGTCGGCCGCGGCGCCGGTCACCGCTATTTCTCCGACTGGATCTACGATCAGGTGCCCAGCTTCGTCGGCGCCCGCTCCGACGACATGTCGGTGACCACCACCCTGGACCTGCGGCTGCAGACCCTGGCCGAACAGGCCGTCGGCGCCGGTCTGGAGAAGGGCCGGGCCATGGGCGCCGGACAGGCCGCCCTGGTCGCCCTCGATCCCCGCACCGGGGCGGTGCGCGCCATGGTCGGCGGCGCCGATTTCCAGGCCAGCCAGTTCAACCGCGCCGTCCAGGCGCTGCGGCAGCCGGGCTCGCTGTTCAAGCCGGTGGTCTTCCTCGCCGCCCTGGAGGCGGGCTGGCGGCCCACCGACCTGATCAACGACACGCCGATCGCCATCGCCGGCTGGTCGCCGGGGAACTTCGACGGCAAGTACGACGGGGTGATCACCCTGACAGAGGCGCTGGCGGAGAGCCGCAACGCCGCCACCATCCGCCTGCAGGAGGAGGTCGGACGGCGCAGTGTGCGCGACGTCGCCCGCCGGCTCGGCTTCTCCGAGGAGCTGACCCACGGCCCCAGCCTCGGTCTGGGCGTGGACGAGATGAGCCCGCTCGACGTGGCCGGCATCTACGCGACCTTCGCCAATGGCGGCCGGCCGGTCACGCCGCACGGGATCGAGGAGATCAAGGCGCGCGGCGGGGCGACCCTGTACCGGCTGTCGAGCTCGGGCCTGCCGGCGCAGATCTCCGACCGGGCGGCGGCCACCCTGACCGATATGCTGATGGAGACGGTCGCCCGCGGCACCGGCCACAAGGCGGCGCTGGACCGCCCGGTCGCCGGCAAGACCGGCACCAGCCAGAACTACCGCGACGCCTGGTTCGCCGGCTACACGGCCGACCTCGTCACCGTCGTCTGGGTCGGCAACGACGACGGGACGGCGATGAAGAAGGTGACCGGCGGCGGACTGCCGGCGGAGATCTTCCGCGATTTCATGGATGCGGCCCATGCCGGGTTGCCCCGACGGGCTCTGGCGGGCGGCTAGACGCGCCCTCAGGCGGCGTTGAAGGCCGGAAGCGGGTCGGCGGGCAGGCCCGGAAGCGATCCGGTCCCCTGGGCACCGGTCATATGCTGCGGGCAACGCTCATCCAGCATCTCGCGGATGGTGCACTTGCACTTGCCGCATTGGGGAACCGCCCCGCAGGCCTTGTAGACCTGCCCGACCGTCGCGGCGCCGTCATCGATGGCCTGAGTCACGGTCCGGGTGTTCAGAGCGTTGCAGATGCACACGTACATGAGCGTTCCCTCGATTTTGAGGTAAGCTGTCGCTCTTGCGAGTGATTGTCAATAGCGTCAAATCGCTTTTGCAGAACACCGACTTACGGATCGCCGGGAACGCCGTAGCTCGGAGCCTTGGAAGGGTCGAGCGCGCGGGTGACGTAGCTGTCCATGTCCGGCTTCCACAGCTCCCATAGGGCCGTCAGGTCCGCGATCGGCGTGTTCGAATAGTCGACCCGCAGGTCCGCCACCGGCCAGGAGACCTCGGCCTGGATCAGCAGCCCGGCGGAATGCACCGGCCCCGCCTCGCCGCCGGCCGCCAGCCCGGCCTGCAGCGACCGGATCAGCCGCTTGCCGAAAGAGCGCCCGGACCGGGACTCGAAGGCGTCCACCATGGTGGCGACCACGCCTTCGCCGGCCAGCATGTTCCCGGCGGCCACGCAGCCGCGGCCCTCGGCGGAGGCGTAGGTGCCGAGGGTGTTCGCGCCGCTATAGGCCGCCGTGCCGCCCTGGCTGTCGATCAGGGCGATCTGCCGATAGGCGATGTGCTCGGTGCTCTCGACGATGCGCTCGAGCACCGTGCGGGCCGGCAGGCCGGTCTCCAGCAGGTCGAGGCCGCGCGGGCCGATCCGCGGGTCGGTGATGTTCTGGGTCGCCACCGCCCCGACTCCGGCCCGAGCGAAGGCGCAGCGGGCCGCCACGGCGGTCGAGGAGGAACTGACCACCATGCCGAAGGCGCCGGTGATCTCGCAGCGGGCGGTCAGGGAAAATGTCACGGGCTCACTCCGTGGGGTCACAGGCACAGGGTTCGACGCTATACCGGCTTCCTGGCCTGAACAATCCATCTGGAGATCGGACGCATGCGGATCGGCATCATCGGAGCGGGAGCCGTCGGCGGCTTCATGGCCGGGCATCTGGCCCGGGCCGGAACGGACGTGGCGGTTCTGGCGCGCGGCCCGCATCTGGCGGCGATGCGCGAAAAGGGCATCACGGTGGAGACCCGGGGCGAAACCTGGACCTCCCGGGTGACCGCCAGCGACAGGGCCGCGGATCTGGGCACGGTCGACGTCATCGTCGTGACCGCCAAGGGCCCCGCCCTGCCGGCCATCGCCGAGGCGATCCAGCCGATGCTCGGCGCCGACACGCCCGTGGTCTGCGCCATGAACGGCATTCCCTGGTGGTACGAGTACAAGCGCGACGGCGGCAGCGGTGGGCCGATCGAGCGGCTCGACCCGGGTGCCGCGATCTGGAACGGCATCGGCCCGCAGCGCGCCATCGGCTGCATGATCGACTGCCCGGCCACCGTGGTGGAGCCGGGATCGGTGCGCCATGTCGGTCCGCGGCCGGGCATCTTCACCCTCGGCGAGCCGGACAATTCGGAGAGCGCCCGGGTCACGGCGATCGCCAAGGTTATCGAGGACGCGGCCATGGGCGCGCCGGTGACGACGGCGATCCGGCGGGCGATCTGGGCCAAGCTGCTGATCAACGCCTCGCGCTCGCCGCTGGGCGTGCTGACCGGCTCGACCGAGCGCGGTCTGGCGGAGAACCCGGAGACCCTGGCGGTCACGCTCGCCATCATGCGCGAGGCCCAGGCGGTCGCCGCCTCCCACGGCATCGAGGTCAGCATCGACGAGGCCGGCCAGTCGGATCCGTCCAAGCGCTCGCTGCACCGCTCCTCGATGCTGCAGGACTGGGACCTGGGCCGGCCGATGGAGATCGACGGGATCGTGCGGATCATCCAGGACTACGGCCGCGCCGCCGGCATCGCCACCCCGGTGCTGGACACGGTGTCGGCCATGCTCGGGGAGAAGGCGCGGGCGGCGGGTGTTTAGCACTCCCCTTTTTCTCACTCCCCGGATTTTTTCAGGGGTCTACACATGGGATTGCCCCGGAATGACTCCGGGAAGTGTTCTGTAAAGGCGGGAGGGCGAACCTCTTCAGCGCTTCTGCCGCACCACCAGGGCCGCGCCGATCCCGAGCCCAAGCGCGGTGCCGAGCGCACCGCCCAGGGGGATGCCGAAGGCCAGCGTTCCGGTCAGACTCCCCACCACCACGCCGGCCGCCGTCCCGAGCACGATCCCGGCGATCAGACAGACGAACAGCACCGGCCGGTTCATCAGCCCAAAACTCCGCTCAGCCCCGAACCCAAATCACCCAAGACCCCGATCAGAACGTGGTCGGGCCGTTGGCCTTCTTGTAAGCCGTCACGTGCTCGATGGCCGCGGTGACGCCGCCCGGCTTGTAGGGCACGTCGAGATAGTCGAGCGTCGACTCCACCGACGCCAGGGCGGCGTAGAGCATCGGCGCGTTCATGTCGCCCATATGGCCGATGCGGAACGCCTTGCCGCCGAGATCGCCGAGACCACCGCCGATGCCGACCATCATCTCGTCGCGGCAGACCTCGCGGATCCGGTTCGCGTCGACGCCGTCCGCCGTGCGGATCGCGGTCACGCCGACCGAGCGCTGCTCGGGCACCAGGGCGTTCAGCTCCAGCGCGCCGGCCGTGCCCCAGACCTCCACCGCCTTGTGGGTCGCCTGGGACAGCACCCGGTGCCGCTCGAAGCAGCGCTCCAGCCCTTCCTCGAACAGGGTGCGCAGCCCCTCGCGCAGGCCGAAGATCTGCAGCTGCGGGGAGGTGCCGCAGAAGGTGCGGTAGCCGGCGCCGGACATGCGCGGCGTCCAATCCCAGTAGCGGCGCGGGTTGGCGTTCGCCTTGTGCACGGCGATCGCCTTCTCGTTGGCGGCGCAGAAGCCCAGGCCCGGCGGCATCATCAGACCCTTCTGCGAGGCGGCGATGGCGACGTCCGCGCCCCACTCGTCCATGCGGAAATCGGTGGTGCCCAGGGAGGCGATGGTGTCCACCATCAGCAGGGCGTCGTGGCCGCTCTCGTTCATCGCCTTGCGCACCGCCGGCACGTCGCTGGTGATCGAGGTGGCGGTGTCGGTATGGACCACGAGCACGGCCTTGATCCGGCCCTCCTTGTCCTCCGACAGCGCCTTGCCGACAGCGGCCGGATCCATCGCCTCGCGCCAGCTTCCCGGCACGGTCTGGATCACGATGCCCAGCGCCTCGGCCATGTCGGTCCAGCTTCCGGAGAAGTGGCCGGTTTCCGGCACCAGGGCGACGTCGCCCGGCTTCAGGGTGTTGACCAGGGCGGCTTCCCAGGCCCCGTGCCCGTTGGCGATGTAGGTGAAGATCTCGCCCTCGGTCTTGAAGACCTTGCGCAGCCCCTCGAAGGATTCGACGGCGGCGTCGACGAACTCCGGATCGTTCAGGTCCATGGTGTCGCGGTGCATGGCGTTCTGCACGCGCTGCGGCACGTTGGTCGGGCCCGGCGTGTTCAGGAACTTGCGGCCGCGCTTGATGAGGACATTGGGACGGTTGGACACGGAATCGGGGGCCATGCGGGGGGCTCCTGGCAGCGATCTGCGCTTGGGACGTAGGATCAAGGGAACTCGGTGGCGCGGAAGATAGTGCAAACTCGTGGCGTGCTCACGACTTTATTGCGGCTTTCCCGCCAGAGTCTGCCCCGCCGGAATCTGCTGCGTGATGCAGTGGATATTGCCGCCGCCGAGCAGGATCTCGCGGGCCGGTATCCCGACCACCTCGCGGTCCGGCAGCGCGTCGGCGATGATCCGGCAGGCATCGTCGTCGGTGCGCGGGTCGAGCAGCGGCACCAGCACCCGCCCCTCCACCAGGTAGAAATTGGCGTAGGAGCCGGCCAGCCGGTCGCCGGCCTCGCGCGGCTTGCCGCCGGGTGCGGCCACCACGCCGCCGGCCTCTCGGTCGCTCATGTGCAGCGGACCGGGCATGGGCAGCTTGAGGATGCGGAACGGCTGATCGTACAGGTCGTGAACCCGCTCCAGCACGGCCAGCGCCTCGGCGGAGCGCACATGCTGCGGGTCCCACGGATCGTCGGTCCAGGTCAGCAGGATCAGGTTCGGCCCGGCCACATGCAGCAGGTTGTCCACGTGGCCGGTGGTCTCGTCGGCGAACACCCCGCGCGGCAGCCACACGACCTGCTTGGCGCCGGTATAGGCCTTCAGCATCTCCTCGCAGGTCCGGCGGCCGAGCCCGGCATTGCGGCCGGTGCTGAGCACGCATTCCTCGGTGACGAAGACCGTGCCCTTGCCGTCGGTATGGAGGCCTCCGCCCTCCTGGATCAGCGGCGCGCGGTAGCGCTCCATCCCTTCCAGCGCGGCGACCTTCGCCGCCACCGCATCGTCGGCCCGCCAGTCCGGATAGAGCCCGTGCACGTCGCCGCCCCAGGCGTTGAAGGTCCAGTCGACCGCCCGCCGGTCGCCGGCGGCGTCGACCACGACCGTCGGCCCGACATCGCGCATCCAGGCGTCGTCGCTCTCCATCTCCACCAGGGTGACCCCGGCCGGCAGGGCGGCGCGCGCCCGCGCCCTTCGTGCCGCGGAGACCGCGACGGTCAGGGGCTCCGCGGCGACGATCGCCTCGGCGACGGCGGTGAAGGCCTGCTCGGCCGGCGCGGCGTCGTCGCGCCATGTATCGCCGCGCTCCGGCCACAGCATCCAGGTCCCGGCATGGGCCTCGAATTCCCCCGGCATGCGGTACCCGTCGGCCGCCGGCGTGCCCGGCAGCGGCGTCAGCTCCCCCATGTGACGCGGTCCGTGAAGCGTTTCATCATCAGCGAATTCACCCGGTTCTGCAGGCGCTTTGCGGGCACCGGCTTGGTCAGGAGGAGATCGACCTCCAGACGCTTTGACTCCTGCACGGCGAAATCATTCACCGCGCCGGCCAACAAAATCACCGGGATGTCGTCAGGCAGGGTGGTGGAATCCTCGCGGATCCGCTGCAACAGCTCGAACCCGTCGGCCCCGTCCGGTCCCTCGAGCCGGGCGTCCAGGATCAGCAGGTCGGGGGTGATCTCCTCCGCCGCGTAGAGGGCAGTGGCCGCGTTGTGGGCGTCCAGCGGCGGCGGGAAGCCGAGATCGACCAGGGCGCGGCACAGCAGGGCGCGGTTGTCGTCGTCCGGCTCCACCACCAGGGCGAGCAAACCCTCGTAGTCGAAGCTGGCGAGAACCCCTTCCATGACCCGTGTCAGGCGACGCGTCTGGGTCAGTTCCGTTGGCATATGCCCATGGCCCCACGTTTTCAGGTCTGCTAGCGTCCCGGCCAGCAAACCGAGTCTAGCCGAGTCGCCGGCTCCCGCGAAGCCGGCGCGAACCCGGAGTTCCTACCATGGATACGGCCAATATCAGAGAGACGGGCGCGACGGATGTTCTGGAGAGCGAGGCCGCTCTGCGCGAGATCTACGGCATGCCGGGCGAGCTTGCTGCCAAGAAGCAGCTCACCTATCTCGACAAGCATGCCAAGAGGTTCCTGGAACTGTGCCCGTTCCTGGTGATTTCGACCCAGGGCCCGGACGGCCTGGGCGATGTCTCGCCGAAGGGCGATGCGCCGGGCTTCGTCGCGGTGCTGGACGACCGGACGATCCTGATCCCCGACCGGCCGGGCAACAACCGGATCGACACCCTGGGCAACCTGACGGTGAACCCCGGCGTGGGCATCCTGTTCATGATCCCGGGCGTCAACGAGACCCTGCGGATCAACGGCCGCGCCCGGGTGATCGCCGACACCGGTCTGCTGACCCAGTTCGCGGTGCGCGACCGGCTGCCGAAGACCGGCATTCTGGTCGAGGTCTCGGAGATGTACCTGCACTGCGCCAAGGCGCTGGTGCGCTCCAAGCTTTGGGAAGACGACTACAGGGTGGAGCGCAAGGTGCTTCCCTCTCTCGGCCAGATGATCGCCGACCAGGTGGAGGACGCCTCCGTCGACGTGGCCGCCGCCGACAAGCGCATCGCGGAGTCGGAGAAGAACAACCTGTATTGAGGGCGGGGCAGCTGCGGGCTCGCCACCTACCAACCAAACGCACTCCCCGGATTTATTCCGGGGCCTACGGATCGTCGTGCCTAGCGGTTCGGCGTTGGCGCTGACCCTGGCGTAGGCCCCGGAATAAATCCGGGGAGTGAAAGAGGGATGTGGTTGCGAGACCCTCACCGCCGCTTCCGCGCCGTACGGTGGCGGCTGGTGAAGGTCGGGGGTTTGCCGCGCAGCCAGACCAGGAACCGGGCGATCTCCGGATGGGCGCGCAGCTTCTCCGGCGTGTCGTAGTCCCGCGCCAGGGTCCGCTCGTCCAGCACGCTGTGGATCTTGCGGTGGCAAACCGTGTGCATCGGCTCGGCCGCGCGGCCGCCCTTGCTTTTCGGCACCCAGTGATGGCGATCGACGCTCGGCCCCGCGACCATCGGCCGGCCGCAGAGCGGACAGGGTCCCAGATCGCCGTCCCGCCCCGGCCCGCTCAATAGCCGAGCCCGGCCTCCGGGCGCGCGTCGGTGAAGGTGACGTTGACCTTGGCCGCCCCCGGCGCCGTATTGGCGAATTCGGAGACGAACGCCGTCTTCTCGCCCGGCAGGAGCTGGTAGGATTCCGTGGTGAACAGCCAGCTCGCCAGGGTCTGCCCGCCCTCGGCGAACACCGTGGCCCGCAGCGCCGGCAGGCTCATCATCAGTTCGCCCGGATTGCGGATCTCGCCATGGACAACCAGGACCTCCACGGTGCCCTCCTGGCGGCGTTCCACATAGACGTTCTGCAGCACCAGTCCCTCGCCCGGCACCGGCACCGGCATGCCGACCTTCTCGTAGAGCAGCGCGCTCGCCGGCCAAGCATGGACCAGGGACGTGCGGGCGGCGAACAGACCGGCCGGGATCGCCACTGCGAGGAACAGCAGGCCGTAGAGGATATACGGCCGCGACGGCTTCTCGTCCTCTGTCCCGCGCACGGCCCGGAAGCGCGACACGTCACCCAGCGGCGGCGGGTCGATCTCCTCGCCCATCTGGTCTTGGCCAACCGCCTCCTCGAGCGGCTCCTCGGCGACCGGCTCCGGCGGCGGGGCCTTTTTCTTCTTCTTGGCGACGGGCGGCGCCTCCGGCTCCCCGTCTTCGGCGCCGACCGGCATCTGGTGCCACTTGTGCTCGCAGCTGCTGCATTTGAGCTTGCGGCCCTTGGTGCCGAGCGCGGAGTCCGGCACCTTGAACTTCTGCTCACATTTCGGGCAGGTGACGAGCATTCGGATCCTCAGAAAATCAAGTCCGACAAACTATATCGCCGCGCCCGTCACCGGCAAGAACGCTGCGCCGTGCTCGCCCTGACACGGGTCCGAGGGGCACGATATTGGCGTCTGTGCCCGGGCGGAGCCCGGTGCTACCGTCCCGGCAAACATCCAATCCGGGAGGGAAAACACCATGAGCACCATCAAATCGGCCATCGTCACGGGGGCCGGCTCCGGCATCGGCAAGCGCAGCGCGCTGGCCCTGCTGAAGGCCGGCTGGAGCGTGGCCCTGGCGGGCCGCCGCGCCGACGCGCTGGAGGAGACCAAGAAGGAGGCCGGCGCCGACGGCGACCGCGCCCTGCCCGTACCGACCGACGTGACCGATCCGGCGGCGGTGAAGGCGCTGTTCGACAAGACCGTGGAGGCCTTCGGCCGGGTCGACTTCATCTTCAACAATGCCGGCATGAACGCCCCGGGCATCCCGCTGGAGGAGCTGTCCGACGACCAGTGGCGCGACGTGGTCGACGTGAACCTGACCGGCTGCTTCTGGGTGATCCGCGAGGCCTTCCGGGTGATGAAGGCGCAGGAGCCCATGGGCGGACGCATCGTCAACAACGGGTCCATTTCGGCCCATGCGCCGCGGCCGGACAGCATCCCCTACACCGCGACCAAGCACGCGGTCTCCGGCCTGACCAAGACGGCGGCGCTCGACGGCCGCAAATACGACATCGCGGTCGGCCAGATCGACGTCGGCAACGCCTTCACCGAGCTGGCGGCGCGCATGAAGACCGGCGTGAAGCAGGCGAACGGCGAGATCAAGCCGGAGGCGATGATGGACGTGGACCATGTGGCCAACGCCATCGTCCACATGGCCAGCCTGCCGCCGGAGGCCAACATCCTCAACCTGACCGTGATGGCGACCAAGATGCCGTTCGTCGGCCGGGGGTAGCCGCCTCAAAAACATGGATCGTCATTCCGGACAGCCCCGGGTCGAGCCCGGGGTCTCCCGGGATGACGGTGAGAGAGAGAGAGAGAGAGAGAGAGAGAGAGAGAGAGACGGCCTCCCGCTCCGAGAACACGGCGATTCGCGCCCTGCCGGTGCCATAGCCAACGCCCCACAACCCCCGCGATCCGCCGGACTGGCAAGGCCTCATGACCCGCACCCGCGACAGTGCTACCTCTGAGGCCATGGCTCTCGCCCATCCCGATACCCTCGACGATTCGCCCGCACTCCCCGGCCGCTGCCCGGAGACGGCGCTGCACGACGTGTTCGGCTTCGCCGAGTTCCGGCCCGGCCAGCGCGATGTGATCGACAGCATCCTGGCCGGCCGCGACACCCTCGCCGTCATGCCCACGGGCGCCGGCAAATCGCTCTGCTTCCAGCTGCCCGCCGTCATGGATGGCGGCCTGACCGTCGTCGTCTCCCCGCTGATCGCGCTGATGGAGGATCAGGTCCGCTCGCTGCGGCTGCAGGGGGTCTGCGCCGCCGCCATGCATTCCGGCAACGCGCCGGGCACCAACGGCGACATCTGGCGCCAGGCCCGCTCCGGCGAGCTGCGGCTGCTCTACATCGCGCCGGAACGGCTCGCCCTGGACGGCATCCTGGACGACCTGTCGGATATCGGCGTCACCCGCCTGGTGGTGGACGAGGCGCACTGCATCAGCCAGTGGGGCCATGCCTTCCGCCCGGACTACCTGACCCTGGCGCGGGTGCGCGAGCGGCTGGGCGTGCCGACCGCCGCCTTCACCGCCACCGCCGACGCCGCCACCCGGCGCGACATCGTCGATCGGCTGTGCGGCGGCGACGCCCGGGAATTCGTCTTCGGCTTCGACCGGCCCAATCTCGACCTGCGCATCGCCGAGAAGCGCAGCCCGGTGAAGCAGCTCCTGGCCTTTCTGGAAGACCGAAAGGGCGAGAGCGGCATCGTCTACTGCCTGTCGCGCCGGGCGGTGGAGGAGACGGCGGCCGCCCTGTGCCGCCAGGGCATCCCGGCCGTGCCTTACCATGCCGGGCTCGACCCGGAAGTGCGCTCGGCCAACCAGGACCGGTTCGTAACCGAGGACGGGCTGGTGGTCTGCGCCACCATCGCCTTCGGCATGGGCATCGACAAGCCGGACGTCCGCTTCGTCTTCCACACCGACGTGCCGGGTTCGGTGGAGGCGTACTACCAGGAGATCGGCCGCGCCGGACGCGACGGCCTGCCGGCGACGGTGCAGATGCTCTACGGCCTGGCCGACATCGCCCAGCGCCGCCGCTTCGTCGACGAGAGCGGCGCCAGCGAGGACCAGCGCCGGATCGAGCACCGCCGACTGAACACTCTGCTCGGCATCTGCGAGACCGCCGGCTGCCGCCGCCAGGCCTTGCTCGCCGCCCTGGGCGAGCCGCTGGCCCAGCCCTGCGGCAACTGCGACACCTGCCGCGAGCCGCCGGAGACCCTGGACGGGCTGGTCCCGGCGCAGAAGGTGCTGTCCGCCATCCTGCGCACCGGCCAACGCTTCGGCGCCGGCCATATCGTCGATGTGCTGGTCGGCGGCAAGACCGAGGCGGTGCAGCGCCACGGCCACGATTCCCTGCCGACCTTCGGTGTGGGCGCCGAGTTCGATCGCAACGGCTGGCGCTCGGTGATCCGCCAGCTCGTCGCCTGCGGCATCGTCGCCATCGACACCGCCGGGTTCGGCGGGCTGACGGTCGGCGAGACCGGCCGCGCGGTTCTCAAGGGCGAGGCCGGGGTCACCCTGCGCCGCGACACCGCCAAGCGGACCAAGACCAGCCGCAGCAGCGGGCAGGCCGCCGCCACCGTGTCGCCGGAGAATGCCGACCTGTTGCGGGCCTTGAAGGAGGAGCGGCGCGACATCGCACGCGAGCTGTCGCTCCCCGCCTATACCGTCCTGCACGACCGCTCGCTGATCGAGCTGGCGGAGCGCCGGCCGTCCTCGCTGGAGGATTTCGCCGGCATCCACGGGGTCGGGCAGGCCAAGCTGGAAAAGTTCGGAGAGCGGTTCCTGGCGGTGATCCGCTCGGCTGCGTGAGCGGGGCCGCATGAAACCGGCGCGAAAGCGGGCGCCCTTCGCGCTGCCCGATATCGCCATACGCCGGGATTCCGACGGCACCGTCCACCTGCGCTCCCGCACGCCGCCCGCCCCGCATCCCGAGACCATCATCGACCATCTCGACCGCTGGGCGAGCCGCACGCCGGACCGCACGCTGGTGGCCGAGCGCCAGGGCGACGGCTGGCGCGCGGTCAGCTTCGCCGAAGCGGCCCGGGCCAGCCGGGGCATCGCCACCGCGCTGATCGCGCGCGGGATCGGCGCGGTCATGGCGCTGTCGGAGAACTCGGTCGACCAGGCGCTGCTGATGCTCGGCGCCTTCCGGGCCGGGGTGCCGTTCTGCCCGGTCTCGCCGGCCTATTCCCTGCTGTCGCGCGACTTCGCCAAGCTGAAGCAGATCGTGGCGATCGTCCGGCCGGGGCTGGTGCTGGCCGAGGGGCTGGAACCGTTCGAGCGGGCACGGGCCGGAGTCGATTTCGGCGGGGCGGAGATCGTCGGCGACGTATCCGCCCTGGCCGAGACAAAGCCCGGCGACCTGCCGACAGTCAGCGGCGACGATGTCGCCAAGATCCTGTTCACCTCCGGCTCCACCGGCACGCCCAAGGGCGTGATCAACACCCACCGCATGCTCGCCTCCAACCAGGCCGCGCTGGGGCAGGTCTGGCCGTTCCTGGCCGAGCGGCCGCCGGTGATGCTCGACTGGCTGCCCTGGAGCCACACCTTCGGCGGCAACCAGAACCTCGGCCTCGCCATCAGCCATGGCGGCACCCTGTATATCGACGACGGCCGCCCCACCGCGGAGCGGATCGCCCGCACGGCGGAGAACCTGGCGCTGGTCCGCCCGACCCTGCATTTCAACGTGCCGCGCGGGCTCGACATGCTGCTGCCCTATCTGGAGGCGGATGACGGCCTGCGCGACCGGTTCTTCGAGAGCCTGGAATTCGTGTTCTACGCCGGCGCCACCCTGCCCCTGTCCCTGTGGCGGCGGGTCGAGGCTCTGGGGCTGGCGGCGACGGGCGAGCTGCCGGTACTGACCACCTGCTACGGCACGACGGAGACGGCGCCCATGGCGCTGGCCGCGCATCTGGTGCTGGAGGAGACCGGCGTGGTCGGGGTTCCGGTGCCGGGAGTCGAGGCGAAGCTGGTGCCGACCGGCGACAAGCTGCAGATCGCCCTGCGCGGCCCGAACATCACCCCGGGCTATGCCGGGCGCGACGACCTGACGGCCGAGGCGTTCGACGCCGACGGCTATTTCCTGAGCGGCGACGCAGTGCGGCTGGCCGATCCGGTGGATCCCAACGCCGGGATCGTCTTCGACGGCCGGATCGCCGAGGATTTCAAACTCTCCACCGGCACCTGGGTCAGCGTCGGCGCCCTGCGGGTGGCGGTGATCGCCAATTGCGGCGCGGCGGTCAGCGACGTGGTGATCGCCGGTCACGACCGGGACGCGGTCGGCGCCCTGGTCTTCGCCAAGCCGGGTGCGACGGTGGCGACGATCCGCGAGGGGCTGGCCAGGCACAACGCCGCCAACCCGGCCTCCAGCACCCGGATCGCCCGGGCCCTGGTGATGGACGAGCCGCCGAACGTCGACGCCGGAGAGATCACCGACAAGGGCTACCTGAACCAGCGCCGCATCCTGGAGCGCCGCTCGGACCGGGTCTGGCACCTCTTCGCGGTACCGCCGGCGCGGGACGTGATCGTTCTGTAACCCTCCGTTATTGTTCCCACCCCATTCGTCATCCCGAAACAAGTTCGGGATGACGAATGGGGTTTACGCCAACCGCCGGATTACCCCCCGCAGAACCGCTTAAGCGTCGCCGCGCCCGCCTCCTCGCCGGACGGCAGCACCGCTGTCGGATCGCGGGTCCAGGCGGCGATGTCGGCGATCACCTGGGCGCGCTCCAGGTCGCGGAACAGCATGTGATAGCCGTCGGCGTATAGCGCCACCCGGCGGCCCGGCGGCAGGGCCTTCAGCATGGCGCAGGTCGGCCGGCGCGGCACCAGCTCGTCCTTGCGGCCATACAGCACCAGGATCGCGCCGTTCAGCTCCGGGGCGGCCGCCTGGGCCGCGTCCATCAGCGCCACCAGCCCATGCACCGCGTCGACCCGCGGGCGCTTGATGAACAGCGGGTCGCGCGCCAGCGCCCGCAGCATGGCGATGTTGTCGCTGGGGATGAGGCGGATGCCGCGCGGCTCCAGCGGCAGCCAGGGCACGGTGTGGGCAATGATGTCGAGGCTGAGGGACTGGACCAGCGGCATCCAGTCGCGGCCCCAGACCGCCGGCGCCGACAGCACCGCGCCGTCCGCTTCGGTCTGCGGGTCTGACAGGGTCAGCATCGCCACCGCCCCGCCCATGCTTTCGCCCAGCAGGTAGACCGGCACGCCGGGCGCATCCCGCTTCGCCAGCCGTACCAGAGTCTCGGCGTCGCGGGCCATGCGCGCGCGGCCATGCCACATGCCGTAGCCCGGCGCCTCGCCGAAGCCGCGCTGGTCGGCGGCATAGACCGTCACCCCCTGGGCCGCCAGGTCGGCGCCGAGCTGGGCGAAGGCGTTGGAATAGTCGCCGAAGCCGTGCAGCGCGACCACCGCTGCCTCGGCCCCGCCCTCCGGTCGCCAGATCCGCATCGGCAGGCGGATGCCGTCCTCCATCACCGCGAAGGGCCGCTGCACCAGCTCCGGGGTCACCTGCTCGGTCCCCGGTCGGGCGATCTGCGGCGCGCAGGCGGCCAGGACAAGCAGGCACGCGAGGGTTAACGACAGGCGGACCGACCCCATGACCCCATCCAAGCTGATCAAAACCTTGCGGCAGACGCGCTCGTGGGTATCATCCGGGGATGACGTGAACAAGCGCGGGCAGCGCGGAGGATCGGGCCATGGCGGCGGCAAGCAACGACGCGTTCGAGACCATCGAGGTGACGGGACACCGGGTCGCCTGCGACGGCGGCGACGGTCCGCTCGGCCATCCCCGGGTGTTCCTGGAGATCCCCGAGGACGAGCACAAGGTGGTCTGTCCCTATTGCTCGAAGACCTATGTGATGGTCTCCGGCGACGAGGGCGAGCACGCCGCCTGAGGCTTCCAGGCCTCTATTCCAGTACCTTCGGCCAGTTGCCGTCGGCCGCCGTGATGTGGCCGGGGATGTCGGCCGTCCATTTCTTCTGAACGTCGGCGTTGTAGTTCAGGTACAGCTTGCCGTCGACGATGCGCCAGTGCTGCGGGTCGCCCTTGGCGGTGTAGCCCTGGGAGACCGCCCAGGCGCAGTAGCCGCCGTATTGCGGCGCGTATTTCGCCGGTTCGGCGATGAAGGCGTCGCGGTGCTCGGCCGAGGTGAAGCGCCAGGTGGCACCGTTGTACTCCGTCTCGTACTTGTCCGAGCCCTCGACCGGCTTGCCGTCGGTGAAGTAGGCGACCGGGTCGTAGCCGTCCACCGCGGTATCGGACAGGAACTCGGTATAGACCGGGTCCTGGCCGGCATGGGAGATCCGGGGGCCGACGAGGGCCACCAGGCCGGCGATGGCCACGACCCCGACGATGCGGGCGAGCGCCCTGGAAAAAGCTGCGTATTGCATGACCCTGTTCCGCTTTCCTGTTCAGCCGTTCCCTGATCGGCCAATCCCGATCAGGTGCCCGAGGATATGAGCAGGTGGCGCTCGCGCGTCATCACGCACCCGCGACCCTGCGGTAAAGGCTCCGTGAGGCAGGATTGGGGCGGCGGCGAAGTCCGTCCCGGCCTTCCATAGGGAGCGGACAGGACGCTTCAATGGTTGCCGAGAGGCGCCGGTCCGCTAGAGTCGCCGCGAGCCTCACCAGACCCGGAAACTTCCATGGCCGACACCGCCGCCACGCCCGACACGGACATCCCGCCCCCGGCCGAGCCCGGGCAGAGCCATCTCTTCCTGGTGGACGGGTCGGGCTACATCTTCCGCGCCTATCACGCCCTGCCGCCGATGACCCGGCCGGACGGAGTCCCGGTGAACGCGGTCTTCGGCTTCTCCAACATGCTGGTGAAACTGATCGACGACATGGACGCCGACCACATGGCGGTGATCTTCGACGCCAGCCGGTTCAGCTTCCGCAACGACATCTATCCCCAGTACAAGGCCCAGCGCCCGGATGCGCCGGAGGATCTGGTTCCGCAGTTCCCGCTGATCCGCGAGGCGACCCGCGCCTTCAACGCGCCCTGCATCGAGATGGACGGTTTCGAGGCCGACGACATCATCGCCACCTATGCCCGGCAGGCGGTGGAGAAGGGCTGGCGCGTCACCATCGTGTCCTCCGACAAGGACCTGATGCAGCTCGTGCGCGACGGGATCGACATGTTCGACCCGATGAAGAACGTGGCGATCGGCCCCGACCAGGTGATGGAGAAGTTCGGCGTGGCCCCGAACAAGGTCATCGACGTCCAGGCGCTGGCCGGCGACAGCGTCGACAATGTCCCGGGCGTGCCCGGCATCGGCATCAAGACCGCCGCCCAACTCATCGACGAATACGGCGACCTGGAGACGCTGCTTGAGCGGGCCGGCGAGATCAAGCAGCCGAAGCGGCGCGAGAACCTGATCGAACATGCCGAGCTCGCCCGCATCTCCAAGCAGCTCGTCACCCTGAAGGACGACGTGGACGTGCCGGAGCCGCTGGGCGATCTGGTCGTGCGCGGCATCGATTCCGACAAGATCCTGGCCTTCCTGCGCGAGCAGAACTTCAAGCGGCTGATCGCCCGGTTCGAGAGCGAGGCCGGCCAGGCCGCCGGCGAGACCGCCGCCACCGCCGCGGTCTCCGCCCCGACCGGCGAGGAGGCCGACTACGCGCTGGTCACCACCCTGGAGGGGCTGCACGGCTGGATCGCGGCCGCCGAGGCCCAGGGCACCGTCGCCTTCGACACCGAAACCACCTCGCTCAATGCCATGCGGGCCGAGCTGGTCGGCGTGTCCCTGGCGCTGGCGCCGGGCAAGGCCTGCTACATCCCGCTGCGCCATGTGGGCACGGCCGCCCAGGGCGAGCTGCTGGCGGCCCCGTCCTCCGGCGACGGGCCGGAGCAGATCCCGTTCGACGACGCCATCGCCGCACTGAAAGGCCTGTTCGAGAACCCCGCCGTGCTCAAGGTGGCGCATAACGCCAAATACGACTGCCTGGTGCTCAGCCGGCCGGCGAATGGCGGCATCGCCGTCGCCCCGATCGACGACACCATGTGCGCCTCCTACGTGCTGGAGGGCGGGCTGCACGGCCACGGGCTGGACGAGCTGTCGCTGCTGCATTTCGAGCACAGGAACATCAAGTTCGAGGAGGTCTGCGGCAAGGGCAAGAGCCAGATCGGCTTCGCCGAGGTGCCGCTCGACAAGGCGCGGGACTACGCCGCCGAGGACGCCGACATGACCTGGCGCCTGCATCAGGTGCTGCGCCCGCGCCTGGTCGAGGAGCACATGACCACGGTCTACGAGACCCTGGAGCGGCCGCTGATCCCGGTGCTGGTCGACATGGAGCGCAACGGCATCCGGGTCGACCCGAAGATCCTGAACGACATGTCGGCCGATTTCGCCAAGCGCATGGTCGAGCGCGAGGGCGAGATCCACGATCTGGCCGGCGAGCCGTTCAACGTCGCCTCGCCCAAGCAGCTCGGTGAGATCCTGTTCGACAAGATGGGCCTGGCCGGCGGCAAGAAGGGCAAGACCGGCGCCTACGGCACCGGTGCCGACGTGCTGGAAGGACTGGCCGCGCAAGGCATCGAGCTGGCCGAAAAGGTGCTCGACTACCGCCAGATCGCCAAGCTGAAGTCGACCTATACCGACGCGCTGGTCGACGACATCAACCCGGAGACGCGGCGCGTCCACACCTCCTATTCGATGACCGGTGCGGCCACCGGCCGGCTGTCCTCCAACGACCCGAACCTGCAGAACATTCCGATCCGCACCGAAGAGGGGCGCAAGATCCGCACCGCCTTCGTCGCCGAGCCGGGCAACCTGCTGCTGTCGGTCGACTACTCGCAGATCGAGCTGCGGCTGGTCGCCGACATCGCCGGGCTGGAGACCATGCGCGCCGCCTTCCGCGAGGGCATCGACATCCACGCCCAGACCGCCTCGGAGGTGTTTGGCGTACCGCTGGGGGAGATGACCTCGGAGATCCGCCGCAAGGCCAAGGCGATCAATTTCGGCATCATCTACGGCATTTCCGGCTTCGGCCTGGCCCGCCAGCTCGGCACGCCCCAGGGCGAGGCGCAGCAGTACATCAACGCCTATTTCGAGCGCTTCCCCGGAATCCGCGACTACATGGACGAGATGAAGAAGCGGGCGCACGAGTGGGGCTTCGTGGAGACCCGGTTCGGCCGCAAGGTCCATATCAACGCGATCCGCGAGAAGAACCCGGCCATGCGGAACTTCGGCGAGCGCGCGGCGATCAACGCGCCGATCCAGGGCACGGCCGCCGACATCATCAAGCGCGCCATGGTCCGCCTGCCGGTCGCCCTGGAGAAGGCGAACTCCAAGGCCCGCATGCTGCTGCAGGTGCATGACGAACTGCTGTTCGAGGTGCCCGAGGGCGACGTGGAGGCCACCGCCGCCCTGGTCAAGGAGGTGATGGAGGGGGCCGCCGCCCCGGTCCTGAACCTGTCCGTCCCGCTGGTTGCCGACGCCGGCTGGGGCGAGAGCTGGGCCACCGCACACTAAGGACTTGAAGCCATGACCCTCGACACCACCGCCCCCGCGCCCGCCTTCTTCGGCGCCCGCGCCGACCTGCCCCTGGCCGAATCCCGGATCGTGCTGTTCGGCGCGCCCCACGGCACGCCCTATCCGGAGTTCAGCAACGAGGCGCTGGCCGGCACGGCGGCGACTCTGCGCCGGGCCCTGACCCACGATGCCGGCTGGGCGCATCACTGGGATTTCGACCTGGGCCGGCCGCTCGACGACGACGGGAGCCTGGCGTTCCTGGATGCCGGCGATCTGAAAACCACCACTCTGGACGGCGCCGGCAATCGCGAGAAGATTCAGGCGGCGACCGGCGCCATCCTGCAGGCCGGAGCGGTGCCGATCATGATCGGCGGCGACGATTCCGTGCCGATCCCGTTCATCGAGGCGCTGGCGCCGCTCGGCCCGCTGACAATCGTCCAGGTCGACGCCCATATCGACTGGCGCGACGAGCGGCGCGGCGAGAAATACGGCTTCTCCAGCACCATGCGCCGGGCCTCGGAGATGGCCCATGTGGAGCGCATCGTGCAGGTCGGCATCCGCGGCCTGGGGTCGGCCATGCAGGAGGAGGTGCAGATCGCCGAGACCTGGGGCGCGGAGATCGTCACCGCGCGGGAGATCCACCGCCACGGCATCGAGGCGGCGCTGGAGCATGTGCCGGCGGGGGCCAACTGCCTGATCACCCTGGATTGCGACGCCCTGGATCCGTCGATCATGAAGGCGGTCGTCGCCCCGACCCCGGGCGGGCTCACCTATACCCAGGCGATCGAGCTGATCCACGGGGTGGCCGCGAAGGCACGGCTGCGGGCCTTCGACATGATCGAGTTCATCCCCGAGCGCGACCCGGACGGATTGTCCGCCCTCACCGCCGCCCGGATCGTCGTCAACGCGGTCGGCGCAATTCGCTCGAGCCATCGTTGACGAAACTTTAACTGTCCTGCGGCAGGGTTTCGCGCCGTCCCGCTTTGGGACGCCGGGCAGATGGGGATGGGGTCAATGGCACTTTTCGACGATATCGTTGCAAACCTCACGCAGGAGTTTCTTGGGGAATCCTCGGACCGGCTTGCCCGGATGCAGGTTTCGCTGACCAACCTCGCCGGCGCGAAGGTGGCCAACCGCGACGCGATCATGACCCTGTCGCGCGAGATCCACAGCGTTAAGGGCGCGGCCGCGAACTTCCATTTCCGCACGGTCGCCACCGTCGCCCACCGCTTCGAAGACTACATGTCGGCGACCCTCGACCAGGCGCCGCTGCCGATCGAGGACTACCAGCGCTTCGTCGACTGCCTGTCCGATCTGATCGAGCTCGGCCGCGAGCCCGACCCGAAACAGGCCGCCAAGATGCAGAGCCGGCTCCCGGTCCTGGCGGATTTCGATCCGACCAGCGTGTCGGCCAAGCCGGGCCGCGCGCTGGTGGTGATCCGGGCCCGTACCATGGGCCACATGCTGTCGCGCGAACTGGCCAATTGTGGATTCCGGGCCCAGACGGCGCTGGATGTCTACGATGCCCTGCGCCTGTCGGTCACCGACCGCCCGGATATCGTGCTGACCTCCGCCGTGATGGACGGGATCTCCGGCGTCGACCTGATCAACGCCATTCGATCGATCAAGGCGACGGCGGACCTGCCCTGCGCGGTGGTGACCTCGTTCGACCGGGACCATCCGGAGCTGGCCGGCCTGCCGAAGAACGCGGGTGTGGTGCGGCTCGGCAAGACCCTGTCGGACGACCTCGGCACGGTCCTGACCGGCGTGGCGCCACGCTGAAACCGAGGCAGAGGGGCGCCTTTCCCCTTTGCTTGGCGGGCCAGTCGTGCTCAAACCCGCCGCCATGACCGACCAGACTCCCGACCCGCTTCCGCCCGGGGCTCCCGCAGAGCCGCCGGCGGATGCCAAGATCTCCGCCGCCCGCAGCGTCGCCTTCGACCTGTTGCGTGCGGTGCTGGCCAAGAACACGCCGCTGGACGAGGCCCTGGTCGCCCATGACGGCATGAACTGGCTGCCCGACCGCGACCGCGGCTTCGCCCGCACCCTGGTGGCGACGACCCTGCGCCGCCTCGGCCATGTGGACCGGCTGATCGACGGCTGCCTCGCACAACCGCTGCCGCTGAAGGCGTCGGCCGTGCGCGATGTGCTGCGGATCGCCGCGACCGAGCTGCTGGTGCTGAAGGTCGCCCCCCATGCCGCCGTGGACAGCGCGGTCAATCTCGTGCGCTCGCGCGGCCACGAGAAGTTCGCCAAGCTGACCAACGCCGTGCTGCGCCGCCTCGACCGCGAGGCGCGGGACACCATCGACACCCTGCCCGCCCTGGACGCCCTGCCGGCCTGGCTGGCGCGGAACTGGCGCGCCACCTATGGCGACGAGACCGCCGAGGCCATGGCCGCCGCCGTCCAGCGCGAGCCGGTGCTCGACATCACCGTGAAGGCCGATCCCGACCACTGGGCGGAAACGCTCGGCGCCACGGTGCTGCAGACCGGGACCCTGCGCCGGCCGATCGAGGGCCGGATCGACGCCCTGCCCGGCTTCGACGAAGGCGCGTGGTGGGTGCAGGACGCCGCCGCCGCCCTGCCCGTCCGTCTGCTCGGCGATGTCGCCGGTAAGACCGTCGTCGATCTCTGCGCCGCGCCGGGCGGCAAGACCGCGCAGCTCGCCGCCGGTGCGGCCCATGTGATCGCCGTCGACCGGGCGGCCAGGCGGGTCAAGCGGATGCAGGAGAACCTCGCCCGCCTGCAGCTTGCCGCCACCTGCGTGACCGCCGACGCCGCCAAATGGCGCCCGCCAAGCCCGGTGGACGCGGTGCTGCTCGACGCCCCGTGCTCGGCCACGGGCACCATCCGCCGGCACCCTGACATTCCCTGGCTGAAGGGCGAGGGCGACGTGGCCAAGCTGGTGGTGTTGCAGGACCGGCTGCTCGACGCCGCCGTCGCGATGGTGAAGCCCGGCGGCACGGTGGTGTTCTGCACCTGCTCGCTGGAGAGCGCCGAGGGTGCCGAGCGCATCGCCGCCCTGCTCGCCCGCACCCCGGGGCTCCGACGGGTCCCCATCACAGCCGACGAGATCGGCGGCCTGTCGCAGTCGATTACCGCCGACGGCGACCTGCGCACCCGTCCCGACCACCTTGCCGATGCCGGCGGGATCGACGGCTTCTACGCCTGCCGGCTGGTCAAAGACTGAGACGGCGCTTTCAGGCTCAGGCCTGGTCCGGTACCGGCCAGGCGCGCATGGCCATCTTCGCCACCTCGCGCAGCTGCTCGCAGGTGGCACCGCCGCTCGCCTGCACCGACATGCCGTGGCTGACGGTGGTCACGAACCGGGCCAGCACCTCAGGGTCGGTCCCCGGCGGCAGACGGCCGTCGCGGCATTCCTCCTCGAAGCGCTGGCGCAGCCGCGCCTCATAGGTCGCCCGGAGTTTCGCCAGTTCGTCGTGCACCCGCTCCGTGTCCGTCGTACAGGCCAGGGCGCCCTGGACCGACAGGCAGCCCACCGGATGCTCCGGATCGGTCAGGATCGCCGCACCCTCGTAGAGCAGCTTCGCCACCATCTCGCGGGCCGTGGGTTCGGCCAGGGCCTGGTCGAAAAACTCGTTCTTCAGATCGACGTAGCGGGCCAGCGCCTTCTGAAACAGCTCTTCCTTGTTGCCGTAGGTGGCGTAGAGACTCGGCCGGTTGATGCCCATCGCCTCGGTCAGGGCGGAGATCGACGCGCCTTCGTACCCGGAGCGCCAGAACACCTCGAGGGCCCTGTCGAGCGCAGTTACCTCACAAAATGTCCGGGGCCGACTCATGGCCAGAATCCTCCACTCGATTTTTTTTGTACCGATCGGTAAGGTGGGTACTTGATCCACCCATGTCCACCCTCCATATCCGGCCGAACCGATTTCTTACCGATCGGTACAAAACGAGACATGGAGCGATCCGATGGCTGGTGCACATTCCAAAGGACGTGGGTACAAAATCATACTGGGGTCGGCTGCGGTAGCCGCAATCATTGCCGCCGGAATGCTTGCCCTCTCGCCATCCTATTCCGAGGAGACAGCCGCCACGGGCGAGGCACCGCCGGCCGCTCAGGCGCCGGTTGCGGTGCCGGTGTCCGTGGCCACGGTCGAAGCGCGGGATCTGGTCGGCTGGAAGGAATTCTCCGGGCACCTGGAGGCGGTGGAGCGGGTGGAAGTCCGCTCCCGGGTCGCCGGACAGGTGCGGGCCGTGCATTTCCGCGAGGGCAGTCTGGTCCGGGAGGGCGACCTGCTGGTGACCATAGACCCCGAACCCTTCGCCGCCGAGGTGGCGCGGGCCGAGGCACAGACCACCGCCGCCCGGGCACGGCTGTCCTTCACCAAGAAGGAGCATGAGCGGGCGCAGGAGCTGGTGAAGACCCGCACCCTGCCGATCCGCGAGGGCGACAGCCGGACCAACGCCTATCGCGAGGCGCAGGCCCATTACCAGGCGGCCGAGGCGGATCTGCGCCGGGCCAAGCTCGACCTGGGCTACACCGAGATCCGGGCGCCGGTCTCCGGCCGGGTCGGCCAGATCCTGGTCGATGTGGGCAATCTGGTGCCGGCCGGCGCCGGCGCCCCGGCCCTGACAACCCTGGTCTCGGTCGATCCGATCTATGCCAGCTTCGACGCCGACGAACAGGTGGTGCTGGAGGCGATCCGCGACCTGGGCACCGGGGCCGACGGCAACCGCGACGTCAGCCGGATCCCGGTCGAGCTGGCCGCCCCGTTCGGCAGCACCGATCCGATCCACGGTCACCTGCAGTTCATCGACAACACCGTCAATGCCGGCAGCGGCACGGTCCATGTCCGCGCCCAGTTCGACAATCCCGGCGGCTTCCTGATCCCGGGCCAATTCGCCCGGCTGCGCATGGGCAAGGCGGTGGCCGAGCGGTCGCTGCTGATCACCGAGCGCGCGGTCGGCATCGACCAGGGCAAGAAGTTCGTGCTGGTCGTCGCCGAGGACGACACGGTCGCCTATCGCGAGGTGACCCTCGGCCCGACCGCCGGCCGCCTGCGGGTGGTGACCAGCGGTCTCGAGGCCGGCGAGCGGATCGTCGTCAACGGCCTGCAGCGGGTCCGCCCGGGCACGCTGGTCGCCCCCGAGATGGTCGCCATGACCCCGAACCTGCCGCTGGAGACGGCGTCGAACTGACGCCGCCTCTCGCTCGCCGCTCTCTCCCGCCGATCACCCCGAAAACCGGACGCGTGACATGAACCTCTCCAGATTCTTCATCGACCGTCCGGTTTTCGCCGGGGTGCTGTCGGTCCTGATCTTCGTCGCCGGGCTGCTCGCCCTGCGCAGCCTGCCGATCTCCGAATATCCCGAGGTCGTGCCCCCCACCGTCGTCGTGAACGCCCAGTATCCGGGCGCCAACCCGAAGGTCATCGCCGCCACCGTGGCGACGCCGATCGAGGAGGCGATCAACGGCGTGGAGGACATGCTCTACATGAGCAGCCAGGCCACCACAGACGGCCTGATGACCCTGACCGTGACCTTCAAGCTGGGCACCGACCCGGACAAGGCGCAGCAGCTCGTGCAGAACCGGGTGACCCAGGCCGAGCCGCGGCTGCCGGAAGAGGTCCGCCGCCTCGGCGTGACCACGGTCAAGAGCTCGCCCGACCTGACCATGGTCGTGCACCTGCTCTCGCCCAACGACCGCTACGACATGACCTACCTGCGCAACTACGCCGTCCTGAACGTGAAGGACCGGCTGGCGCGGATCGAGGGCGTGGGCCAGGTCCGGCTGTTCGGCTCCGGCGACTACGCCATGCGGATCTGGCTCGACCCGCAGAAGGTGGCCGAGCGCGGCCTGTCCGCCGGCGACGTGGCCGACGCGATCCGGTCGCAGAACATCCAGGCCGCCGCCGGCATCATCGGCGCCTCGCCGGGCCTGATCGGCGTCGACCTGCAGCTTCCGGTGAACGCCCAGGGACGGCTGGAGACCGAGGAGGAGTTCGGCGACATCATCGTGAAGACCGGCACCGACGGGGCGGTGACCCGCCTGCGCGACATCGCCCGGATCGAGCTGGGGGCGGCGGAATACGCCCTGCGCTCGCTGCTCGACAACAAGTCGGCGGTCGCCATCCCGATCTTTCAGGCGCCGGGGTCCAACGCCATCCAGATCTCCGACGACGTGCGCGCCACCATGGCGGAGCTGAAGGGCTACATGCCCGAGGGCGTGGACTACGAGATCGTCTACGACCCGACCCAGTTCGTGCGCGCCTCCATCGAATCCGTGATCCACACCCTGCTGGAGGCGGTCGGGCTGGTGGTGCTGGTGGTGATCCTGTTCCTGCAGACCTGGCGGGCCTCGATCATCCCGCTCCTGGCCGTGCCGGTCTCGGTGGTCGGCACCTTCGCCGCCATGCACCTGCTCGGCGTGTCGATCAACGCCCTGTCCCTGTTCGGGCTGGTGCTGGCCATCGGCATCGTGGTCGACGACGCGATCGTCGTGGTCGAGAACGTGGAGCGCAACATCGAGGAAGGGCTGGCGCCGAAGGCCGCGACCTACAAGGCGATGCGCGAGGTCTCCGGTCCGATCGTCGCCATCGCCCTGGTGCTGGTGGCGGTGTTCGTGCCGCTCGCCTTCATCAGCGGCCTGACCGGCCAGTTCTACGAGCAGTTCGCACTGACCATCGCGATCTCCACGGTGATCTCGGCGGTGAACTCCCTGACCCTGTCGCCGGCGCTCGCCGCCCTGCTGCTCAAGGGCCACGACGCACCGAAAGACTGGCTGACCCGGGCGATGGACTTCGCCTTCGGCTGGCTGTTCCGCGGCTTCAACGCGGTGTTCCGGCGCGGCTCCAACGCCTATGGCGGCGGGGTGGCGCGGGTGACCCGGCACAAGACGGTCACCGTTGGCCTGTACCTGGCGCTGCTGGGCGCGACCTACGCCATCTTCAACCAGGTCCCCGGCGGCTTCGTGCCGATGCAGGACAAGCAGTACCTGATCGGCTTCGCCCAACTGCCCAACGGCTCGACTCTGGACCGCACCGAGGGCGTGATCCGCGAGATGAGCC
The DNA here is from genome assembly GCF_000423805.1 of Thalassobaculum salexigens DSM 19539. NCBI lineage: Bacteria > Pseudomonadati > Pseudomonadota > Alphaproteobacteria > Rhodospirillales > Thalassobaculaceae > Thalassobaculum > Thalassobaculum salexigens. The sequence continues at coordinate 248,071 of NZ_KE384095.1, forward strand.
GGATCACCCTGGAGGACCCGGACGTGGAGCACGCGGTCGCCTTCCCCGGCCTGTCGATCGCCGGCTTCACCAACAGCTCCAGCGCCGGCATCGTCTTCGCCACCCTGAAGCCGTTCGATGAGCGCCAGGGACCGGCCCACAGCGCCGGGGCCGTCGCCGGCCGCCTGAACGCCCAGTACGGCGCGATCAAGGACGCCTTCGTGGTGATCTTCCCGCCGCCGCCCGTCCAGGGGCTGGGCACCACCGGCGGCTTCAAGCTGCAGATCGAGGACCGGGCCTCGCACGGCTACGAGGCGCTGGACGCGGCGGTGAAGACCTTCCTGGGCGCCGCCCGGCAGGCGCCGGAGCTGGCCAATCTGTTCACCAACTTCCAGGTGAACGTGCCGCAGCTCTACGCCGATCTGGACCGCACCAAGGCCCAGCAGCTCGGCGTGCCGGTGACCGAGGTGTTCGAGACGCTGCAGATCTATCTCGGCAGCCTCTATGTGAACGACTTCAACCGGTTCGGGCGAACCTACTCGGTGCGGCTGCAGGCGGACGCCCCCTACCGCGCCCGGCCGGAGGATATCGGCGCCCTGAAGGTGCGCTCGACCTCCGGCGCCATGGTGCCGCTGTCGGCCCTGCTGAGCGTGGAGCCGGCGGTCGGGCCGGAACAGGCGATGCGCTATAACGGATTCATCGCCGCCGATGTCAGCGGCGCGCCCGCCCCCGGATACTCGTCGGGGCAGGCCCAGGCGGCGGTGGAGCGGATCGCGGCGGAGACTCTGCCGGCCGGTTTCAGCTTCGAATGGACCGACCTGACCTACCAGCAGATCCTGGCGGGGGATTCCTCGCTGATCATCTTCCCGCTGGCCCTCCTGCTGGTCTTCCTGGTGCTGGCCGCCCAGTACGAGAGCCTGAGCCTGCCGCTGGCGATCATCCTGATCGTGCCGATGAGCGTGCTGGCGGCGATGACAGGTGTCTGGCTGACCGGCGGCGACAACAACGTCTTCACCCAGATCGGTCTGGTCGTGCTGGTCGGGCTGTCGGCGAAGAACGCCATCCTGATCGTCGAGTTCGCCCGCGACCTGGAACTGGCCGGGCGCGGTCCCGTGGCCGCCGCGATCGAGGCGAGCCGACTGCGGCTGCGGCCGATCCTGATGACGTCGATGGCCTTCATCATGGGCGTGGTGCCGCTGATCACCTCCACCGGGGCGGGGGCGGAGATGCGCTACGCCATGGGCCTGACGGTGTTCTCCGGGATGATCGGGGTGACCGCCTTTGGGATCTTCTTCACGCCGGTGTTTTACGTCGTCGCCCGGGCGCTGACCGGGAACCGGCCGCTGCGCCACGCGGCGGAGGCGGAGCATATCGGTACGCATCACACGGTCCCGGCGCCGGGAGAGTAACCCCCCTCCGCCCTCCCGGCGGCCGGTGCGGGCGTCCTTCGCGCAAGCGAGGGGCGCCCGTCGCTTTCATGGCCTACGCGCCGATCGGCGGCTCGGGGGCACAGGCGCTTGAAGCGGCCGACGCAACCTGCTACCGACCCGCCATGGCCAACGCTCCGCTGATCGCTCCCTCCATTCTCGCCGCCGACTTCGCCAAGCTCGGCGAGGAGATCCGTGCCATCGACGCCGCCGGCGCCGACTGGATCCATGTGGACGTGATGGACGGGCATTTCGTCCCGAACATTTCCCTGGGTCCGGCGATCGTGAAGGCGATCCGGCCGCATACGCGGAAGACCTTCGATGTGCACCTGATGATCGCGCCGGTCGACGCCTATGTGGGCGGCTTCATCGAGGCCGGCGCCGACATCGTCACCGTGCATCCGGAAGCCGGCCCGCACGTCCACCGCACCCTTCAGCTCATCCGCTCGCTGGGCGCCAAGGCCGGGGTCGCGCTGAACCCGGGCACGCCGGTCGAGGCGCTGGACAATCTGATAGACATGGTCGACCTGATCCTGGTGATGACCGTGAACCCCGGGTTCGGCGGCCAGGCCTTCATCGCCTCCCAGCTCGACAAGATCGCCGCCGTCCGCAAGCGGATCGACGCCACCGGCCGCGCCATCCACCTGGAGGTCGATGGCGGGGTGACGGCGGAGACGTCCGGGCGCATCGTGGCGGCCGGGGCCGACGTGCTGGTCGCCGGAACCGCCACCTTCAAGGGCGGGAGCGATGCCTACGCGGCGAACATCGCCGCGATCAGGGCCGCCAACTGACGGGAGAACGGTGGTGAGCAGGCGGCGGGATAGGCGCGGACTGTCGGATCGCCTGCGGGACGCCTATTTCGCCTCGCCGGTGCATGCCTGGCGCCTGTCCGGACCGGTGCCGGACGGGCTGGCCGTGGCCGTCGCCGACGCCTGGACCGGCGATTCCGACCTCGGTCGCGAGCTTCTGGAGGGCACCTACGCCGTCGGCGGCACCGCCGTGCAGGTGGGTGCCGATCCCTGGGATCAGAGCGGCTACAGCGACGCCGCCCTGGAGGCCCTTCACCGGTTCGAATGGCTGCGCGACCTGCGCGATCTCGCCGGCGACGCCGCCCGGCGCCGCGCCCGCGACCTGGTGGGCGCCTGGATCGAGCGGTATCCGGGCTGGGACCGGCTGGCCTGGCGGGCCGATCTGCTGGCCGCCCGCGTCGCCGCCTGGGTCCATACCTTCGGTTTCTTCGCCGACTCCGCCGATGACGACTTCCGCCGCCGGGTGCTGGAGAGCCTGACCCGCCAGTACCGCCACCTGCTGCGCGCGCTGGAAGCCGGCCCGCCCGGTGTCGCCCGGCTGGAGACCCTGCGCGGCGCCCTGATCGCGGCAGTGGCGCTCGGCGCCGACGGCGAGGAGATCCAGGGCCTGGCCGACCGTCTCGACGCGGCGATCCGGGCCCAGATCCTGCCCGATGGCGGCCATCGCTCGCGCTCGCCGGCGATGCAGACCGACGCCCTGGTCGCCCTGGTGGACGCCCGCGCGGCGCTGCGCGCGGCGGGCCGGGAATCCACCGCTGCCCTGGACGAGACCATTCAGCGCATGACCGGCGTGCTCCGCATGCTGCGGCACGGGGACGGCGGCCTCGCCCTGTTCAACGGCGCCACCGAGGGTCAGGTCTGGCGCCTGGACACCCTGATCGCCCGCGCCGAGACCAAGACGCGCGCCGTGACCTCGGCCCTGGAGACCGGGTTCGAGCGGCTGGTGGCCGGCCGCGCCGTCGCCATCCTCGATACCGGTGCCCCGGTCGCCGACGACGACACCGCCCATGCGGGCACCCTCAGCATGGAGTTCTCGGTCGGCAAGGAACGGCTGGTGGTCAATTGCGGCGCGGCGCCGGGCGATCCGCGCTGGCAGGGGCTGCTGCGCGCGTCGGCCGCCCATTCCGGGCTGGTGATCGACGACACCAACACCACCGAGCTGCGCGCCGACGGCAGTCTCGGCCGCCGTCCGGCCCAGGTCCGCCTGGAGCGCTGGGAGGCCGACGGCGCGGTCTGGGTCGAGGCCGAGCATGACGGCTACCGCGAAAGCCATTCGGTCGTCCACCGGCGCCGGCTGTTTCTGGCGGCCGGCGGCGACGACCTGCGCGGCGAGGACGTTCTGAGCTATACCGGCGGCCCCGGCGCGAAGCCGCAGGAGGCGGCGATTCGCTTCCATCTGCACCCCCGGGTCTCGGCCTCGCTGATCCAGAACGGCGCCTCGGTGCTGCTGCGCATGCCGTCGGGCGGGGGCTGGCGGCTGCGGGTCACCGGCGGACGGCTGGCCCTGAACGAGAGCGTGTATTTCGGCGAGGGCGGCCGGCTGCAGCGCACCCGCCAGATCGTCATCGGCGTACCGCTGGCCGAGCTGCGCGCGCTGGAGTCGATCTCGGTGAAATGGGCCCTGCGCCGCGAGGACCGGCGGTAGTCCAGGCCACTGAAGCCGCAGGTTTCCGGGTCGTCCGAAAGCGTCCTATCTCCGCCCGCACCGGCTGTGTATAAGCCCTGGCGATGACTGCGATTCTGATCATCGTCGGCCTGGGCGCCGCCCTCTCCTGCCTCGCCACCCGCGCGGTCCTGTCCCTGCTGCGGCGCGCGGCGGTGCTCGACCATCCCAACGACCGTTCCAGCCATGTGATCCCGACCCCGCGCGGCGGCGGCATCGCGGTGATCGCCGCCATCGCCACGGTCGCCCTGGGTGCCACCGTGGTCGAGGGCGCGCCGATTGGCGGCATGGGCATCGCGCTGGCTCTGGCGATCGGCCTCTCGGTGGTCTCCTTCATCGACGACCTGCGCAACCTGTCGGCCGGCGTGCGGCTCGCCGCCCATGGTCTGGCGGTCGCCGGCGGGCTCTGGGCCCTCGACGGCCAGGGTGCCTTCGCCGCCTACCTGCCGCAGCCTCTCGATCTGGCGCTGACCGCCCTGGCCTGGCTCTGGTTCATCAATCTCTACAATTTCATGGACGGGATCGACGGGATCGTCGGCAGCGAGACCGGCGCCATCGCGGTCGGCGTCGGCGGACTGGCGCTTCTCGGTCTGGCCCCGGCCACCCTGCTCGCGCCGAGCGCGGCGGCGCTGGGAGCGGCCCTGGGATTCCTGGTCTGGAACTGGCACAGGGCGAAGATCTTCCTCGGCGATTCCGGCAGCATCCCGATCGGCTTCCTGATGGGCTACCTGCTGGTCGCCACCGCCGCCCCCGGTGGGCCGGCGCTGGCTGCCGCCCTGGTTCTGCCGCTGGTCTTCGTCATAGACGCCTCGGTGACCCTGATCCGCCGACTCGCCCGGGGCAGGAAGCCGACCGAGGCGCATCGCGAGCACGCCTATCAGCGCGCGGTGCAGGGCGGGTGGAGCCATGCCCGGGTCTGCGCCGCGACGCTCGCCGCCAACGCCGCCCTGATCGCCCTGGCCTGGTGGGTGGCGCCGGTGCAGCCCTGGATAGCCCTCGTGGCCGGCCTCGCGGTGGCGGGGTCGTGCTACGGCCTGCTGCTGCGGGTCGGCACAAGGGCCTCGGAGCCGGCGGTATGAAGGTCCTGGTCACCGGCGCGAGCGGCTATGTGGGCCGGGCGATCCTGCGCGACCTGGAGGCCGGCGGGCATGACCCCGTCGCCGCCGTCCGCGATCCGGCCGGTCTGGCCCCGCGCTGGCGCGACCGGGCGGTGACGGTGGGCGATCTCGGCCCGCTGACGGAGTGGTCGGCGGCCCTGGCCGGGGTCGAGGCGGTCATCCACCTGTCCAGCCCCAGCGCGCCGGGCGGCCTGTCCGACGAAACGCTGGACGGCAGCATCGTTAACGGAACGAAACGGCTTGCCGAGGCGGCGGCGGCGGCCGGCGCGCGCCGATTCGTCTTCATGAGCTCGGTCAAGGCGGCCGGCGAGACCACGCCGTTTTCCGGCATCGACGAGACCGCGGCCCCCGCGCCCGGCGATTCCTACGGCCGGGCCAAGCTGGCCGCCGAACGGGCCCTGGCGGACACGGGACTGGAGGTGGTGATCCTGCGCCCGCCGCCGGTCTACGGGCCGGGAAGCGGCGGCAATCTGCGGCGGATCATCGACTTCCTGCGCCGCGCGCCGGCGGTGCTGCCGCTCGGCATCTCCGGCAACCGGCGCTCCTTCCTGCACCGCGACAACCTCGCCTCGGCCACTCTGGCCTGTCTGGAACGTCCGGAGGCGGCGGGCCGCACCTTCTTCGCCACCGACGGCGAGGCGCTGTCCACCGGGGCCCTGACCCGGCGGATTCTCGACGCGCTCGGCCGCCGGGCGCTGCTGCTGCCCGTCCCGGCGCGCGGGCTGGCCCTGCTGGGCGATACCGGCCGGCGGCTCGGCGGCTCCTGTGCCTTCGACGACACCGCCCTGCGGCGGACCCTGGGGTGGAAACCGGTCGTCGATCCGCAGGCCGGGATGCTAGAGGCTGTCCGGCAGACGGCTGACCCCCTGCTGACCGGCGGTGACGGGGGGCAACCGTGATAGACTCCCTCCGCCCAGCCACTCCAGCCCGCGACATCGCATGAACGCCCGCGCTTTCAGACGCTCCCTGCTGATCTTCGCCCACGACACGGTGATGGCCGCCGTGTCGTTTCCGCTGGCGCTGTATGTGCGGCTGGGCGACCAGATCGCCTGGTGGCCGATGCAGGCGATCCAGACCGGCACGGCGCTGTTCACCCTGACCGCGCTGGCGGTGTTCCTGGTGATGCGGCTCGACACGGCGGTGTGGCGTTACACGTCGATCGGCGATCTCGCCCAGATCGTCCGCGCGGTGGCGGTGATCATCGCGGCCTTCCTGGTGCTGCAGTTCATCGTCACGCGCCTCGATTCCCTGCCCCGCTCGTTCCTGGTGATCGAGGCGGCGCTGCTGTCGATCCTGCTGATCCTGCCCCGGGTCGGCTACCGGCTGCTGAAGGACGGCACGATCTCCGCCCTGTTCGAGCGCAACGCCCGGGACCGGGTGCCGGTGCTCTTGGTCGGTGCGGGGGACGGGGCCGACCTGTTCATCCGCGAGACCGCGCCGGGTCACGAGATGCCCTATCGGGTGGTCGGCATCGTCGACGACCGGGAGTCGCGGAACGGACGCCGGATCCGCGGCGTGCCGGTCTTCGGCGGCCTGACGGACCTGGAAGCGGTGGTGCAGCGGCTCACAGGACAGGGGCTGCGGCCGCAGCGCATCGTGCTGACCCGCCGGCAGATGGACGGCGCCACCGTCCGCGGCGTTCTGGACCGGGCCGACGCACTCGGGATCCCGGTCAGCCGCATGCCGGTGCTGAGCGCGCTGGAGACGCCCGGCGACGCCCAGATGCAGCTCCGCCCGATCAACGTGGAGGATGTGCTCGGCCGGCCGCAGGCGACCCTGGATCGGCCGGCCATGCAGCGGCTGATCGCGGGCCGTCGGGTGCTGGTCACCGGCGCGGGCGGCACAATCGGCTCGGAGCTGGTGCGCCAGATCGCCGATCTCGGACCGGCCCGCATCACCCTGGTGGACCAGTCGGAATACGCGCTCTACCGGATCGACCTTGAGCTGGCCGAGCGGGTGCCGGAGTTGCCGCGCGCGGCGCTGATCGGCGACGTGCGGGACCCCGCCCGGGTGAGCGAGATCCTCAGCGAGGCCAGACCCGAAATCCTGTTCCACGCCGCCGCGCTGAAGCACGTGCCGCTGATGGAGGCGAATGTCTGCGACGCGGTGCTGACCAACGCCATCGGCACCCGCATCGTCGCCGACGCCGCGCGGGCCGCCGCGGTCGGCACGGTGGTGGTGATCTCCACCGACAAGGCGGTGAACCCGACCAACGTCATGGGCGCGACCAAGCGGCTGGCCGAGGCGTACTGCCAGGCGCTGGACCTGGACGGCGGCACCCGCTTCGTGACCACCCGCTTCGGCAACGTGCTGGGCTCCACCGGCTCGGTCGTGCCGCTGTTCCAGCGCCAGCTCGAACGCGGCGGGCCGCTGACCGTGACCCATCCGGACATCACCCGGTACTTCATGACCGTGCGCGAGGCGGTGGAGCTGGTGCTGCAGGCCGCCGCCCTGGAGAGCGCGGCGCCGCGGGAGCGGGGCGGCATCACCGTGCTGGACATGGGCGAGCCGGTGAAGATCGTCGACCTGGCCGACCGGATGATCCGGCTGGCCGGGCTGGAGCCGGGCAAGGACATCCAGATCGCCTTCACCGGCCTGCGTCCCGGCGAGAAGCTGCACGAGGAGCTGTTCCACGGCGCCGAGACCCTGGAGGCGACGGAGATCCCCGCCATCCGCCGCGCCCATCCCCGCACCGCCGACCATGCCCTGATCGAGCGCGGCCTGGACGAGCTGGAGGCGGCCGCCCGCTCCCGGCAGATGGTCGCCACGGTCGAGATACTCGGCCGCATGGTGCCGGAGTACGAGTCCGGCACGGCCAAGGTCGTGGCGGCGGAGGGGTCTTAGTCGCGGCGCGTTCGTGACCCGATCCCCTACCGTCGTCCTGAACTTGATTCAGGATGACGGAAATATCGGGTGAGAACGGGTGCGTCAGCGGGCGGGCGCGCGGCGACGGGGGGAGCGGAAGCCGCGCACCAGCAGCGTGGACACCGCCACGAACAGCATCCAGGCCAGAACCGCGCCGACCACGCCCCAGCGCGGATCGATCGTCAGCCCCGGCCGCCACTCGGCATAGGCGTTGCCCAGGATATCGCTGTCGGAATGGCGCAGCGCCACCGCCGGCCGGGTCCACGGCCCCGCCGCCTCCAGCTCGGCGCGGGCGACCCGCAGGTCGGCCAGCCGGTCGACCATGGCGGTCAGCCGCCGGCCGGAGCCCTGGATCGCCGGGTCCGCGTTGGTGTGGTGGCGCTCCAGATAGGCCTCCAGGGTGAGGTTCTGGGCGGCGGCCTCGGTCCGATGGGCGGTCACCTGCCGATCCAGCTCGTCCACCGCCCCGCCCAACCGTTGCGCATAGGCATCGACGAAGGAGGAGACCTGCGATCCGCCCGTGAGCCCGAGGATCACGACGAGGAGCAGGCACAGGTCGCGCAGCATCCGAAACATCGTCTCTCCCGGTCAGAAGCCTAGGAACGGATCGTTCGGACGGCGGCGGATCCAGTTGCCAGGGTGCCATGCCGCCGCCCCGTCCACCACGTGCAGCGTGTACGCCATGCGCGAGCGCGGCGAGGTGTTGGCCGCGCTGCCATGGGGCAGCAACCCGTGCAGCACGACCAGGGTACCCTTGCGCGCGGGCAGGGGCACGAAGCCGTCCGCCAGGTAGGGCGTGGCGTCCAGGGTCTCCAGGGACAGACCGCCGTCGCGGTCCAGGAACCGCTGACGCAGCGGACCCCTGTGGCCTCCCGGCTGGGCGATCAGACAGCCATTGCCCTCGTCCGCGTCCTCCAGCGCCAGCCAGAAGCCGGTCACGCTGGGCGGGTCGGTGACGAGAAAAGCGGCGTCCTGATGCGGCACCACCGCGCCGCCGATGGCGGGCGGTTTCCAGATCACCATGGACTGGACCAGCTTCGGCGCGCCGATGCCCAGGGCGGCGGCGATACGGGCCAGCACCGGACGACGCGACACGCGGTCGAAGTCCGGGTCGAGATCGTGCATGGCGTGGCCAAGCTTGTTCACCGCCCGGTGCCGGTCGACGGTCAGCGCGCCCTCGGCATCCACCGCGCCCTCCTCCAGGAACACCCGGATCTTGTCGCCGCTCCCGCGGAAATACGCGTCGGAGGCGTGCCTCGGCGCGGTGGTGGAGAACACCGAACGCCCGTCCGCCGGGTCCCAGGCGTCGACGATCGCATGGGCGCGCTCGATCAGGGCGTCGCAGTCGGCGGACGGGATCGCATCCTCGACGACCAGCACCCCGTCGCGCCCATAGGCGGCGGCGAGTTCGGCCGGGTCGCTGTCGACGGCGAAGCGCGGGATCATCGCCGCGTCCCCAGCCGGCCAGACCTCAACCGATCTATGCCGTGATCGCCCGGCGCCAGGCCCAGATGGGCGGCCAGGGTGGCGCCCACATCGGCGAAGGCGAGTTGGCCGAGATCCCCCGGCGCCAGGCCGGGGCCGGCGAACAGCACCGGCACCTGCTCTCGGGTATGGTCGCTGCCGCGCCAGGTCGGATCGCAGCCATGATCCGCCGTGAGCACCGCCAGATCGCCCGGCCGCAGGGCGCCGAGGAAACGCGGCAGGTCGCGGTCGAACGCCTCCAGGGCGGCGGCGTACCCGGCGACGTCGCGGCGGTGACCGTAGAGCGTGTCGAAATCGACGAAATTCGCCACCACCAGCGCGTTGTCCAGATCGCGGCCGGTCACGGACATCAGGGTCTCGAACACCCCGTCGTTACCGGCAGTCTTGATCTCCTCGCCGGTGCCGGCATGGGCGAAGATGTCGCCGATCTTGCCGATGGAGACCACCGACCCGCCGGACTCGGACTGGCGCTGCAGCAGGGTCGGTGCCGGCGGGGTAACGGCCAGGTCCTTGCGGTTGGCGGTGCGGGTGAAGTCGTCGGGTCCGGAGCCCAGGAAGGGCCGGGCGATGATCCGGCCGACCGTGTCGGGCACCAGGGTGCGGGCGACCCGGCAGACCTCGTAGAGCCGCTCCAGCCCGAAGCTCTCCTCATGGGCGGCGATCTGCACCACGCTGTCGGCCGAGGTGTAGAGGATCGGCTTGCCGGTCCTCATATGCTCGGCGCCGAGGTCGGCGATTATGGTCGTTCCGCTTGCGTGACAATTTCCCAGGATGCCCGGCAGCCCGCAGCGCTCGACCAGGGCGGCGGTGAACTCGGCCGGGAAGGTCGGAACGGTGTCGGGATAGTAGGTCCAGTCGAAGGCGACCGGCACGCCGGCCAGCTCCCAATGGCCGCTCGGCGTGTCCTTACCCAGGCTGGTCTCCGCCGCGTGACCCCAGGCCCCGATGCGGGCCGGCGCCGCGTCCAGTCCGACGGGCTCGGTGCCCGTGGCCCCGCGATGCGCCGCCCCCAGTCCGAGGGCCAGCAGGTTCGGGAGGTGCAGCGTGCCACTGCGGCCGTGCCCATCGCCCCGGCCGGTGGCGCAGGCATCGGCGATATGGCCCACCGTGTCGGAACCGGCATCGCCAAAGCGCTCCGCATCCGGGGCGCCGCCGATCCCGACGGAATCCAGCACGATGAAGAAGGCGCGGGCCATCAGCCTTCCCCCGTCCGCCGTTCGATCACCACCGGCCCGACCTCCGGTGCAGCGTCGCCCAGGGTATAGGCGGCGCGGATGGAGGCAGCCGCCGGCTCGGCGGCGGCGGCATCGCGGCAATGGATCACCGCCAGCGGCACGTCCGGGCCGACCGCCTCACCGATGCCGGCGATCTCCGTCAGCCCGACGGCATGGTCGATCCTGTCGGATGCCTGCCGACGCCCGCCGCCCAGCTCGATCACCGCCACGCCGAGCCGGCGGGCGTCGATCCGGGCGACGATGCCCGGAGCCTCGGCATAGACCGGCACGGCGGCGGGAGCGGTCTCCAGATGTGCCTCGGGTCTGTCCATCAGGTCGGCCGGGCCGCCCAGCGCGGCGACCATGCGGCCGAAGACCTCGGCCGCGCGCCCGTCCTCCAGCGCCGCTCGGGCCATGTCGCGGCCGATATCGGGAGTCTCGGCGATCTTTCCCTGGGCCAGCATCTCGCCGGCCAGCGCCAGGGTCACCTCCAGGCTGCGCGGCTCGCGCTCGGCGCCGATCAGGAAGGCGACGGCATCGGCCACCTCCAGCGCGTTGCCGGCGGTGCGGCCCAGCACCTGGTTCATGTCGGTGATCAGCGCCACCGTCGGCAGGCCCGCCGTCCGCGCGGTCTCCGCCAGGGCGTCGGCCAGGTTCCGCGCCTTGGACAGGTCGTCCATGAAGGCGCCGCTGCCGCATTTCACGTCCATCACCAGCCCGTCCAGGCCGGCGGCAAGCTTCTTTGAGAGGATGGAGGCGGTAATCAGGGCGGCGGATTCCACCGTCGCGGTGACGTCGCGGATGGCATAGAGCCGCCGGTCCGCCGGTGCCAGGTCGTCGGTCTGGCCGATCACGGCGCAGCCGACCTCCCGCACCACCCGCTGGAACGTCTTCAGGTCCGGATTGGTGCGGTAGCCGGGGATCGAGTCCAGCTTGTCCAAGGTGCCACCGGTATGGCCGAGCCCGCGCCCGGAGATCATCGGTACATAGCCGCCGCAGGCGGCGACGATGGGGGCCAGCATCAGGCTGATCCGGTCGCCCACCCCGCCGGTGGAGTGCTTGTCGAGCACCGGGCCGTCGAGCCCGTCCCAGCGCAACACGGTGCCGCTGTCGGCCATCGCCCGGGTCAGGGCGGCGCGCTCGTCGGCGTCCATGCCTTGAAAGAACACCGCCATGGCGAAGGCCGCGGCCTGTCCCTCGCCCACCGCTCCGCCCGTCAGCCCGGCGATGAATTCGGCGATCGCCTCGGCCGATAGGGTCTGGCCGTCGCGTTTGGCGCGGATGACTTCCTGGGGGAGCACGGAGCTGTCCTTCGCTGATCGATGGGTCGGCAACCAGACTACATGTGGGGTCCGGGCCTCGCCACTGCGACGGCGGAGGCCGGCGATCACCGCCACTTACGCCGGTAATCCCGGCAAAACCTGTGGAACCGGTCCTGCCTCAGCCCCGTTGGCCAGGGACATGCGCAACGCAAGGAGGAGCATATGAGGAGGAAATTACTGGCCGGTGCCGGCGCTCTCTCGCTCGCCGTCGCGGCTCTCGCCACCGTCCCGAGCGCGCCCGTGCAGGCCGATACCTCGGTCGTCGTGGTCGATGCCACGGACCTTTATCGCAGCCCCAGCACGGGGAACGGCCCGCGCCTCTCGGAACTGAGCGGCCAGGCGGTCTACAGCAATTCCGGCAAGCAGCTCGGCGTGATCGAGGATTTCGCGATCGGCCGCGGCGGCGAGGTCGTGGCGGTGGTCGATACCGATAACGGCCCGCTCGACGAGCTCTTCGAGACCGGGGATGACGACATGCTGATCATCCCGCTGCGCGAGCTGCGCACCGCTCCGATGGCCAGCCTGCACGGCGCCCAATAGGCGCCGGGTGTGGCCCTTCATCAGCCACCAAGATCCTTGGAGGATGACATGCCTAGAACTCTCATGACTGCGGCGGCCCTTGCCGCCGGCGCCCTCGCCCTCTCCGCCTGCGGCAACACCGCGACCGAGCGCGGCGTCACGGGTGCCGGTCTCGGCGGTGCCGCCGGCTACGCGGTCGGCGCCCCGCTTCTCGGCGCCGCGGCCGGCGGTGCCACCGGCGCCTTCACCGAGGAAGACGACATCAACCTCGGCAGCCCGATCTGGGATTGGGACTGACCCGACCCCGCACTTCCGGCGCTTCCGGCCGATCAGTGCCGGAAGTGCCGCATGCCGGTGAGCACCATCGCCAGCCCCCGCTCGTCGGCGGCGGCGATGATCTCCTCGTCGCGGATCGACCCGCCCGGCTGGATGATGGCCGTCGCCCCAGCCTCGGCCACCGTGATCAGGCCGTCGGCGAAGGGGAAGAACGCATCCGACGCGGCGACGGAGCCCACTGTGCGCGGCTCGGCCCAGCCGGCGGCTTTGGCGGCGTCCTTGGCCTTGATCGCGGCAATGCGCGCGGCGTCCACCCGGCTCATCTGACCCGCGCCGATGCCGGCGGTGGAGCCGTCCTTCACATAGACGATGGTGTTCGACTTCACATGCTTGCCGATGCGGAAGGCGAGCAGCAGGTCGCGCATCTCCGCCGCGCTCGGCGCCCGCTTGGTGACGACCTTCAGCTCGGTCTCGCTCACCCGGCCGGCATCGCGCGACTGGATCAGCAGCCCGCCGGCCAGGTTCTTGATCGTCAGGCCCTTGGCGGTCGGGTCCGGCATGCCGCCGGTCTTCAGCACCCGCAGGTTCTTCTTCGCGGCGAAGACCTCCAGGGCGGCCGGATCGAAATCGGGGGCGATCACCACTTCGCTGAAGATCGCCGCGATCTTCTCGGCGGTTGCGGCGTCCATCCGGCGGTTGGCGGCGACGATGCCGCCGAAGGCGCTGACCGGGTCGCAGGCGAGTGCTGCGTCCCACGCATCCGACAGCGAGCCGGCGACGGCGACGCCGCACGGGTTGGCATGCTTGATGATGGCGATGCCCGGCTCGTCCAGCTCGGCCGCCAGTTCGAAGGCGGCGTCGGTATCGTTCAGGTTGTTGTAGCTGAGTTCCTTGCCCTGGACCTGCTCGGCGGTCGATACGCCGGCCCGGCTCTCCGCGGTGCGGTAGAACGCGGCCTGCTGATGCGGGTTCTCGCCGTAGCGCAGCACCTGCGGGGCGGAGCCGGCCAGGGTGAAGCGGCGCGGGAAGACCTCGCCCACCTCGCCGGCCAGCCAGCCGGCGATGGCCGCGTCGTAGGCCGCCGTGCGGCCATACGCGGTGGCGGCGAGCTTGCGGCGCAGGGCAAGGCTGGTGGCGCCGTCGTTCGCGCGCATCTCCTCCAGCACCGGGCCGTAGTCCTCCACATCGACGATGACAGTGACGAAGTCGTGGTTCTTCGACGCCGCGCGGATCATCGCCGGGCCGCCGATATCGATGTTCTCCACGCTCTCGTCGTAGCCAGCCCCGCGGGCGCGGGTCGCCTCGAACGGATAGAGGTTCACCACCAGCAGGTCGATCGGCGCGATGCCGTGCGCGTCCATGGCGGCGACATGGTGGTCCAGGTCGCGTCTGGCGAGCAGGCCGCCATGGATCACCGGATGCAGGGTCTTCACCCGGCCGTCCATCACCTCCGGGAAGCCGGTCCGCTCCGCCACCTCGACCACCGGGATGCCGGCCTCGGCGATCGCCTTGGCGGTGCCGCCGGTCGACAGGATCTCCACGCCCATCTGCGACAGGGCGGCGGCGAACTCGATCAGGCCGGTCTTGTCGGAGACGGAGATCAGGGCGCGGGCGACGGGAACCAGATCGGGGGCGGCCATGGGGGGCGACCTCGGCAGTTGTTCAGGGATGCGGGCTTATCCCCATTGAAACCGCTCCGGTCAACCGGACACAGCGTCCCAGCCGGGGCTCGGCCCTCTTTTCCCGCCGGGGCTCAGCCCTCTTTTCCCATCGCCCGGGGCGAGGCGACGGGCGGCACCCGGTCCACCGCGGTCGAGGGCGGTCCGGCCGGCAGCTTGCCCTCCTTCTTAAGCCGCGCCTCGCGGATGCCGATATAGGTGGCGCTGGAGAAGATCATTGCGCCCCCCACCCAGGTCCACACGTCCGGCAGTTCGCCGAAGACCACATAGCCGATGGCCGCGGCCCAGAGCAGCTTGGAGAAATCCACCGGCAGAACGGCGGAGGCGTCGGCTATCTTGAAGGACTGGTTCATCGCCGTCTGGGCGATGGTGCCGACAATGCCGATGGCGATCAGCCAGAGCAGGGATTCCAGCGACGGCCAGGCCCAGAACGGCAGGGCGACGACCAGGCAGACCGGCGACAGGAAGATCGAGGCATAGGCGGTGATGGTGACGCTGGACTCCGTACGGGTCAGCACCTTGATCACCATCAGCGCCACCGACCAGACCACCGAGGACCCGAGGATCAGCATCGGACCGAGCCCGACCTCGATCACCCCGGGGCGCAGGATGACCATGGCGCCGGCGAAGCCGATGACGATGGCCGTCCAGCGGCGCAGGCGTACCACCTCGCCCAGCACCAGCATGGCCAGGACCGTGGCGAAGAGCGGAGCGGTGAAGCCCAGCGCCGCCACGGTGGCCAGCGGCGTGATCGACAGGCCGTAGAAGAACATCAGCATCGCCGCGGCATTCAGCATGCCGCGGATGCCCAGCAGCTTGACCTTGCTGGTGCGCAGCGGCGCCCAGCCCTGGCGCAGGAAGACCGGCGCGAGGGCGAAGAACCCGAAGAAGACCCGGAAGAACGCGATCTCGAACGGATGCAGCTCCAGGCTCACGTGACGGATCGCGGCGTGCATGAAGCTGAAGGCGGCGGCGGCCACCGCCATCATCAGGACGCCGGCGAGCGAGCCGGTGAGCAGCGGGGACAGGGCGGATCTGACTGACACCCAGGCAACCTACCCGCCGGGCCGAGGCCTGCCTAGAGCCCGTTCAGAAACGCCATGATGCTGTCAGCCAACTGATCCGGCTTTTCCATCGGGATGATGTGACCGCAGTTCTCGAAGATTTCCAGGCGCGCGTTCGGGATGCCGGCGGCCAGCGCCTCCAGTTCGGCGAGCGGCCGAAGCAGGTCCTCGCGGGCGGCGACCACCAGCGTGGGCGCGGCGATGCGGGGCAGGTCGCCATGGCCGTCGACCCGTGTGGCCTGGAGCTGGCGCGCCATGACCTCGCCGCCGAGTTCGGCCCCCATCGCCCGCAACCGGGCCACCAGGGCCTCCCGGTCCGGATGATCCGGATGGATGCCGCGGGCCAGGGCCTTGCGCGACATGCCCTTGAAGCCGGTCTCGGCGAGCTGTGAGAGGATCGCCTCCTTGCGGCCATGCTCCGCGTCGGAGGTGGCGCGGGCCGAGGTGCCGATGAGGATCAGCGCGTCGACCCGCTCCGGCGCGCTCAGCGCGATCTCCCGGGCCACGAAGCCGCCCATGGAGAAGCCGAGCAGCGCGAAGCGATCGGGCGCGTCCCGGAGCACGCGCCGGGCCATGCCGGCGATGGACGTGTCGCTGTAGACATCCCCGTGCAGAAGCCGGAGCCGGTCGCCGAGGCTGTCGGCAAGATCGTCGAAAAGACCGGGCCCCAGCATGAAGCCGGGCAGGCAGACTGTATTGCGGATCATTCTCAATTACTTGAAATCATTACGTTTTTTCTTGCCGATTTGAACCGTTCTTGTACTCTGCGCGCAATGATCCGACCGACGGAGGGCGCCATGAAGGGCGACAAGACAGTCATCGAACACCTGAATCGCATCCTCAAGAACGAGTTGACGGCGATCAACCAGTACTTCCTGCACTCCCGAATCCTCGGCGACTGGGGTGTTTCGAAGCTTTCGAAGAAGGCCTATGAGGAATCCATCGAGGAGATGGAGCACGCCGACAAGCTGATTCAGCGCATCCTGTTCCTGGAAGGCCTGCCGAACCTGCAGGAGCTGAACAAGCTGCGCATCGGCGAGAGCGTCAAGGAGATCCTCGAGTGCGACCTGGCGGTCGAGCTCGACGCGGTGCCAGACCTGCGTGAGGCGATCGCCCATGCCGACTCGATCCGGGACTACGTCAGCCGCGATCTCTTCAACGAGATCCTCAACGACGAGGAAGAGCATGTCGACTACCTGGAGACCCAGCTCGACCTGATCGGCCGCATCGGCATCGAGCACTACACCCACCTGCAGAGCGAAGCCAACGCGATGACCGAAGGGTCCTGAGCCCGCCTGCTCTTTCTTCAATAGATTGCGAGCCTTTCCCGATCACGGGTGATCTGGAAAGGCTCTAGCGGTGCGTTGGCGCCGCTCGACAACTCTAGCGCCATGAGACGGTCACCCGCCTTGGGGCGGGTGACCGGATTGCGTCTCCGCCGTTAGGCTTGCGGCTCCAGGATCCACAAATATCTGGTATCGCGCTGCACCAGATCCTGGGCTTCCAGACTGTCGGTCTGACCTCGGGAATGGGGATCCAGGATCGACCGTCCCGACACGACCGAGGTAATCATGATCGCGTCGGGGTACTCGGCGGACACTTCACATTTCCAGTGCTGATCCGCCGGGCTCTTGAGAACCTCATCGTCCGTTCGATAGCCGCTGACGGCCGGACCGTTGCTGTAGATGACGGTACCGAGCCACGCCAGGCTCATGATCCGGAGATAGTCGCCCTCCTGAAGGAAATACCAGAGCTGATCGTTACTTATCGCGCCGCCTCCGTAGGCGCAAAGGCCGCCGCTCCTCGGAAACTCCGGTGTTTGAGCGATGACATTGTCGGTCGACATGTTCCTGAGCCTGTACGGCACAGCACTGATTGGCAGCATAACAAGTCCCCCATCTATCGGTTGATTAAGTAGCTGGTGATCGAAGGTATTTTCGACCTGACGAGTCTGTGTCCACCAAAGGGCAAAGTCCTGAAATTCACTCAACTAAAAGCCGAAATAATAACGAAATTGCGGGCTCGTATCGGCCGAATCTGATGGCACGCTGGGGGAGCCTGAACAAAGAAAGGGCCGCTTTGCAGCGGCCCTCATGTCCTCACGCGCTAGCGGAAGAGATCACACGTCCAGGTTGGCGACCTTGAGCGCGTTGGACTGGATGAACTCGCGGCGCGGTTCGACCACGTCGCCCATCAGGGTGCTGAACACCTCCTGGGCCTCGTCGGCATGGGCGATCTTCACCTGCAGCAGGGTGCGGCGGTCCGGATCCAGGGTGGTCTCCCAGAGCTGGTCCGGGTTCATCTCGCCGAGACCCTTGTAGCGGTTGATCGTCAGGCCCTTGCGGCCGATCTCGAAGATCGCCTCGATCAGCCCGACCGGCCCGTAGACCGTACGCTCGCTGCCGTCCTTCTGCACCAGGGTGGCCGGCTCGGCGAACAGTTCGCTCAGGTCGGCCGCCCGGTCGGCCAGCGCCCGCGCCTCGGCGGTGCGCATCAGTACGCCGTCGATGGTGTAGGTCTCGGTCACGCCGCGCAGGGTGCGGGCGACGACGATGGCCGGACCGGTCTCGGTCTGCTCCTCGTAGGAGGCGAACCAGCCGCGCTCATGCTCCTCCGACAGCACGTCGAGGCGCCGGGCGAAATCGGAGGCAGCGGCGGCCGCTTCCGCCGGCTCCGACAGCAGTCCCGGGCGCAGCAGGCCGGCGACGGCCGCCTGCTCGGTGACGACCGGGCCGCCGAGACGGCGGACCAGCGGCTCCAGAAGCTGGCGGGCCTGGCGGGCCAGCTCACCCTGATGGGCGAGATCGGCCGCCCCGATCTGCGCGCCGGAGGAGGTCCGCAGCACCGCGCCCTTGGTGCCCTCGTCGATCAGGAAGCGCTCGAGCGCCTTGTCGTCCTTCAGGTACGTCTCCTCATTGCCCCGCTTCACCCGGTAGAGCGGCGGCTGGGCGATATAGAGATAGCCGCGCTCCAGCAGCTCCGGCATCTGCCGGAAGAAGAACGTCAGCAGCAGGGTGCGGATGTGCGAGCCGTCCACGTCGGCGTCCGTCATGATGATGATCCGGTGATACCGGGTCTTCTCGATGTTGAACTCCTCCGGCCCGATGCCGGTGCCCAGGGCGGCGATCAGGGTGCCGATCTCGGCGCTCGACAGCATCTTGTCGAAGCGGGCGCGCTCGACGTTCAGGATCTTGCCGCGCAGGGGCAGGATCGCCTGGTTCTTGCGGTCGCGGCCCTGCTTGGCCGAGCCGCCGGCGCTGTCGCCCTCGACCAGGAACAGTTCGGCCTTGGAGGGATCGCGCTCCTGGCAGTCGGCGAGCTTGCCGGGCAGGTTGGCGATGTCCAGCGCGCCCTTGCGCCGGGTCAGCTCGCGCGCACGCCGGGCGGCGTCGCGGGCGGCGGCCGCCTCATAGGCCTTGGTGACGATCCGCTTGGCCTCGTTCGGATGCTCGTCGAACCACTGGTCCAGACGCTCGCCGACGATGTTCTCCACCACCGGCTTGACCTCGGAGGAGACCAGCTTGTCCTTGGTCTGGGAGGAGAATTTCGGGTCCGGCACCTTGACCGACAGCACGCAGGTCAGACCCTCGCGGGCGTCGTCGCCGGCCAGCGAGACCTTCTCCTTCTTCGCGATCCCGGTCTGGGCGGCGTAGTTGTTCACCTGACGGGTCAGCGCCGCACGGAAGCCGGCCAGATGGGTGCCGCCGTCGCGCTGCGGGATGTTGTTGGTAAAGCACAGCATCGTCTCGTGATAGGAGTCGGTCCACTCCATCGCGATCTCGACCGTGATGCCGTCCTTCTCGCCGATGGCGGAGATGGTCGGATGCAGCGCCGTGCGCGAGCGGTCCAGATACTCGGCGAAGGCCTTCAGCCCGCCCTCGTAGAACAGGTCGGTGGTCGTCGGGTCGCCGCTGCGCTCGTCGGTCAGCAGGATGCGGACGCCGGAGTTCAGGAAGGCCAGCTCCCGAAGCCGGTGCTCCAGGGTCGGGAAGTCGAAATCGACCATGGTGAAGGTGCCGGTGGACGGCTTGAACGTGACCTCGGTGCCGGTCTTGCCGTTGGAGGGCCCGACCTCGACGAGATCCGCCTCGGCGTCGCCGTGACGGAACCGCATGAAGTGTTCCTTGCCCTCGCGCCAGACCTTGAGTTCCAGCCATTCGGACAGGGCGTTCACCACCGAGACGCCGACCCCGTGCAGGCCGCCGGAGACCTTGTAGGAGTTCTGGTCGAACTTACCGCCGGCATGAAGCTGGGTCATGATGACCTGGGCCGCCGACACGCCTTCCTCGGAGTGGATCTGCACCGGAATGCCGCGCCCGTTGTCGCGCACGGTGACCGAGCCGTCGCCGTTCAGGATGACCTGTACCGCGTCGCAATAGCCGGCCAGCGCCTCGTCGATGGCGTTGTCCACCACCTCGTAGACCATGTGATGCAAGCCGGAGCCGTCATCGGTGTCGCCGATATACATGCCCGGTCGCTTGCGCACCGCATCGAGGCCGCGCAGGACCTTGATGGATTCCGCGCCGTATTCGTTGTCTTGACCGTTTTCGGTGCCGTTGGTGGCGTCGTCAGCCATGGGGGGAGACTCCGGTTAGGACACGACCTCAGCCGGCCGGACCTTGCCGTCGGCGACGTCGAACAAGCGCGCGCGATCGGCGATCGGCGCGAAGGTTGATAGATCGGTTCCGGTCAGCCAGGCCTGCCCACCGAGGTCGAAGACGGCCTCGAACAGGGCGGCGCGGCGCCGGTCGTCGAGATGGGCGGCGACCTCGTCCAGCAGCAGGATCGGCGCCGCATGCTCGTCGATCGCCTGCAGCCGGGCATGGGCGAGCACGATGCCGACCAGCAGCGCCTTCTGCTCGCCGGTGGAGCATTGGGCCGCCGGCATGGCCTTGCCCACATGGGTCACCGCCAGGTCGGAGCGGTGCGGCCCTTCCGCCTCCTGCGGGCCGAAACGGGCGGCCGCCAGGGTGGCGCGCAGCCGGTCCTCGACCTCCAGGGCCGGGGTGCCGACCAGCCAGCGGTCGATCTCGCCGTCCAGCGCCAGCTCGGCGGCCGGGAACGGGTCGCGGGTGGCGGCGCAGATCCGGTTCAGCCGGGCGATCAGCGCGGCCCGGGCGGCGGCGATGGCCACCCCGGTCTCGGCCAGGGTCTCCTCCAGCGCGGCGTACCAGGCGGCCTCGCGCCGGCCGTCCTTGATCAGCCGGTTGCGCTCGCGCCAGGCATGTTCATAGCCGTTCACCCGCCCCGCATGCTCGCCGTCGAAGGCATAGACTAGGCGGTCCAGGAACCGGCGGCGACCCGACGCCCCTTCGGTGAACAGCCGGTCCATCGCCGGGGTGAGCCAGGACACGGTCAGGTGGTCGCCTAGCGCCGACTGGCTGCGCGCCGGGGCGCCGTCGATGCGGACGATCCGCCGCTCGCCCTCGGCCGCCGCATCGCGGCCGGTGCCGACCCGCGCGTCGCCGAGCTTGCCGGTGATGGACGCCGAGACCGCCCAGGGCCCGGAATCGCCCACCCGATCGATCTCCGACAGCCTGGCCCGGCGCATGCCGCGGCCGGGGCTGAGAAAGGAGAGCGCTTCTAGCAGGTTGGTCTTGCCCGACCCGTTGGCGCCGGTCAGCACCGCCACCGGCCGGTCGATCTCCAGGGAGGTCGCCGCGTGGTTGCGGAACCGGGTGAGGCTGATCGAATTCACCGCCAGCCGCAGCGGTTCCCCGGCGGCGGAGGCGGCACCGCTATGTTCGCTGAGAATGGGACCCTCGACCGACACGCGCGCCGTCACACCCTCATCGGCATCAGGACGTAGAGCGCGCCGTCATCGGCCTCGTCCGTGACGATGGTCGGCGAGGCCGCGTCGGCCATCTGGAAGACGGCCTTGCCACCGTCGTCGACCTGGTCGGCGATGTCCAGCAGATAGCGGGAATTGAAGCCGATCTCCATGGCGGCGGCGCCGTATTCCACGTCCATCTCTTCCGTCGCCTGAGCATTGTCCGGGCTGTTGGCCGACAGGGTCAGGGTGCCGTTGTTCACGGCCAGCTTGACCGAGCGCGACTTCTCCGTGGAGATCGTCGCCACGCGGTCGACCGCCTTCTTGAAGGAGCGGCAATCGACCCGCATGATCTTGTCGTTGCCGGCCGGGATCACCCGCTCGTAATCCGGGAAGGTGCCGTCGATCAGCTTGGTGGTCATCACGGTGTCGGCGAAGGCGAAACGCAGCTTGTTCTCGCTCAGGCCGATCTGCACGTCGCCGTCGGTCTCGTCGATCAGCTTGCGGATCTCGGTCACCGCCTTGCGCGGCACGATCACCGACGGCATGCCCGACGCCCCTTCCGGCAGCGGCATCTGCACCCGCGCCAGCCGGTGACCGTCGGTGGCCACCGCCCGCAGCACGGCCATGCCGTTGGCCTGGGTCTCGTGCAGGTAGATGCCGTTGAGGTAGTAGCGCGTCTCCTCGGTGGAGATCGCGAAGCGGGTGCGGTCGATCAGCGTCTTCGCATCGGCCGCCGACAGCACGAAGTTGGTTGTCAGCTCGTCGCCGGACAGGGCCGGGAATTCCTCCACCGGCAGGGTCGGCAGCGAGAAGTTCGAGCGCCCGGCGCGGATCGCCATGCGGCCGCTGTCGCCGGCGACGGTCAGCTCGACCTCCGAGCCGTCCTGCAGCTTGCGGGCGATCTCGTAGAGGGTCAGGGCCGGCACCGTGGCCGAGCCCGGCTGGTCGACGGAACAGGCGACGCTCTCGACCACGTCCATGTCCATGTCGGTCGCCGTCAGGGACACCCGCCCTTCCTTCGCCTGCAACAGGACATTGGCCAGGATGGGAATGGTATTCCGGCGCTCGACGACGCTCTGAACATGGGCCAGCGGCTTCAGGAGGGCCGCCCGGTCAATGGTGATCTTCATGTGCTCGCTCGAACTGGATTGACGCCTGACGGACCGGCGTATCGCGAGTTTCGGCGCCACCCGATCCGGTGGAATCCGACCGCCCGCGACCCGGCGAATCGAAAGTCAGACTTTATAGCACGAAACGCTTGTGCACAGGGAGTTTTTCACCGTCCGGCGAGGCGGTTTCCGCCACCGCCGGACGGCAAGGGACTCACCCCTCCAGCATGCGCCGGAGCAGGTCCACATCGGCGTCGAAATGCCGGTCCGTGGACCGCAACTCGTCGACCTTCTTGACGGCGTGCATGACCGTCGTGTGGTCGCGGCCGCCGAACTTGCGGCCGATCTCCGGCAGGGAGCGCTGGGTGAGGTGCTTCGACAGGTACATGGCGATCTGCCGCGGTCGGGCGATCGCCCGGGCCCGGCGGGCCGAGTACATGTCGGAGATCCGCATGTTGTAGTGCGAGGCCACCTGACGCTGGATCTCCTCGATCGTCACCCGGCGGTCATTCGCCTTCAGCAGGTCGGACAGGACCTCCTGCACCATCTCCAGGGTGATCGCCCGACCGACCAGGGTCGAATGGGCCACCACCCGGTTCAGCGCCCCTTCCAGCTCGCGCACGTTGGAGCTGATCTTGTGCGACAGGAACTCCATGACCTTCGGCGGAATGTCCACGTCCACCCGCTCGACCTTGGACTGCAGGATGCCCAGCCGCAGCTCGTAGTCGGTCGGATGGATGTCGGCCACCAGGCCCCAGCCCAGGCGCGAGCGCAGCCGCTCCTCCAGCCCGTCCAGATTGGTCGGGCTCTTGTCGGCGGAGATCACCACCTGGCGGTTGTTGTCCACCAGGGCGTTGAAGGTGTGGAAGAACTCCTCCTGGGTGCTGTCCTTGCCGCTGATGAACTGCACGTCGTCTATCATCAGCACGTCGACGGAGCGGAACAGGTCCTTGAAGGCGACCGTGTCCCGGTACCGCAGGGCGCGGATGAACTGGTACATGAACTTCTCGGCCGAGAGGTACAGGACCCGCCGTTGAGGGTGGTTCCGGCGGATCTCCCAGGCGATGGCATGCATCAGGTGGGTCTTGCCGAGCCCGACCCCGCCATACAGGAACAGCGGGTTGAACGGCACGGTCTCGCTCTCCGCCACCCGGCGGGCGGCGGCGAAGGCCAGCTCGTTCGGCTTGCCGACGACGAAATTCTCGAAGGTGAACCGGGCGTCAAGAGACGCCGAGATGGCGTTCAGGTCGCTCGGCGGTTCCGCCGACACCAGCTCCGGCGTCGACAGCGGCTCGGCGACCGGCTCGTCGTCCTCGAACACGTCGGGGACGGCACGGGCGACCGCCTCCTGACGCGCTGCGGCGACCACCTCGACGGCGGCGATGGCCGGATCCTCGCCCTGCCACAGTCCCCGCAGGCGATCCCCGTACTGGGTGACCACCCGGTCCCGCTCGAACTTCGACGGGATGGCCAGATAGACCACCTGACCGTCGCGGCGCGCCAGCGTCAGCGACTTCAGCCAGCCGCGATACGCCGTCTCCCCGCATTCCGAACGCAGACGTGTTTTAACCCGCGCCCATTGGGCGGCTAGGCCGTCCCGATCCGCCAGTTCAGCCATGACGACCCTCCCTCGAAAGATCGCCCGCCGGCCGGTCGACGTTGGTCAGCGCGATGCTCCAATAGTTCCACTTTGACGATACATCCCCCGATTGGCTCCCCCAGCCGATCCGTGTCACCGTCCTTCCCTCGCATTCCTCTGAACCCCGACATGCGGCAGTTCAATTTGCCCAACCACTTGCGGAGGCATCCCTGTGACCTCCACACCGACATCATTCGATCGTCTACACACACTCGTTCCGCCGCGGCCGACGCCGCTTCGTTTAGCATTTAGCCAGTATTCGGAAAATCACCCCGAGAACTTGATCCGGGAAAATCCATTCGACCGAATGAAACCGCTCAGAGTAGTAGACGAATTACTCGACATGTTTATTCCCTATGCTTCGCAACTCGTCATCTGCGGTGAGATCGCTAAGGTACTAGGCAGACCATCGGCGCGCAACCGAGTCGAACACTCTATGACGATTTTTTTTCGAACCCTTGTGCAAGGTCAACACGATCACTTCAAAGAGTCATTGTGATTCAGCGGATTGAGGCGGTTTCCTCACCCCGGACTCAACGAATCGGGCCAACTACTTCACCGGTTAGAATCGTGTTGGGGATTCAGATTGCTAAGCATGGACTCCCAATTGTCACACAGAAAGAAGGTGCATACGATCGCGAACCAAAACAATCATGAGGCGCGGCCCAAAAACCCCTTCCGTGACCAAATGCGACGGCACCCGCATGACCGTCGCCGCGGTGAACAAGGACAATGTGATCCTGGGTGACGGGGACCAGGGCCTGGATGACGGGCCTGGCTGACCGGGGCGGCGACGACCTTGCCGCACGGGGTGCCCGCACGCGACCGGCGGCAGAGCTGCTCCTGATCCCGCCGACAGGCAGCGCCCCCTCGACTTCAGCAGGCTCCGCAGGATCCTCCGGACCCGATCAGACGGGCCGGGACGCGGGCGCAGGGGCGGTGCCGATACACAGCGGTGCCGGCACAAAAAAGCCGCCGATCCCGGCGGCTTCCTCGTCGTCGTCTCGGCACGGGCCTGAGATCAGGCGCCCAGCGCCTTGATGCGGGTGTTCAGGCGGGACAGCTTGCGCGCCACCGTGTTGCGGTGCAGGACGCCCTTGAGGACGCCGCGGTGCATCTCCGGCTGGGCGGCCTTGAAGGCCTCCATGGCAGCGGTCTGGTCGCCGGAGGCGATCGCCTTCTCGACGCGCTTGACGTGCGTACGGATGCGCGAGATGCGCGCGTGGTTGATTTCGTACCGCCGTGCGTTGCGCCGGATGCGCTTTTCAGCTGAAGCGTGATTGGCCATGTTCGTCTCTCAAAGTACGGCAGATCCGTGGAAGGCGCGCTTATAGCTGTCACCCCGGACGCCGTCAACAACGAGTCGCGTCGACCGGGGTGATTCTTTGGCGGAGAAGAGTCCCGCCGGAGTCCTGCGGTCAGCGATTCTTGAAGACCGGCTGGCGCTTCTCGACGAAGGCGGCCATGCCCTCCTTCTGGTCTTCGGTGGCGAACAGGGAGTGGAACAGCCGGCGCTCGAACCGCACGCCCTCGCTGAGCGTGGTCTCGTAGCTGCGGTTGACCGCCTCCTTGGCCATCATCACCGACGGCAGCGACAGATCGGCGATACGGCCGGCGACCTTCATCGCCTCGTCCAGCAGGTCGGCCGCCGGCACGATGCGGCTGACCAGGCCCGAACGCTCGGCCTCCTGAGCATCCATGTTGCGGCCGGTCAGCACCATGTCCATCGCCTTCGACTTGCCGACGAAGCGGGTCAGGCGCTGGGAGCCGCCGGCGCCCGGAATGACGCCGAGATTGATCTCCGGCTGGCCGAACTTGGCGCTGTCGGCGGCGATGATGAAGTCGCACATCATCGCCAGCTCGCAGCCGCCGCCGAGCGCGTAGCCGGCGACCGCCGCGATCACCGGCTTGCGCACCCGCAGGATCGTCTCCCAGCCGGAGGTGATGAAGTCCTCGACATACGCGTCGGCGAAGCCCTTGGACTGCATCTCCTTGATGTCGGCGCCGGCGGCGAAGGCCTTCTCGCTGCCGGTGACGACGATGCAGCCGATCTCGGCATTGGCATCGGCCGCCAGCAGCGCATCGCCCAGCTCCGCCATCAGCGGCGAGGACAGGGCGTTCAGCGCCTTCGGGCGGTTCAGGGTGATCAGCGCGACACTGCCGCGCGTCTCGGTCAGAATGTTCTCATAAGCCATAGCGGCCACTCCCGGGTCGCGCCGACCGCCCGAGCAGGGGCGGCGGCGGTTGTGATCATCGCGGCACGAGCTCGAAGCGGACCACCAGTCCGCCCCGCTCGGCCACCGCGTCGAAACTCAACTCCTCGCCCGCGCGCACCCAGCGATCGCCCTCCAGCCTGTCCCAGCCAAGCTGGGGCAGTGTGGCGTCGTAGAAGGCGCGGACATCCTCCATGGCAACCGTGCCTTCAGCGAAGGCGACGACGATGCGGCCGGCGAGCCCGTCGAACGCGACGCTCGCGGCCGGCACGCTCTGCAGTTCCGGCATCAGGGGCAGATCCTCGATGCCGTCCACGAACCGCCCGTCGGCCGATGCCGGCATACGGACAAGCAGCAGCACCGCGATCGCCAGGGCGGCGAGAGCGGTCGGTTTGACGCATCGGAACGGCAGGCTCATGGCGCCGGCTTCTACCTCAGCGTTGACAGCGGGGACAATAGAAAGTGGACCTCCCGGACTGCACCAGACGTTTCACCGTGCCGCCGCATTCCGGGGTCGGACATCCCTCCCCCTCGCGATCGTACACCCGAAAGGTGTGCTGGAAATACCCGAGTTCGCCCGACACCTGACGGTGATCGCGCAGGCTCGAGCCGCCGGCGGCGATCGCCTCGGTGAGCACGGTTTTGACCGCGTCGGCCAACCGCTCCGCTCGACCGCCCCAGACGTTCAGGGCCAGCCGCCGCGGCGCGATCCCGGCGCGATGCAGCGCCTCGCAGGCGTAGATGTTGCCGACCCCGGCCACCACCTTCTGGTCCAGCAGAGCGGCCTTTATCGGGGTGTATTTGCCGGCCAGCGCGGATTCCAGCGCCGGGCCGTTGAAGGCGTTGCCCAGCGGCTCCGGCCCGATGCCCTTGAGCAGCTTGTGCCGCTCAACCTCCTGGGTCGGCCAAAGGTCCATCATGCCGAAGCGGCGCGCGTCGTTGAACTTCACCCAGGTGCCGTCATCGGTGCGGAAGACCACGTGGTCATGGGTCTCCAGCGGCGGTTTCGGGCCGTCGGAGATCAGCATCCGGCCGGACATGCCGAGATGGATCATCCAGCTCGTCCCGTCGTCGAGATCGACCAGGATGTATTTCGCCCGGCGGCGCAGTCCGAGGATCCGGCGCCCGGTCAGACGCTCGGCCATGCGGTCGGGCAGAGGCCAGCGCAGGTCCGGCCGGCGCACCTCGACCTCGGCCAGCACGCGCCCGTCCATGCGGCTGGACAGCCCGCGCATCACGGTTTCGACTTCAGGCAGTTCAGGCATGATGGCGGACGGTATCCCGACGGCCGTGCCGCGCCAAGCGGCAGATTGGCCGGCACGGCAGACCGGTGCCCGGCCTTGATTCCGGGCGCGTAGAGGCCTAATCCACGTCAGACCGAAACCGGTGGGCGGGTGCAGACGCGATGGCTGCCGAGGGCAAGAACGCGAAATCAGCGCAGGCGACGGCGGCGGCGACGGCCGGCGACCCCTCCGCCGCCGATCCGAAGATCCGCGACGGGGTGACCGATTTCGGCTTCACCTCGGTGTCCGTGGAGGAGAAGAGCACCCGGGTCCGCGAGGTGTTCGACAGCGTGGCCTCCTCCTACGACCTGATGAACGATCTGATGAGCCTGGGCATCCACCGGGTGTGGAAACAGGCCTTCGCCGACTGGCTGGCGCCGCGCCCGGGACACCGGCTGCTCGACGTGGCCGGCGGCACCGGCGACATCGCCGCCCTGTGGCGTAAGCGCGGCGGCGGCCCGGTCACGGTCTGCGACATCAATGCCGAGATGATCGCCGTCGGCCGCGACCGCCTGGAGAAAGCCGGCGGTGACGACGCGGTGGACTGGGTGGTCGGCAATGCCGAGGATCTGCCGCTGGCCGACGGCTCGGTCGACCGGGTGACCATCGCCTTCGGCCTGCGCAACGTGACCCGCATCGACCGCGCATTGGGGGAGATGACGCGGGTGCTGCGTCCCGGCGGCCGGTTCATGTGCCTGGAATTCTCGCGGCCGACCCAGGGCTGGCTCGATCCGATCTACGACACATATTCCTTCAAGGTCCTGCCCTGGCTGGGCGACAAGGTGGCCAAGGATCGCGAGGCCTATCAGTATCTGGCGGAAAGCATCCGCCGCTTCCCCGACCAGCAGGATCTGGCCGAGCGCATGCGCCGGGTCGGACTGGAGCAGGTGAAGTGGCGCAACCTGTCGGCCGGGATCGCGGCGATCCATTCGGGCTGGCGCCTGTAGGCGATGATCCGGTCCCCATGATCCGTTCCCTGCGCAACCTGATCCGCCTGCTGCGGATCGCCTGGGTCCTGGCCCGGCACGGCGTGTTCGAGCCGCTGGAGACCGTGGCGGAGGCGCCGACCGTCTCGGGCCTCGCCCGTCTGGCCCGGCACCTGCGCAGCCCGTCGGTCACCGGCCGCTGGGGCCAGCGGCTGGCCTCCGCGCTCACCCAGCTCGGGCCCACCTTCATCAAGCTCGGCCAGTCCATGGCCACCCGCGCCGATCTCATCGGCGAGCAGGCGTCGGAGGACCTGACCCAGCTCCAGGACCGCCTGCCGCCCTTCGACGAGACCGTCGCGCGCCAGACCCTGGAATACGAACTCGAGGCGCCGGTGGCGGCGCTGTTCGCGGAGTTCGAGACCAGCCCGATCGCCGCCGCCTCCATCGCCCAGGTGCACCGCGCCATCACCACCGACGGCCGCCGGGTCGCGGTGAAGATCCTGCGCCCGGGCATCGAGGTGGCGGTCGCCCGCGACCTGGACCTGTTCTCCTGGATCGCCGAGACCCTGCAGCGCCACCTGCCCTGGTCCCACCGCTTCAAGCCGGTCGACACCGTCGAAGTGTTCCGCGAGACGGTCGAGATCGAGATGGACCTGCGCCTGGAGGCCGCCGCGGCGGTGGAACTGGCGGAGAACTTCATCGGCGACGACAGCTTCGCCGTGGCCGAGGTGGATTGGGACCGCACCACCCGCCGGGTCTTCACCAATGCCTGGATCGACGGCTTCCGCATCGACGACACCGAGGCGCTGGCCAAGGCCGGCCTCGACCCGACGGTGCTTCTGGCCCGCTCGGCGGCGGTGTTCTTCAACCAGGTGTTCCGCGACGGCTTCTTCCACGCCGACATGCATCCCGGCAACATGCTGGTGACCCCGGACGGCGTGCTGATGCCGGTGGATTTCGGCATCATGGGCCGACTCGACCTGGAGACCCGCTACTACCTCGCCGACACCCTGACCGGCTTCCTGCTCGGCAACTGGCGCTCTGTCGCCGAGGTGCATTTCCGCATGGGCATGGTGCCGGCCAACAAGTCGATCGACCTGTTCACCCAGGCGGTGCGCTCGATCGGCGAGCCGCTGATGGACAAGCCGCTGAACGAGGTCTCCGTCGCCAAGCTGCTGGGTCAGGTGCTGCGCATCGCCGAGACTTTCGCCATGGAGGCGCAGCCCCAGCTGCTGCTGCTGCACAAGACCATGGTGGTGTCCGAGGGCGTGGGTCGGCGGCTGAACCCGAACGTTAACATGTGGGAGATGGCGCGGCCGCTGATCGAGGACTGGATGCGCGAGAACCGCGGGCCGGAGGCGCGCCTCGCCCGGGCCGGTGCGGATATCCTGCGCGGCGTCGAGCGCCTGCCCTCGCTGATCCGCCACGCCGACATGGCGTTGAGCCATGTGGAGAAGGGCGGTCTGCGGCTGCATCCGGACACGGTGCGGCTCATGGCGCGGGAGCGGGCGCGGCGGGCTTATTGGCCGGTCGGCGTCGCCCTGGCGCTCGGCCTGCTCTTCGGCATGATGCTGTCCTGAACCCCGGCGTCCGAGTTCCATGGCCTTCCTCGACCATATTCGCTTCTGCAACGCCTACGACCTGAAGGATTTCGTGCCGTTCCGCGTGGGCCAGGCCCGGGTCGGCCTGATGCGCCGGGGCCTGTCGCTGGAGCTGCGCCGGTTCGGCGGCCTGTTCCACGTGTTCGAGGACCTGGTCCATCTCGACCCGCGCCTGACCACCTACGCAGACCGTACCAAGGCAGTGGACGAGGCCCTGGCGGCCCTGTCCGAGGACGGGCTGCTGCCCCGGCTGCGCGGCGAGAAATATCCGGTGATGGAGCGGCTCTCGGACGATCCGGTGTTCGAGATCGACCGGGCGGCAGCGACCGCCTTCGGCATCATCAACCGCGGCTTCCATCTGAACGGCGTGGTCGGCGAGGGCGACGCGGCGCGCATGTGGGTGGCGCGCCGGGCCTGGGACAAGAGCACCTATCCGGGCAGCCTCGACAACATCGTCGCCGGCGGCCATCCGGTCGGATACGGCCCGCAGGAGAACCTGATCAAGGAATGTGCCGAGGAGGCCGGCATCGCCGAGCCTCTCGCCCGCCAGGCGGTGGCGACGGGGATGGTCTCCTACACCATGGAGGTGGACGACGGCGGCCCGTCCAGCACCGGCGGCGAGATGGGCGGCGGCCTGCGGCGTCACGCCTTCTGGGTCTACGACCTGACCCTGCCGGAGGACTTCACCCCGCGGCCGGTGGATGGCGAGGTCGCCGAATTCATGCTGATGCCCTGGCGGGACGTGGCCTCGATCGTCGAGCGCGGCGTGGTCCAGGGGCCGGCGGGGTTCAAGTACAATTGCAACCTGGTGGTGATCGACTGGCTGCTCCGCACGGGCCGCATCGATCCGGACCACCGGGACTACCTGGAGCTCTGCACCGGCCTGCACGCGGTGTTTCCGTAGGGGACCGGGGGCCCGCTCCGCCTTATCCCCCCCTTCCTCACTCCCCGGACCTCTTCCGGGGCGATCCGAAGAGCAGGCGTGGAGGTTCATTCCAAATTACCCGGCGCCCGTCCAAGCTGGACGGATTACCCCGGAATACATCCCGGGAGTGCGTGAAGGTGCGGGGCCTTAAAAGCCCACCCGCGCCCGCACCTCCGCCGGACTCACCCCGCTCTCCCGCAGTGCCTTCAAGGTCAGCGACCGGTCGCGTTTGGCGAAGCGACGGCCGGTTGCCGGGTCCACCAGCAGCGGATGATGCGCATACTCCGGCACCGGCAGGTCCAGCAGCGCCTGGAGCAGGCGGTGGACATGGCTCGCCTGGAACAGGTCCTCGCCCCGTGTCACCAGCGTCACGCCCTGCAGCGCGTCGTCCACCGTCACCGCCAGGTGGTAGGACGTCGCCGCGTCCTTGCGCGCCAACACCACGTCGCCGAACACCTCCGGCCGGGCCGGCTGCTCGCCATGGGTCCGGTCACGCCAGCTCAGCGGCCCGGCCCGCCGAACCGCCTCGGCCATGCGCAGGCGCAGGGCACAGGGCTCGCCGGCCGCCTCGCGCCGGGCGCGTTCGTCTTCCGGCATCAGCGCGTCCGTGTCGGTCACCGCCGGACCGTCCGGTCCCATCATCGGCCGGTTGTGCGGCGCCGACAGGGCGTCGTCCAGCTCCTTGCGGGAGTGGAAGCACTTGTAGAGCAGCCCCATCGCGTCCAGCCGGTCCAGGGCGGCGCGGTAGTCGTCCATATGGTCCGACTGGCGGCGCACCGGCCGCTCCCAATCCAGCCCCAGCCAGGCCAGGTCCTCCAGGATCGCCGCCTCGAACTCCGGCCGGCAGCGGGTGACGTCGATATCCTCGATGCGGACCAGGAACCGGCCCCCGGCCGTCCGGTCTGTGAACTGACCGGCGAAGGACGCCGCCTGCAGCGCCGAATAGGCGTGGCCCAGATGCAGCAGGCCGGTCGGGCTCGGGGCAAAGCGGGTGGTGGTCATGACGGCTCGGTACCGCTAGGGTCTCGCCCGGTCAACTGAAGGAAAGACGGCCATGGCGGAGACTCAGGCAACAGAGCTGGACGGCCCCCGGTTCGGACCGGCGGCCGGCGGCGAGGCGGACGCCCTGGTGGTGATGCTGCACGGCCTGGGAGCGGACGGGAACGACCTGATCGGCATCGCCCCGGTCTGGGCGCGCGAGATGGGCTCGGTCGCCTTCGCCTCGCCCAACGCGCCCTATCCCTGCGACATGGCCCCGTTCGGCCGCCAGTGGTTCAGCCTGCGGAGCCGCGATCCGGCCGACATGCTGGCCGGCATCCGCGGCGCCGCGCCGATGCTCAACGCCTTTCTCGACGCCGAGCTGGCGCGTCTCGGCCTCGGCGCCGACAAGCTGGCGCTGGTCGGGTTCAGCCAGGGTACCATGATGTCGCTCTATACCGCCCTGCGCCGGCCGGCGCCGGTCGCCGGAATCGTCGGCTATTCCGGCGCGCTGATCGCCGGCGATCTGCCGGACGATCCGGTCACCGCCAAACCGCCGGTCCTGCTGGTCCACGGCACGGCGGACGAGGTCGTGCCCTTCGGCGCGATGGAGGCGGCCCAGACCGGGCTCACAGCCGCCGGAGTGGCCGTCGAATCGATCGCGCGGCCGGGTCTCGGCCATGGAATCGACGAGGTCGGGCTCGGGGCCGGGGCGGCGTTTCTGCGGAGAGTTCTTGGGGTTTGACCGACCACCGCGAGGGGCCTTGCGGGGACCATAAAACTGTAACAACATATAGATATATAACGCCTCGAAGCCTGGCACGAACTCCCCACTAAATGGGCGGTCACTGCGATGCGAAGCGACTGGGACGACAAGATGTTGTGGCAAAACATGCGGCAAAGCGCTGCGTGGCATGCCGCTGCTCTCCCTAGTCGCGCGCCGCGTGCCCTGCCGAGAAATCGGAGGAGCACGCGGTGACGGGGCCGGACGCAGCACCCGCGCTCGTCCTCAATGCCGATTTCCGGCCGCTCTCCTATTTTCCGTTGTCGCTCTGGTGCTGGCAGGATGCCGTCAAGGCGGTGTTTCTCGACCGGGTGAACATCGTCTCCGAGTACGACACGACCGTGCGCAGCCCGAGCTTCGAGATGCGGCTGCCCAGCGTGATCGCGCTGAAGGAATACGTGCACCAGTCGCGCCGTCCGGCCTTCACCCGGTTCAACGTGTTCCTGCGCGACCGTTTCTCCTGCCAGTACTGCGCCGACCGCTTCCCGACCCAGGAGCTGACCTTCGACCACGTCATCCCGCGCTCGCGCGGCGGGCGGACGAGCTGGGAGAACGTGGTCACCGCCTGCGGCGCCTGCAATCTGGTGAAGGGCAACCACATGCCGCGCGATATCGGCATGATCCCGATCACCGCGCCGAAACAGCCCACCGCCTACGAGCTGCAGCAGAGCGGCCGCGGCTTCCCGCCGAACTACCTGCATGAGAGCTGGCGGGACTACCTGTACTGGGACATCGAGCTCGACCACGACGACGCGCCCGAGGGCCTCACCCGGATCACGGCGACCTCGCCGGCGTTCTGAGAGCCCCTCTTCCTCCCACCCTTCTCACACTCCCCTCACACACTCCCCGGACTTGTTCCGGGGCGAGCCCAAGTGGAATGCGGCGCGTTTCACGCCGATTCCCGAGCGCCCGCCCAAGCGTCGCCGCTTACCCTGGAATGAATCCGGGGAGTGTATTTGGTGGAGAGGAAAGCCCCCTACCGCTCCTCGCGCACCGTGGTGAGCAGCGCGAGGCCGGCCACCAGGAACAGCACGATCGTCGCCATCCCCGCCCGCTGGCTGTCGAAGGCCAGCGTCGCCCAGCCCAGCAGCAGCGGGCCAGCGAAGTTCGTCGCCTTACCGGAAAGAGCGAACAGACCGAACATCTCGGCGCGCTGATCCGGCGGGGCGAGCTTGGCCATGTAGGTGCGCGAGGCCGCCTGGGCCGGGCCCATGAAGGTCCCCAGCGCCATGCCGATCCCCCAGAACCAGGTCTTGTCCGGCGCCAGCAGGGCCGCCACTCCGAACAGCACCAGCCCGATCAGCGCCAGGAAGATCGTGCGCTTCGGCCCGATCCGGTCGTCGAGCCAGCCGAAGGCGGCCGCCCCGATGCCGGCGGTCACGTTCAGCGAGATGCCGAAAATGATGATCTCGTCGAACGCCATGCCGAAGGTGCCGGCGGCGTAGATCCCGCCGAAGGTGAACAGGGTGGTCAGCCCGTCGGCATACAGCATCCGCGCCACCAGGAACCGGGTCACCGGCTGGGACCAGCGCAGGCGGCGCAGGGTGGTCCAGATCCGCTTCAGCCCGTCGCCCACCGCCTCGTCCAGCGCCTCATTCTCCCGCAGCCGGGATTCCGGCACGAACAGAAGCAACGGCAGGGAGAAGACCGCGAACCAGACCGCCACCAGGATGAAGGTCGCGCGCACCGGCTCCTCGGCCTCGGTGCCCATGCCGAAGGGTGGCGGATCGGCCTGGATGAAGCCGAACAGCGCCACCACCAGGCAGGCGAGCCCGCCGAAATAGCCGAGCCCCCAGCCCAGCCCGCTGACCCGGCCGATCTTGTCGGGCGGCGCCACCTCCGCCAGCATCGCGTTGTAGAAGATCGTTGCGAATTCGAAACCGAGCGTGGCGACGATCACCAGCGCCAGGGCCCGGGTGATGAAGGACGGATCGGGCTCCACGGTCCACAGCGCCGCCGACGCCACGATGCAGACCAGGGAGAACACCGCGAGCCAGGGCTTGCGCTTGCCGGTGCGGTCGGCGATCGCCCCCAGCACGGGGCTCAGCAGGGCGATGCAGACGGCGGCGATGGCCGTCGCGTTGCCCCACAGGAAGGTGCCCGTGGTTTCGTCCGGCGCCACCGCCTTGGTGAAATAGGCGGCGAAGACGAAGGTGGAGATCACCGTCGGAAACGCCGAATTCGCCCAGTCGTACAGGCACCAGCCGATGACCGGCGCACGCGGGAGGCGGCTCATCTCATTCCCAGCCAATCCTCGGCGTCCTCGACGGAGAAAAAGATTCGGAACACGGACCCCGGATAGTCGAAGCTGACCGCCCGGGCGAGCTTGGTCAATAGGGTGTCGCGCAGCACGATCGCCACCCGGGTGCCGGCGTCGCGCCCCATGGCGAAGCGCTTCCAGGCGCTCGACACGTCGCGCAGGCCGCGCCAGCCGTATTTCCCCTCGCCGGTCAGCTCGCGGGCGTCCACCAGGGTGGCGCAGTCGAGCACCTCGGGGTGGCGGTGCCAGATCTCCGGGACGCCGTTGGACAGATCGTCATCGGTCACCCCACCGCACAGACGGATGATCAGGACCAGCCGGCGATAGTCGACCTCCCACGAGATCCGGCCGCCGGGAACCTCGCCCGTGGCCACGCTCGCCGGATGCGCCGTACCCTCCGGGCTCATCGCGACAGCAGCGCCCGCATCTGGCCGTTGGCCACGGCAAGCATGGCCAGATCGACATGGTCGGCGGAGCGGATGTCGTCGAGCAGCCGGTCCGCCCGATCCACATCGTCCACGCGGTCGGCGCTCCAGGCGGTGATGGCGGCATCGGTGGCGGCGACGTCGCCATTGCCGACGGCCGCAGTGTCGGGGGCCTTCTTGCCCGCCGCCTTCTTGGGTTTCGTACCCGATCCGCGGCCGCCCGCATCCACATGGCCGAGCACGTGCTGCGCCAGCTGGCTCTGGTGCTGGTAGAAATCGTCCACCAGGGCGTTGACCGCCAGCTTCTGCCAATAGGTATCGGCCGCCAGTTCCGAGGCCCGGTCACGCAGCCAGTCGAGCGAGAAGCGCGCACCGACCTTGAAGTAGACGATGGCGACCGTCCGCACCTCGGATTTCGAGGCGAGGGCGAGCCGGACCACGTCGCAGGCCGAGGACAGGGCCTCCAGGGACGCAATCTCGTGGGCGAGGTCCTTTGGCACGCCCTTCTCCTCTAGCTCGGAACAGACCAGCCTCAGGTCGTCGCGCTCAACATCGCCAATGACCTCGACGAGGCAGCCCTTCAGGGCGCTGACGCCGGGCTCGAACTCGTTGACGTGGCTGGCGATGTCGAGCGGACGGCGGCCGTTGCGCAGGAACCACAGGGTCTCGCGCTCGACCAGCCGCTGGATGTCCAGCAGCATCCGGGTCTGCAGGGCGGCCGGCACCTTGTTGTCCAGGGCCTCGATGGCGTCCCAAAGCCCGCGCAGTCCGAACACGTCGCGCACGACGGTATAGGCGCGGGCGATCTCCGCCGGCTTCGCGCCGGTCTGCTCGTGCAGGGTGTTGAGGAAGGTCGCCCCGACCCGGTTGATCATCGAGTTGGTGACCGTGGTGGCGATGATCTCCCGACGCAGGCGATGCTCCATGATCGCCTTGCCGTGCTTGGCGCGCAGCCGCTCCGGGAAGTACAGTGCCAGATCCTCGGCCAGGGCCGGGTCGTCCGGCAGGTCGCTGTCCAGCAGGTCGTCGTACAGCTCCATCTTGGCATAGGCCAGTAGGACGGCCAGTTCCGGACGGGTCAGTCCCTTGCCGGCGGTCACCCGGTCGGCGATGGCCTCGTCGTCCGGCAGGAACTCGATGCGCCGGTTCAGCTTCAGATGGCCGCGCTCCAGTTCCCGCATCAGCCGGCTCTGGGCATCGATCAGCGACAGCCCCTTGTGGGAGGCGATGGAGAGCGCCTGGGTCTGGTCGTAATTGTCCGCCAGCACTAGCTCGGCCACGTCGTCGGTCATCGCCTCCAGCAGCTTGTCGCGCTGCTTCAGGGTCATGTCGCCGTCGGACACGATCGCGCCGAGCAGGACCTTGATGTTGACCTCGTGGTCGGAGCAGTCGACGCCGGCGGAGTTGTCGATGGCGTCGGTGTTCAGCTTCACGCCCCGCAGCGCCGCCTCGATCCGGCCCCGCTGGGTGACGCCGAGATTGGCGCCCTCGCCCAGCACCTTGGCGCCGATCTCCTTGGCGTCGATCCGTACCGGGTCGTTCGCCCGGTCGCCGACATCGGCGTTGCTCTCGCGCTCGGACTTGATGTAGGTGCCGATCCCGCCGAACCAGAGCAGATCCACATCGGCCTTCAGCATGGCGCGGATCAGCTCGCTCGGCGGTACCGAATCCTCGGTCATGCCGAATGCCTTCTTGATCTCCGGGCTCAGCTTGATCGACTTGGCCGAGCGGTCGAACACGCCGCCGCCCTTGGAGATCAGCTTGGCGTTGTAGTCGGACCAGCTCGAGCGCGGCAGCTCGAACAGCCGCTGGCGCTCCTTGAAGCTCCTGGCCGTATCCGGGTCCGGATCGACGAAGATGTGCAGGTGGTTGAACGCGCCGACCAGGCGGATGTGCTTGGACAGCAGCATGCCGTTGCCGAACACGTCGCCCGACATGTCGCCGCAGCCGACGACCGTGAAGTCCTCGCTCTGGGTGTTGTGGCCGAGCTCGCGGAAATGCCGCTTCACGCTCTCCCAGGCACCGCGGGCGGTGATGCCCATCTTCTTGTGGTCGTAGCCGGCCGAGCCGCCCGACGCGAAGGCGTCGTCCAGCCAGAAGCCGTAATCCTGGGACACGCCGTTGGCGATGTCGGAGAAGGTCGCCGTGCCCTTGTCGGCGGCCACCACCAGATAGGGGTCGTCGCCGTCGTAGCGCACCACATGCCTGGGCGGAATGATGTCGGGGCCGGAGATGTTGTCGGTGATGTCGAGCATCCCGCGCATCAGCGTCTTGTAGCACTCGATGCCCTCGGCCTGGACCTCCTCGCGGGTGCCGCCGACCGGCGGGCGCTTGACCACGAAGCCGCCCTTGGAGCCGACCGGCACGATGACCGCGTTCTTGACCTGCTGGGCCTTCATCAGCCCGAGGATTTCGGTGCGGAAGTCCTCGCGCCGGTCGGACCAGCGGATGCCGCCGCGCGCCACCTTGCCGCCGCGCAGATGGATGGCCTCGACCCGCGGACTGTAGACCCAGATCTCCACCATGGGGCGCGGCAGGGGCAGGTCCTGGAGCGACTGGCTGTCCAGCTTGAAGGAGGTGTAGCTCTTCGGCTCGCCGTCCTCGCCCATCTGGTAGAAGTTGGTGCGCAGGGTGCTGCGGATCAGGTTCAGGAACCGGCGCAGGATGCGGTCCTGATCCAGGTTGGCCACGTCGTCGAGGGCGGAATGGATCTTGTCCTCGAGCCCCTCGACCGCCTTCGTCCGGTCCTGTTCGGCCGCCGGATCGAAGCGGGCGGCGAACAGCTTCACCAGCAGACGCGCGATCGGCGCATAGGCCAGCAGCGTCTCCTCCATGTAGTCCTGGGAGAAGGTGAAGGCCGCCTGGCGCAGGTATTTGGCGTAGGCGCGGATGACGGTGACCTCGCGCCAGGTCAGCCCGGCGTTCAGCACCAGGCCGTTGAAGCCGTCATTCTCCATCCGCCGGTCCCAGACGGCGGCGAAGGCCTCCTGGAACGGCGTCTTGATGGTGGCGAGATCGCACTCGGTCTCGGCGCGCAGCCGCATCTCGAAATCGTGCATCCAGATCGGGTGTTCCAGGCCGCCGCCCTCGATCTCGAACGGCACCTCGGAGAGCACGCGCACGCCCATGTTCTCCAACATCGGCATGACGTCGCTGAGCGGTACCGGCTCGCGGCCGTGGAACAGCTTCAGGTGCAGGACGTCTTCATCCACCCCGATCGGCCGGAACAGGTTCATGCCGAGCGTCTGGTCGGATCGAATCTCCTCCATGCGCTCCATGTCGAAGATCGCCGCATGGGCGGGGTAGGCTTCCTTGTAGGCGGTCGGAAAGGCCGGCCCGTATCGCCGCAGCAGCTTCTGGGAGCTCTCCTCTCCCTTGTCGGCGACCAGGGCGTCGTGGAGCTTGTCGGCCCAACTCCGCCCGGCATCGATCAGCCGCTGCTCCAGCTCGTCGAAATCGACCTTGGGGATCTCGCCGCGGGTGGTCCCGATGATGAAATGCAGGCGCGCCAGAACGCTGTCCGACATCAGCGTGTAGAACGCCGTCACCTCGCCGTTGAAGGCCGTGGCCAGGATCGCCTGGAAGCGCTGCCGCAGCTGGGTGTTGTAGTGGTCGCGCGGCACGAAGACGAGCGCACTGACGAAACGCTCGAACGCGTCACGGCGCACGAACAGCGCCGTCTTCTGGCGTTCCTGCAGGTGCAGGATGCCGATCGAGATCTCGAACAGCTCGTCCTCGCTGGCCTGGAACAGCTCGTCGCGGGGATAGGTCTCCAGAATGTTGACCAGCGCCTTGCCGTCGTGGCTGGCCGGGCGGAAGCCGGCGCGCTCGACGATCTTCTCCACCCGCCGGCGCAGCAGCGGGATCTCCTTCGGGCTTTCGTTATAGGCGACCGAGGTGAACAGGCCGATGAACCGGTGCTCGCCGACCACCTTGCCGGACTTGTCGATCTTCTTGACGCTGATGGAGTCGAGCGGCACCGGCCGGTGCACGGTGGAGACCTTGTTGGCCTTCATCACCAGCAGCGGCGTCGGGTCGAGCAGGAAGCCCTGCACCTGCTCGGGCAGCGCCGAGATGTCGCGCAGACCGTCGAACACGCTGACCTCGGGCGACCGGATGATGCCGAGGCCGCTCTTCTCGACCACCTCCATGCGGAGCTTCTTGCCGGTGGTCTTGTAGTCGTACTGGCGGTAACCGAGGAAGGTGAAGTGATTGTCCTCGATCCAGCGCAGGAAGGCGCAGATCTCGGTCAGATCGTCCTTGCTCGCGGCCTTCGGCGGCGCCTTCTCCAGCTCGGCGATGACGTCGACCATGGTCTTGCGCATGGTGCGCCAGTCCTCGACGGCGGCGCGCACGTCCTTCAGTACCTGGGCCAGGTCGGCCTCGATTTCGGCCAGCGCCTCGGAGGAGGTCTGTTCCGACACCTGGAGGTGCATGAAGGATTCACCGGCGGCGCCCTGTGCCCCCGCATCCTCCTTCAGCAGGGACGTCACCACCCCCTTGTCGTCGCGTACGACCCGCAGGATCGGGTGGATGACCAGATGCACCGTCAGGTCCCGCCGGTTCAGGGCGGCGGTGACGGAATCGACCAGGAACGGCATGTCGTCGTTGACGATTTCGATGACCGTGTGGGTCGACTGCCAGCCCACTTCCTCGAAACGCGGATTGTAGGCCCGGATCCGGGCCTGGCCCGGCTTGCGTTCGCGGCCGTAGGTCCAGATCGCGATCGCCGCGCCGAACAGGTCCTCGACCTCCTCGTCGATCAGGTCCTGCGGTGCCACGTTGGCGAAGAACTGACGCACGAAGGTCTCCGCCGTCTCCGCCTTGGCTCCCTGCAATCGCGCGAGAACCAGGGCGCAAACGGCATCGATCTTCTCCAGCTTCAGGGTCTCAGTGCGGTTGCGCATAGCGGTCCCCCCTTAGAAATTCGGTCGCCAGCGAGCCTATCAGAACGGCCGAACTACCGGAAACAATTCAGGGATTATGGATATTTACGGGTCGGGGCCTCCATCGGACACGCGCGCCGCGGTTTTTTCTTTGGCTGTCTTCCGTCTATCAAAAATTGATAGAATAGATAGGAAACTGATCAAATATTGATTGGATTTCTTCACCTGCGATAAAGTTCAGCGTTTGCCGAATCCGAGTCAATACGTCGCACGGTTGTTTGTTTCTCTTTCAGGTGACGGCTGGCCCGGATGCCCATTCGCCAATGGAGGATCAAATGCAAAGAACTCGACTGCCCCAGGCCTTGGCCGGAACGATCATGGGTGACCTCATCGCCGAGGGTCAGCGCGCGCTGGCCCGCCACGGTGCGGAAATGACCATCCACGGCGACTTCGCGGCCTTCGCGAACGTCGACCGGGATACCGCCATCGCCTTCCCGGGATATTTCAACGAGACCACAAACGCCGACCGTGGAATGTGCGTCCTGATCCACAAGGACGGAGAGACCATCGGCACCTATGCCTGCGGGCTCTACCTGCCGGTCGACACCATGGCCGAGTACATCGACGAGATCGGCCTGCACAACGCCTGCGCCAAGCCCGATATCGAGATCTTCGGGACGGTGCGCGAGTGGTTCGAGGCGATGGAAGGGCCCTCGGCCTTTTCCGGCGGCATCTGGGTGCGCCCGGATCTTCGGGGCACGGATCTGTCCAGGCTGCTGGTGCCGTTCCTGCCGATGATCGGTCGCAGCTTCGCGGTCGATGTCTGGGATGCCAAGCACGTCTTCTTCATGGTGCCGGAGATCATCATGAAGAAGGGCATCGCGGAGCGGTACCGGCCGCTGTTCCTGGAGCCGGGCGCCACGTGGCACTACACCACGCCGCCCACGCCCCTCTGGTTCGGCTACGCGGCGCCGGTGCAGATCATGAAGGATGCCCTGGACTTCATCTCCAAAGGTCCGGACGTCCTAGTTCCGACCAAGACACCACAGCCTGCCGTCCAGCATGCCGAACTGGTACGCTGAGCACGGTGAACTCGAGGTCGCCGCGGCGGCAATACGCAAGGTTCGGCTCATTGGCGATGATCGATCGCCAATAGCGTTCTGAGGCGGACACCGCCACGTCCTGATCCGCGAGCTCCATCAGGGGGCGTCCGACCATGTTGTTGGACGCCCACCGGAGCCCGTGACCGAGCAGGCCGATCCGCAGCCCGCCGTCGTCGCCGACATTGACGCTGGACATTCTGTCGGTCGCCCCGCCGAGGCGGCGCACCAGATCCTCCAGATCTTGAGTTTCCATCGACTGGGCCCACAGCCGGGTCAGACTGGTGAACCGTCCGGGCATGCGCCGGATCAGCTCGGCCGGCAGCGCGACCGTGATCAGCGGATCCAGCTCGCCCGGCGCCTTCGGCCGGTCCAGCGCCCCCTCCGCCGCCAGCGCGGTGGCCACCTTGTCGATCGAGCTGCGCCTGGCCTGAATCGCACCGTTCTGCGCCAGCATGCGGTAGACCGTCGCCTCGCCGAGGCCGGCCGCCACGGCCAATCGCTCGCGGGTCCAGTTCAGCCGCGCCAGCGCGGCCCGCAACGCCTCGCCTGTCAGGTAGTCGTCCATGGGACGAGACTACATCCAGCGGCTGAATTTTTAAATATGATAGATGGATGATCGGTTTGACTTGGCTAAAAATCGGCATAGATCAAAACCTGATCGATTTTCGATAGGCAGAATGCAATTATATCGCTAGTCTGATGTCTCGATACTCGCGCATGGCAGAACAGGTGACGGATCGGACACATGCCTCCATCGGATGACAGAGTTGGCGGCGGTGCCGGTCCCGGCACCTCGGGGCCGCAGGATCTCGATACACTCTTTGATTTCACCCGGACCCTTGCGCCCCCGCGCGGCGCGGCCGGCGCGGGAGCCTCGCGCGCCGACATGTCGCGTGCCGACGTCCTGCGCGGTCACGGGCTGCCCGTGGGGCTCACCGTCCCCTCGATCCAGCTTGCCCATGCGCTCGAGCTGCTGACCCGGCGCCCGCGGCGGACGGATCCACGCAGCCCGGATCAGGACTTCCCGGAGGACCCGGACCTCGCAGAGGACGCCGAGGAGGCGCGGCGCCTGGTGGCGGATGCCCTGGCCTCGCTTGCCGGCTCGTCCGGGCTGAGCGTTCCGATGGGCGCCCTGACACAGTCGCCGGCGCCGACGGCCGTCGATCCGGAGGTGGAGGCGGTGTTCGTGGAGTTCGACATGGCGCGGGAAGCCTGGAAGGCGCTACCGCCCTCGGCGGAGGCCTGGCAGCCGCACCCGGACGTGGACCGGTATCTCGCGGCGGAGGATGCGGTCCTGAACCTGACGGACGGCAACGCCGTGGTGCTGAGCCGCCAGGCCGGTCTGCTGCTGGAGCTGGCCGACGAACTCGCCGAC
The DNA here is from genome assembly GCF_000423805.1 of Thalassobaculum salexigens DSM 19539. Taxonomy (NCBI): domain Bacteria; kingdom Pseudomonadati; phylum Pseudomonadota; class Alphaproteobacteria; order Rhodospirillales; family Thalassobaculaceae; genus Thalassobaculum; species Thalassobaculum salexigens. Next base: position 290,771 of record NZ_KE384095.1, read on the forward strand.
CAGATGGGGCCGGCGGCGGCGAACGCGATCGCCAATGTCGCCCAGGGTCTGCTGCTCAGGCTGCGTCGCTGACACGAATGCCCGGAACGCGCCGGTAGCCCCGTGGTCGCCACGGGTCCCCCGGTGGGGGACTGATACACCGTCGATGTGCAGGAAAATTGGAGCGGGCGATGAGATTCGAACTCACGACCCCAACCTTGGCAAGGTTGTGCTCTACCCCTGAGCTACGCCCGCGCTCCGTCGAGGCCGCGGATAATACCGGCGGATCGCACGATTGCAAGAGCGATTAACGCCTTTTTCCACGGATTTTTTTTGCCCCCGAAATATGGCTAAAACCCAAGCGTTTTCAAATAGCTATGGCACGGCTCGCGGCGCAGGCTCACTCGCCGGCAGCGATTTTGATATGAAAGACGGCCCAGGCGAGGCCGGAGTCGTCATCCGCCGTCTGACCCTCGTAACTGCCGGCCGGGAACGCCAGCCATACGGGACCTCGCCCGCCCAGGGCCAGCGGCTTCCCGCCCTGGGACGTGGCCAGCACGAAGGTTCCGGCGCGCACCTCGGCGATCTTGAAGGACGGGGCATAGCCGTCGACGGCCTGGACCAGCACCTCGCTGCCCGTCGCCCCGACGAGGTCGAGCACGGCGGCGAGCGTCGGACCGCTGACGGTCACCGGCCCGGGCCAGTTCGGATATCCGATCTCGACCGTCTTCTGCGGCAGCGCGGCCAGATCGTCCAGCGTCAGCGCGTAGGCTTTCTCGAACGTCTCCTGCAGCGTGCCGAACAGCACGTCGGAGAACGGGTCGAAGGGTCCGCGGTTGGTGTTGTCGATGGCCCCCGTCACGGTGAGGACGACCGGGCCGGCGGCCCGGGCCGGGGCCGACAGGGGCAACAGGACGATCAGGGCGGCGAGAAGGGCGAGGGCGACACGGCGCATGGGACACTCCATCCGAGCAGGAACACCGAATTCGGGTCGTCCCAGGATAGCACGCCCCGCGGCAGACGCAGACCGTTCACGGCTTCCCGCCGGCGCGGCGCGGCGCGAAAACCCTCCGGTGCTGCACCCGGAGCGCAAAATGCGCTAGACAAGCCCATCACACACCGCGACAAGCCACCGAAACCGCGCATACCGGAGCTTCCCAGATGGCCGAAAGCGAGACGCCTACCTCGCCCGAACTGCCCACCTCGCCCGAGACGCTGCTGGCCCGACTCGACGCGCTGGACATCGCCTACGACTTGCACACCCACCCGCCGCTGTTCACGGTGGAGGACAGCAAGGCGCTGCGCGGCGACCTGCCCGGGGGGCACTGCAAGAACCTGTTCCTGCGCGACCGCAAGGGCGCCATGTGGCTGGTGGTCTGCCTGGAGGACCGGCGGATCGACCTGAAGGCGCTGGGCGCCCTGCTCGGTGGCGTGCGCCTGTCCTTCGGCAGCGCGGACCGGCTGATGAACACCCTGGGGGTGATCCCGGGCGCGGTGTCGCCGTTCACGCTGATCAACGACACCGAGACCTCGGTCACCGTGATCCTGGACAAGGAGATGATGGGCATCTCGCCCCTCAACTATCACCCGCTGTCGAACGAGATGACCATCGCCGTCACGCCCGACGCCCTCACCCGCTTCATCGAGGCCTGCGGGCATACCCCGCAGATCCTCGACCTCTCCGCCGCCTCTGGCGATTGAGCCTCGGCGGCCCCAATTTCAGGGCGCGGCGACGAAAATCGCCCCCCTTCACCCTTGTCGCGACACGGTCGCACTTTAGATAGTCACTCCCAGAACAGAGGAACGCAGCAGATGGAACCGATCCTGGGCGCGGCGCAACCCGGCGGACAGACCGGAGAGGCCGCAATCGTCGATGCGACCACGGCAACCTTCATGGCCGAGGTGGTCGATGCCTCCATGCAGATGCCCGTGCTGGTCGATTTCTGGGCACCGTGGTGCGGCCCCTGCAAGCAGCTCACCCCCGCGCTGGAGAACGCCGTTCGCAAGGCCGGCGGCTCGGTGAAGCTGGTCAAGATCAATGTGGACGAGAGCCCCGAGATCGCCGGCCAGCTGCGCATCCAGTCGATCCCCACGGTCTACGTCTTCAAGGACGGCCAGCCGGTCGACGGCTTCCAGGGCGCGGTTCCCGAGAGCGAGATCACCGCGCTGATCGAGCGGGTCGGCGGTGCCGCCGGCCCGTCGCCGATCGAGCAGGCCCTGGAGCAGGCGGACCAGCTCATGGAGGCCGGCGATCACCAGCAGGCGGGCGCCGTCTATCAGCAGATCCTCCAGCACGAGCAGACCAATCCGGCGGCCCTCGCCGGGCTGTTGAAGTGCCTGCTCGCCGATGGGCGGTCGGATCATGCCGAGAAGGTGCTGGAGCAGATCCCCGAAGACGTGAAGGCCGACAAGGCCGTCCAGGCGGTGATCGCCCAGATCGAGTTGGCGAAGGAAGGGGCCAAGGCCAGCGCCGAACTCGACACCCTGCGCGCCAAGGTCGAGGCCGATCCGAAGGATCACCGCTCGCGCATCGACCTCGCCGCCGCCCTCTACGCCACCGGCGACCGCGCGGGCGCGGTGGAGCAGCTTCTGGAGAGCATCCGCATCGACCGGAAGTGGGAGGACGAGGCGGCGCGCAAGCAGCTGCTGAAATATTTCGAGGCGATGGGCCCGACGGACCCGGTCACCGCCGACGCGCGGCGCCGTCTGTCCTCGCTGTTGTTCTCCTGAACCCGGGGAAAGGAAAGGCGGCGACGCGATGAGTCCAAGCCCGTTCGACCCGAGCTTCGACGAGCTGCCGGCAACCCTGCCGGTGTTTCCCCTGCCCGGCGTGCTGCTGCTGCCACGGGGAAAGCTGCCGCTGAACATCTTCGAGCCGCGTTACCTGAACATGACCCGCGACGCCCTCGCCACCGACCGGCTGATCGGCATGATCCAGCCGAAGCCGGCCGAGGGCGGTTCCGAAGCGGGGTCGCGCTGCCTCTACCGGATCGGCTGCGCCGGCCGGATCACCCAGTTCGCCGAGACCGATGACGGCCGGTTCCTGATCACCCTGACCGGAGTATGCCGGTTCGTGGTCGACGAGGAGATCGCCTCCATGCGCGGCTACCGCCGGGTCATCGCCGACTGGGGGCCGTTTGCCGGAGACCTGGAGGGCGACTGCGACGCGGAACTCGACCGTGGCCTGCTGGTCACCCGGCTCAAGCAGTATTTCGACGCCCAGGGCATCACCGCGGACTGGGGCGTGATCGAACAGACACCGGACCACCGGCTGGTCACCACGCTGGCCATGGTCTGCCCGTTCGAGAGCAGCGAGAAACAGGCTCTTCTGGAATGCGATTCGCTCAAGTCACGGGCCAGCATGATGCTGGCCCTGCTCGACATGGCGGTCGCCGATACGAGCGGAGGCGACCATGCCCGACACTAACGCGCCGGAACCGGAGTCCGGCCCCGTCGGCCCGACCGGCGCCGGGATCGACCCGAAGCTGCTGGAGATCCTGGTCTGTCCGGTGACCAAGCAGGCCCTGACCTATGACCGGGTGGCGCAGGAGCTGGTCAGCGAGAAGGCGGGCCTGGCCTTCCCGATCCGCGGCGGCGTGCCGATCATGCTGGTCGAGGAGGCGCGACGATTGGACGAGGGGTCGCCGGCGTGAGCGATCCCGGCGCCCCTGACGCCACGACCGGCGACTGGCCGACCGAACTGCGGGTCACCCGCGACCGGAGCGCCCTGGCAGTGACCTTCGAGAGCGGCGTGTCGGGGACCATCGCGGCCGAGCTGATGCGGGTGGAGAGCCCCTCGGCCGAGGTCCAGGGCCACAGTGCTGCCGGAAAGACCCTGGTGGCCGGCAAGCGCGCGGTGACCATCAAGGCGGTCGAGCCCGTGGGCAACTACGCGGTGCGGATCGTCTTCAGCGACGGCCACGACACCGGCCTGTTCACCTGGCGCTACCTGCGCAAGCTCGCCGAAGAGGGCGCCACGATGATGGCGGCCTACGAGGACGCGCTCGCCAAGGCCGGCCTGTCGCGCGGCTGAACGCATTCCAAACGCCGAATTTTCTCGCACGCTCCGGCCTTGTGCCGGGGGTGAATTAAGGTGCTAAACAGCCTAAACTGGCTCGCCGCGCAGCAGCCGCGGCAGGGTGCCCAGGGTCCCCATGGCATGGCGGATCGCGGCCCGTTTGAACATCGGGACCCGCTGCACCATCGACAGGCCGATCCGGCGGGCCGTGCGCACCGGGGCGATGTCGTTGGAGAACAGCCGGGTCAGCCCGTCGGTCGAGGCCACCATCGTCATGATATCGAAACGACGCTGGCGCTGGTAATCGCGCAGCACCGGCACGCCGCCGATGTCGAGGCCGAGACGGGCCGCGTCGGCCAGCACTTCCGCCAGCACCGCGATGTCGCGCACCCCCACGTTGAACCCCTGCCCCGCGATCGGGTGCAGGGCGTGGAAGGCGTCGCCCACCAGCGCCACCCGGTCGGCGATGCCGGACTCCGCCAGGGTCAGGGTCAGCGGATACACCGCGCGCGGCCCCACCGGACTCATCGTTCCGAGGGAATCGCCGAAGCGCTCCTCCAACGCTGCGGCGAAGCCCGCGTCGTCGAGCTGGGCGATCCGCTCGGCGACGGCGGTGCGCTCCGACCAGACCAGGGCCGACCGGTTCCGGTCGAGCAGCGGCAGCAGCGCCAGCGGCCCGCCCGGCAGGAAGCGCTCATGGGCCAGGTTCCGATGGTCTTCGGTATGGGCGATGGTGTCGACCACCGCGCTCTGGTGATAGTCGACGGTGGTGGTGCGGATGCCGGCGAGCGCCCGAACCCGCGAGCCGCGCCCGTCGGCTGCGATCACCAGCGGGGCCGAGAGCACCCGACCGTCCTCCAGGGTGAGGCAGGCCCGGCCCGCGGTGACCGCCAGGGCGGCGGCGGAGCCCGGCTCGACGAAGGTCACCCGGTCGCCATGGTCGGCGAGACGCGCCAGCAGCGAGGTCTTCAGCGCCCCATTGTCGACGATATGGCCCATCGGCTCGTCGCCGACCGTGCTGTGATCGTAGTGCAGATAGCGACTGGAGCCGGAATCGGACACCCGGATGTCATGGATCGGCCCGGCGCCGTCGGCCACGGCCTGCCAGGCGCCGAGCACGGTCATCAGCCGGCGCGAGGACAGGGAGATGGCGGTGGTGCGGATGTCGTTGCGGCCGGCGACCGCGGCGCGCGGATCGACCCGGTCGACGATGATGCTGGACAGCCCGGCCTCGGCCAGCGCCAGGGCCATGGTCAGCCCGGACAGTCCAGCTCCGACGATCACCGTGTCGGCCTCGTCCTGCGGCATGTCGCGCTTGGCCTGCGCCGGCGGAAGCCCCGTGGAAGTGCCCCGGGAGGGTCCCTTGGAAGTCGAAGCCATGGTCGGTCTCCTGATATCCCGTTCTCAGAATGGCGCGCCGGGCGCTCAGGACAAGGGGCAGATGGTCGCGTATCACGCATTTGATCTGCCTGGTTTTTAGGCAGTCCCGTTTTTTCGGCTAATTTCTGACCATTCTAATCGGGGCACGCCGCACGGCTGAACCATACCCGGCGTTTAACACCCCGGAATCAATCAATGATTCAACAAACCTCGCTTTCGGCACGCTTCTTGATGATGGAACCACTGGCCTGCATGACGCGGCCGCTCCGCTCGGCGCGCGGGCAGTACCTGGGGGGTTTCCGGACCGCGCGGGCGCCGATCGGAGTTTTGGGGAACACAAGGTGCGAGGTTGGGCGATATGAAACTCGTCATGGCCATCATCAAGCCCTTCAAGCTCGACGAAGTGCGCGAGTCGCTGACGGGCCTGGGAATCCAGGGTCTTACCGTCAGCGAAGTGAAGGGTTTCGGCCGTCAGAAGGGCCAAACCGAAATCTATCGAGGCGCGGAGTATTCCGTGAATTTCCTGCCGAAGGTCAAGGTCGAGGTCGTCGTTGCCGACGACATGGTCGGCCAGGTGGCGGAGCAGATCCAGAAGTCGGCGAATACCGGCCGGATCGGCGACGGCAAGATCTTCGTGCTGGACGTGGCCCAGGCGGTTCGTATCCGCACGGGCGAAACCGACGCGGACGCGCTCTGAGTAGCGGCGGGGAGCACAATCGATGAAGAAGTTCATGTCCTTCAGCCTGCTGGCCCTCGCGGCGTCCGTCGCGACGGTTGGCTTCACCAAGAGCGCCTCGGCCGAAGTCTCGATCGAGACCGCGTTCATTTTCAACACTTTCTCCTTCGCCTTCCACGGCGCATTGGTCATGTGGATGGCCGCCGGCTTCGCGATGCTCGAGGCCGGACTGGTCCGCACCAAGAACACGACCATGCAGCTCACCAAGAACGTGTCGCTCTATTCGATCGCCGGTCTGATGTACTGGGTGATCGGCTACAACCTTATGTATGCCGACGTTTCCGGCTTCTTCGGCGTCCCGGGCCCGTGGTCGGCCGCCGATCCGTTCGACGCCGAGGGCGCGTTCACCGGTGACGACGCCGCCGGCTACGGTGCGGCCTCCGACTGGTTCTTCCAGATGGTGTTCGTGGCCACGGCCGCCTCGATCGTGTCCGGCACCCTGGCCGAGCGCATCAAGCTGCTGCCGTTCCTGATCTTCACGGTCGTTCTGACCGGTATCCTCTACCCGATCCAGGGGTCCTGGAGCTGGGGTGGCGGCTGGCTGTCCGAGGCCGGCTTCCTGGACTTCGCAGGCTCGACCATCGTGCACTCCGTGGGTGGCTGGGCGGCTCTGACCGGCGCCATCATCCTCGGCGCCCGCAAGGGCAAGTACGGGGCCGACGGCTCGATCAACCCGATGCCGGGCAGCAACCTGCCGCTGGCCGCGCTGGGCACGTTCATCCTGTGGATGGGCTGGTTCGGCTTCAACGGCGGTTCGCAGCTCGCCATGGGCTCCGCCGCCGACGTGGTCGCCATCGCGACCATCTACATGAACACCAACCTGGCCGCCGCGGCCGGCGTGGTGATCGCCCTGATCCTCACGGGGATCATGTACAAGAAGGTCGACCTGACGATGCTGCTCAACGGCGCGCTGGGCGGCCTTGTGGCGATCACGGCGGAGCCGCTGGCCCCGTCGCCGTTCCTGTCGATCATCATCGGCGGTATCGGCGGCGCGCTGGTCGTGTTCGCGGTGCCGCTGCTCGACAAGCTGAAGATCGACGACGTGGTCGGTGCCATCTCGGTCCACCTCGTCGCCGGCATCTGGGGCACGATCGCGGTCGTGTTCTCCAACGGCGATGCGACGATCGGCGGTCAGCTGACCGGCATCGTCGGTGTGGCGGTCTTCATGATCATCACCTCGGCCATCCTGTGGTTCATCCTCAAGCTGATCTTCGGCCTGCGGCCGAGCGAAGAGGACGAGGCCCTGGGTCTGGACCGTGCCGAGAACGGCATGGAGGCCTATCCGGAGTTCGGTCGCGGTTCCCAGACCTTCTGATCAGGGACCGATCGACCAATCCAATAGCGGGACCGCTCCGGCGGTCCCGCTCCCCAGGCGGCAGGGTCCTTTCGACGCCGCACTCTCCCATAACTCGGGCTCGATGCTGGTCATCGGGCCCGCTTTCTGTTTGAGAGGATTCGATTTTTTCTTATCTTCCCTGTGAAGGTTGCCCGCTAACTCCCTGTCGTATAGAGTTGTTCGGCGTTTGGAACAAACCCGATACGCGTGAACCGCCCGGAGTTGGCCCTCCGGCGGCACCGCGCGTCTCCGAGATCTGGGAGGGCTGAGGCGCATGGCACGGGCGTCCGGCGGCAATGAGAATCGAACCCTTCTGCCGGTCGAGGCGACCCGGTACCTGCAGCGGCGCGGCGAAGAGGCGGGCGGTCTGGCGCTGATCGCCGCCGCCGGTCTGCTGGCGGCCACCATCGGCGCCTATGACCCGGCCGATCCCTCGCTCAACGCGGCGGGGTCCGGCGCGATCTCCCATCCCTTCGGCTTCGTCGGCGCGGTAATCGCCGACCTGCTGCTGCAGTCGCTCGGCGCCGCCAGCGCCCTGCTGGCGCTGATCCCGGCCGTCTGGGGCTGGCGGATCCTGCGCCACGAGCGGGTCGGACGCTGGCCCCTGCGCATCGCCCTGCTGCCCCTGTCCATGGTTCTGGCGACCGCCGCCCTGGCGCTGATCACCCCGCCCGCCGCCTGGCCGCTGCGCGCCGGGCTCGGCGGCTTCCTCGGCCCGATCGTGCTGACCCCGGCCGGCGCTGTCGCCGCCCAGCTCGCCCCGATCGGCGGGCTGCTGCCGGTGGCGATCCTGTCCGGCCTCCTGGCTCTGGCCGCCGGCCTCTGGTCCGCCGGCATCGGCCTGATCGAGGCCATCCGGGGTGTCATAGGCCTGTTCCGCCACGCCGCCAGCGGTGCGGCCAGCGGCGCCCGCATGGGCGCCCGTGGCGCCGAGGCCGGTGTGCGGCTCGGTGCCCGGCTCGGCGCCGGTTTCAGCGCCGGCGTGCGCCGCAAGGAGCCGCGCCTGGACGGCGGCGATGGCGAGGACGACGAGGGCGACGTCCCCTGGAAGGAAGAGCGCCGCGAGACGGAGGCACCGCGCCAGGCCGTGCGCGCCGCCAAGGCGGCCGCCGACCGGCCGGCCGAACCGTCGATGCGCCGGGTGGAGAAGCCCGCCAAGACCGCCAAGCCGCGCCAGGCCACCCAGCGCCAGTTCGACCTCGGTCCGAATGACGGCAGCTACGTCTATCCCGAGCTCGACCTGCTGACGGATCCGCCGGCGCAGACCACCGGCCCGGACGAGGATTCCCTGGAGCAGAACGCTCGCATGCTGGAAAGCGTGCTGGCCGATTTCGGCGTGAAGGGAACCATCGGCAAGGTCCGCTACGGCCCGGTGGTCACCCTGTACGAACTGGAGCCGGCCCCCGGCACCAAGTCGTCGCGGGTGATCGGCCTGTCCGACGACATCGCCCGCTCCATGAGCGCGGTCTCGGTCCGCGTCGCCGTGGTCCCGGGACGCAACGTGATCGGCATCGAGTTGCCGAACGCCCGGCGCGAGACCGTGTATTTCCGCGAGGTGCTGGAATCCGACTCGATCAACAGCTCCTCGCACAAGCTGGCGATCGCCCTGGGCAAGGATATCGGCGGCACGCCGATCGCCGTCGATCTCGCCCGCATGCCGCACCTGCTGATCGCCGGCACCACCGGCTCGGGCAAGTCGGTGGCGGTGAACACGATGATCCTGTCGCTGCTCTACCGGCTGCCGCCGGAGCGCTGCCGCTTCATCATGATCGATCCCAAGATGCTGGAGCTGTCGGTCTATGACGGCATCCCGCATCTGCTCTCCCCGGTCGTGACCGACCCGAAGAAGGCGGTCGTCGCGCTGAAATGGACCGTGCGCGAGATGGAGAGCCGCTACCGGGCCATGTCGAAGCTCGGCGTGCGCAACATCGACGGCTACAACGCCCGCATCGCCGAGGCGGTGAAGAAGGGCGAGGTGCTGAAGCGCCGGGTGCAGACCGGCTTCGACGCCGACAGCGGCAAGCCGGTCTTCGAGGAGGAGCCCCTCGACCTGGTGCCCCTGCCCTATATCGTCGTGGTGATCGACGAGGTGGCCGACCTGATGCTGGTCGCCGGCAAGGATATCGAGGGCGCGGTCCAGCGTCTGGCGCAGATGGCGCGCGCCGCCGGCATCCACGTCATCATGGCGACCCAGCGTCCCTCGGTCGACGTCATCACCGGCACGATCAAGGCGAACTTCCCGACCCGGATCTCGTTCCAGGTCACCTCCAAGATCGACAGCCGCACCATCCTGGGCGAGCAGGGGGCCGAACAGCTCCTGGGCATGGGCGACATGCTCTACATGGCCGGCGGCGGGCGCATCACCCGCGTGCACGGGCCGTTCTGCTCCGACGAGGAGGTGGAGGACGTGGTCCGCCACCTGAAGACCCAGGGCGAGCCGGAATACGACGAGACCATCACCGAGGACGACGACGGGGTCGGCGATCCGCTCGGCTTCTCCGGCGCCGGCGAGGGCGGCGGATCCGGCGACGAACTCTACGATCAGGCGGTGGCGATCGTGGCGCGCGAGGGCAAGGCGTCGACCAGTTTCATCCAGCGCCACCTGAAGATCGGCTACAACCGGGCGGCCACCCTGATCGAGCGCATGGAATCCGAGGGCGTTGTCAGCCAGGCCAACCATGTGGGCAAGCGCGAGGTCCTGGTCGGCGACCATTCGGCCGAGTAGCGGTTAGGTTAGGCCGAGTGCCGCTTCGGCCGACCGCGGCTTCGGGCGGCGCACAGGCAGAGTGTCGTGGCGCAATCGTGACGCGGCCGTCTCCGATTTGCCGCTTGCCATTCGCCCCGCGACACGCCAAGTCAGCGACATGATCCGAGCACGCTCCCTCCTCGCCGCCCTGCTGTTCACCGTCGCCGCCGCCGGGGGTGTCGCAGGGGTACCCGCTTCCGCCGTCGCCCAGGGGCTCACCGCCGAACAGCGGGCGGAAGTCCAGCGGGTGGAGGACTACTTCAACCAGCTCACCAGCATGCGCTCGACATTCCTGCAGGCGAGCTCGACCGGGCTGGTCGCCCGCGGGGTGGTCTGGCTGGAGCGCCCGGGCCGCATGCGGTTCGAATATGCCCCGCCCTCGCCGGTGCTGATCACCGCCGACGGAATCTGGCTCACCTACCAGGACAACGACCTGGAGCAGACCACCCAGATCCCGCTGATCTCCTCGCCGCTTTCGGTGCTGGTCTCCGACGAGGTCGACCTGATGGACGAGCTGGTGGTCGAGGACGTGCAGAAGGGCTCCAACGTGATCCGTCTGCAGCTTCGCCAGCGCGACGATCCGGATCAGGGCAACGTGATCCTGACCTTCCAGGACAATCCGCTGTCCCTGAAGCAGTGGATCATCACCGACGCCCAGGGCGTGGAGGTGAAGGTGGCGCTGCTCGACCCGGTCTTCGGCCTGGACCTTCCGCCGGACCTCTGGCGTCCGAACGATTTCGGCCGGCCGTCGGACGACGTGGGGCGCTAGAGCAGATCGTGCGGTGACGGGATCACTTGGTGATCGCGTCACCGTGCGTGAATCTGCTCTATCTTGTTGTTTCAGAGACAAATTCACCGACCATATTGAGTCATTTCATGATTCAATATGGTCGGATTTGGCTCTAGAGTGCGATCGGTTCAGATCGAAACGATCCGTACCGTGAATCGCCCTCTATCCCATTAAAGATAGAGCACATTCCGCTTCTTCCCATCCCACGGCGCACTCCGGCCTTGGTGCGCGTATCGAGGGACCGCGCTTCCGCCTCACAGAAACTTGTTGGGCTTCAGAAACGTTCCCAGCAGCAGCGCCCCGTTCCGCGACTTCGCCACATGCCTGGAACCCGCCGGCCGCCAGACGAAGTTGCCGGCCGTCACCTCGCCCTCCTCGTCCTCGATGGAGCCTTCCAGCACGAAGGTCTGCTCGATGCGGGTGTGCTCGTGCAGCGGCAGCTCCGAGCCGGGCGCCCATTTGAACAGGGCGGTCAGCAGCCCGCTCTCCTCGTCCTTCAGCAGGATCTTCCATTCCACGCCGGGATAGGGGGTCGGCTCCCAGTCCATACCGTCCACATCGACATAGCGTGAGGCCAGCGGGTCGAGTCCGTTGTGGTTCGCAGCCTTCGGGGTCACGGCGGTCATGGTTTCCTCCTCCAGTCGTGTTGGGTGTCGCTAATCCTCTTGCGGGATCACGGCGATCACGTCGATTTCCATCAGCCATTCCTCTTTGGCGAGCCCGGCGACCATCAGGCCGGTGGAGACCGGATAGACGCCCTTCAGCCACCTGCCGACGGTGCGATAGACCGGCTCGCGATCCTCGCGCCGGGTGATGAAGATGGTGATCTTGACGATATCCTCCAGCCGCGCGCCCGCCTCGGTCAGCAGGGTCTCCACGTTGCGCATCGCCTGGTCGGTCTGGGCGGCCGGATCGTCGCGGCCCACCAGGTTGCCGTCGAAATCGGTGCCGACCTGGCCGCGCAGATAGACCGTGCCGTTGGCGACCACCGCCTGGCACAGGTCGTTGTCGAGCGCCTGGTCGGGATAGGTGTCGCGGGTGTTGAACTTGCGGAGTCGCGTATGCGGCATGTCGGGTACACCATGAGAACGGGATTTTAGCGATTGTTTCGTGTGGCAGCGTTCCCGGCAAGCGCGTAAACCGAATGGCTCCCGCCCACGCATGCCAGCCAGCCCATAGGTTCCCCCCCCCGATGACCGACGCCGCATGACCCGAGGCCGCGCCACCCTGATCGGTTTCACCGCCGTGCTGAGTTGGGCGCTGCTCGCCCTGTTCACCGCCCTGTCCGGCGACGTGCCGCCGTTCCAGCTCCTGGCGATGACGTTCAGCGTCGCCACGGCGATCGGCATCGTCGGCTCGCTGGCCCGGGGGAGCTCGCCGCTGGCCCATCTGCGCCAGCCGGCGCCGGTCTGGCTGCTGGGGGTCGGCGGGCTGTTCGGCTATCACTTCTTCTACTTCCTGGCCCTGCGCAACGCGCCGGCGGTGGAGGCGAGCCTGATCGCCTATCTCTGGCCGCTGCTGATCGTCGTGTTCTCCGCCCTGCTGCCGGGCGAGCGGCTGCGCTGGTTCCATGTGGGCGGCGCCCTGCTCGGTCTCGCCGGCGCGGCCCTGCTGGTCACCAAGGGCCAGAGCCTGGAGATCGACCCGCGCTACACGCTGGGCTACATCGCCGCCGGGGTCTGCGCCCTGACCTGGTCGAGCTATTCGGTCGCCTCGCGTCGTTTCGGACACGTACCGACCGATGCGGTCGGCGGGTTCTGCGCCGCGGCCGCGATTCTTGCCATCCCCTGCCACCTGATCTTCGAGACCACGGTCTGGCCGCAGACCACGATCGAGTGGCTGGCGGTGCTGGCCTTGGGACTGGGCCCCGTGGGCGGGGCGTTCTTCACCTGGGACATCGGTGTGAAGAAGGGCGACATCCAGGTGCTCGGCGCCTCCTCCTACGCCGCCCCGCTGTTGTCGACCCTGGTCCTGGTTGCGGCCGGTCTGGCGCCGGCGACACCGGAGGTGGCGATCGCCTGCGTGCTGATCGTCGGCGGCGCGGTGCTGGCGGCACACCGCATGTTGCGGCGCCAGGTGGCGGATCCGGCGCTCTAGCTTCCGGCAGTCCTCGGCACCGGGCGCCAGTCCGGCGGGGCCATCTCGAAGCCGGAGAACTCGAAGGCCGGGGCCACCGTGCAGCCGCACAGGGTCCAGCGGCCCAGGCTCTCAGCCGTCTGCCACCAGCCGGGCGGCACCACCACCTGGGGCGTCTGGCCGGCCAGCACGTCGGCGCCCAGCGTATGGGCCTCGGCGTCGTGGCCATTCGGCGACAGGGTCAGCACCAGCGGCGCGCCGGCATAATGGTGCCAGATCTCCGTCGCGTCTGTGACCCGGTGCCAGGCGGACAGCTCGCCCGCCGACAGCAGATAGTAGATTTGGGTCACCGCCCCGCGTCCGCCGCCTTCCGGGGCGTCGCGGTAGGTCTCCTTGTACCAGCCGCCTTCCGGATGGGCCTGGAGGCCCATCCGGTCGATCAGTTTCTTGACCTCGTCATCCATCGTCGGCTCACCCAACCGGCTTGGTGGCCTGCATGGACGGCCGGGCGGAGAACCGCTCGTACCAGGTGGCCAGCGCCCGGTTCTCGCCGCGCCAGTCCTTGTCCGGGAACCGGAAGTCGAGATAGCCGAGGGCGCAGCCAGCGGTGATGGTGCCGATATCGACCCGGTCGCCGAAATCCTCCGACCAGGTGTCGAGCGCGGCCAGGGCGCCGTCGACCTTGCTCATCTGGGCGTCGGTCCAGGGCTTGTAATGCAGCTCTTCCGGCCGGATCCGGCCCTCGTAGATGATCAGCAGGGCGGCATCCAGCAGGCCGTCGGCGGCCGCCTGGACGCGCAGGGCGTGCCAGCGGGCGTTGCCCGGCTCCGGGAACACCTTCGGGCCCTCGTGCTGGCTGTCCAGGTACTCGCAGATCACCGGCGAGTCGAACAGCGACAGGCCGTCATCGGTCACCAGGGCCGGGATCTTCTTCACCGGGTTGGCCTTGGCCACGTCGGCATCGGGAGCGCCGGGCGCCGTCTTCACTGCCTCCAGCTCGATCTGGTCGATCAGCCCGGTCTCGTGGGCGACCACCACGACCTTGCGGACATAGGGAGAGGCGGGGGACTGGTAGAGCTTCATCTGGGTTTCCTCACAGGAAATACCCCGGGTCGATGCGGCCAGGGGGTCTTGGTTGGCGATGCGGATCGGTCAGAAGTTGTCCTTGCCCTTGCGCACGGCGGCGAAGACGTCCACCGGATCGGCGCCGGGCTTGCCCACGGCGGCGGCGATCGCCGGATCGTCGGCCCGCAGGAACGGGTTGATCGTCTTCTCCTGGCCGAGCAGGGAGGGAATCGTCGGCTCGCCGTTGGCTCGCTGTTCCTCGATCTCCTTGGCCCGCGCCTTCAGGGCGTCGTTGTCGCCGTCGATCGACAGGGCGAACTTCGCGTTGGCGGCGGTGTATTCGTGGCCGCAATAGATGTAGGTCGTGTCGGGCAGCTTGCGCAGCTTGGTGAGCGAGTCCCAGAACTGGGCCGGCGTGCCCTCGAACATCCGCCCGCAGCCGAGCGAGAACAGGGTGTCGCCCGGGAACAGCGCGTCGCTGTCGGCGAAATACAGGGAGATATGGCCGGTGGTGTGACCCGGCGTATCGAACACCTGGGCGGTATGGCCGGCGAAGTCGTAGGTGTCGCCCTCGGCCACGGTGACGTCCATGTCCGGGATCCGGGCCGCCTCGGCCTTCGGCCCGACCAGGGTGGCGCCGTACTTGGCCTTCAGCGCCTCGTTGCCGTCGATATGGTCGGCATGGTGGTGGGTGTTGAGGATATGGGTCAGCTTCCAGCCGCGCTCGGCCAGGGCCGCCTCCACCGGGGCCGCCTCGCCGGGATCGACCACGGCGGTCGCACCGGAGGCCGCGTCGTGCAGCAGATAGACGTAATTGTCCGACAGGGCCGGGACGAGAACGATTTCGAGAGCAGGCATCGGCGGTTTTCCTCGCGTTCTTGTGGCAGTTCGGTGCTGCACGCTGAGATGGGGTGTTTGGTCCCGGTGTCGAGACGGCACGGTCGATCGGATGAGCGGCCGGAACCCTAGCACCGTCCCTCCGAGGCGGCCAATCGGTCATTGGACGCGCCGGATCAGTGCCAGATGCGGGCTCGACAGGACGCGCCCCGCGCAGCCTAAGATGGCGGACAATCACAAACACCATCGTTCCCGGGAGGACGCCCATGAAGATCGCCGCCGTCGAGGCCATTCCGCTCCGCATCCCCTTCAGCCATAGCGGCGAGACCAAGGCCTTCGCGACGGGCAGTTGGGCGATGCTGGACACCTGTCTGGTCAAGGTGACGACCGATACCGGCCTGGTGGGCTGGGGCGACGCCTTCGCCTACCACTGCCTGGACGCGGTGACCGCGGCGGTGGAGCACATGATCGCGCCGGCCGCGATCGGCGAGGACGCCACGGACATCGTCGGGCTGAACCACCGGCTGCAGCAGAAGATGCACCTGTTCGGCCGCCACGGGATCACCATCTTCGCGATCTCCGGCCTCGACCTGGCCCTGTGGGACATCGCCGCCAAGGCCGCGAACATGCCGCTGTGCCAGCTCTTCGGCGGCTCGCCCTCGGCCAAGCTGCCGGCCTATTCGTCGCTGTTCATCCTGCGCGACCAGGAGGCGGTCGTTAAGGATGTGAAACAATCCCTCGAGGAGGGGTACAAGTACATCAAGCTGCACGAGATCGCCGCCGAGGAAGTGGGGGCCGCGCGCGAGGCGGCCGGCGACGACATCCCGATCATGGTCGACACCAACTGCCCCTGGACACCGGATCAGGCGCGGCGCATGGCGGTGGAACTGGACGCCTTCGACCTGCACTGGCTGGAGGAACCGATCTTCCCGCCGGAGGATTTCGCCAGCCTCGCCCATCTGCGGCGCGAGACCGGGGTGCCGATCGCGGCCGGCGAGAACTGGTGCACGGCGATGATGTTCGGCCAGGCGGTCCAGGCTGGTGCCGTCGACTATGCCCAGCCCAGCGTGACCAAGGTCGGCGGCATCACCGAGTTCCGCAAGACGGCGGCGCTCTGCGAGGCGGCCGGGGTGCAGGTGATGCCGCACTCGCCATATTTCGGGCCGGGCTTCCTGGCGACCCTGCACCTGGCGGCGGGTCTGGCCAATCCGGGGCTGATCGAGCGGTTCTACATTCGCCCGGAGGCGATGCTGTACCAGCGCTGGCTCGACCCGGTGGACGGGTTCTTCGCGGTCCCCGACATGCCGGGGCTGGGACCGGAGCCGGACGCGGACGTGATCAAGGAGTATGGGGTGCGGTAGAGCGCTGAACTCTCCTCTCCCGTATTCACACACTCCCCGGATTCATTCCGGGGAGTGTGAAAAGGGGAGGGGGACACAAACAAAACCCGGCGCCTTGAGGGCACCGGGTTTGATGTTGCCGTGACGAAGGAAGATCCCGCGGGATTCGCCGCTCCATCTACTGGCGCAGCACCATGAGCTTCTTGATCTCGGCGATCGCCTTGGCCGGGTTCAGGCCCTTCGGGCAGGTCTTGGTGCAGTTCATGATCGTGTGGCAACGGTACAGGCGGAACGGATCCTCCAGCGCGTCCAGACGGTCGCCGGTGCGCTCGTCGCGGCTGTCGGCGATCCAGCGATAGGCCTGCAGCAGCACGGCCGGGCCCAGATAACGGTCGCCGTTCCACCAGTAGCTCGGACACGAAGTGGTGCAGCAGAAGCACAGGACGCATTCCCACAGCCCATCAAGCTTCTCGCGCTCCTCCGGCGACTGCCGGCGCTCCTCGGTCGGCGAGGGCGGGGTGTCGGCCTGCAGCCAGGGCTCCACCGAGGCGAGCTGCGCGTAGGGCACCGAGAGATCGGGGACCAGGTCCTTGATCACCGGCATGTGCGGCAGCGGATAGATGTGGACGTCGCCCTTCACATCCTCGATCGGCTTCAGGCAGGCCAGCGTGTTCGTGCCGTCGATGTTCATCGAGCACGACCCGCAGATGCCCTCGCGGCACGACCGGCGGAAGGTCAGCGTGGTGTCGATCTCGTTCTTGATCTTGATCAGCGCGTCCAGAACCATCGGCGCGCAATCGTCCATGTCGATCTCGTAGGTATCGAGACGGGGATTGGCACCCTTGTCCGGGTCGTAGCGGTAGATCTTGAACTTCTTGACCCGCTTGGCTCCGTCCGGCGCCTTGTAGGTGTCGCCGATCTTGACCTTGGAATTCGCGGGCAGAGTGAACTCGGCCATCGGTGTTTTTCCTTCGCTATCTGGCTATCCGGTGCGGCGGGCGCGGCTCAGTAGACGCGCGCCACCGGCGGGATCACCTCGACCTCGTTCGAAAGCGTGTTCATGTGGACGTCGCGATACGAGACCCGGGTCTCGTTCTTGTCGTTCAGCCACATGACCGTGTGCTTCATCCAGGTGTCGTCGTCGCGGTCCGGGAAGTCCTCATGGGCGTGCGCACCCCGGCTCTCCTGGCGCAGCGACGCCGAGTTCAGGGTGACGATCGCCTGACCCATCAGGTTGTCGAGCTCCAGGGTCTCGACCAGATCGGTGTTCCAGATCAGCGACTTGTCGTTGACGCCCACATTCGGCATCGAGTTCGCCACCTCGTGGATCTTCTTCAGGCCGTTCTCCATGAGCTCGGTGGTGCGGAACACCGCGGCATGGGTCTGCATGGCGCGCTGCATGTCGAGCCGCACCTCGCCGGAGCGGAGCTCGCCCTTGGCATTGCGGATCCGGTCGAGTCGGGCGATCGCCTTCTCGGTGGAATCCTTGGTGATCGGCTTGTGGCCCTCGCCCGGCTTCACCGTCTCGGCGGCGCGGTGGGCGGCGGCACGGCCGAACACCACGATGTCGAGCAGCGAGTTGGTGCCCAGGCGGTTGGCGCCGTGCACCGACACGCAGGCTGCCTCGCCGATCGCCATCAGGCCCGGGACCACCCGGTTCGGATCGTCGGCGGTCGGGGAGATGACCTCGCCGTGATAGTTCGTCGGGATGCCGCCCATGTTGTAGTGCACGGTCGGCAGCACCGGGATCGGCTCCTTGGTCACGTCGGAGCCGGCGAAGACCTTGGCAGTCTCCGAGATGCCCGGCAGGCGCTGGTGCAGGACGTCGGGGTCCAGGTGCTCCAGGTGCAGCATGATGTGGTCGCTGTTCGGACCCACGCCGCGGCCCTCGTTGATCTCGATGGTCATCGCCCGGCTGACCACGTCGCGCGAGGCCAGGTCCTTGGCGGTCGGCGCGTAGCGCTCCATGAAGCGCTCGCCTTCGGAGTTGGTGAGGTATCCGCCCTCGCCGCGCGCGCCCTCGGTGATCAGGCAGCCGGCGCCGTAGATGCCGGTCGGGTGGAACTGCACGAACTCCATGTCCTGCAGCGGCAGGCCGGCGCGCAGCACCATCGCGTTGCCGTCGCCCGTGCAGGTATGCGCCGAGGTGCAGGAGAAGTAGGCGCGGCCGTAGCCGCCGGTCGCCAGCACCGTCTGGTGGGCGCGGAACCGGTGGATGGTGCCGTCCTCCAGGCACAGCGCCATGACGCCGACGCACTCGCCTTCCTCGCTCATGATGAGGTCGAGGGCGAAATACTCGATGAAGAACTCGGCGTTGTTGCGCAGCGACTGCTGATACAGCGTGTGCAGGATCGCGTGGCCGGTGCGGTCGGCGGCGGCGCAGGCGCGCTTGGCCATCGACTTGCCGTGGTTCAGCGTGTGGCCGCCGAACGGCCGCTGGTAGATCTTGCCTTCCTCGGTGCGCGAGAACGGCACGCCGAAATGCTCGAGCTCGATCACCGCCGGAATGGCGTTGCGGCACATGTACTCGATCGCGTCCTGGTCGCCGAGCCAGTCGGAGCCCTTGACCGTGTCGTACATGTGGAACTTCCAGTTGTCCCCCTCGCCCATGTTGTCGAGCGCGGCACCGATGCCGCCCTGGGCGGCAACGGTGTGGCTGCGGGTGGGGAACACCTTGGTGATGCAGGCCGTCTTCAGCCCTTCCAGAGACATGCCGAGCGTGGCGCGCAGACCGGCGCCGCCGGCCCCGACGACGACCACGTCGTACTCGTGTTCGATGATGGGATAGGCGTCCATGATCTCAGCCTCCGAAGGCGATTTTCAACACGGCGAAGATCGAGGCCACCGCGAGGATGATCATGGCGAACTTCACCAGGACCAGGGCGGCGATCTTCAGACCTTCGTTGTGGATGTAGTCCTCGATGACGACCTGGAGACCCAGCTGGGCGTGGTAGAAGGTCGCACCGATCAGAAGGACCAGGGTGATGGCGACCGACGGCGAGCCGATCCAGGCCAGGGCGCCGGCGTAGTCCATCCCGGCCAGGCCGGCGACGGACACCACGAACCAGAGCACCAGCGGCACCAGGGCGAGGGCGGTGAGGCGCTGCATCCACCAGTGGTGCACGCCCTCCTTGGCCGAGCCCAGATGGCGGACCCGCCCCAGGGTGCTCCGCATCGAGGTGCTGCGCATCGAATTCTCAGACATTCTCTTGTCCCCCTCGTCAGCCGGCGGCGACGATGATCCAGGCGACGACGGTGAGCACCGCCGCGGCGCCCAGCGTCATCCAGCCCGACTTATACGCCGTCTCCAGCTCGAAACCGTAGCCGGCGTCCCAGAACAGGTGCCGGATGCCGTTGCACAGGTGGTACATCAGCGCCCCGGTGAACCCGAACAGGATCAGCATCCCGAACCAGGAGCCCAGGAACCCGTGCGCCGTGGCGAAGGCCTCCGGTCCCGCGGCGGCGGCGACCACCCACCAGACCAGCAGCAGCACGCCCGCCGCCAGCGCGATCCCGGTCGCGCGATGGCAGATGGACATGACGCTCGTGAGCTGGGGCTTGTAGACCTGAAGGTGCGGAGACAGCGGCCGATTGTGAGCGCTCATACTTCCCTCATACTGGCGGGCCTCGTAAGTGTAGGCCCCCTGACAGGCGCCGCCGCGAGGCGGTGCCGGTTCGCCCGAATGGCAGCGCGCTCCCCGGTCCGGACCGCGCGCCCCTGACAATTTCGACACGTCTTATAGACCATCACCCGGCGCCCTCAAACCCGGCGTAGGGTCGCACCGCGCAAAAGTCTCGTTCTCTTTAAAACAGCATACGGTTTTCCACAACCGGCAGCGCGGCCTGGAGCGCCCCCGGGAAGCCGTTGATTCCACGTAACTTCTCTGGGCTTTTCCCGAAAAATTCTTGTGGATAAGTTGGTGGAAAATAATGGAATTAATTGTTGAGAAGTAATTATCGGAATTTCATTATAAAACCCACACGCTATATTGAATTTTCACTTGCCGCATCGAGGCGCCGATGTCACGCTTCTTTCATCGCGCGGGGCCTTTGATGCTTTGCTCTCGGACGATCCGGCCTCGCCGGACCACCACCGGGTGCGGCGGACGGGCCCGGTCCGGGCCGACAGGATCTCATGCAGGCTCTCTCCTGCGGGGTGGTGCCGGCCTCCGTTGACGCTCCCGTGCGGTGCGTGCGGCCCCCTTCGGGAGGCGCCGCCCGGGGTCTCCGCCCCGCGACGCCGATCTCTCCGGGCCAAGGGGAGGATCGGATGCGCACCCAAGGCGAGCGACCGTCCCAACGGACCGGACCGGTGGCGGGAGGGACTGTCGGCCCCGTGCCGGCGGAGTCCGTGCCAAGACAATCGCTCATGGCACAGCCGACGCCCTTCGCCCCCGCGCGACTTTCGCGCCTCCTGCTCGAACTGGTCTCCTCAGCTGTCTGGTCTCCCGGGCGATCTGGCGGACAGCGGCCTGTTGGCGCATGACCCTTTGCTGATCCGATCCCCGTGATAGTCTTCCGCCCCGACGCACCCAGGTACAGAAACCGACGGGCGCCGGGGCCCGCTTTCGCAAACCCTATCAAGTGCGCTGGCCCCGTCGCCCCGCGAACAGAGGCCCCCATGCCGCGTCTTTCCCGTCACCTCCTCCCAGTTCTTCTCGCCCTGCTCGCCGGGATCGCGTTCGGCGCGGCACCGGCCCAGGCCGCCTGCTCCGATCCACCGGCACCGGGCGTCGACTGGCGGCGCTGCAGCTTCGACCGGGTGGATCTGGAGAAGATCGACCTCAGCGGCGGGCGGCTGGACGATTCCAGCTTCAACCGCGCCAAGCTTGCGGGCTCCATCTTCAACGGCGTCCAGGGCGGCCGCGCCCGATTTCTGGGGGCCGATCTGCAAGGGGCGAGCTTCGAGGGGGCCCGGCTCAAGTTCGCCGATTTCAGCCAGGCCAATCTCCAGAACACCACCTTCGCCGGGGCCGACCTCGCCGACGCCCGCATGGTCTCGGCCAATCTGCGCGGCGCCGACCTGACGGGCGCGCGAGTGCGCGACGTGGATTTCTACCGGGCCGACCTGTCCGGCGCGACCTGGATCGACGGCGAGCGGGTCTGCGCCGAGGGCTCCATCACCTTCTGCCGCTAGCCGCCTCCATATCTTTGTTGATCGTCACCCCTGGCAGCCCCGGGATGACCGTCCGGGACTATGGGAAAGGCCCCCTTTCCCGCGGGCGATGCCATTCCCCCCGGAAATGCACTAGGCTCCCGGCATGTTCAACGACGCCGTCGATCTGCGCGACTTCTACGACTCGCCCCTCGGCCATCTGGCGCGGCGGATGATCCGGCGTCAGGTGCGTGGGCTGTGGTCCGATCTGCGCGGCCAGTCGCTGCTCGGCCTCGGCTTCGCCACGCCCTATCTGCGGCCCTTTCGCGGCGAGGCGGAGCGGGTGCTCTCCTTCATGCCGGCGCAGCAGGGCGTGCTGCACTGGCCGCCGGAGGGGCCGAACCTCTCCGCCCTGGTGGACGAGGGCGAGCTCCCGCTGGAAGACGCCTCGGTCGACCGCATCATCGTGGTGCATGCGCTGGAGGGGACCGAGCAGCGCGCGGCGATGATGAGCGAGCTGTGGCGGGTGCTGGCGGCGAACGGGCGGATCCTGTTCGTCGTGCCGAATCGCCGGGGCCTGTGGGCGCGCTTCGACCACACGCCGTTCGGACACGGCCAGCCCTACACGGTCGGCCAGCTCTCCCGGATGCTGCGCGACAGCCGCTTCACCCCGACCCGCACGGTCAACTCGGTCTATACGCCGCCCTATGTCAGCGGCCTGCTGATTCGATCCGCCCCGGCAATAGAGCGGATCGGCGACCGCTGGTTCAACACCTTCGCCGGTGTCGTCATGATTGAGGCGCAGAAGCAGGTCTATGCCATCCGCCGCGATCGTAAGCGTGTGCTGGCCCGGGCCCGCGACCTGATCGCGTCGCCCCGGCCGACCCCCGCGCCGGCGCCGCGCAGCCTGTATCTGGAGCTCGCCTGCCCGACTACCTTTACCGACCGCCTACCAAAAACCAACCAAACTCCCGGAGGAGATCCCGCATGTACGTTGTCGCCGTGAATCTTGTCGTTGATGCCAAAGACGCCGACGCCTTCGCCGACCGCCTGAAGCAGCACGCCAAGAACAGCCTCACCCAGTCCGGCTGCCTCGGCTTCTCGGTCAGCGCCGACCACGACGCGCCGGGCTCCTTCCACCTGTGGGAGGTCTACAAGGACGCGGCCGCCTTCGAGGAGCACAAGAACGCCGATTTCATGGCCGATTTCCGCGATTTCTCCGGTCCGCTGGTGAAGAACCGGGTGCTGGCCACCGGCGACCAGATCGCGTAGGCCGCGCAAAAGTTCTTGTTATGTTCTCGTCCTGGACCTAGAGTGGCGCCGGTCGCAAACGCGGAGGGCGCCAACCGTGGTCCAGGCAGCAACGACATTCCGGGCCCTGCATGACGGGCCCGGCGCCTTCATCATCCCCAATCCCTGGGATGTCGGGACGGCCCGCATCCTTGCCGCCCAGGGCTTCAAGGCCCTGGCGACGACCAGCGCCGGCATGGCGTTCGCGCTCGGCATCCGGGAAGGACGTGCCACGCCGGAACAGGTGCTGCAGCATTGCCACACTCTCGTCGCCGCGACCGACCTGCCGGTCTCGGCCGATCTGGAGAAGGGCTTCGGCGACAGCCCCGAGAGTGTCGGGGAGACGATTCGCGCCGCCGCCGCCACCGGCCTCGCCGGCGGATCGATCGAGGACCACACGGGCGATCCCGACCACCCGATCTACGAGTTCAGTCTTGCGGTCGAGCGGATCGCGGCGGCGGTCGAGGCGGCCCGCGCCGTGCCGGGCGATTTCATGCTGACCGCGCGGTGCGAGAACCTGCTGTGGGGCCGGGACGATCTGGACGACACGATCCGCCGCCTCCAGGCCTTCGAGGCCGCCGGGGCCGACGTGCTCTACGCCCCCGGCCTGTACGACCTGGACACGGTCCGGACCGTCTGCTCGGCCGTCACGAAGCCGGTCAACGTCGTCATGGGCATGCCGGGCGCCACCTTCAGCGCCGCCGATCTGGCGGCGGCCGGGGTGAGGCGGATCAGCGTCGGCTCGGCGCTCGCCCGCCTCGCCTACGGGGCGTTCATCGATGCCGCCCGCGAGATGAGCGGCGACGGCACCTTCCGGTTCGCCCACAAGGCGATGGGCTTCACCGAGATCGAGGGGCACTTCGCCGACCGCGACCCGTAACGGGACGAGGCTCCTCCAAGACCGAGCCTTAGCTGTAGGGGGGCTTGTCCCATAGGGCAGGCGCCCGCTTGGTTCCTGCGCCCCCGCGGCGGAGACCTTACCTGCACGCATGACCATCCGACCTCAAAGAGGGCTCCGCCATGTCGTCCGCGTCCGACTTCAAACGCCTGCATGAGGGCTCCGGCCCGCTCGTCATCCCCAATCCCTGGGATATCGGCTCCGCCCGCATCCTCGCCTCCCTGGGGTTCAGGGCACTGGCGACCTCCAGCGCCGGCATGGCCTTCGCCTATGGCCTGGGCGACGGCAAGGTCGCACCCGATCAGGTGCTCGCCCATTGCCGCCAGCTCGTCGGCGCGACCGGCCTGCCGGTCTCGGCCGACCTGGAGAACGGCTTCGCCGACAGCCCCGAAGGGGTGGCGGAGACCATCCACACCTTCGCCGGCACCGGCCTCGCCGGCGGCTCGATCGAGGACTCCACCGGCAGGCCCGAGGCGCCGATCTACGATTTCGATCATGCCATCGAGCGGGTCGCCGCGGCGGCGGAGAGAGCGGGCAAGGTCGCCGGCGGCTTCGTGCTCACGGCGCGGGCGGAGAACTTCCTCAACGGCCGGCCCGATCTGGACGACACGATCCGCCGGCTCCAGGCCTTCGAGGCGGCCGGCGCCGACGTGCTGTTCGCCCCCGGCCTGCCCGATCTCGACGCCATCCGCACGGTCTGCGCCGAGGTGACGAAACCGGTCAGCGTGATGATGGGCATTCCCGGCCGCACCTTCTCGGTGGACGAGCTGGCGGCCGCCGGCGTGAAGCGGATCAGCACCGGCCCGGCCCTCGCCCGCGCCGCCTATACCGCCCTGATCGCGGCCGCCGAGGAGATCAACGACAGCGGCACCTTCGATTTCGCCGTGAAGGCGCTGGGCTCAAGCAAGATCGTGGAGCGGTTCGGCGGGTAGCGGGCCTCAGTCCCCGGCAACGCTCAGCTTCTCCTGCACCCCGAACGTCTCCAGCAGGCCGGCGATGGTGCCGTCGGCCTTCGCGGTCTTGAGATACGCCGCGATGGCCGCCTGCAGGGCCGCGTTCTTCGGCTTGGTGCCGACCGCCTGGCGCACGGCGGTGTAGCGGCCGTCGAGGATCCGCTGGCCGCCGAGATCGGCCGCGTTCTCCTTCAGCGCCGGGCGCAGGCCGGCCAGCGCGTCGAGCTTTTCCGTCACATAGAGATCCAGCGCCCCCTGCAGCCCCTTGGCGCGGACCAGTTCGGCCTTCTGGAGCGTGCGCGACAAATACAGGTCATAAGCCGAACGGTCGGACACCGCGATCCGCACGCCGGCCGCGTCCACGTCGGCGATGGTCTTCAGCGGCGAGGCCTCGGGGACGATGTAGGTCGCCTCGATCTCCACATAGGCATCGACGAAGGCGATGGTCTTCGCCCGCTCCGGCTCCTCGGCGATCAGGGCGATGTCCCAGGCGTCGTCGGCCAGGGCGTCGGCCACCTCGCCCGGCGAGGCGAAGGGTACCAGCTCGACCGTGAGGCCCAGGTGGTCGGCGATCCGCCCGGCCAGGCTCGGCGCCACGCCCTCCGGGTCGCCGTTGGCCGCCTTGCCCGTCACCAGCAGGATGTTGCCGAGGTTGATGCCGGCGCGCAGCACGCCGGGGCGGGACAGGTCGGTGTCGATAGTCATGGCAGGCTCCGGACAGCGAAGGGAGCGCCATCCTAGGGGCCCGGCGCGGCCTTGCCCATGGCCGCCGTCACGCCGCGGCCCCCGCCCCTGTGCCCGCCCCTGTGCTCGCCCCAGTGCCCGCCCCCGCATCGGCCAGGATCTGGCGCAGATGCACCCGCATGTCGGTGAGCGCTTCGGTGATTCGGTTGGAGGAGGCGGACATGGTCCCGCTCATGGAGCCGGTCTTCTCCGCCGCGCTTGCCACCCCTTCGTTGACGCCGGCGACCCGGTGGGCGCGGTCGGCCACGTCCTCCACGGTCCCGGTGATGGTTTCGGTCTTCTCGCTCAGGCTCTCGATGCCGTCCGCGACCTCGCCCATGCCGCAGTCGACCGTGCGCAGGCGCTCCTGAATGGCGCCGGTCGCCTCGGAGACCCGATCGATGCTGGCGCGGAAGCCGCCGACCTGCCGGCTGATCCGCAAGGTCGCGTCGGCGGTCTGGCCGGCCAGGATCCGCACCTCGCCGGCGACCACCGCGAAGCCGGCACCCGCCTGGCCGGCCCGGGCCGCCTCGATGGTGGCGTTGAGGGCCAGCAAATTGGTCTGCTCGGCAATCTCCTGGATCACCCCGACGACACTGCCGATCTGCCCGGCGGTGGCGGTCAGGTCGGCCACCGCGTCGGCCACCGTATCGGCCTCGGCGGCGACCTCGCTGGTGAGCGTCCGCTGGCCGCGCACGTCCCGGGCGATGCGCTGGGCGGTGTCGCTCAGGTTGCGGACCACCGCGCGCACGTCCTGGATGAAGACCGCGCTCTCCTCCGCCAGGGCGTGGGATTCGGTCGAGCGCGACAGGGTATCGCTCGCCAGCGCGTTTAGCTCGGCGGAGATCGCCACCAGCTGTTCGACGCTGTCGGTCACCACCGACACCCGCGCGCCCATCCCGGTCTCGATCTCCGAGCTCAGGGTGGAGAGCTGGTCGGCGAGCTGGCGCTCCCGCGCCGCGCGTTCGGCCTCGCGCTGCACCCGCATCGCGTCGATCTCGTCCAGGGCGGCCTTGAAGCTCTGGATCCCGCCGGCGAGCGAGCCGATCTCGTCGACCCGGTCGGTATCGCTGATCTCCGCCTCCTCGCCGTCGGCGATGGCCCGCAGCGCGGCGGACAGCCGGGACAGCGCCCGGGTCACCATGTGGCGCATCACCGCCCAGACCGCGACATTGGCGACCAGCACGCAGCCCAGGCTCACGGCCGCGATCAGCACCAAAGCCTGGGTCAGCGTCCGCTCGACCTGGGCCTCTGCCTCGTGGATATGGTCGATCTGGCCGAGGATGGCGTTGCGCGTGGTCTCCGCCGCCAGCGCCTCGTCGACGATCGCGCTCCTCAGCTCGGCGACCTTGCGCTTCAGGGCGTCCGGACTCGCCGCCGCCCCGGTCAGCTCCTCCGCCTTGGCCGCCACCGCCACCGGATCGGCGCCGGCCAGAACGACCTCCTCGACGGTGTCGGTGAAGGCGTCGTTCTCGAACAGGCCATAGGCGATGCCGACGCCGCCCTCGGTCTCCTTGACCACGATGCCGCCGGCCCGCTGCACGTCCCGGCGCTCGCCGCGCCTGGTGAAGCGCTCGACGATCCGGTCGCGGCTCTCGTAGCGCCGGGTCTCCGTCGGATAGGTCTCCGAGGCCCAGCTCAGCAGGATCGGCAGCGCGTCGGTCTGAAGCTGGTCCGGCACGGCGGCCAGCTTCTTCTGCAGTCCGAAGACCTCGGCGCGCAGCTCGGCGTTCATGTCCCGCAGCAGCCCCGCGCGTGCCTCCTGCTCGGCCATGAGCGTGTTCACAACGGTGATATAGACCCCGGCCAGGGCGCCGAGGACGAGGCACAGGGTCAGGGCCAGGGCGGCGGTCAGCTTGACGTTCAGATGGGAGCGGATGAACGCGAGCATGCGGCAGCCTCATTCTGGCCTGGGACGGAGGCGCTCAGACCCCGCCGGGACAGGGCGGGCCGAAACGTCGGGGGGCCAAGCTATCCACGCCGCATGACAGTGCGATTGCGCTTCTGTTTCGTCATTATGAGTATGTTTTTGTTCATATTGATTATATTTTGTCTTTAATCCTTGCGCCTCCTTCTTCGGGGTCAAATGAACAGCTTTATGAACGCGCGCATCTAGAGCCAAATCCAACCATCAAATCCGACCATATTGAATCATTTCATGATTCAATATGGTCAGTGAATTTGCCTCTAAAACAATGAGATAGAGCGGATTCACGCACGCTGACGCGATCACGAAGTGATCCCGTCAGCGCACGATCAGCTCTAGCCGAACAGCGGATCCGACTGGAACAACCTGCCCTCGCCGAAGCCGACGGTGAGGTAGTGCAGCATCGGGTCGATCCCGGCGCCGGCCACGTCCGGATTGGCCGCCAGATAGGCCTCGCCGTCGAACTGGGCCCCGGCGTCCCGACCTTCGAGGTGCCCGTAGAGGTGATAGTGCAGCAGCGGATTCATCCCCGCCGCCGCCACGTCCGCATTGACCGCCAGATAGTCGCCGCTGTCGAACAGCGCGTTCGGCGCCCGGTCCTCGAACCCGCCAAATTGCAGGTAATGGAGATAGGCGTTGCCGCTGTCGAAGCCGGCGGCGACGACGTCGTCGTTGGTGGCGAGGTAGAAATCAGCGTCGAAGCCGATCTCACTGACCGAGACCGGGGCGGTGGACAGCCGGTTGCCGTCGTCGAACGCTAGGATCTCGGTGTTGCGCAGGATGTCGCGGCCGTCCGCCCCGTCGACCACGGTCTCGCTGTCGGAAACCCCGATGGCGTAGGAGGAGGACAGGCCGGAGAAGCGGGCCGTGTCGAGGCCGCTCCCGCCGTCGAGGATGTCGTCCCCCGCCCCGCCGGTCAGGCTGTCGCTGCCTCGGCCGGCGACCAGGACGTTGGCCAGGGCGGAGCCGGCCAGCAGGTCGTCGCCGTCGCCGGTGTACAGGTTCTCGATCTCGGTGTCGTCGGCGACACGGAAGGCCGCGCCGTAGATCGCGCCGACGGTGCCGTCCAGATGGATCGCGACGGGACCGCTGACGGCGGCGGCGTTGATGGTGTCGGTGCCGCCGTCGCTGTCGACCAGGACGCTGCGGCCCGCATCGGCGGTCGCCAGTGTGGCGTACTGGTCGGTGTAGACATACCGGTCGTCGGCGGTGGTCGCATCGCCGTAGAGCGTCAGGCTCCAGCTCTCCAGCGTGCCGACCGTTCCGGTCTCGGTGTCGGTCACCCTCAGGGTCCAGTCGCCGGCGGCGCTCTCCCCGTAATGCTGACTCGACATCAGGGTCGTCACGTTGGCGCCGAAGAAGGTGAGATCCGGCAGTTCGTCGAGCAGACCGTCCTGCCGCGCCAGGATCTCATAGGCCTCGAAATCCGGGTTGTAGATCAGGTAGCTCGTGGTGCCGTGCGGCGAGGTCAGCTCGATCCGGAGCTGGCCCAGATCGCCATGGGGGATATCCACGTCGACCGTGGCGAACTCCACGTCCATCGCCGCATCGACCGTCAGCGACTGCGATACGCCGGCGGCGTCGCCGTCCGGCACCGCGACCGCCGTGGTCGAGGTCACGGTGACGACCGCCTGGTTGGTCACCGTGTTCGGCGTGGCGTCCCAGGTCTCCGCGAGGCGGGTGGCGGCGCGGGCATCGACCTGGCCGAACCCGTAGTCGTGGCTGGCCGTCAGGCCGCCGCCGTTCCAGTCGGTGGCACCGTTCTCAACCGTGGTCCAGGGATAGGACAGGGCGAGGGAGATCCCCGCCTCGTAGGCCGCGCGGACCGGCTCATCCAGTTCGGCAAGCGCCGCTTCGCTGCCGACCGTATCGGCCAGGATCTCGGCCCGGGTCAGCGGGTCGGCGCCGGTATCGTAGGCCGAGTAGGCCAGGATCTCCTGAACGTCGCGCATCCCCAGCGTCGGGTTGGCCTGAAGCACCAGGGCGGCCACGCCGGAGACGATCGGCGCGGAGAAGGAGGTGCCGTCGGTGAGGTCGTAGCCGTCGTCCTCGCCGCTGACCCCGAGCACGCCGGCACCGGGTGCCGCGACCAGGACATTGGCTCCGGGCGACGAGAAGGTCGCGATCTGACCGTCTGCATCGGTGGCGGCGACGGTGATCTGGTAGGGCGAGTTCTGTTCCGGCCCGTGGGTCGACAGCGTCCCCTGGATCCGGGAATTGCCCGACGCGAAGACGTGCACCGTGCCCAGGCCGGCGCGCCCCGTGGTGGCGGTGTCGGCGATCGCGTCGAGGCTGCCCGGTTCCTCGTAGAAGATCTCGTTGCCGTAGCTGTTGTTGGTCACATCGGCGTCGCTGGCCAGGTGGAAGGCCGGTGCGGCGTTCACCAGTTCGCCGTCCGCATCCGAGATCCGGATCCCGGTGAAGGTCGCGCCATAGGCGACGCCGACAAGGCCGGTACCGTTGGCCGCGGCCGCCGAGAACCCCGACACCTGCGTGCCGTGGGAATAGGCGTCCGCGATCGGCGTGGCGTCGCCCTCGCCGGTCACGATGTTGTGGTCGTTCTCCGCATCGTAGGTGCCGGACAGGTCGGGGTGGGTATAGCGCACCCCGTCGTCGATCACGGCGATCCGGATGCCCTCGCCGGTATAGTCCGGCCAGGCGCCCAGCACCCGGATATCCTGGCCGACGGTGCCGCCGGACTGCCCGGTATTGTGCAGGTACCACTGGTCGCCGAATAGGGGGTCGGACGGAATGACCGTCATGGTTCGCGCCTCCTCCAGAGCGTTTGAACCGGGATTTTCCCGTTAGGTACACAATCCGCGAATTTTGCCGCGAACCTTGGCCGAGCCGTGGAAACCCGATCAAGCGAAAGTTCGCCCGGCCGGCCCGACGCCGCGCTTTCGACACCGGCACCGGTCCGTGGCGGCTTGCCTTAATCCGCCTGCTCCGATAGGTCTTGCCGGTTTCCTTGTGACCGACCTCTCCAGGAAGTACCGCATGGCGGATGTCGCGCCCTCGCTGGCCCAGCTTCGGGCCGAGATCGACCGCATCGACGACGCGCTGCTCGGGCTGCTCGAAAGCCGGGTCGCGATCGGTCGGCGCGTGGCCGCGGCCAAGGGCGACGCGTCGGGTCCCTATCTGCGTCCGGGCCGCGAGGCGGCGATCCTGCGCCGGCTCTGCTCCGCCGCCAGCGCCGACCTGCCGACCGCGACCCTGGAGCGCATCTGGCGCGAGATCCTCGGCGCCAACCTGGCGCGCCAGGTCGATCCGCTGACCGTCGTCTACGCGCCGAAGGGGGCGGAGGCCTGCCTCGACCTCGCGCGCGACCGCGGCGGCGCGGCGACACGGCTCGAGACGGTGGAGAGCGCCGAGGCGGCGATCGCCGCGGCGGTCGACGGCCGCGCGACCCTGGCCGTGCTGCCGGACGTGGCGGATTCCCGCTGGCGCTGGTGGCCGCAGCTCGTTTCGGCATCGCAACAGGACACCTCCACCCAGAAGCCGTGCGTCATCGCGCGGCTTCCGCTTTTCGGGGAGGGCGGCGTGCCCGCCTATGGCATCGCCCCGCAGGATCCCGACCCGTCGGGCGACGACGTGACGCTCTATGCCGTGCGCGGCACCGCCGAGAGAGCGCTGGACACCGCGGAGATCGAAGGGGCCCATTGGTCGCTGATCGCCGCCGACGGCTATCTGGAGGTCGGACATATTCCGGCCGGCGCGGCGCTGATCGGCGCCTACGCCCGGCCCGAGACCTCCCGCTCGAAGACGAGCACCTGACCCCATTCTTCCGTCCGAGGACTGTCCGATGCCCAGCGTGGCCCCTAAATCGTCGATTTCCGATCTCGCCGCCTACAAGCCGACCAGCTATCCCAAGAGCCTGCAGCGGATCATCCGCCTGAACCTGAACGAAGGGGCGCTCGGCCCGTCGCCGAAGGCGATGGAGGCCCTGGCCGGCATCGCGTCGAAGATCCACACCTATCCCGCCGTCGCCGCCTCCGGCCTGGCCGAGGCGATCGGCGAGCGGCACGGGATCGACCCGTCGCGCATCATCCTGGGCTGCGGCTCCGACGAGCTGATCCAGGTGCTGACCCAGGCCTATCTTGAGCCGGGCGACGAGGTGATCCACACCCAGTACGGCTTCCTGCTGTTCCCGATGGCGACCAAGATCGCCGGCGGCGTGCCGGTCTCGGCGCCGGATGACGGGTTCACCGCCAGTGTCGACACGATCCTGGCGCGGGTGACCGAGCGCACCAAGATCGTCTTCCTGGCCAACCCGAACAACCCGACCGGCACCCACATGCCGACCGAGGAGGTGCGCCGCCTGCGCGCCGAGCTGCCGTCGCGGGTGCTGCTGGTGCTCGACGCGGCCTATGCCGAATACGTCCAGCGCAACGACTACACCGCCGGCATCGAGCTGGTGGAGGAGACCGACAACACGGTCATGCTGCGCACCTTCTCCAAGATGTACGGCATGGCCGGCCTGCGCCTGGGCTGGGCCTATTGCCCGGCCGACATCGCCGCCACCCTGTACGCGGTGAAGCCACCCTACGGCGTCAACACCCCGGCCCTGGTCGCCGGCATCGCGGCGGTGAAGGATCTGGAGTTCCAGGAAAAGTCCGTGGCCCATAACGGCGCCTGGCTGCCCTGGCTGCAGGACGAGTTCCGCAAGCTGGGCCTGGAGCCGTACCCGTCGGTCACCAACTTCTTCATCACCCGCTTCCCGACCGAGGCCGGCAGAACCGCCGCCGAGGCGCGCGAGTTCCTGGCCAAGCGCGGCATCATGGTGCGCAGCATGTCCGACTACGGCGAGCACGACTTCATCCGGGTCTCGATCGGCCAGGAGGACGAGAACCGCGCCCTGGTCCAGGGTCTGGCCGACTTCTTCAACGGGGTGCCCGCGTGACCGCATCCCCGGACAACGGCGCCGGCAAGGGAGAGCCGATCTTCGGGACCCTGGCGGTCGTCGGGATCGGCAATCTCGGCTCCTCCGTCGCCCGTGCCGTACGCAAGTACGGCGCGGTCGACCGGGTGGTCGTCGCCGACCTGTCGGCCGAGGCGCTGGCCCGGGCGAAGGAACTGAAGCTGGCCGATGCCTATTTCGAGGCACCGTCCAAGGCAGTGGCGGAGGCGGACATCGTCGTTCTCTGCACGCCTCTCGGCGCCTTCGGGGCGATCGCCAAGGCCATGGCCCCGCACCTGAAGCCGGGGGCGATCGTGACCGATGTGGGGTCGGTGAAGGGGGCGGTGGTCGCCGCCGCCGGTCCGCACATGCCGGACACCGTCGCCTTCGTGCCCGGCCATCCGATCGCCGGCACCGAGAAATCGGGCCCCGACGCCGGATCGTCAGACCTGTTCGTCGGCCGTTACTGGATCCTGACCCCGGACGAGACCACCGACCGGGCGGCCGTCGCCCGGGTGACCGAGCTGTGGACCCGGTGCGGCGCCATCGTTGAGGAGATGAAGGCCGAGTATCACGACAAGGTGCTGGCCGTGACCTCGCACCTGCCGCATCTGATCGCCTACACCATCGTCGGCACCGCCTTCGACCTGGAAGGCCAGGAGCAGCAGGACGTGATCCGCTTCTCCGCCGGCGGCTTCCGCGACTTCACCCGCATCGCCGGCTCCAGCCCGATCATGTGGCGCGACATCTTCCTGAACAACCGCGAGGCGGTGCTGGAGATGCTGCAGCGGTTCAGCGAGGACCTGAGCTACCTGCAACGGGCCATCCGCTGGGGCGAGGGCGACAAGCTGCAGGACCTGTTCACCCGTACCCGCGAGGTGCGCCGCGGGGTGATCGAGGCCAAGCAGGACAAGCCGTTCCCCGAAGGCGGCAACGGCAAGTAGGGCGCCGCGCGCCCTACCCTCACCCCGTCCGTCAGAACGGGAACCAGGAGAACTCCCGGCCGTAGTGCAGGTAGCCGATATTGACGCCGGAGCGCAGGCCGACGCCGGTGCGGATCGGCGCCAGGGTCAGATCGCCGTCGGACTGGTAGTTCACGCCGACGCCGGCGAAGAAGTAGTAGGATCCCTCCACGCCCGGGATGCGGCGGTAGATCTGGTCCGGCGAGTCCAGGTTGTAGACCAGCACGAACACCTTGGACGCGTTGCCGCCCAAATCGAAGCCCAGGGACGGACCCTGCCAGAACACCTTGCTCTGCCCGCCGCCAGCCTTGTTCAGCATGCCCTCGCCATAGCGCAGGCCGACGACGATGGCGCCGGAATACTCGCTGCCGGCGATATAGGCGCTCGGCTCGCCCATGTCGGCGAACACCTTCTCGATGACCTTGGCCAGGCCTTCGGTGGTCTCCCCGAACAGATCCTTGGCGGCGGACACGACCTCCGGCTCGCTGTAGGTCTTCGCCCCCGATGTGGTGGAGGAGGATGACGTCTCCGACGAGGAGCTTCCGCCGGTCGTGGCGGTCTGGGCCTCAGCCCCGGCCGGCATGAAGAGGAGAACGGTCAGGACGAGAGCGGCGGCGGACAGCCAGCGGGTCATTGAAACCTCCATTGTGTTGAGACCGGTGTCTCACCCGCGCACTATAGAAGCAACCCGATGGCATTTGTGAGAATTCGGGCCGTCGGATGGGCGGCCCACCGGTCTATCCGGACCCGCTCCGGGACTTGAAGGGGCGGACCAGCAGGGCGAGAAAGCCGGTATCGTGCAGCCGCTCCACGCCGATCGCCATCTCCGGCGTCCGCGGGGTCGGGCTGAGGGTGGCGAAGATCCGGTCCCAGACCGACAGGGCGGTCCCGTAGTTTGAATCCGTGTCCTGGCGCACCGCGTGATGATGCACCCAATGGATCGAGGGCGTAACGATCACCGTCGACAGGGCCTTCTCCAGCCATCCGGGCAGGCGGGTGTTGGAATGCTGGAACACGGACGCCACCAGCACCAGGGTCTCGAACGCCAGCACAGAGGCCAGCGGGATGTCGAGCAGCACGATCACCACCGCCCGCACCGCCGCCGACATCAGCACCTCGCCGGCATGGAACCGCACCGCCGAGCTGGCGTCGAGGAACTCGTCCAGATGATGGATCTCATGGAACCGCCACAGGAACGGGACCGCGTGGTTCGCCCGGTGCCAGAAATAGATCCACAGATCCAGAATCACCAGATCGGCCAGCAACGCCCAGCCGCCGTCCCACCACGCCGGCCGCCAGTCCAGGGTCATCGAGGTGGCGAGCACGGTGATCGGGATCACAGCCAGCCGGGACAGCCCGATATTCACCGCGAACAGCCCGGCATTGCGCAGGATCCGCGGCCAGCCGCCGCGTCGCACGACGGCGGGTGCCGCCCGTTCGGCCGTCAGGATCAGCCCGATCCAGGCGGCAACGGCAAGGCCCTTGGCGATGGTCAGCGTCTGCGGGTCCGACATGTCCAACATCATCGGGATATGGCATGGTGCGGGGGCCGGGCCAAGCGTCCGTGCCGTTGTCGTGACCGTCAGGAGAGTTTCCGTGAGCCGCCGCACGTCTTCAGGCCGACTGCCTCTCGTCGGCGTCACCGCCTGCCGCATCATGGGGGAGCACAACGCCAGTCACCGGGTCGGCGAGAAATATGTCACGGCCATGTCCGAGGTGGCGGGCGTCTGCCCGGTGATCATCCCGGCCCTGCCCGGCGGCGTGGAGATCGACAGCCTGCTCGACCGGCTGGACGGCGTGTTTCTCACCGGCAGCCCGTCCAACGTGGAGCCTGCGCGCTATGACGGCGGCGACAGCGCCACCCCGGACGAGCACGACCCGGCGCGCGACGGCGTCACCCTGGACCTCGCCCGGGCCGCCGTGGCGCGCGGCATCCCGCTGCTCGGCGTCTGCCGCGGCGCCCAGGAGCTGAACGTGGCCTTCGGCGGCACCCTGCACCAGGAGATCCATACCAAGACCGGCGGGCTCGACCACCGCATGCGCCGCGACGTGCCCTACGACTGGAAATACCGCCCCGCCCATTCGCTGGAGCTGGTCGCGGGCGGGCGGCTGGCCGCCATCGCCGGTCCCGGCCCGCATCTGGTGAACTCGCTGCACGGCCAGGCGATCGAGCGGCTCGGCCCCCGCGTCGTGGCGGAGGGCCGCGCGCCCGACGGAGTGGTGGAGGCGATCTCCATCGCCGACGCCCCCGCCTTCGCCCTCGCCGTCCAGTGGCATCCCGAGTGGCCGCGTCCGGTGGAGGGGATCAACCGGGCGATCTTCGAGGCGTTCGGCAAGGCCGCCCGCGCCGCCGCCAAAGACGCGCGCACCGGCGTCGATGTGGCGGCCGAATAGCCGGCCTGGCGACCCTCGCCATTCTGTCTCGATAGCGAAACGGTCGTGACCGGCCGGCGGGCTGGCGGGAGACTGCGGCACCGCAGCCGGGGCACCGACGCGCCCGACGCACGATGGGGACTGGACCGGGCGGGGGGATGCCCGCCATAGTCACGCAACCGAGCGCCTCCCGCTCCGGAGCGCGGCGACGACACTGTCGAAGCTCCCGCGGAGGCCGGCGCTCGAAGAGCGATATATCGAGACGAAAAAGGAATTGGCTTCAATGGAATATGTGATCACCCCGCCGCGCACCGTGGCCGTGCCGGTGGCCGGCAGTGACCAGGGATTCCCGGTGCGCCGCATCTTCTGCGTCGGTCGCAACTACGCCGCCCATGCCCGCGAGATGGGCCATGATCCGGATCGCGAACCGCCGTTCTTCTTCATGAAGCCGGCCGACGCGCTGGTCACCGGCGGCGCGGCGATGCCCTATCCGTCAATGACCTCCGACGTGCACCATGAGATCGAGCTGGTGGTCGCCCTGTCCGGCGGCGGCCGCGACATCCCCGTGGAGGAGGCGAACAGCCTGATCTGGGGCTATGGCGTCGGTCTCGACATGACCCGCCGCGACATCCAGGCGGAGGCCAAGAAGATGGGCCGCCCCTGGGACATGGCGAAGGGCTTCGACCATTCCGCCCCGATCGCCGACCTGCACCCGGTGACGGAGACCGGCATCCTCGAGGATGCGGCGATCTGGCTCGACGTCAACGGCACCCGCCGCCAGGAATCCACCCTGAAGGCGCTGATCTGGTCGATTCCGGAGACCATCAGCTACCTGTCCGGCCTGGTGATGCTGGCCCCGGGCGACCTTATCTTCTCCGGCACGCCGGAAGGGGTGAACGCGGTTCAGCGCGGCGACGAGCTGCACGGCCATGTGGACGGTCTGAGCGACCTGCATGTGAAGGTGGTCTGACCGGTGCGGATCGTTACCTGGAACATCAACTCCGTCCGTCTGCGCCTGCCGCTGGTGCTGCGCCTTCTCCAGGAGATGCAGCCCGACGTGCTCTGCCTGCAGGAGACCAAAGCGCTCGTCGACGTGTTCCCGACCGGTCCCCTGGCCGAGGCCGGCTGGTCGCACCAGCTCGTCGCCGGCATGAAGGGCTATAACGGGGTCGCGATCCTCTCCCGCCTGCCGATCGAGGAGACGGTGTCGCGCGAATTCTGCGGCCGCACCGACGCCCGGCACGTGGCGGCGCGGATCGACGGCGGACCGGAGGTGCATAACTTCTACGTTCCCGCCGGCGGCGACGTGCCGGACCCGGCGGTGAACGACAAGTTCGCCCATAAGCTCGACTTCCTGGCCGAGATGACCCAGTGGCTCGGCACCGAGCGCAGCCCGGACCACCCGATGATCCTGGTGGGCGACCTGAACATCGCGCCGCTGGAGACCGATGTCTGGTCGCACAAGCAACTGCTCAACGTCGTCAGCCACACGCCGGTGGAGGTGGAGGCCCTGGACAAGGTCCAGGCCTCGGCCGGCTGGATCGACGCGGTACGCAAGATCGTTCCGCCGGAGGAACGGCTGTATTCCTGGTGGAGCTACCGGGCGAAGGACTGGTCGGCGGCGGACAAGGGCCGGCGTCTCGACCATGTCTGGGTGACCCCGCCCCTCGACGGCGGCATCCGCCATGCCGAGGTCATCCGCGACGCCCGCGGCTGGGAGAAGGCCTCCGACCACGCACCGGTGGTGGTGGACCTGGATCTTTAGAGGACTGCGGCGGGTCTACAGCCGCGTTTCCAACCTCGCCTTTCTCGTCATCCCGGTGGGCCCCGGACCCGATCCGGGACGATCCGGGATGACGGTCAGAAATTATTTTTTAAGACAAGGCACTAACGTACCGAATTTCCTTCGTACCGGCTCCGGAACAAAGCTGAAACAGCGCCCCTTTAAACCCGCTCGTACAGATAGATCCGCCCCGGCTTCACGCCCGGCGGCAGCGGCAGCGGGCTGAACGCATCCACCCCGTCCAGCGGCTGGTCGCTGACCACCACGCCGCCCGGCGCCAGCAGGTCGGCCACCATCGGCGCGGCGCGGCGCGACAGGGCGACGCTCTCCTCCTTGTCGCCGGTGCCGATATCCAGATGCGCCAGGACCGCGGTGCCGCCGAGATCGGCCGCGGCCCGCGGCAGGGTCTCGAACAGGTCGCCCAGATACAACCGGTCGTCGGGGGGAATGCAGTCGGGATGCGCGGCGACCTGGCGGTCGAACACGTAGATCTCGCGGCCCGGCAGGATCGCGCGCAGATGATCGTAGGTCCGCCCGTTGCCGAGCCCGAACTCCAGCGCTATGCCGCTGCGTCCTTGCACCCGGGCGGCGGCATCGTTGAGCGTGGAACGCTGGGCTTCCAGACGCCGGATCATGCTGTCGAGTCTACTCATGGGCCTGTCCGCTCTTGGACCAGTGTGCTGATTGGCTACCGGTCACCGGTTCAGCGCTTCGCGCAATTGGACATTGGTGCGTTCGAGCCGGGCCGCCAGTTCGCGCATGATCTCGATGGAGATCTGCGGGAACTCGCTGATCAGGCGGAAGAACAGCTCCTTGGTGATCCGCAGGGTGATCAGCTTGCCGGTCGCCTCCACCGAGGCGGTGCGCGGCACGTCGCACAGGATGGCGATCTCGCCGACCACGTCGCCCTTGCCGAGCTCAGCCACCTGGATCTCCCCGCCATCGGTGCGGATCCGGACCGAGGCCTCGCCGTCGATGATGATGTAGGCGGCATCGCCGACATCGCCCTGCTGGAACAGGCGCTGGCCGCTCTGGTAAGTGAGCCGCTCGGAGGTGAAGGCCAGAAGCTTCAGCTTCGACGGCTCGATCTTCGCGAACAGCGGGATCTTGCGGAGCAGTTCCACCTCTTCGTTGAGGCTCATGGCGACCCTCCTTCATGGACCGGTGCCGTTATCAGAGGTGGGAAAGACGCGTCCATTGTGAAACCCCCTCAGTTCCGCGCGGCAATTTCGTGAAACACCCGGCCTTCCCGGTCGAGATCCTCCGGCGCGCCGGTCTCCGCCAGCCGTCCGCCGCGCATCACCGAGATCACCGGGAACAGGCGGGCGATATCCGGCCGCTGGGTCGACCAGATCACCGTGCGCCCGGACATCGCCTGCAGGATGTTGGCGACGAGCCGGCGCTGGGCGGCGGCGTCGAAGGTGGCGACGGCGTCGTTCAGCACCAGGATGTCCGGACGGCGTAGCATCGCTCGCGCGATGCCGATCTTCTGCCGCTGCACCGAGGACAGCCGGGCGCCGGCGATGCCGACCTCGAAATCCAGGCCGACCTCCATCACCGTCGGCCGCAGGTCCAGATCGTCCAGCACCGAGCCGATCACCGTTCCCACCCGGGCCACGCTGTCGGCCTGGCCGTAGGCGATCTTGCCGAACAGGATGTTGTCCTGCAGCGAGGCGGCGGCGTTGTAGGCATCGACGCTGAAGAACGCGACGGAGCCCTGCAGCTCCTCCGGCAGGTCACGGGCGAAGGCGACGCGGGCCTCCAGGACCCTGGCCTGAATCCCGTCGTCGAGCATGCCCAGGCGGTGACGCGCCGGGATCAGCTTGAACGGCAGCGACAGCAGCCGGGCGCGATCCTCTTCCGACACCTTCTCCAGCCCGATCCGCTCGACCCGGTTCAGCAGCGCCTGGAACTCCGGCAGATCGTCGGGCGAGATGAAGCTGAACTGGCCGAAGAACTCGTGGTCCGACGGCAGGTCGGCGAACAGCTCGACCATGGTGGCGGCCACGTCCCGGCCCATCTTCAGCAGGTCGTCGGTCAGCCCGACGCTGGCCAGCGTCCGGCGCACATAGGGATGGGCGGCGATGGTGTCCGGCTGGAACGCCGGCCCGACCGGCGTGCCGAACAGCAGGTTCTCGGCCAGCGAGGCGTTGGTGTTATAGCGGTCGGCGGCGAACGGCTCGACCAGGTCGACCATCTCCGGATCCTCGGCGAGCCGTTCGGCGAAGGACCGGCGCGCCGCCAGGATCCGCTCGGCGATCTGCGGCCGGGCCTGGGGATCGATGGTCCCGCGCAGGCCGAGGCCGTAGCAGTCGTCGTCCAGCTCGACCAGCATGAGGTCCTCGACCAGCCGGGAGACCAGGCCCTCGCCGTCGCCCACCGCCTCGGGATCGACCCAGGGGCCGCCCGGATCGTCGGTGGAGTTGGCCGCCTGGGCGGCGGTTTCCAGAGCCGCGCGGACCGCCGGATCGTCGCGCGCCTCGCCGGTCGGCCGGTGCATCACGCCGAGCAGCAGGTTCTCGCGGATCGTCGAGCTGAAGACGTAGGTGGACGGCCCCACATAGCCCATACGCCGTCCGGTGATCGCCTCCGGCAGGGCGTGCAGATCGGCCTGACCGACGGTGATGCGGCCGCTGGTCGGATGCATCAGGCGCGCGATGGTCATGGCCAGCGCCTCGTTGCCGGCCCCGCCCGGGCCGAACAGCGCCATGTGGGTGCCCGGCGGCACGGTCATCGCCACGCCTTCGAACTGAACCTCGCCGTCGTCGTCGATCAGACCCAGGTTGTTCGCCCGCAACTCGCCGTCCAGCGGCTGCGGTGCCTCCGGCTCGGCGATGAGGGTCTCCTGCGCCATCATCTCCGGCAGGTCGAACTGGTCGATCACCTGCTCGTACTTGATCCGGGCGTCCTCCTTCTGCTGATAGAAGTTCAGCAATTCCTTCCAGGGGGCCGACAGGTCCTTGTAGGCCGCCAGGACGGCCACCAGCGCGCCGAGCGACAGCTCGCCCATGATCACCAGATAGCCGCCGATGGCGTAGAAGAAGAACGGCGTGAGCTGGGCGATGAAGTTGTTCAGGAACTTGATGACGAACTTGCGCTGATAGATCTCGAAGCGGATGTCGTAGATCACGCCGAGCTGGGCGGAGAACCGCGCCAGCATCAGCCGCGCCATGTTGTTCGCGTGGATCTCCTGCACGCCGGAGATCGTTTCTCCGATGCGGTCCGACAGCACGCGGACCGTGCGCACCCGCTGCTTGCCGAGCGCGTTCACCCGGCGCTGCAGCTTCGGAATGACATAGGCCTGAACCGGCGACAGGGCGATCGCCGCCGCCCCGAGGATCGGGTCCTGCATGAACATGAAGAACAGGATCGTGATCAGGGTCCCGCCCTGGAACGCCGGCAGCGAGATCGAGTCGCCGATGAAGCCGCCCAGGGGCTCCACCTCCTGGGTCACCATCGGGATGATCTCGCCCTGGCTGACCCGGCGGAAATGCGGGATCGGGAAGCGCAGGATGCGGGTGTAGAGCTCGTAGCGCAGGCGGCGCAGCATCCGCTCGCCCAGGCGCCCGCGATAGACGTTGATCCAGTACTTGAACCCGCCGTTGATGAACACCAGCACCAGGAACAACCCCGACAGGGTCCAGAGGTATTCGAGCTGATGGAACTCGATGCCGAGGAACGTGATGGGGAAATCGGTGGTGCCCTTGGCCCCGAGCGCCTCGTTCACGATCCGCTTCGGCAGGTCGAGCGAGTAGTAGAGGAAGGGGAACGAGATCAGCGTCATCACCAGCAGGATGATCTGTTCCCGCTTGGAATAGCGCAGAATGAACCGGTAGATCGTGGATTCCATCGCCCCGGTGACCTGTCGTCTCGACCTCGGATGCGGGCCAGTCCCGCCGCGGGCCGCCGACCGCTCCACCCACCGCAGGACCACCCGGAGCCGATCTTGCTGCGGAAGGCCCAGCGGCGCAACGCCAAGCTGCGTCAAAAGGTTACCATTTCTCGGCCCGGCGCGATGTGCCATAGTGCGGCGGACATCGGCCTCCGCCAGAATATCGACATTTCCGGGCAGCGATGACAGCGACGGGGAACCCATGACGAAGACCAAGGCCCCCGCGACCGCCAAGCTGCTTGCGGACCGTCCGGCCGCCCGAGTCCTCATGTACAGCCACGACACGATGGGCCTCGGCCACCTGCGCCGGTGCCGCGCCATCGCCCACGCGCTGGTCGAGGATCATCCGGGCCTGTCGGTGCTGATCCTGTCGGGTTCGCCGATCATCGGCAGCTTCGACTTCCGCACCCGGGTCGACTTCGTCCGCATTCCGGGCGTCATCAAGCTGCGCAACGGCGACTACACCTCGCTGTCCCTGCATCTGGACATCGAGGAGACGGTGGCCCTGCGCAGCGCCATCATCCGCCACACCGCCGAGGTGTTCGATCCCGACCTGTTCATCGTCGACAAGGAGCCCCTCGGCCTGCGCGGCGAGGTCAAGGAGACGCTGGAGCTCCTGAAGGAGCGTGGCACGCCCCTGATCCTCGGCATGCGCGACGTGATGGACGAGCCGGAGCTGCTGGAGCAGGAATGGGAACGCAAGAAGGTGCTGCCCGCTCTGCAGGACCTGTATGACGAGGTCTGGGTCTACGGCGTGAAGGAGGTCTGCGACCCCTATGACGGGCTCGACATCCCGGCCGAGATCAAGCTGAAGACCCGCTACACCGGTTACCTGCGTCGCTCGGTCTCGCCGGCGCCGAGCCCGTCCTCCGCCCTGCCCTTCGGCGACGATCCGTTCATCCTGGTCACCGCCGGCGGCGGCGGTGACGGCGAGCCGGTGATGGACTGGGTGCTGCGCGCCTACG
Organism: Thalassobaculum salexigens DSM 19539; assembly: GCF_000423805.1. Classification (NCBI taxonomy): domain Bacteria; kingdom Pseudomonadati; phylum Pseudomonadota; class Alphaproteobacteria; order Rhodospirillales; family Thalassobaculaceae; genus Thalassobaculum; species Thalassobaculum salexigens. The sequence continues at coordinate 332,832 of NZ_KE384095.1, forward strand.
AGGAGGACCGGCAGCTTCCCTATCCGGCGCTGCTGGTGCTCGGTCCCTTCATGCCGCAGGAGCAGCAGCACGAATTCATGGAGCGGGCGAGCAAGCTCGATCGGGTCGAGGCGATCACCTTCGACAGCCGGATCGAGACGCTGATGGCCCGCTGCGCCGGCATGGTCGCCATGGGCGGCTACAACACGTTCTGCGAGATCCTGTCCTTCGACAAGCGGTCGATCGTCGTGCCCCGGACCGAGCCGCGGCTGGAGCAGTACATCCGCGCCCGCCGGGCCGAAGAACTGGGCCTGCTGCGCATGCTGGTGGATGACGGCGACCGAAATCCGATGCAGATGGCCGCCGCCCTGCGGCAGCTGCCGGGCCAGAAGACCCCGTCCCAGGCCAAGGCGGTCGCCATGCTGAACGGGCTCGACCAGGTCGGCCGGCTTACCAAACGCTGGATCGACGAGCGGCGCCGGGCCGCTGCGGCACGCCGGACCGCCTGACCGTGACCGGAAACGCGGAGAACGGAGCCACCGCTCACGCGGGCGTCCGTGGCCAGGTCGGCATCGTGGTGAAGGGCTATCCGCGCCTGTCGGAGACCTTCATCGCCCAGGAGATCCTCGGGCTGCAGCAGCGCGGCCTGCGCTTCCGCATCATTTCCCTGCGCCATCCGACCGACAAGGCGACCCACCCGGTGCATGACGCGATCACCGCGCCGGTCGACTATCTGCCGGAATACCTGGGAGACGATCTCGGCCGGGTCTGGCGCGGCTGGCGGACGGCCCGGCGGCTGCCCGGATACGGCAGGGCCCTGCGCACCTGGCTGCGCGACCTGTTGCGCGACCCCACCCCGAACCGGGGCCGGCGCTTCGGCCAGGCCTGCGTGCTGGCGGCCGAGCTCGACCCGGCGATCACCCATCTCTACGCCCATTTCCTGCACACCCCGGCCTCGGTCGCGCGCTACGCGGCGACGATGCGGGGGATTTCCTGGTCGGTCTCGGCCCATGCCAAGGACATCTGGACGACTCAGGACTGGGAGAAGCGGGAGAAGCTGGCCGATACCGCCTGGGCGGTGACCTGCACCGCGATCGGCGCCCGCCATCTGGCGGCTCTGGCACCCGATCCCGACCGGGTCAGCCTGCTGTATCACGGGCTGGACGCCTCCGCCTTTCCGCCGCCCGCCACCCGGGCCAAGCGCGACGGCCGCGATCCGCACGCCCCGGTGACCATCGTCTCGATCGGCCGGGCGGTGCAGAAGAAGGGCTATGACGACGTGCTGGCCGCCCTGCGGGTGCTGCCGAACGACCTGAACTGGCGCTTCGTGCATATCGGCGGCGGCGCTCTGGCCGGGCGGCTGAAGCAGGCGGCCGACATCATGGGCCTGTCCGACCGGATCGAATGGCGCGGCGCCCAGTCCCGCTCCGGCGTGATCGACGCCCTGGCGGAGGCCGACATCTTCGTGCTCGCCAGCAAGATCGCCCCGGACGGCGACCGCGACGGGCTGCCGAACGTGCTGATGGAAGCCCAGCTCATGACCCTGCCGGTGGTGGCGACCTCGGTCTCCGCCATCCCCGAGCTGATCGACGACCGAGTCAACGGTCGGCTGGTGAAGCCGGGCGACCATCTGGCCCTGGCGAAGGCGCTCGAGGATCTGATCGGCGATCCGACCGCCCGGCTTCGGCTGGCGGCGGCCGGCCGCGCGCGGGTCCTGACCGAGTTCTCCGCCGATGCCGGGCTGGACAGACTCGCCGCCAAATTCGGCCTTGGCGACGCCGCATCACGGGCCGAGGGCCGGCCCGACGCGGCGTGAGGATCGCCTTCCATTCCCCTCTGAAGACCCCGGATTCGGCCGTTCCCTCCGGGGACCGGCGGGTCGCGCGCCTGCTGATGGCGGCCCTGACCCGTGCCGGCCACGAGGTCGATCTGGCCACCCGCCTGCGCAGCCGCGATGGCGAGGGCGACGTCACCCGGCAGGCGCGGCTGGCCGAGCTGGGGACCCGGCTGGCGGCGCGCTATCTGCGGCTGGTGTCGCAGGGGCGGCGGCCGCGCCCCGACCTCTGGTTCACCTATCACCTGTACTACAAGGCGCCGGACCTGATCGGCCCGCTGGTCGCCGAGAGCCTGGGCATCCCCTATGTGGTCGCCGAGGCCTCGGTGGCGCACAAGCGCGCCGGCGGGCCCTGGGACCAGGGGCACCGGGCGACCCTGGCCGCCCTGGCCCGGGCGGATCTGGCGGTCGGCCTGAACCCCCATGATCGGGCACTGGTCCAGCCCTGCCTGTCGCCCGGAGCGCGCTATCTCGACCTGCCCCCCTTCCTGGCGATCGACGGCCCGCCGCCGGCGCGCGCGGACGGTATCGATCGCCCGGTGGCGCTCCTCGCGGTCGGCATGATGCGGGCGGGCGACAAGCTCGCCTCCTACCGGGTGCTGGGGACCGCCCTGGCGCAGGTCCCCGGCGACTGGCGCCTCACCGTGGTCGGCGACGGCCCGGCCCGGACGGAGGTGGAAGCGGCGCTGGCTTCGGTCGCCGACCGTGTCACCTGGCGCGGCGCGCTCGACGCGCCCGAGCTTGACGCCGCGTATGGGGCCGCGGACCTGCTGGTCTGGCCCGCGGTGAACGAGGCCTACGGCATGGCCCTGCTGGAGGCCCAGGCGGCCGGGCTGCCGGTGGTGGCCGGCGACACCGGCGGCGTGTCGGCCATCGTGCGCCACGGGACGACCGGCCTGCTGGCCCCGGTCGGCGACGCCGACGCGTTCGCCGGAGCCGTGAGGACGCTGGTCGCGGACCCGGCCCGACGCCTGTCGCAGGGCGCCAAGGCGGCCGAGATCTCCCGTGCCGAGCACGGCCTGCCTGCCGCCGCCGCGGCCCTGGATGCCGCCCTGCGAACCTTGGTGGAGGCGCGCCGATGACCCGGCTCGCGTTGCTACGCCACGGCCCGACCGCCTGGAACGCCGAGAAGCGGCTGCAGGGCCGCGCCGACCGACCGCTCTCCCCGGACGGCGCGGCGCAGGTGCGCGGCTGGATCCTGCCGGCCGAGGTCGCCGGTTTCCGCTGGCTGACCAGCCCGCTGATCCGCGCCCGTCGTACCGCCGAGCTGATCGGCGTCGAGGCCGCCATCGAGCCCGCCGCCATCGAACTCGATTTCGGGGCCTGGGAAGGCCGCCGCCTTGCGGAGATCCGCGCCGAAGATCCGGACGGCACCGCGGCGAACGAGGCGCGCGGCCTGGATTTCACCCCGCCCGGGGGCGAGAGCCCGCGCGCCGTGCAGGCCCGGCTCGCCCCCCTGCTCGTCCGCCTCGCCCTAGAGGGCCGGGATACCGGGATCGTGACCCATAAGGGCGTCATCCGCGCCCTGTTGTCCCTGGCCACCGGCTGGCCGATGGTCGATAAGCCGCCGGTGAAACTTTTCTGGGACCGGGTGCATCTGTTCGACCTCGCCGCCGACGGCACGCCGCGCCTGACCCAGCCCAACCTGCCCCTGAAGGCCGACCGATGACCCGACCGACCGTCATGCTCTATGTCCAGAACCTGCTCGGCATCGGCCATCTGCGCCGGGCGGCGGCGGTGGCGCGCGCGCTGGTGACGGCCGGCGCAGATGTCGCCTTCGTGTCCGGCGGCATGCCGGTGCCGCATCTGCCGCTCGGTGGGGCGAAGATGGTGCAGCTGCCGCCGATCCGCACCGAGGACGGCAACTTCAAGGTGCTGCTGGACGAGACCGACACGCCGATCGACGACGCCTTCCGCGACGCCCGGCGCGACCGGCTGCTCGCCCTGTTCGAGGAGCTGCGGCCGGCGGCGCTGATCACCGAGCTGTTCCCCTTCGGCCGCCGGCAGATGCGCTTCGAGCTGCTGCCGCTGCTGGAGCGCGCCCGGCAGGCCGAATGGCACCCGCAGACCTTCTCCTCCATGCGCGATATCCTGGTGACCAAGCCGCGGCGCGACCGCAACCAGGAGATCGTCGATACCCTGAACGCCTATTACGACGCCGCCCTGATCCACTCGGACCCGGAGCTGATCCGGCTGGACCGGACCTTCCCCATGGCGGCCGAGATCACGGTGGAGCAGCACTACACCGGCTATGTGGTCAACGCCGACGACATCGCCGTGCCCGAGGCCGATCCGGCGGCGACGGGCGAGGTGCTGGTCTCGGCCGGTGGCGGCGCGGTGGGCGACCGGTTCATGCCGACCGTGGCGCGCATGATTCCGGACCTGCCCCTGGCCGACCGGCCCTGGCGGCTGGTGACCGGCCACCACATGCCGTCCTCCGCCCTGGCCCGGATCGAGGCCGCCGTTCCCGCCAACGCGGTGATCGAGCGCAGCGTGCCGAACCTGCCGGAACTGATGGCGGGTGCCGCCCTGTCGGTCTCCCAGGCCGGCTACAACACCCTGCTGGAACTGCTGGCGGCGCGGACCCGCGCCGTGGTCGTGCCCTATGAGGGCGGGGTGGAGACCGAGCAGCGGCTGCGCGCCGACCTGCTGGCCTATGTCGGCGCGCTCGAGGTGGTTGCCGAGGACGCGCTGACCGCCGAGAGCCTGGGGGCGGCGATGGAACGGGCGCGCGGCCGGTCGCGCGACGCGGTGCCGAGCGTCGATCTGGACGGCGCGCGCAAGACGGCGGCCTATGTCATGGACCGTCTCGCCCGGCGATGAGCGCACGCGACACCCTGGCGGCCCTTCTGGACCGGCGCGGCGAGCAGGACCGGCCGCTGGCCCTGTGGTGGCGCGACGACGATCTGGAAGCACCGTCCGGCGCGCTGTCCGTCTGCCTGGAGGCCCTGGGCGAGGCCGGCATCGCCGCCGCCTTCGCTGCCATCCCCGGCGGCCTGACAGCCGAGGCGGTCGCGGCGCTGGACGGCACCGGCTCGGCCCTGTTCGTCCATGGCTGGGCCCACACCAACCACGCGCCCGCCGGAGAGAAGAAGTGCGAGTTCGGCGCGACCCGTCCGCTGACCGACCGGCTGGCCGAAATCGCCCGCGGCTGGGCGCGGCTTCGCCAGGTCGGCGGCGAGCGGGCATTGGCCTGCTTCGTGCCGCCCTGGAACCGGATCGGCGAGGATCTGCTGCCGGTACTGGGCGAGGGCGGGATCGCGGCCCTGTCCGCCTTCGCCTCGCCGAAGCGCCCTGCCCCGCCGGCCTCGGTGCCGCGGCTCGACGCCCATGTGGACCTGATCGACTGGCGCGGCACCGGAAAACCGGTGCCCGGCGCGACCCTCGCGACCGAAATTATTAAACACGACGGGGTGGACGGACCGGTCGGAATCCTGTCCCATCACCGCGTCACCGACCGGGGGGCATGGACCGACTGGCAGCCGATCCTGCGGCTGCTGTCGGATCATCCCGCGGTACAGTGGCTTTCCCCGGGCGACGCGCTTGCCCGGGTGGGTGTGGAACCGGGGAAACGGAGGCGCTTGTGACAGTGCACCGCTATGAGCGCGGCGCGATCGCCTGGGACATGGCACGGGGCGGACTTGGCCTGCTCGTGACCGGCCTGCCGCTGGTCGTCACGCCGATGGCGACGACCATGACCGTGATCTTCGGCGCCCTGGCGACCCTGTTCGGTGTCTATGTGGTCCGTACCTGGCTGCGCACCGCTCAAGCGGTCGAGGTCGATGCCGACGGGATCCGCCGCACCGGGCCGCTCGAAATCGACATTCCCTGGGCAGACCTGGACTCCATGGGCCTGCGCTACTTCTCGACCCGCCGCGACAAGAACGCCGGCTGGATGGAGCTGAAGCTGACCGGCAACGGCAAGAAGCTGCCGGTGGAGAGTTCGATCGACGATTTCGAGGGCCTCGTGCGCCATTGCATGCTGGTGTCGCGGCGCAAGAATCTTGAACTGTCCGAGACGACGCTCGACAATCTGCGCGCCCTCGGTCTGATGGGGCCGGCGCCGGAGGCCGACGGGAGCGACGGGCCGCCGAGCTTCGACTCGAGCGGGCATATCGCCCCGAAACTCGAACCGGGTCTGCGGCAAGGAATCGGGCGGCAGGGAATCGGGCGGCAGGGAATTGGACCGGATCGGGACCGCTGATAAGCTGCTGACTCAGGGCTAACCGGAGGGGGACGGAGACTTGGATCGCTCAACGCCGCTCCTGCGCGTGCACGACCTGCGGATCGGCTTCGATCTGCCGGAGGGGCGGCTGGTTGCGGTGGACGGCGTCTCGTTCCAGATCCGCCGGGGCTCGACCGTCGCCCTGGTCGGCGAATCCGGCTCCGGCAAGTCGGTGGTCAGCCAGGCGATCATGGGCCTGCTGCCGCGGCCGGCGAAGATCCTGGGCGGCTCGATCCTGTTCGCCGACCCCGAGAAGCCCGGCACCATCACCGATATCGTGCGCCTGCCGGTGGACGGCCGCGAGATGCGCAACGTGCGTGGCGGGCGGATCTCGATCATCTTCCAGGAGCCGATGACGTCGCTGTCGCCGCTGCACACGGTCGGCAATCAGATCCGCGAGGCGCTGGAACTGCACCGCGACGTCTCGGCCCGCGAAGCGACGGAACTGACCCGCGACATGCTGGCCATGGTCGGCTTCCCCGACCCCGACCGGGCGCTGAAGACCTATCCGTTCGAGCTGTCCGGCGGGCTGCGCCAGCGCGCGATGATCTCCATGGCCCTGGTCTGCCGGCCGGCCCTGCTGATCGCCGACGAGCCGACCACCGCGCTGGACGTGACGATCCAGGCGCAGATCCTGAAGCTGATCAAGGACCTGCAGTCCGAGCTCAACATGGCCATGCTGATGATCACTCACGATCTCGGCGTGGTCTCCAACGTGGCCGAGGAAGTGGTGGTCATGTATCGCGGCCGGGTGATGGAGTCCGGCGACGTGGAGGACATCTTCCGCCGGGCCCAGCATCCCTACCTGAAGGCGCTGATGGGAGCGGTGCCGCGCTTCGACATGGCGCCGGGCGAGCGTCTGAAGCCGCTGCGCGAGATCAAGGCCGAGACCGGGCACCTGCTGGCCGACCGGCCGAAGGCGACGACGGCCGACAACGCGCCGATGCTCGCGGTGGAGGGGCTGACCAAGGCCTATACGATCCGCAAGGGCGGCTGGGTCTCGACCTCCCGCAAGTCGATCAAGGCGCTGGACGACGTGTCCTTCACCGTGCAGCCGGGCGAATGCCTCGGCCTGGTGGGCGAGTCGGGCTGCGGCAAGACCACCCTGTCCAAGGTGATCATGCGGGCGCTCACGCCGGACGCGGGCAAGGTGACCTTTACCGACGAGACCGGGCCGACCGACGTGCTCGCCCTCGACGGCAACCGGCTGACCGAGTTCCGCCAGAAGCTGCAGTTCGTCTTCCAGGACCCGTTCTCCTCGCTCAATCCCCGGATGACCGTGTTCGACATCATCGCCGAGCCGCTGGTGATCCATGGCATCGGCGATCCGGCCTGGCGGCGCGAGATGGTGTCGGAGCTGATGCGGCTGGTCGGGCTCGACGTGCGCCACCTGAACCGCTACCCGCACAGCTTCTCCGGCGGCCAGCGCCAACGCATCGGCATCGCCCGCGCGCTGGCGCTCAAGCCGAAGATGCTGATCTGCGACGAGCCGGTCTCCGCGCTGGACGTGTCGATCCAGGCCCAGGTGCTGAACCTGCTGAAGGACCTGAAGGAGAAGCTGGGCCTCACCTATCTGTTCATCAGCCACAACCTGGCGGTGGTCGACTACGTCGCCGACCGGATCGCGGTGATGTGCGCCGGCCGGATCGTCGAGCTGGCCCCGCGCGAGGCACTGTTCCGGGACCCGGTACACCCCTATACCCAGGCGCTGCTGGCCGCGGTGCCGGACCCGGATCTGGACAACCCGCTCGATTTCGACGCGGTGATGGATGGCCGGGCCTCGAACCCCGCGGCCTGGTCGGCGCCGTTCACGGTCGATGACAGCCACATGCCGGGCTTCGTCGAGCTGGGCGACGGCCATTTCGTGCGGGCCGACCCGGCGATCCTGAACCTGAGGCTGGCGTCGTGAAGCGTCTGGCACTCGCCCTGGCCCTGCTGCTCGCCCCCGCCCTGCTGCTCGCCCACGTCCTGCCGGCCGCCGCCCAGAACGAACCGCCGCTGCTGGCGGAGAAGGTCGCGACCGGCGCGCTGCCCGAGACGGCGGGCCGGCTTCCCTTCGACCCGCTGGTGGTCGACCTGAAGAATCAGGACCGCGAGCTCGGCGACTACGGCGGCACGCTGAACATGGTCATGGCCGGGGCCAAGGACGTCCGCCAGATGGTGGTCTACGGCTACGCCCGGCTGGTCGGCTACGACCCGGCCACCATGGAGCTGCGCCCCGACCTGGCCAAGGAGGTGATCGTCGAGGACAACCGGTCCTTCACCTTCGTCCTGCGCGAGGGTCACCGCTGGTCCGACGGCACGCCCTTCACCACCGAGGATTTCCGCTACTTCTGGGAGGATGTGGCCAACAACCCGGAGATCTCACCGACCGGCCCGCCGATCGAACTGATGGTCGACGGCGAGCCGCCGACGGTGGAGATCCTGTCGCCGACCCGGGTGCGCTATTCCTGGTCGCAGCCCAATCCGGACTTCCTGCCGCAGCTCGCCGGGGCCCGGCCGCTCTATCTCTACCGGCCGTCCCATCACCTGAAGATGTACCACGATCACTACGCCGAGCACGGTCCCCTGAAGGCGAAGGTGGAGGAGGCCCAGGCGCGGAACTGGGCCGCCCTGCACAACCGCGAGGACAATCCCTACAAGTTCGACAATCCGGACCTGCCGACCCTGCAGCCCTGGGTGGCGCGGACGTCGCCGCCGGCGAACCGCTACGTCTTCGAGCGCAATCCCTACTACCACAAGATCGACGCCGAGGGCCGCCAGCTCCCCTATATCGACACCGTGGTGTTCCAGATCGCGTCCCCCGGCCTGATCCCGGCCAAGACCGGCGCGGGCGAGTCCGATCTGCAGGCACGGTACCTGAACTTCGAGGACTACACCTTCCTGCGCCAGGGCGCGGAGCGCGGCACGTACGAGACCTATCTGTGGAAGTCCGCCAAGGGCTCCCATCTCGCCCTGTTTCCCAACCTCAACATCGAGGATCCGCTCTGGCGCGAGGTGATGCGCGACGCGCGGTTCCGCCGGGCGCTGTCGCTGGCGGTGAACCGGCACGAGCTGAACGAGGTGATCTATTTCGGCCTGGCGCTGGAGGGCAACAACACCGTGCTACCCTCCTCCCGGCTGTACGAGCCGGAATACCGCAGGAAATGGGCCGAGTTCGACCTGAAGCGGGCCAATGCCCTGCTGGACGAGATGGGCCTGACCGAGCGCGACGACCGCGGCGTGCGGCTGCTGCCGGACGGACGGCCGATGGAGATCATCGTGGAGACCGCCGGCGAAAGCACCGAAGAGACCGACCTGCTGGAGCTGATCCACGACACCTGGCTGGCGGCCGGGATCAAGCTCTACACGCGCCCCTCGGAACGGACCGTGTTCCGCAACCGCATCTTCGCCGGCCAGACCATGATGGCGATCTCCTTCGGCATCGAGAACGGGATCCCGAGCGCGGAGTCCAGCCCGTCCGAATTCGCCCCGACCGCCCAGACCCAGTACATGTGGCCACGCTGGGGCCAGTACTACCAGACCAAGGGCAAGGCCGGCACCGCGCCGGACATTCCGGAGGCGGTGGAACTGATGGAGCTGTACGATACCTGGCGGCGCTCCTCCACCACCGAGGCGCGGCGCGCCGTGTGGCACGAGATGCTGGAGATCTGGAGCGATCAGGTCTTCTCCATCGGCCTGATCGCGGGCGTGCTGCAGCCGGTGGTGGTCAGCCTGAAGCTGCACAACGTCCCGGTGCAGGCGATCTACAACTGGGACCCGGGGGCCCATTTCGGCATGCACCGCCCGGACACCTTCTTCTTCGGCGCCGAGCGGCCGCGCACACCCGACCGGGTGCTGACCGCGGCCGCCCGGTCCCGCCAGTAAAGGATCCGGCCGCCCGTGCTCGACTATCTCGCCCGCCGGATCCTCGTGATGATCCCGACGCTGGTCGCCATCAGCGTCATCACCTTCATCATCATCCAGCTGCCGCCAGGGGATTACCTGTCGACGCTGATCGCCGAGATGGAGAGCCAGGGCGAAGCGGTCGATCCGGCCAAGATCGAGGCGCTGCGGGCCCAGTACGGCCTGGATAAGCCGATGTGGGAGCAGTATCTGGTCTGGGCCACGGGCATGCTGCGCGGCGATTTCGGCTACAGCTTCGAATATCAGCTGCCGGTCAGCGACGTGGTCGGCGACCGGGTGCTGATGACCATCGTGCTGAACTTCGCCACGATCCTGTTCATCTACGTGGTCTCCTTTCCGATCGGCATCTACTCGGCGACCCACCAGTACAGCGTCGGCGACTACGGCCTGACCTTCATCGGCTTTCTCGGGCTCGCCACGCCGAACTTCCTGCTGGCCCTGATCCTGCTGTATTTCGCCAATGTCTGGTTCGGCACCTCGATCGGCGGGCTGATGGACCCGTCCTATATCGACCAGCCCTGGAGCTTCGGGAAGGTGATGTCGGTGCTGGAGCACCTGTGGGTCCCGGTGGTGGTGATCGGCACCGCCGGCACGGCGGCGATGATCCGCCGGCTGCGCGCCAACCTGCTGGACGAGCTGCAGAAACAGTACGTGGTCACCGCCCGGGCCAAGGGCCTGCCGCCGTTCCGGGCGCTGATGAAGTATCCGCTGCGCATGGCCATGAACCCGTTCATCTCCGACATCGGCAACATGCTGCCCCAGGTGGTCTCCGGCTCGGCCGTGGTGTCGATGGTGCTGTCGCTGCCGACCACCGGGCCGATGCTGATCAACGCGCTGCAGAGCCAGGACATGTATCTCGCCGGCTCGTTCCTGATGTTCCTGGCGGCACTGACCGTGTTCGGCATGCTGCTCTCCGACCTGGCGCTGGCCTGGCTCGACCCGCGGATCCGTCTCGGCGGGGGGACCGCGCGATGAGCACCGCCAATCCGAACCGCCCCAAAGCCCGGCATTTCGTCGACGCCGCCCCCTTCGATCCGGAGCGCGACGAGGTCCTCACGCCGGAACAGGAACGCTATTACATGGCGTCCCAGTGGCGGATGATGTGGTGGAAGCTGAAGCGCCACCGCCTCGCGGTCGTCTCCGGGCTGTTCCTGCTGCTGCTCTACGCCTCGGTGCTGATCTCCGAGATGATCGCGCCCTACGCGCTGACCAGCCGGCACACCGACCATATCTATGCCCCGCCGCAGACCGTGAAGCTGTTCCGCGACGGCCGTTTCGTCGGCCCCTATGTGCTGGGATACGACTACGAGCTCGATCTGCGCACCCTGAAGCGGGTCTACACCGCCAATCCGGACAAGGTGCAGCCACTGCGGTTCTTCTGTTCCGGCGATGGGTACCGGTTCTGGGGCCAGATCGAGATGGATTTCCATCTGGTCTGCCCGGCCGACGGGGGGACCCTGTTCCTGCTCGGGACCGACCGGCTGGGCCGCGACGTGTTCTCGCGCATCGTCTACGGCACCCGGATTTCGCTGACCGTGGGGCTGATCGGCATCATCGTCAGCTTCGTGCTGGGCATCGTGATCGGCGGGCTGGCGGGGTATTACGGCGGCTGGGTGGACGCCTGTGTCCAGCGGGTAATCGAGGTGATCCGCTCGTTCCCGGAGCTGCCCCTGTGGATGGCCCTGTCGGCCGCCCTGCCGGTGACCTGGTCGCCGATCCTGATCTATTTCGGCATCACCCTGATCCTCGGTCTGCTGGACTGGACCGGCCTCGCCCGGGCGGTGCGCTCCAAGCTGCTCAGCCTGCGCGAGGAGGATTTCTGCGTCGCCGCCGAGCTGATGGGGGCGAAGCCGAAACGCATCATCGGCCGCCACCTGCTGCCCAGTTTCATGAGCCACCTGATCGCCTCGGCCACCCTGTCGATCCCGACCATGATCCTGGGCGAGACGGCCCTGTCGTTCCTCGGCCTCGGCCTGCGCCCGCCGATCACCAGTTGGGGCGTGCTGCTGACCGAGGCGCAGAACATCAACGCGGTCGAGCTGTATCCCTGGATCATGACCCCGGTGGTGCCGGTGATCCTGGTGGTTCTGGCGTTCAACTTCTTCGGCGACGGGCTGAGGGATGCGGCGGATCCGTATAAGTAGGCGTTCCCCCGGAGCAGGTCCGGGAGTGATCTAAGGGGGTGAGGAAGCCTACCGCTTGCCGCCGACGAACACCTTCGACAGATACGCTCTCTCCATCGCGTCCACCGCGAACCCGGCCGCCGCCAGGAGCGACGGGACGTCGGCGCCGATCCAGTCGGCGTAATACGGCTCGTGGAACTGCTCCGGGAAACTCCGCAGCACCGGGTCCAGCGCCGGGGTGTCGCCGAGCTGGAGCGAGTCCACCAGCACCAGCCGGCCGCCCGGCCTCAGCACCCGCCGCACCTCGGCCAGAACCTCGGCGCGGATCTTCTTCGGCAGTTCGTGGAACAGGTAGCTCGCCGTCACCAGATCGACCGAGCCGTCGGGCAGCGGGATCGCCTCCGCCTTGGCGCGATGCCAGGTCACGTCCCGGCCGGCGAGGCGGCGCTGCGCCTTGTCCAGATACGCCCGCGACAGGTCGAGCCCATGCAGATCCAGCGCCGGGGCCGCCTGCCCCACCGCCTCCAGCATGGCGCCGGTCCCGGTCGCCAGGTCGAGCAGGGTGACGCCGGCGCCGAAGCCCGGACCGTCGGGCGAGCCGCGGGCCCGCAGCCAGTCCACCACCGGCACCACGCCCTGGCGGCGCATGGCCTGGGCCAGGCCGCCGAACAGCACCTCCACCTGGGTGTCGTAGAGATCCGCCGACTCCTCTGTCAGCCAGCCGCCGGACTGGTAGTGGAAGTTCTGCAGGTAGTAGCGCGGATAGCCGTCCTCCTCCGGCACCGGCTCGACGGCTGGCTCCTGGCCCTGCTTCAGGCGCCGGCGCAGGGCCACCCTGGGCAGGTCGCGCCAGTAGCCGGCCATCTCGCCCACCGCCGCCGGTCGGGGCCGCAGATCGGCCGGCATCGGGTAGGTGCCGTTCCGGACATGGGCCGCGTCGCGGGCCATCAGGGCCAGCGCGCCCCGGCTGAGGGCCGCCTGGATCCGGGCGCCCCGGAGCCGTCCGCGCAGGGTCGGCCGGCGCTTCTCGGTCGGGTCGATCCGCGCGAACCAGGACCGGGTCGCCAGGTAGTTCCCGAGATACCAGGCCATCCGTGTGCCCTGGCCGAGGCCGTAGCCGAGCAGTGCGCCGGGCCGGCCCGATTGTGTCGTGATACTCATGGGGAAGAAATCGGTCCGCGCGGCGGTCAATCAAGAGTTGGGGCAAGAGTTCGCCCCTGGACGCCGCACACGGCCGGAGCCCGCGTCGCAAGGGTTGTCGCACCGGCTGCGCTGTGGCACATCCCGGCGCAACCCGGATCGACAAGGGCCGGTTTCGTAGCTGGGGAGAGACCCGAGATGGCCGATTACCGTACTCTCGACGGCGCCGATGTCGCCGGTAAGCGCGTGCTGCTGCGCCTGGACCTGAACGTGCCGATGAAGGACGGGGCCGTGACCGACGCGACCCGGATCGAGCGGGCCGCCCCGACCGTCGCCGAACTGGCGGAAAAGGGCGCGAAGGTCGTCGTGGTCTCCCATTACGGCCGGCCCAAGGGCAAGCCGAACGCCGAGATGTCCCTGAAGCCGATCGTCGAGCCGCTGTCCGCGGCCGTCGGCCGCCCGGTCGCCTTCGCCGAGGACTGCATCGGCGCCGCGGCCGAGAGCGCCGTCGCCAAGTTGGGTGACGGTGACGTCGTGCTGCTGGAGAACCTGCGCTTCCATGCCGGCGAAGAGGCGAACGACCCGGCATTCGTCGCCGGCCTGGTCAAGCTGGCCGACCTCTATGTGAACGACGCCTTCTCCGCCGCCCACCGGGCCCACGGTTCGATCGACGGGGTGGCGCGCAAGCTGCCGGCGATCGCCGGGCGGCTGATGGAGGCCGAGCTGAAGGCCCTGACCCGCGCCCTGGAGCGCCCGGAGCGCCCGGTCGCCGCCGTGGTCGGCGGGGCCAAGGTCAGCACCAAGCTGGACCTGCTCGGCAATCTGGTCTCCCGGGTCGACGTGCTGGCCATCGGCGGCGGCATGGCCAATACCTTCCTGCATGCCGGCGGGGTGGAGATCGGCAAGTCCCTGGCCGAGCGCGACCTGGCCGACACCGTGAAGGAGATCCAGGCCAAGGCGGAGTCCGCCGGCTGCGACATCCTGCTGGCGGTCGATGCGGTGGTCGCCGACACCCTGGCGGCGGGGGTGGAGACGCAGACCGTCGATATTCTCGATGTTCCCGCGGATAAAATGATCCTCGATGTCGGTCCCAAGACCGTGGCCGCCATCGCCAAGCGGCTGGAGGACTGCAAGACCCTGGTGTGGAACGGCCCGGTCGGCGCGTTCGAGACGGCGCCGTTCGATGCCGGCACCAACGCCCTGGCGAAGGCCGCCGCCGACCTGACAGATCGCGGCCAGATCCTGTCGGTGGCGGGCGGCGGCGACACGGTGGCGGCCCTGGCCCATGCCGGGGTGATCGACCGGTTCTCCTACGTCTCGACGGCGGGCGGCGCCTTCCTGGAATGGCTGGAGGGCAAGGACCTGCCGGGCGTGGCGGTGCTGAAGGCGTGACGCCCGGTGCCGACGGCGCGACACTCGGTGCCGACGGCATGACGCACAGGGCATTGTGCGACGGCATCGCGCGACGTATCGCCGCGCCGCCGGAGACCGAATTTCCGGGCGGATCGTTGCCTTTCGGTGACAGTTCGCCTATCCAAACGACGTCCGGCCACGAAATGAGCCGGCATTCAGCATTACCTGGAGAGGACACGTGGGCAACAGCGCGACACGCATGGACCTGACCTCGCACGGCCTGACCAATCTCGGCACCCAGCACTGGGATCTCGGCTCGGCCCTCCTGACTGAACACGCCATCCGGCGCGGCGAGGCCCGGCTGTCCGCCCATGGGGCGGTGGTCGTATCGACCGGCGAACACACCGGCCGCTCGCCCAAGGACAAGTTCATCGTCCGCGACGGCGCGACGGAGAGCACGGTCAACTGGGGCAGCATCAACCAGCCGATCGACCGCAGCCAATTCGACGCGATGCATGCCCGGGTCCAGGCCTACTACCACGGCCGCGACGCCTTTGTGCTGAACTGCTACGCCGGCGCCGACCCGGACCACCGCCTGAAGGTGCGGGTGGTCACCGAGACCGCCTGGCAGAACCTGTTCGCCCGCAACATGTTCATCCGTCCGCCGGCGGAGGACCTGCCGGGCTTCGAGCCGGACTTCACCATCCTGCACGCGCCGGGCCTGACGGCCCGCGGCGAGCGGGACGGGGTGCGCTCCTCCACCTTCATCCTGGTCGATTTCGACCGCCGCATGATCCTGATCGGCGGCACCAGCTATGCCGGCGAGATCAAGAAGTCGATCTTCGGCATCCTGAACTACCTGCTGCCCGAGCGCGGCGTCATGCCGATGCACTGCTCCGCCAATGTCGGTCCCAAGGGCGACAGCGCGATCTTCTTCGGCCTGTCCGGCACCGGCAAGACGACCCTGTCGGCCGACGGCAGCCGCACCCTGATCGGCGACGACGAGCACGGCTGGTCGGAGAACGGCATCTTCAACTTCGAGGGCGGCTGCTACGCCAAGGTCATCAAGCTCAGCCAAGAAGCCGAGCCGGAGATCTGGGCCGCCTCCCACCGCTTCGGCACGGTGCTGGAGAACGTGGTGATGGACCCGGTCACCCGGATGCTGAACCTGGACAGTGCGGAACTGACCGAGAACACCCGGGCCTGCTATCCGATCGACTACATCGCGAACACCTCGACCACCGGCATGGCCGGCCATCCGGTGAATGTGGTGATGCTGACGGCCGACGCCTTCGGCGTGCTGCCGCCGATCTCCAAGCTGACGCCGGAACAGGCGATGTACCACTTCCTGTCCGGCTACACGGCACGGGTGGCCGGCACGGAAAAGGGTGTGACCGAGCCGCAGGCGACCTTCTCGACCTGCTTCGGCGCGCCGTTCATGCCGCGTCACCCGAGCGTCTACGGTGAGATGCTGCGCGAGCGGATCGCCCGCCACGGCGCCACCTGCTGGCTGGTCAATACCGGCTGGTCCGGCGGCCGCGCCGGTGCCGGCGGCGAGCGCATGAAGATCGCCTATACCCGCGCCATGGTCCGCGCCGCCCTGGACGGCACCCTCAGCGGCGCGCCGGTGCAGGATGACGGTCATTTCGGCCTGCTGGTGCCGGAGAGCTGCCCGAACGTGCCGACCGAGGTGCTGCGTCCGCGCGGCGCCTGGAGCGACGGCGCCGCCTACGACACCACTGCGGGCGAGCTGCGCGGCCGGTTCGTTGAGAACTTCAAGCCGTTCGAGGCCTTCGTCGACGACAGCGTCAAGGCCGCCGGCGTCCGCCGCGCCGCCTGATCCGAGTTGCCTGCCGGGCCTCAGTGTCCGGCAGGCGCCACACTCCTCTCGACCACCCGATCGATGAGCCCCCACTCGACCGCCTCTTCCGCCGTCATGAAGCGGTCGCGGTCCAGGGTGCGTTCCACCTCCTCCTCGCTGCGGCCGCAGTGTTCGGCATAAAGCCGGATCATTCGTCGCTTGGTGCGCTGCATCTCCTCGGCATGGATCAGGATGTCCGACGCCTGGCCCTGGAAGCCGCCGAGCGGCTGGTGGACGTGCAGGCTGGCATTGGGCAGTGCCGCCCGCGCCCCCGGCTCGCCCGCCATCAGCAGGAACGGCCCCATGGAGCGCGCCGTGCCCATGCACAGGGTCTCCACCGGCGCCCGGACGTAGCGCATGGTGTCGTACATCGCGAGACCGCTGGTGACCACGCCGCCGGGTGAGTTGATGTACAGATGGATCGGCTTGCGCGGGTTCTCGGCCTCCAGAAACAGCAGCTGGGCGCAGACCAGGGCCGAGACCGTGTCGTTCACCTCGCCGTTCAGGAAGATGATCCGCTCCCGCAGCAGCCGTGAATAGATGTCGAAGGATCGCTCTCCGGCACTCGACTGTTCCACGACCATGGGGACGAGCTGCATCGCGTCACGCATCGGTGACCTCCTGGATACCGGTGATATGGATTGGGTCGGGGGTATCAGGCGGCCAACATGACCGGGCCGCGATCGGTGTTCGCCGGCACCTGCCGGTGCGCCGACACCCGGACATCCGTCAGATCGTGGATGATCGTCAGCCGGGTCCCGCCGGCAAGGCCGGGAGCAATCCGGAAGGTCACCATGCTCTCCAGATGCGGCGGCTCGGCGTCGCGCATGCGATAGCGGATCTCCTTGCCCGGTACGGTGTGGACCGGCTCCGGATCTGCAAGATCCTTTTCCGGCAACCAATTCTCCCGCATCTCCGGCGAACTGATCGCCCGCCAGGCGGTTTCCACGGGGGCATTGAGGTCGTAGTCGAACTTCAGGGTCGCGGGGTGTTCTGTCGGCTCCCCCGGCGCGCGCTTCGGATCGCTCATGGCTCCATATCCTTCAGAAGGTCCGACAAGGCAGTGACCCGGGCCGGCCAGTAGGCGCGGTACCGTTCCAGCCATCCCGCGATCAGGGCCAGGCCTTCCGGGTCGATCTCATAGTTCACGACGCGTCCCTGGCGCTCCTCGCGCACCAGTCGCGCCTGACGCAACACGGAGAGATGCTGGGAGATGGCCGGCTGGCTGATCGACATGCCCTGGCGCAGCGCGCTGGCATTCATCCGGCCTGCGGCAAGCTTCTCGAAAAGGGCCCGTCTGGTCGGGTCGGCCAGCGCCCTGAAGATCTCGTTCTCGATCATGCCAACACATAAGCACAGGCTTATGTGTTGGCCAAGGGCAAAACAAGACCGACCACGCAGCGCGGTTCATATCGCTGCGTGGTGCTGTTCGAACGGTGCTTTGCCCGTTTAGGCCGACGGCGTCTGGGTCACGTCGCTGACGACCTTCTGTCCGATCTCGCCCAGCTTCTTGGCCTCGGTCATATAGTCGTCGGCCGCCTTCTTCATCCATTCCTGCTGCATCTCCGCGGCCTGGACGAACGAGCCGCAGCCGGCCAGGGCGTGGCCGAACTCGGCGTCGTAGCGCAGACGCTGGGCGACGAACCGGGTCATTTCCTGATTCAGCTCGGCCATGCCCTCGACATAGCGGCCGAAGGCCTGGGACGTCGCCTCCACCAGCGGCCCCTGAAAGGCGGTGAGGGTCGCGGCCTGCTTGTCGGCCGTCTCCGTCCACCCGTTGGATTGCGCGACATCGTGCGCGGCCTTGGCCATCGACTTCGTCGTCTTCTCCACCGCCTCGCGTCCGGCCTTCACCGACTCGTCGACGGTCTGTTCGATTTCGGAGGTCTCTTTCGACTGCTTGTTCATGGTGCACTCCCTTGACATTGGCGACCCCCCGCCCGGGTCAAACGGCGGCACTTGTGGCGCTCCGTACGGTCTGCGGACCCGGCTGTTCGCTACGGTATGGGAGTCAGGTTGCAATCGTGTTGATCTGAATCAACCGGGTTGAAAAAGTCGATTTTTCCGCTCTCAGCCCCTTCCGATCCCCCCAAGCTCACGATTCGCTCCCACACGCGGTTGCCCGCGCAACGGAAACGCGCTATGCCGCATCGCACATATCTCGGGCCGTCGCCGGCCGCCTCAGCCGCCGGCAGCCGCGGGATGTCCAGGCCAACGCTTGCGACAGGGGAAATCATGGCTCGCAACAAGATCGCGCTCGTGGGCGCGGGTAATATCGGTGGCACGCTGGCGCTTCTCGCCGGCCTCAAGGATCTCGGCGACGTGGTGCTGTTCGACATCGTCGACGGCGTGCCGCAGGGCAAGGCGCTGGACATCGCCGAAGCCTCGCCGGTCGAAGGCTTCGACTCGGTGCTCACCGGCGCCAGCAGCTACGAGGCGATCGCCGGCGCCGACGTGGTGATCGTCACCGCCGGCATCCCGCGCAAGCCGGGCATGAGCCGCGACGACCTGATCGGCACCAACGCGAAGGTCATGAAGGCCGTCGGCGAAGGCATCAAGGCCAACTGCCCGGACGCGTTCGTGATCTGCATCACCAACCCGCTCGACGTCATGGTCGGCCTGCTGCAGAAGTACAGCGGCCTGCCGAAGAACAAGGTCGTCGGCATGGCCGGCGTGCTCGACAGCGCCCGCTTCCGCTACTTCCTGGCCGAAGAGTTCGGCGTGTCGGTCGAGGACGTGACCGCCTTCGTGCTCGGCGGCCATGGCGACACCATGGTGCCGCTGATCCGCTACTCCACCGTCGCCGGCATCCCGGTTCCCGACCTGATCAAGATGGGTTGGTCGAGCCAGGAGAAGATCGACCAGATCATCCAGCGCACCCGCGACGGCGGTGCCGAGATCGTCGGCCTGCTGAAGACCGGCTCGGCGTTCTACGCCCCGGCCAGCTCGGCGATCCAGATGGCCGAATCCTACCTGAAGGACAAGAAGCGGGTCCTGCCCTGCGCCGCCTATGTGGACGGCCAGTACGGCCTGAACGGCCTGTATGTCGGTGTCCCGACCGTACTCGGCGCCGACGGCGTGGAGAAGATCGTGGAGATCGAGCTGAACGCCGACGAGAAGGCGATGTTCGAGCACTCGGTCAACGCCGTTAAAACCCTCAACGAAGTCGCCGCGGGCCTGCCCGATTGACGGGTAAGCGCGTTCGCACCGTACGGAGCGGGGAACGATGAACATTCATGAGTATCAGGCCAAGACTCTCTTGGCCAAATTTGGCGTCGCCGTGCCCAAGGGCGGGGTGGCGTTCACCCCGGACGAGGCCGTCAAGGTCGCCGAAGGGCTGGGCGGACCGGTCTGGGTCGTCAAGGCGCAGATCCACGCCGGCGGCCGCGGCAAGGGCGGCGGCGTCAAGGTCGTGAAGTCGATCGACGACGTCCGGGCCGAGGCGGAGCGCATGCTGGGCATGACCCTGGTCACGCACCAGACCGGCCCCGAAGGCAAGGAAGTGAAGCGGGTCTATGTGGAGGACGGCTCCGACATCGCCCGTGAGCTGTACCTCTCCTTCCTGGTCGACCGGTCGACCTCGCGGGTAACCGTGATCGCCTCCACCGAAGGCGGCATGGACATCGAAGAGGTCGCCGAGAAGACCCCGGAGAAGATCCTGACCGTGGCGATCGACCCGGTGACCGGCATGTCCGGCCACTACGCCCGGCGGATCGCCTTCGCGCTCGGCCTCGAGGGCAAGCAGATCGGTGCGGCGGTCAAGTTCATGACCGGCCTGTACGACGCCTTCACCGGCCTCGACGCGTCGCTGATGGAGATCAACCCGCTGGTGGTGACCGGTGCCGGCGACCTCATCGCGCTCGATGCCAAGATGAACTTCGACGACAACGCCCTCTACCGTCACAAGGACGTCGCCGAGATGCGCGACGAGGACGAAGAGGATCCGATGGAGCTCGAGGCGGGCAAGTACGAGCTGAACTACGTGAAGCTCGACGGCTCGATCGGCTGCATGGTGAACGGCGCCGGCCTGGCGATGGCCACCATGGACATCATCAAGCTGTACGGCGGCGAGCCGGCCAACTTCCTCGATGTCGGCGGCGGTGCCACGAAGGAGCGGGTGACCGCGGCCTTCAAGATCATCCTTTCCGACAAGAACGTCGAGGGCATCCTGGTCAACATCTTCGGCGGCATCATGCGCTGCGACGTGATCGCCGAGGGCGTGGTCGCCGCGGCCAAGGAGGTAAGCCTCCACGTGCCGCTGGTGGTGCGCCTGGAAGGCACCAACGTGGAGCTCGGCAAGCAGATCCTCGAGGACAGCGGCCTGCCGATCGTGTCGGCCGACAACCTCGGCGACGCCGCCCAGAAAATCGTCAAAGCCGTGAAGGAGGCCGCATAATGGCCGTTCTTATCGACGAGAACACGAAGGTCATCTGCCAGGGTTTCACCGGCAGCCAGGGCACCTTCCACAGCGAGCAGGCGATCAAGTACGGCACCAAGATGGTCGGCGGTGTGACCCCCGGTAAGGGCGGCCAGACCCATCTCGACCTGCCGGTGTTCGACACCGTCGAGGACGCCGTCAACAAGACCGGCGCCAATGCCAGCGTGATCTACGTGCCGCCGCCCTTCGCGGCGGACTCGATCCTGGAGGCGATCGACGCCGAGCTGCCGCTGGTGATCTGCATCACCGAGGGCATCCCGGTCATGGACATGATCAAGGTCAAGCGCGCCCTCACCGGCACCAAGACCCGTCTGATCGGTCCGAACTGCCCGGGCGTGATCACCCCGGACGCCTGCAAGATCGGCATCATGCCGGGCCACATCCACAAGCGCGGCAAGATCGGCATCGTGTCGAAGTCGGGCACGCTGACCTACGAGGCGGTGGCGCAGACCACGGCGGCCGGCCTCGGCCAGTCGACCTGCGTCGGCATCGGCGGCGACCCGGTCAACGGCACCAGCTTCATCGACGTGCTGGAGATGTTCCTGGCCGATGACGAGACCCAGGGCATCATCATGATCGGTGAAATCGGCGGCTCCGCCGAGGAAGAGGCGGCCGAGTTCCTGAAGTCGAACGCGAAGAAGAAGCCGGTCGCCGGCTTCATCGCCGGTGTGACCGCCCCTCCGGGCCGTCGCATGGGCCATGCGGGCGCCATCATCGCCGGCGGCAAGGGCGGTGCCGGCGACAAGATCGAGGCCATGAAGTCGGCCGGCATCAAGGTGTCGGACAGCCCGGCGGCCCTCGGCGAGACCATGGTCGCGGCGA
Organism: Thalassobaculum salexigens DSM 19539; assembly: GCF_000423805.1. Classification (NCBI taxonomy): domain Bacteria; kingdom Pseudomonadati; phylum Pseudomonadota; class Alphaproteobacteria; order Rhodospirillales; family Thalassobaculaceae; genus Thalassobaculum; species Thalassobaculum salexigens. The sequence goes on from NZ_KE384095.1 coordinate 354,513, forward strand.
TGCGCGGCTGACAAAAATCCAGGGCGGGGCTGCCACGGCCCCGCCCTTCGGTCCCCGCCCTTGATCCGTCAGGGAGATCGGTGGACCATGGAAATATCACTGAATGTTAACTATTCATTCGGTGTAGTGGCAGGGACGACGCCGGGGAGAGCCGGCAGGTGGGGCCGCCGACGCGGGTGGATGGCTCCGCAGCGAGCGCAGAGGCGGTAGACGCACATGTCCATGGACTATCAGGACTATACCTTTCTGAACGGTGCCAACGCGCCGTTCATGGCGGAACTTTTCGCACGTTACCTGGAGAATCCGGCCTCGGTCGACGAGAGTTGGCGTCAGTATTTCGACGCCCTGAGCGACGATGTCGACGCCGCGACCACGGATGTGCGCGGGCCCAGTTTCGCGGCCCGGACCACCAAGATCATCGGCGCGACCGACCCCGACGCGGCCCCCAAGAAATCGGGCAAGAAGGCCGACGCGACCGCGCTGTCCACCGACGACGTACGCGCCGCCACGCTCGATTCGCTCCGCGCGATCATGATCATCCGCGCCTATCGGATCCGTGGCCACCTCAAGGCCAAGCTCGATCCGCTGGGCCTCGAGGAGCCGACGCCGCATCCGGAGCTCGATCCGGCGACCTACGGCTTCACCGAGGCCGACTGGGACCGGCCGATCTTCATCAACAACGTGCTCGGCCTGGAAACCCCGACCCTGCGCGAGATCATGGACGTGCTGGAGGGCACCTATTGCGGCTCCATCGGCGTCGAGTTCATGCACATCCAGGATCCAGCCCAGAAGGCCTGGATCCAGGAGCGCATCGAGCAGATCCGCAACCAGACCGACTTCACCCCGCTGGGCAAGCGCACCATCCTGGAGCGGCTGACCGCGGCCGAGAGCTTCGAGAAGTTCCTCGCCGTGAAGTATGTCGGCACCAAGCGCTTCGGACTCGACGGCGGCGAGACGCTGATCCCCGCGCTGGAGCAGATCCTGAAGCGCGGCAGCCAGCTCGGCCTGGAGGAGGTGGTGCTGGGCATGCCGCACCGCGGCCGCCTGAGCGTGCTCTGCAACTTCATGAGCAAGCCGTTCCGCGCCATCATCTCGGAGTTCCTGGGCAATCCGGCGAACCCGGAGGATGCCGGCGGGTCGGGCGACGTGAAGTACCACATGGGCGTGTCGGCCGACCGGGAGTTCGACGGCGCCAACGTGCACCTCACCCTGAACGCCAACCCGTCGCACCTTGAGATCGTCAACCCGGTCGTGCTCGGCCGCGTGCGCGCCAAGCAGCAGCAGCGCCAGGACACCGACCACAAGAAGGTCATGGGCATTCTGCTGCACGGCGACGCGGCCTTCGCCGGCCAGGGCGTGGTGGCGGAGACCTTCGATTTCTCCGGCCTGCGCGGCTACAAGACCGGCGGCACGATCCACATCATCGTGAACAACCAGATCGGTTTCACCACCAGCCCGCACTACTCGCGCTCCTCGCCCTATCCGACGGACGTGGCGAAGATGGTGATGGCACCGATCTTCCACGTGAACGGCGACGACCCGGAAGCCTCCGTGCATGTCGCGCGGATCGCCGCCGAATTCCGCCAGGAGTTCGGCTGCGACGTGGTCATCGACATGATCTGCTACCGCCGCTTCGGCCATAACGAAGGGGACGAGCCGCGCTTCACCCAGCCGCTGATGTACGAAAAGATCGGCGGCCATAAGACCACGCGGGAGCTCTATTCCAACAAGCTGGTCGAGGAAGGCACGCTGACCAAGGACGAGGCGGACAAGATTCTCGCGGACGAGAACGCCTATCTCGCCGAGGAATTCGAGGCCGGCCTGTCCTACAAACCGAACAAGGCCGACTGGCTGGAAGGCAAATGGTCCGGCCTGAAGGTCGCCTCCGGCGATGCCCGGCGCGGCGCCACCGGCGTCGACATCGAGGAACTGAGACGTATCGGCGCCAAGCTCTGCGAGGTGCCGGAAGGCTTCAACCTGAACAGCAAGCTCAACCGCTTCATCGCGTCGCGCCAGAAGGCGTTGGACAGCGGCGAAGGGATCGATTGGGGCACCGGCGAGGCGCTGGCCTTCGCTACCCTGCTGACCGAGGGCTTCATGGTCCGTCTGTCCGGCCAGGACAGCCAGCGCGGCACCTTCTCCCATCGCCATTCGGTCTATATCGACCAGAAGACCGAAGAGCGCTACGTCCCGCTGAACAACATCCAGGACAATCAGGCGCATTACGAGGTCATCGACAGCCCGCTGTCGGAGGCCGGTGTGCTCGGCTTCGAATACGGCTACAGCCAGGCCGAACCGAATGCCCTGACCTGCTGGGAGGCCCAGTTCGGCGATTTCGCCAACGGCGCCCAGGTCATCATGGACCAGTTCGTCTCCTCCGGTGAGGCGAAGTGGCTGCGCATGTCCGGTCTGGTGATGCTGCTGCCGCACGGCTACGAGGGCCAGGGGCCGGAGCATTCCTCGGCCCGGATCGAGCGGTATCTGCAGCTTTGCGGCGAGGACAACATGCAGGTGGTGAACTGCACCACCCCGGCGAACTTCTTCCATGTCCTGCGCCGCCAGCTGCATCGCGATTTCCGCAAGCCGCTGATCATCTTCACGCCGAAGTCACTGCTGCGCCACAAGCTGGCGGTGTCGAAGCTGGAGGAGATGGGCAGCGACACGACCTTCCACCGGGTGCTCTACGACAACGAGAGCCTGTGCGCCGACAAGGATGTGAAGCGCGTCGTGATCTGCTCGGGCAAGGTCTACTACGACCTGTACGAGGAGCGTCAGAAGCGCGGCATCAAGGACGTCTTCTTCCTGCGGCTGGAGCAGATGTACCCCTTCCCGCGCAAGGCGCTGCTGCAGGAGCTCTCCCGCTTCCCGCAGGCCGACGTGGTGTGGTGTCAGGAGGAGCCGGCGAACATGGGTCCCTGGACCTTCGTGGACCGCCGCCTGGAAGACGTGCTGATGGAACTGGACGGCGCCTGCAAGCGGCCGCGCTATGTCGGTCGCCGCGAGGCCGCCTCGCCGGCCACCGGCAATGCCAGCCGCCACGCGCGCGAGCAGGCCGCCCTGGTCGACGAAGCCCTTACCGTGGACATGGCGAGCAAGGGACGGATGGCGGCCGAGTAAGGCCTGAAACGTCGAGATGCTGACACCATATGCAACCCAACACGACGGACGCCCCGGCGGGCCCGCCGACGCATGACGAAAGATGAAGAGGACCAAGGGTATGGCGACGGAGATCAAGGTTCCGACACTCGGGGAGTCCGTCTCCGAAGCGACGGTCGCGAAATGGATGAAGGCGCCGGGCGACGCCGTAGCCGCCGACGAGCCGTTGGTCGAGCTTGAGACCGACAAGGTCACCCTGGAGGTGAACGCGCCGGCCGCCGGCGTGCTCTCCGAAATCTCCGCCAAGGAAGGCTCCGAGGTCGAGGTCGGCGCCGTGCTCGGCACCATCGACGAGGGCGCGACCGCCGCCCCGAAGAAGGACGAGCCGAAGAAGGAAGCCGCGCCGGCCAAGGAAGAGGCCTCCAAGGAGGAGCCGAAGAAGGCCGAGGCGCCCAAGGAAGCGCCGAAGGAAACCGCCACGTCGGCGCCGGCCGCCCAGTCTTCCGGCAGCTACGACGTCAAGACCATGTCCCCGGCCGTGCGCAAGCTGGTCGACGAGAACAACCTGGACCCGGCCAAGATCAAGCCGACCGGCAAGGACGGCCGTCTGGTCAAGGAAGACGTGCAGAAGGCGATCGAGGCCGGCACCGCGAAGCGCTCGTTCAGCGCCGCCCCCGCCGGCGGTGCCACCGCCGCGCCGTCCGGCCCGCTGCCGCCGCGCCCGAAGGATGAGCGCGAGGAGCGGGTGAAGATGACCCGCCTGCGCCAGGCCATCGCCCGGCGCCTGAAGGAAGCCCAGAACACCGCGGCCATGCTGACCACCTTCAACGAGGTGGACATGACCAACGTCATGGCCCTGCGCAACGAGTACAAGGAGAGCTTCGAGAAGAAGCACGGCGTGAAGCTCGGCTTCATGAGCTTCTTCGTGAAGGCCTGCATCGCCGCCCTGCAGGAGCTGCCGGCGGTCAATGCCGAGATCTACGGCGACGAGATCATCTACAAGAACTACTTCGATGTGGGCGTCGCCGTCGGCACCCCGTCGGGCCTGGTGGTGCCGATCCTGCGCGATGCGGATCAGCTCTCCTTCGCCGGTGTGGAACAGGGGATCAACGCCCTCGGCGTGAAGGCGCGCGACGGCAAGCTGTCCCTGGCCGAGATGCAGGGCGGCACGTTCACCATCTCCAATGGCGGCGTCTACGGCTCGCTGATGTCGACGCCGATCCTCAATCCCCCGCAGTCCGGCATCCTCGGCATGCACAAGATCCAGCCGCGGCCGATGGCGATCGGCAACTCGGTCGAGATCCGGCCGATGATGTACCTGGCGCTGAGCTACGACCACCGGATCGTCGACGGCCGCGAGGCGGTGACCTTCCTGGTCAAGGTGAAGGACGCCATCGAGGACCCGCGCCGCCTGCTGCTCGACCTGTAAGCCAACCGCCACGATTACCCTTGGGGAGTTCCCATGTCTGACAAGTACGATCTCGTGGTCATCGGCGGTGGGCCGGGTGGCTATGTCGCCGCCATTCGGGCCGCTCAGCTCGGCATGAAGACCGCCTGCGTCGAGAAGCACAGTGCCCTCGGCGGCACCTGCCTCAACATCGGCTGCATCCCGTCCAAGGCGCTGCTGAACGCCTCGGAAAAATACGCCGAGGCGGAGCACCATCTGGGCGATTTCGGCATCGAGGTCTCGGCCCCGAAGCTGAACGTCAAGAAGCTGATGGAGAAGAAGACCGAGATCGTCACCGGCCTGACCGACGGCATCGGCTTCCTGTTCAAGAAGAACAAGGTCGACTGGCTGCAGGGCACCGGCAAGGTCACCGCCCCGGGCAAGGTCGAGGTCACCCCGGCCAAGGGCAAGAAGCAGACGGTCGAGTGCGACAAGATCCTGATCGCCACCGGCTCTGAATCCACCCCGCTGCCGGGAGTCGAGGTCGACGAGAAGCAGATCGTCACCTCCACCGGCGCGCTGGAGCTGACCAAGGTGCCGAAGCACCTGATCGTCATCGGCGGCGGCGTGATCGGCCTGGAGATGGGCTCGGTGTGGAAGCGCTTCGGCGCCAAGGTCACCGTGGTCGAGTTCCTCGACCGCATCGTGCCGACCGTGGACCAGGACATGGGCAAGCGCTTCAAGCGGGTCCTGGAGAAGCAGGGCATCGAGTTCAAGCTGTCGACCAAGGTCACCGGGGCGAAGACCACCAAGACCCAGGTCACCCTCACCCTGGAACCCGCCGCCGGCGGCGATACCGAGGAGCTGAAGGGCGACGTGGTGCTGGTTTCCATCGGCCGGCGCCCGTATTTCGAGAGCCTGGGCCTGGACGACCTCGGCGTGGAGCGCGACAAGCGGGGCTTCATCCAGGTGGACGAGGACTATCAGACCAACGTGAGCGGCATCTTCGCCATCGGCGACGCCATTCCGGGTCCGATGCTGGCCCACAAGGCCGAGGAAGACGGCATCGCCGCGGTGGAGATCATGGCCGGCCAGTCCGCCCATGTGGACTACAACCTGGTGCCCAACATCATCTACACATGGCCGGAAGTGGCCTCGGTCGGCCAGACCGAGGAGCAGCTGAAGGAAGCCGGGATCGAGTACCGCAAGGGTGTGTTCCCGTTCTCCGCCAACAGCCGCGCGCGGGCCAATGCCGACAGCGAGGGCCAGGTGAAGATCCTGGCCGACAAGAAGACCGACCGGGTGCTCGGCGCCCATATCCTGGGGCCCGATGCCGGCACGCTGATCCACGAGATCTGCGCGATCATGGAGTTCGGCGGCTCTGCGGAAGACGTTGCCCGCACCTGCCACGGCCACCCGACGCTCAGCGAAGCGGTCAAGGAAGCGGCCCTGGCGGTCGACGGCCGGCCGATCCACATCTGAGGTCAACGGGGGGCGCGGGATGCCGGCGCCCTCCCCTGACATTCCCGAGCCGCCCCGCTCCCTTACACACGGCCCGGACCTGTTCCCGGGCCGACCCGTCCGCGCGCCGCGGTCACATGAAGCTGTAGGGATCCACGTCGACCTGCAGCCGGACCGAGGTCTCCAGCTTGATCGGTGCCAGCCAGTCGCGCAGCACCTGCTGGACGTTGACCTGTCGGCCCGCCTTGACCAGCAGGCGGCGGCGGTGGCGGCCGCGCAGCATGGTGATCGGAGCGGGGGCGGGCCCCAGGATGGTCACGCCGTTCAGTCGCGGCGCCGCCCGGGCCACCATCCGGGCCGCCGCATCCGCGCGGTCGGCGTCGGGTGCGGAGATCACGATCCCCGCCAGCCGCCCGTAGGGGGGCATGCCCGCCGCCTTGCGCTGGTCGATCTCCGACTGCAGAAACGACTCGCGGTCGCCGGCCGCCAGGGCCTGCATCACCGGCGTCTCCGGCGCGTGGGTCTGCAGCAGCACCCGGCCCGGCCGCTCGGCCCGCCCGGCGCGGCCGGAGACCTGGTGCAGCAGTTGATAGGTCCGCTCCGAGGCCCGCAGATCGCCGCCGGCCAGCCCGAGATCGGCATCCACCACCCCCACCAGGGTCAGCCAAGGGAAGTTGTGCCCTTTGGCCACCACCTGGGTCCCGATGATGATGTCGACCTCCCGCGCCCGCACCGAGCGCACGAACTCCGCCGCCTTGTCCGGGCCGGTCAGGGTATCGGAGGAGGCGAGCTGGAAGCGGGCGTCCGGGAAGCGGACGAGCACCTCCTCGGCGAGCCGCTCCACCCCCGGGCCGCTGGCGACGAAACTGTCCTCCGCCTCGCAGGACGGACACTGCTTGGGCAACCGGGCCGACAGGCCGCAATGGTGGCAGACCAGACGGCCGAGCAGCCGGTGCTCCACCAGCCAGGCGGTGCAGTTCGGGCATTCCAGCCGGTGGCCGCAGGTCCGGCACAGGGTCAGCGGCGCGTAGCCCCGGCGGTTGAGGAACAGCATCGCCTGCTCGCCCTCGTCCAGGGTGCGCTGCACCGCCTCGACCAGCGGCGGGGAGAGGAACGTGCCGCGCTCCGGCGCATGCTTGCGCAGGTCGATCAGCGCGACCTCGGGCAGGGTGGCGGAGCCGGGCCGGGCGGTCAGGTGCACCGCGCCGTAGCGGCCCTGGCGGACGTTCTCCACCGTCTCCAGGCTCAGCGTGGCGCTGACCAGGGCGATGGGGATGCCCTCCAGCCGGGCGCGGACCACGGCCATGTCGCGGGCGTGATAGGCGACCCCGTCCTCCTGTTTGTAGGCCGATTCGTGCTCCTCATCGATCACGATCAGGCCGAGCTCGGCGAAGGGCAGGAACAGGGCGGAGCGGGCGCCCACCAGCACCCGCACCGAGCCCTCGGCCACCGCCCGCCAGGTCTCGCGCCGCACCTTCGGCTTCAGATCCGAATGCCACACGGCCGGTTCGACACCGAAACGATCGGCGAACCGCTCCAGCCACTCCGCCGAGAGGGCGATCTCCGGCAGCAGCACCAGGGCCTGACGGCCGGCAGTCAAGGCGGCGGCGATCGCCTCGAAATACACCTCCGTCTTACCCGAGCCGGTGATGCCGTCGACGGCGGTGACGGAGAAGGCGTGGGCATCGACCTTGGCGCGCAGGGTCTCGGCGGCGGTCTGTTGCTCGCCGCTGAGCGTCGGCCCGTCGCGGGTGGCGTCCGGCGTCTCGAAGGGGGCCGGCTGGGCGACCGTATGGGGCGCGACCATGCCGCAGTCGATCATGCCCTTGATCACCGAGGGACCGACCCCCGCCTCGCGGGCGAGGTCCTTCTGTTCCAGGGCCGGACCGTCGCTCAGAACCGACAGCACCCGGCGGCGGGCGGGGGTCAGGCGGGCCTGGCCGGTCCAGTCCTCCTGCGGGCCGGCGGTGTGAACAACCACCGGAGCCGGCGGTTCGAAGGCCGAGGGCGTGCTGATCGCCATGCGCACCACATTGCCGCGCGGCGCCAGCGTCCAGGCCGCCGTCCATTCCACCAGATCGATCACAGTCCTGGGCAGGCGCGGCACGTCCAGCCGCCGGAACACCGCGCGCAGCCGCTCGGGCGCGACCGCGTCGCCGCCGCCGGGACCGAGCACGACCCCGACCATGCGCCGCTGGCCGAGCGGCACCTCCACCACATCGCCGCGCGCCAGCTCCAGAGCCGGATCGGCCTTATAGTCATAGGCGACGTCCAGCGGCAGCGGCAGCAGCACGCTGACGCGGTCGAACGGCTCGTCGAGGGGCAGAAGATCGGTCACGGTCGGATCATGATGGAACAGACTGGGTTAGGAACAGACTGGGTCGGGCGCTGCGGGAGGGGTCGCGCGCACGAAAAATCTGGCGAGTGTGGCCCGCCGAGGCCGCCGTCACAACGCATGCCTAATTTGCACATGCGAAACCCGGCTCTCCGGTGGCCGCTCACCGGGGGATGGGGTAGACTCTCGCCTGCGACTCGCGTACGCCTCCGCCAACTGCCGAACACGGAGACGAGCCCCATGAAGTTCTTCATCGACACTGCCGATGTCGCGGAGATCCGCGACCTTGCGTCGACCGGCATGGTCGACGGGGTCACCACCAATCCCTCGCTGATCGCCAAATCCGGCCGGCCGATCGCCGAGGTCATCGCCGAGATCTGCGACGTGGTCGACGGCCCGGTCTCCGCCGAGGTCACCGCCACCGATCACGAGACCATGCTGCGCGAGGGCCGCTACCTGCGCGGCATCGCCGACAACATCGCGGTCAAGGTGCCGCTGACGGTCGACGGCCTGAAGACCTGCAAGGTGCTCGCCGACGAGGGCACGGCGGTCAACGTCACCCTGTGCTTCTCGCCGGCCCAGGCGCTGCTGGCCGCGAAGGCCGGTGCCGCCTTCATTTCCCCCTTCGTCGGCCGGCTGGACGACATCGGCACCGAGGGCATGGGCCTGATCGCCGAGATCGTCGAGATCTACGGCGCCTACGACTTCGCCACCGAGATCCTGGTCGCCTCGGTACGCGGTCCGCATCACGTGGTGGAAGCCGCCAAGCTGGGCGCCGACGTCTCCACCCTGCCGCCGGCGGTGCTGCGGGCGATGTACAATCACCCGCTGACCGACAAGGGCTTGGCCGCCTTCATGGCCGACTGGGCCAAGACCGGACAGTCGATCCTCGCGCCGGAGAGCGACGCCGCATGACCGAGAAGGGGCCCGTTCCGACCACAGCTGCCGGCAAGCCCCGTTCGGGCGAGATGCGCGCGCTGACGGCCGACCGGGTCGCTGCGTATCTGCGGGAGAATCCGGAGTTTTTGAACGAGCATCCGGATCTCCTCGCGGTGCTCGTGCCGCCGGGCCAGTCCGAGGGCAATGTGGTCGATTTCCAGCAGGCGATGGTCACCCGTCTGCGCGAGGAGAACGACAAGCTGCGCGCCGCCCAGGACTATCTGGTCACCACCGCGCGCAACAACCAGTCGATCCAGGCCCGGGTGCATGACAGCGTGCTGGCGATCCTGCGGGCCTCCAGCTTCGAGACCATGATCCAGACGGTGACGGCCGATCTCGCCGTGCTGCTGGACGTGGACGCGGTCACCATCGGGGTGGAGACCGGCGACGTGCCGATCCCCAAGGCCTATGCCGCCGGCATCCGGGCGCTGCCGACCGGCGCGGTGGACGGCATGCTGGGCCCGAACCGGGACGTGCTGCTCTGTTCCGACATCAACGGCGATCCCCGGCTCTTCGCCTCGGCCGCCGGTCTGGTGCGCAGCCAGGCGATCTGCCGCCTGCGGGCCTCCAGCCAGGCGCCCGTCGGGCTGCTGGCGCTGGGGTCGCGCCGGCCGGACGCGTTCCAGCCGGGCCAGGGCACCGAGTTGCTCGGCTTCCTCGGCCGGTCGCTGGAATGCATGATCCGACAGTGGCTGCACCTGCCGAGCTAGAGGCGAGCGGGGCGACCGCCACCCATGCGGACGCGCTGGCGCCGCTGATCGCCGCGTGGCGGGACTGGATGCGGGTCGAAAAACGCATGTCGGCCCACACGCTCGCCGCCTACGAACACGATCTCGGCACCTTCCTGCAGTTTCTCTCCGCCCATCTCGGCGGCCCGGCCAGCCCCGGCGACCTGTCCCGGCTGGGACCGGCAGATTTCCGCGCCTGGCTCGGCCAGCGGGCGATGGCCGGCCTGTCCAAGACATCGACCGCCCGGGCCTTGTCGGTGATCCGCGGCTTCTTCCGCTTTCTGGAACGGCGCGGGGCGGTCTCCAACGCCGGCATCGGCGGCGTGCGCGGTCCGCGGGTGCCGCGCTCCGTCCCCAAGGCGCTGACGGTCGGCGAGGCCGCCGATGCCTTGGAAAGCGTCGGCGATCTGGAGGACGAGCCCTGGGTGGCGGCCCGGGACGCGGCGGTGGTGTCGCTGCTCTACGGCTGCGGGCTGCGCGTCGGCGAGGCGCTGGGGCTCGACCGGTCGGTGGCGCCGCTCGGCGAGGCCCTGTCGGTCACCGGCAAGGGCAACAAGACCCGGCTGGTGCCGGTCCTGCCGGTGGTGCGCCAGGCGGTCGACACGTATCTGAAGCAGGTGCCTTTCGCGCTCGCGCCGGACGGGCCGCTGTTCGTCGGGGTGAAGGGCGGGCGGCTCAGCCCGCGCCGGGTGCAGGAGCGGCTGCAGGTACTGCGCGCCTATCTCGGCCTGCCGGAGAGTGCGACGCCCCATGCGCTGCGGCACTCGTTCGCGACGCACCTGCTGGCTGGCGGCGGGGATCTGCGGGCGATCCAGGAGCTGCTGGGCCACGCATCGCTGTCGACGACCCAGCGCTATACCGATGTGGACGCACGGCGGCTGATGGACATCCACCGCCTAGCCCATCCCCGCGACCGGCGATAGAGCAAGTCACGATCGGATGGAAACATCTGATCGTGTGAATTTGCTCTCTCTTTATTGGGTTAGAGAGCGCGATCGGCTCACCCCCTGTTCGGCATCTCGTCGAGGCGCACCACCGCCCCTTCCAGATCGGCCGACGGCGCCGGGTAGTACCGCATCACCAGCGGGTCATGCCCCGGCACAACATGGTCGGGGCTGTCGGCCAGCATCTCCAACGTATTGAAACCGTTCATCATCTCTCCGAGATTATAGCAGATGATGAAGGGCGTGCGCTGCTCGATGTTCATGTAGAAATGGGCGCAGTCCGAGGCCAGCACGACCCAGCCGCGCTTGGTCCAGACCCGCACCGCCATCAGCCCGGCGGAATGGCCGCCGACCTTGTGGATCGACACGCCCGGCGCCAGTTCGGCATCGCCGTCGTGGAACTTCACCCGGCCCCCATAGACGTTGCGCACCATGTCGGTGACGTGTTCGACATCGAACGGCCGGCGGATCGGCTCGAAGCACATGCAGCGGCCGGTGGCATAGGCCATCTCGCCGTCCTGCAGGTGGAAGGTGGCGTTGGGGAACTGGTCCTGGCCGCCGGCATGGTCGTAATGCAGGTGGGTGATGATCACGTCCTCGACCGTGTCCGCATCGATGCCGAGCAGCTTCACGCCTTCCGCCGGGGTGCGCTCCAGCGGCACGCCCCGCTCCTTGCTCTCGCGCTCGCCGAAACCGGTATCGACGACATAGGTGCGGTTCTCGTTTCGGATCACCCAGACGAAATAGTCGAGCGGCATCGGCCGGTCGTGCAGGTCGCTGAAGATCAGGTTCTGCGAGGCCATGCGGTCGGCCTTATGGGCGTATTTGACGGCGAAGACTTCGTACTGCTCGCGTTCGGCCACGGCGTTTCTCCCTTGGGTCGGTCTTGTTGGTATGTCGGTAGCAGCCCGCGCCCGGATCGGGAACGGGCGATCTGCGCATCACGGCGGGCGGGCGGGTCAGGTGGGCGGCAGGGTCGGATCGAATTCCTCGCGCAGCAGCGCGAACAGGACATGATCCTGCCACTTGCCGTCGATCTTTAGGTAGCGCCGCGCCAGGCCCTCCTCCTCGAAGCCGCATTTGCGCAGCACCCCCTGGCTCGCCTCGTTATGGGGCAGGGTGGCCGCCTCGACCCGGTGCAGGGACAGCCGGTCGAAGGCGAAGCAGCAGGCGCCATGCACCGCCTCGGTCATGAAGCCGTGGCGCGAGAAAGGCTTGCCGATCCAGTAGCCAAAGGTGCAGCTCTGGGCGACGCCGCGGCGGACATTGGCGATGGTGATGCCGCCGAGCAGCGCGTCGTCGTCGCGACGGAACAGGAAGAAGGAATAGCTCTGGTCGCGGGTCCAGTCCTCGGCGTAGCGCGCCAGGCGGCGGCGGAAGGCGGCGCGGGTCAGCGCGTCTTCCGGCCAGGTCGGCTCCCAAGGCACCAGGAAATCGCGGGACAGGGCCCGCAGCTCGGCCCATTCCTGCCAGTCGCCACGCTGCGGCTGGCGCATATAGATGCGCGGCAGCAGCAGGGTCGGATCGGACCGGGACGGCGGAAACAGCGTTAGGACCAAGGAACCGGCTCTCGTCCAAGGATAAGAGCCATATTCTCCACGCCGGACGGCCCCCTGGCAAGCTGGGGTGTGGCCGGTCAGCCCGTTCCGGAGCCACGCAGAACGAGACGCCCGCCGATCCAGAAGCCGGCGATCATGGCGGCGACGAAGATCAGCACCGGCCCTCCGCCCTGGGTCAGGGCCGCGAAGGCCGGGCCGGGGCAGAAGCCCACGAGCCCCCAGCCGGCGCCGAACAGCGCGCTGCCGGCCAGCAGCCGGGCGTCGATGGTCGCGGACGCGGGCTCGGGAAAGCTGCCGCCGCAGACCGGGGCCGAGAGGCGGCGGCGCACCGCCCAGGCGATCGCCATCGGCACCAGGGCGCCGCCCATGACGAAGGCCAGGGTGGGATCCCAGGACCCGTCGGCGACCTGGAGGAAGCCGAGCACCCGGGCGGGGTCGATCATGTCGGAGACCGTGAGGCCGAGGCCGAACAGCAGGCCGCCGAGGAGGGAGACGAGGATGCGCATTGCCCTATCCTCCGATGACCAGCGGCGCCAGACCGGCGACCAGCACGGCGACGGCCATGAAGGTGGCGGTGGCGACCATCGAGCGCCGGGACAGCCGCGACAGGCCGCAGACCCCGTGGCCGCTGGTGCAGCCGTTGCCGATCCGGGTGCCGATGCCCACGAGGAGTCCGGCGGCGAGCAGCAGCGGGACGGAGGGCGTGACGCCGATCTCCACCGGCCCCGCCAGGGCGGCATAAGCCAGCGGGGCGAGGATCAGACCGGCGACGAAGGCGGCGGATTCGAGCCGGCGCCTTGTGACGGCGGCGGTTGCCATGGAAACGGCGATGCCACTGATCCCGGCGATCCGGCCGTTCGCCAGCAGAAACAGCGCGGCGGCCAGCCCGATCATCAGGCCGCCCAGCAGGCCGTTCAGCGCATCCGACAGGTCGAACATCATGAGGCGATCCCCTCAGACGGGTTGAGCTGCGCCACTATCGCCTTGGGAGACGACGAATGTCGCAGAAATCGACGGGCTGCGACGAAGGGCGCGGGGAAGCTGACCGAGGTCCCCCGCGCTCCCCGGCCTTGTGCCGGGGCAAGCGCAGAAGCCCGGACGGGCGCCCGCAATCGTACTCCCCAGGTCGAAGCCGCACCCGTCCAGGCAGGATAGCGCTCGCCGGATCGGACCGGTTCTACGCTCCGACCTTCTCCCCCATTCCCAGGCGGATCTGGGAGCGGAAGGCGTCGATCGGCACCGGCATGCCCTTGCGTTCGGCATGCCAGAAGGTCCAGCCGTTGCATGCCGGCGCGCCCTGCACGGCGGCCCCCACCGAATGGATCGAGCCGCGATGCTCGGCGCTGATCAGGTGGCCGTCGGCCCGCACCTTGGCGGTCCAGCGGCGGCGCGCGTCGAACAGCACCTCGCCGGGCCGGATCAAGCCCTCCTCGATCAGCCGGCCGAACGGGACCCGGGGCTGCTCGCGCTTGTTGGCCAGCGCCAGGGCCAGCGGATCCTCCGCCGCCTCGGTCTCGGCGATGCGGCGCTTGGCGACCTCGATGTACTTCGCCTCGCGCTCCACGCCGATCCAGCGCCGGCCCAGCCGCTTGGCGACGGCGCCGGTGGTGCCGGTGCCGAAGAACGGGTCGAGCACCACGTCGTCCGGCCGGGTGGAGGCCAGCAGCACGCGGGCCAGCAGGCTCTCCGGTTTCTGGGTCGGATGCGCCTTGTCGCCGTTGCCGTCCTTCAGACGCTCCGAGCCCGAGCAGATCGGCAGGAACCAGTCCGAGCGCATCTGCTGGTCGTCGTTCAGCGCCTTCATGGCGTCGTAGTTGAACGTGTATTTCCGCGCGTTCTCGCTGCGCGCCGCCCAGATCATGGTCTCATGGGCATTGGTGAAGCGCTTGCCGCGGAAATTCGGCATCGGGTTGGCCTTGCGCCAGACCACGTCGTTCAGGATCCAGTAGCCCAGATCCTGGAGTGTGGCGCCGACCCGGAAGATGTTGTGATAGCTGCCGATGACCCAGAGCGTCCCGGTATCCTTCAGCACCCGCTGGCATTCCGCCAGCCAGTCACGGGTGAAGGCGTCGTAGGCCTCGAAGCCGACGAACCGGTCCCAGTCGTCATCGACCCCTGCGACCCGCGTGTTGTTGGGGCGGTAGAGCTCTCCGCCGAGCTGCAGGTTATAGGGTGGATCGGCGAAGACCAGGTCGACGCTTGCATCCGGTAGTGTGCGCAGCATGTCCACGCAGTCGCCGGTGAGGATTCGCCCCACCGGCAGCTTGGTCTCTCCCACGTTCTCGCCCCCGTCCGTGCCAAGAAGGAGGGTCGGAGAATCTCACGTGCCGGGACTCCCGTCAACGCTCATGGGCGAATCACTAAATAGACTCAATGAGTTATGAGTCATACCCAAGATATAGTGCTAACTGTGGGCTCTAGACGCTTGGGATGGGGCGGTAGCGGGATGGGGTTCGGTTCTCCGATCCCCTCTTCCCCATCTTCACTCCCCGGAACAAGTCCGGGGAGTGTAAGAGGGTGGCGGGTTGGGGAGGCTTACCCCAGCCCCCGCGCCTCCAGCACGGCGCGGACCGGCGCGAAGCTGCGGCGGTGGTGCGGGGTGGCGCCGAGCGCCGCCAGCCCCGCCCGGTGCTCCGCCGTGCCGTAGCCGGCATTGCGCTCCCAGCCGTAGCCCGGATGGTGCCGTGCCAGGGCGGCCATCTCGGCGTCGCGGGCCTGTTTGGCGGCGATGGCGGCAAGGGCGATGGACAGGGAGAGGCAGTCGCCCTTGACCACCGCCTGGGCCGGCCAGGGCCAGACAGGCAGCCGGTTGCCGTCGACCAGCACATGATCCGGCCGCCGTCCGAGGGTGGCAACCAGGGCGTCCACCGCCCGGGCCATGGCGGTGAGGGCGGCGGCAAGGATGTTGGTGGTGTCGATCTCCGCCACCTCGGCCCGGCCGAGCGCGATCACCGCATAAGGCCGCGCCGCTTCCAGGGCCGCGGCGCGGCGCTCCGCCGTCAGGGCCTTGCTGTCGGCGATCAGACAAGCCACGGAGTCCGGCATCCGGTCCACATCGATCCAGGCGGCTCCGGTGACCACCGGCCCGGCGAGCGGACCGCGCCCGACCTCGTCGACCCCGAACACCGTCGCCGCCCGGCCGAGACCCATCCCGGCCGCCGCCGCCCGTTCCAGCTCGGCCGTCGGGCCGGGGAGTGACGGTCTCAAGCCCGGTGCACCAGATTTCGGGGCTTTGGCCATTTCAATCGGTCCAGCATATCAAGATCTTGCGGCGACAACTTACATGTCGGTTTCACGGTGCGCTACAGGGCGCTACCGGATTTTATACATGAATCCAAAGATTTAACCCAGAGGCAACGGTCGCCCGAAACCCCGCTCAGCCCTCGAACAGCGACATCTGCCGGCTGACCGCGGCCGGAACTGTGAAGCGCGAGGTGTCCAGCCCGCCCATCCGCCGTCCCAGACCCAGCTTCTGGCAGGTGCGGCGGAACCGCTGGGAGATCATATGGGCATACGGCCCTTCGCCGGACATGCGCTTACCCCATTCCGCCTTGTACAATGCGCCGCCGCGGCTCTGGCGCACCAGGGACAGCACCCGCTCCGCCCGGTCGGGGAAGTGGGTGTGCAGCCATTCCTCCACCAGGTCCTTGATTTCCAACGGTAGTCTCAGCAGCACCCAGGCCGCGTGCCGCGCGCCCTCGCCATGGGCGCGTTCCAGGATCGCCTCGATCTCGCTGTCGTTCACGGCGGGGATGATCGGCGCTACCAGCACGCCGCTCGGCACCCCGGCAGCGGCGCAGGCGCGGATCGCCGCCAGCCGCTTCTCCGGCGTCGACGCCCGCGGCTCCATCAGCCGGGCCAGGTCGCGGTCCAGGGTGGTCACCGACATCGACAGCGACGCCAGGCCCTTGGCGGCCATCGGCCCGAGGATGTCCAGGTCCCGCACGATCAGGTCCGACTTGGTGACGATGGTCACCGGATGCTCGTGCTCGGCCAGCACTTCCAGGATGCCCCGGGTGATCTTCCGCTCGCGTTCCACCGGCTGGTAGGGATCGGTATTGGTGCCCAGCGCGATCGGCTGGCAGGTGTAGCCCTTGGCCGCCAGTTCCTTGCGCAGCAACGCCGGCGCGTCCTGCTTGGCGAACAGCCGACTTTCGAAATCCAGCCCCGGGGACAGGCCGAGATAGGCATGGGTCGGCCGGGCGAAGCAGTAGACGCAGCCATGCTCGCATCCGCGGTACGGATTGATGGAGCGGTCGAACGGCACGTCGGGCGACTGGTTGCGGGCGATCACCGTGCGGCTGGCGTCGATGGCGACGGTGGTCCGCAGCCGCGGTTCCTCGTCCTCGGCCCGCTGCCAGCCGTCATCGACCCGCTCCTGGGCGAAGCGCTCGTAGCGCCCGGCCACGTTGGTGACGGCACCCCGACCCTTGCGCGGCGCCGGCGGCACCACATCGCTCGGCGCCTCGTAGCTCGGCGCTACCGCCTCGATAAGCTTGACCGGCTCCTCCGCTTCGTCCGCCTGGCCGAAATCGTCGACGAACGGGTCGCGGGCGACGTCCTGGGCGAACTCGTCAGCAAAGACCTCGAGCGGATCGACCGCAATGGAACGGCGACGGGACATGCCGTCAAAATAGGACGACCGAGAGAACAAAGCAAGAACTTCAATACCCGGGACGGGCGGCCGCCTCGGCTCACTCCCGGTCCAGAAAAGCCTCCAGCCGGTCGCGCAGGGCCACCAGCCGGTCCCGCTCCGCGCGGGCGTCCTCGCGGTTCATCCCGGCCGCCTGGCCGATCGCCAGCGGGATGTCCGATGCCCGCGCGCCGAGGGACCGCCCGGCTTCGGTCAGCACCACCCGGACTCGCCGCTCGTCCTCCGGGTCCCGGCGGCGCTGCAGCAGGCCGCGGGCCTCCAGACGCTTCAGCAGGGGCGTCAGCGTCCCGGAATCCAGACGCAGCTGCGCGCCGAGGGCATTCACCGGGATGTCGTCGCGCTCCCACAGGGCCATCATTGCCAGGTATTGCGGGTAGGTGAGGTCCAGCGCCTCCAGGATCGGACGGTAGACCTTGGTCAGCGCCAGCCCGGCCGAATACAGGGCGAAGCAGAGCTGGTCGTCGAGCTTCGGCGGCGCGGAAGGGGTCGCCGGCGGGGCGTCGGTGGGCGGGGGAGGCGTCTGTTCGTCCACGGCAGGCTCCAGATGAGCCCGGCAGCATACCGGGCGGCCTATTAGATCATACACAATCTTATTGCATGGCTGTCATGTCGTCTGATTGATTGTCAAAAATTAAATCGTGCACAATCTTTATTGCATCTGGACCGTATCGACTCTCTCAGAAACCAGGAGACCGAGATGAACATCCTGTACAAGACCTCCGCCAGCGCCACCGGCGGCCGCGCCGGTCAGGCCCGCACCGAAGACGGCGTGCTCGACGTCACGCTGACCTCGCCGAAGGAGCTGGGCGGCGACGGCGCCACCGGGACCAATCCGGAGCAGCTCTTCGCCGCCGGCTATTCCGCCTGCTTCCTCGGCGCGCTGAAATTCGTGGCCGGTAAGGAGAAGGTGACGATCCCGGCCGACGCCAAGGTCACCGCGACCGTCGGCATCGGCCCGCGCGACGACGGCACCGGCTTCGGCATCGAGGCGGCCCTGGCCGTGTCGATCCCCGGCGTCGATGCCGAGACAGCCAAGTCCCTGGTCGACAAGGCACATGTCGTCTGCCCGTATTCCCACGCCACAAAGGGCAATATCGACGTGGCGCTCAGCGTCGTCTGACCGGCTGGGTCTGACCGGCCCGCGCGTCACTGGCGTGCCGCGACGGCACGCGTCAATCGGGGTCGGACCGGTCCTTGTCCGGTTCGACCTTCCGGCCCTCATGCGCCCGGTCGGCGGCCTCGCGCCGGGCCTGCTCGACCTGGCGTTCGGTCTTGGTGCGGCCGTGCAGTGCGCGATTCTGAGCCGCCTTCTCCGCCGCGTCGGCCCGGCCGCGGCGCTTGCGTTCGGTACGCAGGTTGACGATCTTCCCGCTCACGGGATCAGTTCCTCCCCGCTGAAGGCCCGGTCTCCGATCCAACCGGACCGCGCCTCCTCCATCATCGCCGGATCGACGAAGCGTGCAAGCCTGCGCGCCAGGCCGGAGGTCGCCGCATCGGCCGAGGCCAGCGCCGCCGACAGGTCGTTCGTCGCCGCCCAGGCGCAGGCCCAGCTCGTGGTCCGCAGCCAGATCAGCCGGCGGTAGGGCAGGACCCACGGCCGCACCGCCGCCGCCAGATCCGCCGGTACCTCCGCCGCCCAGGCGCCGTGAAACGCGACGATGTCGGCGCGCTCCGCACCTCCCCGCACCGCCGGATCCCAGGCCAGCGAGGACGGCAGGGAGGCGTGGGCGAGGTCGACCGCCGCGCTGTCGTAGACCGGCCGCTCCACGTCGAGCAGCACCGCCGCCCCGTCCGGCAGAATCCGGAAATTGCCCGGATGAGTGTCAGCGGCCACCAGGCTGGGGGCCGGCCGGGGCGGAGCCTGGGCGATCAACCCCTCGGCCCAGCCCATCTCGTCATCCAGAATCCGCCGGGCATCGCCCTCCAGACGGTCCTGC
This sequence comes from Thalassobaculum salexigens DSM 19539, assembly GCF_000423805.1. Lineage (NCBI taxonomy): Bacteria > Pseudomonadati > Pseudomonadota > Alphaproteobacteria > Rhodospirillales > Thalassobaculaceae > Thalassobaculum > Thalassobaculum salexigens. The sequence goes on from NZ_KE384095.1 coordinate 373,553, forward strand.
ACCGGGGCCAGTTGCCGGCGGGCGACGGTCAGCAGATATGTCAGCGGATCCGCGGGGTCGACGAAGGGCGCCCGGCGTGTCGGCACGGGCAGACGGTGGATCGCGGCCAGCGCCCGGCCGATCGCCGGCAGATCGGTCGGCAGTATCGGCACGGCGCCGTCGACGTCATCGACCACCAGCGCACCCCAGGGCAGATCGGGCGACACCCGCAGCATCCCATGCAGCCGGGGCACCGCGCCGCTGGGCGCCATACGCCGGAACGCCCGGGCGGCATAGATCAGGTTACGCCGGGGCGACAGGCCCAGATGGCTCATCCGGGGGACCCGCACCAGGCGTCCGCCGGCGAGCCGCCAGTGGCGGTGAACCCGACCCTCCACCGGCTCGGCGGCGATGGCGTCCTCGGACAGAGCGACGGCTGCGGCCAGGGTGGTCCGGGTGGGGTCGACGGAACGGGAATCGGTTATCATTGCGCGGACTTACCATAGGCGAGACCGATGCACCTACCCCGTCCCCGCGCCATGCGCACCGACGCCGCCGCCCATGTCGGCCCTCCGGGGACCCGGCGCATGGGTCTGTCCGTGGTGATCGCGGCGAACGGGGACGCGGACCAACTCGCACGCTGCCTAGCCGCCCTGGTGGGTACGGAGAGCCGCGGCCTCGACCTGGAGACCATCGTGGTCGACCCCGACGGAAACCCAGGCCTGGCCGCCGTCGCCGAAGCCCGGGGTGCCACCCTGATCACCCTGCCCGCCTCCCGCGGTGCGCGCCTCGCGGCCGGGGCCAAGGCCGCCACCGCGGACTGGCTGCTTCTGCTGCGGGCCGAGACGGTGCTGGAGCGGGGATGGGATGCGACGGTCGTGGTGTTCGCCGCCGAAGAGCGCAACCGCGAGCGCGGGGGCTTCTTCCCGCTGGACGTGGTGGGCGACCCCCTGGCCACCCGGCTGATGCGGTTCCGCAACCGCTGGATGGGGCTGCCCTCGGGCGCCCAGGGGCTGGTGATCCGGCGGCGGTTCCTCGTCCATCTGGAGGGAGTGGCGGATCTGGAGCGCGGCGAGGATCTGATCCTGGCCCGCGCGCTCGGCCTCGCCCGCATGGTGGTCTTCGACGTCGCCGCCAGGGTCGAGGCCGGGGATTGGCCGACCGGGGCCGGTGCCGTTCTGCTCGGCGCGCTGAGGATCTTCCTGTTCCGTCTGCACATCCCGGCGCGCTGGCTGCAGCGGCTGGGCGATTGACGCGGCCTCAGGCCTTGGTTTTCTCCCGCGCCAACTCGTGCTCGCGCAGGCGGGGCATGATCTCGACGAAATTGCAGGGCCGGAACCGGAAGTCGAGCTGATAGGCGAAGATCTCGTCCCAGGCATCCCGGCAGGCGCCGGTCGAGCCGGGCACGGCGAACAGATAGGTGCCGCGGGCGACGCCGGCGGTGGCACGGCTCTGCATCGCGGAGGTGCCGATCTTCTGGAAGCTGATCCATCGGAAGGCCTCGCCGAAACCCTCGATCCGCTTCTCGTAGACCTGCTCGAAGGCTTCCGGGGTGACGTCGCGGCCGGTCACGCCGGTACCACCCGTGGAAATCACCGCGTCGATCCCGTCATCGGCGATCCAAGCCTTCAGACGCTCGGTGATGGCGCCCACGTCGTCCGGCACGATGGCTCGATCGGCCAGGACATGGCCGGCGGCGGTCAGCCGCTCCACCAGGGTGTCGCCGGACCGGTCGGTCTCCGGCGTCCGGGTGTCGGAGACGGTGAGGATGGCGATGTTGACCGGGATGAACGGCCGGCTCTCGTCGAGGCGGGCGCCGGGCGCCGCCCTGTTCAGCGCCGTGCCGCCGTCAGTCTTGTCCGAATCGGGCATTGCGGATCTTGAATCCTGTCTCGTCGTCGATGCCGCGATAGATCGCCCAGTCTCCCGCGGCGACGCGGTCGAGGGACGGTGCGGTCTGTCCGAGACGATGTCGGTAGATCCAGACATTTGACAAGACCCGTTCGATGAACTCCCGGGTTTCCCGCGACGGGATGGACTCGATGAACAGCAGCGGATCGTCCTTGAAGTTCACACTCCGCGCCCACCGGCCGAGATTGCCCGGCCCGGCGTTATAGGCGACCAGCAGGCGGAACAGGTCGCCATCCACCCGGTCCAGATGCAGCAGGTGGTCGACGTAGCGCTGACCGAGCTGGAGGTTCAGGGCCGGATCGTAGAGCTCGTGCCGCTCTTCCAGATCGTCGTTGGCGTCCATGTAGTTGGCGGTGCGCGGCATGAGCTGCATCAGCCCGCGCGCGCCGCGGCCGGAGCGCGCCCGCGGATCGAAACCGGATTCCTGCCGGATGATGCCGTAGATCAGCGCCCGGTCGACGGAGAACCCGTCGGCCGGCGCCCAGCGCGGCACCGGATAGAGCGCGGCATGATAGATCCGCCCGGTCGATACCCGGATGATGCCGGCCAGACGGATCGCCAGGCCCGGCATGTTGTGGCGGGTGGCGATGGTCATCAGCGGCTCGCGCAGCGACCGGTCGAGGCGCGGGAACAGCTTGCGCCATTCGCGTTCCGCCCGGCTGCTCTCGCCGACCTGCATCAGGGCGATCGCCCGGCGCGCACCCTCGTGGGAGAGCAGCCGCTTGGCCTTGCGGTCGGTGATCTCCGGCAGCGACCAGTCGAACGGCACCTCCACGCCGAGCGCACGACGGCCCAGCAGACCGTAGAAGGTCAGCGGATACTGTGCGGCGCGGGCGAGCCAGCGGGTCGAATCGGCCGGCTTGCGCAGCTGCAGGGCGGCACGGGCCGCCCAATAGGCGCCGGCGGACCGTTGGGTGCGGGCCGCGTTTTCGGACATGGCGAGCGCAGAGAAGTGCTTTTCGGCCTCTTCCACCTTGCCCAGCCGCCAGGCTGCCATACCGGCGATCCAATAGGCGGCCGGAACATCGTCGCCGGCTTCCTCCGCGCTCTTCGCCGCCAGGCGCAGCGCCTCGGCATCCTTGCCGAACACGAACATGCCCTTGGCGATCTGGCCGCGCTGTTCGGCGAATTCCACCGGATCGAGCAGCCTGCGCACCGCCTTGGTGTCCAGCTTGCGGAGCGCCGCACTCGGAGACCCCTTGCCGATCAGCGACCGGATCTCGCGCGCCAGATTGCGGATGCTGGCCTGTTCGGATCCGCTGCGCTTGCGGGGCGAGACGTAGAAATGCACGTCGCGGACGGCATCCGCGCCGTTGCCGCCGAGGTATCCACGCTCCGGCGCGCGCGGCGCCTTGGCGGAGGCCGGCTTGCGCCGGACGGCGAGACCGTAGATGCGCTTGGCATCCGCCAGATCGGCATAGTCCCGCAGCCAGTCCCGCAGCTCCACCCAGCTCGACCGGTAGGCGGTCGGATGCAGGTAGCGCTGCGCCTTGACGTGACCGAGCAGGATCTTGTTCTGGACCCGGGCGATCAGCGTGTCGGCCGTCTTCCAGTGGCCTTCGCTCTGTTCGGCGAAGATCTTCCGGTAGAGCTCGACATCGCGCTGAGTCAGAATCCGCGGCAGCGGCTGAGCGGCTTCGAGGCGCGACTCATCGAGAATGGCCGGCGGCAGAAGCGCCGTTTCCTGCGCCCGCTCCTGGGCCCGGACACCGGTCGCCACGCCGAACAGCAGGGCGGCACCGAGGAGTCCGACAACCAGGCGATGAATACCACCCCCAAAGGTCGACGGGGATTTGTGGCGGGATTGTGGCGGAGACATGCGATCCAGTTAGTAGGATTCGTTCTACACGGCAAGGTGAGTCACCCCGGCCACGGAACCATTCCTGTGGATAACCGACCCGAAAATCGCTGTCCGAATGCGGAATGAAATTTAATTCTGTATCGATGAATTCAAATAACGTATTTATTGCTCAATATTACGTTAATTTATTGCGATAATTATACTGCCTTCGCGACTTCATCCAGACGGCGACGCAATGCAAGCAAGTCCTTCCAGGCACTCGCCTTTTGTCCGGGGGTCCGCAGCAGATAGGCCGGGTGATAGGTCGCGAGCGCCGGGATCACCCCTCCCGAATTGGGCAGCGGCCAGTCCATCCAGGTGCCCCGCAGGCGGGTGATGCCCTCCTTGCGGCCCATGAGCGTCTTCGCCGAGGTGCCGCCGGCGAACATCAGAACCTTGGGTGCCGCCAGCTCGATATGGCGCTCCACGAAGGGGACGCAGGTGGCGATCTCCGCCGGTGTCGGCTGACGGTTGCCCGGCGGCCGCCAGGGCAGGATGTTGGTTATATATACCGAGTCCGCGCGCGACAGACCGATGCTGGCCAGCATGCGGTCGAGCAGCTGGCCACTGACCCCGACGAAGGGCTTGCCCTGACGGTCCTCGTCGGCGCCGGGCGCCTCGCCGATCACCATGAGATCGGCACCGGTCACACCGTCGGCGAAGACCGTGTTGGTCGCCGTGATCTTCAGGCCGCAGCCCTCGAACCCCTCCATCACCCGCTTGAGGCTTTCCAGGGAGGTGGCGCCCCGCGCCGCGGCCCGGGCGGCGTCCGCCGGGCGATCCAGCTCAGCCTGGGCGGCGCGCGGCACGGCGGGACGCGGCGGTGGTGCGCTCGGGGCGTGGGTCGGCGTCTGCGGGGCGGAGGCGGCGGGTCTCGGCGCCGGCGCCGGATCCGATCTCTGGGCAGATCTCTGGACCGGTTTCGGGGCCGGCACCAGCCGGTTCACCGGGTCGGCGAGTATTGCCTCATCGACGCCGGCCTCCACATACCAGGAAAGCAGCGCGCGGGCTGCCGAGTGGATATCGGCGTCCGTCACGGTCTGTCCCAGGCCCGGATCGGGGCCAGCGCCCCTGGTTTCGCGTACATGGGTGAGTTATGACAGGTCGAAGGGCCGGCGGCCACCGCGCGGTGACAAAGAGATAGAATGTGCCATTGCTTCGAAGCGGGAGTGCAGGATGGAACGGGAGTCGATGGAATGCGATGTCGTCATTGTCGGAGGCGGACCGTCCGGTCTCGCCGCCGCGATCCGGCTGAAGCAGCTCTGTCAGGAGAATGATGTCGATCTCTCGGTCGTCGTCCTGGAGAAGGGGGCCGAGGTCGGCGCCCATATCCTGTCCGGCGCGGTCATGGAGACCCGGGCGCTCGACGAGCTGATTCCGGACTGGAAGGAAAAGGGGGCGCCGCTGAACACGCCGGCGACCGAGGACGAGTTCCTGTTCCTGACCAAGGGGTCGTCGTTCCGCCTGCCGACCCCGCCGACCATGAACAACCACGGCAATTATATCGTCAGCCTGGCCAATGTGGCGCGCTGGCTCGGCGAGCAGGCCGAGGGGATGGGCATCGAGGTCTATCCCGGCTTCGCCGCCGCCGAGGTGCTGTATCACGAAGACGGCAGCGTCAAGGGCGTGGCCACCGGCGACATGGGCATCGGCAAGGACGGCGAGAAGACCGCCCACTACCAGCCGGGCATGGAACTGCACGCCAAGGTGACCCTGTTCGCCGAGGGCTGCCGCGGCTCGCTCACCAAGGGGCTGATGGAGCGGTTCGACCTGCGCAAGGACTGCGATCCGCAGACCTACGGCATCGGTATCAAGGAACTGTGGGAGATCGAGCCGGAGAAGCACACGCCGGGCAAGATCGTCCACACGATCGGCTGGCCGATGAGCGGCGACACCTATGGCGGCTCGTTCCTCTATCATCTGGAGGACAACCAGGTCGCCGTCGGCTTCGTCATCGGGCTCGACTACAAGAACCCGCACCTGTCGCCGTTCGACGAGTTCCAGCGTTTCAAGCAGCACCCCTCGATTCGGCCGATCTTCGAGGGCGGCCGTCGGGTCTCTTACGGCGCGCGCGCCATCAACGAGGGCGGCTGGCAGTCGATCCCGAAGCTGACCTTCCCGGGCGGTGCGCTCATCGGTTGCGCCGCCGGTTTCCTGAACGTGCCGAAGATCAAGGGCAGCCATAACGCCATGAAGTCCGGCATGACGGCGGCCGAAGCGATCTTCGAGGCGCTGAAGGGCGGCGACGCGACGCAGGGCGTGGAGCCGACGGCCTACCCGGACATGCTCAAGAAGACCTGGGTCTACGACGAGTTGTACAAGGTCCGCAACATCCGGCCGGCCTTCCGCGCCGGCCTGCTGCCGGGCCTCGCCTATTCCGCGATCGACACCTACATCTTCCGTGGCAAGGCGCCCTGGACCCTGCACCACCACCCGGATCACGAAAGCCTGGTGCCGGCGTCCCAGGCGCAGCCGATCTCCTATCCGAAGCCGGACGGCAAGATCAGCTTCGACAAGCTCTCCTCGGTGTTCCTGTCGAATACCAACCATGAGGAGAATCAGCCAGCCCACCTCACGCTGAAGGACCCGTCGATTCCGGTGGACTACAATCTGGCGCTCTACGACGCTCCGGAACAACGCTATTGTCCGGCCGGCGTATATGAGATCGTACGCGACGACGATGGTGGGAACCCGCGGCTGCAGATCAACGCTCAGAACTGCGTGCACTGCAAAACCTGCGATATCAAGGATCCCACGCAGAACATTCACTGGGTCGTGCCGGAAGGAGGGGGAGGTCCGGTCTACCCGAACATGTGAGGCTTTGCCTTTGCCCCAGACCGCCCTGCGACCCGCTTCCGCTGCCGGACGACGGACCGGCATCATGAGCGGCCTTCGCACGTTCGCCCCGGCATTCTGCGTCGCGCTGGGCCTGTCGGCCTGCGCCTCCGCCGGCCCCCGGGCCGGGGATGCAGCCGCCGTCCCGCTGTCTCCGAGTGAAATGTCGGCCTCCGGCGCCTTCCTCGCCGGACGGTACGCCGACCGGATTCGCGATGTCGGCCGCGCCAGCAGCTTCATGGACCGGGTCCTGGAAGACGGCGATATCGGCATCGCGCTGAAACGGCGCGCCTTTCTGCTGCGGCTGGAGGCCGGACGCTACGACGATGCGGCCCGGCTCGCCCCCGAGATCGCCGACACCCTCGATGCCAACGCGCCGATCGCCAACATCTTCCTGGCGGTCGAGGCGGCGCGGGCCGGCGATTTCGCCCGGGCCGGCGCCCTGATCGACACCCTGCCGGACAACCGGCTGAACCGGGTGCTCAGCCCGCTGCTGGAAGGCTGGATCGCGCTCGGCCAGGGCCGTCGCGACGACGCGGAGCACGAGATCGAGGGGGTGCTGGAGCTCGAGGGCTTCGCCGTGCTGCACGCCCTGCACAGCGCGATGCTGGCCGATGCCGCCGGCGAAACAGCGCTGGCCGCCGAACGCTACGAGGCGGCCGTGGTCAGCATGCCGGATCCGCCGCTGCGGGTGCGCCTGGTCGCCGCCGACTTCCAGGCCCGGTTCCTGGGCGTCGAACCCGCCATGGCGACGGCGATCGTGACCGATACCGTGTCCGCCGATCCGAGCGATGTCCGCACGTATCTGCGCCGGGCCGCCGATACTCGGAGCGGCGAGCATCTGACCGTCACGGACGGACTTGCCCAGGCCTTCTTCGACCTGGCCAGCGCCCTGCAGCGCGACCGCCGGTCGGAGCTCGGGATGGTGTTCAGCCGCCTGGCCCTGCGGCTCGATCCGGATTTCGACCTGGCGACCCTGCTGATCGCCGAGATCCTGGACGACCGCGAGCAGTACGCCGATGCGCTTGCCCTCTACGATACGGTCCCGGAAAGCTCGGCCTACCGCCTGATGGCCGAGCTGCGGGCGGTGAGCAGTCTGGTCGACCTGGATCGCATGGACGAGGCGGTGGACCGGTTGAACGCGCTGGCGGACCGCCGGCCGCAGCAGATCGACCCGCTGGTCCGGCTCGGCGATCTGTACCGGTCCAACGAAAACTGGAAAGGCGCGATCTCGGCCTATAACCGGGCCTTCTCCCGCCTGTCGGCGGACGATCCCGGCTCTTGGTCGATGCACTATTCCCGCGGCATCGCCCTGGAGCGCGACGAGCAGTGGGACCGTGCCGAGGCCGATTTCCTGAAGGCGCTGGAGCTGCGGCCGGAGCAGCCTTATGTGCTGAACTACCTGGGCTATACCTGGATCGACCAGGGCCGAAACCTGCCCCGGGCGACGAAGATGATCGAGCAGGCGGTCTCCCTGCGGCCGAACGACGGCTACATCGTCGACAGCCTGGGCTGGGCCATGTACCGCCAGGAGCGCTTCGTCGAGGCGGTGGAGCATCTGGAGCGGGCGGTCGAGCTTCTGCCGACCGATGCGACCATCAACGACCATCTGGGCGACGCCTATTGGCGGGTCGGCCGCCGTCAGGAGGCCCGGTTCCAGTGGCAGCGGGCTCTGAGCTTCGACCCGGACAAGGACCTGGCCAGGAGCATCGAGCACAAGCTCCAGGCCGGCCTGCCCGCGGTGCAGTCGCAATCGGTGAAGACCGCGGACACAAAGACGGATGTCGACGGCTGACCGGCGGGGCACGCCGAGGCACCGCATCGCGCCCGCCAAGGTCAATCTCGCCCTGCACGTGGTCGGCCGCCGCGCCGACGGCTATCACCTGCTCGACATGCTGGTGGCCTTCGCCGATATCGGCGACCGGGTGACCTGGCAGCCGGGCGGCGGAGCCTGCCGACTCGACATCGAGGATCGGCTTGAGCGTCCGGAGCCGGTGCCCACGAACACCTCCAACCTCGCCTGGCGCGCACTGGCCCTGGCCGGCCGTCTCAGTGCAAACAGGCTCGGGGCAAACAGGCTCGGGGCAAACAGGCTCGGAGCGGCGTCTCTCGCCGGCACGCTGACCGTCCGCAAGGAGCTGCCGTCCGGCGCCGGGATCGGCGGCGGGTCGAGCGACGCGGCGGCGGTGCTGCGGCTGCTGCTGGAGGGTGCGGGTATCGCTGAGGAGACCCTGCGGACCGAAGCCCTGACGTTGGGGGCCGATCTGCCGGTCTGCCTGGCCGGCCGCCCCGCGCGCGTCGAAGGCATCGGCGAGCGGATCACGCCGGTGACCCTGGGGGCCGCCCTGCCCGTGGTGCTCGTCTGGCCCGGCGCCGGCCTGTCGACCCCGGCCGTCTTCAAGGCGCGCCGTCCGGAGTTCGAAGACGCGGTGTCCGATGTGGCGATCGACGGCCTCGGGCGCGATCCCGTGACCGCGATCGCGGACCTCCGCAACGACCTGGAAGAGACGGCCTGCCGGCTCCTGCCCGTGGTGGGCCGTGCGCTGTCCGCCCTGCAGGCTTCTGCCGGATGCCGGCTGGCCCGCATGTCCGGCAGCGGCTCGACGGTCGTCGGCTATTTCGCCGATCCCGAGGCTGCAACGGAGGCGGCGGCGCGCCTGGCCGCCGACATGCCGGGATGGTGGATCCGCGCCGGAACCCTGCAGGTTTAGCGAAAGTCCGGCTCAGTTCAGCCGCCGCTTCAGTTCAGCCGCTGGCGCAGGCTGCGCGACGGCAGGCCGGTGGCCGGCAGGCCGTTGTCGCTCTGGAACTTGCTGATCGCCGCCCGGGTCATCGGCCCGGCGATACCGTCCATCGGCCCGTCGTAATAGCCAAGGGCCGAAAGACCCTCCTGGATCTCGGCGATGTCCGGCGCACCGGTCGGCGTATCCAGCATGAGCCCGGCCGGCGGACCCAGCGGCGCCTCCGGCACGCCGCCAGCGGATTTCACCCGAAGCCACTCCTGCGCGGCCTCCGCCCCGGCCTTGGCGGCGGTGTACATCTTGCGCTCGCGCTCCAGCTCGTCGGTCTCGAACCGGGCGAGTTCGTAGAGCCCGGCCGAGACCCCTCGGTCGGCGGCCCGCTGAAACCACCGTTTCGCTTCCGCATCGGATTGCGGGATCCCCTTGCCCAGGGCATAGAGCCGGCCGAGATTGTACTGGGCCAGCGAATACCCCTGCTCCGCCGCGCTGTGATACCAGAGCAGCGCGCGGGTCTCGTCCTCGGGCACGCCCAGACCCCGCTCGTACATCACGCCGAGATTGAACTGCGCCACGTCGAGGCCGTTGATCGCCGCCTCCCGGAACCAGGTCGCGGCTTCCCCCGGGCGCGGCTCGGCGGCCCGCATCATGCCGGCCGCCACCTCGAACTGCGCCGCGGGATTGCCGGCCTCGGCCCGGCTCAGGGGTGCTGTGCCCTGCGTCACGGGCGCGGCGGCGGCCGAGGCCCGGCGCGGCGGCTCGCTCAGCGCCGGGGCCGGTGGCGGCGCGACCGGGCGCGGATCCACATCGATCGGCTTCTCCGGCAGCGGCGGGGCGGGCTGCACCGCCGGCTCGGGCGGGGTCACGGCAGCCGTCTCCGCCGGCGCGGGTTCGGTCGCGGGCTTGCCGGCCTGACTGTCGGTGCCAGCAGGGGGGGTGGCGGCCGCCGGGCTGGCGGGTTCCGCCGGCGGCGCGGAGGCGACGGTTTCCGGCGGCGGCGCGGGTTGGGGATGGGATTCGACCCCGTCCTGCGGCACATGCGGGTCGGAGCCCACCAGATGCATCACCCAGTCGGTTGCCTCCACCAGGGCGAGGTGGACACTGGTCTCGGCCTCGGCCAGCCGGGCGCCGACCGCCCCCAGGCTCAGGGTGCCCTGGCGATGGGCGGTCCAGGCGGCGCCGCCGAGCAGCGCCAGGACGAGGGCGGCGGCAATGGCCAGCCGGCCGCGACTGGCGAGGCGCCGCGGCGGCAGCGGCTCCGGGATCGGCTCGCCCGAGAGACCCAACGCACTGGTGTCGATCGGGTCCGCGGGGAAGTCATAGGCGGGCGGCGTCGGGTCGGGTCGTTGCGGTTTCGATACGACCTCGGACTCGGGCGCCGGCGGCGCCGGGATATCGTCCGGGGCGGTCTGCTCGGTCGGCTCCCAGGTCTCGACCGCAGCCGTCGCGGCATCCAGATCGGGCCTTTCCGGCTCCTGATCGGAAGTCTCTCGCGGTCGATCCCGGACTTCGTCGGCCGCATCGGCCAAGGCGGCGCGATCGAGCTCGAAATCCGGGCTCCAGTCCTCCGGCGGACCCGGTGGAGGTGCCGGAACCGGCTTTACATTCCGTTCTATCGGCTCGAAATCGTCATGTTCTTCAGACGGTTCGATCGGCGGCGGCGGTATCGGCCGAAATGCGATCGGTGTCGGCCGAGGCCGCTCCGGCGGGGCCGTTTCCTGCGGCTCGCTGTCCCAGACATCGTCTTCTGAGGCGGACGCCGAATCGCCGCTGACCGGATCTTCGGCAACCGGATCGTCAGACACCGGCGCCGGCGGCTCGGCGGGCGGCTCCGGGGTCCGGATCGGGCGGAAGGCGATCGGCGTACGCACGGGCGCCGCCGGCGCAGACTCGGCAGGCGCAGACTCGGCAGGAGCAGACTCGGCAGGGCCGGCCTCGGGAGAGGTCGGACCTGGGTCCGCCGCAATTTCCGAGGGCGCGAACTCTCTGGGTGCGCCGGGCGGCGGCAGGCGCTCCGCCTCGCGCTCCAGCGCCACCACCCGCTCGGCAACGTCCTTCAGGGCATAGCCGATCGGCCGCAGCCGGGCCTCGAACAGGCGCTCGCCATCTGAGATTCGGCTGAAGATGGCCTCGACCGTGTCGGCGCTGATCCCGTCGACCCGCTGCGGCGCGGCGGCGCCCGGGGCGCCGTCACGGCCGGCGGGAACCGGTATGCCCCGGTTGGCGGAGTCCGACTTGATGGCGTGGTCGATCCACTCGCCGATCGTCATGCCGGAAGCCGCCGCCGCACGACGCGCGATATCGCGCGTCGCCTGGTCAACTCCCTTTACGCTCCAGGCGGTGGCGTCTCGGGACACCTTACCCTCACTACCGGCATCAATACCGCATCATAACGTGGTAGCGATGATCATGGAAGCAAGCCGAAATATAACGGGTTTACCGGGATTTCCGGCGGAACAACCGACCGAAGAATCCGGGCTTGCGCTTGCCGGGAAGGACGAAGGCCTCGACCACCCGCATGCGGTCGACGAGCTGCTCGATCCGGCGCGCCAGACCGTCCAGGGAGTCCGAGGTGTCGGCCGGGATGCGCCGCACGAAGCGGTCCATCTCCAGAAACTCCGTCTCCAGCCGGTCCATCTTGCGGTCGACATCGCCCAGGCCGCGGGTATTCTCCAGCGCCTCCAGCCGGTCGGTCAGCTCGGCGATGCGGCCGGAGATCGACCGGATCCGCTGGTCCAGCTCGGCGATGTCGTCGGGCTTGGTCTCCAGCCGGCCCTCGACCGCCCGAACGCGGTCGCGCAGGGCGGCCAGCCCTTCGGTGTGGCGACTCTCCTCGCGTGCCAGGATGGTCTCGCGGGCCTGGCGCCAGTTGCCCGGGCCGAAGCCGAAATCGGGATGGTCGGTGGCGCGGCGGCCCAGTGACGGATCCCCCTGGACCGGCCCCCCCCGCCGACGGTCGTTCTCAGGCGACACCGCCCGGGCCGACGGGTCCGGCTGGCGGTCGGGTGCGTCGAGGCTCCCGCGGTCGACGATCTGGCGGCCGTCGACCGGTGCTCCGCCGGCGGACGCCTCGCGAATCCGCCGCGACAGCCACGCGCCGATGGGTTCGCCGCTTTTGCGCGCCTCATGCTTGGCGACCTCGCGGTCCTCCCGCGAGACACCCTTTATGCTCCATGGCGACGATCCCGACATCGACCTGTCACCCTTCCTCGCGGACAACTACCGACCCGGTACCGGGATTACTACCCGGTAAGACTTTGGCCGCATTATACAGAAATCACTGCGAAGGGGCAGAGATTTGACGAGATCGCAGGGCCGCCGTCCCGCACGCGGGTCAGTCGCGGCCGTGGGTCCGGCGCTCCAGCCGGCCGATGCGGTCGGCCAGCTTCTCCACCACGTCCTCCAGCCCGTCGAGCACATCGAGCAGCCGCGCCTCGCTGCGTTCCAGGCGCTGGTGCACACCGGCGATCAGGGCGGCATCCTCGACCACGCCCTGCGCGCCGCCGGACACGAGGGAACGACCGGTACCGTCGCCGTCATCCCCGATGTCCTGCAGTGATTCGGCCGGCGTCAGGGGTCGTCCCGAGGCTTCGGCCGCCCCCACCCGGCGGATCACATGGCTGAGCCATTCCCCCATGGTCGCCTCGTGATCGGCTGCCGCGGACTTGGCGAGATCGCGGGATTCCGGGGTCACGCCCTTCACACTCCAGGGCAGTTTGGCCTTGCTGCGCGTTGCCACGGTCAGTCTCCGGCTAGGGGCGGACGGCACCGCCATGATATCGTAACCTGACGCTTGCTTGAAATGGCATGAGTTGCGTATGTTCCGCCGCGCATGGGGCGTAGCCAAGTGGTAAGGCAGCGGTTTTTGGTACCGCCATTCCCAGGTTCGAATCCTGGCGCCCCAGCCATGACCTATAAGCCGGCCGCGATCCGCTGCGGCGAGCGCTTCACGCACCACAGCGACGTCTCGTGCGCACCGGCCGAAACCGGGATGCGCGCGGCCGCCGACTGCGCCACCAGGCCGGCCAGCCGGGTGCGCGTATAGTGGCTGGAGAACAAAGGCTCCAAGCCGCCCGCCGCCAGCCAGGCGGCCACCACCTGATGCTCGGAATAGGCCCGCCAGTCCCAGGCCCTGGGATAGCCGTCGGGCAGCAGCACGTCGTGAACATGGACCAGCACGCCCGGCGCCAGCGCGGGGATGATCTGCGAGAACAGCAGGTCCACGTCCGAGCCCGGCAGGGCCAGGTGGCTTGAATCCACGAACAGCACGTCGCCCTGGCCAAGCTCGGGCAGGGTCGCCAGGTTGGTTTCCTGCAGCGTCCGGCGGCGTAGGCGCACGTTCAGCGCCGAGATGTCGGCCCGCGGCGCCGGGTCGACGCAGTGGATCTCCGTGTCCAGCTCGCCATCGGCGACGGCCTGGGCCATGAACCGGGTCGAGTGGCCCGAGCCGATCTCCAGGATCTTGCCCGGCCGGCCGGCCCGCACGATCGCGTAGGCGGCGGCGCCGTCCAGCCCGGGAAACCAGTCCTGGCCCCAGCGCGGTGTCGGCGGCTTCGCCCCGTGGAACCGCGCGACGATATCGGCGTAGCGGTCGATCGCCGCCAGCACCTCCGCCATCGTCGGCTCGGCGGCAGCGAAGATCGGCTCCAGATTGCTGTAGGTGGAAGGCGGACGCAGCGCGGCGGCATACCGGTGCGGCACGAACACGCCGCCCTGAGCAATACCAAGCGTCGTAGCGACCGCTATCATCCGTTTTTTCAAGGGGTTATGCCTCGCTGCCGCGAAGGGGACACAGGGTCGGCATCAGAGGCTGAATTCCACGCCTTCACGCGCCACGAGCGTGCCCGGACGGGCTTCGGCCGCCAGGTCGCCGATCCGGTCCAGATCGGCATCCTCGTGCTTGGGGTCGTGGTGGAACAGCACCAAAGTCCCGACCCCGGCGATGTCGGACAGGCGGACCGCCTCCTCCCAGGTCGAATGGCCCCAGCCGAGATGGCAGGGCAGCTCCTGCTCGGTATAGGTGGAGTCGTAGAACACCAGGTCGGCGCCGCGCATCAGGTCGAGCACATTCTGGTCGTCCTGACCGGCGACGTGCTCGGTATCGGTGACATAGGCGACCGACCGGCCGCCATGGCTGATCCGGTAGCCGCAGGCGCCGCCGGGATGGTTCAGCGGCCGGGTGTCGACCCGGATGCCGGGGGCCAGATCGAAGCTGGTGCCGGAGGCGAAATCCTCGAACCGCACATCGGCGCGGAACTCGTCCAGCGGAATGGGGAAGAGCGGCGGCGACATCATCTTGTGCAGGATCTCGCGCAGGCCGAAGGTCTGCTGCAGCCGGGCGGCGCGGAACACGATGCTGTTGCCCGGCGTATAGGCGGGCCCCCAGAACGGCAGACCGGCGATGTGATCCAGATGGAAATGGGTCAGCAGCACATCGACCGGGCCCGAGGGCTCTCCGGACATGGCATGCCCCAGCTCGCGGATCCCGGTGCCGCCGTCCAGGACGATCCGATGGCCGGCGCAGCGCACCTCGACACAGGAGGTGTTGCCACCATACTTCACGGTCCGCGGCCCGGGACAGGGCACGCTGCCGCGCGCTCCCCAGACCTTGACGACCATTGCGTCATCCGCCAACCGACGTCTCCCGTCCTTCTGCCTCGGGCAGCCTGCCGCCGCGGCCCCACATCACCACGACCCCGCATCGCCGCGACGACGCAACACCCTTACCACAGGCATGTTGCCGGAAAAATCCGGTCAGGAACACCTGTACGTGCGCGGTTGTGACGCCCGGCCCGATGGCCCACAGTGGCGGACCCCGCCTGCTTCCGACAGCCCCCTCCGGCACCCGTCCCCGCCACTGCACCGAACCCGACCGATGGTCCGACCCGACATGCGACGAACGAACTGGACCGGTATCCTGTTCGGCTTTCTTCTGGCGACGCTCGCCGCCTTCCAGCAGTTCAAGCTACCGCCGCTGCTGCCCGCGCTCCTGGCCGAATACGCCTACCCCAAGGTGATGGCCGGCGCCTTCATGTCGATCTACGCGGTGGTCGGGCTGGCGGTGTCGTTCGGGCTGGGCTGGGCGCTGCAGCGCATCGGCACCGTGCCGATCCTGCTCACCGCCTTCGCCACCGCGATCGCCGGCAACGTGCTCGCCCTCGTGCATCCGGAGAGCGCGATGATCATGCTGGCCGCCCGGGGGCTGGAGGGTCTCGCCTTCGCAGTCTTCGCCATCGCCGGGCCGGTCTTCACCAACCGCAGCGCCGGGCCCAGCCACCTGCCCCTGGCGATCGCCCTGTCGGCGATCTGGATCCCGCTCGGACAGATCAGCGCCAATCTGCTGGTGCCGCTCGGCCATCTGGCCGAGGGCGAAGCCTGGGGCGGCTGGCGGCTGTCCTGGATCGCGACCGGGGTGGCGACGGTGCTGCTGGCCGGCTGGATGGTGGCGATCCGCCTGCGCGGCTCGGCCGATCTCGACCTGCGCCGCCCGGCCGGCACGCCCCATGCGCCGTTCTCGCGGGACGAGCGCTGGGCGCTCGCCCTGGCGGCGCTGATCTTCACCCTGTGGTCGACCCAGTACTTCGCCTACATGACCTGGCTGCCGCAGTTCCTGGTCGAGGCGCACGGCCTGTCGGAGGACTGGGCGACGGTCGGGTATTCGGTGCCGGTGGTGATCCTGATCGTGGTCGGCCTGCTGACCTCAATCGCGATCCGCCGCGGCCTGCCCCTGGCGCCGATGTTCGTCGCGTCGATCGTGCTGCAGGCGGCGGTGTGGTGGACGATCCCCTACACCACAACGCTCACCACCGGCATCGTGTCGCTGGTCGCCTACGGCCTGGGTATCGGCGTGACCCCGGTCTGCCTGTTCGCCCTGCCGAGCACCATTCTCGGCTCGTCGCGGGCCGGGCCGGGCGCCTTTGCGGTACTGATGACGGGACGCAATCTCGGCGTGCTGATCGGCCCGATCCTGCTGCCGCAGATCCTGCTGGTCATGCAGGTCTGGGCCGACGTGACCTGGGTCTTCGCCGCCCTGACCACGCTCTGCGCCCTGGGCGCCCTGCTGCTCGGTCTGGGCCTCGCCCGCATGGGCCGTTACCGGCCGGACTGAGCGAATTTAGGGCCCGTTCGGATCCGCAAACAGGGTCAAACGTACATATTTACAGATATACCGATCGGAATTGCCCTTACGGGACAAGCCGATAGCCGCCGGTATCTGTCACCAGGATCTCGGCGCGGGAGGGATCGGGCTCGATCTTCTGGCGCAGACGGTAGACGTGGGTTTCCAGCGTGTGGGTTGTGACCCCGGCGTTGTAGCCCCAGACCTCGTTGAGCAGGGTCTCGCGGCGGACCATGCGGTCGCCGGCCCGATAGAGGTACTTGAGGATCGCCGTTTCCTTCTCGGTCAGGCGGATCTTGCGGTTCTTGGTCTCGTCGACCATCAGCTTGGCCGCCGGCTTGAAGGCGTAGGGGCCGATGGAGAACACCGCGTCGTCGCTCTGCTCGTGCTGACGGAGCTGGGCGCGCATCCGGGCCAGCAGCACCGCCACCTTGAACGGCTTGGTCACATAGTCGTTGGCCCCGGCGTCGAGGCCGAGGATGGTGTCGGCGTCGCTGTCCTGGGCGGTGAGCATGATCACCGGCGACTTCACCCCGGCCTTGCGCATCAGCCGGCACAGGTCGCGGCCGTCCATGTCCGGCAGGCCCACATCGAGCAGGATCAGGTCGAAGGTCGCCGTCTTCGCCGCCTCCAGCCCCTCGGCTCCGGTACCCGCCTCGCTGGTGTCGAATTCCTCGTGAAGCTGAAGCTGCTCGGCCAGCGTGCCGCGCAGCGCCTCGTCGTCATCCACCAGAAGAACCTTGCGTCCCGTCGTCATCGTCATTCCCATCCGGTTTTGCTGCGGCCGGTTATGCTGCGGCGACCCTGCCAAGCGAGCCCCCGCCAAGAAAGCCAATGCCAGCGGACGGCATCAGGTTACCTCAAATCATCGCGCGACGCTCATTCCACCAGTCCGCCCTCGACGCCCTGGACCTCCACGCCCTTCCAGAAGGCGACCCAGCCGGCGATCCGCCGGGCCTTGCGCTTGGGTTCCAGATAGCGCCAGGCGGCGTCCCGCTCCTCCCGGTCACCCACGCGCACCGTGTAATAGGTGGCGATGCCGCGCCAGGGGCAGCCGGTGCGGGTCGCAGTCTCCTCCAGCCAGTCGAGACGCACGGATTCCGGCGGAAAATAGGCGACGCCCTCGATGGTGATGACGTCCTCGGCATCGGCGATGACCTCGCCGTTGAAGGTTGCGGTCGGCATCGTGCCTCCCTGATCGGGTTTCAGAATCCGGGGGACAGCATCTGGCGCAGCATGGCCTGGCACAGCGGGTGGTGCGGATCGCCGAACGCCTCCAGGGCGGTGAAATGGTTGCCGCCCTCCACATCGACCGACAGGGCCGGCTGACCGGCGGCATGCAGCGCCGTCACCAGCTCGTCGCGCTGGCGCAGGTATTCCGGCCCCTCCTCCAGCCCGACCGTGGCGATCAGCGGCGGCAGGCGCTTGCCGCCCTTCTCCAGGTCGCGGGCGATGGCGATCGGGCTCAGCGGCGCCACGTCGTCGGGTGTCAGGTGCAGGCTCTCGTTCAGGTAACACAGGCGGATCGGCTCCAGGTCGTGCAGGCCGGAGACGGAGCAGCCGCCCTTCAGCAGATCCGGCCGGCCCTTGGGTCCGCACAGCATGGCCGCCAGATGCCCGCCGGCGGAATGGCCGGCCACGTGGATCTTGTCGGCCCGGCCCCCGACGCGCTCGGCATGGGCGTGAATCCAGCCGATGGCGGCGGTCACGTCATCCACGATGTCGGCGATCTTGACCTCCGGGCACAGCCGGTACTCTACCGAGACCAGGGTCACGTCGGCGGCGACGAAGGTCGGCGCCAGGAAGTGCACCAGGGTCTTGTCCCGCGTGTGCCAGTAGCCGCCATGGATGAAGGCGAGGATCGGCGCGTCGGGACGGTGCGCAGGGAACACGTCCAGCCGGTGCCGGTCATGCGGGCCATAGGCCAGGTCCAGATCGCAGGACAGTGCGTTGCGCGCCTCCTCGCCCCGGGCCATCCAGCGCTGGCCGATGCCGGCCACGTCGGGCACCTTGGCCTGGTTGTTGTACTGGGCGTCGAGCGCCGCCTGGTCGTATGTCCCGAACACCGCCATCGCTTTCTCCCGTATCGACTTTTTTTGACCCGACCGTTTTAGCATCCAAGCGCACGGGCGTCGTGCGGTCCATTCGTCTTGACCTGACGGGTGCGGCGATCAATATGCCCGCCATGCCCGATGACCGCGATCCCTCCGCAGGCGCCACGCCTGCCCTCACCCAGCCATCCCCTGAAGCCGCCGCCAACGCCCGGCCGTTCGTGCGCGCGACGGGGCAGCTCGCGGTCGACCGCGCCATCGCCGAACTGCGCCGCGGCGGCCTGGTGGCGATCCGCGCCGGCCGCGACCTCGACCGGCTGGCCGTGGCCGCCGGCAGCGAAATGGCGACGCGGGAACTGATGGGCCAGATGTCGGCCATCGCCGGCTCCGAGCCGCGCGTGGTGCTGACCCGCAATCGGGCGGCCGTGCTCGGTTCGGGCACCGAGGCGCCGGCCGTGTCGGTCGCGCTGGGCAACGCCCTGGACGTGGACGCCGTGCTCGACCTGGCCGACCCGACCCGCAAGTCCGGTATCCCGGCCGGGCTAACAGCCCTGCCCGAACGCGCGGACACCCCCGCAACCGCCGCGGTGAAACTGGTGAAGCTGGCCCGGCTGCTGCCGAGCGCGCTGGTCGCCTCGGTCCACGGCATCTCGGCCTCGACCATGACCGCCTGGGCCCGCGAGCGGGCGTTGCTGGTGGTCGATGCCGGCGAGATCGAACGGTTCGCCGAGACCAGCGCCCACCGCCTGATCCGCGCCGCCTCGGCCCGGGTGCCGCTGGCGGATGCGGAGCACTGCGAGCTGACCGCCTTCCGGCCGATGGATGGCGGGACCGAACATGTGGCGATCCGCATCGGCGCGCCGGACGGGGATGCCGGCCCGGTCCTGATCCGGATCCACTCCTCCTGCCTGACCGGCGACCTCCTCGGCAGCCTGCGCTGCGACTGCGGCGACCAGCTGCGCGGCGCGATCCGCGAGATCGAACAGGCCGGGGGCGGCGTCCTGCTGTACCTGGCGCAGGAGGGGCGGGATATCGGCCTGATCAACAAGCTGCGGGCCTATACCCTGCAGGATCTGGGTGCCGATACGGTCGATGCGAACACCACGCTCGGCTTCGACGACGACGAACGGGTCTATTTCCCCGCCGCCGAGATGCTGCGCCAGCTCGGCATCGGCCGGGTGCGGCTGATGACCAACAACCCCTCGAAGGTCGAGCAGCTCGCCGCCTGCGGCGTGGAGGTGGTGGAGCGCGTTCCCCATATCTTCGCGTCCAACCGCCACAACGAGCGGTATCTGGCCACCAAGGCATCGCGGTCCGGACACCTGTTCTAGACAGCTCCTCATAGACAGCTCTTCCGGGCACACGGCGAAAGATTCCGCCCCGGCACCGCACACCCGGCAGTCTCTGCCGCCGGGGCATGGATGCCTCCCTCCGCCCGCGGCCCGGAGCGGCGAGATCGTCCGGGATGCGCCGTTTTCCTTACGCTCACCCCGCCCACAGCCTGGCACGGCGCTTGCTTTACTCCTGGGGACGGAGGAGTGTGCGATGAGCGTGACGGAAGCGACAGCCCAGACAAACCCGAGCTGGTGGTCTCAGAAATGCCAGAGCGGCGAGGCCGATCCGTGTGACCCGGATACCGGCGGCACCAACGACTCGCTGGGCTTTGCCGACCTGCTGGACATGATCAACCCGCTGCAGCACATCCCGGTCGTCAGCACCCTCTACCGGGAACTGACCGGCGACACGATCTCCGAGCCGGCCCGCATGGCCGGGGGCGCGCTGTGGGGCGGCCCTGCCGGTGTCATCGGGGCCCTGGCCAACTCGATCACCGCCGAAGAGACCGGCGGCGACATCGGTGCGACCACCATGGCGATGCTGCGCGGCGACGCGGCGGGCGGCGACCCGGACGGTACCGGTGCCCAGGAGCCGGCGACGTTGGTCGGCGAGATGCCGCAGACCGACACCGCCGACCTGACGGATCCCCTGGTGGGCACCCTGCCCGCCGGCGTGGCCCAGTTTGCCGCCGCCGGGCAGGCAGCCACCGCCGCCGCCGCCGCCTCAGCAGGCACCTCCGCAGCCACCGCTTCCGCCGCGGGCGCCGTGCCTGCGTCGGCAACGGCCGCCGCCCAGGCCGGTTCCCAGGAGTTCTCGGGCTCCGCCGCCAGCCGGCTCGATGCCTTCATCCAGCGCGCCAATGCGGTCCGCGCGCCCGGACCGGCCGTGGCGCGCGCCGGGGCCGACACCGGTCTGAACGTTCAGGTCACCCCGTCGGCCGCGTCGCTGAAGACGGCCCCCGCGCGCGCCGTCGGCGCCCAGGCACCGCAGACCGTCGCCCGCACGGCGCCGACGGAGTCCCCGGCGCCGCTGAAGCTGGCCAGCGACGGGAATACCGATGTAGCCCATTGGATGATGCGCGCGCTGGACCGCTACGAGTCCATGAAGACCCAGGAGCAGTCCTAGAGGCAAATCCGACCATACTGAATCATGAAATGGTTCAGTATGGTCGGTGAGTTTGTCTCTAAAACAATGAGATAGAACAGACCGCTCTCCAACTCATTGGAGACAGATCAAATTCAGTCGTAGTCGCGCGCCCCGAAGATCGCGGTGCCGACCCGGACATGGGTCGCGCCCATCTCCACGGCGGTCTCGAAATCGCCGCTCATCCCCATGGAGAGGTTGGCGACCGCGTTGCGCTTGGCGATCTCGCGCAGCATGGCGAAGTGCAGGGCCGGGGTCTCGTCCACCGGCGGAATGCACATCAGGCCGACCACGGCGAGGCCGAGATCGTCCCGGCATTCGGCGATGAAGGCGTCGGCCTCGGCGGGCGCCACGCCGGCCTTCTGTTCCTCTTCGCCGGTATTGACCTGGATGTAGCAGGCCAGGCGGCGGCCCTGCTTTTCCATCTCCTTGGCCAGTTCCCGGGCGAGCTTCGGCCGGTCGACGGTCTGGATCACGTCGAACAGCTCGACCGCCTCGCGGACCTTGTTGGTCTGCAGCGGGCCGATCAGGTGGAGTTCGATCCCCTCATACCGAGCCCGGAAGTCGGGCCACTTGCCCTTGGCTTCCTGCACACGGTTCTCGCCGAACACCCGCTGGCCGGCCATCAGCGCCGCTTCGACCCGCTCCAGCGGCTGGACCTTGCCCACGGCGATCAGCGTCACCGTCTCGGGATCGCGCTCCGCCGCGCCGGCCGCCTTGGCGATCGAGGCTCGCACGGTGTCGATATTGTCGGCGATCCGCCGCACCAGATGCGGATCGACCGGGTCGGCGCTCATGTCTCTTCCTCCGCGTATCCATATCGCTGAATTTCGGCCGACAGCTCCTCGGCGATCGGCGTCATCACGCTAGCATAGCGCCGCCACCGGGCCAGCGACGTGCGATAGATCGGCTGGGTGACCTGCGCCGCGCTCGGCGTCGCCAGCACCCCGCGACCGCGGGCATGGTCGTGGAAGGCGAGCATCCCCGGTTCGAAGGGCAGATCCAGGAACCCGGTGATCCGGCGGGCCTCGCGCTCCAGATCCGCGACCACATCCTCGTAGCGCACGGCGATGGCCGGCGTTTCGACCGCTGCGACATAGCTTTCCCACGCGGCGAAGGTGGCGCGGTACAGCGCCGCCGCCCCGTCCAGTGTGGCGAATGCCGCCATCCAGTCGTTGAGACCGAAATTCTGCATGAAGCAGGACAGCACCACGTCGCAGGGATGGCGCAGGGCGAGGATGAAGCGCGCGCCCGGAAAGACCCGGCGGATCAGCGCCACATGCGCCATGTTCAGCGGCATCTTGTCGACCGTGTAGCGCGTGCCGGTCCGGCTGGTATGACGGGCCAGGCGGCTGCGGTAGTGCTCGCGTAGCTCCTCGATTTCCCTGTGCTGCAGACGAGGCAGATCCGACGGGTAGTGATGGCCGGAAAGGGCGAGGTCCGCGATCATCGCGGCGATGAGCGGGCGCTCCTCGATGACCTCGATCCGTGAATGGGCGTCGAGCACCTGATCGAGCAGGGTGGTCCCGGAACGGGGAAAGCCGACGACGAAGAGCAGGTCCGATCCGGCGTCGCCCTCGCCGACGGGCGGTCCGGCGCGGTGGAGATCCGTCAGCGCCGCGAGTTGGGCCAGCGCCCGGGCCGGATCGCGGCGCGGCCGGGCCGTCGCCATCTGCTGATCGTTCGCGTCGGTGAAGGCGGCGAACGCCGCGTCCGTGCGCCGCGCCGCCTCCAGGGATCGGGCCCGCTCGAACAGCAGCAGATGGCGCACCCCCGCCGGGCTGCGGGCGAGCCAGGCATCCACCAGCGCGAGGGCGGCCTCGGGGTCGCCCCGCCGCCGCGCCACCGCAGCCCGCACCAACGCCGCCGCGGCGGTGTCGGGGGCGACCGCCAGCGCCCGCCGCGCCCAGCGCTCCGCCCGGTCCAGATCGGCCGCGTTCTCGGCGATTTCGGCGATCAGCGTCAGGGCCGAGGCCTGTCCGGGAGCGGCGAGAACGGCGCGCTCGACTGCCGCCCGCGCCCGTGTCCCGTCGCCGGCCGCGCGATGGGAGGCCGCCATCTGGCGCCAGAGAACGCTGTCGAGCGGGTGGCGGGCGAGGTGATCGGCCAGCAGACCGACCGCCCGGTCATGCTGATCGAGCTGGCCGTACAGACCCGCGAGCCCGACCACCGCCTCGCTGCCGGCGCCGGTCTCTACCGCGCGCACCAGTTTGCCGACCGCCGCCTCGAAGCGGCCGAGGCGCCGCAGGGCCGTTCCGTGATTGGTCAGGACGGCCGGGTCGCCGCCGGCACCCTGGCCGGCAAGGCGGTCGTAGGCGGCGACGGCCTCCTCGATGCGATCCGAAGACAGGGCGGCGTCTCCGGTCAGCCGGAGGACGGCGGGGTTGGCGCGAACCTGGGCAGGCAGAGGCGAGAGCAGCCGGTAGGCACCGTCGGGATCGTCCAGCGCCAGCCGGACCTGGGCATGATTGACGAGGATCTGCGGATCGCCGGGCTGGCGTCGGGCGGCGGCGGACAGCAGGCGGTCGGCGGCGGCGAAGCCGCCGGTGCCGGCCTCCAGCATGGCCAGGCGGAACAGGGCCGCGCCGGGGACGGCCCGGTGCTTCAGCAGAAGATCGTGGACCGGGCGGGCCGGCGCCGGATCTCCGGAGGAGAGGGATTTCTCCAGCGCGGTTCTGGCCTTGGGCGGGAGCGGGCCGGCCATGGCATCAGACCGTCGGCTTGCCGTTCTTGTCGATATACCGCAGCTCCCGCAGGACGTCGCCATGGACGTCGATCAGCTGGGCGACATGGGCGTCCGACAGGCTCTTGCGCCACCCGCCGACCTTGCCTTCGCGGAAGAAGGTCTGTTCGGAGCGGACCCGCTCGCGGAAACCGGCCTGCTTCTCCTGGCGGGAGACTTCCTCGAAATTGCTGAACCGGATCGCCTTCTTGATCCGCTCCGGAGTGGCCGGGATGTTCAGGAACTTGACGATGCGGGAGAATTCCTTGAACGGCTTGGACCGCAGGTCCTCGTAGCGCAGGACCAGCGGCTCGAAGCCCGGCACGCCGGTCCAGCCCCGGTAATGCTCCCCCCAGGGACCGAGATACTGGACGATCGCCGCCTTGGTGGTCGGCGTGTGCATGGTATCGCGGCACAGTCCGTCCACCACCTGTTCCATCGTGCCGTTGTAGTGGGCGGCGAAGGACACGGCGACGTCGAACACGTTCCGCACGACGTAGATCGCCCCCATGGTCTGCTCGAGGCCGATGATCGGAATGTCCCCGGCAAAACCGATGCGGTTATGGGTCTTCACGATCGAGGTCTCTGGCCGGGAGGCGAGCTTCTGCTGCAGCACGGGGCGCAGCTGGTCGAGCTCCTGGTCGGTCATCTCGTCAATCGGCCGCTGGGTCAGCGACTGGTAGAGATCCCGCTGGGCGTCGCCGAAGGAGACCACGTTGAGCTCGTTGATCGACACCGGCGCCGCGCCGTTTCGGAAGAGATTCTCCAGGAAGATCCGGATCCAGGTGTTGCCCGATTTGGGGTAGGAGGCCAGCCAGAGGATTCCGCCGGACATCGGTCAGACCTGCACCGGAAAGATGACCTTGTTCTGGATCAGGGCCTGGATCAGCGTCCGGCCCGCCTCGCCCCGCTGTCCGTGGGCTTCGGAGAGCTCGGAGAGCCAGAATTCCTCGCGCTCGAGGATCCAGGCGAGCATCTCGCGGTCCGCGGCGGCGCGCTGGAACGTCTGGCCGCGATGGGTGACCGTCAGGCCGTCCCCGGCGCCCTGAACCACGGGTGCATAGCGCGAGACGAAGAAATATCCGTCGGTATCGCGCTCCGGGAAGCGATAGTCCGCGACCTTGTCGAAGATGCGGTCCTTCTGGAAGCCGGCCACGAAGTCATGGAACGCCGGATCGGCAAGCACCTTGTTCACGGTCTGGCCGATACCCTGGAGATAGGCGGCAAGCGCCGCGCGATCCTCGAAATGCGGCAGCCGCCTGCGGAAATACTCCTGGCCCTGCATCTCGCGGGCGAGCATCTCCAGCACCGCGACCCCGACCGCCGGCGTCGAGCCGAAGGACAGGTGCAGCGAGGCCGTGTCGGTGGCGAGCGCGTCGTGATACAGGCCGCGCGGCAGGTAGAGAATGTCGCCCGGCCGCGTGGTCACCTGCTGCGCCAGCTTGCCCTTCATGCGGTCGTGCTGCTCGGCGGTGAAGTCGCTGGGGCGGCTGCCCGGGACGAAGGACGCCTCCGGAAACCGGCCTTCGTAGAGGTTCCAGGTCTTCTCGCCTTCGATCTGCAGGGCGAAGACGTCCATGCAGTCGAAATGGGAGGCGTAACCCCGCACCGCCTTCCAGGAGCAATAGGCGTTGCAGGACGTGTTGGCCCCGGTGAGCCGCTCGAGCGCCCGGGAAACCGACGCGATCCGAGGATCGATCCCTTCCAGGAAATCGAGGACGAAGGTCGCCCCCTTCTGCAGCAGGGCGGTCACCTTGCCCCGGTCCGGCCGCAGGCCGGACTCGCCCTGGCGCCCATGTCCCGGCCGGCAGAACTGGGCCGCAGGCAGCACCTTGCCGTCCAGCGCCATCTCGATCGTATGCCCGTCCCAGAGCTTCGGGCGGGCCAGCAGGTCGTTCATGTGCGACCAGGAGAACACCGTCTCGACGCTGCGGACAGCCCCGGCCTCGTAATACGGCGCCTTGTCGAAATACTGGTCGAGAAAGCGATCGCGGTCGATCGCGCGGAACAGCCGGTCGAAAGTAACGTCGGTCATCGGAGCCCTGGGGTCGGTCGCGTGTCAGAAGTGTTGGCCAACCGATAGCCTATCCGGGCGCAAAAAAGAAGGGAGCCGCCCGAAGGCGGCTCCCCAAATCAGACTGTCTTCTGGATTAGAAGGACAGACGGATACCGGTGACGAAGTAGGTGGCCTCGATCTCGTCGGAGCCGGCAGTACCATCGTCCTCGAACTCAGCATAGCCCAGGGTCGCAGCGGCGGTGACGCCCGGACCCAGAGCATACTTGCCCGACAGATGCACGGTGTCCTGCGCGGAGCTGTTGTCAACTTCGCCATGGAAGTAGGACAGGCTGACGCCGAACGGGCCGGTCTCGTAGGAGACGCCGAGGTTGTAGGACTGACCTTCGGTCGCGCCTTCCTCAGCAGCGTAGGACGCGCCCACGCCGAAGCCGCCAACACCGAGGGTCACACCGGCGCTGTAGCTCTCCGGCTCATCGGTGCCCGAAGCGGACTCCATGAAGGTGCCGTAACCGCCGGACACGCCGAGGGACACGCCGCCGAAGTCGCCGGAGTAGTTGGCGCCGAACGTCACCATGTCGGAGACGCCGGTGTTGCGGTCAACCGGAGCGTTCGTGTCCTGGAGGTTGTCCGGGGAGTACGACGCACCCAGCTGGAAGCCGGCGAAACGCGGGGTGTAGTAGGTCAGCTTCTCGGAGTCGTTCGCACGGCCCGGCTCGACATAGGTCGAACCCAGAACGCCGCGGAAGTAGCCGGAGCCGGAGACGTTGCTGCCCGAGAGAGCCGCCCAGTCGCCCTGGTCGCCGGAGTTGATGCTGATACCGAAATCGCTCGGAGCGTAATGCATCTTGTACATCGCCGAGTTTTCGGAGCCCAGGTTGATCTCACCGAACGAGCCCCTCATGATCAGATACGACTCGTCGATCTGGTCAGAGCTGTTGCTGTTGGCCTCGAGCTGGACGTTGATACCGAACTCGATACCGTTATCCAGGGTCGTGGAGCCCTTGAAGTGAATTTCAGAGTCGGACTTGACGTCGAAGCCGTCAACGTCGCGGCCGGTGGAGTCGTCGACCGACGTGTAGCCGAACCACTGCTCCATGTAACCGCCAACCGAAACCTGCAGCTTTTCAGCGGCCATGGCGGACGGTGCGGCAATCAGGCCGGCGGCAACGATGGCCGTCGAGCCGAGAAGAACCTTCTTCATTCCCCATCTCCCGAGTTCGAGGTGTTTTAGGGTCCTCGGTCCATCTGGAAAAAGCGAAACAGCACGCCCGCCATCCCTGACCGATGGCCAATTGCTACAGGGCTCTACGGACCACCGTCAACTCGGCTGACGCCGCTCCGGGTGCAAAACTGTCTCAATGTGGCGGATATGTCACAACGCCGACACGGGGATCGTCACCTTTCCGGAGCGCCTGGGACGAGGATTTGTGCGGCTGTCCGCATGGCATTGACGGAGCGAGGGACGGCATCGTTCGGCGATCATTGCGCCGGGCGCTCTGCGTAGGTAAAGAAGTGGCTGCGAACTTTGGACAAGATTGTGATGGCCGGTTCTCGATCGACTTTTAAGAATGCTGTTGGCGCAGGCGTGCTCTGCCTCTTGGCCCTGTCGGCCTGTGGAACGGACGTGCCCGTCGAGTACGAGTACCCGACCACGGGTCCCAACGGCCTGCCCACCTATGAGAAGCAGGAAAGCCTTGCCGGACCGAGCGGGCTCGACCTGTTCTCGCTCGGCCAGGGCGACCAGAACAATCAGGGCGGGGGCGGCGTGGCGGTCAACGCCTTCCTGTGGCGGGCGTCGCTCGACACGCTGTCCTTCCTGCCGCTGTCCTCGGCCGATCCGTTCGGCGGCGTGATCATCTCCGACTGGTACAATCCGCCGGAAAGCCCGAACGAGCGGTTCAAGGTCACGGTCTATATTCTCGACCGCGCCCTGCGTTCCGACGGCATCCGCGCGAACGTGTTCCGGCAGACCCGGAGCAATGCCGGGGACTGGCGCGACGCGGCGGTGGACGAAAGCCTGGGCAAGGATCTTGAGAACACGATCCTCACCCGCGCCCGTCAGATCCGGATCCAGCAGGCGTCGCAGTAGGTCGCACGAGCCGGTGCCGCGCGTGCCCGTGGCCCCATGCCATCACTAAGAGAGCAGCACGTCATGGCGCGCTATAACGTCAAGGAAACCGAGGCCCGGTGGCAGTCGCGCTGGGCACAGGACGGTTGCTTCGAGGTCGAAGCCGATCCCGCCAAGCCGAAATACTACGTCCTGGAGATGTTCCCCTACCCGTCGGGCCGCATCCATATGGGCCATGTCCGCAACTACACGCTCGGCGACGTGGTGGCGCGGTACAAGACGGCGCGCGGCTTCAACGTGCTGCATCCCATGGGCTGGGACGCCTTCGGTCTGCCGGCGGAGAACGCGGCGATCGAGCGCGGCGTCCACCCGCACAAATGGACCCACGAGAACATCGACGCCATGCGCGAACAGCTCAAGGGCATGGGCCTGAGCTACGACTGGCGCCGCGAGGTCGCGACCTGCGATCCTAGCTACTACCGCCACGAACAGAAGATGTTCCTGGATTTCGTCAAGGCCGGGCTCGCCTATCGCAAGGAGAGCTGGGTCAACTGGGATCCGGTCGAGAACACCGTTCTGGCCAACGAGCAGGTGATCGACGGCAAGGGCTGGCGCTCCGGCGCCCCGGTCGAGAAGCGCAAGCTGAACCAGTGGTTCCTGAAGATCACCCAGTATGCCGAGGATCTGCTCGGCGCGCTGGACGGGCTGGAAGGCCGCTGGCCGGACAAGGTCCGGCTGATGCAGCACAACTGGATCGGCCGTTCCGAAGGCGCGCGGGTCCGCTTCCAGCTGGTCGGCCGCGACGACAGCCTGGAGGTTTTCACCACCCGGCCGGACACCCTGTTCGGCGCCAGCTTCTGCGCGGTGTCGGCCAACCACCCGCTGGCGGCCGAGATGGCCGAGGGCAATGAGGAGCTGCAGGCCTTCATCGCCGAATGCAACCGCATGGGCACCAGCGAGGCCGATATCGAGACCGCCGAGAAGCGCGGCTATCGCACCACGCTGGAGGTCGAGCACCCGTTCGTGCCGGGCAAGACCCTGCCGGTCTATGTCGCCAACTTCGTGCTGATGGAATACGGCACCGGGGCGATCTTCGGCTGTCCGGCCCACGACCAGCGCGACCTGGACTTCGCACGCAAATACGATCTGCCGGTGCTGCCGGTGGTGCTGCCGCCGGAGACCGACCCGGCCACCGTCACCGTGGCCGACGAGGCCTATACCGGTCCGGGCAAGATCTTCAATTCCGACTTCCTGGACGGGATGGACATCGAGGCCGCGAAGTCGGAGGTCGCCGGCCGGCTGGAGACGATCGGCCGCGGCGAGCGGACGACGACCTGGCGTCTGCGCGACTGGGGCGTGTCCCGCCAGCGCTACTGGGGCTGCCCGGTGCCGATGATCCATTGCGAGAGCTGCGGCGTGGTCCCGGTGCCGGAGGACCAGCTGCCGGTCGAGCTGCCCGAGGATGTCGAGTTCGACAGCCCCGGCAACCCGCTGGACCGCCACCCGACCTGGAAGCACACCGCATGCCCGTCCTGCGGCGGCGAGGCCCGGCGCGAGACCGACACGTTCGATACGTTCTTCGAATCCTCCTGGTATTTCGCCCGCTTCACCGACGCGCAGGGCGAGATCGCCTTCGACCGGGACGCGGCCGACTACTGGCTGCCGGTGGATCAGTATATCGGCGGCGTGGAGCACGCCGTGCTGCACCTGCTGTACGCCCGGTTCTTCACCAGGGCGTTGCGCGACTGCGGCTATCTCTCCATCGCCGAGCCCTTCGCCGGCCTGGTCACCCAGGGCATGGTCTGCCACGAGACCTACCGGGCGGACGGCCGCTGGCTCTATCCCGACGAAATCACCAAGGCCGACGGCGGCGACTGGGTCACCGTCGACGGCGGCAAGCCGGTGACCGTCGGCCGCGTCGAGAAGATGTCCAAGTCGAAGCGCAACACCGTGGACCCGGCCAACATCATCGGCAGCTACGGCGCCGACACGGCCCGGCTGTTCATGCTGTCCGACAGCCCGCCGGAGCGCGACCTGGAATGGACCGAGGCCGGCGTCGACGGTGCCTGGCGCTACATCAACCGGGTCTGGCGTGAGATCACCGAATGCCCGACCGCCCTGCCCGCGGCCGGGACGCCGAAACCCGCCGAGCTGTCGGCCGAGGCCGAGACGGTCTACCGCGCCTGTCACAAGACCATCCTGGCAGTGGCCGACAGCATCGAGCGGTTCCGCTTCAACAGCGCGGTCGCCCAGGTCCGCGAGCTGTCGAACCAGATCTTCTCCCTGGCCGGAACCGGTGCCGGCGAGGCCTGGGTTCTGCGCTTCGGCTTCGAGACCCTGGTCCGGCTGATGGCGCCGATGACCCCGCATCTCTGCGAGGAGCTGTGGCGCCAGCTCGGCCATGACAGCATGCTGGCCACGGCGGACTGGCCGGAGGCCGACGCGAGCCTGGCGGAGAACGACACCGTCACCATCGCGATCCAGGTCAACGGCAAGCTCCGGGCCACCATCGAGATGGCCAAGGACAGCTCCAAGGACGCGATGATCGAGCAGGCGCTGGAACAGCCGAACGTGATGAAGCTGCTGGAGGGCAAGAGCCCCCGCAAGGTGATCGCGGTGCCCAACAAGATCGTCAACGTGGTGGCCTGAGCGGTGGCGCGGCCGATGCGGACATCCGCCCTGCGCGCCGCCGCGGTCGCTCTTCTCCTGACCGGCGGCGCCCTGTCGGGCTGCGGGTTCCAGCCGCTCTACGCCAAGGACCCGACGCAGAAGACGGTCTACAATCAGGGCTTCCCGCAGGTCGATGTCGGGCCGATCAACGACCGGCTCGGACAGATCCTGCGCAACGAGTTGATCGACCGGATCAACCCGCGCGGCGTCGCCCGCAACCCGGCCTACCGCCTCGACGTCTCCGCCAAGGAGCGGCGCTCGGATATCGTGATCCTGCGGGATTCCACGGCCACCTTCGCGAAGTTCATCGTCGAGGTGAACTGGCGGCTGCTCGACCTGCAGAGCAACGAGGTGGTCACCAAGGGTAGCAACCAGCGCACCTCCAGCTTCTCGATCAGCTCGTCGGAATACGCGATCCTGCAGGCGGAGAAGGACGCCCGGCAGCGCGCGGCGACCGAACTGGCGGAGGATATCCGCCTGCGGCTCGCGCTCTATTTCAACCGCACCGAGGGGTGAGACGGCGATGAAGGTCGCCGCCAACGGTGTGGAACGGTTCCTCAAGGACCCGCCGCCGGGGGTCCGGGCGGTGCTGGTCTACGGCCCCGATACCGGCAAGGTCCTGGAATTCGCCAAACGGATCGCCCGCACCGCGGTCGACAATCTGGACGACCCCTTCAATGTCTGCGAGCTGGACGGCGACGACGCCACCGGCGATCCGGCCCGGCTGTCGGACGAGATGCATGCGCGCTCCCTGATGGGCGGCCGTCGCCTGGTGCGCCTGCGCAACGCCGGCGACAAGACCAGCGACGCGATCGTCAACGCGCTGGACGGCGACACCGGCGACACCCTCCTCGTGGTCGAGGGCGGCGACCTGAAGCCGTCCGGCGGTCTTCGCAAGCTGTTCGAGGCTAAACGCGAGGACATCGCCGCCCTTGCCTGCTATGCGGATACCGGGCGCGACTTGGCGACCATGGTTCGGGAAACCCTCGCCGCAGGCGCCGTGAAAATCGAGCCGGAGGCCGAAAGGTTCCTCGTCGAGCACCTGGGCGGCGACCGCATGGCGAGCCGAATGGAGGTCGAAAAGCTCACCCTTTTGGCGGGACAAGGTCAGACCATCGATCTCGATCTGGTTGTTTCGGCGATCGGCGATAGCGCAGCGCTGGATATTGACGCGCTGATTTCGGCCGCGGCCGAGGGACGGCCAGACGCGATCATGAGCGGGCTCGACCGCGCCTTCCGCCAGGGTGAGGCATCGGTGCGGATCATCCGCGTGGCGATCACCTATTTCCAGCGCCTGCATTTGGCCCGTGCGCGGATGGCAGATGGGCGTAATCCGGCCGATGCGGTCAAATCGTTGCGCCCGCCTGTCTTCTTCCGCACCGCCGACGGCATGGCCCGCCAGCTTCAGCGATGGGATCTGCGCAGCCTCGCCTCGGCCCTCGCCCGGCTCGGCGAGGCGGAGATCCGCTGCAAGACGACGGGGTATCCGGACGAGGCCGAATGCGGTCAGGCGATGATCGATGTCGCAAGAATGGCAGTCATGGCGGGACGGCGCGCGGGGCTTCGGCGCTAGAGCGCGATCGGTTCAGATCGAACCGATCTGAACCGTGAACCGCCCTCTTACCCATTAAAGACAGAGAATATTCACACGGGCAGATGTTTCCATCTGATCATGGTTTGCGCTATCCGCGCAGGGCGTCGCGCACCGCGTCGGTGAACAGCCGAAGCTCGCCGTGGCGGTCCGGCACCGGGGCCGGGACATGGGGGAGCTGCGGGAAGGCGGACAGTGTGACGATGGCCAGCCGCTCGGCCCGGTCAAGGAAGATCCGCTGGCCCGCGAATCCATGGGCTTGTGCGCTGCCGTCCTCGCCGATCCACCAGCTGTAGCCGTAGCCCTTCAGGCGCGAACTGCGGATCGAGCCGAAATCCTGGTCCCGCGGCCCGAAGAGGAAGACCGGCGACAGCGCTTCGTCGACCCAGCCCTCCGGCAGCACCCGCCGGCCGCCGATCACGCCGTCATCGAGCACGACCTGGCCGACCCTGCCGAAATCGCGCAGCGCCATCCCGGCGCGGCTGCCGCCGATCTCGTTCCCGCCGGGCATGTCCAGGGTATAGAAGGCGTCGAACTCCATGCCCGCCGGCTTCCAGATCGTCTGCGACAGATAGTCCGCGAGCGGGCCCCCGAGGGCCGCGACCAGAACCCGTCCGAGCAGATAGGTGTCGCCGGTGTTGTAGGCCCAACGTGTTCCAGGCGGGCAGGTCCGCCTGAGCCCGCGCAGCAGCGTGATCACCCCATCCGGCGTCCCTTCCGCCAGGCATCGGCTGTACCGGTTCACATCGGAGGCCGGATCGGCATAGGCCTCGCTCCACGCCAGCCCGGATGACATGGTCAGGAGGTGACGCAGGGTCACGCCCTCGTATCCGCTTCCTCCGATGGCCGGCAGATAACGCTCGACGGGGTCGTCCAGGCACTCGATCACCCCGTCCCGGATGCAGGCTCCGACCAGCATTGCGGTGATCGACTTCACCGTCGACATGGTGCTCCAGCGGTCGTGGTCGCGCAGCCCGAGCCCGTACCGCTCCAGAACGATGCGCCCGGCCTTCAGCACGAGCAGGCCGGCCACGACGTTGTGATCCATGAAGGCGTCGATCCCGCGCTCGATCCCGCCGCTGACATAGCGCAAGTCCAGCTCGGGGCCGTAAGGCATGGCGCTTCCCGCCCCGCCCGCCGGTACCGTCCGCGAGTGGAACAGGCGGTCGACGATCCGATACCCGTAGGCCTGAGACTGCGGCGGCCAGTACAGGAACTCTGCCGCCGGCGGCAGATGCGGCCTGGGCCCGGCGGCCGGGTGATCCGTCACGGCTGCGGTCCTGCGGGGCCGGATCGGTCCGGTCTGGTATAAGTAATCTGATTATACGTGGTATTTCGGACCGATAGGCTGGATCGATCTGGCATCGATGGATCAGGTCTTAGGGACGAGAGGGTCGTCCTCGTCGTCGTCGGCATCGAAATCCCAGCTCGTGCCGCTCGAATCCTCCGCGTCGGAGTCACCCTCGGTGTCCGCCTCCGGATCCGCATTGTCTGCATCGACCGAGGTCCCGCCGTCCATAGAGGGCGCCGGCGTCCGGGTCGGATCCACGGGTCCCTTTAGATCGACTTCACCCGGCAGCGGCTCCGCCCAGTCGCCCCCACCCTCCCCGTCCGGGTCGGCATCGTCGCCGTCGTCGGCGGTGACGACCGGTGCTTCGGAGCGCGTCGGATGCGCCGACAGACGCTCCACGATCAGGTCGAGCTGATCGAGATCCTGGTAGCGCAGCGTGACACTACCGGACCCGTTATTGCTGTTATGACTGATCGCTACCACAAGACCTGTGCGGTCTGACAGGTCCTGTTCGAGGATTCGGGTATCCGCGTCCTTCTGCTTCGGCGCGGCGGGCGTCGGAGGCGGCGTCTTCTCGCGCTGCACCAGGCGCTCGGTATCGCGCACGTTCAGCTTGCGGGTCACCACTTCGCGCGCCAAAGCCGCCGGGTCCTCCGCCGACAGCAGCGCGCGGGCGTGGCCGGCGGTGAGCTGGCCGTCCTCGACGAGAACCCGGACCTCGTCCGGCAGGTTCAGCAGCCGCAGCGTATTGGCCACATGGCTGCGGCTCTTGCCGACGGCCCGGGCGATATCCTCCTGGGAATGACTGTATTCCTCGATCAGCCGGCGATAGCCCTCGGCCTCCTCCAGCGGCGTGAGGTCGCGGCGCTGGACATTCTCGACGATGGCGATCTCCATCGCCGTCTGGTCGTCGAACTCGCGGATGAGGACCGGGACCTCGTGCAGCTGGGCGAGCTGCGCGGCCCGCCAGCGGCGTTCGCCGGCGATGATCTGGTACTTGTCGCCGTCCGGCGCGCGGCGCACCAGGATCGGCTGGATCACCCCTTGCTCGCGTACGCTCTCCGCCAGCTCGCGCAGCTCCTCCTGGTCGAACCGCCGGCGCGGCTGGAACGGGCCGGGCGTGAGCTGCTCGACCGGGAGCGCCCGGGACTGACGCAGCCGCTCGAGCTGGACCTGCTCGTCCTCGTCCTCGCCCAGCAGGGCGGACAGGCCGCGGCCCAGCTTGTTGCTGCGTCGTTTGCCGGTTTCTTCGCTCATCTCACCTCGGACGGGCTGGTCTGAGTGGCTGGTCTAGGTGGCTAGCTCGGGCGCGTCCTCAGGCGGCGAAGGCGTTCGCCGCCAGGGTGGATTCGCGGGTCAGGACCTCACGCGCCAGGGAGATATACGCCCTCGATCCGCTGCAGGCCATGTCGTAGACGATCACCGGCTTGCCGTAGGACGGCGCCTCGGAGACCCGGACGTTGCGCGGGATCATGGTGCGGTAGACCACGTCGCCGAAATACTCACGCACATCGGCCGCCACCTGATCCGACAGGTTGTTGCGGCGGTCGTACATGGTCAGCACCACGCCCTGGATCTCCAGGCCGGGGTTCAGCGCCTTGCGCACCCGCTCCACCGTGCGCACCAGCTGGGACAGACCCTCCAGTGCGTAGAACTCGCATTGCAGCGGCACCAGCACCGCGTCGGCGGCGACCAGCGCGTTCAGGGTCAGCAGGCCGAGGGACGGCGGACAGTCGATCAGGATGTAGTCGTAGGGCGAGGTCGCCGCGTGGCGCACCACCGCCTCGCGCAGGCGGAACTCGCGGTGGTCCATCTCGACCAGCTCGATCTCCGCGCCCGACAGGTCGCTGGAGGCCGGCACCACTTCCAGCCCTGGCACCGGCGTCTCGATCGCCGCCTCGGCGATCGTCGCCTCGCCGATCAGCACGGCGTAGGAATCCGCGTCGCGACCCTTGCGCGGCACGCCGAACCCGGTGGATGCGTTCCCCTGTGGATCCAGGTCGATGACCAGGACCTTCTTCTTGCAGGCCGCCATGGCCGTGGCCAGGTTCACCGCCGTCGTCGTCTTTCCGACGCCGCCCTTCTGGTTCACGATCGCCAGAATGCGCGGTGCCACTACCTGGTTGGTCTGTCCGTCAAGCACGGCTCACCTCCTCCAGCCTCAGCACGACCCCCCGGGAGTCAGAAATGCTGGGAGCCTTGGTGACAGCCATTTTCCAGGTGTTTTGCGCGGTAGTCAACTCGGCGTCGGCCTGCTCTCCCTTGAGGAAGAGAAATACCGTTTTCTCATCGGCATATGGCGCGGCGTAGCGCAGCAGCTTATGGACCGGCGCGAGGGCCCTCGCGGTGATAATACCAGCGCGAATCGGACGTAGTGATTCGATTCGACAGGCTTCCAGGGTCGGTTTCACCCCGGTCATGCGGGCCACCTCCTGTAGGAAGGCGACCTTGCGGCGGTCGGATTCGACCATGGTGACGTCATCGCGCCCGAGAATCGAAAGCACCAGACCGGGAAACCCCGCCCCCGACCCGAAGTCCAGAACCGGCCCCGGCAGATCTTTCATGTGAGACAGGAGCTGCGCCGAATCGAGGAAATGGCGCGACCAGAGGTCCGGAAGAGTCGCCGGCGCCACCAGATTGATCCGCGCCTGCCACTTCTGGAGCAGCTCGGCATAGGTTTCCAGGGCCCGGCGCTGGGCGTCGGTCAGGGAAAGCCGCTGTTGAAGCTCGCTTGGGGTCACGCCGCTGTCTTTTTGTCCGTCTTTTTCACGTGACGCAGCAGAGCGACCGTCGCCGCCGGCGTCATTCCGGGCAGACGGCTCGCCTGCCCGAGCGTCCGCGGCCGCTCGCGCTTCAGAAGCGTGCGGATTTCCGTCGAGAGCGAGCCGATCACATCCGGATTCAGGTCCTCCGGCAGCTCCAACCCCTCGTCCCGGCGATAGGCGCGGATATCCGCGTCCTGCCGATCCAGATATCCGGCGTATTTCGCTTCGGTGGCGATCTGCTCGACGACGGTTTCGGGGATCCCGCCGAGCGAGTCCGGCCACGCGGCCACCAATCTGTTCCACGTGACGTCCGGATAGGACAGGAGATCGAGGGCGGAGCGGCGTTTGCCGTCCTGATTTACTGTGAACCCCAGTCTGGCCAGCACCTGGGGCGAACCGCCGAGGGTCTCCAGTGTTTCACGTGAAACACGCATGAGGGTCCGACGCGCCTCGAAAGCCTCTCGCCGGACCGATCCGACCAGGCCGACACGCTGCCCCATCGGGGTCAGGCGCAGATCCGCGTTGTCGGCGCGCAACCGCAGCCGATACTCGGCTCGGGAGGTGAACATACGGTAGGGCTCGGGTGCGCCACGGGACACAAGATCATCGATCATGACCCCAATATACCCGTCTGCCCTGTCTATATATAGTGAGTCATCCGACCCACTCGCTACCAGGGTAGCGTTGGTAGCAGCGACCAGACCCTGGGCGGCGGCCTCCTCGTAACCGGTCGTGCCGTTGATCTGGCCGGCCAGATACAGGCCCGGCAGCGCCCTCACCTCGAGGTTTCGGGACAACGACCGCGGGTCCACGTAGTCGTATTCGATCGCGTAGCCGTATTGCAGAATCCGCGCCCGCTCCAGTCCGGGGATGGAGGCGACCACCTGGTCCTGCACATCCCGGGGCATCGAGGTCGAGATTCCGTTCGGATAGACCGTCGGATCGTCCAGGCCCTCGGGCTCCAGGAAGATCTGATGCGCCTCCTTGTCGGCGAAGCGGACGATCTTGTCCTCGATCGACGGGCAATAGCGCGGACCGGAGCTGCCGATCTGGCCGCTATACATCGGCGCCCGGTCCAGATTGGCCCGGATCGCGGCGTGGGTCGCGGCGGTCGTATAGGTGATGTGGCAGGGCACCTGCGGCACCGTGATCCGCTCGGTCAGGGTCGAGAACGGCTCCGGCGGATCGTCGCCGGGCTGAACCTCCAGAGCGTCCCAGTCGATGGTGGTCCCGTCGAGGCGCGGCGGCGTGCCGGTCTTCAGCCGGCCGAGGGGCAGACCCAGCCGCTCCAGCGTGAGCGCAAGCCCGACCGCCGGCGCGTCGCCTACCCGGCCGGCCGGCCGCCGCTCCTCCCCGAGATGGATCTCGCCCCGCAGGAACGTGCCGGTGGTCAGCACCACGGCGGCGGCGGTCAGCGTGCGGCCATCGGCCAGGACGACCCCCCGGCAGCGCCCGTCGGTGACGATCAGGTCCTCGACTCCGGCCTCGACGATGGAGAGCGTTTGGAACTCCGCCAGGATATCCTGGATGGCCGCGCGATAGAGCGCCCGGTCGGCCTGGGCCCGCGGCCCACGGACCGCCGGCCCCTTCGACCGGTTCAGCATGCGGAACTGGATGCCGGACCGGTCGATCGCCCGCCCCATGATCCCGTCCAGGGCGTCGATCTCGCGCACCAGATGGCCCTTGCCGAGCCCGCCGATCGCCGGGTTGCAGGACATCACCCCGATGGTGTCGCGCCGATGGGTCACCAGAGCCGTGCGCGCGCCCATTCGGGCCGCGGCCGCCGCCGCTTCCGCGCCGGCGTGGCCCCCACCCACCACGATGATGTCAAAGGCGTTCATGGGTCTGAGATACGCAGCCCCAGCCGCCCTGTCAAAGCCCACGCGCGATTCCGGGGTCTCCGGCGCCGTTTCACGTGAAACGACCGCCCTCCCTCCGCTATTTGCCGAGGCAGAATTCCCCGAAGATCCGGTCGAGCAGCTCTTCCACGTCCACCCGCCCCAGGATCCGGCCCAGCGCCGCGGTGGCGATGCGCAGATCCTCCGCCGCGATCTCCAGCGGCGCACCGGTTTCCAGCGCCTCCAGGCATCGCCCGACCGCCGCCCGCGCCGCACCGACCGCATCGCGATGGCGCGCCCGGGTCAGGGCCACGGACCCGACCCGGTCCATGCGGTCGGCCATCGCCGTGCCCAGCGCCGTCAGAAATTCCTCGGTCCCCGCCCCGGTCCGGGTCGACAGGCCGATCCAGGGCGCCGGAGCCGGGCCCTCCACCAGATCGATCTTCGTCGCGATGGCCAGCGCCGACTCCTGGACCAGGTACGGTCGCATCGCATCGCGCCCGGCCTCACCCTCCGAGGCATCGGCAAGGACAAGCGTCAGATCCGCCGCCTCGGCCCGCGCCAGGGCCCTCCGCACCCCTTCCGCCTCGATCTCGTCGGGGGTTTCGCGCAGCCCGGCGGTGTCCGCTACCGTGGCCGCATACCCGTTGATATCGAGGTGAACCTCGAGCACGTCGCGGGTCGTGCCCGCGGTGGCGCTCACGATGGCAACATCACGTTTCGCCAACCAGTTAAGCAGGGAGGACTTGCCCGCATTCGGCACTCCCACGATGGCGATCCGCAGCCCATCGCGCACCAGCTCGGCCCGACTACCTTCGGCCAGGGCCGCGGCCATGGCGGCGTCGAGCGAGGACAGCCCGGCGCGGATCTCCGTTTGCAGGGAGTCCGGCAGATCCTCGTCCGGAAAATCGATGAACGCCTCCAGCCGCGCCATCGCGGTGACCAGGATCTCGCGCCAGCCGTCGAGCGCGGCCGCCAGTCCACCCGTCGCCTGGCGCAGGGCCTGGCGGCGCTGGGCGTCGGTCTCCGCATCGACCAGATCGAGGATCCCTTCCGCCCGTGTCAGGTCGATCCGGTCGTTGAGAAAGGCCCGACGGGTGAATTCGCCGGGATCGGCGATGCGCAGACCCGGCAGCCCGGCGAGCCGGTCGCAGACCGCGGCGACCACCGCCCGGCCGCCATGCAGATGCAGCTCGACCAGATCCTCGCCGGTGGCGCTGGCCGGGCCGGGAAAGGCCACCACCATCGCCTCGTCCAGCACCTCCCCCCTGCTGGAGTCCTGCAGGACTCGCAGCGACAGGCGCCGCGCCGGCGGGACGTCGCCGGCAAGCGCGCGCAACGCCTCCAGCGCCCGCGGACCGGAGATCCGCACGATCGCCAGGGCCGCCCTTCCCGGTGCCGTCGCCGGCGCGAAGATGGTATTCTGCTCCACCGTGTCCGCCTCGTGCTGTCGATATCTTGTCGATACGCCGCTGATCCTGCGCCCGTCTTATCAGGCCGTCCGCCATGCCCGCCAGCGAACTCGATACCCCGGTTGGCCGTCTGCGCGCCGTCAGCGACGGCGAGGCCCTCGTGCGCGTGACCTGGGTTTCGGCGGGCATGACCCCTACAAGCACGACCGCTGTGGAGGAGGAAGAGTGCGACGCTGTTTCACGTGAAACCGTGCGCCAGCTCGACGCCTATTTCCACCAGGGACTCACCGTATTCGATCTGCCGATCCGGTTCCGTGGCGGCTCGGCCTTCGAATACAGCGTCTGGGAAGCCATGCGCTCCATCCCCTATGGCGAGACCTGGACCTACGGCGATCTGGCAGCGCGGGTCGGCGGTGTGGCCCGCGCGGTCGGCGGCGCCTGCGGCCGCAATCCGATCCCCGTGGTCGTTCCCTGCCATCGCGTCGTCGGGTCCAGCGGCAAGCTCGTCGGCTTTTCCGGCGGCGAGGGCGTGGAGAGCAAGCGCCAGCTTCTGGATCTGGAGCGCGGACAGACATCGCTGTTCTGAGGCGCGGCTTGAGCGCACCCTTCCGAAGCCCCTCCTCGGCGTGTCGGTTCCGACGCGTTGTTTCCATATGGCCGGCTTTGCTACGGTCGCGTCCAACGACGCCTGAACCCACAGCGAGTCAGAGGGGAGTCCCATGTCCACCGTTACCGTCACCGCCGCCGACGGCGGCAGTTTCAGCGCCTATGTCGCCAAGCCCTCAGCCACGCCGACCGCGGCCGTGGTCGTCATTCAGGAGATCTTCGGCGTGAATCAGGTGATGCGCGACCTGACCGACGCCTATGCCGCCCAGGGATATCTGGCGATCTGCCCGGACCTCTTCTGGCGCATCGAACCGGGGATCGACATCACCGACAAGACCGAGGCGGAGTGGCAGAAGGCATTCGACCTGTTCGGCAAGTTCGACGTCGATCTCGGCGTGAAGGACCTGATCGCCACCCTCGACCATGTGCGCGGCATGGACGGCTGCAACGGCAAGGCCGGCTCGGTCGGCTACTGCCTGGGCGGCAAGCTGGCCTATCTGATGGCCACCCGCTCCGATGCCGATGCGAATGTCAGCTTCTACGGCGTCGGGCTCGACGAGCTCATCGGCGAGGCCGACAGGATCAGCCGGCCCTATCTCTGCCATGTGGCCGAGAAGGACGGCTTCGTGCCGCCGGAGGCCCAGGCCCAGTTCGTCCCGGTGCTCGAGGCCAACAGCAAGGCCACCGTGCATGTCTACGCGGGCCAGGACCACGCCTTCGCCCGGGTCGGCGGCCAGCATTACGACAAGGCATCCGCCGATCTGGCGAACCGCCGCACGACGGAGTTCTTCAGGACCCATCTGGCCTGAGCCTTCTCACGCAAAGAATTTCCGTGCCGCCAGGCACGGCACTGCTGCCCGCGACGACGGTTCACGTCGCGCGGGTCCTGGCGTAGCCAAGCGAAACGAGAACAGGGAACAGGGAGGACATCCCATGGTAAAAGCCATCCGCATGCACGAACAGGGCGGCCCCGAGGTCATGAAGCTCGAGGACGTCGACCTGCCCAAGCCGGACGCCGGCCAGATCCAGATCAAGCACAGCGTCATCGGCCTGAACTATATCGACACCTATCACCGCTCGGGCCTGTATCCCCTGCCCCTGCCCTCGGGCATCGGCATGGAGGCCTCCGGCACCGTCGAGGCGCTCGGTGACGGCGTGACCGATTTCGCGATCGGCGACCGGGTGGCCTACGCCGCCCCGCCGCCGGGATCCTATGCCGAGGCCCGGAACCTGGAAGCGACCAAGGTGGTCAAGGTGCCGGACTCGGTCGACGACAAGCTCGCCGCCGCGATGATGCTCCAGGGCATGACGGTGCAGTACCTGATCCGGCAGATCTACAAGGTCGGTCCGGGCGACACGATCCTGATCCATGCCGCCGCCGGCGGTGTCGGCCTGATCCTGTGCCAGTGGGCCAAGCACCTGGGTGCCACGGTCATCGGCACGGTCAGCTCCGACGAAAAGGCGGCGCTGGCCAAGAAGAACGGCTGCGACCATCCGATCATCTATACCCGCGAGAACTTCGTGGAGCGGGTGATCGAGATCACCGACGGCAAGAAGGTGCCCGTGGTCTATGACAGCATCGGCAAGGACACCTGGCCGGCCAGCCTGGACTGCATCGCGCCCACCGGCATGATGGTGAGCTTCGGCCAGGCTTCCGGTCCGATCGCGCCTGTCGATCTCGGCATCTTCGCCGCCAAGGGCTCGCTGAAGTTCACCCGGCCGACCCTGATGACCTACACGGCCACCAAGGAACTGCTCGCCGCCTCCGCGGCCGATCTGTTCGACGTGGTCGGCAAAGGCGTGGTCAGCGTTTCGATCAACCAGGAATACGCCCTGGCCGACGCGGTCCAGGCGCATATCGACCTGGAAGGCCGCAAGACCACCGGATCGACCGTTCTGCTGCCGTAACAACAGAGCCATGTTTCACGTGAAACATGGTGGGACAGGCAGTTAGCCGGCCCCCTCATACGCCACCGCCATCCTGGCGGTGGCGGTCAGGGGCAAACCCTGCATCCCCTACAATCCGTCTCCACACCCTCTCCGCCTCGGCCCGCTGGCGGTCTCGCGGCGATCGCGATAGCGTGGCGCCCATGATGACCCGCGACTCCTTCAATGCCTTCTGCGCCTCCCTGCCCGCCACGTTCCAGGTCGTGCAATGGGGCGGCTCGACGGTGTGGAAGGTCGGCAACGCCGAGCAGAGCAAGGTCTTCGCCATCGCCGGATTGGGCAATGGGAGCCAGCCGGGCTACACCTTCAAGGTCTCGCCCATCGCCTATGAGATGCTGCGCGAGGAACCGGGGCTGCGCCCGGCGCCGTATCTGGCCTCCCGTGGCATGAAATGGATCCAGCAGTACGAGGACCCCGGCCTCGGGGAGGCCGACCTGAAGGCCTATCTGGCGGAATCCCACCGGCTGGCGTCCCGCAACCTCACGAAGAAACTGCAGCGCGCGCTCGGCCTGAATCAGGACTGATCGTCAGCCCGCGGCGGCGGAGCCCGCCGGCGGGACGGCGTTGGGGTTGACGCCGACCGGCAGCAGCAGCCACATCCGGCCGCTGGCCGCCATCGCCCCGGCCTTGTCCCCGGCCGCCGCGCCGGAACCCCAGAAGAAGTCTCCGCGGATCGGACCGCGGATCGCGCCGCCGGTATCCTGGGCGACCATCAGACGGCGCAGCCCACCATCGTCCCCGTAGTCGATATCGACCCAGATCGGCACGCCGAGCGCATGCTTGGTGCGGTCGACGGCGAGCGAGCGCTGGGCGGTCAGGGCCACCCCCTGGGCGCCGATCGGGCCGTCGCCGGTCAGTTCGCGGAAGAAGATGTACGAGGGATTGAGGTTCATCACCGCC
The DNA here is from genome assembly GCF_000423805.1 of Thalassobaculum salexigens DSM 19539. Classification (NCBI taxonomy): domain Bacteria; kingdom Pseudomonadati; phylum Pseudomonadota; class Alphaproteobacteria; order Rhodospirillales; family Thalassobaculaceae; genus Thalassobaculum; species Thalassobaculum salexigens. The sequence goes on from NZ_KE384095.1 coordinate 416,329, forward strand.
TGCATCTGACCCGGATGGGCCTCCAGCCAGGTGCGGATCGCCTGCATCGACATCTCTTCCTTGGGGACATGCCCCTCGCCGATCAGGTGGCGGCCGATGGGGAAGTAGATGTGGCCGTTATGCCCGTCATAGCCCACCCGGGTGCGGGTGCCGTCGGGCAGGCGGATCAGGCCGGAGCCCTGGATATGCAGGAAGAAAGCGTCGATCGGGTCGGCCAGCCAGAAGATCGGCTGCACCTTACCGTCGAGCGCGCCGGTATCGATCTCGGCCCGGCTGTCGTAAGGCTTGAGCCGGAACCCCTCGAGCCGACCGGCGATCCGTTCGCCCTTCATGCTCTCGCGGAAATCGCCCAGATCGACCAGCACCAGGTCGCCCGGCCGCGGATAGAGCGGCACGCCATAGGTCGCGTCCGGTCGCCGCGCCCCGCGCAGCTCCGGCTCGTAATAGCCGGTGAACAGATCGTCCTTCGGCACGGCGTCGGAGGCCCGCCAGACTGTGAACTGCTCCTCGAACACGGCGCGCGCCGCGGCGGTGTCGCCGGGCGTGAGCCGTTCCATCGCCGCGCAGGCGGCGCGCCAGTCGCCGATGGTGCCGAAACGGGGACCAGGAGTCAGCGGCTTGGCGTCCTCGCCGCGCAGCATCCGGGAACAGGACCGGCGCATGGCCGGCACCGCGGCGGCCACGTCGTCTTCGGTCCAGCCCGGCAGGTCGGAGAAGCCGGCACGCGCCAGCAGCAGCGTCCCACCATCGGCGGTCTCGGGCGGTTGATCGGCCGAGCATGCGGCAAGGACACCCAGCAGCAGCGAGGCCGCAAGCGCCCGGAGGCGAGGTTTATTCCTCGGGGACACGGGCGGCGACCAGCTCCCAATTCGGATCGCTGGACCGGACGTCGCGCTCGAAGGTCCAGATGTCGGTGAGGACTTCGATCTTGTCGGGATCGCCGTCGACCACCGTTCCCGCCGCGTCGCGGGTCACCTTGACCTGCTCGGTGACAAATTCGACGGTCACCCGGGCCTCGTGGCCATCCAGCTCGGCGCCGGTGATCTCGACGGAACGGAAGCTGACGATGGTGGTTTCCTGAGTCTCGTTGGCCTGTTCCCGCTCCTCGATCGCCTGGACGAACCCGCCATAGAGCGGGCCGGAGATCAGGGATTTGAGGGTGTCGACGTCGCCGGCGGCATAGGCCTGGACGATCATCTCGAACGCGCCGCGGGCGCCGCCGACGAATTCCTTATCGTCGAAGCTGTCGTCGGCCAGCTTGATGCGCATCAGGCTGGCGGTCAGCGGATCCCGCTCGTCGATGTCGTCCGGCTCCTTGGCGGCGCGGTCGGGCAGCGGAATGATATTGTCCTGCTCGCTCTCATTGGCGGCCGGCGGAGCGCTGAACGGATCCGGCCGCTGCTTCTCGTTGCCGGTACGCCGGCCGAGAACGCTGCGCAGCTTTAAGATCAAAAACCCGGCGATCATCGCGTAGAGGATGATTTCGAAGAGTGGAAAACTGGATCCCATACCTGTTGCGCCCTCCGGGTGGACCGAGCCGCACCCGCCCGTTTAGAGTGCCCGCCCCGGACAGCGGTCGCCACGGCGGTCGCGGCGCCGGTGCATCCATGTGGATGCGGGCATCGCTTCGACGGCCATCGGGATTGCATCCCGACGCCTTCGGTGTAGATAGGGCCTTGATATCCGAAGGGCAAGCATGGGCTTAGTCATTCTCCTGATTCTGATCGGCGTGCCGACGGTGGAACTCTGGCTTCTCATCGAAGTCGGCGGTGAAATCGGCGCCGCGGCGACCATCGCGCTCATCATTCTGACCGCCGTGCTGGGCACGGTGCTGTTCAGAATTCAGGGTCTCGCCACCCTGGAACGGCTGCGCGGCCATATCGATCGGGGCGAAACGCCGGCCGTGGAGGCCGTCTCCGGCTTTGGCCTGCTGTTCGCCGGTCTTCTGCTGCTGATCCCGGGTTTCGCGACCGACGCGCTCGGGTTTCTGCTGTTCATCCCGCCCCTGCGACGCTGGCTGGCCGGGATGATCATCGCCTATCTCGTCGCGCGCGGCGGCACGACGGTGTTCGTCAACCTGCGCGGCGGCGGGTTTGGGGGCCGAGGACCCGGTGGCGGACCCGGCGGCGCACCTGGTGGGAGACCTGGCGGCGGACGCGCACCGGGCGGTCGCGGTGACATCATCGAGGGCGAGTACGAAGACCTCTCCGACCGCCCGACGCAGGACGAAAGTTCGCCCGACGACACCCCGTCCGGCGAAGCCGGATCCGACAGCGTCCGGCCGACCCTCGACCGGCCCCGGGACTGACCGGCCATGTATCTGCTGCGTCACGGAGAGAGCGAGTTCAACGTCCACTTCTCCAAGACCCGGGTCGACCCGGGCATCGAGGATCCGGCTCTGACCGAGTCCGGCCGGGTCCAGGCCGCCGCCGCCGCCGACCGGCTTGAGGGACGGCCGATCAGCCGGGTGGTGGCGAGCCCCTACCGGCGCGCCCTGCAGACTGCGGAGATCGTCGCCGGCCGGCTCGGCCTGCCCATCGAGATCGAGCCACTGGTGCGCGAGCGATGCTGGTTCGTCTGCGATATCGGCACCCCGGCCTCCCGTCTGCGTGTCGACTGGCCCGCCATCGCCTTCGGCGATCTGCCGGAGCAGTGGTGGCCGGCCGGCGGAGAGAACGAGGAGGAGCTCGGGCTGCGCTGCTCCGCGTTCCGCGAGAAGCTGAATGCCGCGGAGCGCTGGGACGACACGGTTTTCGTCACCCATTGGGCCTTCATCCGCGGCCTGACGGGCATGACGGTGCCGAACGGAACGCTCCTGTCGCTGGACCGGTCGCTGGCCGCCACTATTGTCCACACCTCGCAGTCGTGTTAGCGAAGCCGCAACCATTCTGTCCGCTGGCGGACGCTAGACCCGGGATACCTCATGTCCGACACCCCTCTCGCCACCGAGCCCCAGCCGATGCAGGCCACGTCGATGCCGCTGCAGATCAACGCGCAGTACATCAAGGACTTCTCCTTCGAGAATCCGCGCGCGCCCTCCAGCCTGCGTCCGCAGAGCTCGCAGCCGCGGATAGACGTGAATGTCGACGTCCAGGCGTCCAAGGTGTCAAAGGACGACGAACTCTTCGAGGTGGTCCTGAAGATCACCGCCACCGCAAAGGTTGAAGAGGATCCGCTGTTTCTCGCGGATCTGACCTATGCCGGCCTGTTCAAGCTTCAGGCCATGGACGAGGACTCGCTGCACGCGGTGCTGCTTGTGGAATGCCCGCGCCTGCTGTTCCCCTTCGCCCGGGCGATCGTGGCCGACGCCACCCGCGACGGCGGCTTCCCGCCGCTGCTGATCCAGCCGGTTGACTTCGCGTCGATGTACCGCCAGAGCAAGGAATCCTCGATCGGCGCGCCGGTGGCCTCGGCCTGACGGGGCCTGACCGGCCGCGCCACTTACTCGGCGGCGCCGCCGCTCCAGATCGGGTTCTTGATCCTCTCCAGGAAGGCGGCATGCGCCGCCGCCTCCTCCGCGCTCGGGGCGTGGGGCCGGGGTTCCCGGTAGACCCGCTCGATCTTCTCGACGGTCTTGGGCGCTCCTCCGGAAGCCGAGCCCCCTTTGCTGTCCTCCGCCGGCGGCGCCATCAGATCCGGCTGACGCCCGCCGATCAGCTCCAGATAGACCGAGGCCAGCAGATCGGCGTCGATCAGCGCCCCGTGCAGCGTCCGGTTCGAGTTGTCGATCTCGAAACGACGGCACAGGGCGTCCAGGCTGACCTGCGCACCCGGATACTTGCGGCGCGCGAGCGCCACCGTATCCAGGGCGCGGTCCATCGGGATCGGCGCCCGGCCGAGAAGCTGCAGCTCCTTGTTCAGGAACTTCATGTCGAAGCTGGCGTTGTGGATCACCAGGGTCGCGTCGCCCAGGAACTCCATCACCTCGTCCACCAGGACGCCGAAGGTCGGATGGCCTGAGAGAAACTCCGCCGACAGGCCGTGCACCCGGAAGGCTTCCTCCGGCATGTCGCGTTCGGGGTTGAAGTAATGGTGCAGCGTGCGGCCGGTCGGTACGTGGTTGATCAGCTCCAGGCAGCCGATCTCTACGACCCGGTCCCCTGTCTCGGGGTCCAGGCCCGTCGTCTCCGTATCGAGCACGATTTCCCGCATGCGATCCTCTTTCCGTAGGCTGGGTCCCGCCGGAGCCCGGCCACAAGCCGTTTGACCGACCGCATGGTAAAGGCCCGGCCGAGCCCGGTGGGGATCACCCGGTCGGCCCGGCGGCGCTTCTCCGCGTCCGGCATTTGCTTCGCAAGGATACTTGCCAGGCGCCCGTCCGTCATCCCGGGCCTGGCCAGAACCCGCTGGCGCTGGATGAATCCGGGCGCGCTGACCACGGCGACCAGGTCGCACAGCCGATGACTGTTGCCCTCCAGGAGCAAGGGCACGTCCAGCACCACGATGGACCGCCGATGCCGGCGCGACAGGCTCAGGAAGCGCCGCGTCCGCGCCCCCACCATCGGGTGGACGATCGATTCAAGCCGGCGCAGGGCCGCGGCATCCCCGAACACCCGCGCGCCGAGCGCGGCCCGGTCGACCGCCCCGTCCCGCACCACGTCGGGAAACGCCGACGCGATGGCGGCCACCGCCTCACCGCCCCGGCGCATCGTCGCATGAACGGCGGCGTCGGAATCATGCAGCGGAACGCCGAGCCGCCGGAACATGGTCGCCGTCGTGCTCTTGCCCATGCCGATCGAGCCGGTCAGGCCGATGACGATCATCGCGCCAGCACACCGTGGGTCCGCAGATACTCGAGCAGCTGGAGCAGCGGCAATCCCAGCACGGTGAAATAGTCGCCCTCGACCCCGGTGAACAGCTGCGCGCCGAGGCCTTCCAACTGATAGGCGCCGACCGAGGCGAAGACGTCCTCGCCGACGACATCCAGATATTGGTCGATGAACCCGTCGGAGAGCGGGCGCATCCGCATGGTCACGCTGTCCATCGCGTGCCAGATCCGGCTGCCGGCCCGGGCCACGACCACAGCCGTCACCAGGCGATGGGTCTTGCCGGAGAGGGCCTTCAGCGTGGCCTGGGCATGGTCGCGATCCACCGGCTTCTCGAACCACACGCCGCCGCAATCCAGCATCTGGTCCGAGCCGATGACCAGGGCGTCGGGATGTTTCCGCGAGATCGCGATGGCCTTCAGTTCGGCCAGGACGGTGGCCACGTCCTCGGTGGTCGCGTTCTCCGCACGCAGGGAGTCCCGCACCGATCCCTCGTCCACGCCGGGTACGTCGATCGAGAACGGCACCCCGGCATTGCGCAAGAGCTCGGCACGGAACCGGCTGCCCGAGGCGAGCACCACCGGCACCGATCCGGCGGACGCTCCGAGCAGGGTCGGACCCAGCGCCTCAGACATTGCCGGTCTCCCGCGCTTCAAGGTGCTGCAGCACCGCCGCGGACGTCTCCTCGATCGATCGACGGGTGACGTCGATCACCGGCCAGCCGTTCTTCACGAACATGCGGCGGGCTTCCGCCACCTCCTTGCGCACCTGCTCCATCGCCACGTAGTCGGTCTCCTCGCGCTGCTTGAGCATCAGCACCCGGTTGCGCCGGACCTGGATCAGCCGGGCCGGGTCGGTGGTGAAGGCGACCACCAGCGGCCGCTTCAGATGAAAGATCTCGTCCGGCGGCGGCACGTCCGGGACGATCGGCACGTTCGCCGTCTTGTAGCCGCGGTTGGCCAGATACAGCGAGGTCGGCGTCTTCGACGTGCGCGACACCCCGAGGATGACAATATCCGCCTCCTCCAGGTCGTGGACCTGCTGGCCGTCGTCATGGGCCAGGGTGAAGTCCATCGCCTCGATGCGGTTGAAATAGGCGGCGTCCATCTCGTGCTGGCGGCCCGGGCGGGGATGGGATTCCCGCCCCATGTAGTTGGCCAGGGTCATCACGATCGGGTCGAGCACCGGCAGGCACGGCACCTCGATCCGCCGACAGGCCTCCTCCAGCCGCCGGCGCAGGTCCGGATCGACCAGGGTGAACAGCACCGGCCCCGGATTGGCCTCCACCCCGGCGATCACCTTGTCGAGATAGCTGCCGGTGCGCACCAGCGACCAGACATGCTCCTTCGCGCGCACATCCTCGAACTGCACCAGGCAGGCGCGGGCGATCTGGTGATTGGTCTCGCCGGTGGCGTCGGACACCAGATGCAGGTGGAGAATATCGGTCGAACTCATCCACCGACACCCTGGGGAGAACTGCCGCGAGCAGGGGGATAAGTCGGGCCGAAACCGACGGCGTCGAAATTGCTCAAGGATCACCTCGATTCACTGCCCCCGCTTGTCCGGGGGTGGACAAGTTTATCGGGGCGACGGGACAACGTCACCGTCCGCACACTTGACCAGACTGTCCCCGTTATCCCCATGATTCAATTCCGCCGTCACGGCCAGGGTAGCCGCGGCACAGCGCGGGCCTGTCACCGGATCGCTCCCCATGGGCCGGAGCGGAATCACGTCGCCGACAAGTCTGTGGATGAGCGGTGGACCGGATTTGATCCCCAGGTTTCCACCCCCCAACCACTTCAACTCCCTATCTTTTAAAAAGAGTAATGAGGTAGAGAAGTTGTGCAGAACGTGAGGGAGCGAAGCATGTCGGGCATCCCGTTGTTGGACACGCTGAACGGTCGGGTCGGATCGCCGCCGCCGGTCTGGCTGATGCGCCAGGCCGGGCGCTATCTGCCCGAGTACAAGGAAACCCGGAAACTGGCCGGCGGTTTCGTCGATCTGTGCCTGAATCCGGAACTGGCCTGCGAAGTGACGATGCAGCCGATCAGGCGCTTCGGCTTCGATGCGGCGATCCTGTTCTCCGATATCCTGATCGTGCCCTATGGGGTCGGCCGGCGCCTGGAGTTCGTAGAAGGCCGCGGACCGGTCCTCGATCCGATCGAGAGCGAGGCCGAGATCCCGCCGTTCGACGCTGATGCGTTCCACGCCAAGGTCGGCAATGTGTACGAGACCGTCGCCCGTCTCCATGAAGCGCTCCCGAAGGAGGTGGCGCTGATCGGTTTCGCCGGCAGCCCCTGGACCGTCGCCTCCTACATGGTCGAGGGCGGCAGCAGCCGCGACTACGCGAAGCTCAAAGGCTGGGCCTATGGCCGTCCGGAGGGCTTCGCCAAGCTGATGGACCTCCTGGTCGACGCCACCGTGGCCTATCTGGACCGCCAGGTGGCCGCCGGCGCCCAGGTGGTGAAGCTGTTCGACAGCTGGGCCGGGGCGGCGCCGGAGAGCGTCTTCCGCCACGCGGTGGTCGAGCCGACGGCCGAGATCGTGCGCCGGCTGAAGGCGCTGCATCCCGAGGTCAAGGTGATCGGCTTCGCCCGCGGCGCCGGGGCGATGACCCGTGACTATGCGGCAGCCACCGGGATCGACGCGCTGGCGCTGGACAGCGCCATCCCGCTGGCCATGGCCTGCGCGCTCCAGGCCGAACTGCCGGTGCAGGGCAACCTCGATCCGATCGCCCTGGTCACGGGCGGCGACGCGCTGAGGTCGGAAACCGACCGCATCCTGGAGGCGCTGTCCGGCGGGCCGTTCATCTTCAACCTGGGCCACGGGATCGTGCCGCAGACCCCGCCGGAGCATGTGACGGCCCTGCTCAAGCAGATCCGGGGCTGAGCGGCCATGGACTGGTACGGCATCGTCAAGGCGCTGCACGTGATCAGCGTCATCTCCTGGATGGCGGGGCTGCTCTATCTGCCCCGGCTGTTCGTCTATCACGCGTCGGAACCGCCCGGCTCGGTCACCTCGGAGACCTTCAAGGTCATGGAGCGCCGGCTGTACCGGGCGATCATGAACCCGGCGATGATGGCGACCTGGGTGTTCGGCCTGGCCATGCTCTGGATGACCCCGGGCTGGCTCGAGGACGGCTGGATGCACGCGAAGCTGTTCCTGGTCCTCGTGCTCACCGCGACGCACCACATGATGGGGCGGTGGCGCAAGGCCTTCGCGGCCGACGAGAACGGAAATTCGACGCGGTTCTACCGAATCGCCAACGAAATCCCCACGTTACTCATGGTCGTCGTGGTCTTCCTGGTGATCACGAAACCGTTTTAAGACCTGTCGTACGGTTAACGGCGTTGACACCGTCCGGTGGGTCGGGTAAGGCCTGTTTCCGGTCGCCGGCCGCGACCGCTTTTCTCCGGAACATTGCATGTGTTGCAGACGGCCCCCGTATGGACGGGCCCATGGGTAAAACGAAAACCCTTTGCGTCGGGCGCGTTCCGGTCCCTTCCCTGAAGGCAATCCACAGCAGATGAATCTTCAAGAACTCAAAGCGAAAACCCCCGCCGATCTCCTCGCCTACGCCGAGGAGCTTGAAGTCGAGAACGCGAGCACGCTGCGCAAGCAGGACATGATGTTCGCGATCCTCAAGCAGTTGGCGGAAAACGACGTTCCGATCTCCGGCCAGGGCGTGCTCGAGATCCTGCCCGACGGGTTCGGCTTCCTGCGCGCGCCGGAATCCAACTACCTGCCGGGACCGGACGACATCTACGTCTCGCCGAGCCAGGTGCGCCGTTTCGGGCTGCGGACCGGCGACACGGTCGAGGGCCAGATCCGCGCGCCGAAGGACGGCGAGCGGTACTTCGCCCTGCTCAAGGTGAACCAGATCAACTTCGAGGATCCCGAAGCGGTCCGTCACCGGATCAACTTCGACAACCTCACGCCCCTGTTCCCGAACGAGAAGCTGAAGCTCGAGCCCGACTTCAAGCCGGAGAACAAGGACTTCACCTCCCGGGTGATCGATCTGATCGCGCCGCTCGGCAAGGGCCAGCGCGCGCTGATGGTGGCGCCGCCGCGCACCGGTAAGACGGTGATGCTGCAGAACGTCGCCCACGCCATCTCTCAGGGCAATCCGGAGGTCTACCTCATCGTGCTGCTGATCGACGAGCGGCCGGAGGAAGTGACCGACATGGTGCGCTCGGTGAAGGGCGAGGTGATCTCCTCCACCTTCGACGAGCCGGCCTCGCGCCACGTGCAGGTCACCGAGATGGTGATCGAGAAGGCCAAGCGCCTGGTCGAGCACAAGCGCGACGTGGTCATCCTGCTGGACTCCATCACCCGCCTGGCCCGCGCCTACAACACCGTGGTGCCGTCCTCGGGCAAGGTGCTGACCGGTGGTGTCGACGCCAACGCCCTGCAGCGTCCCAAGCGCTTCTTCGGCGCGGCCCGCAACATCGAGGAGGGCGGCTCGCTGACGATCATCGCGACCGCGCTGATCGATACCGGCTCGCGCATGGACGAGGTCATCTTCGAGGAGTTCAAGGGTACCGGTAACTCCGAGGTCATCCTCGACCGCAAGCTGTCCGACAAGCGCACCTTCCCGGCGATCGACATCACCAAGTCGGGTACGCGTAAGGAAGAGCTGCTGGTGGACAAGGCGACCCTGTCGAAGATGTGGGTCCTGCGCCGGATCCTCATGCAGATGGGCACGGTCGACGGCATGGAGTTCCTGCTCGACAAGCTCAAGCATTCCAAGACCAACCAGGATTTCTTCGACCAGATGAATTCCTGAGGGACGGGGAAGCTCCGGCTTCCCCCGTCATGTCATACGCCCGCCGTCATCCTGCTGACCCCGGACCTGATCCGGGGCGGGATCATGAGTCGGGCGGATCGGACAGAATTCTGGAACGGGCCGGCCTTCGGGGTCGGCCTTTTTCGTGGCGATGACGGTCCCCTCCCCCTCCTCTCCCCCACTCCCCGGACTTGTTCCGGGGCCTACGCATGGCTCGGTACGGTCGCTAAGGAGCTATCCCCATCCGTCTCGACGGGTGAACACGTGCACCCCGGAACAAGTCCGGGGAGTGGAAGAAGAAGGCGATGCTGGTGTCGAGCCTCCCCGGCCGTCACTTGATCCGGAACCGGTTCCGCAGCCCGAGGCCGATCAGAAACAGGAAGATCAGCCCGAAGACCCCTTCCACCGCGCTGATCGTGTAGAGGGTGGTGAGGCAGTCGAGGTGGCCGACATCGGTTTCCGGCGTCGGGCAGAGGCCTTTGGTCATGATCTCCCGGCCAAGGACCACCTGCCCGGCGAAGGGAACGACATTGACGCCGGTGGCGACCGCGGAAACCCACAGGGATGTGGCGGCAGGTGCGGCGGACCAGAACGTGCTGAACGCCAGTCCGACGGTCAGCAGGAGCCATCCTAACGGGCGCAGCACGCTCTGCCCGAAGTCCGAGAACCAACCATACGCGAAATTCAGGACGAGACCCGGCCAGTGGCGCGGATCGGCCAGCTTGAGCGTATGGAACCGCTTTGCCTTTGTTTCCAGGGCAAAGAGCCGGAGTTCCAGCTCATGATCGTGGGTATCGGCAGCGAGCTGCTTCAGTCGCCGGAACCTAGCTTCGCCATCCGGGATGTCGCATTTGCCCCAAACCCGGATCGAGCAAGGGTAACGGAAAGTAGATCCAAGAAACGACGGCGGTTGTGAAAAAGAAGTCGAGGTCAAGTCCGGTGGGATTTGGAAATCGATCTCTGCGAATAGTGCATGTCCATTGATATCTGCAGTTTGCGCATCCAAAGTACCCACTATCCGAGCCTGACTCATCCGCCAAATGGATTTCATCGTGGCCTTGATAAAGTAAGCTTCGGCCAAGAATTTGGCCGCGCCGAAGTCGGCATCTGCGGTGAACGTGGCCTCTCTGAAGCTGGCGTCTGTCATGAATGTAGTTCCGCCAAAAATCGCATCACCGGAGAATTGGGCCAAACCGAAGGAAGCGTTGTCGAAGAAATTGGCTATTCTGAAGTTCGCACTCGCATAAAATTTGGCTTTGCTAAAGTAGGCGGCGCCATAGAACTTAGCTGCGGTGAAGTACGTACCTTTAAAAAATTCTGAAGATTCGAAGTATGTGTCTGAAGGGAAAATAAATCCTCGAAAGTCAGCGACATCGATTCTCTCGTTTGAGAGAATGACATCGGTACGGTCCTCCGAAGGCTTCTCTAATTCTGCAGTAGCCCAGGTATTCCAGGCCTCTTTTCCCATCCGTGCGAGATATAGCCAGCGGCTCCGTGCGGCTAGCTTGAACGGGTTGGTCTCGTCGTCGTGCGGTGTGAAATCAGCCATCCATGCAATCTATGGGAAACCCTTCTCTCGCGACAAGCAGGGTGCTGCCCCAGCTCCCCCTCACTTCGAGGCCAGTGACATTGCAATCCGGTAAGTTTGTGCGGGCGTCTTCACAAAATCCGCGATGTCCTCTAAGTGGCAGGGATCGCCCCGGACCAAGTCCGGGGAGTGAGGGAAGGGGGAGGGTGCCGCGCAGGCATGCCGCACATCCCCAACACCGCCGCCGCACCTTGTCGCTCCCCCGCCCCCGTGATAGCTCAAAGGCTTGACCGTTCACCGCCTGCGAAGGGGCGTCGATGGCCCATCCCCAGCCGCCTGAGTCCGATCCGCAAAGCCCGTCCGCCCCAACGGCGCCGGCCAAATCCCCGCGGGTCGGGCTGTTCGTCACCTGCCTGGTCGACATGTTCCGGCCGTCCATCGGCTTCGCCACCCTCAAGCTGCTGGAGGATGCCGGCTGCACCGTCGTCGTGCCGGCGGCCCAGACCTGCTGCGGCCAGCCGGCCTTCAACTCCGGCGACAACAAGGACACCCGCGCCGTCGCCACCCAGGTTGTGGAAGCCTTCGAGGGGCTGGACTATGTGGTCGCCCCGTCCGGCTCCTGCGCCGGCATGATCCGCGAGCATTACCCGGAGCTGTTCGCCGACGACCCGGCCATGGCCCAGCGCGCCCAGCACGTGGCCAAGCGGACCTACGAGCTGACCTCCTTCCTGGTCGACGTGCTCGGCGTCACCAAGGTCGATGCGGCGATGGCCGGCACCGTCACCTATCACGACAGCTGCTCCGGCCTGCGCGAGCTGGAGGTGAAGGTCCAGCCGCGCCGCCTGCTCGCCGGGGTCAGCGGCCTGTCGCTCACCGAACTGCCGGGGGCGGAGGTGTGCTGCGGCTTCGGCGGCACCTTCTGCGTCAAATACCCGGAGATCTCCGACAAGATGGTCACCAACAAGGCCGAGGAGATCGTCGCCACCGGCGCCGACACCCTGCTGGCCGGCGACCTGGGCTGCCTGCTGAACATGGCCGGCAAGCTGAAGCGCCTGGGGGCCGAGACCAAGGTGCGCCACGTGGCCGAGGTGCTGGCCGGGATGACCGACACGCCCGCCATCGGTGACCCCGCCGCCTCCCTGCCCAACAAGGAGCGCTGAGCCATGCAGTCCACGTCCAGGAACTTCAAGGACAACGCCCACAAGGCGCTGAACGACGCCACCCTGCAGCGGGCGTTGCTGAACGTGAAGTCCGGCTTCCAGGAGAACCGGGCGCGCACGGTCGCCGGCCTGCCGGAATTCGAGCGGCTCCGCGATGCCGGCCGCGACATCAAGAACCACGTGCTGGCGAACCTGGATTTCTACCTGGAGCGGTTCGAGGAGAACGTCACCGCCAATGGCGGCCACGTGCACTGGTGCCGCACCCCGGCCGAGGCCCGCGAAAAGATCCTGGAGATCTGCAAGCGGCGGGAAGCCAAAACCGTCACCAAGGGCAAGTCCATGGTGGCCGAGGAGATCGGCCTCAACGACTACCTGGAGGAGAACGGCGTCGAGCCGATCGAGACTGATCTGGGCGAGTACATCATCCAGCTCCGCCACGAGCCGCCGAGCCACATCATCGCGCCGGCGATCCACGTGACCCGCGAGCAGATCGCCGAGGATTTCCGCCGCGAGCACAAGGACCTCGATCCGGACCGCCGGCTGGAGGAGCCCCGCGACTTCACCGACGAGGCGCGCGCCAAGCTGCGCGACCGGTACTTCGCCGCCGATGTCGGCATCACCGGCGCCAATTTCCTCATCGCCGAGACCGGCTCGACGGTCATCGTGACCAACGAAGGCAACGGCGACATGACCCAGCTGCTGGGCAAGGCCCATGTGGTCATCGCCAGCCTGGAGAAGATCGTCCCCACCCTGGAGGATGCCTCCACCATCCTGCGCCTGCTGGCCCGCTCGGCGACGGGACAGGAGATGTCGGTCTATACCTCCTTCTCCACCGGACCGAAGCGGTCGGAGGACAGGGATGGGCCGGAGGAATTCCACGTCGTCCTGCTGGACAACGGCCGCAGCGCCATGCTGGGCACCGAGTTCCAGGACATGCTGCGCTGCATCCGCTGTGCCGCCTGCATGAACCACTGTCCGGTCTATGCCGCGGTCGGCGGCCATGCCTATGGCTGGGTCTATCCGGGGCCGATGGGGTCGGTGCTCACCCCGTCGCTGATCGGGGTGGAGGAAGCCGGCCACCTGCCGAACGCCTCCACCTTCTGCGGACGCTGCGAGAGCGTGTGCCCGATGCGCATCCCGCTACCGAAGATGATGCGTCACTACCGCCAGCGCGAATTCGAAAAAGGCCTTTCACCTCAGAAGGCTAGAGTAGGGCTGTCGGTATGGTCCTACTTCGCTACGCGTCCGAAGCTGTACCGGCTCGCCACCCGGCTGGCGTCGGGGGTTCTGGGTCGGCTCGGGAAGGTTAACGGGCGGTTAACCAGTCTGCCGCTGGCCGGCGGCTGGACCTCCGTGCGGGACATGCCGGCCCCAGAGGGCAAGACGTTCCACGATCTCTATCGCGAACGGCAGGCGGCCAAGGGAGATCGGGCCAAGGGAGATCGGGCATGAGCGCGCGCGACGACATTCTCGGCTCGATCCGCAAGTCGCTCGGCCGCGAGGCGCTGTCCGGCGAGCCGGCGGCGCAGCTGCGTCAGCGCCTGGCCCAGCCGCAGCGCAACCTGATCCCGGACCGCACGGCCGGACGCGACACGGCCGGCCTCACGGCGCTGTTCGCCGACAAGGCGCGGGAGTTCGCCTGCACGGTCGACGAGGTGGACAGCCTGGACGCGGTGCCGGAGGCGGTGCGCGCCTATCTGTCCCGCGAGAACCTGCCGGCCCGCCTCGTGCAGGCCCCGGCGCTGTCGGACGGTCTGGACTGGTCGAAGACCCCGACCCTGGAGGTCAAGACCGGGACCTCCGACGGGTCGGAGGACACCAGCGTAACGCCCGTCTTCGCCGCGGTGGCCGAGACCGGCACCTTGATGCTGACTTCCGACGCGACCACGCCGACGGGGCTGAATTTCCTGCCGGAGAACCACATCGCCGTGCTGCGCCGCAGCCAGGTAGTCGGCCCGCTGGAGGACGCCTGGTCCAGGTTCCGCACCGCCCGGGCGAAGGCCGAGGGGGACGGTTTCACCATGCCGCGTACGGTGAACCTGATCACCGGGCCGTCGCGCACCGGCGATATCGAACAGAAGATTCAGATGGGCGCCCACGGGCCGCGTCGCCTGCACGTCATCATCGTCGCCGACTGAGGCGGGGACGGCCGGCGTGCGCAAACCCCGGCGGCCCACCACGGACGAACTGGATCTGTTCGGCAAGGTTCTCAAGGACGCGACGCGGATCGAGAGCGACCGGCACGCGGAACACGCAGTGGCTCCCGAACCGCTCCCGGAGCCGGTACCGGAAAAGCCCCCAACCCTGCAGAAACCTGCAGGACACAGCCGGGCGGCGACGGCGCCGCCGCCGCAGACGGTGCCGGAGATCGTTCCCTCGGATCTGCAGGACCACACCCATGGCGGCGCGCCGGGGATGGACCGGCGGCTGCAGCTGCGGCTGAAGCGGGGACAGCTGCCGATCGAGGCGCGGATCGACCTGCACGGCCTGTCGCGGGAGAAGGCGCATGTGGCGCTGAACGGCTTCCTCGCCCGTCAGGAGGCGCTGGGCCGTCGCTGCGTGCTGGTGATCACCGGCAAGGGGCGTCCGGACTGGCAGCGTCCGGCATGGGGCCACGAGGAACGCGAGATCGGCGTGATCCGCCGGGCCCTGCCGGGCTGGCTCGGCGACTATCCCAACAAGGAGCGCATCCTCGCCTTTACGCCGGCCCAGCCGCAGGACGGCGGCAAGGGCGCGTGGTACGTGCTGCTGCGCCGCCGCCGCGACCGTACCCGCGGCGGGATGGACGAGCTGTGACCCCGCTCGGCCGGCGCCTGCGCGATCTGCGCGAAGCCCGGGGCCTGACCCTGGCCGTCATGGCCGAGGGTCTGGGCGTGTCGGCGGCCTATCTCTCCGCCGTCGAGCACGGCAAGCGGGCGCGGCCCCGCTCCGGCTTCCTGGAGCTGGTGAACGCCTGCCTGAACCTGGACTGGGAGGAGGCCGAGGAGCTGCGCCGCCTGTCGGAGATCTCCCGGCCGCGCGTGGTGCTGGACACCGGCGGTCTCAGCCCCAAGGCGACCGAACTGGCGAACCTGCTGGCGGTGCGGATCCGCGAGCTGGACGACAGCCGGATCGACACCCTGCTGGCCGAGCTGCGGGATCCGTAAGGCGACGGGAGGGCTCATTCCGATATCGGAATGAGCGGAATTTGCTAGAGAATGAACCGACTCAGGTCCGCGTTTTTCGCCAGTTCGCCGACGCGTTCCTGCACCATGGCGGCGTCCACCGTCACCGTCTGGCCGCCGCGGTCGGAGGCGGTATAGCTGACCTCCTCCAGCAGCTTCTCCAGCACCGTGTGCAGCCGCCGAGCGCCCAGGTTCTCCACGGTCCGGTTGATCTCCACCGCCATGTCGGCCAGCGCCTCGATGGCATCGTCGGTGAAGTCGAGGGTGACGTCCTCGGTGCCCATCAGCGCTTTGTACTGGGTCACCAGGCTGGCTTCCGGCTCGGTCAGGATGCGGCGGAAATCGTCGCGGGTGAGGGCCTGGAGCTCGACCCGGATCGGCAGGCGGCCCTGCAGTTCCGGCAGCAGGTCCGACGGCTTGGCCAGATGGAAGGCGCCCGACGCGATGAACAAGATGAAGTCGGTCTTCACCGCCCCGTGCTTGGTGGCGACGGTGGTGCCCTCGATCAGCGGCAGCAGGTCGCGCTGCACGCCCTCGCGGCTGACATCGCCGCTGCTGCGCTCCTCCGAGCGGGCGATCTTGTCGACCTCGTCCAGGAACACGATGCCGTTCTGCTCGACCAGCTCGATCGCCTCGCGGGTGACCGCCTCCTCGTCGAGCAGCTTGTCGGCCTCCTGGCGCACCAGGACCTCGTAGCTCTCCGGCACGCTCATCCGCTTGCGCTTGCTCTGGCCGCCGAAGGCCTTGCCCAGCATGTCGTTCAGGTTCATCACGCCGAGCTGGCCGCCGGGCATCCCGGGGATGTCGAAGGTCGGCATGCCCGGCGCTCCGCCGCCGCTGGTCACGTCGATCTCGATCTCGCGCTCGGCAAGCAGGCCCTCGCGCAGCATCTTGCGGAACTTCTGCCGGGTCTCCTGGCTGGCGCTGTCGCCGACCAGGGCGTCGATCACCCGCTCCTCGGCCTGCAGTTCGGCCTTGGCGTGGACCTCCTTGCGCATCCGCTCGCGGGTCATGGTGATGGCGGATTCCAACAGGTCGCGGATGATGGACTCCACGTCACGGCCGACATAGCCGACCTCGGTGAACTTGGTCGCCTCCACCTTCAGGAACGGCGCGTTCGCCAACTTGGCGAGCCGGCGGGCGATCTCGGTCTTGCCGACGCCGGTCGGGCCGATCATCAGGATGTTCTTCGGTAGGATCTCCTCGCGCAGGCCCTCGTCCAGCTGGCGGCGGCGCCATCGGTTGCGCAGGGCGATGGCGACGGCGCGCTTGGCGTCGTTCTGACCGATGATGAAGCGGTCGAGCTCGGAGACGATCTCTCGGGGGGAAAAGTCGGTCATAGGCCTTCGACGGTTACGTTGTCGTTGGTGTAGATGCAGATGTCGGCGGCGATCGCCATGGCGCGCCGGGCAATGGCCTCGGCGTCCATGTCGTCCCGGTCGGCGAGCGCCCGGGCGGCGGCGAGCGCGTAGGATCCGCCGGATCCGATGCCGATCAGCCCGTCCTCCGGCTCCAGCACGTCGCCGGTGCCGGTCAGCACCAGGGACACGTCGGCATCGACTACGGCCATCATCGCCTCCAGGCGGCGCAGGTAGCGGTCGGTGCGCCAGTCCTTGGCCAGCTCGACGCAGGCGCGGGTGAGCTGACCCGGATGCTGCTCCAGCTTGGCTTCCAGCCGCTCGAACAGGGTGAAGGCGTCGGCCGTGGCCCCGGCGAACCCGGCGATCACGTTGCCGCCGGACAGCCGGCGCACCTTGCGGGCGGTCGCCTTCATCACGGTGTTGCCGAACGTCACCTGCCCGTCGCCGGCGACGACGACGCGACCGCCCTTGCGCACGGCCAGGATCGTCGTGCCGTGCCACTGGGTCGGATCGTCACTCATGGGATTCTGCCTTATTCCGATGGTCAGGCGAATGTAATGTCCGGCGCGCGCGGTTCAAGCAAGTCTGGCGGGCCGGTCTGCCGGGCAAGTCTGCCGGGCAAGTCTGGCGGGCGCCTTAGACTGGCACCTGGCCGGCCTTCCTGCTAAACAGCCGCCATTCTCCAGGGAGGGTGGCATGGCCCGCACGGCGCGCGTGGAGCGCAACACCAATGAGACCCGCATTTCCGCTTCCGTCGACCTGGACGGATCGGGCGCCTATGACGTGGCGACCGGGATCGGCTTTCTCGACCATATGCTGGAGCAGCTGTCGCGCCATTCCCTGATCGACCTGACCGTGAAGGCCGAGGGCGATCTGCATATCGACGATCACCACACGGTGGAGGATTGCGGCTATGCGGTGGGCTCCGCCATCGCCCAGGCGCTGGGCGAGCGGCGTGGCATCACCCGCTACGGTTCCTGCCTGCTGCCGATGGACGAGGCGCTGACCCGGGTGGCGATCGATCTGTCGGGGCGGCCGTTCCTGTCGTGGGGCGTGGCGTTCCCGACCCAGAAGGTCGGCACCTTCGACACCGAACTGTTCAAGGAGTGGTTCCGCGCCTTCGCCCAGGCCTCGGGCGCCACCCTGCATGTGGACACCCTCAAGGGCGAGAACAGCCACCATATCGTGGAGACCTGTTTCAAGGGTCTCGCCCGCGCCCTGCGCGCGGCGGTGGAGATCGACCCGCGCAAGGCCGACGCCGTGCCGTCGACCAAGGGCGCGCTGCGGAGCGACTGAGGCGGCCATGCAGACCATCGCGATTATCGACTACGGGTCGGGGAACCTCCGCTCGGCGGCGAAGGCTTTCGAGCGGTCGTCCCGGGAAGCCGGCGTGGCCGCCGACATTCAGGTAACCGACGACCTGGGCATCATCGCCCGGGCCGACCGGATCGTCCTTCCGGGGGTCGGCGCCTTCGCCGATTGCCGCGACGGGGTCGAGCGGGTCCAGGGGCTGCGCGAGACGCTGGAGGCGCGGGTGATCCGCGAGGCGGTGCCGTTCCTGGGCATCTGCGTCGGCATGCAGCTCATGGCCAGGGCCGGGTTCGAGCACCTGACCACGGAGGGCTTCGGCTGGATCGACGGCGAGGTCCACCGGATCGAGCCGGCCGACGAGGATGACGGCCGTCAGCGCAAGGTGCCGCATATGGGCTGGAACGTGCTGAGCGTTCAGGGCGGCCACCATCCGGTGCTGGCCGGGCTGGAGGACGGGCACCACGCCTATTTCGTCCATTCCTATGCCATGCGCCTTGAGACCGCCGATCAGCAGCTCGCCACCGTGGATTACGGCGGCCCGATCTGCGCCATGGTCGGCCGGGACAATATGATCGGAACCCAGTTCCACCCCGAGAAGAGCCAGGCGACCGGCCTGCGCCTCATCGCCAACTTCATCGGATGGACGCCATGACCGGCGATCAGAGCCAGTTCGCCCCGAAGCCGGCGACCCTGGTCGAGCACATCACCGCGCTTTCGGTGGGCGACCTGAACGACCTGTGCGACGCGGCCGAGGCGGCGATCATCGACGGCGGCGGCTTCGGCTGGCTGACGCCGCCGCCGCGCGAGACGCTGGAGGCCTATTGGCGCGGCACCCTGCTGATCCCCGACCGCGACCTGTTCGTCGGCCGGCTCGACGGGGTGATCGCCGGTTCGTCCCAGCTCCACCGTCCGCCGCGCAACAACGAGGCGCAGAGCTTCGCCTGCAACTTCACCACCTCCTTCGTCGCCCCCTGGGCGCGCGGGCATGGGCTGGCGCGCGACCTGACCCAGATCGCCGAGAACCACGCCCGCAAACTCGGCTTCGAGGTGATGAACCTGGACGTGCGCGAGACCCAGCGCGCGGCGATCCGGCTCTACGAGGCGCTCGGCTTCCAGAAGTTCGGCGAGCATCCGTATTATGCCCGGACCCGCGACGGCTATGTACGGGGCCTCTACTACTTCAAGAACCTGTCGGTCACCGGCCCGACCGGGACGACGGAGGGCGGTACCTCGTGATCCTCTATCCTGCCATCGATCTGAAGGGCGGCGAGTGCGTCCGCCTGCTGCGCGGCGAGATGACCGCCGCGACCGTCTACAACCCAGACCCGGCGAGCCAGGCCAGGGCGTTCCAGGATTCCGGCTGCGCCTGGATCCATGTCGTCGACCTGGACGGCGCCTTCGCCGGCGAGGCGGTCAACGGGGCCGCCGTGCGCTCGATCCTGTCGGCGGTGGACGTGCCGGTGCAGCTCGGCGGCGGCATCCGAAGCCGCGCCCATATCGACACCTGGCTGGAGGCCGGGATCAGCCGGGTCATCCTCGGCACCGTGGCGCTGCGGGATCCCGAACTGGTGATCGCCGCCTGCCGCGACCATCCGGGCAAGATCGCCGTCGGCATCGACGCGCGGGACGGCAAGGTCGCGGTGGAGGGCTGGGCCGAGACCTCCGAGATCACCGCCACCGACCTGGCGCTGAAATTCGAGGATGCCGGCGTGGCCGCCATCATCTTCACCGATATCGACCGGGATGGCGCCCTGCAGGGTCCGAACCTGGAGGCGACCGGCGCGCTGGCCCGAGCCCTGTCGACGCCGGTCATCGCCTCGGGCGGGGTGTCGTCGCTGGAGGACCTGCGGGCGATCGCCAAGCTGGACGGCGACGGGGTCGCCGGCGCCATCGTCGGTCGGGCGCTGTATGACGGCCGGGTCGATGTGGTCGGCGCGGTGCGTGCGCTTGCCGGGGAGGCCGCGTGATGCTGAAGGTCCGCGTCATCCCCTGCCTCGACGTGAAGGACGGCCGGGTGGTCAAGGGCGTCAACTTCGTCGATCTGATCGATGCCGGCGATCCGGTCGAGCAGGCCAAGCTCTACGATGCGGAAGGGGCGGACGAGCTCTGCTTCCTCGACATCACCGCCAGCCACGAGAACCGCGACACGATCTTCGACGTCATCGCCCGCACCGCAGAGCAGTGCTTCATGCCGCTGACCGTCGGCGGCGGCGTGCGCAGCGTGGAGGATATCCGCAAGCTGCTGCTGGCCGGCGCCGACAAGGTGTCGATCAACACCGCCGCGGTGACCAACCCCGACTTCGTGCGCCAGGCGGCCCACAAGTTCGGCAGCCAGTGCATCACCGTGGCGGTCGACGCCAAGAGCGTGGGCGACGGGCGGTTCGAGGTCTTCACCCATGGCGGCCGCAACGCCACCGGACTCGATGCCGTTGCGTGGGCGCAACAAATGGCCGAGTTCGGCGCCGGCGAGATCCTGCTGACCTCCATGGACCGCGACGGCACCAAACAGGGCTTCGACATTCCGCTGACCCGCGCCATCTCCGACGCGGTGCCGGTGCCGGTGATCGCGTCCGGCGGGGTGGGAACCCTGGACCATCTGGTCGACGGCGTGCGCGACGGCCATGCCAGCGCCGTGCTCGCCGCGTCGATCTTCCATTTCGGCACCTACCGGATCAGCGAGGCGAAGGAGGCCATGGCCGCCGCCGGTCTCGCCATGCGCCAGGGGGACTGAGGCTGCGATGAACGATCACATCCTCGACCGGCTCGCCGCCACCATCGCGTCCCGCCAGGGCGGCGACCCGGAGACCAGCTACACCGCGAAGCTGCTGGCCAAGGGGCCGGTGAAATCGGCTCAGAAGGTCGGCGAGGAAGCCGTGGAAGTGGCGATCGAGGCCGCCCGGGGGGATGCCGAGGCGCTGGCGTCGGAGAGCGCCGATCTGCTGTATCACCTGCTGGTGCTGTGGACCGCGGCGGGGGTGACCCCGGACCGGGTCTGGGCCAAGCTCGAGGCGCGGGAGGGGACCTCCGGTCTGGCCGAGAAGGCTGCCCGCGGACAAGCGAACGGAGAGGGTGAATGAGCTACGATCCCAACAACATCTTCGCCAAGATCCTGCGTGGCGAGATTCCGAACGACACGGTCTACGAGGACGAGCACGTCCTGGCGTTCCGGGATATCCAGCCCCAGGCCCAGACCCATGTCCTGGTCATCCCCAAGGGCGCCTATGTCTCCTTCGCAGACTTCGCTGAGACGGCGAGCGACGCGGAGATCGCGGCCTTCGTGCGCGCCACCGGCAAGATCGCCCGCGACCTCGGCATCGAGGAGAACGGCTACCGCGTCATCTCCAACCACGGCCGCGACGCGAACCAGGAAGTCCCCCACTTCCATCTGCACCTGTTCGGCGGCCAGAACCTCGGGCGTATCATCAAGCCGGTCTGAGGGTGCCGGTCTGGGGGTGCCGGTCTGCGGGCACCGGTCCGACGATGGCGCATGCCGGGGCATATCTGGGGTTCTTCAGCCAAGAGCGTTGACGATCTTGTGAAAGGTCGTCATCGAATATGCTTAACAAACTGAAACTTTTGACAAATTCGGCCCGCAGGTTCATAGTTTAGGTCGAGTGGGGACTTTCCGACAGTGTCGGAACCATAAGATTCCACCAGACGTAGTCATGACAATGCACGCGAGGTCGCCGGCGCAGCCTCGCGGTCGGTATGGGTTTCGTATGCAGCGGGCAAACGATCTCGATTGGGATGTGGCGGAGACGATCCGCCGGCACGCTCTGTTCCTGAAACAGAATACCGGCGGTGCGCAGGCCGATTTCCGGCACAAGACGCTGCGTGGCGCGATGCTGGCGGGGACCGACCTGCGCCAGGGGCTGTTCCACGGCACCGATCTGCGCGGTGCCAGCTTCGCCGGCTCCAATCTGAACGCCACCCAGTTCTCGACCGCCAAGCTGGAGCAATGCGATTTCGCCGGCGCCAAGCTGGTGAAGGCGGATCTGCGCGGTGCCAACCTGAAGGGCGCCAAGCTGATGGCGGCGGACCTGACCGATGCCGATCTCAGGCCGGCGCGGATCCAGGACCTCAACCGCACCATCGAGCAGAACGCGAATCTCAGCCGGGCCGACCTGTCCGAGGCGACCGTGGTCCGCACCGACCTGACCGGCGCCAACATGTCCGGCGTGACGGCCGTGAACACGGCGTTCGAGAGCGCGGTGCTGCGCAATGTGAACCTGAACAAGGCGAACCTGTCGAAGAGTTCGTTCCAGGGCACCGACATGCGGGGATCCAACCTGCGGGGCGTGAACTTCGCCGACTCCGTGCTGACGGACACCGACCTCACGGGATCGGACCTGCGGTCGTGCAACCTCGACGGTGCGGATCTCGGTGGCGCCAACCTGACCGACTGCAAGATCGCCACCGGGCTGGAGAGCATGGCGCCCGACGTGCAGCACAAGGTCGTGCAGCATTTCCTGTGGATCAGCTCCGGCGGCAAGAGGGGCGAGCGGGGCCTGTTCCGCGACATGGACCTGGCGGGGTTCGATTTCTCCGGCGCCGATCTTTCGGCCGCCGATTTCGAGGGCGCCAACCTTTCCGGCGCCAATATGAAGCACTGTTCCTTCCGCTTCGCCCTGATGGGCGGCGCCAAGCTGCAGCGCGCCGATCTGACCGGCGCCGACCTGCGGGGTACGACGCTGAAGGGGGCGGTGTTGGACGGCGCGACCCTGACCCAGGCGCGCCTGACGCCGATGCAGATCCTGAAGCCGGCGACGCTGGAGCTTCTGCGCGAATGGCCGGCCGATCTGTCGGGAGCGTCGCTGGTCGGTGCGGTCGCGCACAAGGCGGATTTCAGCCAGGCGATCCTCGACGGCGCCATCTTCCATCATGCCGACCTGGCCGGCGCAAAGCTGGACCGCGCCGCCCTGAAGAGTGCCGATCTCGAAGGTGCCGTGGGTCTTTCCCGGTCGATCTCCAACGCGGCGGAATAGCCACCGCCTCCCCCTTGCGCATGCCACGGTGCCCCTTGCGGCGCCCAAATCCGAACCCGGCTCTCCCATAGGGTCTGCGGCGCAGGCGAAGCTGTGTCGGTGCGAGGGAGGTCTGCCCATGGGCGCGCGGGTGACGACGGTGGCGTTCCGCGGCATCGACACGGTGGAGGTCGACGTCCAGGTCCATGTCGGCGGCGGCGGCATGGGGGGTGTCTGCCTGGTCGGGCTGGCCGACAAGGCGGTGACCGAAAGCCGCGAGCGGGTGGTTGCCGCGCTCTCCGCGCTGGGCCTGGCGCTGCCGTACAAGCGGATCACGGTGAACCTGGCGCCGGCCGACCTGCCGAAGGAGGGCGGGCATTTCGACTTGCCGGTAGCGCTGGGCATCCTGGTGGCCATGGGCGCGCTGTCGGTCGAGGATGTAGGCGACCGCATCGTGCTGGGCGAACTGGCGCTGGATGGCCGGATCTCGCCGGTGGCGGGCGTCCTGCCGGCGGCGGTGGCCGCGGCCGCAGGCGGGCGGCGCGGGGTGATCTGCCCGGCGGTTTGCGGCCCCGAGGCGCGCTGGGCCGAAGGGATCGAGGTGATCGCCGCCCCCGACCTGCTGTCCCTGCTGAACCATCTGCGTGGCGTGCAGGTGCTGCCCGAGGCGGCGGACGGGGTGGTCGAGGCCGAGCCGCATTATCCCGACCTGAAGGACGTGAAGGGCCAGGAGACCGCCAAGCGGGCACTGGAGGTGGTGGCGGCCGGCAATCACAACCTTCTCATGGTCGGCCCGCCCGGCGCCGGCAAGTCGATGATGGCCGCCCGCCTGCCCGGCCTGCTGCCGCCGCTGACCCCGGCCGAGGCGCTGGAGGTGTCGATGATCCGCTCGGTGGCCGGCGTGCTCCGGGAGGGCCGGATCGAGCGCGGCCGGCCGTTTCGCGATCCGCACCATTCCAGCTCCGGTCCCGCTCTGATCGGCGGCGGAATCCGGGCGAAGCCGGGCGAGGTGTCGCTCGCCCATCGCGGCGTGCTGTTCCTGGACGAGCTGGCCGAATTCCCGCGTCAGGTGCTGGACGCCCTGCGGCAGCCGATCGAGACCGGGGAGGCGGTGATCGCCCGGGCCAATCACCACGTCACCTACCCCGCCCGGTTCCAGCTCGTCGCCGCCATGAACCCCTGCCGCTGCGGCCATCTGGCCGATCCGAACCGGGCCTGCTCGCGGGCCCCGCGTTGCGGCGGCGACTACCAGAACCGGCTGTCCGGCCCTCTGCTGGACCGTTTCGATCTGGCAATAGAGGTGCAAGCGGTGTCGGCGGCCGACCTGTCCCTGCCGCCGCCGGCCGAGGGCAGCGCCACCGTCGCCGCCCGGGTCGCCGCCGCCCGGGCGCTGCAGACGGAGCGTTACCGCCGGCTCGACCCGACGGGCGCGGTGCGCACCAACGCCGATGCCAATGGCGAGCTGCTGACCGCCGTGGCCGAGCCGGACCCACCGGGCCGGGCGCTGATGCGCCAGGCGGCGGAGAAGCTGCAGCTCTCGGCCCGGGGCTACCATCGGGTGCTGAAGGTGGCGCGGACCCTGGCCGATCTCGACCGGGCGGAGACGGTCTGCCGCGTGCACGTGGCCGAAGCCCTGGCCTATCGCGGGCGCGGGGGGTAGGTGCCGGGGGTAGCGGAGGGATCGCCGGCCCGGCCCTTGACTTCGGTCGGGCCGGACCACCTTTGTGGCCGGGCGGGCCCGCCCCGAAGCGCATCCTGGGAGGCCATACGGGCGATGCTCGCGTCGAGCTCGGACATATCGCGGCTGCTTGACCGCGTGGCCGGCGGTGATCGGCAGGCCTTCGCCGACCTGTATGAAGCGACCGCGCCGAAACTCTACGGCATCATTCTGCGTATCTTGCGGCGACGGGACGAGACCGACGAGGTGGTGCAGGACGTGTACGTGAAGATCTGGCAGCGGGCGGGCGATTTCGATCCGGCCCGCGCCTCCCCCATCACCTGGATGGCGACCATCGCCCGCAACCGCGCGCTGGACGAGGTGCGCCGTGCGCGGGTCGCCACCGTCTCGGACGACATCGCCCTGGAGCGGGCGGCCGATCCGGCGCGATCGGCCCTTGGCGACGTGGAGGCGAGCGAGGATCGGCGCCGATTGGAGGTCTGCCTCGACGCGCTGGAAGGCGAGCGCGGGAGCTTGGTGCGCCTCGCCTATCTGGACGGGCTGTCGCGCCAGGACCTTGCCGATCGGTTCGGTCAGCCCGTCGGCACGATCAAGACCTGGCTGCACCGCAGCCTGAAGCAGCTCAGGGACTGCCTGACGGCATGAGGGAACGCGAGGACATCGAGCTGGCGGCGGCGGAATATGTGCTCGGGACGCTGACGCCGGAGGAGCGGGTCGCCGTCGAGGCCCGGCGGACACGGGAGCCGGCGCTGGATGCGGCCATCGCCGTGTGGGAGCGGCATCTGTCGCCGATGCTGGACGACGTGGCACCGGTCGCGCCGCCGCCGGACCTGTTCCCGGCCATCGAGGCGGCCATCGCCGGACCCGCCCGGGAGGGTGGGGGCCAGGATGGAGCCCGGGTCGGAACCCGGGACGGAACGGTGACCGACCTCGCCCGGATGCGCCGCCGGCTCGGCCGCTGGCGCGCGGCGGCCGTCGGCGCGGCGGCGATCGCCGCCTGTCTCGCCGGCGTGCTTGTGGTCCGCGAGGTGATCCTCCCGCCGTCCCGGACTTTCGTGGCGGTGTTCCACGACGGCGATACCCAGCCGCGCTTCCTGCTCTCGGTCGATCTGGAGAGCCGGGAGCTCACCATCCGCCCGGTCACCGCCGAGCCGGTGGCGGACAAGACCTACCAGCTCTGGATCGTCGGCGAGGGGATCTCCCCGATCCCGCGGTCGCTCGGCCTGCTGGAGGACGTCTCCGGCACGACCCGCAAGCGCCTGGATCAGGTCGACCCGGCCCTGCTGCGCAACGCCACCTTCGGCATCAGCCTGGAGCCGCCCGGCGGCTCGCCCACCGGCCAGCCCACCGGTCCGGCCCTGCACGGCACGCTGATCCCGGCCGAGGACTGATCCGCAAAAAATCGCGCGGGCCTGAAACCCGCCGCGAAATCCTCCGTATCTACGGGCGGCTTCGATGAGAGCCGGCGTCGGGCTCTGTGTCCGGCGCACCCGAGAACAGACGAACGAGGATTCACGACATGACCGTCAAATGCGCGAAACACACCCTGATCGCCTCCGTCCTCCTGACGGGCCTGACTCTGGGTGCCGCCCAGGCCATGGACCATGCCGGCGTCAAGGCGTCGGGCCAGTCGGTCGCCGAGGGCTCGGTGACCGCCATGGAGGTGATGGCGCCCGAGAACGGCTGGCTCGTCGTTCACCGCACCGGCGCCGACCACAAGCCCGGGCCGGTCGTCGGCTACGCGCCGCTGAAGAAGGGCGAGAACGCCCATGTCACCGCCCTGCTGTCCGAGCCGGTGAAATCCGGCGAGATGCTGATGCTCATGGTCCACAGCGAGGCCGGCGGCACCAAGACCGGCATTTTTGAGTACACCCTCGGCGCCAAGGAAGACGGCCCGATCAAGCCGGACGGCAAGCTGGTCATGACGGTGATCACCGCCGAGTGACGGGACGGCACCACTCAGGGTTGAGTAATATAATATTCGACGTTGAGTATTGATATACTCATACTCCCTCCCGGTTCTCAGATCGGGAGGGAGACATGGCTCGGTTTGCGGCGGTCCTGGCGCTGCTATGGGTGGCGGCCGCAAGTCCGGCCGCCGCGCAGTTCCTGGTCACCGAAGCCTGCATGGGCACCTGCCCCCACGGGCCGGGTGCCCTGGCCAATCAGGTGATCGTGCGGCCGGCCTATACCCTGTCCAACAATCCGGTCACCAAATTCGCCGACTGGATCGCCTATGCGGTCGATACCCGGAACTTCGGACCCAGTCGTGCGCGCAGATGGAAGGCCGATCCGGACCTGCCGGCGCGCGCGACCCTGGAGCCCGAGGACTATCGGGACGCGGCCGCCATCCTGAAGACCGATCGCGGCCACCAGGCGCCGCTCGCCGCCTTCGCCGGCATGGCGGGCTGGGCGACCACCAACTACCTGTCGAACATCACCCCGCAGGCGAGCGCCCTCAACCAGGGACCCTGGGTCCGGCTAGAGACGGCGATCCGGGCCCTGGCCGGCCGCTCGGGCGGGACGGTCCATGTGGTGACCGGTCCGCTGTACGAACGCCCCATGCCGCCCCTGCCCGCCGCCAACGAGCCGCATGTGGTCCCCTCGGGCTACTTTAAGATCGTGACCGTCGGCCGCGGCCGCTCGGTCGTCGCGTTCATCATGGACCAGGCGCTGGAGCGCAACGCCGACTTCTGCGCGACGCGGGTGGCCATGTATGAGGTGGAAGCACGCGCCCGCCTCGTCTTCTTCCCCGGCAGTGAGGCGATCGGCGACCCGGCGGAGGTCGTGGCGGGACTTGGGTGCTGACGGCCCGGGCGGCCCTACAGCTTCTCCTCGATCGCGTCCCACAGCATGGCGGGAACGTCGATGCCGTCGAACCGGCTCAGCTCCTGGATGCCGGTCGGTGAGGTCACGTTGATTTCGGTCAGGTAACGACCGATCACGTCGATGCCGACGAAGATCTGGCCGCGCTTCTTCAGTTCCGGGCCGATGATCTCGCAGATCTCGTGGTCGCGCCGGGTCATCTCGCATTTCACCGCGCGGCCGCCGACATGCATGTTGGAGCGGGCCTCGCCGTCCGCCGGGATGCGGTTGATGGCGCCCACACCCTTGCCGTCGACCAGGATCACCCGCTTGTCGCCCTGGCGGACCTCCGGCAGGTAGGTCTGCACGATGATCGGCTCGCGGAACATCTGGGTGAAGATCTCCAGCAGGGAGTTCAGGTTCTCGTCGCCCGGCTTGATGTGGAACACGCCGGCGCCGCCGTTGCCGAACAGCGGCTTGACGATGATGTCCTTGTGCTCGTCGCGGAACGCCTTGATCTCCTCCGGATCGTGCGTGATCAGGGTCGGCGGCATGACGTCTTCGAAATGGGTGACGAAGAGCTTCTCCGGGGCGTTGCGCACATGGGCCGGGTCGTTCACCACCAGGGTCTTGGGGTGGATGTGCTCCAGCACATGGGTGGCGGTGATGTAGGACATGTCGAAGGGCGGGTCCTGGCGCATCAGCACCACGTCCACATCGGCCAGGTTCATCACGCCGCGTTCGCCCAGGGTGAAGTGGTCGCCCATGACCCGGCGCACGTCCAGTTCCGCCGCCCGGGCGGTGACCCTGCCGTCGCGGAAGCTCAGATGCTTTGGGAGATAGTGGTAGAGTGTATGTCCGCGCTTCTTCGCTTCCAGCGCCAGGGCGAAGGTGCTGTCCGCGTCGATGTTGACCGGCTCGATCGGGTCCATCTGGATCGCGACCTCAAGGCCCATGGCTCTCTCCCCGTCTCACTCTTGGTGGATGCGTTGGCTTGGTGGGTGCGGCGTGCGCGTCAGCGCGACAATCGACCGGCGCGGCGGTCAGTTCAAGCGGGTTTGTATCGACGCCAGGAACCGCTCCATCTCCGTGCGGTCCTCAATCGCGCCATAGCCCGCCGCCAGGTAACTCTTCACGGCCTTGGCGGCGCCCAGGATCGCCCCGCCCTCCGCCAGGATCGCCGCCTCCTCCATGACCAGTGCGGCCACGTCCGGCGCCAGGCGGCGCATCCGGGCCAGCACGGCGAGCCCGCCCTCGATGTCGTTGCTCTGCAGCCGGCGCAGCTTGATGTTGTTCTGCAGGCGTAACAGAACCAGACGGTCGGCGACGTCCCGATGATGCTCGGCGGTCAGGTCCTCGCCGGCGCCCATATGGCGCAGCAGGCTGCGCATGGTGCCGGCATCCATGGCCCGGCCACCGTGGAACGGGTCGAGGATGTGCCGGCCGCCGGGTCCGTCGACGCGGATCAGGAAATGCGCCGGGAAGCTCAGCCCGGCCGCGTCCCAGCCGGCCGCCCGGGCGGCGTGGCAGTACAGGATGCCGAGCGCCACGGGCAGGCCGCGGCGGCGGTCGATCACCGCGGCCAGGTCGGCATTGATCATGTCCTCGTAGCTGTCGGTGTCGCCGGCATAGCCGAGTTCGTCGGCCATGAGCGACGGCAGGACCTGCGAGGGATCGCGGCCGGCCAGACCGGCCGCCTTGCCGGCGATCTCCTCCAGATGGGAGAGCTGGGGCCTCACCTCCGGCTCCGGGTGGGCCAGGACCGACAGGGCGAGCCCGAGCCGCGCCATGTCGAGCCGGGCGTTCGGATCGGCGGCGCACGCGGCGGCGGCCTCGTCCAGCAGCGCCCCCGCCGTCTCGACGGTCAGTCCGGCCTGCGGGTCTGCGGTCACGGGCGCACCGTCACGTAGTCGACCACGCCGCGCACATAGGGAATGTTGCGGGCATGGCCGATCGCCCTGCCGAGCTCGGCCTGGGAGCGGGCGATGCCCATGATGTAGACGGTCTGGTTCACCACCTCGATCGAGTAGTTGATGGAGGCGACCTTGTCGTCGGCCAGCAGCTTGAGCCGCAGCTCGGTGCCGATCCGCGTGTCGCGGCCGAAATCGGTCAGCGAGGACTGGTCGGTGACCTGCAGCTCGTTGATCACCTCGACCACGCCGTCGGCGCTCCAGGCGAGGCGGGTGGCGGTCACCCGGTCCTCCGGATCCTCCACCGTGCCGGTCAGCAGCACCCGGCCCTGGTCGACGGTGAAGGAGACGTCGGCGAACAGGTCGTAGTTGGTCTCGAAGAACTTGGCGTTGAGCTGCAGGCGGATGCGGCTGTCATCGACGGAGCGGGTGAAGCCCTTCTCGGTCTGCGCGGCGGTGGCGCCGGCGGCACCGGCACCCACGGCCATCCCCACGGGCGAGCATCCGGCCAGGGGCACCGCCAGGGCGGCCAGCACGATCAGCGCTGCGCCAAGGCGCGCGCGGGGGGAGCGGCGCGAGACGGGACGGGGGAACAGGGGGCGCTGGCGAACGGGTTTCTGCGGCATCGATGCGTACTCCAGTGACGTCGGTTCCATACTTAGGGGTTTCGCGGCCGTCCGTCACCGGTTGTCGCGGTGCACGTCGACCAGATGGATCGGCAGGCGCCAGGGGCGCACGATCACCAGGTCCAGGCGTCGGCCCAGGCCGGACAGGGTCGGATCCCTGCCCGCGACCAGTGCCAGGGCGCGGGCGATGCGCAGCCGCTGTCGGGTCGAAACGGCATCGACGGCGGCGGCCAGACTGCGCCGGGCCTTGACCTCGACGGCGACGAGAACATCGCCGCGCCGGACCACCAGATCGATCTCCCCGGCCGGCGTGCGTTCGCGTCGGGCGAGGACCCGATAGCCCTTCAGGCGCAGCCAGAGGGCGGCCCAGGTCTCCGCCGCCAGGCCCCAGGACTGGGCGCGCCGGCGCCGCCGGCGGCCGTCTGCCGCGATCCTGTCATCTTCCTGTGCTTGAGTAATTCGGGCTTGAGTAATTGATGCTTGAGTGACGGAACTGGCGCTCGTGTCGCCACGTTTACTTGACGGCGCGTGTCGATTAGCGTCGGCCACGGTCTGACCGGCCAGATTTCAGGAACCCGTGGGTTTCGACCAAAGCGGAGGAAAGCTGCATGATGAGGTTCCGGACACGGCAGGCGGGGCTTTTCGCGACGTTGGCCGTCATGGTTGCAGTTCTGGCGGCATGTTCAAGCGCAAAGCAGCCGGAGGCGCCGAGCGAGCGGGTCGAGACCGCGCCACCGCCCAAGACCTCTGAAGCCCCGCCGCCGTCGAGCCTGGATCTGCAGCCGAACCAGCCGGTCCCCGGAGGCGTCACCATCCCCGATCGGACCGGTCCGCCCAAGGTTGCGCTGCTGCTGCCGCTCACCGGCCGGGCCGCGACGGTGGGCAAGGCGCTGCGCAATGCCGCCGAGCTCGCCCTGTTCGACATCGCGACCGAGGATTTCGCCCTCGCCTTCTACGACACCGCCTCCGACCCGCAGACCGCCGTCGGGGTCGCCCGCAATGCCATCAGCGAAGGCGCCGACATGATCATCGGCCCGCTGTTCTCGGATTCGGCCCGGGCGGTCGGTCCGGTGGCCCAGGCGGCGAACGTGCCGGTGCTGTCGTTCTCCAACGACCGCTCCGCGGCGGGCAACGGCGTGTGGGTGCTGGGACTGCTGCCGGGCGAGCAGGTCGAGCGGGTGATCCGCTATGCCGCCGCCAACGGCTATAGCCGCATCGGCGTCCTGGCGCCGTCCAATGCCTACGGGTTCGAAGCGATGCAGGCGGCGCGGGACACCGCGGCGAAGACCGGGGCGACGATCAGCCGGATGCGGTCCTACACGCCGGGCTCCTCGACCTCGCTCTCCGAGACGGTCAAGAGCTTCGCGGCCGGCGGGGAAGCCGGCTACGACGCGGTCCTTGTGCCCGAGGGTGGGCAGAACATCCTCAATCTGGCGCCGCTGATGGCTTACTATGACATCGACCCGAACAAGGTGAAGTATCTGGGCACCGCGCTGTGGGCCGACCCGGCCCTGGGCCGGGAGCCGACCCTGGTGGGCGGCTGGTTCGCGGCCCCGGACCCGGCCGGCCGCAAGCCCTTCGTCGACCGCTACCGCGCGGTGCATGGCGGCGCCCCCCACGGCCTCGCCTCGCTGGCCTATGACGCGGTGGGCCTGGCGGCCGTGCTGGCCCGCCAGCCGGATGGCGACGGCTTCTCGGTGGAGACCCTGACCCAGCCGTCGGGCTTCAACGGGGCCGACGGGCTGTTCCGCCTGCTGATCGACGGGACCAACCAGCGCGGCCTCGCCGTCCTGCGGCTGACCGCCAACGGGTTCGAGCGGGTGGACCCGGCGCCGACCAGCTTCTCGGCGGCGATCAACTGAGCCGGCCTACCGGCCCGTCAGCGGCCGGGCGTGCTGCAACAGGCGTGCGGTGACCGCGTCCAGACGGGCGCGGCCGGCGGCGGTGGCGCGGATATCGGCGCCCGCGGTCTCCAGGAATCCGGCGGCGACCAGGCCCTCCAGCGCCGGGGCCTCGAACAGGTCGGCGGGCGCGGCGCCGAACAGGTGGCGACACCGGTCCTCGGTCAGCCCTTCGTCGATGCGCAGGCCCATCAGCACCGCTTCCATCAGCGCCTCGTCCCGCGGGATCGGCGCATCGTCGACCAGGGCATGACCCTCCCGGGCCACCCGGTCCAGCCAGATCGTCGGCGCCCGGTGAGTGCGGGTCGCGGTCTTCGCCGCGCCGCGCCGTCCGTCCGACAGCCGGCCATGGGCGCCGGGTCCGATGCCGAGATAGTCCTGATAGCGCCAGTAGACGAGATTGTGCCGGCATTCATGGCCGGGGCGGGCGTGGTTGGACACCTCGTAGGCCGGCAGGCCCGCCCGGCCTAGGATTTCCTGGGTCGCCTCATACAGGTCGGCCGCCCCGTCGTCGTCCGGGAGGGCGAACTCGCCGCGGGCGTGGCGGGCGTAGAACGGCGTCGTCGGCTCGATGGTGAGCTGATAGAGCGACAGGTGCACCGGCTCCAGGGCGATCGCCCGCTCCAGTTCCCGCAGCCAGCCGGCCAGGTCCTGCTCTGGCCGGGCATAGATCAGGTCGAAGGAGACGGTGTCGAACTGCGCCCGTACGGCATCCAGGGCGGCCAGCGCCTCCGCCGCCGAGTGCTCCCGTCCCAGAAAGCGCAGCGACGCGTCGTCCAGGGCCTGCACCCCGAGCGAGACCCGGGTGATCCCGGCCTGCCGGAACGCCGCCATCTTCGCCGCCTCCACCGAGGTGGGGTTGGCCTCCAGGGTGATCTCGATGTCGTTGTTGAAGCGGAACAGCCGCCGCGCCGCCTCCAGCACGTCGGCGACGGTTTCCGGCTCCATCAGCGACGGGGTGCCGCCGCCGAAGAAGATGCTGACCAGCCGCCGGGTGCCGTCCGCCGCGCCGCCGACCCGGGGCGCCAGGGTTTCCAGCTCGCGCACCAGGAGGTTGCGCCACAGGGCGTGATCGACGCTGTCCGAGACATGGCTGTTGAAGTCGCAATAGGGGCACTTGGCCCGGCAGAACGGCCAGTGGACATAGAGTCCGAGCGGGTCCGACGCCGCCGCCGCCCGAGCGGTGGGGTCAGTCGCCAGCAGGGCCGCCATCGAAGCACCGCGCCACGAGCTGGGCGAAGGCGTCCGCCCGGTGGCTGACCGAATGTTTCCAGTCGGCATCGCCCTCGCCGAAGGTCTTGGTGTCGCCGTCGGGCACGAACATGGGATCGTAGCCGAAGCCCTTGTCGCCGCGCGGCGGCCACACGGCGGTGCCGTGCACGAAGCCCTCCACGCTTTCGCAATGGCCGTCGGGCCAGGCGAGGGTCAGCGCGCAGGTGAACCAGGCCCGGTCGTCGTCCGAGCCGCTCTCCGCCATCTTCCGGTGGACCAGCTCCATGGCGACCGAGAAGTCCTTGGACGGTCCGGCCCAGCGGGCGGAGTAGATCCCCGGATCGCCGTCCAGAGCCGCGACGCAGAACCCGGAATCGTCGGCCAGCGCCGGTTTTCCGGAGGCCGTGGCCGCCGCCAGCGCCTTCAGTTCGGCATTCGCAACGAAAGTGGTGCCCGTCTCCTCCGGCTCCGGCAGGCCGAGCTCGCCGGCGGAGACCACGCTCATGCCATAGGGCGCCAGCAGCTCGCCGATCTCCCGCACCTTGCCGGGATTATGGCTGGCGAGGACCAGGGTCTCGCCGGCCAGCTTGCGGGGCGCCATGGCGTCGGTCTCCTCAGCCCACGGCCGCGAGCTGCAGGGAGGCGAGCTCGTCGGTGCCCTTGCGGGCGAGGCGCAGCAGTTCCATGAACGCCGCCTCCGAGAACGGATCGCCCTCGGCCGTGGCCTGGACCTCGACCAGTCCGCCGCCGGCGGTCAGCACGAAATTGGCGTCGGCGTCGCAGTCGCTGTCCTCGGCATAGTCGAGATCCAGCACCGGCACACCCTTGTAGATGCCGCAGGAGATCGCGGCCACGCGGTCGACCAGCGGATCGCTCTTCACCGCGCCGAAGCGCTTCAGGGTGGCGATCGCCTGGTGCAGGGCGACCCAGGATCCGGTGATCGCCGCGGTGCGGGTGCCGCCATCGGCCTGCAGCACGTCGCAGTCGATCCGGATCTGGCGCTCGCCCAGGGCGGCGAGGTCGGTGACGGCGCGCAGGGAGCGGCCGATCAGGCGCTGGATCTCTTGGGTACGACCCGACTGCTTGCCGCGGGCGGCCTCGCGGTCGGTGCGGGTATGGGTGGAGCGCGGCAGCATGCCGTATTCGGCGGTGACCCAGCCCTTGCCGCCGCCCTTCAGCCACGGCGGGACCCGCTCTTCCACGGTGGCGGTGCACAGCACGTGAGTGTCGCCGAACCGGGCGAGGCAGGAGCCTTCGGCATGCTTGGCGAAGCCGGGTTCCAGGACCACCTTGCGCAGTTCGTCGACGGCGCGGCCGGAGGGCCGGGAGCCCGCCGGGGTCTGGCCGGCGTTCTGGCCGGAGGTCGGGGCGGATGCCATGGGGTCGCCTTTCGTTGCGGATGGCTCTGGTCGAAATCTGCGCGGAAGCTAGCGATCCCGACCCCCGGCGTCCAGTCTCGCGGACCGCTGCGGGCGGACCGGCGGAGGCGGTGGCGACACACGTTGACCGGCCGCATAGCGCTTCCTAGATTTTGCGCTACGATGGCAGCTATGCACAAAGAACCCTTTGACGGCACGTCGATGCCGTCCACCGCCCTGGCGCAACTCAACGAGCGGTCGCGCCGGATCCTCATGCACGTGGTCGATGCCTATGTGGAGACGGGGGAACCGGTGGGCTCGCGCACCCTGTCGCGTAAGCAGGGCCTGGTGCTGTCGCCGGCGACAATTCGCAACGTCATGGCCGATCTGGAGGAGGCGGGACTGCTGTTCTCGCCCCATACCTCCGCCGGGCGCCTGCCGACCGACGCGGGCCTGCGCATGTTCGTCGACGGCCTGCTGGAGATCGGCGGCGATCTCGGGCCGGAGGAACGGGAGAGCATCGACGGACAGTGCGCCGCCGCGGGCCGCAGTGTGGCGGAGATGCTGGAGGAGGCGTCCTCCGCTCTGGCCGGGCTGACCCGCTGCGCCGGCCTCGTCGTCTCGCCGAAGAATGAAGGTTCGCTGCGCCATATCGAGTTCGTGCCGCTCGGCAACCAGCGCGCCCTGGTGGTGCTGGTCAGCGAAACCGGCCTGGTGGAGAACCGGGTGGTGGAGCTGCCCGCCGGCCTGCCGCCCTCGGCCCTGGTGGAGGCGACCAACTACCTGAACACCCGGCTCAGCGGTCGCACGCTCAGCGAGGCGATGGCGCGGATCGAGGAGGAGATCGTCCAGCGCAAGGCCGAGCTTGACGACCTGACCTCCCGCGTCGTGCAGGCCGGGCTGGCTACCTGGGGCGGGGGGCCGGGTGCCTCCACCCTGATCCTGCGCGGCCAGTCGGCCCTGCTGCACGACGTGACCGCCCTGGAGGACCTGGAGCGGATCCGCGGGCTGTTCGAGCAGCTCGAGGAGAAGGAGAGCACCCTGCGCCTGCTCGACGCCACCGGGGCCGCCGACGGGGTGCAGATCTTCATCGGCGCCGAGAATCAGCTGTTCCGCAACACCGGCTGCTCGATGATCATCGCGCCGTACCACGATCAGAAACGTTCGGTCGTGGGCGCCATCGGTGTGATCGGCCCGACCCGGATGAACTACGCCCGCATCATCCCGATGGTCGACTACACCTCCAAGCTGATCAGCCGGCTGCTGGGCTAGAGCAGATCGTGCGGTGACGGGATCACTTCGCGATCCCATCGGCGTGCCTGATTCTGCTCTATCTTATTGGTTCAGAGACAAATTCACCGACCGTATTGAATCGCTCCGTGATTCAATACGGTCGGATTTGGTTCTAGGAAATCCGGGACGCCGCACCGGGCCGACGCCGAGGGATCCGCCGACGCTCGGGGGTGATTTGCGGCGATTCGGGTTTTCATCGACGCACAGGCGCCTTACATAGCGGACGTCACGACAGTCTCCGATCCACGGACGTGCCGCATTTTCAACCGCAGGACCACGAGTAGCGATCATGGCGAACGACCAGAACAAGCCCGCCGGCCCGCAACCCGTCAACGATCAGCAGGCGCCGGGCGAAGCCCCGTACGATCAGGCGGCCGAGGCGTCGCTTGCCGAGAGCCTGGGCCTGTCGGAAGAAGGCCTGATCGACACGGACGGCGGCCAGACCGATGCCCGCGACGTGCGGATCGCCGAGCTCGAGGAGCAGGTCGCCCATCTCAAGGACCAGGCACTGCGGGCCCTGGCCGATGCGGAGAACCTG
The DNA here is from genome assembly GCF_000423805.1 of Thalassobaculum salexigens DSM 19539. Taxonomy (NCBI): domain Bacteria; kingdom Pseudomonadati; phylum Pseudomonadota; class Alphaproteobacteria; order Rhodospirillales; family Thalassobaculaceae; genus Thalassobaculum; species Thalassobaculum salexigens. The sequence continues at coordinate 452,690 of NZ_KE384095.1, forward strand.
CGCCGGCGCACCGAGCGCGAGAAGGAGCAGTGGCGCAAGTTCGCGTCGGCCGACCTGGCCAAGGATCTGCTGAACGCCGTCGACAACCTGCGCCGTGCGCTGGACTCCGCCCCGGCGGACCGGGATTCCCTCGACGACGCGGTGAAGAACGTCATCGTCGGCGTGGAGATGACCGAGAAGGAGGTTCTGAACGCCTTCGACAAGCACAAGATCGTGCGGATCAACCCACTCGGCGAGAAGTTCGACTACAACCTGCATCAGGCGATGTTCGAGGTCGAGGATCCGAGCAAGGCGCCGGGCACGGTGGTTCAGGTTCTCGCGCCGGGCTACGTGCTGCACGATCGGCTGCTGCGCGCCGCCATGGTCGGCGTCGCCAAGGGTGGCAAGCCGGACGACCACGAGCGGGTCGATACCACGGCGTGAGGCTGGGGGTGCTCGAGCGCCCCTCTCTCTACCTTCTACCCTCCAAAAAGCACGCCCCGGATTTATGCCGGGGCCCATCCGTCTGCACGCGCGGACGCCATGAATCAGGCGCCAGGACTTGGAACAGCGGGCGAGTAGGCCCCGGCATAAATCCGGGGAGTGGCGCTGTAGTAAAGTGTCATGAGCTAGGTTTTGGTCCTTCCATCCGGCGGGAACAGGAACTCGCTGTCCGGATCATGTGCCCGCATCTTGCGCTTGGCGGTTTCCGGCCGGCCGACCGCGTAGCAGTAGAGACAGCCGTGCGGGCACGTGTCGTAGGCGCCGATATCGCGGGATTCCGCGCAGGCGCAGCCCGGCCGGTTGCCCTTCTCCCGTCCTCCGATCTCCCGGTCCGCGATCCCGGACAGCCGGGTCACGTCGATGCAGGCGGCCGGGGCCAGTCCGGGCGAGAGCAGGTCCGGCTGGGCGCAAAGGGTGGGACGGATGCCCCGCTCGGCGGCGATCTCCGCCAGACGGGCCAGCAGCGCGCGCTTCTCTTCGGCCTCCGGATCCCGCCAGGCGATGCCGGCCTCCCGTTCCAGCCGGCGCAGGTTGGCGCCGGTCTTGCGGTAGATCGTGGCGAAGGACAGCACGACCTCGTCGACCGCGCCGGCCAGGTCCTGCGCCAGCGCGGCAAAGGTCCGCGCGTGGAAATCGGGCGGCGTAAGATCGGTGATCAGCACCGGATCGTAGCGCCAGACCACGGTCCGCGGCCCGAAATGCCGGGCCATCTCGCGGATCTGCGCCACCGCCCGGCCGGTATCGATCACCGACCGCTCCAGAGCCCGCGGATAGCCGGTGACGGTCACCTGCACCATGAACGGCCGCCGCTGTGTCGCCAGCGTTTCCAGCGTGTCGAGGAACGGTTCGGCGTTGCGGGTCCAGAACACGAAGGCCTCGGCGGCCTCCGGGTCGAGCCCCACGGTGAAGGGTTTGCCGCCATAGGGGTTCGTGACCCGGGCGAAGCCGGCGGCCAGCCGGTTGCGGAACCAGGAACCGTAGAAGGCGGGGATGTCGGTCTTGTAGCTGGCGGAGACGATCATGGTAAACGCCAACTTGGGCCGAGAATCAGGCTCCGGCAACGCTTGCGTCGGCGATTGGCCCCACTATATACGGTTCAATCCTGAAATTGTCCCCGATGGGGGCGCCGACGGCGCTTTCGAGGCCAACGGCGCCTGCCGCTGAAGAGAGGATCGCATGAGCAAGGTTATCGGTATTGATCTCGGCACGACGAACTCGTGCGTCGCCGTCATGGACGGCTCGACTTCCAAGGTCATCGAAAACGCCGAGGGCGCGCGCACCACGCCCTCCATGGTCGCCTTCGCCGAAGGTGGCGAGCGGCTGGTCGGCCAGGCTGCCAAGCGCCAGGCCGTGACCAATCCGGAAAAGACGCTGTTCGCGATCAAGCGCCTGCTGGGCCGCCGCGCGGACGACGCCGCGTCGAAGAAATTCAACGAGCTCGTCCCCTACAAGGTCGTCGCCGGCGACAATGGCGACGCGTGGGTCGAGATCGACGGCAACAAGTACAGCCCGGCGCAGATCTCCGCGATGATCCTCGGCAAGCTGAAGGAGGACGCGGAGACTTATCTGGGCGAGAGCGTGACCCAGGCGGTCATCACCGTCCCGGCCTACTTCAACGACGCCCAGCGTCAGGCCACCAAGGACGCCGGCAAGATCGCCGGTCTCGAAGTCCTGCGCATCATCAACGAGCCGACCGCCGCCTCCCTGGCCTACGGCCTGGACAAGAAGTCGACGGGCACCATCGCGGTCTATGACCTCGGCGGCGGTACCTTCGACGTGTCCGTGCTGGAGATCGGCGACGGCGTGTTCGAGGTGAAGTCGACCAACGGCGACACGTTCCTCGGCGGCGAGGATTTCGACCAGCGGGTGATCGACTATCTGGCCGACGAGTTCAAGAAGGAGAACGGGATCGACCTGCGCTCCGACCGCCTGGCGCTGCAGCGTCTGAAGGAGGCGGCCGAGAAGGCGAAGATCGAGCTGTCCTCCTCGCAGCAGACCGAGGTCAACCTGCCGTTCATCACGGCCGACCAGTCCGGTCCGAAGCACCTGAACATCAAGGTCACCCGCGCCAAGCTGGAAGCCCTGGTGGACGACCTGGTGCAGCGCACGATCGCGCCGTGCAAGGCCGCGCTGAAGGATGCCGGCCTGTCCGCCGGCGAGATCGACGAGGTGATCCTGGTCGGCGGCATGACCCGCATGCCGAAGATCATCGAGACGGTGAAGAGCTTCTTCGGCAAGGACCCGAACCGCGGCGTGAACCCGGACGAGGTCGTCGCGTCCGGCGCGGCGATCCAGGCCGGCGTGCTGAAGGGCGAGGTCAAGGACGTCCTGCTGCTCGACGTGACCCCGCTGTCCCTGGGCATCGAGACCCTGGGCGGCGTGTTCACCCGACTGATCGACCGCAACACGACGATCCCGACCAAGAAGAGCCAGACCTTCTCGACCGCCGAGGACAACCAGACCGCGGTGACGATCCGGGTGTTCCAGGGCGAACGCGAGATGGCGGCCGACAACAAGATGCTCGGCCAGTTCGACCTTGTCGGCATCCCGCCGGCACCGCGCGGCGTGCCGCAGGTCGAGGTGACCTTCGACATCGACGCCAACGGCATCGTCAACGTCTCGGCCAAGGACAAGGCCACCGGTAAGGAGCAGCAGATCCGCATCCAGGCGTCGGGCGGTCTGTCCGACAGCGACATCGAGCAGATGATCAAGGACGCCGAGACGAATGCCGCCGGTGACAAGAAGCGCCGCGAGCTGATCGAGGCGCGCAACCAGGCGGACAACGCCATCCACGCCACGGAGAAGACCCTCGCCGACTTCGGCGACAAGGTCGATCCGGCGGACAAGTCGGCGGTGGAGTCGGACCTCGCGGCGCTCAAGACCGCGATGGACGGTGACGACGTCGAGGACATCCAGGCCAAGCTTCAGGCGCTGCAGCAGTCGTCGATGAAGCTGGGCGAGGCGATGTACAAGGCCCAGCAGGAGGCCGGTGCCGCCGAGGGCGGTGCCGAGACCGGTTCCGGCGGTCAGTCGGACTCCTCCGCCGGAGCCGACGATGTGGTCGACGCCGACTTCGAGGAAGTCGACGACCAGGATCGCAACAAGTCGGCCTGATCCCGATCAGGTGAAAACGCGTGGCCCGGCATCATCCCTTGGCGGATCGATGCCGGGCGCCGCGGTCCGCTCGGACCGGGGCTTTTCAGCGACACGCGCAACGACGACACTAGCGCGATACCGGGGGCGGTGACGATCGATGGCGAAGCGCGACTATTATGAGGTCCTGGGCGTTGACCGGAACGCCGACAAGGACACCCTGAAGAAGGCGTATCGCAAGCTTGCGATGCAGTTCCATCCCGACCGCAATCACGGTAACGCGGAAGCGGAGCTCAAGTTCAAGGAACTCAACGAGGCCTATGACGTCCTGAAGGACGACGAGAAGAAGGCCGCCTACGATCGTTTCGGTCACGCAGCGTTCGAGGGCGGCGGACCGCGTCCCGGCGGCGGCGGCGGTTTCGAGGGCTTCTCCGGCGGTTTCGCCGACATCTTCGAGGAGATGTTCGGAGACTTCATGGGCGGCGGTGGTGGCAGGCGGGGCGCCAGCCCGGGCCGCGGCGCCGATCTGCGCTACAACATGACGGTCAGCCTGGAGGACGCGTTCAACGGCAGGCAGGCAGAGATCCGCGTGCCGACCTCCGTGACCTGCGACGTCTGCGACGGAGCGGGCGCGGAGAAGGGCTCCAAGCCGATCGCCTGTCCGACCTGCGGCGGTCGCGGCAAGACCCGGACCCAGCAGGGCTTCTTCACCATCGAGCGGACCTGTGCGTCCTGCGGCGGTGTGGGCCAGGTGATCGAGAACCCGTGCAAGGCCTGCAGCGGCGCCGGCCGCCAGCGCAAGGAGAAGACCCTGTCGGTCAACATCCCCGCCGGTGTGGAGGATGGAACCCGCATCCGCCTGCAGGGCGAGGGTGAGGCCGGCATGCGCGGCGCGCCGCCGGGCGACCTCTATCTGTTCCTGAACATCCAGCCGCACCCGCTGTTCCAGCGCGAAGGCGCCGACATTTACTGCAGGGTTCCGCTGGAGATGGTCACCGCCTCCCTGGGTGGCGCGATCGAAGTGCCGACCATCGAGGGCAAGCGGGCCAAGGTCTCCGTCCCTGCCGGCACCCAGACCGGCCGGCAGTTCCGGCTGCGCGGCAAGGGCATGTCCGTCCTGCGCTCGCCGTCGCGCGGCGACATGTATGTCGAGGTGGCGGTCGAGACGCCGGTCAACCTGACCGACCGTCAGCGCGAGCTGCTGGAGGAATTCCAGAAGGACAGCGGCGTGGAGAAGACCAGTCCGCAGAGTCACGGCTTCTTCGACAAGGTGAAGGAGCTGTGGGAGGACCTTCGCGACTAGAGCAAGTCACGATCAGTTGGAAACCTTCTGCTCGTGTGACTGTGCTCTATCTTTGATGGGATAGAGGGCGATTCCCGGTGCAGATCGTTTCGATCTGAACCGATCGCGCTCTCGCATTTCAGGCGTTGCCCCGGGAACTATTCCCCCAATCCACCGGCACTACCCCCAGGGAAACCGCGGGTTTCAGGGGGGTAGTACCGGCTGCACCGTCAGAACCCCCCGGTCTTCTCCCGATTGATGGCGGTGACCATTGCCCGGCCCTCGCGCTCCATGAAGGCGATCGCCGCCCCTGTCATCGCCATGGCATAGCGGATGGTGAAGCGCTGTCCCTCGGTCATCTCGGCACTGGGCAGGCCCCGCAAACGCCGCTGTTCCCTGCGGAGTCCTGCGAGACGCTCGTCCACGACGCGATTGACGTCGTCCATCTCGACCAGATGGGCGAAGAACATGGCGGTGAGGAAGGGAGAGCGCAGAACCTCCTCGCCGGAGGCGGCCGAGACCGACGCCACCAGGGCTTCCCGCCCGATCTCGGTCAGGCGGAAGACCCGCTTCTCCAGGGAGACGTCGCCGGGCCCCACGACCTCGATCTCGCCCCGTGCCACCGCCTTGGCGAGGGCCGGATAGATGGCGCCGAGGCTGGCATGGGCGAAGTGGCCGAACCAGTCCTCCACCGATTTGCGTATGCCGTAGCCGCTGGTGTCCCCGAAGCTGAGAACCCCGAGGCAGAGCGTGCGCACATCCACGATATCTCTCCATTTAACAGGAATATCAAACCGAATTTACCTTTAACACCATATAACTAGAAATGCGATAGCCCGACGTGCTCCCGAGGGCTGACAATGCGATAATAAACCGTATTCTCGGCGGCGCGACGGCCATGAGGGAGAAGAGCGATGGCATTGGCAGTGGGCGTGTTCGGCAGTACCGGACGCATGGGACGGATGGTCACCCGGGCCGTCACCGAGGCCGACGGGATGACCGTCAAGAAAGCCGCCGATCGTGCCGGTAGTGCCCATCTCGGCGTCGATATCGGCGACCTGGCGGGCGTCGGCTCCCTCGGAGTGTCGGTCACCGACGATGTGGACGCCGTCCTGGGCGTCGACGTGGCCATCGACTTCACCCTGCCGGAGGCCACCCTCGCCCATGCGGCGCGCGCGGCCGCCAGCGGCACGCCTCTGGTGATCGGAACCACCGGCCTGACCAACGCGCAGGAGGCCACTCTCGCCGAATACGCCAAAACCACCGCCATCGTCTACGCGCCGAACATGAGTCTGGGCGTCAACCTGCTCCTGGCGGTGGTCGAGCAGGTCTCCGCCGCCCTGGACCAGGCCTGGGACATCGAGATCGTCGAGATGCATCACAACCGCAAGGTCGATGCCCCGTCGGGCACGGCCCTCGGACTCGGCCGGGCCGCCGCCAAGGGGCGGGGCCGCGCGTTCGACGACGTGGCCGTGCTTTCCCGCGAGGGCATGACCGGTCCCCGGGAACAGGGTCAGATCGGATTCGCAACGTTAAGGGGCGGCGACGTGATCGGCGATCACACGGTGATCTTCGCCGGCGCCGGCGAGCGCGTCGAGATCGGCCACAAGGCGAGCGGGCGCGACGTCTTCGCCGCCGGGGCGGTGCGGGCGGCCCGCTGGGTCGCCGGACGTAAGCCGGGGCTCTACACCATGCGTGACGTGCTCGGCATCAGCTGATCGGTTCAATTTGGTTCCGGAATGGAGAGATGGGGCGGCAGGGCCGCGCGGCGCAACCCGTCGCGCAGCACATTTGCCAGCCCGTCCTTCTCCTCCTGGCCGAGGAAGGCGCCGATCTCCAGCCCGCGCCCCCGGGACCGCAGGGTCAGCCGGCTGGCGCGCCGCGGCCGCTGCTCCACATCGATCCGGAGCCAGGCCGAGGGCATGACGTAGCGCCGGCGCCGGCCGCGGGCGTCGATCTTAACGACCTCCAGCGCGTTGCCGGAGAGCCGGATCGTCTCGTAGGCCCGTGCGGCCCGGTAGTTCAGACGAAAGGCGAGATAGATCACCGCCACGTCGAGGCCGAGAAAGCCGACGATCGGCCACGCGCCGAGGAGAAAGAAGACCAAGCCGATGGTGAACGACAGCCCGGCGATCACGCCCATGAGGACGAGGAACCCGTGGGGCGTGAGGGATCGATGCGGATACAGAACGAGATCCAGAACCGGCGTTTCCTCGGGCTCGGACCCCGTCATGGCGATCGGCTGCTCCATGGCCTCACATTAGCGCCGCGGACCGGGGAGCGGTCAATCCGGCATAGCGATGTTGGCGATTGCGGCCCTCTGTCGCGGGGGCTAAACAGGGAGATGGCCCGCGCGATGACCAAAGCCCAGATCGAGACCTTCTTTGCCACGCTCCAGGCGGATAACCCGGAGCCGCAGGGCGAGCTCGACTGGATCAATCCCTTCACCCTGCTGGTCGCCGTCGTCCTGTCGGCGCAGGCGACCGATATCGGCGTCAACAAGGCGACGAAGAAGCTGTTTCCGGTCGCCGACACGCCGGAGAAGATGCTGGTGCTCGGCGAGGCCGGGGTGAAGGAGCACATCAAGACGATCGGATTGTTCAACGCCAAGGCCAAGAACGTCATCGCCCTCTGCGAGCAGCTGATCGAGAAGCACGGCAGCGCGGTCCCGCGCGACCGCGAGGCGCTGGAGGCTCTTCCAGGCGTCGGCCGCAAGACCGCCAACGTGGTCCTGAACATCGCCTTCGGCGAGCCGACCATTGCCGTCGACACCCACCTGTTCCGGGTCGCCAACCGTACGGGTCTGGCGGCGGGGAAGACGCCGCTGGCGGTGGAGAAGGCGCTGTTGAAGAAGGTGCCGCCGGCCTATCTGCGCCATGCGCATCACTGGCTGATCCTGCACGGCCGCTACATCTGCAAGGCGCGCAAGCCGCGATGCCCGGACTGCAAGGTCGCCGCCGTCTGCAATTTCAAGGACAAGACGCTGGCTTCTTGAAGGAACCGGCCCTCTGAGGGAACCGGCCCGGCTCAGCTTTCCGCCTCGACCGTGTGCTGCTTCCAGAGTTCGTCGAGGCAGTCCTGCATGTCGGCCGCGCGCGGACTGTGGATATTGCGGGCCTCCATATGGACCAGAGCCGGCCCGATATCCGAGCGGTACCAGAACAGGTCCATGATGCAGGTGCGGGCCGTGTACTGCCAGACCGTGGCGCCGCCGTCCTGGCGCACGAAGGTCGGCTGGCCGATCAGCCGCGCCACCCCGGTCGGATCCAGCGCGCGGAGCGACCGCTCGTCGCGCAGCGCCACCGGCCGCAGGGCCCTGCCGGTGGTTACCGGGACCGGGGCCGCGCCGCGGGCCACCGGCGTCGCGCCCGGGGCAGCCGCCGTCTTGGGGGCGGGCTGCGTCGTTGCGCATCCGGAAAGGAAAATCGCGGCAGTCAGGCCAGCGGCGGTCAGGGCAAGAGCGCAGGCGCGGCGCCCGGCGACACGGTCCATGCGCGGATTACTCTTCGGTCAGGGGGCTGATATCGCCCTTGATCACACCACCGAGCTCGACTTCCAGCTTGTTGAACCGGACCTTGCCCTCGAGCACGCCGGTGGCCTTCACCGACAGGGTACCGCGGACCGACAGCTCGCCTTCGAAGCGGCCGGCGATGATCGCTTCTTCTATTGTCACCTTGCCCCGGTATAGGCCGGTGTCTGTGACCTCGAGGGATTGGCTGTGCTCCAGGGTCGCCTGGACGGTGCCTTCGACGACGAGGGAGTCGCAGGCCGTGATCTCGCCGGACAGCGAGATGTCCTTGCCGACCAGGAGACGCTTGCTCTCCTCGTTGCCGCGGGGCGCGGTCGGCCGGCGCTGCGGAGCGCCGGGAATGTCGGCGGCGGAGCGTCGGGGAATCTCGGGCACGAAGCCCTGGCCGGGGGTACGCGGGGGGGTCGAAGCGGACATGGCCGAACCTTTCGAGTCGGAAGCGGCGGAGGAGGGGGAGGATGTCGAGGTGTCCGGACGCACGGTGTCGGAGTCCGGCGACCCGGACACGCTGTCCGCGCCTTCAGACTGGCTGCCGATGGGGGTTGATGAGGAGAGATCGTCGGTGTCGGAGCCGGACTCCTTCGATGCGCCCGCATCCATCACCGGTTCGACATTTCCGTCTCGCGGCATTTCGGATGCTCTGCGACGCCGGAACATGGCTTATCTCCTAACTGAGCGCTTTCGGCTAAACGGTTGCCCCACCGGTATTATCGCGGAACGGTTCGGCGCCGCAACCGTTCATGTTCGTGGACCGCAAAAGCGGTTGCCACAACGGGGGTTGTGAGGTTCACCACAGGGATCGTCGACAGCACGGCGATGAGCACCCCGCCGAGAAAAAGCGATCCCTGATTCGCGCGCCGGAACGTCCGCATCGACATCCGGTCCAGGGTCCGCTGACCGACCATCTCGGCGTATTCGCGGCCGAGCAGGTAGCCGTTCAGCCCGTAGAACACGATCAGATTGAGACCCGGCAGCACGAAATACAGCGGCAGGGCGAGGATGTTCAGGCCGATGGACAGGAAGGCGAAGCGCAGTCCGTCGCCGAGCACCTCGCCCATCGGCACGTGGCGCGGGGTCGGCGCGGTCGGATAGTGGGTCGCCATCACCGCGTCGGCCACCCGGTCGGCAAACACGCCGCTGACCAACTGCACGGAGCCGGGAAAGAAGATCAGGGCGAAGATGAAGGTTCCGATGGCGCCCAGCCAGACCAGCAGGCTGTCCAGCCACTCGGTCCCGGTCTGGGCCAGGGCGCTCAGCGCGTAGCCGACGCCGATCGTGAGAACGACGATCAGGGCGAGGCTGGCGCCGATCGACAGGATCAGCACCGACCGCAGGCGGGGATCGCCGAGCTGCCCCAGGGTCAGGGAAATCGATTTGAACATCGCCGTCTCATGTGGCCATCTCATGTGGCTGCGTCGCCCCGCCGCTTGAAACCACGAAGCCGCGCCGTATTCAAGCGCGGCTCGCCCGTGAAGGGTCGATTTCCGCACGGGACCGCCCACGAACCCAATCGCCGGGGTTGATCGGTTCGGTCAGACCACTAGGGTGCTGGCGAGGCCGTTTCCAAGAACTCCTGGAGATCTGAATGACCAAGAGCCTGGATGTCGTCGCCATCGGCAACGCCATCGTCGACGTCATTTCCCGCTGCGACGACGCCTTTCTGGCGACGGAGAAAGTGGAGAAGGGCGCGATGACCCTGATCGACGCCGAGCGTTCGGAATCCCTCTACGCCGCCATGGGGCCGGGCGTGGAGATGTCCGGCGGCTCGGCCGGCAACACCGCCGCCGGCCTGGCCGCGCTCGGCAGCCGCACCGGCTATATCGGCAAGGTGCGCGATGACGGGCTGGGCAAGGTGTTCCGCCACGACATCACCGCCCAGGGCGTGCGCTTCGAGACAGCGGCGGCCCCGGACGGACCGCCGACCGCCCGCTGCCTCGTCCTGGTGACGCCGGATGCGCAACGGTCCATGAGCACCTTCCTGGGCGCCTGCGTGAACCTGACCCCCGAGGATATCCCCGAGGACCTGATCGCCGACGCCCAGGTGGTCTACCTGGAGGGCTATCTCTGGGATCAGCCCGAGGCCAAGAAGGCGTTCGTCAAGGCGGCGGAGATCGCCCACCGCTCCGGCGGCAAGGTCGCCCTGTCGCTGTCGGACTCGTTCTGCGTCGACCGGCACCGCGCCGATTTCAAGGAGCTGGTGAAGCATCACGTGGACATCCTCTTCGCCAACGAGGCGGAGTCCCTGTCGCTGTTCGAGACCGACAAGTTCGACGATGTGCTTCAGGCAGTTCGTTTCGAGGTCGAGACGGCGGCCCTGACCCGCAGCGAGAAGGGCGCGGTCGTCGTCCATCGCGACGAGGTCCACGTGCTCGATGCCGAGCCGGTTGCCCAGGTGGTCGACACCACCGGGGCGGGCGACCTCTACGCCGCCGGGTTCCTGCACGGATACACCGCCGGCAAGGACGCCGTGACCTGCGGCCGGATGGGGGCGATCTGCGCGTCGGAGATCATCAGCCACGTGGGCGCGCGGCCGGAGGCCGACCTGAAGAAGCTGGTGGCCGAGAAGCTCGGCTGATCGCTTAAGACGACTCTGAGCCGGATCCGGCCTTGCCCGGGTCCGGCATCACCCACATCAGCACCAGCAGCAGCGGCAGGCCCAGCAGGGCAAGGCCGGCGGTCATGGTGAAGAACAGCGCCCAGTCTCCGCCCAGGCTGTCGACGATGACGCCGGCGGAGGACGCGAACCAGATCCGCGCCAGATTCCCCAGCGAGTTCAGCAGCGCATATTGGGTCGCCGAGAATGCCGTGTTGCAGAGCCCGGCGAGGTAGGCGACGAAAGCGACGGTCGCCAGGCCGCCGGTGAAATTGTCGGCGATCACCGCCACGGCGAAGACGTCCGCGTCCTGGCCGGCGCCGGCGAGATAGGCATAGGCGAGGTTGGTCGCCGCCGCGGCGAGGCCGCCGGCCAGCAGGGCGCGGAACACGCCGGCCAGTTTCACCAGGATCCCGCCCGCGAAGACGCCCACGCAGACGGCGGCGAGGCCGAACACCTTGGTGACGTCGGCGATCTGCGTCAGCTCGAAACCCAGCTCCCGGTAGAACACGAAGGACATGCGGCCGAGCAGCGCGTCCCCGAACTTGAACACGAAGACGAAGACCAGGATCAGCAGCCACCAGTCCCGGCGCATGAACTCGGCGAAGGGGTCGATCAGTGCCTGGCGCAGCCAGATCGCGGCACGCTCGGTGGCCGGCGCGCCCGTGTCGCTCACGTCCTCGGGCAAGGGATCGCGGGGTGTCGGCTCCGGGGCCAGCAGCGTGGCGGCGACGGCGATCAGCAGGGTGCAGGCCAGGATAAGATAGGTCGCGTTCCAGCCCAGGTTGGCGGCGAGATAGAGGCCACCGGCGCCGCCGACCAGGGTGCCGCCCAGATGCCAGCCCCAGATCGCCACCGCGGATCCCGCGCCGAACTCTTCCGGTTTCAGGATGTCGACCCGATAGGCATCGATGACGATGTCCTGGGTGGCGGACACGAAGGCGACGAAGACGCAGGCCAGCGCCACCATCGACACGTCGGCGGTCGGATCGGTCAGGCCGAGAAAGGCGATGGCGGCGATCAGGAGGAGCTGGGTCAGCAGCGCCCAGCCGCGCCGGCGGCCGAGCCGGTCGGTGAGGCCGGGCAGCCGCAGCCGGTCGACCAGCGGCGCCCACAGGAAATTGATGGCGTAGGCGGTGGTGGCGAGGCTGAACAGGCCGACGCTGGACCGTGAGAAGCCGGCATCGGTCAGCCAGATCGACAGGTTCGAATAGACCAGCGGCGCCGGCAGGCCCGACGCGAAGCCGAAGACGAGGATGATGAGCATCCGGCGGTCGAGATAGACCCGGATGCCGTCGGTCCAGGAGGTGCGTTCAGCCGCCATACCGATGAGGTATCTGAGTCGCCCCGGCTTGCCCAGCATCATTAGATGCTCGGCGAGCGGGGGAGCGAAGGGACGCCGGTCAGGCGGCGTTGGCGTCGAGCGCGTAGCCGGCGGAGCGCACCGTGCGGATCATGTCGTCGTCGTTCTCGCTGTTCAGCGCCTTGCGCAGCCGGCGGATATGGACGTCGACCGTGCGTGGCTCGACATAGACGTCCGGACCCCAGACGGTGTCGAGCAGCTGTTCGCGCGAGAACACCCGTCCCGGATGCTCCAGGAAATGGCGCAGCAGGCGGAACTCGGTGGGTCCGAGATGGATGTCGCGCTCGCTGCGCTTCACCCGATGGGCCGCCAGGTCCATGGTCAGGTCGGCGAAGCGCAGGATCTCGTCCTCGGTGGAGGGCCGCGCCCGGCGCATCACCGCGCGGACCCGGGCGATCAGCTCGGCCGGGCTGAACGGCTTGGTGATGTAGTCGTCGGCCCCGGAGTTCAGGCCGCGGATCCGGTCGCCCTCCTCGCCGCGGGCGGTGAGCATGATGATCGGGATGTTCTTCAGGTCGGGCGCGCGGCGCAGCCGGCGGCAGGCCTCGATCCCCGACAGCAGGGGCAGCATCCAGTCGAGCAGGATCAGGTCGGGCCGGCGCTCCGCGGCGACCAGCATGGCCTCCTCGCCGTCACCCGCGTCGATGACGCGGAAGCCTTCGCGTTCCAGGTTGTAGCGGAGCAGGGTGACGATCGGCGCTTCATCCTCGACGATCAGGATCAGTGGTTTCATGGGCTGGGTCACTCGCGACTAGAGTACGATCTGTACCGTGAATCGTCCTCTAAACCTTTGAATACAGAGCAAATTCACACGAACGGATGAGGCCATCCGACCGTGATCCGCTCTAGGACGATTCTTCGGAGAGCTCCTCCGGCTTGACGACGGCGAAGCTGCTGTTGTCCCCCTTCGGCCGGTTGCCTTCCAGACGGCGGCCGGTCTCCTCGAAATAGACGGTCTCCGCGATGTTGGTCGCGTGATCGCCGATCCGCTCGATGTTCTTGGCCACGAAGAGCAGGTGCGCGCAGGCGGTGATGTTGCGCGGATCCTCCATCATGTAGGTCAGCAGCTCCCGAAAGAGGCTGGTGTACATCTGGTCGATCTCTTCATCGCGCTGCCAGGCCACCATGGCGCGCTCCACGTCGCGCTGGGTATAGGCGTCCAGCACGTCGGTGATGATCCGGTGGGTCAGCCGGCCCATGCGGGCGATGCCGTTGATCGGCCCGACCTCCGGGAGCTGCGACAGGGCCGAGGCGCGCTTGGCCACGTTGGTGGCGTAGTCGCCCATGCGCTCCAGATCGTGCGAGATCTTCAGCGCCGACAGGATCTGGCGCAGGTCGTGGGCGACGGGCTGGCGCAGGGCCAGCATCCGCAGGGTCAGCGCCTCGACCTGATCCTCCAGGTCGTCGATCGCCTTGTCGGCCTCCACGCACTGGGTCGCCAGGGCGTCGTCGCGCTTGGCGATCGCCTGGATGGAGTTGGCGAGCTGGGCCTCGACGAGACCGCCCATGCGGGAAATAGCCGACCGCAAGCCGTCCAGTTCGTCGTCGAACGAGGACACGATGTGGCTGTCGGACATGATTCAGACCTCCGGAAACGGGTGACGGGCCGCAGCCGCCTACCGGCCTGCGGCGTAGCGTTCGAGCCTAACCGAAACGTCCGGTGATGTACCCCTGGGTGCGGCTGTCGACTGGATTGGTGAAGATCGTCTCGGTCTCGCCGACCTCCACCAGATCGCCCAGGTGGAAGAACGCGGTGCGCTGGGACACGCGGGCAGCCTGCTGCATGGAATGGGTGACGATGACGATGGTGAAGTTCTCGCGCAGCTCGTCGATCAGCTCCTCGATGCGGGCGGTGGCGATCGGGTCCAGGGCCGAGCACGGCTCATCCATCAGGATGACCTCCGGGTTCACCGCGATCGCCCGGGCGATGCACAGCCGCTGCTGCTGGCCGCCGGACAGGCCGGTGCCGGGCTGGTCCAGCCGGTCGCTGACCTCCTTCCAGAGGCCGGCCCGCTCCAGGCTCTTCTGCACGATCTCGTCCAGCTCGGCCTTGCCGTGGGCGATGCCGTGGATCCGCGGACCGTAGGCGATGTTGTCGTAGATCGTCTTCGGAAACGGATTCGGCTTCTGGAACACCATGCCGACCCGGGCGCGCAGCTGCACCACGTCCAGGGACGGGTCGTAGATGTCGTGCTCGTCCAGCGCGATCCTGCCGGTGACCCGGCAGATGTCGATCACGTCGTTCATGCGGTTGAGGCAGCGCAGGAACGTGGACTTGCCGCAGCCGGACGGGCCGATCAGCGCCGTGACCTCGTTCTGGTAGACGTCCAGGTCCACATGCTTCAGCGCATGCTTCTCGCCGTAGTAGACGTTGACGTCACGGGACTGAACCTTGGTGTAGCGGTTGGCCAATTGCTCGGGGCTCGGCGATTTGGATGCGACTTCGGGTGTCGTCGTCATGGACGTGCTGCTCATCGGTATTTCTCCTTACCACCGCCGCTCGAAGCGCTTGCGCAACAGGACGGCGACCGCGTTCATCAGAACCAGGAAGCCGAGTAGGACCATGATCGCCGCCGAGGTCTTTTCCACGAAGGCGCGCTCAGGGCTGTCGGCCCAGATATAGACCTGAACCGGCAGGACCGTCGCCGGATCGGTGAAGCTTTGCGGCACGTCGACGATGAAGGCGACCATGCCGATCATCAGCAGCGGCGCGGTCTCGCCGAGCGCCTGGGCCATGCCGATGATGGTGCCGGTCAGGATGCCCGGCATCGCCAGGGGCAGCACGTGGTGCGTGACCACCTGCAGCCGCGACGCGCCCAGGCCCAGGGCCGCCTCTCGGATCGAGGGCGGCACCGCCTTCAGCGCCGAGCGGGAGGCGATGATGATCGTCGGCAGGGTCATCAGCGCCAGCACCAGGCCACCGGCGAGCGGGGCCGAGCGCGGCAGGCCGAAGAAATTCAGGAACACCGCGAGGCCGAGCAGACCGAAGACGATCGAGGGCACCGCCGCCAGATTGTTGATGTTCACCTCGATCAGGTCGGTGAACCGGTTCTTCGGCGCGAACTCCTCGAGATAGGCGGCGGCCATGACGCCGATCGGGAAGGAGACCAGCAGGGTCACCGTCAGGGTCAGGATGGAGCCGATCAGGGCGCCGTAGATGCCGGCCTCCTCCGGCTCTCGGCTGTCGCCGGTGGTGAAGAAGTCCACGTTGAACGCCGCGTGCACCCGGC
This sequence comes from Thalassobaculum salexigens DSM 19539, assembly GCF_000423805.1. Taxonomy (NCBI): domain Bacteria; kingdom Pseudomonadati; phylum Pseudomonadota; class Alphaproteobacteria; order Rhodospirillales; family Thalassobaculaceae; genus Thalassobaculum; species Thalassobaculum salexigens. Next base: position 468,263 of record NZ_KE384095.1, read on the forward strand.
CCTCGGCCTCGAGATGGTCGTGCCAGCTGATCTCCCGGTCCTTCACCCGGCGGTCGCCTTCCGGCAGATCGCGGTCGATGAACCCCTTGGCGAAGGTGTCCATGTCGTCGGACATCTTGATGGCCACCGTCTGGGTGGTCCCGATCAGCGACGGGTCTTCCAGGACCATGTTCCGCAACGCGAGATCGGCGTTCGGCGAGACCAGGCCGTAGAGCATGCGCCGCTCGCGCCGGTCATCGGCGGCATCGGGGAACTCGCGCTTGAGAGCGTCGCGCACCATGTCGAGATAGTTGGCGCGCAGCAGCGTCTCGCGCTCCACCGACCCGCCGTCGGGGTTCAGCTCCTCGGCGCTGAACGTGATGTCGAGATCGACCTCGTGCTGCCAGAAGGCCGAATAGCCCTTGGACACGATGCTGCCGAGCAGGATGAGCAGGATCACGCCGGCCGTCGCCACGCTGGCGAGACCCAGCAGACGGAACCTGCGCTCGCGGGCATAGCGGCGCGCGAGGTGAGGGCCGACGAAGACCGGACGGCGGATCGGATCGCCCGACGCGCCCCCGGGGGAGACACCCTGAGGAGAGGAGGTCGTGTCAGTCATACTTCTCTCGGTATTTGCGGACCACGCTCAGCGCGATCACGTTGAGGGCGAGCGTAATGAAGAACAGGACGAGCCCGAGGGCGAAGGCGGACAGGGTCTTGGCACTGTCGAATTCCTGGTCGCCGACCAGCAGGGTGACGATCTGCACCGTGACGGTGGTGACGGCCTCCAGCGGATTGACGGTCAGGTTGGCGGCGAGGCCGGCGGCCATCACCACGATCATGGTCTCGCCGATGGCGCGGCTCACGGCCAGCAGCAGGGCGCCGACGATGCCGGGCAGGGCTGCGGGCACGATGACCGACCGGATGGTCTCCGACTTGGTGGCGCCCAGGCCGTAGGACCCGTCGCGCAGGGATTGCGGCACGGCGTTGATCACGTCATCGGACAGGGACGACACGAAGGGGATGATCATGATGCCCATGACGACGCCGGCGGCCAGCGCGCTCTCCGAGGAGACGTCGAGGCCGATGCTCTCGCCGGCATTCCGGAAGAACGGGGCGACGGTCAGGGCGGCGAAGAAGCCGTAGACCACCGTCGGGATACCGGCGAGCACCTCCAGCATCGGCTTGGCGAAGGCGCGGAACCGGGGGTCGGCGTATTCGGCCATGTAGATCGCGGACATCAGCCCGATCGGCGCGGCGACGATCATGGCGATGAAGGTGATCAGCAGGGTGCCGACGAAGAGCGGGATCGCGCCGAACGCGCCGGAGGAGCCGACCTGGTCGCTGCGCAGGGCGGTCTGCGGGCTCCAGTTCAGGCCGAACAGGAACTCGTAGAACGGCACCTTGGTGAAGAAGATGAAGCTCTCGAACAGCAGCGACAGCACGATGCCGACGGTGGTCAGGATGGCGATCAGGGAGCTGATGATCAGGACGACGTTGATCACCTTCTCGACCGTGTTCCGCGCCCGCAGGTCGGGGCTGATGCGGTTGCGGGCGAAGGCCAGGCCGCCGGCGCCGACGCCGAACGCCGCGATGACCATGAGAATGAAGCTGGTCTGGCTCAGGCTCTTCAGCTGGGTGGCGGCCTCGGCGATCGCCGGCTCGCCGGCCCGCGCGGAAATGTTGCCGGTGGCGGTGTTGCGGATGTCGTTCAGCAGGAGGCCGTATTCCGAGGGGGACAGGCCTTCCGTCATGCCCGCCGGCAGGCCGCCCATGACGACGCCGTCGATGACGTAGGGCTGCACGATCAGCCAGATCGCCAGCAGGATTAGCGAGGGCAGGCCGATCCAGATCGCGGTGTAGGAACCGTAGTAGCTGGGAAGCGAATGAAGGTCCTTCGGCATGCCGCCTGCGGTCATCACCGCCCGGGCGCGGCCCATGGTGTAGCCGACGGCGGCGAAGCCGAGCAGCGCGAGAACCACGATGAAAGTCTGCATTGATCCCGGCTCCCTGAGAGCGATTCCGATCCGGCGCGGCGCCGGCGATGGACAAAGGGTCTAACGAAAGGAGGTTTCAGAAATATTGGCGGCGCGATCAAGCCCCGGCGTCTCTTGGGCAGGCGAGGGGATGATCGGGCGGGTCAGAAGGAAGCGGCCGACCCGAAGGTCGGCCGCTGGAAATGCCTGCGATCAGAGGCTCAGATTGGTGAGCTGCTCGCCCGCGGTGCGGTACTTCTCGAGATCCGCCTCCGGCAGCGGGATCAGGCCCTTGTCGGTCAGATAGCCTTCCTGACCGGCAGCCTTCTCGCTGGTGAACTCGGCCACGAACTCCTTCATGCCGGGGATCACGCCGACATGGGCGTTCTTCATGTAGAAGAACAGGGAGCGGGAGACCGGATAGGAGCCGTCGGCGATCGCGTCGAAGGTCGGGGCGTTGCCCTCGATCACCGAACCATGGACCTTGTCGGCGTTCTGGTCGAGGAACGAGAAGCCGAAGATGCCGAGCGCGCTCGGGTTGGCTTCCAGCTTCTGGACGATCAGGTTGTCGTTCTCGCCGGCCTCGATGAACTTGCCGTCTTCACGCATGGAGCCGAAGACCTGCTTGAACTTGTCCTTGTCGGACTTGGCCAGATCCTTCAGGAACGGGATCTCCTCGGCACCAACTTCCATCACCAGCTCGACGAAGGCGTCGCGGGTGCCGGAGGTCGGCGGCGGGCCGAGCACTTCGATCTCGGTGTCCGGCAGGTCCGGATTGATTTCGGACCACTTGGTGTACGGGTTGGCGACCAGCTTGCCGTCGACCGGAACTTCCTTGGCCAGGGCCAGGAAGATGTCCTTGCGGCTCAGCTTGTAGGTCTCGGAGGCCTTGGCGTTGGCCAGCACGATGCCGTCGAAGCCGATCTTGATCTCGGTGATGTCGGTCACGCCGTTCGAGGCGCAGAGCTCGACCTCGGACTTCTTGATCCGACGCGACGCGTTGGTGATGTCGGGATGCTCGGTGCCGACACCCTGGCAGAACAGCTTGAGGCCGCCGCCGGAGCCGGTCGACTCGATGACCGGCGTCTTGAAGCCGGTGGTCTTGCCGAAGTTCTCCGCAACCACAGTGGCGAACGGGAACACGGTCGACGAGCCGACGATGCGAATTTGATCACGGGCCTCGGCCTGGGCCGTCATGGCGACGACGCCGAGCGCGGCGATGGCGACCGCCTTGCCGAACGAGAAAGTCATGAGAATCCTCCAGTCTTTCGCTTGGGAGGTTGCAATTCCACCATCGTCGACAGGAAGGGATGAGCGCGAGCTTGCCGCGCCGTCTTCCCCCGCGTTGGCTGTGCCGACAAGTACCGGTCGGATGGAAATCTTTTAAGACAGGTCTGTGAAACTTTGATTACAGAGGGCGCTGCAATTAATCCGTCATGGAAGATTCACGCAGCGGTAATCGACCGCGACCCCGCCCGATCGTCCGGTTTTACGGCGCTTTCCGCGTTGCCGCCGTTCGCCGGAGCCTTGGGCAGGAAGACGGTGACCGTGGTGCCCTCGCCCCGGATCGACTCGATGGTCAGGGCGCCGCGGTGGCGGCCGACGATGTGCTTGACGATGGCGAGCCCCAGCCCGGTGCCCCCCAACTCGCGCGAGCGGGCGGTGTCGACCCGGTAGAACCGCTCGGTCAGGCGCGGAATGTGCCCGGCATCGATTCCGTCGCCCCGGTCGCGGACGCGGACCGCAATCGCGCCGTCGCGCTTGCCGGGATAGGCGGCGGGCACCTTCTCGGCCGGGCCGGCCGAGACCTCGATGATCGTGCCGCTGCGGCCGTATTTGATGGCGTTGTCCATCAGGTTCTGCAGCACCTGTGTGAGTTCGTCGGATTCGCCGAATACGGGCGGCAGTCCGTCGTCGATGTCGAGCGCCACCCGCATGTCCTTGCGCCGCGCCTCCAGATCGAGGGTGGCCTTCACCCCTTCCAGGATCGGCTTCAGCTCGATCTTCCGGGTCGGGGCGCTGTGCTCGTTGGTCTCGATCCGCGACAGCGACAGCAGGTCGTTCACCAGCCGGCTCATGCGCAGGGACTGCAGGCGCATGATCTCCAGAAACCGGTCGCGGGCGTCGTCGTCGTCGCGGGCCGGTCCCTGCAGGGTCTCGATGAAGCCCATCAGGGTCGACAGCGGCGTGCGCAGCTCGTGGCTGACATTGGCGACGAAGTCGACCCGCATCTGCTCCGAGCGCCGCACCGCGGTCAGGTCGACGAACAGCAGCAGGGCGGCCTGCGGCAGGTCGGTGCCCTCGGGCAGGGTCTCGACCTGCACGGTGAAGGTCCGCTCCGTCGGGGCGGCGATCTCGAATTCGACGGTCGATGTCGGCTTGCCCGCCTGGGCGTCGCGGACGGCGGCGAGCACGGCGGGATGACGGATCACCGCCGACAGATCCCGGCCCTCGATATGCTGGCCGAACTGCCGCTGCGCTGCCCGGTTGGCGCGGACGATCCGCGAGCGCCCATCGACCAGCAGCAGCGGATCGGGGATCGCCTGGATCACCCGCCTGGGGGTCTCGGCCTGGCGGTGGGCGGCCTTCATCCAGGCGGTGAACTGGCGGTCGGCCCGCTCCAGCGAGAGGGCCAGCTCGGCGGCGGGGCCGGTGTCGCCGATCAGCGAGATGGCGCCGCGGCGGTCGGCCAGGGCGGTGTCCAGATCGACCGCCTGGGATCGCTCGTCCAGATGCTGCCGCAGGATCAGCAGTTCGCGCAGGTGGCGGCGCACGATGAGGATCAGCGCCAGATAGGTGGCCGCCGCCGATCCGAGCGCCGCCGGTACGCCGATTTCGCCGAGCGCGGCGAGGCCGACGAACAGAAGCCCCGGCACCAGCGCCAGGAGGCCCGCCATGCGCCACACCGTGCTCCAGGCCGGCGCCGCCATCGGGCGGCTGCGCTCTTCATGTGTCGTGCGGACCTCCGCCATGCTTCCTCCGATGCCCCACCGGCATCATCCGGCCTGGCGGTGGCGGCTGCGCCGCCTTGCCGTCAGGCGATCGTCGCTTCGTGTGCCGCGATCGCCGCGGCGTTCACGATATCGGTCACGCTGGCGCCCATCTGAACGATCTGCGCCGGTTTCTCCAGGCCCATCAGCATCGGTCCGATCACCGACCCCCCGGCAAACCGCTGAAGCAGCTTGTAGGAGATGTTGGCCGAGTGCAGGGCCGGCATGACCAGCACGTTGGCCGGGCCGGACAGACGGCAGAACGGATAAAGTCGCTGAACCTCCGGGTCCATCGCCACATCGGCCGACATCTCGCCGTCGTATTCGAAATCCAGCTCGCGGGTGTCCAGGATGTCCACCGCCTCGCGGATCCGCAGGGCCTTCTCGCGCATCGGATTGCCGAAATTGGAGAAGGACAGCAGCGCCACGCGCGGCTCGTGCCCGAAGGCCCGGGCCACCGCCGCCGTCTGGCAGGTGATGTCGGCGAGCTGCGCCGGTTCCGGCAGCTCGTGCACGTTGGTGTCGGCGATGAAGATCGTGCGGCCGCGCGAGATCACCATGGTGACCGCCATCAGCAGCTCGTTCGGCTTGCAGTCGATCACCCGGGTGACGTCGTCCGCCGCCACGCCGAAGCTGCGGGTCAGGCCGGTGACCATGCCGTCCGCGTCGCCCATCGCCACCATGCAGGCGGCGAAGATGTTGCGGTCCTGATTGACCATACGCTGGCAGTCCCGATGCATCGCGCCCTTCCTCTGAAGACGCTTATACAGAAACTCTATGTACTTTTCGTTGAACGCCGACACTTTGGCGTTCTGGATTTCCAGCGTTTCGGCGCCGGCGATGCCCATGTCCTCGATCTTGCGCTTGATGCGATCCTCGCGGCCGATGAGGATCGCGTGGCCGTAGCCGCCGGCCTGGAAGGACAGGGCGGCACGGATCGTCTTCTCCTCCTCGCCCTCGGCGAACACCACGCGCTTGTTCGACTTGCGGATGCGGTCGAGGATGTTCTGCAGGCTGGCCGCCGTCGGGTCGAGACGGGCGCTCAACTCGGCCCGGTAGGCGTCCATGTCCTCGATGCGCTTGCGGGCCACGCCGGTATCCATCGCCGCCTGGGCGACGGCCGCGGAGACATGGACGATCAGGCGCGGGTCGAACGGGGCCGGGATGATGTAGTCGCGGCCGAACTTCAGCCGGCGCCCGGAATAGGCGGCGTCCACCTCGTCGGGCACGTCCTCGCGGGCCAGCTCCGCCAGGGCGTGGGCGGCGGCGATCTTCATATCCTGGTTGATCTCCGACGCCCGCACGTCCAGTGCGCCGCGGAAGATGTAGGGAAACCCCAGGACGTTGTTGACCTGGTTCGGGTAGTCCGAGCGGCCGGTCGCCATGATGGCGTCGTCGCGCACCGAGGCCACGTCCTCCGGGGTGATCTCCGGATCGGGATTGGCCATGGCGAAGATGATCGGGTTGGCGGCCATGGACTTCACCATGTCCTTGGTCACCGCGCCCTTGGCCGACAGGCCGAAGAAGACGTCCGCCCCTTCCAGGGCCTCGGCCAGGGTGCGCCGGTCGGTGACCGCGGCATGGGCCGACTTCCACTGGTTCATGCCCTGCTCGCGGCCCTGATAGACCACGCCGCGGGTGTCGCAGATGATGATGTTGTTGTGCGGCATGCCCATGGCCTTGAGCAGCTCCACGCCGGCGATCGAGGCCGCCCCCGCGCCGTTCACCACCAGCTTGGTGGTCTTCAGGTCGCGCCCGGTCAGGTGCATGGCGTTGATCAGGCCGGCGGCCGAGATGATCGCCGTGCCGTGCTGGTCGTCATGGAACACCGGGATGTCGAGCAGCTCCTTCAGCCGCTGCTCGATGATGAAGCATTCCGGCGCCTTGATATCTTCCAGGTTGATGCCGCCGAAGCTCGGGCCGAGATAGCGCACTGAGTTGACGAACGCGTCCACGTCCTGGGTGTCGACCTCCAGGTCGATGCCGTCCACGTCGGCGAAGCGCTTGAACAGCACCGCCTTGCCTTCCATCACCGGCTTGGAGGCGAGCGCGCCGATATTGCCGAGGCCGAGCACCGCCGTGCCGTTGGAGATCACCGCCACGATGTTGCCGCGCGACGTGTAGTCGTAGGCGGTGTTGGGATCCTTCTCGATCTCCAGGCACGGCACGGCCACGCCCGGCGAATAGGCGAGCGACAGCTCCCGCTGGGTGGTCAGCGGCTTGGTCGGCGTGATCTCGATCTTGCCGGGCCGGCCGGTCGAATGGAACAGCAGCGCTTCGTTTTCCGCGTCGGTCCGATTGTCGGTATCCATGATTTTCTGTTCGCTCCCTGAACCCGTGCCGGCCTCGGAGATCCCGAATCGGCGTTCGCGACGGTAGATCCGCCCTGTCATCTGGATCGACGTTACCGTCGCCGCACGGCGGGGGGAAGAGGTAGCCGCGCATACGGTTTGTTGGCGGCCGGAGCGACGGACCGCCCCGTCGGGCTCCCGCGCCCGCGGCCTGCGTGATAGGGTCGCGGCTTTCGTTCAGACGACGCCGAATCCCGGAGCCAGAGCCAGCCGTGTCCGCCGAGCCCTCCATGCCCGAAACCGACGATTCCGACGCTCTCCTGCAGGCCCGCGCCGAGGGCGCGACGCCGATGTTCCAGCAGTATTTCGAGGTCAAGCGCGCCCATCCCGACGCCCTGCTGTTCTATCGCATGGGGGATTTCTACGAGCTGTTCTTCGAGGATGCGGTCGCCGCCGCCCGGGCGCTGGACATTACGCTGACGCAACGAGGCCAGCACCAGGGCGAGCCGATCCCGATGTGCGGGGTCCCGCATCACAGCTCCGAGGGTTATCTCGCCCGGCTGATCCGCCAGGGATTCCGGGTGGCGGTCTGCGAGCAGACCGAGGATCCGGCCGAGGCGAAGAAGCGCGGCGGCAAGGCGGTGGTCCGGCGCGAGGTGATTCGCGTGGTCACGCCGGGCACCCTGACCGAGGACACCCTGCTCGACGCGCGGCGGCCGAACTATCTCGCCTGTCTGGCCGAGGCCGGTGGCGCCTTCGGTCTCGCCTGGGTCGATCTCTCCACCGGCGATTTCCAGACCCAGCCGGTCGAGCCGCGCGGCCTGGAGGCGGCCCTGGCCCGGCTCGCCCCGTCCGAGCTCATCCTGTCGGAGAAGCTCTATGCCGACCCCGCCCTCGAGGCGGGGCTGGCGGAGGTGCGGCCGATCAGCCACCCGATGCCGGGGGCCCGGTTCGACAGCGAGAACGGCCGGCGGCGGCTGGAAGCCAGCTACGGCGTCACCGCCATGGACGCGTTCGGCGCCTTCTCCCGCCCCGAGCTGGCGGCGGCCGGCGCCATCGTCGACTATCTGGACCTGACGCAAAAGGGCAAGCAGCCGCGTCTGGCGGCGATCCGGCGCTCGTCGCCGGGCGGGGTGATGGAGATCGACGCCGCCACCCGGCGCAACCTGGAACTGACCCGCACGCTGTCCGGTGAACGCCGGGGCAGTCTGCTCGCCACCATCGACCGGACGCTGACCGGCGCCGGCGCCCGGCTGCTGGTGGCTCGCCTGTCGGCGCCGCTGACCGATCCGGGGGCGATCGACGCCCGGCTCGACGGCGTGTCCTTCTTCCTGGAGGCCGAGCGGGCGCGCCAGGACCTGCGGGCGATCCTGTCCCGCATTCCCGATATCGACCGGGCGCTGTCGCGGCTGGCGCTGGACCGGGGCGGGCCGCGCGATCTGGCGGCGATCCGCGACGCCCTGGCCGAAACCGGGCCGATCCGCGCCGCCATCGCCCGCACCCCGCTCTCCACCCCGCCGGCGGCGATCGCCCGCGATCTCGAAGACCTGGGCGAGCATTCCGATCTGGTCGATCTGCTGGGCCGGGCGCTGGCCGCCGAGCTGCCGCTGCTGGCCCGCGACGGCGGGCTGGTCGCCCCCGGCTACGCGCCGGAACTGGACAGGCTGCGTGGCCTGCGCGACGAGAGCCGGCGGATGATCGCCGCCCTGCAGGCGAAATACGCCCGCGAGACGGGGGTGTCGGCGCTGAAGGTCAAGCACAACAACGTGCTGGGCTATTTCATCGAGGTCTCGGCCGCCAACGGCGACAAGATCATGGGCCGCGACGGCTTCATCCACCGCCAGACCATGGCCAATGCGGTGCGCTTCACCACGGTGGAGCTGGGCGAGCTGGAAAAGGAGCTGTCCAGCGCGGCGGACAAGGCGCTAGCGGTCGAGCTGGAGGTCTTCGCCGACCTGATCGGCCGGGTGCTGGAGGTGGCCGACACCATCGCCATCGCCGCCGCCGCGCTGGCCCGGCTGGACGTCTCGGCTGCCCTGGCGGATCTGGCCGCCGCCCGCGACTGGTGCCGGCCGGTGGTGGATGACGGGCTCGGCTTCGAAGTGACCGCCGGCCGCCACCCGGTGGTGGAGGCGAGCCTGCCGGACGGGCCGGCCGCCTTCGTCGCCAACGGCTGCACCCTGGTGCCCGAGGACCGGGTCTGGCTGGTGACCGGCCCGAACATGGCCGGCAAGTCCACCTTCCTGCGGCAGAACGCGCTGATCGCCGTGCTGGCACAGATCGGCTCCTTCGCGCCGGCGACCTCGGCGCGGATCGGCGTGGTCGACCGGCTGTTCAGCCGGGTCGGCGCCGCCGACGATCTGGCGCGGGGCCGCTCCACGTTCATGGTGGAGATGGTGGAGACCGCCGCCATCCTGAACCAGGCGGGCGAGCGGGCGCTGGTGATCCTGGACGAGATCGGTCGGGGGACGGCGACCTTCGACGGCCTCTCCATCGCCTGGGCCACGGTGGAGCACCTGCACGAGAGCAACCGCTGCCGCGCCCTGTTCGCCACTCATTATCATGAACTGACGGTCCTGGCCGACCGGCTCTCGGCGCTGACCTGCCACACCATGGCGGTGAAGGAATGGAAGGACGACATCGTCTTCCTGCACGAGGTGATCGCCGGTGCCGCCGACCGGTCCTACGGCATCCACGTCGCCAAACTGGCCGGCCTGCCGGGGGCGGTGATCGGCCGGGCCGAGGAGGTGCTCGACCGGCTGGAGAAGGGCGAGCAGGGCAAGGCCGCGACCACCCTGATCGACGACCTTCCGCTGTTCAGCGCCCTGGCCAAGCCGAAGCCGCGCGAGGCCGAACCGGCCGGCCCGAGCCCGGTGGAGGACGCGCTGAAGGCGCTGAACCCGGATGAGATGACCCCGCGTCAGGCGCTGGACGCGCTCTATGCGCTGAAGGCTAAGGCCGGCCCGTCCTGATCGTCGCGTCGATCAGCCGGGTGATCGCGGCGCAGTAGGGCGCCGGGTCGGCGCCGCCGGCGATGGCCAGGGCCGCCCGGTCGAAGGCGGCCGACAGGCAGTCGGCGAGCGCGTCCAGCTCCTCCGGGTCGATCCGCCGCATGGCCTCCCCAAGCCCCTGGCGCAGGGTCGCCCCACCCTGGCTGCGGTCCAGTTCCGCCATCGTCTGCGGGCCGAGCACGGCGGGACCGTCCAGCAGCAGCAGCCGGGCGCGGCCGGGCACCGTCATCGCCGCGAAATAGGCGCCGGTGCCCTCGATCAGCGCCTTGCGCGGCGCGGCGACGGGGATGGTGGCCCGATCGATCGCCTCGGCCAGCGCAGCGGCCTCGGCCGTCACCACCGCGCGGAACAGGTCCGCCTTGTCGGCGAAATGATGATAGAGCGCGCCTCGGGTGACGTTGGCGGCGGCGACGATCTCCGGCGTGCCGGTCTCGCCGTAGCCCTTTTCCACGAACAGGGTCCGGGCCGCACCGATGAGGGCCGCCCGGGTGGCGGCCGTGCGGGCCTCGTTGGTTCGATGCTTGATCTGTTGCATACATACAGCCTGTATGTTAATGATCTCTCATACATACACAGTGTATGTTTTCTGAGGGAGGCGCGAAAGCCATGAAGTGTAGCCAGTTCTACCCGGTGATCATGACCGACCGGGTGGCCGAGACCGCTCGCTTCTACTGTGACCATTTCCGGTTCGCGCCGAAATTCGAGAGCGACTGGTACGTGCATCTGCAGTCGAACGAGGATCCGGGCGTGAACATCGCGATCCTGTCCGGCGATCACGAGACCATCCCGGAAACGGGACGTGGCCGGGTGTCGGGTCTGCTGATCAATTTCGAGGTGGCCGATGTGGATGCGGAACATGCCCGGGCGCGGGAGGCGGGTCTGCCGATCCTGCTGGACCTGCGCGACGAGCCGTTCGGCCAGCGCCATTTCATCACCCGGGACCCGGCCGGTGTGCTGATCGACATCGTCACTCCGATCCCGCCGAGCCCCGAGTTCCTGGCTCAGTACGCGGAGGATGCGGTGCCGGCTTGAAACCCGCCAGTCTCTTCCATGGTCGGGACGTGCCACTGGAATGCTGATAGGATGGAGCCATGCCCGAAGAACCGACAAATCTGGTGCTGGAACTTCTCCGACGGATCGATACCAAGGTCGATGCGCTCCGCGACGACATGCTCGAGGTCAAGCAACGGCTCAGCCTCGTGGAAGAGGGCGTTGCGATCGTCCATCGCCGTCTCGATCGGCTGGAAATCAGGGTCGATCGGATAGAAAAGCGCCTGGGCCTTGCCGACGCCTTCTGACCCTCCGGCTCACGCCACCTTCGAATACACCGTCTCGCCCGTCAGCCCGGCCGCGTCCATGGCGGCGGCGATCCGGTCGATCTCGGCGTCGCTCAGCTTGACCAGGGGCGGGCGGACATAGGCGGCATCCATCCGCCCGAGATGGACCAGGGCCTCCTTCATACGGTTGTGCATGTCGAGGAAGGGCGGATCGTAGAACGCGCCGGTCGTCGGGTAGATCCGGTCGGCCAGGCGCCGCGCCTCCTCCAGATCCCCCGCCTGCACGGCCTGGAACAGGGCGACCTGCAGGGCGGCGATCACGCTGCCGGCCCCCGACAGCAGCCCGTCGCAGCCCAGCACCAGCGACGACAGCAGCCAGGAGGAATGGGTCGACAGCACGCTGACCCGCCGCGGCAGGGCATGCAGCTCGCGGATCTGGCGCTCGTGCTGCTTGGCGTCGTTGCACCAGTCCTTGATGGCCACCACCGTGTCGATCTCCCGGCAGATCCGCACCAGGGTCTCCACCGGATAGCCCAGCGTGGCGGCGGGATACTGGAACAGGATCAGCGGCAGGTCGGTCGCCTCACGGATCGTGGCGAAATGGGCGAGCGCCATCTCCGGGCGCATCGCCCCGCCCGACAGCAGCGTGTTCGACGGAAACACCAGCAGCGCGCTGGCGCCGTCGCGCTCCGCCCGGCGGGCGATGGACGCCGCCAGATGCGAGCCGTCGCTGTAGACGCCGTGGACCACCGGCAGCTTGCCGCCGACCTCCTCCATGGTGATCGCCATCACCCGTTCCTGTTCCGAAATGGTGCAGGTGGCGACCTCGCTGGCATGGGCGTTGACGGTGATCGCGCTGATCCCCTCCACCGAGGCGACGTCGTTCAGGTGACGTCGGTATCCGCCCTCGTCGATCTCCAGATCGGCGCTGAAGGGCAGCAGGCAGGCGGGGATCACCCCCCTCGGCGCGAAGGGCAGCGGCGCGGCCATGGTCTCCTCCCGGGATCGTTTTTTGGTTGAGAGGAAGTGTAGGCCCGCCACCGGGAGCTGGAAAGCCGCCGAATCCGCAACCTGCCTCCGTCAATCGGCCCTGTGGTCGACGATGGTGCGGAACCCGCCGAAGATCATTCTCTTGGTGTCGAAGGGCGCGGATGCCATCGCTTCCGCCATCCTCGGGTCGTCCATGACCTTCGCCATGCCGGCGTCGCGTACCTCCTTCGACGGCCAGACGATCCAGGACAGGACCACCGTCTCGTCCTGTTCGCATTTCACAGCCATCGGGAACGAAGTCAGCTTGCCCTCGGGCACGTCGTCGCCCCAGCATTCCACGATGTGCAGCGCGCCATACTCCACGAACACCTTAGAGGCCCGTTCGGCGATGTCCTTGTAGGGCTCCATTTTGGCGGTGGGCACCGCCACGACGAATCCATCCACGTAACTCACGGCATTTCTCCTTCGGATCGATCAGCAGGGGGTCATTCGGCGGCGGCGGTGCCATGGCAGCACGCCTTGGTCGAACCGGGGTCATATTCGTCATGCAGCCGCAGCCAGCTCATGGTGCCCTCGGCCTCATTGCGTCCCTTCGGGACCATGTCGAGAAGAGCGAAGGGCGTGAACACCAGCTCGGTGCCGCGGGAATAGGTCGAGTAGGTGTGGAACACCGCCCCGTCGGCGCCGCGGGCGAAGACGCTGTACCCGGGCAGGTCGGTATGGGCGTACGCGGTGGTGCCGTAGTTGTAGGAGACGGCCCCGGCGGCGATCTGCTCCGGCGTGAAGGCGGTGCCGTAATCGTGGTTGAAGCTGTTGCCGCCGCAGGACACCCAGCGGAAGGTCCAGCCCAGGCGCCTGCGGGCCGCCTCGATCTCGTCGACCGACGCCCGTGAGACGGCGGCGTAGGACAGGTCCGCCTGCTCGAAATGCTGGCGGGCGGCATCGACCATGTCGGCGGCACCGGCACAGCCGTCGCAGATCGGCCCGCCGGGCGGCAGCATGAAATGCTGGACGACGAGCTGGCTGCGCCCGTCGAACAGGTCCGCCAGGGTCGCGGTACCTTGCGGAGTGTCGAAGACGTACGCCTCCTCGACCCGGACCCAGGGCAGGGCGCGCCGCTCCGCATTGACCGCGTCGCGCAGATGGGTCGCCTCGCGCTCCCGGTCCAGCAGGGCGAGGCGGGCCTGAAGCCATTCTTCTCTCGAAACGATCCTCGGTGTCATCGTGTCCTCCCGTCGGACTGAACGGGGCGGATGCTGGTTGACTAATATGTTGATGTCAACATAATTGACTCATGAGCATGCGTGACGACCTCCCCATCGACGTGACCCTCGAAGTGCGCGACCGCTGTCTGTGCCTGCATCTGCAGCGGGCGGCGCGGGCGGTCGCCCGCCGTTTCGACGAGGCGCTGCGGCCGTTCGGCCTCACCAACGGGCAGTTTTCGCTGCTGATGTCCCTGAATCGGCCGTCCCCGCCGCGCATCGGCGACCTGGTGCCGCTTCTGGCGATGGACCGCACGACCCTGACCGCCGCGTTCAAGCCGCTGGAGCGGCGCGGGCTGGTCCGGGTGCTGGTCGATCCCGAGGACCGGCGCGGCCGGCGGATCGAGATCACCGATGCCGGCCGCGACGCCTTGGTGGCGGCCGTTCCCGTCTGGCGTCGCACCCATGACGAGGTCGATGCCCTGGTCGCCTCCCGCAATCTGGACGGCCTGCGGGCCGACCTGCTGTCGCTTTCCTGACCGACCCCCGACCCCAGAGGATCCATGATGCAATCGAACCCCTATCTCACCTTCGCCGGCGACTGCGCCGAGGCCTTCGGTTTCTACGCCGAGGTGCTGGGCGGCAAGATCGACGACGTGCTGCGGTTCGGCGAGGCGCCGGACTGCGACTGGGTGGCCGACGACTGGCGCGACAAGGTCATGCACAGCATGTTCACGGCCCCGGGACTGGTTCTTATGGGGTCCGACGCGCCGCCGCAGATGTACGAGAGGCCCCAGGGCGTGTCGGTGGCCCTGCATGTGGACAGCGAGGCCGAGGCGCAGCGGATCTACGACGCCTTCAAGCAGGGCGGCACGGTGAAGATGGAGTTGCAGGAGACATTCTGGGCCAGCCGGTTCGCCATGCTCGTCGACCGGTTCGGCATCCGCTGGATTATCAACTGCGGGAAGCCGGAGGGCTGACCCGGCGGCGGTCAGACCACGTTGCGCTCCTTCAGCGGCCGGCCCTCCAGAATGCGCTCGATGCCGAAGCGGGTGAGGTCGAGGGTCCGGAACCGGCTGGCGGTGATCAGCTCGCTCACCGCCCGCCCGGCCGCCGGCGACTGCTGAAGGCCGTGGCCGGAGAAGCCGGTGGCGAAGATCAGGTTGCCGATCTCCGGATGCCGGCCAATCACCGCGTTCTGGTCGAGGGCGTTGTAGTCGTAGGGTCCCGCCCAGGCACCGGTCAGCTTCACCGCCTCGAAGGCCGGAATCCGCTCGGCCAGGGCGGGCCAGACCACGTCGTCCCACCAGCGCCAGTCCACCTCGATGTCCCAGCTTTCCGGGTCGTCCTCTTCCGGCGGTGAGATCCCGCAGACATAGCCCGCTCCTTCCGGCCGCACGAAGACGCCGGTGGTGCCGATGGTCAGCGGCAGCGGCGGGCCTTCCAGCGGATCGCGGCAGGCGATCTGATAGACCGTGCGGATCCGGGGTCCGACCGGCAGGTCGATGCCGGCGAGACCGGCGACCGTGCCGGAATTCGCTCCCGACGCGATCACCAGGGTGCCGCAGGCGATCGCGGAGCCGTCGGCAAGCGTCACCCGCTCGACACTGGCCTTGCCGCGTCCGATGCCGGTCACCTCGCCGGTGACATAGGCGACGCCCAGCGAGCGGGCCTTGCGCTTGAAGGCCTGGAGCAGGGTGTTGGGGTCGATCCAGCCCTCCCCGCGCTCGCCGAAGGTGGCCGCCGCCACGCCTTCGGTGTTCAGGTAGGGAAAGCGCCGGCCCAGCTCGTCGGCCTCCAGCCAGGAAATCGCGGCGCCGGCGGCGGTCTGTACCGCGTGGTTCTCGGCCAGGATGGCGCGGCCTTCCGGCGGGGCGAGGAACAGATAGCCGTTCTCCACGAAGCCCAGCTCCGGGCGCTCGCCCTCGACCTCGAGCAGGTCGGCCGCCTCGGCGACGAAGGCGCGGGCGTAGAGCCCGATCTCCACGTTCTCGCGAATGGAGAACTGCTGCCGGATGCCGCCAACGGAGAGCGGCGTGGAGGCGCGGGCATAGGTCGGGTCGCGCTCGACCACCACGATCCGACCCTTGAAGTCCGGCGACGCGGCCAGAAAATAGGC
Organism: Thalassobaculum salexigens DSM 19539; assembly: GCF_000423805.1. NCBI lineage: Bacteria > Pseudomonadati > Pseudomonadota > Alphaproteobacteria > Rhodospirillales > Thalassobaculaceae > Thalassobaculum > Thalassobaculum salexigens. The sequence goes on from NZ_KE384095.1 coordinate 484,098, forward strand.
AGTGGCGGACCCGACTGCCCCGCCACCCACAATCACCACGTCCGCCTGTCCGCCGTCCGTCCCAGTCATGCGCCGCTCCCTTGTCCGGTCAGTGTCGGGAGCGTCAGGCATCCGTGACGGCCGGACAAGGGCCGCGTATAGTCTGCGCGACGGAAAAGGAGCCTTTCGTGGCCGCTACAGCCGAGGTCGAGACCCGCACCGACAGTTCCCGCGAGCGCAGCGCGCCGCAGGTCGAGCTTGCGGTGCTGGGCAAACGCGTCCCCAACCGCAAGGCGATCTGCGACGTCCCGGCCCTGGCCGCCGAAATCGAGGAGGTGGCCGGCGATCTGAAGGACCCGACCTTCCGGCGCGGCGCGATCCTGGACCTGCTGAAAGCCGCGCTGGCCGACGCCACGGGCGAGATCCGCCGCCGGCTCGAGGCCACCAACGACGGCGCGGCCTGCGTGCGCGGCCGGGCCTGGCTGATGGACCAGATCATCGGCGTCATCGCCACCCACGCCGCCGAACGCGAATTCCCGGCCACCAACCCGACCACCTCGGAACGGATCGCCGTCACCGCGGTCGGCGGCTACGGCCGCGGCGAGCTGGCGCCGCAATCGGACATCGATCTGCTGTTCCTGCTGCCCTACAAGCAGACCGCGCGCTGCGAGCAGATCGTGGAGTACATGCTCTACCTGCTCTGGGATCTCGGCCTGAAGGTCGGCCACTCGACCCGCTCGGTGGCCGAGTGCATCCGCCAGGCCCATGCCGACATCACGATCCGCACGGCCATGCTGGAATCCCGCTTCCTGTGGGGCGACGACGCGCTCTACGAGGAGATGCGCGAGAAGTTCATGGCCGATATCGCCTCCGGCTCGCCGCTGGAGTTCGTGGAGCAGAAGCTGCAGGAATCCGATAACCGGCACCGCCGCATGGGCGATAGCCGTTACGTTGTCGAACCGAACATCAAGGACGGCAAGGGCGGGCTGCGCGACCTGCATACCCTGTTCTGGATCTCGAAATACGTCTACCGGATCGAGGATGTGGCCGAGCTGGTGCCGCGCGGGGTGCTGGATCTGGCCGAGGCCCGGCGCTTCGCCCAGGCGCAGAAGCGGCTGTGGACCATCCGCTGCCACCTGCATTACCTCACCGGCCGGCCGGAGGAGCGTCTGACCTTCGACGTGCAGCCGGTGATCGCCGAGCGGCTGGGCTATACCGACCGGGCGGGCGCCATCGCGGTCGAGCGCTTCATGAAGCACTATTACCTGACGGCGAAGGATGTGGGCGACCTGACCCGCATCTTCTGCGCCGCCATCGAAGCCGAGTACAAGCGCCGCCGCCGCCGCTTCCGCCTGCCGAAGATGTTCGGCGAGCAGCGGTTCGGCGATTTCCGGGTCGAGGGCGACCGCATCACCCTGATCGACGATGACGCGTTCCAGCGCGATCCGGTGAACCTCATCCGGCTGTTCCACGACAGCCATTTCCGCGACCTGATGATCCACCCGCACGCCCTGCGGGTGATCACCCAGAACCAGACCCTCATCAACGCCGACCTGCGGCGCGATCCCGAGGCGAACCGGCTGTTCCTGGAGATCCTGAGCAGTCCGAAGGGTCCCGAGCGCATCCTGCGGCGGATGAGCGAGGCGCGGGTGCTGGGCAAGTTCGTGCCGGATTTCGGCCGGGTCGTCGCCCAGATGCAGTTCGACATGTACCACACCTACACGGTGGACGAGCACACGCTGGTCTGCCTTGGCGTGCTGCACGCGATAGAGCAGGGCGAGCTGAAGGAGGTGGCGCCGATCGCCACCGACGTGGTGCACAAGATCCTGTCGCGCCGGGCGCTGTATGTGGCGCTGTTCCTGCACGACATCGCCAAGGGCCGCGGCGGTAACCACTCGATCCTGGGCGAGCGGGTGGCGCGGCGGGTCTGCCCGCGCCTCGGCATGACCGAGGAGGAGACCGACACGGTCGCCTGGCTGATCCGCTGGCACCTGCTGATGTCGGACACCGCCTTCAAGCGCGACATCCACGATCCCAAGACGGTGGAGGATTTCGCTCGCATCGTACAGTCGCCGGAGCGGCTGCGCCTGCTGCTGGTGATGACCGTGGCCGATATCCGCGGCGTCGGCCCTCATGTCTGGAACGGCTGGAAGGCCCAGCTTCTGCGCGATCTTTACTACGCGACCGACGAAATGCTGACCGGCGGGACCTCGCCGACCAAGACCGGCGCGCGGGTCACCGTCGCGAAACGGAAGGTGGCCGAGCAGCTCGCCGGCTGGACCGAGGCGGAGGTGGAAGCGCATCTGGCCCTCGGCTACGATCCCTACTGGCTTGGTTTCGATACCGAAACGCTTGTGCGTCATGCCTGGCTGGTGCGCCGGGCCCAGGCGTCGGATGCCCGTCTGGTGGTGGAGCATCGCCTGGACCCGGACCGCGAGGTCACCGAGGTGACGGTATACGCCGCCGACCATCCGGGCCTGTTCTCCCGCATCGCCGGCGCGATGTCCTCGGTCGGGGCCAACATCGTCGATGCCCGCATCGTCACCCTGGCCGACGGCATGGCGATCGACACCTTCATGATCCAGGACGACAAGCGGCAGATGTTCGACCGCTCCGACCGCCTGGCCCGGCTGGCCTCGGCCATCGAGCGCACCCTGGACGGCAGTCTGCGGCTGGAGGAGCAGCTCGAGAAGAAGGGCACGCTCACCACCCGGCGCACCCGGGCGATGAAGGTGCCGCCGCGGGTGCTGATCGACCAGAAGGCCAGCGTGACCCATACGGTGATCGAGGTGAACGCCCATGACGAGCCGGGTGTCCTGCACCGCATGACCCGGGCCCTGGCGCGGGTCGGCGTGCAGATTCATTCCGCGACCGTGTCGACCTATGGCGAGCGGTTCGTCGACGTGTTCTATGTGAAGGATGTCTTCGGCCTGAAGATCGACAGCGCCAGGAAACTGGACGAGATCCGCGGGGCGTTGCTGGACTCGCTGGGGGTCAAGCCGGCGGAGAAGACGAAATAACGAACCGCCGGCCCGTCGAGACGCGTCCCGGATCGGATCCGGGGCCTGTCGGCCGGCGCCTTAAATCCGCCGTACGGCGGCCATAGGCCTAGCGCGCCGAATCACGTACATCCTGGCCCCATGAACCTCGCCCGCGCCATTGCCACCGTCGGCGGCTACACCATGATCAGCCGGGTGACCGGGTTCGTGCGCGACATGCTGATCGCCGCCGTGGTCGGGGCCGGGCCGATCGCCGATGCGTTCTTCGTCGCCTTCCAGATCCCCAACTTCTTCCGCCGGCTGACCGGCGAGGGGGCGCTCACCGTCGCCTTCGTGCCGATGTTCGCCGGCATGGTCGAGACCAAGGGCCAGCAGGCCGCCGTCGCCTTCGCCGGCCAGGTCCAGTCCGTCCTGCTGGTCGTCCTGCTGGCCCTGCTGGCCGTGGCCGAGTTCGCCATGCCGGGGGTGATCCTGCTGCTCGCCCCCGGGTTCGGCGGGGACGACCCGCGCTACGACCTGGCGGTGGAGCTGACCCGGATCACCTTCCCCTATCTGCCGCTGATCTCGCTGGTGGCGCTGTGGGGCGGGATGCTGAACAGCCTGGGCAAGTTCTGGGCGATGGCCGCCGCGCCGATCCTGCTGAATCTGATCCTGATCGCCGCCCTGGCGACGGCGGCCGGGCTGCTGGAGACCCCGGGCCATGTGCTGGCCTGGGGCGTGGCGATCGCCGGGGCCGCCCAGGCGCTGTTCGTCGCGCTCGCCTGCTGGCGCGAGGGCGCGCTGCCGCCGCTGCTGCGTCCGCGGCTGACGCCCGAGGTCAGGCGGCTGCTGGTGCTGATCGCGCCGGCGGCCCTTGGCGCCGGCGTGGTGCAGGTAAACGCCTTCATCGGCATTCTTCTGGCCTCTCTGCTGCCGGCGGGCTCGGTCTCCTATCTGTATTATGCCGACCGGGTGGTGCAGTTGCCGCTCGGCGTCGTCGGCGTGGCGATCGGCACCGCCCTGCTGCCGATGCTGTCCCGCCAGGTCCGTGCCGAAGAGACGGGGGCGGCGCTGTGGACCCAGAACCGGGCGCTGGAGATCGGCCTGCTGCTGACGGTGCCGGCCGCCTTCGCCATCTCGGTGATCGCCGATCCGCTGATCACCGTGCTGTTCCAGCGTGGCGCTTTCTCGGCCACCGACGGCTACGAGACGGCCATCACGCTGGCCGCCTATGCCGCCGGCCTGCCCGCCTTCGTGCTGATCAAGGTGTTCCAGCCGGGCTTCTTCGCCCGCCAGGACACCGCCACCCCGGTCAAGGTGGCGGCCGCCGCGGTGGTCGCCAACCTCGCCTGCAACGCGGTGCTGCTGCCGATGTTCGACCAGGTCGGCATCGCCCTGTCGACGGTGATCTCCTCCTGGCTGAACGCCGCGCTGCTGGCCACGTTGCTCTACCGGCGCGGTCATCTGGCGCTGGACAGGCGCCTGCTCGTCCGCGCGCCGAAGATCGTGCTGTCGGCAGCCTTGATGGCGGGAGCGCTCTGGTTTCTGGCCGAGGGGCTGGCGCCCTGGCTCGCGGGTGGAACGGCGCAGCGGGTCGGCGCGCTGGCCGGTCTGGTGCTGGCCGGCCTCGCGGTCTACGCCGCCGCCTGCCTGATCCTGAAGGCCGCCCATCCGCGGGATTTCGCCGCCATGCGCCGGGCCGGCTGAGCCTCAGGTCAGCTCCACCAGAAGCGCGGCGGCATCGTCGGAGGTCTTGAACCGGCCGAACCGGATATCGTCGGCCGCGTCCGCCTCGAAGCCGCGCAGCCGGTCGATCAGCGCCGACAGGCCCTCGTTCTCGGCCGCTTCGAAAAGTCTAGCGTCGTCATACAGGCCGTACATCTCCACCAGGCGGTAGAATCCGTCGGTGCAGAGCAGGACTCTGGTGCCCGGCTCGGCCGAGGTCTCATGCGTGTTCAGCCCGACCACCGCTTCCGCATGGACGCTGAGAACCCAGTAGCCGTCCGGCCGGTTCATCCTCGCCCGCTGGCGGCGCAGGGTCGCGTTGATGTCGCTGCCGTCGGAAAGCAGGCGACGGGCCTGGGCCTGCTCGTCCTTATCGGAAACTGGTTTCGGAATCGCAATAGCATCAGCGCCAGGTCGGCGGACCAGAGTGGTGCAGTCGGGGAAGCCGCCAAAGCTGAGCGTGCCCGACGCCCTATTCCAGCGTGTCACGGTAAGCGCCGCACTCGGCATGTCGCCGGGCGGGATCGCCGAGACGGGAGACTCCGTCTGCCGCTCTACCGCCTCCCGCAGGCCCTGGATCAGCGCTGCCGCCATGTCCAAGGGGGTGCCGCCGCCGGTATGGCGCAGCAGTCGGTCGGCCTGCTCGGCGAACCAGAACGCGTCGGTGGGCGCGTCGGGGAACAGGCGTGTGGCGCAGACGTCGGTGGCCCCGTCGATCACCCAGGCGAGTCCGCGCCGGGGGTCGCAGCCGATCCGATCCTCTGAGTTCCGGCCCTTGCCAGGATCGTTCACGCTGTCGACCAGTCGGATCACGGCAGGCTCCTCTTGGGCTCCACGCGGGCTCGCCAGCGGGTCCCGGTAACGTGCAATGCTTGATTTGAGCGCGTGGGCCGGAGATAAACCGGCCACGGACGTCTGCGGGCGTCCGCAGACGGAAGGCCCCGCAGACAGACTTCTCCGATGCACCCTAGCCGATGGCGAGTCCCTGATCCATGAGACGCATCTTCTCCGGCATTCAGCCGACCGGTAACCTGACCCTGGGCAACTACCTCGGTGCGATCCGGAACTGGGTGGCGCTGCAGGGCGAGAAATCCTACGAGTGCATCTTCTGCGTGGTCGACCAGCACGCGATCACCATCCCGCAGGATCCGGCCGAGCTGAAGCAGGCGACCCGGGAGGTTGCGGCGAGCCTGATCGCGGCCGGCATCGATCCGACCGACAGCATCCTGTTCAACCAGTCCCAGGTGGACGAGCACATGAAGCTCGCCTGGGTGCTCGGCTGCGTGGCGCGGGTCGGCTGGCTGAACCGGATGACCCAGTTCAAGGACAAGGCCGGCAAGGACCGCGACAACGCGACCACCGGCCTGTGGTGGTACCCGGTGCTGATGGCCGCCGACATCCTGGCCTACAAGGGAACGCACGTGCCGGTCGGCGACGACCAGAAGCAGCACCTGGAGCTCGCCCGCGACATCGCCCAGGCCTACAACTCGATGTTCGGGGTCGAGTTCTTCCCGCTGCCGGAGCCGCAGATCCTGGGGGCCGCCACCCGGGTGATGAGCCTGCGCGACGGCACCAAGAAGATGAGCAAGTCGGACGCGTCGGACATGTCGCGCATCAACATGACCGACGACGCCGACACCATCGCCAACAAGATCAAGAAGGCGAAGACCGATCCGGAGCCGCTGCCGAGCGAGGCGGCGGGCCTGGCCGAGCGGGCCGAGGCGCGCAACCTGGTGACCATCTATGCCGCGCTGGCGGACAGGACGGTCGACGAGGTTCTGGCCGAATACGGCGGCCAGGGCTTCGGCAAGTTCAAGCCGGCCCTGTCGGAGCTGGCGGTGGAGGTGCTCGGCCCGATCGGAGCGGAGCTGCAGAAGCTGATGGCCGATCCCGCCTTTATCGACAGCGTCCTGGCCAAGGGCGGCGACCGGGCCCGGGCGCTGGCCAAGCCGATCGTCGAGGAGGTCTACGACACGGTGGGCTTCCTGCGTCCCTGATCCCGCAGGATCCCGAGATACAGCACCGCCCCCGTCACCGCGAAGGCGGGGGCGGTCGCCAGCGCGATCCCGACGACGCCCCAATACCGCATGAACAGCGCGTTGAGTGCGATGGTCAGCACGATGTTTACCGCCGCGGCGACCGGAATGACCCCGCCGAGATTGAGCACGGCGGCGGCGCGGACCAGGATCACCACCGCGGCGAAGGCCGGCAGCTGGGTGGCGTAGGCGCTCAGCACCTGGGCGACCAGTTTGGTGTCCTCCGCGGTGAAGGCGCCGCGCTGGTACAGCAGGGCGATCACCGGCTCCGACAGCAGCCAGGCGATGCCGACCCCCGGAATGGCCAGCAGGATCACCGCGACCAGATGTCGGCGCAGGCGGGAAAACAGGCGCGCCGGGTCCTCCAGCGCGTTCTCCGCGTAGGCCGGCAGCACGGAGATGCCCAGCGCCGTCGTCACCACATGGAGGCCGGCCAGCACCAGTTTCGCGCCATAGCCCAGGGCCGAGGCCGCCCCCTCACCCAGGCGGGCGGCCATGAGCTGGTCGATCAGCCCGGCGCCCGACAGCAGCAGCGTCGCCAGGAACAGCGGCCCCCAGCGACGCAGGAGATCCGCCAGATCGGCCCGGCTGACCGAGACGGCCGGACGATAGCCCAGTCGGCGCGCCGCGCTGAGCACGATGGCGGCCTCCGCCAGGGTGCCGATCACCGCGCCCCAGGCCAGGGCCGACACGCCGAGGCTGTCGCGGAACCCGATCAGCAGCAGCGCCATGGCCAGCGGCGTGAGAACCGGCGCGATCGCCGGCAGGGCGAAGCGCCGTTCCGCCGTCAGCACCGCACCGCCGGCATAGGCCAACCCGCCCATCACCGCGAACAGGGTCATGATCCAAAGCATGTCGGTGGCGAGCGTGATGGTGCGCGCCGAATATTCCGGCGCGACGGCCGGCAGGTAGAGCGGGGCGAAGGCGGCGCACAGGATCGCCGCACCGGCGATCACGCCGGCGACGATCCCGGCTCCCGAGGTCGCCAGCGCGGCGGCGCGCCGCCGGTCGCCGCCGCGTTTCGCCGCCAGCAGCGCCGGAATGGCGGCGATCTGGAACGAGCCGGCGACGATCTGCACCAGGAAGACCGGCAGGGCGAGCGCGACGAAGAAGGCATCCACCTCGGGCCCACGGCCGTAGAGCATCGCGATCACGGCCTCGCGCAGGAAGGCGGAGGATTTGGCGACGACGGAGAGAATCGCGATGGTCGCCCCGGCGCGGGCGATCGCGCGGTCGTCCATGCCGGACGCGGCCGGTGCTTCGTCCGCCTGACTCATGGGGCCTGGCTCATGGGACCGGACTCACGAGAGATCGGGCGGGGTGAAGACGTCGATCGGCCGGGTCAGGCCCTTGACCGGATGGCCGCCCAGCGCCGTCAGGGGCTCGCCGGCGGCGTCGGAGAACTCGCGCGAGGCCAGTACCCGCACCCCCAGGGTGCGGGTCAGCCCCTCGATCCGGTTGGCGAGATTGACCGCCGGGCCGATCACGGTGAAGTCGAGCCGCTCCGCCCCGCCGATATTGCCGTAGCCGACCTCGCCCAGATGCAGGGCGATGCCGAAATCGATCACGGACTTGCCCTGGCGGCGGCGCATGTCGTTCAGGGTGCGCATCAGGGTGACGGTGTCGCGGGCGGCGGTCAGCGCCAGGCGGCAGGCATCCATGTCGCCTTCCGCCTGGCCGCGGGACGGATCGGCCGGGAAGATCGCCAGCATGCCGTCGCCGAGGAACTTCAGCACCTCGCCGCCGCGCTCCTCGACCGCCTGGACGGCCCGTTCGAAATAGTCGTCGAGCAGGTCGATGATCTCGTCCCGGCTGAGCTGGTCGGACAGGGTCGTGAAGTCGCGGATGTCGGTGTACCACACCGCGGCCCGGATGCCCTCTGCCACGCCGCGCACGATCTCGCCGGCCAGAATGCGCTCCCCGGTGTTGCGGCCGAGATAGGTCGTCAGCAGCTGGCGGGTCAGGTCGCGCCGCTCCAGCACCTCCATGCGCAGGGACAGGGCGGGCATGAACTCCCAGATCTCGCGCAGTTCCTCGGTGCTGAAGCCGCCGGGCCGGTCCGCGGTCCAGGTGGTGAAGTTGATGTTGCCGTCGGAGAACACCAGCGGCATGGCGACATAGTCGGTCGCGCCCTCCTCGCGCAGGTCGTTCAGGATCGGAAAGTCGTTCTGCTCGCCCGTCATGTCCAGGCGCCGTCGGATGCCCTGCGCGCCCTCGAAGATCAGCGGCATCGGGCTCTGCTTGTAGGCGGGGGTCTGCTGCATGCCGCGCATCACCCGCATCTGCCGCGGCGCGTCGACGTCGCGGTACCAGATGATCGAGGTCCCCGTGGCCTGGGGGTGCAGGGTGGTGATGAAATAGGTCATCCGCATCAGCGGGTATCCGCGCGCCACCATCAGCCGACCGAGGTCGCGGGCAAGGAACCGGCGCGAGGCGTAAATGGCGGAATCCTTCAGGATCCACTGCAGCGGCGTGAGGCTCGGATCGACCGGCGGCAGGCCGGAATCGTCGTCGTCGTCGAGGAAGCGGACAAGCTGACGGGCTTCCTCGTTGCCCGGGCCGATCGACCGACGGAGCAACGGCGAATAGTCGATCGGCCCGGTCTCTTCGGCGTCTTGTGCGCCGGCCGCATCGGTGTCGTCGCCGGTGGCCTCACTTGACGTCATCGGTCCGCACCCCAACTATGCGCCAACTGCCGGCATCGTCGCGCCGGCCGAGCCGTGCGCGCGGGCGATGTCAGACTGGAGAAGTGAGTCATGTTCATTCAGACCGAAGAGACCCCGAATCCGGCGACGCTGAAGTTCCTGCCGGGACGCACCGTTATGGTGAGCGGCACCGCTGAGTTCAAGTCGGAGGAGGAAGCCGCCGCCGGTTCGCCGCTCGCCGCCGCGCTTTTCGAAGTGGATGGCGTGACCACGGTGTTCCTCGCCGGCGACTTCATCAGCGTCAGCAAGCGCGACGACAAGGAATGGTACCTGATGAAGCCGGCGGTGCTCGGCGTGATCATGGAGCATTTCGTCGCCGGCAAGCCGATCCTGACCGACGGCGCCACCGAGGCGGCCGAGGCCGAGGTCCGGCCTGAGGACGAGGAAGTCGTCTCCCAGATCAAGGAACTGCTCGACACCCGCGTGCGTCCGGCCGTGTCCATGGACGGTGGCGACATCGTGTTCCACGGCTACGAGGACGGCGTGGTCACCTTGACCATGCAGGGTGCCTGCGCGGGCTGCCCCAGCTCCACCGCGACGCTGAAGATGGGCATCGAGAACATGCTGCGGCACTACATCCCGGAGGTCCGGGAAGTGCGCGCCGCCGGCGGCATGGCCGACTACTACTGATCTCATCTGGACTCCGATCCCGGCCGTGCCGTTCGCCGGCCGAGGTCGGGACCGGGAGGCTCAATGTCCGCCAGCACGATAGCATCCGGAACCCGCCGGAGGGTGGCCGTTGTGGTCGCCGCCCTGTGTCTTGTCGCCTTCCAGGTTTCCGCCCTGACCTTCGGACCGCCGTCCTGGCCGCTGCCGGCCAGGTCCGCGCCGCCGCTCGTCCGGGTGGTGACGCCCGCGCCGCTGCCCGATGGCGGGAGCGAGTTCACCGTCGCGTCTTCGGCCACGCTGCTGCGGCTTTACGAGCGGGCGGCCTATGATCTGGACACCGTGCGGGCGGGCGAGACGGATGTGCCGCGTCTGTATCTGGCGGCCCTGCCGTCCGATTTCGGAGAGCTCGAGGATGTCGGGGCGCGGAAGGAAGCCTTCCTGCGCACCGTGCTGCCCCTGATCCTGCGGGCCAATGACGAGATCGCCATCGTCCGCACCCGGGTCAGCGCCCTGCTGGAGAAGATCCGCGATGACGAGCCGCTGCGCCGGGCCGACGCCCGGTGGCTGGCCTCGATCGCCCGGCAATACGGCGTGATCGACACCGAGGACAAGGATCCGCAGGCGGCGCTGAGCGGCGCGGCCGGCCGGACGCTGCTGGCCCGGGTCGACACGGTGCCGGTGCCCCTGGCGCTGGCCCAGGCGATCGTGGAGAGCGGCTGGGGGCGGTCCCGCTTCGCGCTGGAGGGCAGCGCGATCTACGGACAGTGGACCTGGGACAAGGCGCAGGGAATCGCGCCGTCCGGCGCGCCGGATGCCGCCCATGCGGTCCGCGCCTTCGACAGCCTGACCGACTCCGTGCGCGGCTACATGCACAACCTGAACACCCATCCCGCCTATCGCGCTTTCCGCGCCGCCCGGGCCAAGGGCGCGTCGGCCCGGACCCTGGCCGGCACCCTGACCCGCTACAGCGAACGCGGCGCGGTCTATGGCGAGGAACTGGTGGAGATCATCGCGCAGAACGACCTGGAGTCCTTCCGCGACGCCAGACTCGGCGCCACCAACATCGAGCGCGGCGGCGCCTGGGACGATTTGGAAAGCGTGCCGCAGAGCTGACCGTTGGCCCGCTCAGCGCGGGCCGGTCAACTTGCGCCGGTAACCTCGGAACCCGGTCACCTCGGAATATAGAACTGGATTCCGTACCAGTGCCAGCGGCCGTCCGGGCCCGGCATGGTGCAGTTCACCCGGGCGCGGCCCGCCGGGAACGGCTCCGCCAGGCGCACCTCCACCCGATCGCCGAGCACTTCCGTCTGGGTGCGGCCCTGGCCCGAGGCGTAGCAGTCGATCCGGCTCGGGTCGCCGATCTCCGGCGCGACGGTGAAGCCGAAGGGCGGCGGGTTGTTCGAGGTGACGATCAGGTCGGCCGGCACCCGGTCGCGGATCGGCAGGGGCAGGGCGTTGGCGGTCAGCCGGAACCGGTCGATCCCGCCATAGGTCTCGTTCAGGGCGAAACGCGGCAGCCCGTAACGGTCGCTGGTGGCGTGCACGACGCCCGAATGCTGTCCGAAGGCGGCGGCATAGCCCCGCTCGGCGACGATCTTCTCGATCTGCAGGCCGTATTCGCCGTAGGGATAGGCGAACAGGGTCGGCTTCTGCCCCAGTTCGTCCGCCATCCGGCTGGCCGCCCGGTCGAGCTCGAGCTTGACCGTGTCGGTGTCCAGGTCGGGCAGATGCGGGTGCGAGGCGGTCTGGCTGCCGATGGTCGCCCCGCCGGCCTGCAGCTCGCGAATCTGGTCCCAGGTCATGTAGCCCGGACTGGCGCGGTCGATCGGGTCGGTGGCGACGAACAGGGTGAAGGGGAAGCCGGCCTTCTTGAGCCGGGGCCAGGCTTCGGCGTAGACCGAGGCATAGGCGTCGTCGATGGTCAGGGCGATCGTGCGGTCCGGCAGATCGGCCCCGGTCCGCATCTTCTCCAGGATCTCCGGCAGCGGCAGGACCGTGTAACCCCCGGTGCGCAGCTCCTCGAGCTGTTCCTCGAACTGATCGATCCGGATATTGGCGCTGGGATACTCCGCTTCGCCGAAACGGTGGTACATGAACAGCACGGCAGACTCGGCGGCGAAGGCCGGCGCCGCGCCGATCCCCAAGGGGACGGTCGCCGGGGCGGCCATCAGGCAGGTCAGGGTCAGCGCGAACGCGACGGCTCGATCACGAAACTTCATGGGGACTGAGACTACTTCATGCCAGCCGCAAATCGAAATGGCGCGCATCGCCGCAATCGCCGCGACGGATGGAGACCGGTCCGATGAGCCGGCTGCTCGCCCTCGACTGTTCCGCCGCGGCCTGCTCGGCGGCGGTCGCCGAGAACGGGGAAACCAGGGCCTTCGAGCTCCTGCGCCTCACCCGGGGCCACTCCGAAGTGGTGGTGCCGATGGTCGAACGGGTGCTGGCCGAGGCGGGCCGGACCGCCGGCGAGATCGATGTCGTCGCCGCCACGATCGGGCCCGGCAGTTTCACCGGACTGCGAATCGGATTGGCGGCGGCGCGCGGCCTGGCCCTGGCGGTCGGCGCGCGCACGGTCCCGGTCACCTCGCTGGAAGCCCTGGCCCATGCAGCCGGGCCGTCCGACACGCCGCTGCTCGCCGCCCTCGACAGCAAGCGCGGGGACCTGTTCTGCCAGTGGTTCGACGCCCGGGGCCGGGCGGTCGACGAGCCCGCGGTCCGTACGGCGGCCGAGGCGGTGGCTCTGGCGCCGGGTGCGGTCTTCCGGGTGGCCGGGGATGCGGTGGAGGCGGTGCTGTCGGCCGCCACCGCCGCCGGACACTCGGCCCTAGTAGTGGAAGGCTGCGACGTGCCCGATGCCCGGTCGGTCGCCGCCGTGGCCGCGGCGCGGGCGGCCGCCGGCGGGGAAGGCCCATTGCGTCCGCTCTATCTGAAGGCGCCCGCCGTCACCCCGCCGGCGTCATGACCGGGCGCGAGCGGCTTTCGCAGGCCCGGCTGCTGGAGGCGCTGCGCGCCGCCGAGCCGACGGATGCGGACGCCATAGCGGCGCTTCAGCAGGCGTCGTTCGACGACCAGTGGAGCGCGGACTCGGTGGCCCGCCTGCTGTCGGGGCCGGCCAACCTGTCGGTGGTGGCCGAGCGCGAGGGCCGCCTGCTCGGTTTCCTGATGGGTCAGTGCGTGGTCGATACCGCCGAGGTGCTGGCGGTCGCCGTCGACGCGGAGGTCCGGCGTGCGGGCTGGGGGGCGGCGCTGCTGACCGGGTTCGAGCGGGTCGCCTCGGTATCGGGCGCGGAGCGGGTGATCCTGGACGTCGCCGCCGACAACGGTCCCGCCCTGGCGCTCTATGCGGCGCGCGGATACGAGACGGTGGCCCGCCGCGACCGATACTACGCATCGGGCCGCGCCGACCCGGTGGATGCCCTGGTGATGGCAAAGAATCTGGTGATTTAGAAGGTTTTGTGACTGTCGACTTACGCCGGTATTGCGACTTGTCGTGACGGGGATGCGACGGTACGGTCGCGCGATCCGGTCCACCGGTCACCGAGGTAGCCACCGAGGCGGCTGACGAAAAGGCCTCGTAAAGACATCTCGCCGATGTCAGATAGCGGCACATGAGCGACACGACCGAACGCCCAGCCATCTTCACTCCCGACCCGGATGCGGCTTTTCCGGCGATCACCTCCGGCGACCTGGAGGTGCGTCTCGCCCGCAACGTGGCGGAGATCGACGCCTCCCAGGCCCTGCGGTATCGGGTCTTCTACGAGGAGCGGGCGGCCAAGCCGATCGGCGAGATGGCGGCCCTGCGCCGCGACTTCGACAGCTTCGACCCGATCGCCGACCATCTGCTGGTGCTCGACCACGGCAAGGGCGAGGGGGCCAAGGCGGTCGTCGGCACCTATCGGCTGCTCCGGCGTTCCCGGATTCCGGCAGGCGGCTCGTTCTACACCGCCAGCGAATACGACATCGCCAAGATCCTGGCCTTTCCCGGCGAGATCATGGAGCTGGGCCGGTCCTGCGTGGACGTGGACCACCGCAACCGACCGACCATGCAGCTTCTGTGGCGGGGCATCGCGGCCTATGTCTTCAGGCACGACATCACGCTGATGTTCGGCTGCGCCTCGCTGCCGGGCACCGATCCCGACGTCGTCGGCAAGGATCTCAGCTATCTCTACCACCATCACCTGGCGCCGGACTCCCTGCGGGTCCGCGCGCTGGACGCTCTCCACGTGGAGATGAACCGGGTGCCGGCCGACCAGCTCGACGCCAAGCGGGCGCTGGCCGGACTGCCGCCGCTGATCAAGGGCTACCTGCGGCTCGGCGGTTTCGTCGGTGACGGCGCGGTGGTCGATCCCCAGTTCAACACCACGGATGTCTGCGTCATCGTCCAGACCAGCGCGGTGACCGACAAGTACTACAAGCACTACGAACGGGAGGCGCGGGGCGGCTGACGATGGCGGAGGCGGCGTACGGATCCACCACGACGCATCGGCCCGGTCCGGTGTATGTCGACGAGGTCGAGGAGCGGCGCCTGCTCGACCACGGGCATGGCATGATCCGCTCGGAGACCCGGGCGGCGATCCGCCTGACCGCCTATCTGCTGCTGACTCTCTCGCTGATCCCGGTCCAGGCGTTTGCGGTGCTGTTCCGGCTGCGTCTGGCCGAGCGGCTGCCGCGCTTCTATCACCGTCTGTGCACCCGGATCCTTGGCATCCAGGTCGTCGTGCGCGGCCGGCGGGTGCGCGAGCGGCCGGTGCTGTTCGTCGCCAACCACGTCTCCTATCTGGACATCACCGCGCTCGGCTCGGTGGTGACCGGCGGCTTCATCGCCAAGTCGGAGGTCGCCGGCTGGCCGCTGTTCGGCATCCTGGCGAAGCTGCAGCGCACGGTGTTCATCGCCCGCAAGCGCACGGCCGTGGCCAAGCACGGCGACGAGATCGCCCAGCGCCTGGAGGCGGGCGACAACCTGATCCTGTTTCCGGAAGGCACCAGCGGCGACGGGACCCGGGTCCTGCCGTTCAAGAGCGCCTTCTTCTCGGTCGCCGAGCGCCGGCCGCGCGGTCAGGCGCTGACGGTTCAACCGGTCTCGATCGCCTATACCCGGCTCAACGAGGTCCCCCTCGGCCGCGGATTGCGGCCGTTCTTCGCCTGGTATGGCGACATGGATCTGCTGCCGCATTTGTGGACCGTCGCCGCCCTGGGCAAGCTGACCGTGGTGATCGAGTTCCACGCCCCGGTGACCGTCGACGAGGTGGGGTCGCGCAAGGCCCTGGCGACCAAGGTGCAGGACCAGGTCGCCGGCGGGCTGGCGCGGGCCAATGCGGGACGCTAGAGTCCGAATCGGTAGAATCTGGAACCACAAAGTATTCTGCGTCGGTTCATGCGACTGTCGCTTGACAGGAACGTGGCGATTCGTAGGGTCCAGGGAGATGCGGACCCGGCCGCAATCATCCGGCGCGATCAGCAAGCGGGAGTAGCCGCGACCTTGATGGATCAGGTGATCTGGCGCTGTCCCCGACAGGGACGAGGGATGCTCGGGTCTGCGAGCCCCGAACGTCTTCGTGGAAGACGGCGGCATTGAGCAAGACGGTTCCATTGAGCAAGAAGCTTCACGTCAAGACCTACGGCTGCCAGATGAACGTCTACGACTCCGCCCGGATGGCGGACGTCATGGCGCCCCATGGCTATGCGTCCAGCGATCAGGCGGACGGCGCCGATCTGGTGATCCTCAACACCTGCCACATCCGCGAGAAGGCGACCGAGAAGGTCTATTCCGAGCTCGGACGCCTGCGCGTCATGAAGGAGGAGGCCGCCCGCGAGGGCCGGCGCATGCTGATCGCCGTGGCCGGCTGCGTCGCCCAGGCCGAGGGCGAGGAGATCGTGCGCCGCGCGCCGGTGGTCGACATGGTGTTCGGTCCGCAGACCTATCACCGGCTGCCGGAGCTGGTGACCCGGGCGCTGGGCAGCGAGAACCGGCGCGGCGCCGGCGTCGTCGATACCGAGTTCCCGGCCGAGGACAAGTTCGACCATCTGCCGGAGGAGAGCGCCAGTCAGGGACCGGCCGCCTTCCTCTCGGTTCAGGAAGGCTGCGACAAGTTCTGCACCTTCTGCGTGGTGCCCTATACCCGCGGGGCCGAGTTCTCGCGCCCGGCCGCGGCGGTGATCGAGGAGGCGCGCCGTCTGGCCGCCGCCGGCGCCCTGGAGATCACCCTGCTGGGCCAGAACGTGAACGCCTATCATGGTGCCGGGCCGGACGGCCGCGACTGGGGTCTGGGCCGGCTGATCCGCGCCCTGGCCGAGATCGACGGGATCGCGCGCATCCGCTACACGACCTCGCATCCGCGCGACATGGACGACGACCTGATCGCCGCCCATGGCGAGGTGCCGGCGCTGATGCCGTATCTGCATCTGCCGGTGCAGTCGGGCTCCGACCGGATCCTCGACACCATGAACCGGGGCCATACCGCCGACGACTACCGGCGGATCGTCGACCGGCTGCGCGCCGCGCGCCCGGATCTGGCGCTCAGCTCCGATTTCATCGTCGGCTTCCCCGGCGAGAGCGATCGCGATTTCGCCGATACCCTGCGGCTGGTCCGCGAGGTCGGCTACGCCCAGGCCTATTCCTTCAAGTACAGCGCGCGGCCGGGGACGCCGGCCGCCTCGGTGGCCGATCAGCTGTCCGAGGCGCAGAAATCCGACCGGCTGGAAGCGCTGCAGCAGCTTCTCAACGCGCAGCAGCGCGCCTTCAACGAGGCCGCCGCCGGCTCCGTGCAACCGGTCCTGTTCGAGCGCCGGGGTAACCGGCCGGGCCAGCTCGTCGGGCGCGGCCCCTGGATGCAGTCGGTCCATGCCGACGCGCCGGAGCGGCTGCTCGGCTCGCTTGTCGATATCGCGATCGACCTGGGCGGCGCCAACAGCCTGTCCGGTCGGGTCGTCACGGTCGACGCCGATCTCCCCTCGCCTTCGTCTCTCCCCCCTCCTCCTGCCGAAAGGGTTTCTGCGTGAGCACAGGCACGGCCGACGACGCCTCCGTCCAGCTCGAGTTTCATGATCACGCATTGATCCCCCTCTTGTTCGGGGACCACGACCGCAACCTTGCCCGTATCGAACAGAAGCTGGGCGTCAAGCTCGAGGCCTTCGGCAACATCGTGCGCATTCTCGGCGCCGAGGAGTCGCTGCAGGCCGCGCGCGGCACCCTGGAGGGTCTGTACCGCCGGCTGGAAAAGACCAAGAAAAAGGGCCAGGACCCCTATCCGTTCGAGATCGGCGACGTGGACGCGGCGGTGAAATACGCCCAGGCGGCAGACGCGGTGGGCGGCGTGCGCGAGTTCGCCGGCGATGCGGGGCTCGACACCTACAAGCGGCCGATCGGCGCCCGCTCGCCGAACCAGGCGCACTATCTGAAGCAGCTCATGCAGCACGAGCTGGTCTTCGGCCTGGGCCCGGCCGGTACCGGCAAGACCTACCTCGCCGTCGCCATGGCCTGCGCCATGCTGAAGGCCAAGCGGGTCGATCGCCTCATCCTGTCGCGCCCGGCCGTCGAGGCGGGCGAGCGGCTCGGCTTCCTGCCGGGCGACATGAAGGACAAGGTCGACCCCTACCTGCGCCCGCTCTACGACGCGCTGTACGACATGATGCCGGGCGAGATGGTGGAGCGGCGGCTGGCCGCCGGCGAGATCGAGGTGGCGCCGCTGGCCTTCATGCGCGGCCGCACCCTCGCCAATGCCTATGTGATCCTGGACGAGGCGCAGAACACCACGCCCACCCAGATGAAGATGTTCTTAACACGTTTGGGCGAGAATTCGCGCATGGCGGTGACCGGGGACCTGTCCCAGGTCGATCTGCCGCTGGGCAACAAATCCGGCTTGCGCGACGCGCTCGATCACCTACATGACGTTCAGGGCGTCGGGTTCGTGGAGTTCACCGCCGCAGACGTTGTCCGTCATCCCCTGGTTACGCGCATCGTACACGCGTACAATGCCCGTGACGGAGTACTTTTACCCGGCGACAAGAGTCGATGACCGACGAAGATTCTTCTGCCGAGGGCGACAGTCGTCCTCGATCTAGCACCCGACCCTCCGGCGAGAACCGGACGGTCGAACTCGATATCTCCCTTACGGCCCCCGCTTGGGAAGAGGCCGCCGAAGATGTCTCTGCGCTCGCCGAACGGTCGGTTCTGGCGGCGTTGACCCATGTCGGGGTGTCGGGAGCGCTTGAGATCTCGCTGCTGCTGACCGACGACGCGGCGCAACGGGCGCTGAACCGAGACCACCGCGGCAAGGACAGCGCGACCAACGTCCTGTCGTTCCCGGCCGGCTTCATGCCGCCCGCCGGCCCGCGTCCGCTGGGCGATATCTCGTTGGCCCTGGAGACGGTGGTCCGCGAGGCGGCGGAGCAGGACAAGAGCGTGGCGGACCATGTCAGCCACCTGCTGGTCCACGGCACCCTGCACCTGCTCGGCTACGATCACGGCGACGACGCGGAAGCCGAGGAGATGGAGGCGCTGGAGCGCGAGATCCTGGCCGGTCTCGGCATCGCCGATCCCTATGCCGGCGGTGAGCCTCTGCCCGGCGACGCGCGGGGAGCGGCCGCATGAGCGAGAACGCTGCTTACGGCAATAACGGCAGTGGCAACGGCAGCTCCGACCGGGGGCCGCTGGTCGAGGCCTGGCGCACGCTGATGCGCTCGGTCGGGCTCGGCCGCAACGGGACCTCGGCGGTCAGGGCCTCCCTGGAGGAGCTGATCGACGAGAACGGCGAGGACGCCTCGCCGATCGACCCGCATGAAGGGGCGATCATCCGCAACGTGCTCGGCCTGCGCGACATCACCGCCTATGACGTGATGGTGCCGCGCGCCGACATCGTGGCGGTCGATCAGGCGACGCGCCTGACCGATCTCTCGCGGCAGATGAGCGAAGTCGCCCACAGCCGGATTCCGGTCTATCGGGACTCCCTGGATGACGTGATCGGCATGGTCCACATCAAGGACGTGCTGGCCCATCTGAACCGGGGCGACGACGTGGCCGCCGGGGCGCTGGCACGCGAGATCCTGATTGTCGCGCCGTCCTCCCGCGCCCTCGACCTGCTACAGGAAATGCGCATGACCCGGCGCCACATGGCGCTGGTGGTCGACGAATACGGCGGCATCGACGGGCTGATCACCATCGAGGATCTGATAGAGGAGATCGTCGGCGACATCGTCGACGAGCACGACACCGAGGAAGGGCCCAAGCTCTCCGAGCGGTCCGACGGCACCATCGTCGCCGACGCCCGGGCCACGGTGGAGGAGCTCGAGGTGATCGCCGGCCAGTTCCTCACCGACGACGAGCGCGAGGAGATCGACACCCTGGGCGGCCTGGTGTTCAGCCTGGCCGGCCGCGTCGCCACCAGGGGCGAGGTGATCCGTCATCCCAGCGGGATCGAATTCGAGGTCATGGATGGCGATCCGCGCCGTCTGCGCCGCCTGAAAGTGCGCATGGTCCAGCCGAACGCCGCCGATCGTGCCGCCGAGTGACGGCGCCGCGCGCGGCCGCCGGTGGGTCGTCCCCCTAGCCGGACTGGTCGCGGGGGCCGCCACCGGCCTGTCCCTGGCGCCGTTGCATCTGCTGCCCTTCGCGTTCGGCCATGCGGCCCTGCTGGCCGTGGTCGCGCAGGCGCCGAGCGCCCGTTCCGCGGCGTTCCGCGCCTGGCTCTGGGCGCTCGGATATCATGTCGCCGGCCTGCACTGGATCGCCAATGCGATGCTGGTGAATGCGGGCGAGCACGCCTGGCTGATCCCCTTCGCCAATCTCGGGCTGCCGGCGGTGCTGGCGCTCTATGCGGCGCTCGCCGGAGGCTTGGCGCGGCGCCTGTTCGGCGGCGGCTGGCCGCTCTGGCTCGGCCTCGCCGCCCTCTACACCGCGGCGGAATGGGTGCGCGGCCACGCCTTCACCGGCTTTCCCTGGAACCTGCCCTCCGCCACGGTGGACGGCTGGCTGCCGCTGCTTCAGCCGGCCTCCCTGGTCGGCAGCTACGGGCTCAGCCTGCTGGTCCTGCTGGTCACCATGGCGCCGGCGCTGTGGCTGGATGGCGGCGTCTCCCGCCGGGTCCGTCTGACCGGCTCCGCCGCCGCGACCCTGCTGCTGGTGGCGATGGTCGGCTGGGGGGTGGCGCGCGAGGCCGCGATCCCGCGGATCGCCGACCCGGACGGCGCCGTCCCCGGAGTCGTGGTGCGGGTGGTCCAGGGCAACGTGCCCCAGCGCGACAAATGGAATCCGCTGCTGAAACCGGAACATCTGGGACGCTACATCGCGCTCAGCGACCCGTCCCGCCCGGCCGATCTGCGGGCCCCGGGACTGGAGCCGTCCGCCGCGCCGACCGTGGTGGCCTGGCCGGAGACGGCGGTGGCCCATCTGATCGGCGACGCGCCGGAGCTGATGGCCGCCCTCGCCCGTGTCGCGCCCGCCGAGGGCAGTCTGATCTTCGGCGCACCGCGCGTCGCCCGGATCGGCCGTGTGTCCGAGGTCTATAACAGCGTCTTCGCCCTCGACGCCGGCGCCGAGACCGCCTGGACCTTCGACAAGGCGCATCTGGTGCCCTTCGGGGAATACGTGCCCCTGCGCGACGTGCTGCCGGTCAATCCGATCGTGCAGAGCCGCCGCGACTTCACGCCGGGGCCGGGGCCGCGGACGCTCGAGCTGAAGGGCGCGCCGCCGGTTTCGGTGCTGATCTGTTACGAAGCGATCTTCCCCGGTGGGGCGGTGGATCCGGACCACCGTCCGGCCTGGCTGCTGAATGCCACCAACGACGCCTGGTTCGGCCGCTGGAGCGGCCCGTATCAACACCTGGCGATCACCCGGCTGCGGGCCATCGAGCAGGGCCTCCCGATGATCCGGGCGGCGAATACCGGCGTATCCGCGGTGATCGATCCGGCCGGGCGAATTGTCGCTAGCATCGGCATCGGCGTGACCGCCAGTCTGGATACGCCGCTGCCCGCGGCGCTGCCGGTACCGCCTTTCGGCTTTATTGGTGATGTCCCCATAGTTCTTATGGTCGTATTGCTGCTGGCCGTTGCAGCATACGGGCGATTTCGGGCCGGTCGAAGAACTCCCGCGAATTGATTGGAATTAAATCAGTTTGGCCGATTTGAGGACGTTGACTGAATACAATTGTATGGTCTATGAGTCCTAGGGTTATTTGGTTAACGAAATCAGAGGTTCGCATGGCGAACGACCGCCCAGGGCGCCGTCGGGTCGGCCGTCCGCCTACGGCTACGAATCCGAATCCTATCGATATCCATGTCGGCACACGGGTTCGCCTGCGCCGCACTCTGCTCGGAATGAGTCAGGAGCGCCTGGGTGAAGCATTGGGCCTTACCTTCCAGCAGGTCCAGAAGTACGAACGGGGCGCCAACCGCGTCGGCGCCAGTCGCCTGTTCGAGCTGGCCAAGGCCCTGGGCGTGCCGGTGTCGTACTTTTTCGACGACATGCCGGGCGAGGATGGTGTCGAGCCGTCCGTCCCGGCCGCGGGCCCGATGGAAGAGGATCCGATGCGCCGCCGCGAGACGATCGAGCTGGTGCGGGCGTATTACCGGATCACCGACGACACCGCCCGGCGACGGCTCTACGAGCTGATGCGATCCATCGCCGGATCGATGGACGGCGAGAAGCCCTGAGGCGCCTCCGCCTCCCGTCTGCGCGCGTGCCAGGGGCCGCCGCTCGGCTTTCCCCTTGACCCGGACCGGCATTCGCGCAAAAACGCCGGCCCGGTACTGTCCGCCGCATGCGTCCATTGCAGCGGATCCCAAGCGTTGATTTCCGCGACAATCGAGCATCCCGGAGGCCCCGTTGAGTCAAGCCAGCTACCTGTTCACAAGTGAATCCGTGTCCGAGGGGCACCCGGACAAGGTCTGCGACCGGATCTCCGATACGGTGGTCGATCTCTACATGGGCGCCGATCCCGGCAGCCGCGTGGCTTGTGAGACCCTGGCGACGACCAATAAGATCGTGCTCGCCGGCGAGGTCCGCGGTCCCTCCAGCGTCACCCACGAGGTGATCGAGGAGGCGGTGCGTGCCGCGGTGAAGGATATCGGCTACGAGCAGGACGGCTTCCATTGGAAGACCGCCAGCCTGGAGAACGTCCTGCACGAGCAGTCCGTCGACATCGCCGTCGGCGTCGACGCGGCCGGCAACAAGGACGAGGGTGCCGGCGACCAGGGCATCATGTTCGGCTACGCCTGCACCGAGACCGACGTGCTGATGCCGGCGCCGATCCATTTCAGCCACGAGATCCTGCGCCGCATGGCGGTGGCCCGCAAGAACGGCACCGCCAAGGGTCTGGGCCCGGACAGCAAGAGCCAGGTCACCCTGCAATACGAGAACGGCAAGCCGGTGCGCTGCACCTCGGTGGTCGTCTCGACCCAGCATGACGCCGACCTCTCCCAGGAGCAGGTGCACGAGCTGGTTCTGCCCTTCGTGCGCGAGGTCATGCCGGACGGCTGGGTGGACGAGGACACGGTCTACTACATCAACCCGACTGGCCGCTTCGTGATCGGCGGTCCCGACGGCGACTGCGGTCTGACCGGCCGCAAGATCATCGTCGACACCTATGGCGGTGCCGCCCCCCACGGCGGCGGCGCCTTCTCCGGCAAGGACCCGACCAAGGTCGACCGTTCGGCCGCCTACGCCGCGCGCTGGGTCGCCAAGAACGTGGTCGCCGCCGGCCTGGCCGAGAAGTGCGTGCTGCAGGTCTCCTATGCCATCGGCGTGTCGCATCCGCTGTCGATCTTCGTCGACACCTACGGCACCAACACGGTGGACGAGGAGAAGCTCTCCAAGGTCATCAGCGAGATGGTCGACCTGTCGCCGCGCGGGATCCGCGAGCGCCTGGCGCTGAGCAATCCGATCTACGCGCCGAGCGCGGCCTACGGCCATTTCGGCCGCAAGCCGGACGACGCGGGCCGCTTCACCTGGGAGCGTCTCGATCTGGTCGACGAGCTGAAGGGCGCGTTCTAAGCCGCGCGTCCTGATCATGGGCGGCCGGAACGTCCGGCCGCCGGACCGGAACCGTACCAGTAGGGCCATGTCCGACCACGGTGAAGAGCGGCTGTTCTTCGGCCGGCGCAAGGGGCGTCCCCTGCGCGCCGGCATGCAGCGCCGCGTCGACGAGGATCTCGTGCCGCGCCTGGTGCCGGTGGAGACCGCCCCGGCCAACGCCACCGACCCGAGGGATTGGTTTCCGCAGCCACCGCGCGCGGTCTGGCTGGAGATCGGCTTCGGCGGCGGCGAGCATCTGGCCTGGCAGGCGCAGCACAACCCGGACATCGCCCTGATCGGCTGCGAGCCGTTCGTCAACGGCGTGGCGTCGCTGCTGCGCCACCTGGACGACGTGGAGGGCGACCGGGTCCGCATCCATCCCGACGACGCCCGCGACGTGCTCGACGTGCTGGCGCCGCAGAGCCTGGAGCGGATCTTCGTCCTGCACGCCGATCCCTGGCCGAAGCGCCGCCACCACTACCGCCGCATCATCCAGCACGAGACCGTCGCCCGGTTCTACGAGCTGCTCAAGCCGGGCGGCATCCTGCGCATGGCGACGGACGACCCGGGCTATCTGGTCTGGATCCTGGCCCGGATCACCGCCCATCCGGATTTCCGCTGGACCGGGACGTCGATGGCGGATTTCACCGAGCGCCGGGACGACTGGCCGGAAACCCGCTACGAGGCCAAGGCGAAGCGCGAGGGCCGTATGCCGGCCTATCTGGAGTTCCGCAAACCCGGCTGAACTCTCTGCCCGTTCCGCTTAACGATTCAGGCCGCGGGAGATCCACTGCAGCGACCATTTTATGGGTCCGCGGACGCCCTTGCTCGGGTTTTCGGGCCGGTCGCGCAAAACCCGAGGATTTTTGGCCAACCGGTCGAGAACGGCTTGCGCGTGCTCCAGGTCTTCCCGGGCGAGGCGGGGCTTGGGCGAGTGCTTCAGGTCCGTGACCAAGATCTGATGAACGGCCTTCGTCAGGGTCCACACAAAATTCAGCCGGACCGATTTCAGGTTGTCGGACTGGGAAAGACGATCGAGACAATCGATGGCGGGCCGCAGAAACTCTGGACGGGGGTTGGCCCTGATCGCGATGCCGGCGCCGTAGACATCGGCTGGCCTATCCTGGCCGGTCAGCAAGCTGCGGATGTACTCGGGATCATCCAGGGTCTGTGCCTGCGCTCTGAGGCGCTCTCGCACTTCGGTCAGTTCCCGCATTGACGCATGTTCGTTTACATTAGCCAAGGTTTCGGTGAAGATTTCGCGCTCGTTGGCAATCTCCGCGGACAGTTCCTCGACTTCCTGACGGTTCGCCTCCAATTCCTCCTTGATCTCCCGCAGTTCCACCTTGAACCCACCGACGTCCAGCGAGACGATGCGCTCAATGAGCTTAGGATTGCGGCTTAAATAATAAAGAACAAGTAGTGCAAGAACCTGCCAGCTTACAATGGTTTCTACGATTAGTTTGATATAGTCATACCAAACGCTTGTTTCCCCCGCCACGACCGCCCCCTTGTAAAAAAAACCGCGCTTATACTGAAAGAGTTCGACCGATTAATTGATCAGGCGCAGTGAGAAATCCTACATACCGGCTTTTTGGGTGGGGCTGACTCTCAACCTTTCGCGCGAGCGCCATTCGACCTTGAAGTCGTGTCCGGTCTGCGATATATCAACGGCTCTTCAATCGGACTATTGATCGGGGGTGGGCCAGCGGCCCACTTTTTTGTTGGTGCCGCCGCCGGTCGCAGGTGAGGACAAGGGTGGACCCACATATCCGGCGCATCGAAGGAATCGTGACCCCGTCGATCGAAGCCATGGGCTTCGAGGTCGTGCGGGTCATGATCACCGGTGGTCAGCGGCCGACGCTGCAGATCATGGCCGACCGGAGCGACGGGTCGATGATCTCGGTCGACGACTGCGCCGAGATCAGCCGGACGGTGTCCGCCGTGCTCGACGTGGAGGACCCGATCTCCGGGGAATACACGCTGGAGGTCTCCTCGCCCGGGATCGACCGGCCGCTGACGCGGCTGAAGGATTTCGAACGCTGGGCCGGGTTCGAGGCGCGGGTCGACATGGACGTGCCGATCGACGGCCGCAAACGCTTCAGCGGCCGGATCAAAGGCGTCGCGGACGACCGGGTGCAGGTCGAGCTGGACGAAAAGGCGGGGACGGTGGACCTGCCGTTCGAGGGAATTTCGCGGGCGAAGCTCGTGCTGACCGATGCACTGCTCGACGCCAGCCGGCCCCAGGGGCAGGGCTGACGGCCGAAAGGCCGGGACAGGGTTAAGGGAGTAACCGGTGCGGGTCCGCCCGCCGGGTTGATAGAGGACGAACAAGCCGATGGATATCGCCACGACACCGAAGCTGGAGCTGATCCAGGTCGCCGATGTGGTCGCCCGGGACAAGGGGATCGATCGCGAGGAAGTGCTGATCGCCATGGAACAGGCGATCCAGAAGGCCGGCCGGTCGAAATACGGCCCCGACCACGATATCCGCGCGACCATCGACCGGCGCACCGGCGACATCAGCCTGAAGCGCTGCACCACGGTGGTCGAGGAGGTCGAGGACGAGTTCGCCGAGATCACCCTGGAGCAGGCGAAGAAGATCGATCCGGCCCTGGAGGTCGGCTCGGTCATCGACGAGCCGCTGCCGCCGATCGATTTCGGCCGCATCGCCGCCCAGACCGCCAAGCAGGTGATCGTCCAGAAGGTCCGCGAGTTCGAGCGCAAGCGCCAGTTCGAGGAATATGACGGCCGCTCCGGCGAGATCATCAACGGCGTGGTCAAGCGCGTCGAGTACGGCAACGTCACGGTCGAGATCCCGCGCGCCGAGGCGGTGCTGCGCCGCGACCGGCTGCTGCCGCGCGAGACCTTCCGCCAGGGCGACCGCATCCGCGCCTATATCGAGGACGTGCGCGAGGAGCAGCGCGGCCCGCAGATCTTCCTGTCGCGCACCCATCCGGAATTCATGCGCCAGCTCTTCCGCCAGGAAGTGCCGGAAGTCTACGACGGCATTATCGACATCAAGTCGGTGGCCCGCGATCCGGGTTCCCGCGCCAAGATCGCGGTGATCTCCTACGACAGCTCGATCGATCCGGTCGGCGCCTGCGTCGGTATGCGCGGCTCCCGCGTCCAGGCCGTCGTCGGCGAGCTGCAGGGCGAGAAGATCGACATCATCCCGTTCTCCGACGATCCGGCGACCTTCGTGGTGAACGCCCTGGCGCCGGCCGAGGTGTCCAAGGTGGTGCTCGACGAGGACCAGGGCCGCATCGAGGTCGTGGTGCCGGACGAACAGCTCTCGCTGGCCATCGGCCGCCGCGGTCAGAACGTCCGCCTCGCCTCCATGCTGACCGGCTGGGATATCGACATCCTGACCGAGCAGGAGGAGTCGGACCGCCGCCGCGAGGAGTTCCGTCAGCGGTCTGAATCCTTCATCGGCGCCCTCGACATCGACGACGTCATCGCCGGCCTGCTGGTCGCCGAGGGCTTCGCCTCGGTGGAGGAGATCGCCTATACCGAGATCGACGATCTGGCCGAGATCGAAGGCTTCGACGCCGACATCGCCGAAGAGCTGCGCACCCGCGCGTTCAACTTCGTCGAGGCCGAGCGTCAGCGCCACGACGAGCGCCGCCGCGAGCTGGGCGTGACCGACGACCTGGTCGAGCTGGAGATCTTCACGCCTGCCATGCTGGTCACCCTGGGCGAGAACGGGGTGAAGACCCTGGACGACCTGGGCGACCTTGCCAGCGACGAGCTGCGCGAGATTCTGCCGGATGCCGGTTTCGACGAGGACGCGGCCAACCAGATCATCATGGCGGCCCGCGCCCATTGGTTCGAAGACGAAGACGGTGCGGAAACGAATGCCGGGGTGGACGCGGCGGCCGAGGAGAGCGATCCTGAGCCGACGGCATGAACCGACGAGCCGGGACGATGACAGCGAACGCCGCTGTTTCGTCACCCGCGAGGTCCAGCCGCGCGGTGGGCTGATCCGCTTCGTTGTGGGTCCGGACGGCGCGATCGTCCCGGATATCGACGAGCGGCTCCCGGGCCGTGGGCTCTGGGTCTCCGCCGATCGGGGGGCGCTCGAGCAGGCCGTGGTCAAGCGGCTCTTCGCCCGGGCGGCCAAGCGGTCGGTTACGGTGGATCCCACCCTGACGGACCGGGTCGAGGGGCTGCTCACGCGGCGCTGCGTGCAGACGTTGTCGCTGGCGCGGCGCGCCGGTGGCGCGGTCGCCGGCCAGACCAAGGTGCGCCAGGCCCTGGAGGCGAGGCGTGCCGGCGTTCTGGTCGAAGCGGGCGACGGCGCCGAGGATGGCCGGGCCCGGTTGCGGGCCCTGGCCGGGACGCGACCGGTGGTCTCGTGCCTCTTGGCGGCGGAGATCGCCGAAGCATTCGGGCGCGACCATACGGTGCACGCGTTCGTGGACTCCGCGGGGTCGCGCGCCGGCCTGTCGGACCGTTTGCTGCGTGACGCGGCGAGACTTGAAGGTTTGCGGCACGAAAAGGTCGCATCAGATGTGGGCCCCGGCTTGGAAAACCATGCCGGGACGTGTATTCAGGGCGCCAAGTACTGATGGCCTGCCCGTTGACGGATGGATGACGTGGGCAAAGACGATATGTCGAGCACCAACGAACAAGATCGCAAGAAGCTGAGCCTCGGCTCCGGCAAGGGAAAGCTGTCCCTTGGCAAGACGGTGGAAACCGGTCAGGTCAAGCAGAGCTTCTCCCATGGCCGTTCCAAGACCGTGCAGGTCGAGGTGCGCCGACGCCGGCCGTCTCAGCCGCTTCCCGGATCGCGCGAGGCGGCGATCGCCGCGGCGAAGGCCGGTGGCGGCAAGGGTGGGCGCGAGCTGACCGCCGAGGAGCGCGAGGCCCGGGCCCGCGTCCTTGAGCAGGCCGCTGCGCGACGCCCGGAGGAGCAGCCGGAAGCCGTGACCGAGGAGACGGTGTCGCCGGCCGCTGCCGCTGAGACCCCGGCCGAGGCACAGGACGCTGTCGCGTCGGAACCTGCCGCGCCGGTGGATCGTCGCCAGGCCGAGCTGGACGAGATGCGCAAGATCGAGGACGCCGAGGCCGCCGTGAAGGCTGCCGAGGCCGCCCGTCTCGCCGAGGAGGAGGCCGCCCGTCAGGCGAAGGCCGCCGCCGAGCGCGCGACGGCGCGTCTGGATCGCGAGGGCACGCCGGCACCGGCCGCCTCTCCGGCGGCGCGCGCGCCGGTCGAGAACGAGGACGACGACCGTCGCAAGCGCAGCGGTGGCGGTGGCGGTGCCAAGGAAGCGCCGGCCAAGCGTCCGGCCCGCACCCGCACCACCAACGAGCCGCGCCGCCGTCAGGGCAAGCTGACCATCAGCGACGCGCTGAGTGGCGACAGCGGGCGCGTGCGCTCGCTGGCATCGGTCCGCCGCGCCCGCGAACGCGAGCGTCAGCGCTCCCGCAACGACCAGGGCGATGCCGTCAAGCAGTCGCGCGACGTGGTCGTTCCCGAGACCATCACCGTCCAGGAGCTGGCCAACCGTATGGCCGAGCGTGGCGGCGAGGTCATCAAGTCGCTGATGAAGATGGGCGTGATGGCGACCATCAACCAGATCATCGACGCCGACACTGCCGAGCTGGTGGCCCAGGAATTCGGCCACAAGGTCCGCCGTGTCGCTGAATCCGATGTGGAGCTCGGCATGCTGGGGACCGACGACAAGGTCGAGGACCTGCGGCCGCGCTGCCCGGTCGTCACCGTCATGGGTCACGTCGACCACGGCAAGACCTCGCTGCTGGACGCCATTCGTCAGGCCGATGTCGCGTCGGGCGAGGCCGGCGGCATCACCCAGCATATCGGCGCCTACCAGATCGAGGTGCCGTCGGGTGACAAGATCACCTTCATCGACACCCCGGGCCACGAAGCCTTCACCGAGATGCGGGCGCGCGGCGCGAATGTCACCGACATCGTCATCCTGGTGGTGGCGGCCGATGACGGCATCATGGCGCAGACGGTCGAGGCGATCCGCCACGCCCGCGCCGCCAAGGTTCCGGTCATCGTCGCGGTCAACAAGATCGACAAGCCCGATGCGGACCCGCAGCGGGTCCGCACCGAGCTGCTGCAGCACGAGATCGTGGTCGAGGACATGGGCGGCGACGTCCAGGCGATCGACGTATCGGCGCTGACCAAGCAGGGCCTGGACACGCTGCTGGAAGCCATCGCGCTGCAGGCGGAAGTGCTGGAGCTCAAGGCGAACCCGGACCGGGCCGCCACCGGTGTCGTGATCGAAGCCAAGGTCGAGCGCGGCCGCGGCTCCGTCGCCACCGTGCTGGTCCAGCGCGGCACGGTCCGCACCGGCGACGTGTTCGTTGCGGGTGCGGAATGGGGCCGCGTGCGCGCCCTGGTCAACGACCGTGGCGAGCCGTCGGAGAGCGCCGGGCCGAGCGAGCCGATCGAGGTTCTGGGCCTGCAGGGCACGCCGACCGCCGGCGACGATTTCGTCGTCGTCGAGAACGAAAGCCGGGCCCGCGAGATCGCCGACTATCGCCAGCGTCTGCTGCGCGAGAAGAGTGCGACGGCCGGTGCCCGCGGCACGGTCGAGCAGATGCTCTCGGCGATTCAGTCGGGCGAGGCGGACGAGCTGCCGCTGGTCATCAAGACCGACGTGCACGGGTCGCTGGAAGCGATCCGGGCGACCCTGGAGAAGCTGGAGACCAGCGTGGTCAAGCCGCGCATCCTGCACTCCGCGGTCGGCGGCATCAGCGAGTCCGACGTGTCCCTGGCCGGGGCCTCGGGTGGCATCATCGTCGGCTTCAACGTCCGCGCCAACCCGCAGGCCCGCGAGATGGCGCGCCGCGACGGAATGGAGATCCGCTACTACTCGATCATCTACGACCTGATCGACGATGTGAAAGCCCTGCTGACCGGCATGCTGGCGCCGGAACTCAAGGAAGAGTTCCTGGGCTACGCGCAGATCCGACAGGTGTTCAACATCACCAAGGTCGGCAAGGTGGCGGGCTGCATGGTCACCGACGGTGTCATCAAGCGGGGCTGCAAGGTCCGTCTGCTGCGCGACAACGTGGTGATCCACGAGGGCTCCCTGAAGACGCTGAAGCGCTTCAAGGACGAGGTCCGCGAGGTCCGCGAGGGTTACGAGTGCGGTATGGCGTTCGAGAATTACGACGACATCCGCGAGGGCGATCAGATCGAGTGCTTCGAGCTGAAGGAAGTCGCCCGGACGCTCGAGCAGGTTCAGCAGGAGGCGTCCGCCGGCTAACGCGGCGGCGCCTCGCCGAACGGGATTACGACCATGGCGAAGCGTGACGAGGCCCGCGAGGGCCCGAGCCAGCGGCAATTGCGTGTCGGGGAGGAGATCCGCCGCGTGCTTGCCCGTGTCTTCGAGCGCGGCGAGCTGCACGAGCCGGCCCTGTCCGGCGTGCGCATCACCCTGTCGGAGGTCAGCGTCTCGCCGGACCTGCGCAATGCCACGGTCTGGGTGATCCCGCCGATCGACGGCGAGATCGCCGACATCCTGCCGATCCTGAGCCGCGTCGCCGGCCGGCTCTCCGGCCAGGTCGCCCGCGAGGTGCGGATGAAGTTCGCCCCGCGCCTGACCTTCAAGCGCGATACCGCCTTCGACGCCTCCCAGCGGATGAGCGCGATCCTGAACGATCCGGTGATCCGCCAGGACGTGGCGAACACCTCCGAAGACCCCACCGAAGACGGCGAGCCGGACGACAATGGCGCGTAGGAAGCGGGGCAATCCGGTCCATGGCTGGGTGATCCTCGACAAGCCCGTCGACATCACCTCCACCCAGGCGGTGGCGACCGTCCGCCGGGTGTTCGACGCCGCCAAGGCGGGCCATGCCGGCACCCTCGACCCGCTGGCCACCGGCGTGCTGCCGATTGCCCTGGGCGAGGCGACCAAGACCGTTCCCTATGTCATGGACGCCACCAAGGACTACGCCTTCACCGTGCGCTGGGGCGAGGCCACGTCGACGGACGACGCCGAGGGCGAGGTGGTGGCGAGCAGTGAGGGTCGGCCGGATGAGGCCGCAATCCTTGGCGTGCTCGACCGTTTTGTTGGCGAAATAGAGCAGGTTCCCCCGAAGTTCTCCGCCATCAAGGTCGACGGCGAGCGCGCCTATGACCTGGCCCGCTCCGGCGAGCAGGTCGAGCTCGACTCCCGGCGCATCGAGATCCTGGATCTGCGCCTGGTGGACATGCCGAGCCGGGACGAGGCGCGGTTCAGCGTGACCTCGGGCAAGGGCGCCTATATGCGCTCGCTGGCCCGCGATCTGGCGTTGGCGCTCGGCACGGTCGGCCATATCCGCGATCTGCGGCGGCTTCGGGTCGGACCGTTCTCGGCCGAGCGCGCGATTTCGCTGGATTCCCTGGCGGAGCTGATGCATAACCCCGCCTCTTTAGAGCACCTGCGGCCCGTTGAGACCGCGCTGGACGGCATCCCGGCGCTGGCCTTGAAGGGTCCCGAGGCGACGACGCTGCGCAACGGACAGGGTGTTCCGGTCTATCGCTCGATGGATCGGGACCGGTTCGGTGATCTGCAGGAAGGCGATCTGGTCTATGCCACCGACGGCACGGTCCCGGTCGCCATCGCGCGGATCGAAAGCGGCGCCATTCGTCCGGTCAGGGTGCTGAACCTCTAGATAAGGAGAGGACGATGTCGATTACTGCAGAGCGCAAGGCAGAGCTCATCAAACAATATGCCCAGAAGGAAGGCGACACCGGGTCACCCGAGGTGCAGGTCTCTATCCTGAGCGAGCGCATCGTCAACCTGACCGAGCACATGAAGACCCACAAGCACGACTTCCACTCGCGTCGGGGTCTGCTGATGATGGTCGGCCAGCGCCGCCGTCTGCTGGACTATCTGAAGAAGAAGTCCAACGACCGCTATTCCGCGCTGATCACCAGCCTGGGCCTGCGCCGCTAAGCGTGCGGGGATCGGTAAGCCGGTAGGCTCGCCGACGACACGACGAGACACGAACCCCGGATGGCCCCTGGCTTTCCGGGGTTTTGTCGTCTTCGGGTCTCGGGCACGTCCGCGTTGACCCACGGGGCGTTCCGTGTCAAAGAACGCGCGCGCAAAAAGAGACGAAATATGAGAACCGAAGGCCGCCATTGGGGCGCCATGACGCAAGGAGCGTCCATTTTTCCTTCATCGCACTTTTAGATCGCGAGTCACCATCGGCTGTGCGCTGCCGGTGGTCGGTCGTGTTGGTCCATCCGGTCGCGGGCATCCACCGCGGCACGGGCCGACCGGAGGGAAAAGGGGAACGCGGCGGGTCATGTTCGTCGGTTCGGAACTGAGGAATGACACGTAATGTTCGACGTCTACCGCAAGGAAATCGAATGGGGCGGGCGCACGCTCACCCTGGAGACCGGCAAGATGGCCCGCCAGGCCGACGGTGCGGTTCTCGCCCGCTACGGCGACACCGCCGTTCTCTGCACCGTGGTCGCCGCCAAGACGCCGCGCCCGGGCATCGACTTCTTCCCGCTCTCGGTCCACTACCAGGAGAAGACCTACGCCGCGGGCAAGATCCCCGGCGGCTTCTTCAAGCGTGAGGGCCGTCCGAGCGAGAAGGAGACCCTGACCTCCCGCCTGATCGACCGGCCGATCCGTCCGCTCTTCGTCAAGGGCTTCAAGAACGAGGTGCAGGTGATCTGCACGGTTCTCGCCCATGATCTGGAGAACGATCCCGACATCGTCGCCATGGTCGGCACCTCGGCCGCCCTGTGCCTGTCCGGCGCCCCGTTCCTGGGCCCGATCGGCGGTGCGCGCGTCGGCTACAAGGACGGCGAGTACATCCTGAACCCGACCATGGACGTGACCCGCACCGAGAGCGAGCTCGACCTGGTCGTCGCCGGCACCGAAGAAGGTGTGCTGATGGTCGAGTCGATGGCCTCCGAGCTGTCGGAAGAGATCATGCTCGGCGCCGTCAACTTCGGTCACGACAGCTTCCAGCCGGTGATCAAGGCGATCATCGAGCTGGCCGAGGCCGCCGCGAAGGATCCGATGGATCTGCCGGAGAGCCCGCTGGACCTGGACGCCATCCGCGGCAAGCTCGAGGCGGCCTGCAAGGCCGACCTGGAAGCCGCCTATGACGAGCCGAACAAGTCCGAGCGCCAGAACAAGCTCGCGGCCGCCAAGGACAAGGCCCTCGCCGCGATCGAGGACGAGGCCGAGAAGGAAGCCGCCAAGGGTCTGATGAAGGGCCTGGAGGCCGACATCGTGCGCGGCCGAATCCTGGACACCGGCAAGCGCATCGACGAGCGCGACACCAAGACGGTGCGCCAGATCGTGGCCGAGGTCGGCCTGCTGCCCCGGACCCACGGCTCGGCGCTGTTCACCCGCGGCGAGACCCAGGCGATGGTCGTCGCCACCCTGGGCACCGGCCAGGACGAGCAGATCATCGACGCGCTTGAGGGCGAGTACCGCGAGCACTTCCTGCTGCACTACAACTTCCCGCCGTTCTCGGTGGGCGAGGCGGGCCGCGTCGGCTCCCCGGGCCGTCGCGAGATCGGCCACGGCAAGCTGGCCTGGCGGGCGGTGAAGCCGCTGCTGCCGAGCAAGGAAGCCTTCCCCTACACCCTGCGCGTGGTCTCCGAGATCACCGAGTCCAACGGCTCGTCGTCGATGGCGACGGTCTGCGGCACCTCGCTGTCGCTGATGGACGCCGGCGTGCCGCTGGCCCGTCCGGTGGCCGGCATCGCCATGGGTCTGATCAAGGAAGGCGACAAGTTCGCCGTCCTGTCCGACATCCTGGGCGACGAGGATCACCTGGGCGACATGGACTTCAAGGTCGCCGGCACCGACAAGGGTGTCACCGCCCTGCAGATGGACATCAAGATCACGTCCATCACCCGCGAGATCATGAAGGTCGCGCTGGAGCAGGCGAAGGACGGCCGGATGCACATCCTGGGCGAGATGGGCAAGGCGCTCACCTCGGCCCGCGACGGTGTGTCCGACACCGCGCCGAAGATGATCTCCATCAAGATCCCGGTCGACAAGATCCGCGACGTGATCGGCTCGGGCGGCAAGGTGATCCGCGAGATCTGCGAGGTCACCGGGGCGAAGATCGACATCGACGACGACGGCACCGTGAAGATCGCCGCCGTCGAGCAGGCCTCGCTCGACGCCGCGCATAACTGGGTCTACTCGCTGACCGCCGAGCCGGAAGTGGGCAAGATCTACGACGGCAAGGTCGTGAAGACCCTCGATTTCGGCGCCTTCGTGAACTTCCTCGGCCCGAAGGACGGTCTGGTGCATATCAGCCAGCTCACCTCGGCCAAGCGTCCGGAAGCGGTCACCGAGGTCGTCAAGGAAGGCGACAAGGTGAAGGTCAAGGTCATCGGCTTCGACGACCGCGGCAAGGTCAAGCTGTCGATGAAGGTCGTCGATCAGGAGACCGGCGAAGACCTGGAAGCCGCCGCCGAGTAACTCGGTCCGGCTTCGACGGAAATCAGCGGCGCGGCAGCCTCGGTTGCCGCGCCGTTTTTTTGCTTGCCGATCTTCTCCCTTCTCCGTCATCCGGAAACAAGTTCGGGATGACGGAGAAGGGAAGTGTGCGTAGTGGGCGGTGGGTACTGGGCAGCGTCTCAGCCTGTCATTTTCCCGCCACCCTCCCTGCGCTATTCTCCGCGGCCATCCCATCCGGAGACACCGATGCCCGCACGCCCCTTCACCCCGCCCCGCCTGATCGGCCATCGAGGGGCGAAAGCCCTGGCGCCGGAGAACACCCTGGGCTCGATCCGCGCGGCCAAGGCGGCCGGGGCGGCCTGGGTCGAGATCGACGCCAAGCTCGCCGGCGACGGGGTGCCGGTGCTGATGCACGACGCCAGCCTGGACCGGACCACCGATGTGCAGGGACCCGTCGTCGCGCGCGGTTCCGCCGAGCTGGCGACGGTGGATGCCGGAAACGGCGAAGGCGTGCCGACCCTGGCCCAGTGCCTCGCCCTGTGCCGCGAGATCGGCCTCGGCCTGGATCTGGAGATCAAGCCGGATGCCGGCACCGGCTCGGCGACCGCCCGGGCGGTGCTCGCGGTGCTGGCGGCCGAGGGCTGGGGGCCGGAAGACCCGATCGTCATCACCTCGTTCAGCCGCAATGCGCTCCGTGTGGTGCGCGACGCGGCACCCGACTACATCCGCGGTCTGCTGCTGACCGGCCGGCCGGCCGACTGGCGCGAGGCGGCGCGCGACCTGGCCGTGGACGCGGTCATCCCCGGCACCCGGGACGTGCTCGGGCCGGAGGACGTGACGGCCATCGTGGCGGGCGGCTGGCTGCCGATGGTCTATACCGTTAACGATCCGCAACGGGCCAGGGAGCTCTACGACTGGGGCATGGTCTCCATCGTCACCGACGACCCGCCGGCGCTGCTCGGCCTTTAGAGCAAATCACGATCAGATGGAAACATCGGCTCGTGTGAATTTGCTCTATCTCTAATGGGTTAGACCGCTCAGACGATCGGCCGGACCTCGGCGGGCGGCGCCGTGGTGATGGCGTCCAGGTTGGCGATCAGCACCAGATCGACGGACTCGGCCGCCTTGGTCGCCGCCGTCGCCACCTCCAGCCCGGCCACGGTGCGGGCCAGCGCCGGGGCGGCGCTGCGATGCTCCAGCCAGTGCGACAGGAACAGCCCGGCGAACAGGTCGCCGGTGCCGAAGAACGGCCGGTCGTGCCAGGGCGAGCGGGCGACCCAGTTCTCGGTCGCCGTCACCGCCACCACGGCCAGACGGTCGCCGTCGGGCACACCGGTGGCGACCACCACCTGCGGCCCCCATTCCAGGATCGTCACGGCCGCGTCATGGGCGTCGGCCACGCTTTCGACCCGATGGCCGGACAGCCGCGCCAGCTCGAAAGCGTTCGGCGTGATGATGGTGGCCCGCGGCACCAGCCGCTCGCGGAAGGCGTTCTCGATCCCGTCGCGCACGAAGACCCGCCCGTGGTCGCCGATCACCGGATCGCACAGATACACCGCCTCCGGGCTCGCCGCCTCGATCGCGTCCAGCACCCCGGCGAAGGCGCGGCCGGTCTCCGCCGTGCCGAGATAGCCGGAATAGATCCCTTCCACCCCATGCCAGCCGGTGTGGTTGGCGACGCCGCGCAGCAGCTCGGCGATCTCGTGTCCCTCGCGCACCGAGCCGGTGAACTTCTTGTGGCCGGGATGGTTGGAGAAGCTGACCGTGTCGACGCGCCAGACCTCGTGGCCCCGGTGTTCCAGGGCCGGAACCGCGGCGGCGTTGCCCACATGGCCGACGGCGACATGGGAGGAGAGGGCGAGGATCGGCATGACCCCGTCATAACCGGTTCGGCCGGCCTCGTCAGCGGGACAAATCCGGTGCGTTGTCGAGTGCCGCGCCGGCGGCTAGGCTCGCCGGCAGCAAATCGAACCCGAACCAGTGGAAACGCTCGCCCATGACCGCCGTCACCCGTCCCCGCCGCTCCGTCCTCTACATGCCGGGCTCCAACCCGCGCGCCCTCGACAAGGGCCGCAGCCTGCCCTGTGACGGCATCGTCATGGATCTGGAAGACGCGGTCGCCCCCGACGCCAAGCAGGCGGCGCGCGACGCCATCGCCGCGGCGCTGGCGGCCGGCGGTTACGGCAGCCGGGAGATCCTGATCCGGGTCAACGGGCTGGACACCCCCTGGGGCCATGACGATCTGGTCTTCGCCGCCGGCCAGCCGGCCCATGGCATCATCCTGTCCAAGGTCGAGAGCGGCGGCACGGTCCGCCAGGCGGAGTCGTTGCTGGAGCGAAACGGTGCGCCGGACGCGATGGGGATCTGGTGCATGGTCGAGACCCCGCGCGGCGTGCTGGCGGCTCAGGAGATCGCCGCGTCGACGCCGCGCATGGCGGGGTTGATGCTCGGCACCAACGACCTGGCCAAGGACCTGCACTGCCTGCACACGCCGGACCGTATGCCGCTGATGACCTCCTTCGGGCTCTGCCTTCTGGCGGCCCGGGCCCATGGCATCGCGATCCTGGACGGCGTGCATGCGGATCTGAACGACGACGAGGGGTTTGCCGCGGTCTGCCGCCAGGGGCGGGAACTGGGTTTCGACGGCAAGACGCTGATCCATCCCAAGACCATCGCCGCGGCCAATGCCGCCTTCTCGCCGCGCGCGGAGGACATCGCCTGGGCCCGCAGGATCGCCGAGGCCCATGCCGCCGCCATGGCCGAGGGCAAGGGCGTGCTGCAGGTCGACGGCAAACTTGTGGAGGGCCTGCACGTTGCCGAGGCGCAACGGCTGGTCGCCATGGCGGACATGATCCGGGAACTGGAGGGCTCGGCGGCGTAGGCGCACCTCACACCGTCTCCTGACGCACGTCAGGATGACGGGTGGGGTGTGGGAAGCGGGCGCCGGCCGCCTAGACCGTCGTCTCCGCCATCTTCAGGATCAGCCGCCACTGGGCGTCGGTGACCGGCACCACGGACAGACGGGATTGGCGGACGAGGGCGAAGTCCTCCAGTTCCGGCGCGGCCTTGATGTCGGCCAGGGTCACCGGCTTGGCCACCGGCTGGATCGCCTTGATCGTTACCATACCGAAACGCCCGGACTTGTCGGTCGGGTCCGGGTGGTATTCCTCGATCACCTCGACGATGCCGACGATCTGCTTCTCGTTGACCGAGTGGTAGAAGAAGCCGCGGTCGCCGACCTTCATGGCCTTCATGTTGTTGGCGGCCTGATAGTTCCGCACCCCGTCCCAGCCTTCGCCCACATCGCCCTTGCGAACCTGATCGTCCCAGGACCAGGTGCCCGGCTCGGATTTGAACAACCAGTACGCCATGGTGTCGGTGCCTCTCGCCTCGATGCTGCTCGGAGGATTTAGCCCGAGTTTGGGTGATCGATCCAACCCCTTCTCACTCCCCGGATTTATTCCGGGGCCTACCCGTCACCCCGCGCAGACTTCACCGATCGGGCGCTGGCCAGGGTGGGCTCTGGAATAAATCCGGGGAGTGGGAAGAGGGGTGGGTTCCTCTACGCCTTCACCCGCCCGGCGCCGATGGAGGGAGCCGCATCCGGGTCGAGCGGCCAGCGCGGGCGGGGGCGGAAGTCCATGCCGTCGATCAGACCGAGCGCCAGCCGCTCCTGCCCGGCCCAGGCGATCATCGCGCCGTTGTCGCCGCACAGCGCCAGGGGCGGCGCGACGAACCGCATGCCCCGGTCCTGCGCCAAAGCGGCCAGGGCGGCGCGGATCGTCCCGTTCGCCGCCACGCCGCCGGCGACCACCAGCGGCCGGCCGGCCAGGCCCTCGGCCTCCAGCAGATCGACGGCGCGCCGGGTGCGGTCGACCAGGGACGCGGCGACCGCCTTCTGGAAGGCCGCGGCGATGTTCGCGATGCCGCCGGCGTCCAACCCGTCGCCAGCTTCCTCCACCCGCCGCCGCACGGCGGTCTTCAGGCCGGAGAAGGAGAAGTCGCAACCCGGCTTGCCGACCATGGGACGCGGCAGCTCCACCTTGGAGGCGTCGCCCGAGGCTGCTGCCCGCTCTACCGCCGGTCCGCCCGGATAGCCCAGGCCCAGCAGCTTCGCCGTCTTGTCGAAGGCCTCGCCCACCGCGTCGTCGATGGTGGTGCCGAGCCGCCGGTAGCGCCCCACCCCCTGGACCAGCAGCAACTGGCAGTGTCCGCCGGAGACCAGCAGCAGCAGATAGGGAAAATCGATCCCATCGGTCAGCCGCGCGGTCAGGGCGTGGCCTTCCAGGTGATTGACCGCCAGGAACGGCTTGCCATGGGCGCTGGCGATCGCCTTGGCCAGGGTGGCGCCGACCAGCACGCCGCCGATCAGGCCGGGTCCCGCCGTCGCCGCCACGCCGGCCAGATCGGCGAAACCGAGCCCGGCCTCCTGCATCGCCCGGGCGACGATGGCGTCGAGATGGTCGAGATGGGCGCGGGCGGCGATCTCCGGAACCACGCCGCCGTAGACCCGGTGATCGTCGAGCTGACTCAGCACCACGTTCGACAGAATCCGCCGATCGCCGTCGACCACTGCCGCGGCGGTTTCGTCACAGCTCGTTTCTATGCCTAGAATAGCGTGCGGGCCGGAAGGCACGGCGCGGTCTCCCTTTCGATCGTGCCTCGGTCTACACGAAACCCGCGGTGATGACACTCCGCTAGACAGAGGCGAGACGAGACCTCCATGACCACCAAGATCATACTCGGCTCGCGCGGATCGGCGCTGGCCCTCGCCCAGACCCGAGAGACCCGCGAACGGCTGATGGCCGCCTGGCCGGAACTGCGGGGGGACGGCGCCATCGAGATCCGCACGGTGAAGACCACCGGCGACGTGGTCCGCGACCGGCCGCTGGCCGAGCTCGGCGGCAAGGGGCTGTTCATCAAGGAGGTGGAGGGCGAGCTGCTTTCCGGCGCCATCGACGCCGCCGTCCATTCCATGAAGGACATGGAGACCACCATCGCCGAGGGCACGATCCTGGCGACGGTGCTGCCGCGCGAGGACCCGCGCGATGCCTTCATCTCGCCCCACGCGGACAGTTTCGAGGCCCTGCCCCAGGGCGCGCGGGTCGGTACCGCCTCGGTGCGGCGCGCGGCCCTGGTGCTGAACCGTCGTCCGGACCTGCAGGTGGTGATGTTCCGCGGCAACGTGGACACCCGCCTGCGCAAGCTGCACGACGGCGAGGCGGACGCCACCTTCCTGGCGGTCTGCGGCCTGAAGCGGCTGGAGATGGAGCACGCCATCACCCGGATCATGGAGCCGGACGCCTTTCCGCCGCCGGTCAGCCAGGGCGCCATCGGCGTGCAGTGCCGTGACGGCAACGCCTCGGCCCGCGACGCCGACATCGCCCGCTGGCTGAGCGCCCTGGACGATACGCCGAGCCGGGCGCGGGTGACGGCGGAACGGGCGATGCTCGCCGCCCTGGACGGGTCCTGCCGCACCCCGATCTCCGGCCATGCGGTGCTCGACGGCGACCGGCTGACCCTAAGCGGTCTGGTCCTGTCGCTGGACGGCACCCAGAGCCACGCCGGGATGGCAAGCGCCGCCGCCGGCGACGCCGAGGCGCTCGGGCGTGGGGTGGGCGAGGACATCCTGTCGCGCTGCGGGCGCGGCTTCCTCGCCTGACGTCGGATGGCGGCACGACGGGTCATCGTCACCCGGCCCGCGGAGGCCGCCGCCGATCTCCAGGCCGAGCTGGCCGCCCGGGGGATCGAGGCGCTGGCGGCGCCCATGCTGACGGTCGAGACGATAGAGCCGGAGGACGCGCTCCCCACGGCTCTCCAGGCGGTCCTGGTGACCAGCGGCAACGGGGCGCAGGGCGCGGCACGGCTGGGGCTGCGGCGGGATCTGCCGGTGTTGGCGGTCGGCGACGCCACTGCCCGGGCGGCGGCCGAGGCCGGCTTCACCGCGGTGACGAACGCGGCGGGGGACGCGGCCTCGCTGGTCGATCTGGTGGCACGCGCCTGCCGGCCCGAGGCCGGTCCGCTGGTCTGGGTCAGCGGCGAGGCGGTCAGCACCGATCTGGTGGCGGCGCTGGAGGCCAGGGGCTACACGGTGATCCGCCGGATCGCCTACCGCACGGCGATGGCCGCGACCCTGCCGTCCGAGGTTGTCGCCGGCCTGCGCGCGGGGGCGGTGGAGGGGGTCCTGTTTTTCTCTCCCCGCAGCGCGGAGGCCTTTGCTAGGCTCGCGCACGGGCTTGAGCTGGAGGCCGCCTGCGCGACCGTGTCGGCCTATTGTCTGAGCGACCCGATCGCGCGCATGGCCTCGAAACTGGCGTGGCGCACCATACATGTAGCTGAGACCCCGACGAAGGCGGCGCTGATCGCGGCGGTGGTTGAAGGCGGGTCCGATCGCAAGG
Source organism: Thalassobaculum salexigens DSM 19539 (assembly GCF_000423805.1). Classification (NCBI taxonomy): domain Bacteria; kingdom Pseudomonadati; phylum Pseudomonadota; class Alphaproteobacteria; order Rhodospirillales; family Thalassobaculaceae; genus Thalassobaculum; species Thalassobaculum salexigens. Next base: position 524,942 of record NZ_KE384095.1, read on the forward strand.
TGGAGAAGGATTGATCCATGGCGGAGACGCCTAAGGCCGAGAACGAAACAGGCGGTACCGTGAGTGGCGCCGAGGGTGCCGACACGCTGAGCGCGACGTCGTCGACCGTGGCGCAGGATCGCGCCGCGGGTGCGGGCGACGATGCCCTGGCGGTCGGCCCCGACGGCGCGTCCGACAGCCTTTCCGGCATGGCGGCCTCCGGTACCGTGGATGGCGGCGCGGGCCAGGACTCGCTGGCCGGCATCCAGGGGACGGACACGGCAGGTACGACCCCCGCAGGCACGACCCCCGGCCCCTGGGCGGCGTCGAGCGATTCCCTCTCCGGCGACGATACGCCCCTGTCCGATCCGGCGGAGACCCCGGAGCCGGCCCCGACACGCCCAAGCGCCGGTGGCGGCGGGAGTGGGGGCGGCGGGGCGACCCGCCTGGTCGTCTTCCTGCTCCTCATCGTTCTGATCGGCGGCGTCGGGTATGCCACCTATCCCGAGTGGCGCGACGAGGCGGTTCCCTATGCCGAGATGATCGGCGTGACCCTGCCCGAGGCACCGGCGGAGACCGACCCGGATGCGCCGACACCGGTTACGTCGGGCGATACCGCCGCCCCTGCGGCGGACAGTACGCCTCCGGCTGCGTCCGACTCCGCCACATCCGCCCAGACCGACTCCGCCCAGACCGAGCCCGCTGCCACGGAGTCTGGCCCGTCCACGTCTGACCCGGCCGCAGTCGCCACCGCGCCGCGGAGCGATCCGGCGGTATCGGCCGAGGCCTTCGAGGCGTTGAGCGACCGGGTGGCGACGCTGGAAGCCGAGATCGACCGGCTGTCCGAGGCTCCCTCCGGAACCCCGACCGCCGGCTCCGACGGCGCCGGCGAGGACCTGGGCGAGCGCATCGCCGCGCTGGAAAGCCGGTTCACCGCGCTGGCCGACGAGATGGCGATCGTGCGCCAGGGACTGGGCATCGCGGACGAGACCGACGGCGTCTCCGCCGTTGCCTCGGACCTGTCGGGCCGCCTGTCCGAGCTGGACAGCCGGATTTCGACCCTGGAGACCCGGGACTCCGGCCCACCGCCGGTCACGTCCGAGGACCTCGCCGCCCTGCGCGAGCGGGTCAGCGGGCTGCAGACGGCGTCGGAAGGCGGCGATGAAGACTTGGTGTCGCGGATTGACGCCCTGGCGGCCACGCAGAAGGAACTGGCCGACAAGGTCGCCCAGGGCCGCAACCAGCAGGAGCAGGCCGGCGCCTTCCTGCTGGCCACCAATCTTCTGGCCGCCGCCAGCAACGACAGCGGTGCCTTTTCCGCCGAACTGGATGCGGTGGAGTCGGCCGCCCTCGATCAGCCGGAGATCGATACGGCGATCGGCACCCTGCGGACTCATGCCGGCGGCGTGCCGTCGGAGGCCGACCTGCGGTCGCGCTTCCCGACGGTCGCGGCCTCGATCATCGACGCCTCCCTCGTCGGTGCCGGCGACGACGTGGTCGGCACCGCGCTCACCCGCATCGCCGCGCTGGTCACCCTGCGGCGCACCGAGACCGCGGACGGCGACGACATCGACGCCATCATCAACAGGGCCGAGGCGGCCGCCAATGCCGGCGACCTGCCGGGGGCCGTCGCGGCCCTCGGTGCACTGGATGGCGACCCGGCCAAGGTGGCGCAACCCTGGATCGCGGAGGCGCAGGCGCGCATCGCCGTCGATCGGGCCGTGCGCAGCCTGCAGTCGCGGGCCCTGGCCACGCTGTCGGGGGGCTGATCCATGCGCCGTTCCCTGATCTACCTCGTTCAGCTCGCCGTCTTCGTCGCCGTCGCCGTCTGGCTGGTGCAGAACCCCGGCGGCGTCCGGGTCGACTGGCTCGGCTGGCGGCTGGAGACCCCGTTCGCCCTGTTCCTGCTGGTGATCGGCATCGCCCTGTGGATCGCCGCCGTCGGCTGGCGGGCGGCTCTGGCGACCATGCGCGCGCCGTTCTCCTTCTGGCGCCACCGCAGCGCCCACCGTCACGAGGAAGGCTACAAGGCCCTGGTCCAGGGCATGGCCGCGGTGGCCGTCGGGGATGGCGAGGAGGCCAAGCGGCTGGCGCGCGAGGCAGACCGGCTGTTGCGCGAGCCCAGCCTGACCCGTCTGCTGTCGGCCCAGGCCGCTGCGCTGAGCGGCGATGCCGCCGCCGCCGCCCGCTATTTCGCCGCCCTGCGCGACGATCAGGAGACCGCCTTCATCGGGCTGGTCGGGCTGATGCGGCTGGCCGATGCCCGGGGCGACGACGCCCATGTGCTGGAACTGGCGGAGGAGGCGCACAAGCTGCGGCCGACCTCGGTGCAGGTGGCCACGACCAGGATCTTCGGTCTGGCCCGCGCGGGCCGCTGGGCCGAGGCGCAGGCGGCCCTGTACGACGCGGTGAAGCGCGGTCTGATCCCGCGTCCCGAAGGCCGCCGGCATCGCGCGGCCCTGCTGATCGAGCGCTCGCGGCTGGCCGAGACCCAGACGGAATCCCTGGACCTCGCCTCCAAGGCGCGCGAGAGCCAGCCCGACTTCGTGCCGGCCATCGTCGCCGAAGCGACCCTGCTGGGCGCCACCGGTCGCAAGGACAAGGCCCGCAAGCTGGTCGGCGACCAGTGGAAGCAGGCCCCGCACCCGGACCTGGCCGAGACGATGCGGAGCCTGTGGGACGGCGAGTCCGTGTCGATGCTGCTGCGTAAGATCCAGTCCATGGTGGAGAAGCTTCCGGATCATCCCGAAAGCCGTCTGGCGGTTGCCGAGACGGCGCTCGACGGCGATTTCTGGGGCGAGGCCCGGGCCCAGCTCTCCGCGCTGGATCCCGAGGATGTCGGGCCCCGGGCCTGCGCGCTCTGGGCGCGGCTGGAGGAAGGCGAGCACGGCAACGTCACCGCGGCGCGCCAGTGGTTGGAGCGGGCGGCCTACGCGCCGAGCGATCCTGCCTGGACCTGCGATTCCTGCGGGGCGGTCGCCGCGCAATGGATGGCGACCTGCGGCAATTGTGGCGCCTTCGATACGGTCGGCTGGACCCGTCCGCCGCGCGTTGCGGTGGTGCCCCCAGCCCTGGTCACCCAGGACGGCGACGCGGTCGGCCCGATCGTGGACCTGACCGCCGACGTCGAGGAAACGCCGAAACCCTCGTCTTCCGGTGCCGCCAGCGCCGCCTAGATCCAATCACGATCCGATGGAAACATCCGCTCGTGGGAATGTGCTCCATGTTTAATGGGATAGAGGGCGATTCACGGTACAGATCGTTTCGATCTGAACCGATCGCGCTCTAGCGGAGACCAGGCCGAGCGGCTTGACCGCGGGGCCAGGCTGAGGGCCCAGGCTTGGGGGCGGGGCGCCGGCAAGGTGCGCGAATCGGCGAAATGCTTGACGTCAGGCTTAAGGGAATACTAATAGGGTGTTGGCAGTTTGCCGCGAATTGGGTAGAATTCGTTTTATCTGGCGAGAATGCCAGGTGGCTAAGACCGCGCAGGCGTTGATGGCAACACGTCTGAGCCGTCCAGAAAGGACACTGTCATGGTCGCGACGATCGATAGCGCGACCGGCGGCACGAACACTGTCGCCGTATCGTCATCATCCGGGTCGCTGACGGCAACCGCGCGTCAGCAACCGACCTCGAGTCGCTCCGCCGAGAAGAGCGAGCCGCCGAAGTTCCGCCCGTTCCTGCCCAATGATCCCGGCTATATCACCGTCGAGCCCGACGGCCGCGACGATGTGAGCTTCCGTGACCGCCTGCGTCAGGCGATCGAAGCCGTCGCCAGCGCCTTCGCGTCCGGCGAGGGGGTCACCGCGATCGTCGACCGGGTGTTCGGCGAGATTTCCAAGACCCTGGACGAGGCCGAGGCCAAGGGCGAAGAGGTCGCGGTGCAGCTGCGGATCGCGTCCCTCGACGTCTCCGTGGCGGATGGGGCCGGGGGCAGTACCTTCGCCTCGATCCGGCAATTCGCCCTGGAGGTCGGCGTGGCCCGCAACGGCAAGGTCGCCGCCGAGGACACGCGGGTGCTCGCCACCGACGGCAGCAGCCTGGGTCTCAGCCAGCAGCAGATCCGTACCGGTCTGACCAGCGGCAACTACGCCCGGGTCGATACCGGCAGTTCCGACGGCAAGCTCAGCGACGCCGCACGCGAGCGGCTGGCCGCGGCGCGCAGCGGGCTGGAGCGGGTCAAGGCCGTGCAGGATGCGCTCGCCGCCTTCCGCCTCGGCAACGAGGTGCCGCTGCGGGATCTGTTCGACGGCAAGGGGAGCGGCTCCTCGGAAAAGAGCGGTTCCCTGGGGCAGGTCTTTCCCGGGATCGGCGCCCTCTCCTTCCGCTGATCGCACGCCAGAAATCGGGTGGGCGGTGACGCGACGCTTGCATCGCCGCCACTTCCTCCGTATCTAGTGCGCCGAACTCGATTGGTGTCCCGGCACCTGCGGGGCCGCAATAGCTCAGATGGTAGAGCAACGCATTCGTAATGCGTGGGTCGGGGGTTCAAGTCCCTCTTGCGGCACCATCTCCTCCGAAAAACGATCGCCGGCCAAACCCAGTTCTTCCGGGTTGCAGCGGGCTGCGTTTACGATCCTCGCGCGCTTCAACCGCCGCGGGCCGGATCAGTATGATGAATGACGCCGCTGCCGAACCGGGGTCCCGTGCCCGTTCTCGCCGTCCCGATATGCCCGGGGCCCGTTCCGTCCGGACGCTTCTGCCGATCCTGGTGATCCTGCCGGCAGTGCTGGCGGTGATCTATCTTCGCGGCCCGGATGCTTTCCTTCATCCCAATTTCTGGGCGGAGGACGGCAACATCTTCTTTGCGGACTGGCAGTCACTCGGGCTCGCCAGCCTGCTGCATCCCTATAACGGCTATCTTCACCTGGCGCCCCGGCTGGTGGCGGCCCTGGCGGGTGCCTTCCCGTTGGAGCAGACTCCCTTGGTCTACCTGATCGCGAGCCAGGCGATCGCCTTTTGGTGCGCCGTCACGATCTACCTGGCGATGCCGGAGCGGGGCCTGTTGCCGCCGCTGTTCCTCGCCCCGTTCCTCGCCATTGGCGCCACCGAGGTGCTGTCGTCGCCGACGAACCTGCAATGGATTCTGGCGCTCGGCCTGATCGCCGTGCTGCTCGCCCCGGCGCCGCGCACGACCGTCGGACGGGCGAACCATCTGGCCTTCGCGGTGCTGGCCGGCCTGTCTGGACCCTTCTCGCTGTTCGCTGTCGTGGCGGCGGTGCTGGCCCGGGTCGGTCTGCGGCTGCCGACCGACCGCGGCCAGTATCTGCTCGTCGCCGTGGTCGCCGGCGCGGCGGCGGCGCAGGCCCTGACCCTGTCCGGCACATACGGCTCCGAGGCCGGGTCCGTGACCGCCGCCAAGCTCTACGCGGCCTTCTTCGCCGTCCTGCGCAAGTCGATGGGCGGCAGCGTTCAGGCAATCGTCGTCTCTGCCGTGGTGCTGATCGGCGTGGCGGCGGGGCGCGACCGGGCGTGGCGGGCCGGCCTGGCGCTGTTCGCCCTGATCCTTACCCTGTCGATCTCCCTGCGCTTCGGCTCGGAGCCGGAGGTGTTTCCCCACGGGGTGAGCCAGCGGTACTTCTATGTCCAGTCGGCGGTCTGGCTGGCGGTCCTGATGTCGATGCTCTGGGATCCCGGCCTGCGGGTGGTGCGTCTGCTGGCGGCGGTCGGTCTCGTCCTGTACGGCATTTCCCTGTTCGACGGGAAGCTCGTGCGGCACCCCCGGAATCCCATCGACGACTGGCAAGCCGTCGTCGACCGGGCCGTCGAGGCGCCGATGCAGTACCGCTATCCGCCCGGTTGGAGCGTGATCGTCAAGCCGCGCTGAAGAGCGGCCTGGCGCGCTCAGCTTCCGGCGTTGCCGGGCAGCGGCAGGATCATGGCGTAGTCGCCGCCGTCGCGCAGGGCCTCGCGGATCCGCAGGAGTCCCTGCTGGTCGCGGCCGACGCCGGCGAACAGCCGCACATACTCGCCGGCCACCGTGCGGACTTCCACGAGGGTCGGGGTCTCGTCGCCCAGGATGTCGCGGTAGCGGCTCAGCAGCACTTCCCAACCCGCCAGGGCGGCCTCGTGGGAGCGGTAGCTGGCGAGATGCACCGCCCGCACCGCGCTGCTGGGCGGCGGCCAGGCGATGCGGCTGGTCCGCAGCTCCAGCCGTTCCAGCCGGGCCCGCAGGACGGCCTCGCCGTCGGTGTCGCCCCCGGAGATCCGGGAGACCGCCGCCGCCAGGGCCGTCACGTCATGCTGCAGGGAATCGACCTCCGCCTGCCGGGCGGGCTCGTCGGCATCGGGATACGCCGATGCACCGGGGCCGGACCGCTCAAGGGCCTGGAGCCGGTCGGCGATGGCAGCGGTCATCCGCTCCAGGCCGTCCAGCCGCTCGTCCCGGGTCCGCTGGGAGTCGAGCACCGGTTCGATGCGACGGTCGACGAGATGCGTCTGCCGGCCGCGTTCGCGCTCAAGCGCCTGCTGGACCGCGGCCTCGATCCGGGCCTGGCGCTGCTGCTCCGTCTCGAACACGGCAAACGAGCCGCATCCGGTCAGGGCGGCCAGACAGCCGATCACGATTGCATGCCGCATGAGGTCCATCGGCGCCCTCCCGTTTCCGGCAGTGTATCAAAGGCCGGACAGCGCGGCGACGATCCGTCTGAAAATCCTCTTTTTATATAGGGTCTTGCCCTATTTCGACCCGCTCCCGACACCGGCACGGAACGCCTCCACATCGGCCTGCATGCCGGCGCGGATCAGGTAGGCGTCGGCCAGGCCGGCGACGAAGGAGTACCCCTCCGCCACCAGGTCGGTCAGGCTGTGGCCGGGGCGCGGGATGGTGCCCATCGGCTTGCCCGCCTTGCGGATGGCGGCCTCTGCGGCATTGATCTGCGCCGTCACCTTCGTCTCGCCCGGCTGCTCCAGCAGGCCGAGGGAGCCGGACAGGTCGGCGACGCCGATGAAGACCAGATCGACGCCGTCCACCGCGGCGATCGCTTCGGCCTCCGCCACGGCGGTGTGGGACTCGAGCTGAACGCAGATCAGCAGGTTCTCGTTCGCCCGCTTGGCGTAGTCCGGGGCGGCACCGTAGCCGGAGGCGCGCACGGTCGGCGCCGAATAGCCGCGACGGCCCTGGGGCGGGTAGCGGCAGGCGTCGACGATCGCCTGGGCCTCTTCCGCGCTCTCGACCATCGGGATCATCAGCGCCTCGGCGCCGGCGTCGAGCACCCGCTTCATGTAGTCGCCGTCGGAGCCCGGGCAGCGCACCATGCAGGTGGCGTTGCCGGCCTGGGCGGCGCGCATCATGTGCACCGTCGTATCGAGCGAGGCGAAGCCGTGCTCGTTGTCCAGGATCAGGCAGTCGTAGCCGACCAGGCTGGCGATCTCGGCGATCGACGGCTCCGACATCTGCAGCCACACGCCCAGGGTCGGCTCACCACGGGCAATCTTCGCCTTCAAGGCATTGTCACGGAACATGCGGTCTCTTCCTCCCATGGATCCTTGTTCGCGGGGATCCTGGGCGCAGCGAAGCACGCGCGCGACCGCCCCGCAACGCAGAGAATGGCGAATTCCGCTATTCGGTCGCGGGGCGGAAACCGTCACAGGATCCGGCTATACAGGGGCCATGCGCATCCTGACCTGGAACACCTGGAAGAACAGCCCGCCCTATCGTGCCCGTCTCGCGGTTCTGGCCCGGGCGGCGGCCGAGGTCCGTCCGGACATCGTCCTGCTGCAGGAGGCGTTCATCGGCGGCGGGCAGGACACCGCCGCCTTTCTCGCGGAGGCGTTGGGCCTGCGATGCCTCGCCGCTCCGGCGCGGGCCAAGCCGAGGCCGCAGGAGGACGGCTCCATGGCGGACAGCACCAACGGGCTGGCGATCCTGACGCGGCGAGAGGCGTCGGAGCATCGGGTGATCGCCCTGCCACCCCATCCCGACGACCCGGACCGCATCGCCCAGGTGGCGCGGATCGACGGCATGACGGTCGTCAACCTGCACCTGACCCATCTGGCCGACGGAGACGCGCTGCGCCGGAACCAGGTCCTTCACCTGCTGCGCCATCTGGACCCGGAGGCGCCGACGGTCCTGGGCGGCGACCTGAACGCCGGGCCGGGCGATCCCGCGCCGGAGGCGCTCGACGAGGCCGGTTTCCGGGATCTGGCGGCGGATCGGCCGGAGCCCACCGTGCCGGGTCGTCGCATCGATTTCCTGATGACCCGGGCCCTGCCCCTCGCGGGCGTGGCGACGCGGCTGGTCGGCGCGCTGCCGATCGGCGGCGTCGCCGGCAGCGACCATGCCGGGGTCCTGGCGGTGGTGGAGCCGGGCCGGGAATCGACCGTCACGGTTGCATGAGATCCGGGGATTGCGCTTGACCCGGCGGTCGCCCGCTTCTAGAGGCGGGGTCCGGTGCGCCGCCCGCGCGCCCATGGAGCAGCGCATGGTCTCCCCCGACCCCATCCTGTCAGCAAGCCGGGCGCCCAGCGCCTATGCGACGGAAGTCCGCGCCACACTGGCCCTGGGCATCCCGATCGCCGCGACCCAGCTCGCCCAGATGATGCTGCAGACGACCGACGTGCTGATGACGGGCCATCTCGGGCCCGAGGCATTGGCCGCCGCGCAACTCGGCCACAATCTCTACTTTCCGGTCTTCGTCACGATCCTGGGGACGCTGTTCGCCAGTTCGGCCATGTTCGCCCAGGAACTCGGCGGCCGGCGCTACAAGGGCGTGCGCCGGACCTTCCGGCAGGCGATGTGGCTGATTCTGGCGGTGACGCCGCTCGCCTGGCTGTATTTCGGCCATGCGGAGCAGATGCTGCTGGCCATGGGCCAGGACCCGGTGCTGGCGGCGCGCGCCCAGACCTATTGCGACGGGGTGATGTGGGGCCTGCCGTTCATGGCCGGCTTCGCCCTGCTGCGGAACTTCATCGCCGCCCATGGCCGCCCGCGCCCGGCCATGTGGCTGCTCGCCGTCGGCATTCCGGTGAACGCGGCCGCCGATTACGCGCTGATGTTCGGCGGATTCGGCCTGCCGCGTCTGGAGCTCTACGGCCTCGGCATCGCCACCTCGCTGGTCCAGGGGGCGATGTTCTTCGTGCTGCTGGCCTATATCCTGCGCGACCGCCGGTACCGCCGGTACATGCTGCTGGTGCGGTTCTGGCGGTCGGACTGGCCGCGGTTCCGCGAGCTGTGGGTTCTCGGCCTGCCGATCGGCCTGACCAAGCTGGCCGAGGCCGGGCTCTTCGCCGCCACCGGGTTCCTGATCGGGCTGATCGGCGTGGCCGAGCTTGCGGGCCATGCCGTCGCCCTGCAGTTCGCCGCCATCGCCTTCATGATCCCCTTCGGCGTCGCCCAGGCGGCCACGGTGCGGGTCGGGCTGGCGGTCGGCCGCCGCGATCCCGACGGCGCGGTGCTGGCCGGCCGGGTGGCGACCCTGGTTGGCGTGCTGGTGATGGTGCCCTCGGCCCTGATCTACGTGTTCTGCGGCGAGCCGCTGGTGTCGCTGTTCCTCGACACCGGCGATCCGGCGGAATACGCCGCGGTCGGCCATGCGGTGACCTATCTGGCGATCGCCGGGCTGTTCCAGTTCGCCGATGGTGGCCAGTCGGTGGCGGCGGGCGCGCTGCGCGGCTTCAAGGACACCCGGGTGCCGATGATCATCGCCCTGATCGGCTACTGGCCGGTCGGGATCGGCGCGGCCGTGCTGTTCGCCTTTCCCATGGGATTTGGCGGCGAGGGCGTGTGGGCCGGACTGGCGCTCGGCCTGTTCGTGGTCTGGGTGATGCTGGCGCTGCGGCTGCGCCGGGTGGCGGGACGGCAGAGTCCCACGGCCGTCCCGGCCGCCGTCAGTGGCTGATCTTCTCGATCCGCCAGCGGGAATGGGCGTCGTCGACGCTCTCCCAGGCCTTCTGCGACCAGACCGACTTGGCCTCCTCGTAGTCGTCGAACGGGCCGAACTTCTGCTCCGGCGAGCCGTCGGCGGTTTCGGTGAAGTCGGTCGATTTGTAGACCCCGCCGACCACCCAGAACTCGGTCGCCTCCTCGTTCAGGATGCGGTAGCGCACATGGGCGTCGTCCACATGCTGCCAGGCGAGCTTGCCCCAGACCGACTTGGCGGTCTCGTAGTCGTCGAACGGGCCAATCTTCTTCTCGGCGTCGCCGCCGACGATGTTGGTGAAGCTGGTGTCGGTGTATTCGCCGCCGATAACCCAATAGACCATGGCACCCTCCGCCGTGAGTTCCGCCCCCTATACCGAAGCCGGCGGCGGGCTTCAATCGTGCGGTCCGTCGCGGGTCGCGGTCCTGCGGCGCCCGCGGCCATCGCAGCATCGGACGACGCCCCCATCTATGCAGTGGGATAAACCGGCCGACCTGAGTAGATTGCGCCCGCGATGACCGAGCCACTTGTCACAGATCCCGCTCCTTCCGACGCCGCGCCCGTCGCGTTCGGACGCCTGCGCCGCGGGCTGATCCTGGCGACGACGGTGCTCGGCTCCAGCCTCGCCTTCATCGACGGCTCGGTGGTGAATGTGGCGCTGGCCGACATGCAGCGCGATCTGGGGGCGACGGTCGGCGACCTGCAATGGATCGCCAACAGCTACATGCTGACCCTGGCCGCCCTGCTGCTGCTCGGCGGCGCCTTCGGCGACCGGATCGGCCGGCGGCGGATCTTCATTCTGGGCCTGGTGATCTTCGCCGTCACCAGCATCGCCTGCGCGATGGCCGAGAACGCGCCGGTGCTGATCGTCGCCCGGGCGTTCCAGGGGGTGGGGGCGGCCCTGCTGGTGCCCAACAGCCTGGCGATCCTTTCGGCCTCCTACCCGCGGGACAAGCGCGGTCGGGCGATCGGCGCCTGGTCGGCCTTCGCCGCGGTCACCTCCGCCGGTGGGCCGGTGCTGGGCGGCTGGCTCGTGGACAGCTTCGGCTGGGCCTCGGTGTTCTGGATCAACCCGCCGATCTGCGCCCTGGCCCTGGTGCTCGCGCTGGTGTCGGTGGAGGAGAACCGCAATCCGCAGGCCCGCGGCGACCCGGACTGGCTCGGCGGCCTGCTGGTGATGGCCGGACTGGGGCTGGTGTCCTACGCGTTGATCCAGGCCGGGGAGGCGACCTTCGATTCCCGGATCGGCATCGCCGCCGGCCTGCTCGGCATCCTGGCCCTGGTCCTGTTCGTGCGGGTCGAGTCGCGGTGCGCAATGCCGCTGATGCCGCTGCACCTGTTCGCCGACCGGGAGTTCGCCGCCGCCAACGTGCTGACCCTCCTGCTCTACGGCGCGTTGGGTGCGGCGGTGTTCCTGTTCCCCTTCGGCCTGATCCGGCTCTACGGCTATACCGCGACCCAGTCCGGGGCGGCGTTCCTGCCGTTCGCGCTGGTGCTGTTCCTGCTGGCCCGCTGGGGCGGGACGCTGATCGACCGTTACGGCGCGCGGCTGCCGCTGGTCGGCGGCACGCTGATCACGGCGGTCGGCCTCGGCATGCTGGCGATCCCGACCACGGGCACGCCCTACTGGTCGACCTTCCTGCCGGGGGTGATCGTGCTGGGGATCGGCATGGCGGTGTCGATCCCGCCGCTGACCACCGGCGTGATGAACGCGGTGGACGACCGGCATGCCGGCATCGCGTCGGCGGTCAACAACGCCGCCAGCCGGGTCGCCTTTCTCATCGCGGTGGCGGCGATCGGGCCGCTGCTGCTGATCGCCTTCAACTGGCTACAGGCGCCGCTGATGGCCGAGATCGAAATGCCGGAGCCGGTGCGCGAGGCGATCCGCCGCGATCCGGGCAGCCTGGCCAGTCTGACCGCGCCGGAGGGGTCGGGCGCGGCGGGGCCGCTGATCGTCTCCGCCGCCCGCCACGCGCTGATCGACGCCTTCCGCATCGCCATCGTCGGCCTGGCGATCCTGGCGACGGTGTCGGGGTTGGTGGCGGCGGTGATGTATCCCAAGAGACCCCGTCGCAAGGGGTAAGCGACCCTCGCGTTTCCTGCCTCTCGTCCTTCCCGGCCTCGTGCCGGGGGGTGGGAGAGGCGTCAGCGGAGCGGCGCCGTCACCCCACCACGTTGTTCTCCGGCCCCACCGGGAAGCCGGTGATGTTCTCCGCCCCGTCCTCGGTGATGATCAGGATGTCGTGCTCGCGGTAGCCGCCGGCCCCGGGCTGGCCCTCGGGGATGGTGATCATCGGCTCCATCGACACCACCATGCCCGGCTCCAGCACCGTCTCCACGTCCTCGCGCAGCTCCAGCCCGGCCTCGCGTCCGTAATAGTGCGACAGCACGCCGAAGGAATGGCCGTAGCCGAAGGTCCGGTTCTTCAGCACCCCGTGGCGGCTGTAGATCCCGTTCAGCGCCTCGGCGATTTCGCAGCAGCGGTTGCCCGGACGCATCAGGTCCAGCCCGGCGTGATAGACCTCCAGATTGATGTCCCAGTAGCGCCGGTGGGCGTCGGACACGCTCTTGCAGAACAGCGTGCGCTCCAGCGCGGTGTAGTAGCCGGCGATCATCGGGAAGCAGTTCAGCGACAGGATGTCCCCGGCCTCGATCCGCCGGGAGGTGACCGGGTTGTGGGCGCCGTCGGTGTTGATGCCGGACTGGAACCAGGTCCAGGTGTCCATCAGCTCCGCGTGGGGCATGGACCGGGCGATCTCGCGCACCATCGCCTGGGTGGAATGCAGGGCGACCTCGTGCTCCGGCACGCCGATGCCGACGGCCTCCGCGCAGGCGGCGCCGCCGATATCGGCGATCCGAGCCCCCTCGCGGATCAGGGCGATCTCCTCGGCCGACTTGGTCATGCGCTGGCGCATCGAGGCGGCGGCGATATCGGCGAACTCGGCCTGCGGAAACGCCTCCCCCAGCAGGCGACGGGTGTCGAGATCGACATGGTCGTACTCGATGCCGATGCGCTTGGCGCCCGGCAGCAGGGTCTGCAGCGCGTGGAACCAGTTGTCCCGGCGCCAGTCGGTATAGACCAGGTTCTGCCCCGCCGTGCGCCGCCAGGGCTGGCCGGCGTCGATATTGGCGCTGACCGTGGTCACCGCGTCCGGCGTGACGACGCAGGCGTAGCGCCGCCCGAACCGGGTGTAGAGGAAGTCGGTGTAGTAGTTGATCCCGTGATAGGAGGTCAGGATCGCTGCATCGAGCCCCAGCGCGTCCAGGATGGCCCGCAGACCGGCCTGCCGGCGCTCCATTTCCGCCGGTGAGAAGGTGCCCTGAACCTGTCGCCCATTCTCAATCCGCTTCAGGCGCTCCATATCCAAGCCCATCGACCCCTCCTCGGGTAAAAGCCGTCGGATGGTTGCGCCATCCCTCTCAGCCCTCTAATTGGTCGGACGACAAGACGCCAGTCCGAATAGGAAGCCTCCATGACCGATCTTTCGCCGCATGATCTGCTCGCCGATCTCCTGGCCCGGGCGAAGCGGGCCGGCGCGGACGCCGCCGACGCCATCCTGGCCCAGGGCGTGTCGCAGTCGGTGTCCCAGCGCCTCGGCAAGCCGGAGGCGGTGGAGCGTTCGGAGGGCAAGGATCTCGGCCTGCGGGTCTTCGTCGGTCGGCGTCAGGCGGTGGTCTCCACCACCGACTTCAAGGGCGACGCCCTGGACGACATGATCGAGCGTGCCATCGCCATGGCCAAGGTGGCGCCGGAGGACCCCTATGCCGGACTCGCCGAGCCGTCCCAGATCGCCCAGGACTGGCCGCGGATCGAGATGTTCGACCCGACCGAGCCGAGTGCCGACACCCTGGTCGAGCGCGCCCGGGCGGCCGAGGACGCCGCCCGTGCCGTCGCCGGCGTCACCAATTCCGAAGGGGCCGAGGCCGGCTACGGGGTGACCGACGTCACCTTGGCCGCCACGAACGGCTTCACCGGCGCCTACAAGCGCTCCAGCTATTCTCTGGGGGTCTCGGTGATCGCCGGCACCGGCCAGAAGATGGAGCGCGACCACGACTACAGCGCCAAGGTCTTCGATGCCGATCTGGAGGATCCGGCGGAGGTCGGCCGCCGGGCCGGCGAGCGCGCCGTGCGCCGGCTGAACCCGCGCCGGCCGAAGACCTGCCGCGTGCCGGTGGTGATGGAGCCGCGGGCGGCCCGCTCGATGCTGGGCTACCTCGCCTCGGCGATCAGCGGGTCGGCGATCGCCCGGGGCACCAGCTTCCTGAAGGACTCCATGGACGCCCAGCTGTTCCGCCCGGAGATCCAGATCCATGACGATCCGCACCGGCCGCGCGGCTTCCGGTCCAAGCCGTTCGACGCCGAGGGACTGGCCACCCGGCCGCGCGCGGTGATCGACGGCGGCCGCCTGACGAGCTGGACGCTCGATCTCGCCACCGCCCGTCAGCTCGGCCTGGAGAGCACGGCCAGCGCGGCGCGCGGCACCGGCGGCACGCCCGGGCCGAGCGTCAGCAACTTCTACATGGCCGCCGGCTCGGTCTCGCCCCAGGAGCTGATCAAGGACATCGAGAGCGGGTTCTTCGTAACCGAGATGATGGGCACCAGCGTCAACCTGGTCACCGGCGACTACAGCCGGGGGGCCGCCGGCTACTGGATCGAGAACGGCGAGATCACCTTCCCGGTCTCCGAGATGACCATCGGCGGGCATCTTAAGGAGATGTTCGCCTCCCTCGTGGCCGCCGACGACCTGGAGCTCAAATACGGCATGGATAGCCCGACCCTGCGGATCGAGGGCCTGCTGGTAGGCGGCGAGGGCTGATCGGCCGCTCTCAATGCGGCTCTCATCGGCGCTCTCGTTAATGTGACACTTTATCTCTGGCAACCGCCCGACCCGCTTCCCATATGCGGCTTCGGGCGGAGGGACCGGCCGAGTGCCGGAGCCTAGAGGAAGTCACATGAGCTATCTGCCCGCCTTTCTGCGTGTTTCCGTCATCACCGGCGTTGCCGCCATCGGCGCGGTCGTCGTCGCCTGCGGCGCGGGCGTGCCCGCCAGCGGCGCCGCCTCCCACGGGCCGGCACCGGTGTTCGAGCGCGACGGCATCGCCCTCGGCGGCTACGATCCCGTGTCCTATTTCTTCGAACCCGAGCCCGTACCGGGATCCGCCGCCCATCAGGTGACCTGGCGCGGCACGGTCTGGCACTTCACCTCGGCGGAGAACGCCCAGCGCTTCCGCGTCGACCCGGAGCAGTTCGCACCGCAATACGGGGGCTACAGCCTCTACGGCATGTCCCGGGGCAAGGCCTATTCCGCCGACCCGACGGTCTTCGACATCATCGACGGCAAGCTCTACCTGTCGCGCAACGACGCGGTGCGTGAGATCTGGCAGCGCAACCCGTCGGGCTATATCGCGACCGCCGACCGGAAGTGGCGGCAGGCCGACTGGTCGGAGGCCCCGAACCGGCTTACCCACTGACCGGCGGGATCGGTCAGACGGGCGTGCGCGGCATCAGGATCCGCACCGTTTCGTCGGCGACGCCGATGGTGAGCGGGAGCTGGGTGATGATGTCGCCGTCGCCCTGAACCGGACCGTCCCGGTCGTCGGCGATGTGGATCTCGCGCCCCGGGATCACCCGATAGGTGTTCAGCCGGTCCAGGAACCCGCCGAACAGCGCCAGCATGTAGTAGACCGCCTGCCACCGGCCCGGCTTCTGGAACAGGCAGACATGCAGTCCGGGCTCGGTGATGCGGGCGTTCTCGGCGCAGACGAAGCGGCCACCGTAATAATGCCCGTTGGCGACGACCACGCCGGCCGCGCGATGCTCGACGCCGTCGACCGTGACCCGAAAATGGTGATCCCGGTAAGCGGTCCAGCGCTTCAGGGTGGCGAGCGCATAGGCCAGCTTGCCGGTTCGGCGTTTGAGCTTCCTGTCGACGCTGGCCACCACCTCCGCGTCCAGCCCGACGCCGGTCATCAGGGTGAAGTAGCGTCCGTTCGCCGTGCCCAGGTGGATCGGCGTCGGCACGCCGGTGAAGATGGTGTCGACGACCGTCGCCGTATCGGTCGCCAGGCCGATCTCCGCCGCGAGCACGTTGGCGGTGCCGATCGGCAGCAGCGCCAGGGGCGTGTCGCCGCCGGCCAGGCCGTTCACCACCTCGTTGATGGTGCCGTCACCGCCGGCGCAGATGATCACGTCGGGCCCGCTGCCCAGGAACCGGGCGGCGTGCGCGGTCTGCTCGGCGTCGCCGGCGAAGGAGGTTCGGTGGATCTCCACCTCGACCCCGGCGCCGGTCAGCTGCGCCACCGTCTCCTCCAGCCGCGCCACCTTGCGGCCGCCGCCGGCATTCCGGTTGAAGATGATCAGCGCCCGCCGCACCTGCCGCACCGCGGGATCGCCCGACGGCCCGGGCTCGGCCGTCGCCGTGGTGACCGCCGTGGCTGCCGGAGCGGTCGCGGAATCGGTGCGCTTGTCCATGTATCCTCTCGACCGGGTCCGGTCAGGCGAATGAAAACTCAACGGAACTTGGTGTTGTTAAGGTTTTGTGACGAACGAACGCAAGCGTTGATCTGCAACGGCGAAGAAGAAACGGCGGGAAAATTGTAATCGATATTTCACTTTACTACATATTGAGTGTCACTAATCCGCGTTATCAACTTGTAGGAATTTAGGTCTTCGGCGTGGCAGTGGCGGGGGTACGGTATGAACGCGGAACGGGGCGTCACCCGATACCGGGCGATCTGGATCTCCGATATCCACCTGGGCACGCGGGGCTGTCAGGCAGAATACCTGCTCGACTTCCTGAAGCATACCGATTCCGAGTACCTGTACCTGGTCGGCGACATCCTCGACATCTGGCGGATGAAGCGGAGCTGGGGCTGGCGGCAGGCCCATAACGACGTGGTGCAGAAGCTGCTGCGCAAGGCGCGCAAGGGCACCAAGGTGATCTTCATTCCCGGCAATCACGACGACCTGTTCCGGGAATACCTGAACGCCGATTTCGGCCAGATCGAGATCCGGCCCGAGCACATCCACGTCACCAAGACCGGCAAGCGTTTCCTGGTGATCCACGGCGACGAGTTCGACGTGGTGGTGACCTATGCGAAGTGGCTGGCGGTGCTGGGGGACTGGTCCTACGCCACCCTGCTGTCGCTCAACGTCGCCTTCAACGAGATCCGCCGGCGCTTCGGCTATCCCTACTGGTCGCTCTCCGCCTATCTGAAGCAGAAGGCCAAGCGGGCGGTGGAGTTCATCGGGGCGTTCGAGGACGCCCTGGCCGACGAGGCCCGCAAGCGCGGCGTCGACGGCGTGGTCTGCGGCCACATCCACAAGGCCGAGATGCGGATGATCGGCGACATCCTGTACTGCAACGACGGGGATTGGGTGGAGAGCTGCACCGCCCTGGTCGAGCATATGGACGGCCAGATGGAGATCCTGCACTGGGCGGAGATCCGCCAGCTCTCCATGGCGGCCTGAGGCGCCCGGCATGAGCCCGGCCCGCGCGCTCACGGCGTCCCTGCCCGCGGGGTCCCTGCCCGCGGGGTCCCTGCCCGCAGCGTCCCTGCCGGCAGCCTCCCTGTCCACGGCCTCCCCCGGGTCCGGCGAGGCGCTGCATGTGGCGGTGGTGTCGGACGCCTGGTATCCGCAGGTCAACGGCGTGGTCCGCACCCTGGCGACCACGGCCGAGCAGCTCAACCGCATGGGCCACCGGGTGACCTTCGTGACCCCGGACAGGTTCCGCACCGTGCCCTGTCCCACCTATCCGGAGATCCGGCTGGCGCTGTTCCCCGACCGCCGGGTCACCGAACTGCTGGACGCGGCCCATCCCTGCGCCATCCACATCGCCACCGAAGGGCCGCTCGGCTATGCCGCCCGGCGTTACTGCCTGGCGCGCGGCCTGCCCTTCACCACGGCCTATCACACCAAGTTCCCGGAATACCTGCAGGCCCGGGCGGGCATCCCGCTGTCCTGGACCTACCGGATGATGCGCCGCTTCCACGCGCCGTCCAGCGGCGTGATGGTGGCGACCGCGTCGCTGCGCCGGGAGCTGGAGGCCCAGGGCTTTCCCAACCTGCGCGACTGGACGCGGGGGGTGGATGTTGGCCTGTTCCATCCCCGCCCGTCGATCCTCGACCTACCGCGGCCGATCCTGATGTATGTGGGCCGGGTGGCGGTGGAGAAGAATATCGGCGCCTTCCTGGCACTCGACCATCCCGGGACCAAGGTCGTCGTCGGCGACGGCCCGCAGCGCACGGAGCTCATGCGCCAGCACGGCGACGTGGTCTTCGTCGGCGCGAAATCCGGTGAGGAGCTCGCCGCCCATTATGCCTCGGCCGACGTCTTCGTCTTCCCGAGCCGCACCGACACCTTCGGCCTGGTGCTGATCGAGGCGCTGGCCAGCGGCGTGCCGGTGGCGGCCTATCCGGTGCCGGGCCCGCTCGACGTGATCGCCGACAGCGGCGCGGGCGTGCTGGACGAGGATCTGGGTCGTGCCGTGGCCGGGGCGCTGAGGATCGACCGGGAGGTGGCACGGGCGCGGGGTCTGCACTTCACCTGGGCGCGCTGTGCCGAGATGTTCGTCGACAACCTGCAGCCGTTCGACGGGGCAGTCGGGCAGCGTCAGGCGGCGTAACTCTTAGGCGGCGCTCAATCCCGCAGGAAGAAGTCGATCGTCGAGACCACGCGCACCCGCTTCTCAATGGCGCCGTCGGCGTTGTAGTCGCTCCAGCCTTCCAGCGGACCGATGGTGAAGACCCCCTGATTCGCCTGGCGGATGACGCCGACGGTGCTGCCGCTGTCCTCGGCGAAGCGCTGGGCGCCCTCGCGGGCCGCCCTGGTGGCCTCGGCGATCATGTCCGGCTTGATCTCGTTCAGGCCGGTGAAGACGTAGCTCGGACCGCCGGTCTCGGCGAAGACCACGCCCATCTTGACCAGCTCGCCGATCCGCGAGGAGGCGGTGTCGACCAGCGCCACGTTGCCGGTCCGCACGGTGACGGTCTGGGCGAGGATGTAGCGGCCCTTCTCGATGCCCTCGGGCCGGTAGGCCTGGGCCAGCAGGTCCTGCACCTCCACCCGGCCGCGCAGGATGCTCTCCTGCGGCACGCCCTCGCCCACCAGGAAGACCACCAGGGCGTCGACATCCTGCTCCAGCCGCGACTGGGTGGCGCCCAGGTCGTCGCCGGTCTCGGTGATGCGCACGGGCCAGACCGCGAGGTCCGCGACGACCTCGCGCTCGGCCACGCCCTTGACCGTCACGTAGCGGTCGGTGGCGCGGCCGTCGCGGAACCCGTCGCCGACGAACTTGCCGGCCACGGCGACGCCCACGGCGACGACGACGGAGCAGAGGAGAAGGGCGGCGATACGCAACTGATCCGGCATGGTCTCACTTCCTCGCAGGCTGCCGTTTGGTCCGTGCCGATATCATGGGCCCGCAATCGTGACAGGTGTTGGACGTGACTGCGGCAGAACCGGACGGCGCCCGGCATGGTGCCCGATTCCGGTTCGTCCTGTCCCGCTCTACATTGTCTCGAAGTGTGTCACCGGCGACCCTCGCCGTCTCAGATCGCTGCCCGGCGGCCGCGTCGCCGGTGCGACGGGGCTCAGTGCTTGGCCTGGGCGTCGAAGGCGGCCTTCTGCTCCGCGCTGGCTTCGGCCTGGTGCTTCGCCTTCCACTCCGGGTAGGGCATGCCGTAGACGATCTCGCGGGCCTGCTCATAGTCCAGGTCGAGACCATGGTCCTCGGCCGCGGCCCGGTACCACTTGGACAGGCAGTTACGGCAGAAGCCCGCCAGGTTCATCAGGTCGATATTCTGCACGTCGGTGCGCTCGCGCAGATGCTCCACCAGGGTGCGGAAGGCGGCGGCCTCCAGCTCGGTGCGGGTGGTGGCGTCGATCTTCGGTTGGTCGGCCATGGTCGATCCTCCGGGCTGCGGTTGTCGGTTGTTGCACAGAATATCGGTCCCGCAGCCGGGCGATGCTACCCCTTGCCGCCGGTGCGCAGAAGTTCCGCCAGCGCATCGCCGAATCGGTCGGCCCAGAGCGCGCCGCCCGCCGGCTCGGCGATCAGGTCCTGGCGGAATTCCAGGCAGAGATTCTTCAAGCCGCGCCGTTCGGCATGGACCGGGATCGAATAGCCCTCGGGCGTGGCCCCGGAATAGGGCTGGTTGTCGCCGACGCAGGCATCCGGAAACAGGCTGCGGAAGATCCGCATCGCCAGGGCGGAGGTGGCTGCGTCCTCGTCCCACAGGAAGCCGATCTCCCAGGGCCGGTCCGCCGGCGCGCTGACCAGGGTCGGGGTGAAGCTGTGCAGGGCGACGAAGAGCGGCCGATCGCCCGCCGCCATCCGCCGGTCGAGCAGGTCGGCGACGGCGCCGTGATAGGGATGGAACAGGGCGTCGTAGCGGGCCTGCTTGTCCGCGTCCTGCAGGTCCTGGTTTGCCGGGATGGGTGTGCCGTCGGAGATCTCGGGAATGGAGGCCGGGGAATACGGCACCCGGTTCACGTCGCAGACCAGCCGCGAATAGCCGCTGACCACCAGGGGGGCCGCGAACCGCTCGGCCAGGCGGCGGGCGACCCGGTCGATGCCGATGTCGTAGCCGATATGCCGCCCCAGTTCCCCCTCGGGCAGGCCGAGCCCTTCCAGCGCGGCCGGGACCGCGTTGGCGTTGTGGTCGGAGACGAAGACCACCGGCGCGGCGGCATCGGGATTCACGACCTCGAAGGGCGGCGGATCGGACTCGGTGAGCAGGGTCATGCGCGGTGTCATAGAGCCCGGCGCCGCGGCGCTCAAGAGCGGGCGGCGATCAGCGCCGCGTGGCGACGCACCATCTCGGCATTGTTCGGCACGGTTTCCGGGGCCACCGCGGTCTGCCGGATACCGTCCGCGGCCGGGGCATAGGCCATCGCCAAGGCCCGCAGGTCCTCCAGGGGGGCCTGCGAGCGGTCGATGCGCAGGTCCATCCACGGGAACGGGTCGTCGCGCACGATCAGCAGGGCGGCGGTCTGCAGCGTGCCGAGCTCCCCGCCGGCCGCCAGCCCGGCCTCCAGCGCCGTCACCAGGCGCAGCTCGAGCGGATCCGCCATCGTGCAGAAGAACCCGTCCAGCATCGCGCCGGGGACCGCCTCGTCGGCCAGGATATTGCCCAGCGCGATCGCGCCGTCGCGGCTCGCGTTGCCGTGCAGCGAGTAGATCTCGCTGCCGTGGAAGGCGGCGGTCCGTCCGGCATTGTCCACCACGGCGATCTCCCGCCAGGCGGCGTCCGCGCGACCGGCGACAAGGGCGGCGAGCGTCTCCTCGGCGCTCATTCCGCGCGCGAGCAGGTCGAGGCCGAGCATGCCGAGGCGCGGGTCGGTGCGGTGCTGGCTCATCACTGCGCCCACGCCGGCGCGCGCATGCGGGCAGCGGCTGCCGACGGCAAGGCCGGAGGTAGTGACGGCCAGGCCGAAGGCACCGGTTTCGGGATCGCGCGCCGCGATGGAGAAGGTCATCGGCTAACTCCGGTTCATGCGTCTTACGGCGCGGGCCGGAGTGGCCTTGGCCGTCCGGGCGCGCTATGAGGTGGGGTCTGCCTATCGAAGCACGGGATCTGGCGAAGTGCGCGTACTTTTTGGTTGGGAATTCGGGGCCGGCCTCGGTCACGTCACGCGGTTCCGTCCGATCGCCGAGCGTCTGTCGGCCGAAGGCTGGGAGATCGTCTGCGCGCTGCAGGAGATCGAGCGCGGCGACGCCCTGATCGACCGGGCCACCGGCCGGCGGCTGCCGGGGGTGCGGGTCATCCAGGCGCCGCGCTGGAACATCCCCAGCGACCCCAAGATCCGGCAGATCCCGACCCATATCTTCGCCGACGTGCTGCGGATCATCGGCTACGGCAACGTGGAGGCGCTGCGCCAGCGCATCTCCGCCTGGCGCGACCTGATCGAGGTGGTGAAGCCGGACGTGGTGGTGGGCGACTTCTCGCCGACCCTGAACCTGGCGGCGCGGGGCCGGGTGCCGCATATCGGCGTCGGCAACGGCTACACCACGCCGCCGGCCGGCCGGCCGATGCCGCCGATCCGGCCCTGGCAGGAGAAACTGGAGCCGTTCAGCGTCGAGAACGAGCGGGCGCTGCACCGTTCGATCAACGCGGCGCTGGCCGCCCTGGGCGATCCGCCGGTCGACTACGTGGCCGACGCCCTGCACGGCGACGAGACCTTCGTGTTCTCCCTGCCCCTGGTGGACCCCTACGCCGCCTACCGGACCGAGACGACCCTGCCGCCGTTCAACATGCCGCGCAACATCACGCCGAAGCCCCTGGCGGAGCGCGAGGAGCGTGGCGTGTTCCTGTACCTGCCGCGCAGCCACAAGCTGACTCCGGTGGCGGTGGCGGCGACCAAGGCGGCCAAGGTGCGGGGAAGCGGCTATATCTCCGATCTGGCGCCGGACGGGGCGCGCGCGGAAAGCGGGCCCGGGCTGACGATCCATCCGGAGCCGCAGGATTTCGCCACGGTGCTGCCGTCGGTGCGGCTGATCGTCCACCATGGCGGCCTGTCGACGGCGGTGGCCGCCCTGCTGGCCGGCACGCCGCAGTTCATCCTGCCCTGGAACCTGGAGCATTCGGTGACGGCGCGCGGTCTGGCGGCGACCGGCGGCACCGTCGTCCTGTCCGGCGGCCATGAGGACGAAACCAGCCTGCGCAACGCGATTTCCAACCTGGCGTCGGATCAGGGCATCGCCGAGCGGGCCCTGGCAGCGGCCGGCACGGTCGATCTCGGGGATCCGGAGGCGGCGATCGCGACGATGCTCGGCCGGGTAAAGGCGTTGGCGGGGGCGTGAGGGGCGTTCCCTTAAACCTGCACGCTCATGCCGCCGTCGATCCCGAGGATCTGGCCGCTGACGAAGCTGCCGGCATCGGCCATGAGATACACCGCCGCCCCGCCCAGCTCCGCCGGATCGGCCCAGCGGCCGAGCGGCGTCTTGCCGACGACCCAGGCATTGAACTCCGTGTTCTCGATCAGCGCGGTGTTCATCTCGGTGGCGACATAGCCCGGGGCGACCGCGTTCACGGTGATGCCCTTCGATCCCAGTTCCACGGCCATCGCCCGGGTCAGGGCGCGCAGGCCCTCCTTGGCGGCGATATAGGCCGGGACGGTCGGCCGCGCCTGGGGGCCGAGCATGGAGACGGTGTTGACGATCCGGCCGCCGCCGGCCTCCACCATGTACCGGGCGGCGTCGCGGCCCAGGGTGAAGCAGGCGGTCAGGTTGGTGTCGACCACCCGGCGGAAATCCTCGGTCGGGAAGTCGAGCACCGGCACCCGGTGCTGCACCCCGGCATTGGCGATCAGGCCCCAGAGCCGGCCATGGCGGCCGACGATTCGCTCCAGGGCGGCGCGGCCGGCCGCCTCGTCGGTCACGTCGAAGACTTCGGCCTCCGCCCTGATGCCCTCGGCCGTCAACTCGTCGACCCGGCTCTGCAGGGCCTCGGCGTTGCGGCCGTTCAGCACCACGGTGGCGCCATGGGCACCGCAGGCCCGGGCCATGGCGAGGCCGATGCCGCGCGAGGCGCCGGTGATCAGGATCGCCCGGTCGGTGAGGTCGAAGAGTTGGGTCGCCACGGTCATCGGTCGGTCTCTCCCTGGGAGTTTCTTGCTCTCGACGGTTAGCGTTCCGCCTTGCGGACCTGTTCACGGTGGAAGACGTAGAGCCCGCTGGCAATCACGATCGCGGCGCCGACAACGGTCCACTGGTCCGGCAGGTCGCCGAAGACGAGATAGCCGGAGATCGTCATCCACAGGATGGCGCTGTAGGTGAAGGGAGCCAGCACCGAGGCGCCGGCGTAGCGGTGGGCGATGATCACCAGCCAGTGGCCGACCCCGCCGAACACGCCGAGCCCCAGCAGCAGCGCCCAATTGGTGAGCGTCTCCGGCGCACTCCAGACGTAGGGCAGGATCGGCAGCAGGATGACCGCGCCGACCAGCGGGGAATACAGCGAGGTGGTGTCGGAATGGTCGCGGGCCGCCAGCTTGCGGGTGGCGATGCTGTACAGGGCGGCGACCAGGGCGTTGCCCAGGCACAGCCCCACGGCCCAATGCACCTCCGCCGCACCGGGCCGGATGATCACCAGCACGCCGATGAAGCCGACCGCGATCGCCGACCAGCGCCGCCAGCCGACGGTCTCGCCCAGCAGCGGCACCGAAAGGGCGGCGACCAGCAGCGGGGCGGTGAAGAAGATCGAGGCGGTGGTGGTCAGCGGCAGGTAGCTGACGGCGGTGAAGTTCAGCACGGTCGACATCACCAGCAGGACCGAGCGGGCGATCTGCAGGCGCAGGTTGCTGGTGGCGAAGACCCGCGGCCCCTTGCGCGGCAGCAGGACCAGCAGCACCAGGACCGCATGGCCGACGAAGCGGGCCCAGACGATCTGCAGGGTGTCGAGGTCGCGGGACAGCACCTTGGCCGAGGTATCGAGGAAGGCGAACAGCAGAAAGCCGCCGCAGATCAGCAGGATGCCGCGGCCCACATGCCCGTCGTCCAGATAGTTCGGCGTGTTCGGCGCGACCACGATACCCTCGGGAGTGAGATCCTCCCGTCTTACGCGCTCCGCCGCGGGACGTCGAGACCGCCGTCGGCGCCTTGTCCCAACTTGGCCGCCGCCTGTTTGGCCGCCACCTTGCCAGCCAGCCGCTCCAGCCCGGCATCCGGCATGCCGAGGTCGCGCAGATGGGACACCGTGTTGAACAGATACTCGCAGCACGGCCCCAGGAAGCCGCAGGTCCGGGCGATGGTCTCCGCCGCCTCGTCCTCCGGAAGCTGGC
This sequence comes from Thalassobaculum salexigens DSM 19539, assembly GCF_000423805.1. NCBI lineage: Bacteria > Pseudomonadati > Pseudomonadota > Alphaproteobacteria > Rhodospirillales > Thalassobaculaceae > Thalassobaculum > Thalassobaculum salexigens. The sequence goes on from NZ_KE384095.1 coordinate 549,563, forward strand.
CGCAATAGCGTTCGCCGGAGCGGTTGATCACGAAGCCCAGCACGTCGATCGGGCCCTGGTCGGTCTGCGCCTTCAGCCAGCGCGGCCGGTAGGCGTGGGTGACCATCTCCCGGCGCCAGACGATCTCCAGCTCCGTCTCGGCATGCTCCCTGGGAATGCGGAACGCAACGCCCCGGCAGACACCGCCGCGGTCGAGGCCGAGCACCAGGCCCGGCTGATCCGGCGTGCCGCGGCCGAGCTCGGTGCGCAGGCAGAACCGCCGGTGCAGGCCGCGCACGGTGGCGCAGCGCTGCTCGGCGAACTCGATGGCCGGGTTCCAGATCAGCGAGCCGTAGCCGAACAGCCAGACATCGCCCTCGGGCTTGCCGGTCCCCGGGAACATGGCCGCCTGCGAGGCCGCCAGCTCCTCGTCGCTGAGGGTCTTGATGGTCGGCTCGTGCTCATGCAGCAGCGCGCGGATCTCGCCGGAGCGCAGCCGCTCGCGGGTCAGCGCGACCGGTGCCGGCGCTTCGGACGGGCTCGGGACGTCTGGAGTCGGTGAGTTGGCCATGGACCTCCCATATAACCGACGCGGCGCCGGATCCCAGGGGTCGGTCTGGAACGGGATTGGTTCCGTTCCGGCATCGCGTCATGCCGGGTCGTGGTCGACACCGCCTATTCCGCGCCGCGCATCCAGCTGTCCCAGAGCTTCTCGCCGATCTGGCAGTCGGTCCCGGCGAAGCCCTGGACCGGCGTGCCCCGGAGCTGCGAGCCCTGGCCCGGCGTGCCCTGGCCCGGCGTGCCCTGCATCGGCGACCATCGGGCCGGGACGGCGCGGGGCGCCGGCGCACGACCGGCGATCTCCAGGATCAGCTTGCGGCGGATGGCACCGGCGAACTCGCCGACATCCTGCACGGTCACCAGGAAGGCGCCGAACCCGCCGATCACGCAGTCCTCGTAGTAGAGGTCGAGGTTCTGCACGTCGAAGAACCCGCTCGGATAGCCGGTCTTCAGCATGATCGGCAGGCCGTTGATGGTGATGCCCTGGTCGATCACCGCGTCGCGCGCCTCGGTCACCTCGAAACCCTGGTTGTTCGGACCGTCGCCGGAGATGTCGATCACCCGCCGGGGGCTGGTGAAGCCGGAGGTCTCGAAATGGCTGGCGGAGAAGGTCAGCGCGTTGCTGATCGAGGTGCGGCGCAGGCGCTGAAGCGGCTGCACGGCGAGCGCATCGGCGACCAGACCGGCGGAGTCCGCCCCGTCGATCAGGGTCCAGGGCACCAGTACCGTCTGCAGCCCCTGGCCGGCCCATTCCACATAGGTGAGAGCGATCCGCCCCAGGGGGCCGCCCTGGATCGCCGCGATCACCTGCGGGTCGCGCAGGGCGGCGACATATCCGGCACGCTGGAGGCTCTGCTCGTCCTGATCCATGGAGCGGGAGATGTCGACCGCCAGCACGAGCTGGAGATCGACGGGCGTCTGGGCCCTGGCCGGTCCGGCAAGAAGGACCAGCAGGAGCGCGGCGGGCAGCAGGCGGAGCATGCGGACACCTCCGGTTTGTCGGGCGCCCGCGCTCAGGATCCGTCCTGAAGCCGGCGTCCGAGATTGTCGAACACGGGACCCAACGTCCCAGGGATATAGCGCGGATATGGCGCGCCGCATCGTCCGACGGAATGCGCGGCATGATACTCAAGGTAGGCCCATCGGACCCTCCCCGGTTGGCCTGGCGCGGCGGTGCCGATATCGTAGGACGCCCTACCGCCCGCGCCCATCCCTCCCGAGCCCGTCCCTCCATGGGCTTCTCCACGCAGGTCCCTCCAGATCCCGCAGGCCGTCCATGACCGAACCCACCGCCGTGCCCGTCACCGATCCGACGCCTCCGCAAGCGCCGCCACCGCCGGCCGACAGGGTGCTTTTCGGGATCGGGCTGATGCTGCTGTCGGTCTCTCTGCTGCCGATCATGGAAGGTCTGGCGAAGTCCATGAGCGACCGCTACGTGGTGGTCCAGCTCGTCTTCGCACGGTTCGCCTTCCAGTCGCTGTTCATCGTGCCGATCGCCGCCCTGCGCCACGGACGCGAGCTGCGCCGGGCCAACCGTCTGGCGCTGCAGATCACCCGCGGCCTGTCGATCCTGGCCGGGACCGGGTTCTTCTACTGGTCGCTGCGCACCCTGCCGCTGGCGGACGGGCTGGCCCTGATGTTCGTGGCACCCCTGATCGTCACCGCGATCTCGGCGCTGTTCCTGGGCGAGCAGGTCGGCGCGCGCCGCTGGGGCGCGGTGCTGGTCGGTTTTCTCGGGGTGCTGGTGATCCTGCGGCCCGGTCTCGGCGTGTTCCAGCCGGGGGCGGTCCTGGCCCTGGCGGCCGGCTGCTGCATCGCCGCCTATGCCCTGCTGACCCGGCATCTCAGCACCGCCGCCCCGCCGCTGGTGACGCTGGCCTATACCTCGCTCGTCGGGGTGGTCGGCACGGCGATCCTGCTGCCCTTCGTGTGGCAGACGCCGGATGCGGCCGACTGGATCCGCATGGCGGTGATGGGCTCGGTCGGGGCGTTCGGCCACTACTTCATGATCCGCGCCTTCGAGCAGGCCCCGGCCTCGGTGATCTCGCCCTTCATCTATGCGGAGATCGTGATGGCGACGACCATCGGCTATCTCTGGTTCGGCGACTTCCCCGACGCCTTCACCTGGACCGGCATCGCCATCCTGATCGCCAGCGGCATCTATCTGTCCTGGCGCGAGCATGTGGCGCAGAGGCGGGGCAGGGGATGATCGCCGGGCCATGATCGCCGCACGGTGATCGTCTCTGGCGGCTTGGCGCGGCGCCGACCCGGCCCATCTTATGAGATCAGGGAGGCCGTGTGATGGCGATACGCAATTCTCCGGAGCGATACGGCTGGGCGGCCAGGGGGCTGCATTGGCTGACGGCGTTGGCGGTGGCGGCGATGTTCGCGATCGCCTGGCGCATGGACGCCCTGCCGGTTGGGCTGGCCAAGCTGCAGGCCTATGGCTGGCACAAGTCGCTCGGCCTCACCATCCTGGCGGTCACGGTCCTGCGGCTGCTCTGGCGCCTGGCGAATCCGCAGCCGCCGTTTCTCGGCGACAGCGCCTGGCAGCGCCGGGTCTCCACGGGGGCGCATTGGCTGCTCTACGCCTGCCTGATCGCGATGCCGGTGCTCGGCTGGCTGATGTCGGCGGCGGCGAACACGCCTGTAAACCTGTTCGGGCTCGTCGTCCTGCCCAATCCGATCGCGCCCGACCGTGACCTCGCGCAGCTGTTCGAACGGGCGCACGGCACCCTGGCCTACGGGCTGCTGGCCCTGGTGGCGCTGCATGTCGCCGCCGCGCTCAAGCACCACTTCCGCGACCGGGACGCCACCCTGCGCCGGATGCTCGCCGGTGCCTTCGTCCTGGTTCTGGTCGGCGCCGGCGCTGTGCGGGCGGCCCCGGCCGAGGAGCTGGCCCCCTGGCACGCCGATCCGACCAGAAGCCGGATCGCCTTCACCTTCACCCAGCTCGGTACGCCCATCGAGGGCGTGTTTCGCGACTACACCGTCGACATCCTCTTCGATCCGGAAGGCCCGGCGGGCGAGGTCCGGGTGGTGATCGAGACGGCGTCGCTCGATACCGGCGACGACGACCGCGACGCCCAGGCCCGGGGCACGGAATTCTTCGCCGTGGATGCCTTTCCCGAGGCGGTGTTCGAAGCCCGCGAGATCCATGGCTGGTCGGAGGGCTACCGGGCGGTCGGCAGCCTGACGCTGAAGGGTCGGAGCGAGCCGCTCACCCTGCCTTTCACCCTGCGGATCGACGGCGAGACGGCCCATGCGGAGGGATCGCTGGTGGTCAGCCGCCACGACTTCGCCATCGGCACCGGCGAATGGGCGACCAACATGGCGGTGGGCGACGAGGTGACGATCTCCATCTCGGTGACCGCCACCCGCGCCGAGTAGGGTCAGAAGCCGTAGAGCCTGGACGGGTTGTCCACCAGGATGGCATTGCGCTGTTTCTCGTCGGGGACCCACACCGCCAGTTCGTCCATCAGGTCGCCGTCGTTCGGCATCGGGATCTGGGCGAAGGGATGCGGCCAGTCCGTCCCCCATACGCAGCGCTCCGGCGCGGTCCGCGCCAGGGCCCGGGCGATCGGCACGACGTCCGTGTAGGGCGTCTGCTGCAGGTTGGTGCTGCGATAGGCGCCGGACAGCTTCACCCAGGTGCGGCCGCCCCGCAGCAGGTCGAGCAGGGTGGCGAAGCCCGGCTCCTCCAGCCCCTTGGTCGGGTCCATATGGCCCATATGGTCGACCACGATCTCCACCGGCAGGTCGGCATAGGTCGCCAGGTCGAAGCTGGAGACGTCGACCAGGAACTGGATGTGCCAGCCCATCTCGGCGATGCGCCCGGCCATGGCGCGGATCTCCTCCGCCGGCGGGCCGCCCTTGTACAGCAGGTTGTAGCGCACCCCGCGCACGCCGAGCTTGTCCAGGCGGCGCAGCGCGGCGTCGTCGATCCCGGCGTCGAGCACCGCGATGCCGCGCATCTCGATCCCGGACCAGCCGGCGGCCTCCTGCAGCAACCACTCGGTGATGGCATTGTCGGTGCCGTAGACGCTGGGGTGGATGGTGACGCAGCGGGTCACGCCCAGGGTGTCGATCAGATGGCGATACGCCTCCGCCGGATGGTCCGGCGGGGTGTAGGTCCGGTTCGGTGTATAGGGGAAGCGGTCGGCCGGGCCGAACACATGGAAATGGCAATCGGTCGCCCCATCCGGCACGGCGAAGCCTGGTGACCGGGGGGCGGGGTCCGCCGCCTGGCAGACCGGAATTGACGCATCGTTCATGGCGGCGATCCTGGCGTCGTGGTTAACGGAAGTAAACACGCGGAAATGCCGCTTTGAGGCGGGCTGAAGATTTACATGGCCGCTTACCCCGCTTATGTTTTGCCCGACTTGCTGGGTTCCACCGGAGAGGCCGAGAAACGGCGCGCTCATGCCCGAAAAAATCGACTTCTCCAAGGTGAGCTTTCTCATCGTCGACCAGAACAAGCTGTCGACCCAGCTCATCCGGGACATCCTTGCCATGCTGGAGGTGACGCGCGTCCGCAGCGTCACGTCGGTGGCGCGTGCCCGCAACGTCCTGCGCGGCGAGCCGGTGGATATCATCATCACCGAGTATCACATGGAGCCGGAGACCGGGATCGACCTGATCGACTGGATCCGCACCGGCATGGATTCGCCGGACCGCATGATTCCGATCATCATGCTGACGGCCAATTCCGAAGAGGAATACGTGATGCGCGCCCGCGACCGCGGCGTGACCGAGTTCCTCGCCAAGCCGTTCAACGTGGAGGGCCTGTACCGCCGGCTGGTCTCGGTGATCGCCAGACCCCGCGCCTTCGTCAATATCGACGACTATTTCGGCCCGGACCGCCGTCGGCGGCAGGTCGACTACGGCGGTCCGGACCGGCGGCGCGCCGACTGATGGCGCGCAGGGCCCAGATCATCCCGCCGCGGCCGGACCTCCGGCGCAAGGCGGTGAACCATACGAGGGGATTCGACTTCAAGCTCTCGCCGGCCATGGTGCAGAAGCTGGAGCAGGTGGTCCACAACGCCCGGGACAGCTTCACCGCCGACATCGCCGCCCGTCTGGTCGCCATGCGCACCGCCCTGCGCGAGGCGTCGGACGGCGAGGCGGATGCCGGCCAGGCGTTGCTCGCGATCTATCGGGACTCATTGGAGATCAAGGGCGCCGGCGGCACCATCGGCTTCGACCTGCTGACCGCCATCGGCAAGTCGCTGAACGACTTCGTCTCCGGTCTGCAGGAACTCGACCCGCGCCGGGTCGATATCATCGACCTGCATATCGACGCACTGTACGTGGTGCTGGCGGACAACATCACCGGCCGGGGCGGGCCGACCGAAGCGGCGGTGCTCAAGGCGTTCTCGGCGGTTCGCGAGAAGTTCAAGGACGACTGACCCGGGCGTTGACAGCTGACAATGCGCACGGGTTGGAATATTCTGGCGATCCGAGCGAATCGGACCGCAAACCGCTGGGTGGGGGAAACGGATGGCTGATATCGACCCGCTGGATCGCCGTGCTCTCGGCGTGCTGTCGGAAACCGTCAATGCCGAGCTCGGTGCCGGCAGCATCGTGGCGCGCGAGGTGAACCGGGCCTACCGCTCCGGCCGCAGCGCCGATCTGCGCACCGCGTCGGCCGCCTTCGACGCCCTTCCCTCCTGGCAGCGCTCCAGCATCGGCGATGACGCCTCCCGCCGGGCCCGGCGGATGCGGGCCAAGCCGGCGGAGCCGCGCCGCACACCGGTGCGCGAGTCGGCCCGAGACAGCGCGCGGGACTGGCAGGATCTCCGCGAGGCGCAGGACCGGGTGGTCATTCCGTCGCCCCCGAGATTTCTGAAGCCGCGGGTCACCCGATAGCCGTCTGCGCCGAAATGCGCCTTGTAGTAGAGTGCTTTGCGACATTGTCGGATAGATCACACTTCAAAAATAATTCGTCAGGTCTATAGTCGCCGCCACAGGCAGGGCAGTCCGGCTTAAGAAACGTGCCAAACCGGTGCCATCTGTGGGATACTAGTCGGGATCTTCATTGCCAGTATTGCGGCGTGACACAGATCAAGGGTCACACCGCCACGGTGGTGAGGGCGCAAGAGATTTGAAGTGCGGTGCGGCGGTTGCGGCCAAGTCTGGCTGAATTCGTCCGCACCGGAACGTTAGGATGATAGCGATGCGTGGCAGGAACGCGGCACCGGTCAGTCAACAGCCCTCCGTTGTGGAGTATTTCGCGAAAGAATTCGCGCGGTTCCTCAACAATGTCCAGAATAACGAAGTGGATTTCCTTGGGTCGTTCCTCATCGAGAACGAGTGGGAGAACTACCGCAAGGACGCCGAGGAGGTGGTCGAGTCGCTGACGCTGGCGGGATTCGTCATCGTGCCGCGGATGCCGACCGACGCGATGGTTCAGGCCGCCGACCAGACCCTGTCGAAGGGCATGATGGCTTCGGCCTCGCGGACCTATGTGAGCGCGGTCTGGGGCGCGATGATCACCGAGTGGATCGAGACCCGGAATGCCAACCTGATCCTCGACATCTTCTCCATGGCGCTGTCCCGGGCCTCCAGTCCGGGCAAGAAGGATTCCGGCAAGTTCGACTCGTCGTTCCAGCGCTTCCGCAAGCAGAGCCAGGACATCATGGCCAGCCTGGAGAAGACCGGCCTGGCGATCTGCCCGGACGAGGCGGCGCCGAACATGATCAATGCCGGCGTGGCGGAAACGGCCGAGCACCGCTCGCGCACCAACCAGCAGATCGGTGCCGATCCGACCTATATCGCCAAGCTCTACGAGAACATGGTGAAGGCGCGCCCGGCCTGACCGGACCTAATCTGGCACGCTCGAACCCGGCACACCGGGTTTGGGCACCAGATCTTTGCGCGCCAATCTCCTTTGCGCACCTGACCCGCCTGCCCGACGCTCAGCTCGATGGCTTGCGCCGATAGGCGGAGGCCAGCAGCGTGACCGCCTGCTTGTGGCGCGCGCTGCCCTGGCCCGGCGGGGCGGCGGACTGCCGGTAGCTCGACATGGTCTGGCCGCTGCGCGATCCGATGGCGGCCAGCAGGTCGGCCTCGGCGATCGGCTGCTTGCGGCCCTTCGCCCCCTTCTTGCGACCGCCGGTGCCACCGATCGCATGGCCGTCGGAGGCGCCGGTGGCCCGCTGCACGGCCAAAGCGGTCAGGTTGCCCATCAGCGGGGCGGTCAGGGCGCGGTAGAGCTTGTCGTCGGCATCCGCCCAGACCCGGAGCAGCAGCGCCGCTTCGTGCCGGTTGCCGCCGGCCGCCTCGACCGCTTCCAGCGCCTTGGCCTTTACGTAGTCCTGTCCGCGTGCCATCGCCGTCTCCCGCGCACGTGCCGGCCGACCCGACGGACCGGCCTTGACCTTGGAAGATAACAAGGTTTCTCGGATTCGACACGTTCTGACTGGTCGGCGCGCGTAACCGAGCTACCCTTCTTTCCTCAGTACCTGAGGAGGTGCGGCATGCGCAGACTCGCCTTCCTGATCGTTCTCGTCGCGTTAACCGTGCCCGCCGGATCCCCGCGGGCCGACGGCAACCCCTTGAATGCCGTTGTGGAAATCCGAACCACTGTCCCGGCCGATGCGCGGACCGCCGACTCGCTGGGCACCGAACGGATCGGCGGCGGCGTCCTCATCGACAGCGGTGGCCTGATTCTCACGATCGGGTACCTGATGATGGAATCCGATGCGGTCTGGGTGACCGACGCGGCGGCGAATCGGGTGCCGGCGGAGACCGTCGGATACGACCATGAGACCGGCTTCGGTCTGGTCCGGGCGCTGGGTCCCCTGGAGGCGACGCCGGCCAGGCTCGGGAGCTTCGCCGACCTTAACGTGGGCGACACGTTGCTCGCCGCCGGGCCGGGCGGCGCCCGTCCCACGGTGCTGATCGACCTGCGCTCTTTCGCCGGAGGCTGGGAGTACCTGCTGGACACCGCCCTTTACACATCGCCGCCAATCCCGAATTTCGGCGGGGCGGCCCTGTTCGCGAAGGACGGACGCCTGGTCGGGATCGGGTCGCTGATGCTGCGCGATGTCATCGGCAAGCTGCCGGGCAATCTCTACGTGCCGATCGACCTGCTGCCGCCGATCCTCGGAGATCTGCTGGCTTTCGGCCATGCCGCGAGCCCGGCCCAGCCCTGGATCGGGCTGTATCCCAATGAGGTCGACGGCGGTCTGGTGGTCGGTCGGGTGGCCCCAGGCGGCCCGGCGCAGACCGCCGGCATCGGGCCGGGGGACGTGATCCTCGGCGTCGGCGAGGAGCCGGTGGCCGACATGGAGCAGCTCTGGCGCAAGGTGCGCGCGCTCGGGTCGGCCGGGGTGGCGGTGCCGCTCAAGGTGCTGGGCGGCTCCGGGGTGCGCGACGTGGTGGTCACCTCTCGCGACCGCCGCGGCTGGCTGAAGCTCGAACGCAGCTACTGAGGGGTCGGACGGAAGGCTGGTCTCCCGTGACGGTGAAGTTATGGTCGCGGGTGGGATTCTTCCGCCCCATCGGACCCTATCGGATCGCGCTGCTGCGCGACCCGATCTCGGTGGCCTGACGGAGGACGCGGGTCAGGCGGGCGGCGTGTCCGTCTTCATGTGCAGGACGCGCTGCGGGAACGGGATCTCGATGCCGGCCGCGTCGAGCGCTTCCTTGACCGCCTTGTTCATCGCCCATTTGCACGGCCACAGGTCGGCGGCGTTCACCCAGAAGCGCAGATTCAACGTGATCGCGCTGTCTCCGAGCTCCATCACCATGACCTGTGGGGCCGGATCGGCCAGGGCGCGGCCGTCGGCCTCCAGGGTGGCGGTCAGCACCGCCATTGCCTTGGTCAGGTCGACGTCGTAGGCCACGCCCACCGGGATATCCAGGCGGCGGGTGGCGTAACGCGAATAGTTGGAGATGTCCTGGCTGAAGATCGCCGAGTTCGGCACAACGATGTAGACGTTGTCCGGGGTGGCGAGCTCGGTGTTGAACAGCCCGACCTCCTTCACCGTGCCGCTGGCGCCGCCGGCGTCGACGTAGTCGCCGACCTTGAACGGCCGCAGGAACAGCAGCATCACGCCGGCCGCGACGTTCGACAGGGTACCCTGCAGCGCCAGGCCGACCGCCAGGCCGGCGGCGCCGAGGACGGCGATGATCGAGGCGGTCTGCACCCCGAACTGGTTCAGCACCGCGATCAGGGTGATCGCCAGGACCAGATAGCCGACCACGGCGGCGAAGATCGGCCGTACGGTGTCGTCCATCCAGCGGACCCGGTTCAGCGCCCGGCGGGTTCCGGCCCGCGCCCAGCCCGCCAGGATCCAGCCGACCACCAGGATGGCGATGGCGCCGAGCACCTCCAGGCCATAGGTGGTCAGGATCTCCGTCACCTGGTCGCGAAGTTCAATCAGGTCTACGTTCACGCATCGCTCCTAACACTCGTGACTGCCGGTCCCGAGTTCAGTCCCACCTGAAGATCAGCCCGTTATACGTCGGCCCGCGCCTTCAAGTCATCCGCGAGGGCGTCCGGGATGGTGATGCCGTCGGGCGCCGCCGCCCGTTTCGCCAGGCGGCCGTCGCCGGGCAGGCGGGTGCCCTGCTGCTTCAGGATCTCGGCGAACATCTCCTCCGAGCGCGCCGCGAAACCGGTACCCCCGCCGAAGGCCTCGGGGTCCATCAGCAGAATCAGGTGGCCGATCGACGGCGGCGCGCCGGTCGGCTCGAAGAAGGAAGAGCCCTGATAACCGAAATTGGAGCCGGTCAGCGCGCCGCAGAGCAGCTCGATCATCAGGCCGAGCGCGGCCCCCTTCGCACCGGCGCTGCGTCCGCCCAGCGGCGCCATGGAGCCGACCAGGGCGGCCTCGGCGTCGGTGGTGATGGCACCCTCGGCATCCAGCGCCCAGTCGTCGGGGATCGCCTCGCCCTTCTTCGCCGCCAGCACCACCTTGCCGCGGGCGACGGTGGACACCGACAGGTCGATCACCAGCGGCGGCCGGCCGTCGGTGCGCGGCGCGGCGAAGGCGATCGGGTTGGTGCCGTAGAGCGCGGTCTTCCCACCCCAGGGGGCGATCGCCGCCGGGGTGTTGGAGAAGGCGAGCGCCACCAGGCCGCGGTCGGCCGCGTCCTCCACGTGGTGGCCGGCGACGCCGAAATGGTGGCTGTGCTTGATCGAGACGGCGGCGATACCGGTCTCGCCGACGAACTCGGCTGCGGCGTCCAGGCCCGCGCGGATCGCCGGGAAGGCGAAGCCGATATGGCTGTCGACGTCGAGCACCGCCTGGGCGCTGCGGGTCACGGTCGGCCGGGCATGTCCGTCGACCTTGCCGTTCATCGCCTGTTCGGCATAGGGCGGGACCCGGGCGACGCCGTGGCTGGAGATCCCGTCGGCCTCGGCGCGCAGCAGGGCATCGGCGACCACGCCGGCGATATCGGGCGCCACATTGGACTTGATGAAGACGTCGGCCATGAGGGCGCGCAGATCGGCGGGAGCGAAGGTCGCCACGGGGTTACTCTCCTGTTCGGACATCGGGGAAACACGGCGGAAACGCCCTGAAACCGGCTTGAAACGAAGCTAACATTTATCACCTAGCCGTGATACGTCAGGGCCAATTAAGCAAGACTCGGGCGGGTCCTTTAAGGGTACCGTCCGCGCGCGTTCCGTCCGGTTTGGGGGGCGGGACATGCCTGGAGGAGGACGACGACCGGTCGGCAAGCACCGGCAGCGACGCCTCGGCGACGACGATCGCTTTGACGAGACACGCCCGGATCGACCGGTGCCGTGATGCTGAAAACGATGGAGTGACCCATATGACTCTCAAGATCGGCCAGACCGCCCCGAATTTCACCGCGAAGACCACCGAGGGTGAGATCTCTTTCCACGACTGGATCGGCGACAGCTGGTGCGTGCTGTTCTCGCACCCGAAGGACTTCACCCCGGTCTGCACCACCGAGCTCGGCTACATGGCCCGGATGAAGCCGGAATTCGACAAGCGCGGCGTCAAGATCATCGGACTCAGCGTCGACAACGTCGACAACCACGCCAAGTGGGCGATGGATATCGAGGAGACCCAGGGCGCGAAGCCGAACTATCCGATGATCGGCGACACCGACCTCAACGTCTCCAAGCTCTACGGCATGCTGCCGGAGGGGGCGGGCGAGACCTCCGAGGGCCGCACCGCGGTCGACAACGCGACGGTCCGCAACGTCTTTGTCATCGGCCCGGACAAGCAGGTGAAGCTGATCCTGGTCTACCCGATGAGCACCGGCCGGAACTTCGACGAGGTGCTGCGGGTGATCGACTCCATGCAGCTCACCGCCAAGCATCAGGTGGCGACGCCGGTCAACTGGAAGCATGGCGACGAGGTCATCATCGTCCCGGCGCTGAAGGACGAGGACGCCAAGGCGAAGTTCCCGGGCGGCTGGCGCGCCGAGAAGCCCTACCTGCGCTACGTCCCGCAGCCGAAGTGAGCTGACGCTCACTTCGCCCCGGAGACGATCCGGGGCCATGAAAGAACGAACAGGGCCGGTGCGGACGACGCGCCGGCCTTTTCTTCTTATAGACGTGTTCCCGTCCCGGATCTGGTCCGGGACGGGAACACGGGGAGGGTACGGTCGGGTGAGATTTCTCGAGCTCTCCACCCACGCTTCACTCCCCGGATTTATTCCGGGGCCCACAGGTCCGCTTGTTCGCGCATTACCGCGTCATCTCGAACGCCCGTGCGGTCGATGGGTGGGCCCCGGAATAAATCCGGGGAGTGAGCGGCAGGGGTTGGGAACGCCCCCTCAGATCGCCCCCAGTCCCTTCAGCGCCGCCTCGATCGCTTTCTTCTGCTCGGCGCTCGCCGGCGCCATCGGCTGGCGGGGCAGGCCCGAGGGCACGCCCTGGAGCGCCTGGGCGTATTTCGTCGCCGCCGGCAGGTTGTCGTGCGGCAGCAGCGCGTTCCAGGTGCGCAGCAGCTTCCAGTGCAGGTCCAGCGCCGCCGCATGGTCGCCCGCCTTCACTAGGTCCCAGAGCTTCACCGACGCGCCAGGTGCCGCGGCCAGGATCGCGGCGATCGAGCCGTGGGCACCCATGGCATAGGACGGGTACATCAGCGCATCCACCGCGCTGAAGATCGACTTGCCCGGCTTCACGTCCATCATCAGATCGGCGAACAGCTTCAGGTCGCCGGCCGACTGCTTGACCCCGATCACCTCCGGCACTTCGTCGAAGATCCGCAGCAGCAGGGCCGGTGAGAGATAGGTCCAGGGCACCACGTTGTAGATGATGATCTTCTGTCCGGTCTCGCCGGCCATGGTGCGGAAATGCTCCACCATGTTGTCGTCGGAGGGCCGGAACAGGTAGTGCACCGGCGTCACCTGCAGGGCGGCGGGGTTCAGGTCGGCCACCAGCCTGCCCCGGCGCACCGCCTCCCGCGTGCTGTCGCAGATGATCCCGGCGACCACGGGCACGCGTCCGGCGGCCGCCTCGGTGGCGGCGGCGACCAGGTCGCGGGTCTCCTCGGCATCGAGGGTGTGGCCCTCGCCGGTGGAGCCGCCGACCGCGACGCCGGCCGCGCCCTGCTTGATCAGCCAGTCGATCTGCTTAGCCGCGGCGCCGAGATCGATGGCGCCGGCGGCGTCGAAGGGGGTGGTGGATGGCGGAATGACGCCGGCGAGCTCGGCCATGGGATCTCCTCCTGAACGGGGTCCGGCGCGTTCTTCATTGCGGAATAGGGCGGCCGGTACCGGAAACGATGTCCGGAATACTCGGCGCATCTTGCGCGGCGGAGAACGATGGCGTTCCATCAATTCCGATATCCGGAACAGCTCCCGATGGCGTTTGCCCGATGAAGTCCCTGCGCAAGACCTCCGCCGTGCTCGACTGCTTCACCCGGGAGGACCGCCGGCTGACCCTGGCGGAGATCGCCGCGCGCACCGGCCTGCCGAAGACCAGCGTGCATCGCCAGCTCGCCGCCCTGCGCGAGATCGGCTTCCTGGTTCAGGACGGACGGCGCGACGCCTACCGGCTCGGCTTCCGGCTGCTCGCCCTGGGCGGCGTGGTGCTCGCCGATATCGACCTGATGAGGCATGCCCGCGCCCCGGCGGAGACCCTGGCCAACCAGAGCGGCGAGGCCGTCCATATCTGCGTGTTCGACGGCCGCAACGTGGTGTCGATCGAGCGCCGGGAGATGGAGGCGGCGAGCAACGAGATCGTCCGCATCGAGCGCGAGCCGCCGCACTGCACCGGGACCGGCAAGGCGATCCTGTCCACCCTGAGCGACGCCGATGCCGACCGGTTGCTGGACGATCTGCCGAGCGACGGGGCGCTGCCCCGCTTCGGGCCGAACACGATCACCGACCGGGTCCGGCTGAGGCGCGATCTGACGGTCTGCCGGGCGCGCGGCTATGCGGTCGACGACGAGGAGCGCAATCCGGGCGTGCGCTGTGTCGGTGCGCCGATCCGCCGGCACGGCCCGGTGGTCGGCGCGATCAGCGTGACCGGCCCGGCCGCCCGCTTCCCCGACGCTAGGCTGCCGGTGCTGGCGGAGATGGTGATGGCCACGGCGGCGAAGATCGGGCTGAATCTGGAGCGGTGAGGCCCAAGGACGGTCGGGCCCCGGGCTGATATGCTGAGCGGTCTCGCAGGGAAAAACTGGAGCAGCCCCATGCCCGGCACCGTCATCGTCGCGAACCATTACCAGAACGAAAACTGCCATCCGGACGGGAAGGTGAAGGTCGGCATCGCCGCCGATGCCGACTGGCGCTGGCAGCGGCTTGACAACGCCAAGCGTCTTTTCGCGGGAGCCCGCGCGGCGGGCGTGCCCATCGTCCATGTGCGGCTCGCCGTCGATCCGGAGTATCGCGACGTCATCGTGAACACGGCGCTGATCCGCGAATGGCTGGAATTGGGTGCGTGGAAGGAGGGGACCTGGGGCACGGAGTTCGTCGACGGTCTCGGTCCGATGGCGGGCGAGCATGTTGTCACCCATACCCGCAACAGCGGGTTCCAGGATTCGACGCTCGCCCAGGTGCTGTTCAAGCTCGGGGCCCGGCACCTGATCTGCTGCGGCGTGTCGACGGCCTATACGGTGGAGGGCACGGTGCGCCACGCGGCCGATATCGGATATGAGGTGACCGTGGCGTTCGACGCCTGCTCGACCGCAACGGAGGCGCAGCACGATGCGGCCCTGGCGGCGATGAGCGTGCTGGCGGAGATCAAGTCGGTGGACGCGATCCTGGCCGCGCTCTAGACCATTCGCCTACGAACGAACACCGGGAGACGGTCGCCATGCGGACACAGGTTGCGATCATCGGCGGCGGGCCGGCGGGGCTGCTGCTCGGCCAGCTTCTGCATCTGGCGGGGATCGAGACCGTCATCCTGGAGCGGCAGTCGCGCGACCATGTGGAGGGGCGGATCCGCGCCGGCGTGCTGGAGCAGGGGACGGTGGATCTGCTGGTGGAGGCCGGCGTCGGCAGCCGCCTGAAGGCCGAGGGTCTGGTCCATACCGGTTTCGACATCTGCATCGACGGGACCCGCCACCGCATCGACCTGGAACACCTGACCGGCGGCAAGACCGTCACGGTCTACGGCCAGACCGAGGTGACCAAGGACCTGATCGCCGCCCGCCTCGCCCAGGGGGCGCCCTTGGTCTTCGAGGCGGCGACCGTCGCCCTGCACGATATCGATACCGACCGGCCGAGGGTCACTTACGAGAAGGACGGCGTCACCCACACCGTCGAGTGCGCGGCCATCGCCGGCTGCGACGGCTTCCACGGGGTGTCGCGCAAGAGCATCCCCGAGGGCGTGCTGCGGACCTACGAGCGGGTCTATCCCTTCGGCTGGCTCGGCATCCTGGCCGACGTACCGCCGGTCAGCCACGAGCTGATCTACGCAACCCACCCGGAGGGCTTCGCGCTGGCCTCCATGCGCAGCGAGACCCGTAGCCGGTATTACATCCAGTGTCCGCTGGAGACCGACGTGGCCGACTGGCCGGACGAGCGGCTCTGGGAGGCCCTGAAGACCCGGTTCGGAGACGCGGCCGGGCAGGCGATGCGGACCGGCCCGTCGATCGAGAAGAGCGTGGCGCCCCTGCGCAGCTTCGTCGCCGAGCCGATGCGCCACGGCCGGCTGTTCCTGGCCGGCGACGCCGCGCATATCGTGCCGCCGACCGGCGCCAAGGGCCTGAACCTCGCCGCGGCCGATGTGCGCATCCTGTCCTGGGCGCTGATCGACCTGTTCAAGGGCGGCTCGACCGCCGGGATCGACGGCTACAGCGCGGCCTGCCTGGCGCGGGTGTGGAAGGTGCAGCGCTTCTCCTGGTGGTTCTCCACCCAGCTCCACCGGTTCGACAACGAGCCGGAATTCGAGCGCCGGGTGCATCGGGCGGAACTCGAATACCTGATGGAGTCGGAAAGCGCGCAGAAGACCCTGGCGGAGAACTATGTCGGCCTGCCCTTCGTCGATCCCAGGACCGCCGCCTGACGATTCCGGCGGTTGCCATTCCGGGACGGGCGATGTCCGATAGCGGCCCACCGAACCGGAGCCTCTGCCATGTCCGTCGCCGACCTGATCACGAAGACCGCCACCGAGATCGTCTCTCTGCTGAAGAAGGGCGAGGTCACCACCGGCGACCTTCTGGACGCGCTGGAGCAGCGCATCGAGGCGGTCGACGGCACGATCAACGCCCTGCCGACCCTGTGCTTCGACCGGGCCCGCGACCGCGCCTCGGCCGCGTCCAAGGACAGCGTGCTGGCCGGGCTGCCGGTGGCGATCAAGGATCTGACCGCGACGCAGGGCGTGCTCACCACCTACGGCTCGCCGATCTACAAGGACAACGTGCCCGACAGCTCCGACATCCTGGTGCAGATGCTGGAGGCCGAGGGCGGGGTGGTCTACGCCAAGGCCAACACCCCGGAATTCGGCGCCGGGGCGAACACCTTCAACGAGGTGTTCGGCCGTACGGTGAACCCCTGGAACACGTCGCGCAGCGTGGCCGGGTCGTCCGGCGGCTCGGCCGCGGCCCTGGCCTCGGGCACGGCATGGCTGGCCTCGGGCTCGGATCTCGGCGGCAGCCTGCGCAACCCGGCCAGCTTCTGCGGCATCGTCGGCTTCCGCCCGACCCCCGGCCGGGTCGCCCACGGCCCCTCCGATCTGCCCTTCGGCTCCATGTCGGTGGACGGACCGATGGCGCGCAACGTGCCGGATGTGGCCCTGATGCTGGACGCCATGGCCGGCGAACACCCCGTGGATCCGATGTCGCTGGCCCGGCCGGCGGAATCCTTCACCGACGCGGTCAAGGCCAAGCGGATGCCCAAACGGGTGGCGCTGAGCACCGATCTCGGCGGCATCACGCCGGTGGACAAGGAGGTCGCCGCCATCGTCGAGAAGGCGGCCAAGGTGTTCGAGGACATGGGCTGCATCGTCGAGGAGGCGAGCCCCGACTTCACCGACGTCCAGCTCGTGTTCCAGACCCTGCGTGCCATGCAGTTCGCCGCCGGCAAGAAGGCGCTGCTGGAGAAGCACCGCGATCTGCTCAAGCCCGAGGTGATCTGGAACATCGAGAAGGGTCTGGAGCTCACGATGGACGAGATCGCCCAGGCGGAACTCGCCCGCGGCCGGCTGTACCACCGGGTGGAGCAGTTCTATCGGACCTACGACCTGGTGCTGTCGCCGGCGACCATCGTGCCGCCCTATCCGGTCGAGCACCGCTATGTGGAGGCATGCAACGGCCACACCTTCTCGAACTATATCGAGTGGTGCACGGTGGCCTATGCCTTCACCTGTGCGAGCTGTCCGGCGCTGTCGGTGCCGGCGGGCTTCACCGCCGACGGGCTGCCGGTCGGCCTGCAGATCGCCGGCAGGCCGCGCGGCGAGGCCGACCTGCTGAGTGCCGCGGCGCTGTACGAGACTGCGGCGGGGATCAAGTCGGGCATCCCGATCGACCCGCGCGCGGGAAGCTGAAACCCCGCTTCTGTTCCGTCTCCAAGGCCGCGCGCCGGGGCCGAGGGTGACGGCGTGCTGGAGCGTCGGGCGAAAGCCTTGGGCGGTCCAACACGCTGAGGCCTGGATCCCGGGTCAAGCCCGGGAAGACGGGAAGGGAAAGTGTGGGGCTCGGCGTCCGCTCCACCACTCCCCCTCGCACTCCCCGGAACAGGTCCGCGGAGTAACGGAAGAGGGGGGCGCCCCCTCGGATCAGGTGAAATCCACCGTCACCGTGCCCAGCGGGCCGTAATCCGCCACGATCTTCTCGTTCGGCTGGGCCGGGTACGGCGGGGTGGTCGAGCCGGTGGTGACGTATTCACCGGCCGCGATCGACTTGCCGTGCTTGGCGAGTTCGTTCACCAGCCAGGCGGTCACCGCGTAGGGGCCGTTCTCGACATTGCCGCCCTTGCCCTCTCGCACGGTCTGGCCGTCGGCGGTGAGCGTGACGGCGAGGTCGAGCAGGTTCATGTCCGTCGCCCCGTCGACCGGCGCGCCCATGATCCAGAAGCCGTGGGCGCCGTCATCTGCGATCAGCGAGGCGCCGCCCGCCTTGGTCCAGCCGGCGCCGAACGGGGTGTCGACGATCTCGATCGCCGGCAGCACCGCGTCCACCGCGTCGATCACGTCCTCCTCGGTGACGGTCCGCTTCAGCCCGTCCAGCGGCTTGCCGAAGCGCAGGGCGATCTCCGGCTCGATCACCCGGATATACATGTCCTTGCTCGGGAAGGCGGCCGGGCTCTCGGTGGTCATGGTGGAGAGCAGCACGCCCCAGAACATGTCCGGCAGACCCAGCAGCTCGCGCGCGCCGGCATTGGTCGCGCCGATCTTGTAGCCGATGGACACGGCACCGTCGGCGGCCCGCATCTCGATCACTTCGGCCTGGATGGCGTAGCCGTCCTCGAGCTCCTCCGGCTTCTGGCCGTCGGGCAGGGCGTCCAGGGTTGCCTTGCGGGCCCGGTGGTCCTGGAGCGTGGCGGCGGCGGCTTTCACCATGTCTTCGGGCATCGGCATCTCGGCACTCCCTTGGGTTGTTGTTCCGCTTACGTACGACGGAGCACGGGGTATGTCACCCCGGCCTATGACCTGGGAACCGTCGCGCCGAAGAAAAGATCGCCGGCGGAGATCGCCCGCAGCGAGCCGTCGGCGGTGAGGATCTCGGCCCGGCACTGCGCGTCGAGGCCGCGCAGGGTGCCGGCGACGTCGTCGGCCGGGTCGTCGGTGATGCGGGCAACGATGGGACCGCCGATCCCGGCCAGATGTTCCATGACCGACGACCGGATCGCCGGCAGGCCGCCGGCCAGATAGGCGGCGAGCCGGCGCTCGAAATGCCGTGCCAGATCGTGCACCGCCCGGTCCCGGTCGATATCCGTGGCACCCTTGGCGGCGAGATCGGCGGCGGCGTAGAGCTGGCCGGTGGGCGGGGAGGAGACCAGGTTCACCCCGATGCCGCAGATCACCCAGGGCCGGCCGTCCCGCTCGCCGCTCTCCAGCAGGATGCCGGCCAGCTTGCCGCCGTCCACCAGCACATCGTTCGGCCATTTCAGCGCGACCGGTACATCGGTCGGCAAGGCGGCGCGGGCGAGGTCGAGCACGGCCAGTCCGCAGACCATGGACAGCCCCCATACCGGCGGCCAGTCGGGCGTGGGAAAGGCGATGCGGCTCCAGTACAGGTTGCCGGGCGGGCTGGTCCAGCTCCGCCCGCGCCGCGCCCGTCCGCCGGTCTGCTCTCGCGCGGTGACGATGGTGCCCTCGGCGAGGCGTCCGTCGGCGATCCGCCTGCGGGCCTCCAGGTTGGTGCTGTCGACGGTGTCGAGATCGATGATCGGGGCGCTCATGGAGGCCGGATCGCACGGACCGGTGGTCCGATCAAGCCGGATCGCCCTCGCTTGAGGCGGCCCGGCCCCGCCTGTATAGTCCGCGCGGAAAATTTCGCGCTGCAGCATAAGCGGTGGAAGAACCCGGGAGAGGGACGGCATGAGCGATGTGAATGGCGGGGAGGTCGGCCAAAAGGAAGTTGGCCAGTACTTCCTCGAGGACCTCACGGTCGGCATGACGTCCGACTACGACCGTGTGGTGACCGAGGACATGATCGAGCAGTTCGCCGAGGTCTCCGGCGACCACAACCCGCTGCATCTCGACGAGGAATATGCCAAGACCACCATGTTCAAGGGCCGCATCGCCCACGGCATGCTGGGAGCGGCGTTCATCTCCAAGGTCTTCGGGACCCAGATGCCGGGCAAGGGCTCGGTCTATATCTCCCAGACCCTGCGGTTCCTGGCGCCGGTGCGGATCGGCGATACGGTGACGACCACCGTGGAGGTCGTGGACATCAACCCCGAGAAGAAGCGGGTGGCCTTCCGCTCGCGCTGCCGGGTCGGGCGCACCGTGGTGATCGACGGCGACGCCACCATCCTGGTACCGTCGCGCGCGGCGAGCCAGGCGGCCTGACCGGCGGAAAGGCAGTCCTGTGGAAATCCTGCGTTCGCTAGAGGCCGTGGAGCCCCGCCATCGGGGCTCGGTGGCGGCCATCGGCAATTTCGACGGCGTGCATCTTGGGCATCGGGCGGTTATCGGCGAGGCGGCCCGGATCGCCGGCGACCTGCACGCGCCGCTGTCGGTGGTGACCTTCGAGCCGCACCCGCGCCAGTTCTTCCAGGCCAACCTGGACCCGTTCCGGCTGAGTACGTCCAAGGGCCGGGCGACCCGGCTGGAGGATCTCGGCGTCGACACCCTGTTCGAGCTGCCGTTCAACCAGGAATTCGCCCAGCTCAGCGCCGAGGCGTTCATCGACGACGTGCTGCTCGGCCGGCTCGGCCTGCGCCATGTGGTGATCGGCTACGACTTCAATTTCGGCCACCGCCGGCGCGGCACCCCCGACATGCTGGTGGAGCGGGCGTCCCAGAAGGGCTTCGCCGCCACCAAGGTCGCCGCCGTGCATGAGAGCGACGGTGCGGTCTATTCCTCGTCGCGCATCCGCCAGTGCCTGATGGAGGGCGATCCGCGCGGGGCCGCCTCCCTGCTCGGCGCACCCTGGGAGATCACCGCCACCGTCGAGGAGGGCGACAGGCGCGGCCGCACCATCGGCTTCCCCACCGCCAACCTGCGCCTGGGCGACCTGCTCTGCCCGCGGCTCGGCGTCTATGCGGTGCGCGCCATGCTGACCGGCGGCGAGGGATCGGGCACCTGGATGCCCGGCGTGGCCAATCTCGGCCTCCGGCCGACGGTCAACGACCGGGGTGTGCTGCTGGAGGTCCACCTGTTCGACCGGGAAATCGACCTCTACGGCCGCGATCTCCGTGTGAGATTGGTTGACTTTATCCGGCCGGAGCGGAAGTTTGGCGGCCTGGACGAGCTGACGGCGCAGATCGGTGCCGATGCGGCTCAGGCGCGGGAGCTTCTGGGGCATTGATCATCCCTGTGGTCCCGGCTCCCCAACGACACGGACGTTCGAGATGACGACGGACTACAAGAGCACGGTGTTCCTGCCGAAGACGGATTTTCCCATGCGCGCCGGCCTGCCGAAGCGCGAGCCGGAGATTCTCGCCTGGTGGAAGGAGATCGATCTCGACCGGCGCATCCGCGAGGTCCGCAAGGGCGCGGAGCCGTTCATCCTGCATGACGGCCCGCCCTATGCGAACGGCCACCTGCATATGGGCCACGCGCTGAACAAGATCCTGAAGGATCTGGTCAACCGCACCCAGCACATGGCCGGCAAGCGCACCCATTACGTTCCGGGCTGGGACTGCCACGGCCTGCCGATCGAGTGGAAGATCGAGGAGGACTACCGGTCCAAGGGCAAGGACAAGGACGCCGTGCCGGTGGTCGAGTTCCGCCGCCAGTGCCGCGAGTTCGCCGACCAGTGGATCGACACCCAGCGCGAGGAGTTCAAGCGCCTGGGCGTGACCGGCGACTGGGACCACTACTACACCACGATGACCTTCAAGGCCGAGGCGCAGATCGCCCGCGAGATCGGCAAGTTCCTGATGGACGGCAGCCTGTACAAGGGCGCGCGGCCGGTCATGTGGTCGGTGGTGGAGAAGACCGCGCTGGCCGATGCCGAGATCGAGTATCACGACCACACCTCGACCACGATCCATGTGCGCTTCCCGGTGATCAAGCCGGGCAACCCGGCGCTGGACGGCGCGGCGATCGTCATCTGGACGACCACCCCCTGGACCATGCCGGGCAACCGCGCCGTCGCCTATGGCGATGACATCGACTACGTGGTGGTCGAACCGACCGAGGTGGCCGAGAACAGCCTGGCCGTGGTCGGCGAGAAGCTGGTGGTCGCCCGCACCCTGCTGGACGACTTCAAGGCGCAGACCAAGGTTACCGCGCTGAAGGAAGTGGCGAGCCTCAAGGGCGCAGACATCGCCGGTACGGTCTGCGCCCATCCGCTGCGCGGCCAGGGCTACGACTACGACGTGCCGGCGCTGGCCGCCGACTTCGCCACCGACGACGCCGGCACCGGCTTCGTGCACATCGCGCCGGGCCATGGCGCCGACGACTTCGTGCTGGGCAAGGCGAACGATCTGGAGGTGCCGCAGACCGTCGGGGACGACGGCGTGTTCTACGACCACGTGCCGATCTTCGCCGGCATGCACGTGCTCGAGGACAACATGAAGATCGCGGCCATCATCCGCGACCATGGCGGCCTCATCGCGCGCGGCAAGGTCAAGCACTCCTATCCCCATTCCTGGCGCTCCAAGGCGCCGCTCATCTTCCGCAACACCTCTCAGTGGTTCATCTCCATGGAGACCACCGGGCTGCGGGACAAGGCGCTGAAGGCGATCGACGAGACCCGCTTCGTGCCCGCCGCCGGCCAGAACCGGCTGCGCGGGATGATCGAGACCCGGCCGGACTGGTGCATCAGCCGCCAGCGCGCCTGGGGCGTGCCGATCCCGGTCTTCACGTCCAAGGAGACCGGCGAGCCGCTGCGCGACCAGGCGGTGATCGACCGGGTGGCCGAGGCGTTCGAGAAGGAAGGGGCGGACGCCTGGTTCTCCAGCGACCCGTCGCGCTTCCTGGGCCCCGATCACGACCCGAAGGATTACGAGCAGGTCTCCGACATCGCAGATGTCTGGTTCGACAGCGGCTCGACCCATGCCTTCGTGCTGGAATCCGAGGACGAGGCATGGGTCGATCTGCCCTGGCCGGCCCAGCTCTATCTGGAAGGCTCCGACCAGCATCGCGGCTGGTTCCACTCCTCCCTGCTGGTCGGCTGCGGCACCCGCGGCCGGGCGCCCTACGAGGCGGTGCTGACCCACGGCTTCATCAACGCCGAAGACGGCCGCAAGATGTCGAAGTCCCTGGGCAACGGCGTCGACCCGCTGGAGGTGATCGAGCAGAGCGGCGCCGACATCCTGCGGATCTGGGTGGTCAGCTCCGACTTCACCGAGGATCTGCGGGTCGGCCCGGGCATCCTGAAGCACGCGGTCGACCATTACCGGCGGCTGCGCAATACCCTGCGCTACGTGCTGGGCGCGCTGGACGGCTACTCCGCGTCGGAGGCGCTGCCGGCCGAGCGCATGCCCGAGCTGGAGCGCTGGGTCCTGCACCGGATCTCGGAGATCGACGCGGTGGTGCGCCAGTGCACCCACGATTTCGACTACCACACCATGTTCCTGACGCTGCACCAGTTCTGCGCCAGCGACCTGTCGGCCTTCTATTTCGACATCCGCAAGGACTCGCTGTACTGCGACGCGCCGCAGAGCGACCGGCGTCGGGCCGTGCGCACGGTGATGAACACCCTGTTCGAGTGCCTGACCACCTGGC
The DNA here is from genome assembly GCF_000423805.1 of Thalassobaculum salexigens DSM 19539. Taxonomy (NCBI): domain Bacteria; kingdom Pseudomonadati; phylum Pseudomonadota; class Alphaproteobacteria; order Rhodospirillales; family Thalassobaculaceae; genus Thalassobaculum; species Thalassobaculum salexigens. The sequence continues at coordinate 572,820 of NZ_KE384095.1, forward strand.
TGGCGCCGATCTGCTGCTTCACCGCCGAGGAAGCCTGGCGGGCGCGCAACACCGGCGAATTCGACTCCGTGCACCTGCAGGCCTATCCGACCATCCCGGCCGAGTGGCGCGACGAGGCGCTGGCGGAGAAATGGGCGAAGATCCGCGCGGTGCGCCGCGTGGTCACCGGCGCGCTGGAGCTGGAGCGGGCGGAGAAGCGCATCGGCTCCTCGCTGCAGGCGGCCCCGACCGTCTACATGTCGGCGGCCGAGAAGGCGGCGTTCGAGGGCCTGGACGCGGCGGAGATCTTCATCACCTCCGGCGCCACCCTGAGCGAAGGCACGGGACCGGACGCGGCCTATCGCCTGCCGGACGTCGCCGGCGTCGCCTGCGATCCGACCCCGGCTGCGGGCGAGAAATGCGAGCGCTGCTGGCGCGTCCTGCCCGAGGTGGCGGTCGGCGATCCGATCTGCGATCGCTGCGAGGATGCGGTGTCCGGCTTGGTCGACGCGGCCGAGTGAGCATCGCGGGATGAGGTCTGCGCTCACCCGTGGTCTGGGGCTCGGCGTCCTGGTCGTCATCGCCGACCAGGCGACCAAGCTGTGGGCGCTGTCGGCCCTGTTCGATCCGCCGCGCCGCGTGCCGATCCTGCCGTTTCTCGATTTCGTACCAGTCTGGAACCGCGGCGTCAGCTTCGGCCTGCTGGCCAACGACAGTCCGTGGGGGCCCTGGCTGCTCAGCGGCTTCGCCCTGCTGGTCTGCCTCTTCATGGGCGCCTGGCTGATGCGGGCCACGAGCTGGCCGCTGATCTTCGGCCTCGGCGCCGTGATCGGCGGGGCAGTCGGCAACGTGATCGATCGCGTGCTATATGGCGCCGTCGTCGACTTCATCGACGTGCACTATGGCGGTTGGCACTGGCCGGCCTTCAACATTGCTGATTCTGCGATTACCTTAGGCGTCGGCCTCTTGCTGCTCGATGCCTTCGGCATCGGCACCCGCAAAGGGGAGACCGAGGGAGGACATGGAAACGATGGGTGAGACCGCCGACCGGGCGCGCACCGTGGGGCGCGCTGCCCGCATCGTCCCGGCCGCCGTGCTGGCGGTCATCATGGCCGTCGGCCTGGGCGGCTGCGGCCAGCTGCGCGACGCGCTGGGCCAGACCAAGGATCCGCCGGACGAGTTCCAGGTGGTGGCCCGCGCTCCGCTGGCGCTGCCGCCGAACTACGACCTGCGCCCGCCGCGCCCCGGCACGCCGCGTCCGCAGGAGCGCTCGACCACCGATGCCGCCGCCGAGCGGATTCTCGGCCGGGCGGCGCGCGCCACGACCGCCAACCCGAACGCCGTTCCGGCGGCTCCGGTCGTTGTGAACTCGATCGGCGAGGCGAAGTTCCGCCAGCAGCTCGGCGTCGACCAGGCCGAGCCCGGGATCCGCGAGACCGTGGACAAGGAGACGGCGGACTACGTATACGAGACCCGCTATCCGATCGATCATCTGCTGTTCTGGAAGGACGACCCGGAGCGGGGCGTGCTGCTGGACGCCAGCAAGGAGCAGCAGCGTCTGCAGGAGAACGCAGCCCTGGGGCGCAAGCCGAACGAGGGCGAGCTGCCGACGATCACGCGGAACCGCGAGGGCCTGCTGCAGCGGATCTTCTGATCCGATCCCGCTTCGACCGGCACGGACCCGGAAAAAAGGCCGTGCCGGTCGCGAAACCGCCATATTCCCCGCGTCGTATCGCCCGGTTTCCGGCATCCCCGACCCGACCAGAGGGTGCGGGATCTCCGGTTTCCGTCAGGGCGGTTTGACGAATGGATCGTGGGCCGCCATGTCTGACGCGTGCCTGCTGTCCGGACGGAGAAATTCGGCAATGCGATTTCCCTTAGCGACCGGTCGTCTTCTCGGCCTCCTGACCCTGCTTGTCGCCCTGGCCGCGCCGGCGCGCGCGGCGGTGTTCGACCCGACCACCTTCACCCTGGCGAACGGGCTTCAGGTGGTGGTGGTCGAGAACGATCGCGCCCCGGTGGTCAGCCACATGGTGTTCTACAAGGTCGGCGCCGCCGACGAGCCCAAGGGCAAGTCTGGCATCGCCCATTTCCTGGAGCACCTGATGTTCAAGGGGACCGATACGGTGGCCCCGGGCGAGTTCTCGGCGATCATCAAACGCATCGGCGGCCAGGAGAACGCCTTCACCTCCTACGACTACACCGGCTACTACCAGAACGTCGCCAAGCAGCATCTCGGCCGGATGATGGAGCTGGAATCCGACCGGATGGCCAATCTGAAGCTGCCGGCCGACCAGATCGCTCCGGAGCTCGAGGTGGTCCGCGAGGAACGCCGGTCGCGCATCGACAACGACCCGTCCTCGCTGCACGGCGAACAGGTCATGGCCGCCACCTATCTGGCCTATCCCTACCGCATCCCGATCATCGGCTGGGAGGACGAGGTCGCCGCTCTGACCCAGGAGGATGCCGAGGCGTTCTACCGGACTTGGTACGCGCCGAACAACGCCGTGCTGGTGGTCGCCGGCGACGTGACCCCGGACGAGGTGCGCCGGCTGGCGCAGAAGACCTACGGCCAGATCCCCGCCCGCGAGGTCCCCGATCGGGTCGCCCTGCGCGGCGGCGAGCCGACGCAGCTCGCCGAGCGGCGGATCGAGGGCACCCATCCCCGGGTCGATCAGCCGACCTGGTCGCGCCGCTGGATCGCCCCCGGCCAGGTCTGGGGCGACACCGACCTGGCGCCGGCCCTGGAGGTGGCGGCCGAGATCCTCGGTGGCGGCTCCACCAGCCGGCTGTACCGCGCCCTGGTGGTCGAGCAGGCCAAGGCGGTCTATGCCGGCGCCGGATACGGACCCTCCGGGCTCGGACCGCAGACCTTCGCCGTCTATGCCAGCCCCCGCGCCGACGTGAGCGTGGAAGAGCTCGAAGATGCGATGGAGGCGGAGATCGCCCGCATGCTGCGCGACGGGGTCACCGCCGAGGAGGTCGAGTCGGCGGTCACGCGCATGAAGCGCAGCGCGGTCTTCGCCCGCGACGATTCCCTCGCCCCCGCCCGGCTGTTCGGGGCGGAGCTCGCCTCCGGCGGCACCATCGCCGATGTGGAGGAGTGGCCCGAGCGGATCGGGGCCGTGACCCCCGACGCCGTCGTGACGGCCCTGCGCGCGGTCATCGTCGACCCGCACTCCGTCACCAGCATTCTGCGCCCCGAGCCCCGGAGCTGAGCGCCATGAAAAGCCTTCTTCGACTTGTCTTCTGCGTCCTCGTCCTAGCTCCCGGCGGCGCCCTGGCCCTGGAGATCCAGCCGGTCACCAGCCCGGGCGGCATCAAGGCCTGGCTGGTGGAGGACCACCGCAACCCGATCCTGTCCCTGAACTTCTCCTTCCGCGGCGGCGAATCCGCCGACCCGAAGGGCAAGGAGGGCCGGGCCCGCCTGGTCTCCGGCCTGCTGGACGAAGGGGCGGGCGATCTGGATTCCCAGGCCTTCCAGAAGGCCCTGGCGGACAACTCGATCACCATCCGTTTCGACAGCCGCTCGGACCGGTTCTCGGGCCGCATGGTCACCCTGACCGAAACCCGCCAGAAGGCGGTCGATCTGCTCCGCCTCGCCCTCACCGAGCCGCGTTTCGACCCGGAGCCGGTGGAGCGGATCCGCGCCCAGGTGGTCGCCTCCCTGCGCCGCGACCTGCAGAGCCCGCGCACGATCGCCGGCCGTACCTGGTGGGCCACAAGCTTCCCCGACCATCCCTATGGCCGGTCCGGCGACGGCACCCTGGAGAGCGTGGCGGCGGTGACGGCCGACGACCTGCGGGCGTTCACCGATGCCGTGCTGGCGCGCGAAGATCTGGTGGTCGGTGCGGTCGGCGACATCAATGCCGAGGAGCTGGGCAAGCTGCTCGACACGGTGTTCGGCGGCCTGCCGGAAGCCTCCAAGGCGCCGGCGATCGAGGACACGGTGCCGGTGCACACCGGCGAGACAATCGTGGTCGACCTGAAGATCCCCCAGTCCGTGGTCGTGTTCGGCCAGGCCGGCATCGAGCACGAGGACCCGGACTGGTACACCGCCAACCTGCTCAACCGGGTGATGGCCGGCGGTTTCGGCTCGCGGCTAATGGAGGAGATCCGGGAGAAGCGCGGCCTGGTCTACGGCGTGTGGGCCTACCTGCTGCCGCTGGACCATTCGCCGATGATCATGGGCGGCCTCGCCTCGCAGAACGCCCGGGTGGCCGAGGCGGTCGCGCTGGTCCGGCAGGAATGGGAACGCATGGCCGAGACGGGGCCGACCCAGGAGGAACTGGACGACGCCCGCACCTATCTGCTCGGCTCCTTCCCGCTCAGCCTGACCGATTCGGATGGCATCGCCTCCATTCTGGTTTCGCTGCAGGAGAATGACCGGCCGATCGACTATCTCGACCGGCTGGAGGAGATCTATGGCGGCATCACTCTGGCCGACGCCCGCCGGGTGGCAGCGAAACTCTATCGCGCGAAGGAATTGACCGTGGTCGTTGCCGGTCAACCCGAGGGGATCGAGCCCGCCGGGTCGGCGTCCGCGCCCGCGTCCGGCGGCTGACGTACCGGAGCACGGATGACGGCAGGGGCGGCGATCGACTACCTTAAGGGGAGAGGAGAGCCGGATGCTGCATGACCTGCCGATCGCCAACGACATAGACGCCTGCTTCGCGCATAAGGCCGCCGCCGGGCTGCCGCGCGACACGTTCGAGGCCATGGGTGAGGCCGGCAGGACGGCGCTGGCGTTCATCCGCGCGCGCCTCGACGACGGCAGCCTGCCGGTGCTCACCCTGCCGCGCCGGCGCGACGACATCGTCGCCTGGAAGCCGATCGTCGACCGCTACCGCTCGCTCTATGACGACGTGGTGGTGCTCGGCATCGGCGGATCGTCCCTGGGCGGGGCGACCCTCTGCGCCCTGGTCGACGGCGGCGGGGTGACCGGACCGCGGGTGCACTTCCTCGACAACATCGACCCGATCGGCTTCGATTCGCGGCTGGCGCGGCTGGACATGGGCCGCACCGGCTTTCTGGCGATCTCAAAGTCCGGCGGCACGGCGGAGACCCTGACCCAGCTGCTGATCGTCATCGACCGGCTGACCGAACGGCTGGGTAAGGAGAATCTGGGCACCCACATCACCTGCATCGCCGAGGCGACCGACAACCCGCTGCGCCGCATCGCCTCGGAGCACGGGCTGTTCTGCCTGGAGCACGATCCCAAGGTGGGCGGCCGGTTCTCCGCGCTCTCCGTCACCGGCCTGCTGCCGGCGGCCATCGCCGGGGTCGACGTGGAAGGCGTGCGCCGGGGGGCTGCCGCCATGCTGGACGCCGCCCTGTCGGCGGAGAACCCGCTGGACGATCCCGCCATCGCCGGGGCCGCGATCAACGTGGCGCTGGCCCGCGACCACGGGATCAGCCAGACCGTCCTGCTGCCCTATGTGGACCGGCTCGACCGGTTGTCCTTCTGGTTCCGCCAGCTTTGGGCCGAGAGCCTCGGCAAGGAGGGTCACGGCACCACCCCGGTCAACGCGCTCGGCGCCGTCGACCAGCACAGCCAGATGCAGCTCTACCTGGCCGGGCCGCGCGACAAGCTGTTCACCGTGATCTGCAGCGATCCGCGCGGTCGCGGCGGACAGGTGCGCGCCGAAGTGGCCGGCAGCGCCGCGGAGTCCCTGGACTATCTGGTCGGCCGCACCATGGGCGATCTGATGGCGGCGGAGCAGCGGGCGACCATCGACACCCTGATCAGGAACGGCTGTCCGACCCGGGTGATCCGCTTCAACACCCTGAACGAGGAGGTGATGGGCGGGCTGATGATGCAGTTCATTCTGGAGACCATCGCCGCCGCCCAGATGCTCGGCATCGACGCCTTCGACCAGCCGGCGGTCGAGGAGAGCAAGGTGCTCGCCCGGCAGTTCCTGCGCGAGGCGACCTGATGCCCGAAGGGGCCGGCAACGCTGCAGAGACCTCTGCCGCGTCCCCGATGCCGACGCTGCGGCGTCTGCCGGAGACGCTGGTCAACCAGATCGCCGCCGGCGAGGTGGTGGAGCGGCCGGCCAGCGCCCTGAAGGAACTGGTGGAGAACGCGCTGGACGCCGGCGCCCGTCGCATCGACATCGTGCTGCGCGAGGGCGGGCGCAGCCTGATCCAGGTGTCCGACGACGGCTGCGGCATGGAGGCCGACGGCCTGTCCCTGGCGGTGGAGCGCCATGCCACCTCCAAGCTGCCGGACGACGACCTGACGCATATCTCGACCCTCGGCTTCCGGGGCGAGGCGCTGCCGTCGATCGGCGCGGTCAGCCGGCTGTCGATCACCTCGCGGGCCCGCGGCGGCGACACCGCCTGGCGGATCCGCGTGGAAGGCGGTCGCCTCAGCCCGCCGGAACCGGCGGCGCTGACCGCCGGTACGCGGGTGGAGGTGCGCGACCTGTTCTTCGCCACCCCGGCCCGTCTGAAGTTCCTGAAGGCCCCGCGCACCGAGCAGGGCCATGCGGTGGAGATCATCCAGCGCCTCGCCATGGCCCATCCGGAGGTCGCCTTCTCGCTGGGCGACGGCAGCCGCACCCTGCTCGACCTGGCCGCCGCGCCGGATCTCGCCATCGGCGACGACCCGTACCGGGCGCGGCTGGCCCGTCTGGGCGCCATCCTGGGCCGCGAGTTCGAGGACAACGCGCTGCCGGTCAATGCCGAGCGCGCCGGATACCGGCTGACCGGCCATGCCGGCCTGCCGACCCTGCACAAGCGGACCAGCGCCCAGCAGTTCCTGTTCGTGAACGGCCGCCCGGTGCGCGACAAGCTGCTGCTCGGGGCGGTGCGCGGCGCCTATATGGATTTCATCTCCGCCGACCGCCATCCGATGGTGGCGCTGTTCCTGGAGCTGCCGGCCGAGGAGGTGGACGTGAACGTCCATCCGGCCAAGACCGAGGTGCGGTTCCGCGATGCCGGACTGGTGCGCGGCCTGATCGTCGGTGCGCTGAAGCACGCCCTGGCCGAGGCCGGGCACCGGGCCTCGACCACCGTCGGCACCGCCACCCTGGGCGCGTTCCGGCCGCAGGAGGGTCCGCATCAGGGGCCTTACCAGGGCGGCTATCCGCGGCCGCATTCCGGGGCGAGCGCGTCCTGGGCCACCTATCATCCGTCGCATCCCTCCCAGGGTCTCGCCGAGGCCCAGGCCGCCTGGCAGGCACCGGACAGGGGAGGATCGGGCGGCGGCTTCGCCTTCGACAGCGCCCCGGCGGCCCGGGTCGAGACCGGCGCCCCGATGCCGGTGGAGCACGACCCCGACCATCCGCTGGGGGCCGCCAAGGCGCAGGTGCACGCCAACTACATCATCGCCCAGACGGGGGACGGTCTCGTCATCGTCGACCAGCACGCCGCCCATGAGCGGCTGGTCTACGAGCGCATGAAGGAGGCGCTGGCGGCCGGTGGCGTGGCGCGTCAGGCCTTGCTGCTGCCCGAGGTGGTCGAGCTGGAGGAAGCGGCCGTCGACCGGCTGGTCTCCCGCGCGCCGGAGCTTGAGGCGCTGGGCCTGGTGCTGGAGGGGTTCGGCCCCGGTGCCGTGGTGGTGCGCGAGGTGCCGGCTCTGCTCGGCCAGACCGACGCCGCCGGGCTGGTCCGCGACCTGGCCGAGGATCTGGCGGAGGCCGATGCGGCCCTATCCCTGGAGGACCGGCTGGCCGATGTCTGCGGCACCATGGCCTGCCACGGCTCCGTGCGCTCGGGCCGGCGGCTCAATGCCGACGAGATGAACGCCCTGCTGCGCCAGATGGAGGCGACCCCGCATTCCGGACAGTGCAATCACGGCCGCCCGACCTATGTGGAGCTGAAGCTCAGCGACATCGAGCGGCTGTTCGGGCGGCGGTAATTTGCCGGCGGTAAATTAAAGCCCGTCATCCTGAATCGTTTCGGGATGACGGCTCAGGGGGGTGGAAGGGTCACCCCTCCATCGAGTCGAGCGCCTTCTTGAAGCGTCCCGCGTGGCTGGTTTCCGCCTTGGCGAGGGTCTCGAACCAGTCGGCGATCTCCTCGAAGCCCTCGGCGCGGGCCATGCGGGCCATCTCCGGATACATCTCGGTGGCGTCGTGGGTCTCGCCGAGGATCGCCGCCTTCAGATTGGCGCCGGTATCGCCGATCGGCGCGCCGGTCATCGGGTCGCCGACCTCCTCCAGGAACTCCAGATGACCGTGGGCATGGCCGGTCTCGCCCTCGGCGGTGGAGCGGAACACGGCGGCGATGTCGTTATAGCCCTCGATATCCGCCGTCAGCGCGAAATAGAGATAGCGCCGATTCGCCTGGGCCTCGCTGGCGAAAGCCTTCTTCAGGTTCGCCTCGGTCTTGGACCCCTTGAGGTCGGTCATGGGCATGCTCCGGTCGGAGGCGGGCCGGAAGAGACGTCAGCCGGCGGCTTTCCTGACGCGCACGATCAGGTCGACCCGCTCGATCTCCGCGCCGGGAGGGGCCGAGGGCAGGCTGCCGATGGAGACCTGGTCGGCCGGAATGTCGATCAGACGCCCGGTCTCCGCCTCGAAGAAATGGTGGTGACCCTGGGTGTTCGTGTCGAAATAGGACCGGCCCGCCTCGACCACGACCTCGCGCAACAGGCCGGCATCGGTGAACTGATGCAGGGTGTTGTAGACCGTCGCCAAGGAGACCCGCACGCCGTCGCGCTCCGCCTGGGAGTGCAGCTGCTCCGCCGTCACGTGCCGGTCGGCGCCGTCGAAAAGCAGACGGGCGAGGGAAAGGCGCTGGCGCGTCGGACGCAGTCCGGCTCCGCGCAATGTGTCCACGGCAGCGGCGAACGGTCGTGACGTCATGACGCGCATCCTGTGTGTTCTCGCTCGCGGAACCGACCGATAGGGCTTCCAAAAGCGTTGAAACAAAACGATTATCATGAAGACCGACAATTGGCAATCCATGCCCTTTGCAAGCTCGGGTGCGATGTGGTTTGCTTGGTCCGATTGAGCCCGACGGGAGGTCGTGGCTCAGAGCGCCGGGAATGCGGGGAGCGTATTCCCGGTGGATTGACGGACCCACGGACGGCGAGGCCGGCATTGGATTTCAAGAAGCGGAGCAGCTTCTCCTACAAGGATCTGCTCGAATGCGCCCACGGGCGCCTGTTCGGTCCCGGTAACGCGCAGCTGCCGCTGCCGCCGATGCTCATGTTCGACCGCATCACCCATATCGCCGAGACCGGCGGTGCCAACGGCAAGGGTGAGGTCGAGGCCGAGTTCGATATCAAGCCGGATCTCTGGTTCTTCGCCTGCCATTTCGAGGGCGACCCGGTCATGCCGGGCTGCCTGGGCATGGACGCGCTGTGGCAGCTGCTGGGCTTCACGCTCGGCTGGCTCGGCGGTCCGGGCTCCGGGCGCGCCCTGTCGGTCGGCGAGGTCAAGTTCAGCGGCCAGATTCTGCCGACCGCGAAAAAGGTCCGCTATCATCTCGACCTGAAACGGGTTATCAGCCGCAAGCTGTTCCTCGGCATCGCCGATGGATGGGTGGACTGTGACGGTGAACGGGTGTTCGAAGCCAAGGACATTCGAGTGGGCCTGTTCGCCAATCCGGCGGCGGCCCTGGCCTGACGGAGAATAAAATGCGACGCGTCGTCGTCACCGGTGTCGGTGTCGTTTCCCCGATTGGCAACGACAAGGCCGAGGTGACCGAATCACTCAAGATCGGCCGCTCGGGCATCACCTTTGCTCCCGAGTACAAGGAGATGGGGTTCCGCAGCCATGTGCACGGCTCGCTGAAGCTCAATCTCGAGGACCGGATCGACCGCAAGCTGCTGCGCTTCATGGGCGACGGGGCGGGGTATAACTATCTCGCCATGGAAGAGGCGATCGCCGACAGCGGTCTTGAGACCTCGGACATCTCCAATCCGCGCACCGGGCTGGTCATGGGCTCCGGCGGTCCGTCGACCCGGAACATGATGCAGGCCTTCGACACCGCGCGGGAGAAAAGCCCGAAGCGGGTCGGCCCGTACATGGTGCCGCGGGTGATGTCGTCGACCAACTCGGCCAACCTGTCGACCATCTACAAGATCAAGGGCCTGAGCTATTCGATCAGCTCGGCCTGCTCGACCAGCTCCCACTGCATCGGCAACGGCACCGAGCTGATCCAGTACGGCAAGCAGGACATCGTCTTCGCCGGCGGCGGCGAGGAGCTGCACTGGACCCTGTCCGTGCTGTTCGACGCCATGGGGGCGCTGTCCTCCAAGTACAACGAGACGCCGGAGAAGGCCTCGCGCCCCTACGACGTCAGCCGCGACGGCTTCGTCATCGCCGGGGGCGGCGGCGTGGTGGTGCTCGAGGAGCTCGAGCACGCCAAGGCGCGCGGCGCCAAGATCTACGGCGAAGTGGTCGGCTACGGCGCCACGTCGGACGGCGCCGACATGGTCGCGCCGTCGGGCGAGGGCGGGCTGCGGGCCATGCAGCTGGCGCTGACCGACGTCCACGATCCGGTCGACTACATCAACACCCACGGCACCTCGACGCCCGTCGGTGACATGGTCGAGCTGAGCTCGATCTCCGAGGTGTTCCGCGGTCAGAACAAGATCCCCTACATCAGTTCGACCAAGTCGATGACCGGTCACAGCCAGGGCGCGACCGGCGTGCACGAGGCGATCTACACGCTGCTGATGATGAATGGCGGCTTCATCGCGCCCTCGATCAACATCGACTCGATGGAACCGGAGGCGGAGTCCATGCCGATCGTGCGGGCGCCGATGCTGGACCAGGAAGTCAACGTCGCGCTGTCGAACAGTTTCGGTTTCGGCGGAACCAACGCCGTCCTCGCCTTCCGACGGGCGGACGTCTGAGCAACCGGGCGGCGCCCTTCGGTTCGCCGCCCACGCAAATTCCGCGATCCCGGCGCACCGCCGGGGCATTTCAGGAACAGGAGCCCGATGTCAGATTCGCCCTCCCCCCAGCCGATCATGGCCGGCAAGCGCGGGCTCATCATCGGCGTGGCCAATGACCGCTCGATCGCCTGGGGGATCGCAGCCGCCCTCGCGGAACACGGCGCGGAGCTCGCCTTCACCTATCAGAACGAGAGCATCGAGCGGCGGGTGAGACCGCTCGCGGAGTCGGTCGGCGCGGATATCGTGCTGCCGTGCGACGTGACCGACCATGAGTCGCTCGACGCCGTCGTGGCCCAGATCAAGGACCGCTGGGGCGGTCTCGACTTCGCCCTGCATGCCGTCGCCTATTCCGACAAGGCGGAGCTGAAGGGCAAGTACTACGACACGTCCCGGACCAACTTCATCAACACGATGGACGTGTCCTGCTACTCGTTCACGGCCCTGGCCCAGCGTCTCGCACCGCTGATGAGCGAGGGCGGCAGCCTGCTGACGCTGTCGTATCTCGGGGCCGAGCGCAGCACGCCGAACTATAACGTCATGGGCGTGGCCAAGGCGGCGCTGGAGGCGAGCGTGCGCTATCTGGCGGCCGATCTCGGACCGGACGGGATCCGCGTCAACGCCCTGTCGGCCGGCCCGATGCGTACCCTGGCGGGCTCGGCGATCGCCGATGCGCGCTACACCTTCCGATTCTCCGAGAACGCCGCCCCGCTCGGCCGCAACGCCGCGCTGGAGGAGGTCGGTCGTACCGGCATGTATCTGCTGTCGCGCCTGTCCTCCGGCGTCACCGGCGAGGTCGTGCATGTGGATGGCGGGTTCCATTCGGTCGCCATCCCGCATCCCAGCCGCCGCGAGGGCAACAAGGGCGAAGGCTGAGGGCTTTCGTCCGCCTCCTTCCCGTCTCCCCGGCCCGGCGCCGGGGTCCGGACGTCCCCGTGCCGAAGGGTCTGGATCAAGCGCTCCATCGGTCCCGCCCTGGCTCCCGGCTCGAGGCCGGGAAGACGCTGGGCGAGAGAGGGGAGCGGTGCTTGCAATCACTCACGACATCCCGCACTCCCCGGCCTTGTGCCGGGGCAACGAGTCCGACGTCCGGATGTGTGCCCCGGCGGATCCATCGCTTGTCCGGTCACAGGATAGAAACGCGCGTTTGAGTGGGAGGCGTCATGAGCCCTGCTCCGCCGCGGCTTCCTTCTGCCGGGTATGCACGTCCTCGGGCCAGCGCGACTTGATGAAGGCGATGATCGCCCAGATGTCGGCATCGGCCAGGTCGGCTTCGAAGGCCGGCATCTCGTTGCGGTAGCTCGGCGGCGAGAAGGGCTGGCCGCCGAACTTGATGACGTCGAACAGGTCGCGGTCGCTGAGCCGCCAGATCGGCGCCGTGCCCTCCAGGGGCAGCGGTGGGCGCCCGCCATCCGGAAAATCTCCGTCCCAGCCCGGCTTCCCGGCCAGATCGGCGCCGTGGCAGAAGGCGCAGTGCTGATCGTACAGGCTGTGGCCGAGGCCGACCTGGGCCGCGTTGGCGTGGTCGGCCGAGATCGCCGTCTGATTGGTGTAGCGCTCCCAGAACAGGTCGCCGGCCGTGATCAGGGCGCCGATGACCACCGCGGCGGCCAGGAACCGGCCCTTGGGGCCAAGCCGGTTGACCACGCCGCCGACGAGGCCGCCGCGTCCCGGAGTGGGGGCGTCGTCCTCGTCATCGGCAAACCGGCCCTGACCGCGGGCCGGATCGATCGCCCGTCCGGGCGGCTTGGGGATGCGGCCGCGCAGCCGCTGCTCGAAGCGGGACCGTCGGTCCCGACGGGCGGTTTTCGGATCGCGCATGGGCTGCCTCCGCCTCCTATCGCGTGGCGCGCGTCAGTCGACCTCGCGCACCTTCGGCGTCCCGAAAACATTGTCCAGCCAGTCCGGCCGGGCAAGTCCGGCGCGCACCTTGGCCTCCATCGCCGCCTCGCCGGCGCGCACCTGGTCGAGCCGGTCGGCGACATCGTCGATCCGGTCGTGGGGGACGATGACGACGCCGTCGCGGTCGGCCACCACCAGATCGCCGGAGGACACCGCGACGCCGCCGCACAGGATGTCGAGCCCGACCGTGCCGGGACCGACCCGGGCGGGCGAGTTCGGGGTGACGCCGCCGTGCCACACCGGCAGGCCCATACCCTCGACTCCGTCCTGGTCGCGGATCGCCCCGTCGGTGACGACACCGATGGCGCCGGCATTGCGCAGCATCCCGCACAGCAGATCGCCGGTCAGCGCGGTCTGGCGGTAGCCGTCGGCGGCGCAGACGATCACGTCGCCCTTCTGCAGCACGTCCAGACAAGCGGCGAGCGCCAGGTTGTCTGCCGGATGGGCGAAGGCGGTCAGAACCGGGGCGGCGATGGACACCGCCGGCGGGATCTGCGGCTTGATGTCCGGGGTCATGCCGCCCCGCCCTTCCATGGCGTCCACCACCTGGGCGGTGTAGGCGCCGCGGAAGCGGCGGAGCTGGGCCTCGCTCGGTCGCGGGAACTTCCGGCGGACGGTGAGGATGGGAGGATCTTCGAGCATGCGGTCAGGTCTCCGCGCGGGTGAACAGGGCGGCCATCGCCTCGGCACAGGCGGCGGGCTCCTCCTCGGCGAGGAAATGCCCGCAATCCAGGGCGACGGCCTCCACATCGTCGGCCCAGCGGCGCCAGACGTCCAGATGCCGCTCGTCCTTTTCCTTCAGGTAGCGCGACCCCCAGACCAGCAGGGTCGGGCAGGCGATACGCCTGCCGGCTTCCAGCGAGGCCTCGTCCAGGGCGAAATCCACCGTCGCCCCGGCCTGATAGTCGGCGAACATGGCGTCGACCACGGCCGGATCGCGGTAGGCGTCGCAATAGGCCTGCACCGCCGCATCGTCGAGCCGGTCGCGGTGGCCGGCCCAGCGGTCGATCAGGTGACGGACATAGCCCGGGCCGTCCGCCCCCACCATCCGGCGCAGGAACGGGTCGTCCTGGGCGAGCAGCAGCCAGTGATAGCCGCCCAGGGCCGAGCGCCAGTCCATGCGACGCCAGTTCTCCAGGGTCGGCAAGATGTCGAGGGCGGCGAAGCTGCGCACCCGCTCCGGCAGGTCCAGGGCCATGCGGTAGGCGATCCGGCCGCCGCGGTCGTGCCCGGCCAGGTGGAAGCTGTCATGGCCTAGCGCGGTCATCAGCCCGGCGCAGAGCTTGGCCAGATTGCGCTTGGAGAAGGTCTCGGGGCTCGGCTCGGGGCCGCGCGAGGCGCCATAGCCGGGCGTGTCCGGGATCACCAGCGTGAAGCGGTCGGCGAGCAGCGGGGTGAGCTGGTGGAAGGCCACATGGGTCTGGGGAAAGCCATGCAGCAGCAGGACCGGCGGTCCCGACCCGCCGATCCGGACGTGAAGCTCCGCCTCGTCGACGGTGATCCGGTCGGTGCTGAAGCCTTCGAACATGCCACTCTCCCTCAATCCCGGTAATAACCATGCTACGTCTGGGCACGGGGTTCCAGTACGGGAATGGACGCGAACAGGGAGGAGCGAATGGCGGAAGACCGGCGCGGCGGCCGGAATGCGGCCCTGGCGCGGGCGACGGACTATCCCTACGCGGCGCATCCGGAACCGTTCCTGTTCCGCGGGGGCCGGGCCGAGCCGCTGCCGGCCGACCTGCGGACTGATCATCTGACCCCGGTCATCGCCGTGGGCTCCAACCGTGCGCCGCTTCAGCTCGCGCGCAAGTTCGAGCGCATGGAGACGGCGATCCCGGTCACCCGGCTGGTGGCCCGGGACCTGGACGTGGTCCACGCCGCCCATATGGCGGGCTATGGCGCGGTGCCGGCGACCCTCGCCCCCGCCCCCGGCACCGAGGTGGAGCTCTGGGTCACCTGGCTCGACGCGGCGGCGATGCGGCGCATGGACGCCACCGAGGCGGTGGGCGTGAACTACGCCCGCGAGGAACAGGCGCTGGAGATCGTGACCGCCGACGGGCCGGCGCCGGCACGGGCCCTGGTCTACAATGCCCTGCGGGGATGCCTGAGCTTCGACGGCGCGATGGTGCCGCTCGCCGCCGTGCCCGCGACCGGCAGGCGGGTTCCGGCCCTCACCCAGCGCGAGGTCCTGGAGCGCCTGCATCGCGAGGCCGGCAGCACGGCGTCCTTCGAGCGCTGGCTGCATGGCCATATCGGCCCCACCGGGCTGCTGCGCCGCAAGCGGCTGACGGCCAAGCTGGCGGCCGGGGCGTTTCGTCCCGGTCGCGCCGGAGGTGATCCGATCAGTTGACGGTCGGCCGGATCTCGTCGTCGCCGTCCCGGTCGAACCGTTCCGCCACCGGCCGGCTTTCGGCCATCAGGCAGGATTGGGCACTGACCGTTTCATTGGAGGCCCGCAGCCGGCGCAGGAGCACCTTGAGCAGGGCGACCAGTCCCGGTTCGGCATTGGCCAGGAGGCGGCTGAAGTTCTGTTCGTTGATCACCTGGACGACGGTCATCCCGACCGACCGGGCGGTGGCGCTGCGCGGGCACTTGTCGATCAGCCCCATCTCGCCGATCAGCTCGCCGGCGCCCACAGTGGCCAGAACGACCTCGTGACGGTCGCCCGCACTGCGCAGGATCTCCACCTCGCCGCTCTCGATCAGGAAGGCGGCCCAGGCCTGATCGCCCTCGTGGAACAGAGTCTGTCCCGGCCGGTAGACCCGGCGATCCAGGATTTTGCCCTTGCGCATCCGCTCTCTCCCCGTCCGGTTGCTCCAACGGAAGATCGTCCGATGGAGGTGGTGACGGCCGGAGCCAGGGATAACGCACGTTCGGCGCCGCTGGTGTCACCGTCCCGTGAGCCGGGCGTGAGCCGCTCAGGCCGACTCGACCCGCCACACGATGGTGCGCCGCAGGTCGCTGTCCTCCAGATCGCGCGGGGTCGGGACCATGTACTCGGCGAGCTTGGTCAGGCCGCTCTCCGGCAGGTAGCTGCGGCCGGGATCGCCCATCAGCACGGTGGCGCCGGCCGCGGCGTGGCGGCGCAGCCAGCCGATGGTGCGGTTCGACATGGGCAGCTCGTAGCAGACGTCCCCGGCCAGCACGAGGTCGAACAGCGGCCCGCCATCGGCGGCCAGGGTCGGCTCGTCCAGCATGTCGCGGCGCACGGTCTCCAGCCCGCCGGCGACCCCGTTGGCCTCGGCGTTCAGGATGATCGCGGCGATGGCGAAGGCGTCGATGTCGTTGGCGACCACATGGGCGGCCGAGACCCACAGGGCGGCGACGCCGACCAGGCCGCTGCCCGAGGCGAAGTCCAGCACCCGCTTGCCGGCCGCCACTTCCGGATGGTCGATGATGTAGCGTGCCAGGGCCTGCCCCCCGGCCCAGGCGAAGGCCCAGTAGGGCGGCGGCAGATCCTTCTCCGCCAGCTCCTCCTCGGTCAGCTCCCACAGCGGCACCGCCTTGTCGGCCAGGTGCAGCTTCAGCTCGGGCACGAGGCTGGGCGGTTTCAGCAGGGTGTTCGCTCGGACGAACGCGAACGGATCGCCCATCCGGTCTAGCCGAGCACGATGGCAAGGGCGATCAGGAGGCCGGCGTCGCGGTTCGATCTGAAGGTGCGCAGGCAGGCCTGCGGATCGTCCAGGTCGGTGACCCGGATCTGGCGGGCGAAATGCAGTCCGGCCAGGGCCAGTCCGGCATAGGCCAGAGGTCCGAGCCCGGCGGTCCACAGGCTGGCCGCCAGCAGGCCGATTGTCAGCGTGTAGAAGCCCACGAGCGCCGGTTTGGTCTTCGGCCCCAGCGCCAGGGCCGAGGAGCGCACGCCGACGATGGCGTCGTCCTCCTTGTCCTGATGGGCGTAGATCGTGTCGTAGCCCAGGGTCCAGAAGAACCCGGCGGCATAGGCCAGCAGGGACGCCGGGGAGATGGTCCCCGTCACCGCCGCGAAGCCGAGCAGGGCGCCCCAGTTGAAGGTCAGGCCGAGGACGGCCTGGGGCCAGTCGGTGACCCGCTTGGCCGCTGGGTAGAGGAAGACCAGCACCAGCACCGCCGCTCCGATGGCCCAGGACGGCTGGTTGAGCTGCAGCAGGATCGCCAGGCCGATGGACAGCTGGACGGCGAGGAAGACCAGGGCGGCGCGCGGCGAGATCGCACCGCTGGCGATCGGCCGGTCGGCGGTCCGCGCCACCTGCTGGTCGAGCTTGCGGTCCCACAGGTCGTTGACCGTGCAGCCCGCGCCCCGCATCACCAGGGCGCCGACCGTGAACAGCACGACCAGTCGCAGCATCTCCAGCAGCGTCGCCGTCGCCGCGGGCGCGCCGATCGCCTGCCAGCCCAGCGCCAGGCCCCACAGGCAGGGCAGGTACAGCAGCCAGGTGCCGATCGGCCGGTCGAGCCGGGCCAGTCGGGCATAGGGCCGCCAGGACGCGGGCAGCCACCGGTCCACCCAGTTGCCCTGGGGGATGTCGCTGGCGCCGGTGAGATCCCGGTTCAGATTGCTGCCGCTCATGCGGGCAGTCATACGCGAGTTGGTGGCGCCGCGAAACCGCCCGTGCGCGGGGTATCGCGGGTCGGGCGCCTTGCCTCACGGCACGCCCGCCCCGTACGCACTCCCGAGATCCCTTCGCTCACCTCCTCCGCTCACTCCCCGGACACCATTCACTCCCCGGATTTATGCCGGGGCCCACCCATCCGCCGCCCCGAACCCGAAAGGTGAAGCGCATCCAGGAGTAGGCCCCGGCATAAATCCGGGGAGTGATCAATGTGAGAGGGTCAGGAACGGAGCCGCTGCCGCCGCCCGAGCGTCGAGCTCAGCTCGGTCGCACCGGATACGCGCTCGGAACCTTGTCGACCGCGTCGAGCAGGTCGGGGCGCACGGTTTCCACCCAGTCCTGGATCAGCCGCCGGGCGATGCTGTCGCGGCGCGGCAGGAACTTGCCGAGCGCCTCGAAATCGGCGAGCTGGTCGAGGGTGAAGAACTGGGCGTCGCCCAGCTCGTCGTCGTTGCGCACGATGTCGAACGACTTCGCCTCGGCATGGAAGCCCAGCATCAGCGAGGACGGGAACGGCCAGGGCTGCGAGGAGTGATAGCGCACGTCGCGGACATGGATGCCGCTCTCCTCCCAGACTTCGCGGGCCACCGCCTCCTCCAGGGTCTCGCCCGGCTCCACGAAGCCGGCCAGGGTCGAGTACATCCCCTCCGGCCAGACCTTCTGGCGGCCGAGCAGGCAGCGCTCGCCGTCATGCACCAGCATGATCACCGCCGGATCGGTGCGCGGGAAATGCGGGGCGCGGCAGCTCTCGTTGGTGCAGGAGCGCTGGTGGCCGCCCTTCACGATGCGGGTCTCCGAGCCGCATACGCCGCAGAACCGGTGGCGCTGGTGCCACCACATCAGCCCGCGGGCATAGGCCAGCACCGAGCCTTCGAACCGGTTGAGCAGCGGGCCGATCTGGCGCAGGTCCTGAAACACGCCGTGGGCGGCCAGGATGTTGAGGATGTCGGTCTCCTCCAGCGGCGACAGGTCGATGGCGACATGGGCCACCCCGTCATACTCGCCGAGGAAGGCACTGAGATCCGCGAAGCGCATCAGCCCCTTGTGCTCGCCCACCGACAGCATGCCGGCGCGCGGCGCGTCGCCGGGGGCGACCAGCGAACGGCTGCGCCAGACCGGAACCAGCACGGTGTCCGGCCGCTCCAGCAGCTCGTCGAGCCAGCCTTCGCGCTCGCGGATATGGGCTGAACGGTCGAGACCACCGAAGCCGTAGACGTTCGGGCGCTTGGTGATCAGGTCGGTGACGGGCACGGAGGGATCGGTGCCGGGAGGATTCAGGCTCATGGTGGCGCGAGTGTACACGGCTGGAGTCAGGAGGCAACGGGCCCTTCCACATGCCGCCCTCTCGCCGGACGGCATGTGGAAAGGGCGGAGGGGTCGGGTCAGCCGGCCCGCACGCGGGCGCAGAACTCGGTGATCTCGCGCTGCAGGGTGTCGGCGTTGACGGCGAGGTCCTGGCTGGCGTTGAGGACGTCGGAGGCGGCCTTGCTGCCGTCGCGCGCCTGGTCGGCCATCTCGGTCACGCCGTTGGCGGCCTGACTGGCGCTCTGGGACATGGCCGCGACCTCGTCGCCGAGTTCGCGGGCGGTCGCCTCCTGTTCGCCGACGGCGTCGGCGATGGTGCGGGCGACCTCGTCGATCCGACCGACGGTCTCGCCGATACCGCGGATCGCCTCGACCGCGCCGCGGGATTCGGCCTGGATCGAGGAGATCTCGCCGGCGATGGTCTCCGTCGCCTTGGCCGTCTGGCCGGCCAGATTCTTCACTTCCGACGCGACGACCGCAAAGCCCTTGCCGGCGTCGCCGGCGCGCGCGGCCTCGATCGTGGCGTTCAGCGCCAGCAGGTTGGTCTGCTCGGCGATGTCCTGGATCAGGGTCAGGACCTCGCCGATGCGGTCGGTCGCCTGGGCGAGGCCGGCCACGGTGCGGTCGGTGTCGGCGGCACGCTGTACCGCCTCGCCGGTGATCCGGCTCGACAGGCTCACCTGATCGGTGATCCGGGCGATCGATTGGGAGACCCGGTCGAGCGCGTCGGCCGCCGCCTGGGCCCGGGCCTGGTTCTCGGTCGCGTCGCGGGCGACGGTGCCGGCGTGATCGCCGACCCGGCCGGTGGTCTCGGTCAGACTGGTCGCGGTGCGGCTCAGTTCCTCCGAGGCGGCGGCGACGGTGTCGGCGATGCCGCCGACGGTCTGCTTCAGAGTGTCGGACAGGGTGACCAGGGCGGCGGTCTTCTCGGTCGCCGCCTGGCGGTCGCGCTCGCGGGCCTGCTCGGCCATACGGGCCTGCTCGGCCTGGGCCAGTTCGACCTCCTTCAGGGCGCGCGTCGAGGCGTCGAACGCCCGCTGGATGCTGTGGGCGATCCAGAGCAGGGCGCCGGTCTCGATGACCACGATGACGGCGTGAAGGATGACCCGGCCCAGCGAGGCGTCATCCGGGAAGACGGCGGCCGGCAGCAGGAAGCTGAGCGTCAGGTGATGCACGGCCACGACCACCGCCGCCACCAGGATCGACACGGTGCACACCATCGGCGCCAGGATCGCCAGGGCCGCGAAGTAGTACATGTGCATGTCGATCTGCCAGGAATTGCCCCAGAACAGGGCGACCATCATCGACACGATCCCCATCATCACCGCGGCGATCAGATATCGCGTGGCCGGCGCATCGGGCTGCAGCCGGGCGAAAGCGACCACGATGGCCGCGGCGACCGCGGTCGCCAGGGTCGGCCAGATCGCGTCCCGGCCCAACAGGAAGGCGGTCGCGCCGACCACCGGCACATGGGCGAGAATGAACATCGAAAGCGCGAAGGTGGCGCGGCGGCGAATGCTCAGAATGTCTGACATGGCAGTATCCCGATTTGGCGGCGGATCAACCGCGGGCGGTTGCGGCGGAAAGCCCGAGGCAACCGGCGGCGGCCGTCGGATCGATGGTCAGGAGAGCCCCGGCCCTGCGCAGGCGCTGGGGAAGTCCGGGCGTGGGGCTGGCAAGCAGCAGGACCGTGGGTGCAATGCCCTCGCGCAGGATGACCGTGTCGCTTCCGGCCAGGCTGACCATGACGTCGCGTGCGCTCCACCACGGCGGGAAGACCGCGGCGACCCGGGCGTCGGTGTCGGCCGACGGCGCGAGCAGGCCGAACACCGCGACGGCGAGCATCGCGATCCCGGCGAGGGCTGCGGGGAGGAGGTTCAGCAAGGTCGGGTCCGATCGGGGTGTCGAGGACGGCTGCGTCGGCATGGCGCCGTATCTCTACCCGTTAAATATTTAACGGGCAGTTAAGGTAAAATCGCAGACGTCTTACGATTCCGACGGGGCATCGGATCCGAAAAAGTGCTCGGCAAAGACGACCGGCGGCCCGGACTCTTGGGCCGCCGGAGGTCGACCAGGAAGCCGTGCCGCCGGGGCTGATCGGGCGGCCGTGCCGCCGGGATTGATCAGGCGGCTGTGCCGCCCGGGCTGATCAGGCGGCCGTGCCGCCGACGGCGATGGTCATCTTCAGGGTCGGCTGACCGACGCCCACGGGCACGCCCTGCCCGTCCTTGCCGCACGTGCCGATCCCGTCGTCCAACTTCATGTCGTTACCGATCATGGTGATCTTGCCCATGGCGTCGGGGCCGTTGCCGATCAGGGTGGCGCCCTTGACCGCCGGGCCGATCTTGCCGTTCTCCACCAGATAGGCCTCGTTCATGGAGAACACGAACTTGCCCGACGTGATGTCGACCGAGCCGCCGGCGAAATTCACGGCGTAGAGCCCGCGCTTCACCGACTTCAGGATCTCCTCCGGATCGGCGTCGCCGGCGGCCATGTAGGTGTTGGTCATGCGCGGCATCGGGTGATGGGCATGGGACTGGCGGCGGCCGTTGCCGGTGGCGGGCACGCCCATCAGCCGGGCGTTCTGGCGGTCCTGCATGTAGCCGACCAGGATGCCGTCCTCGATCAGCACGTTGCGCGCCGACGGGGTGCCCTCGTCGTCCACGGTGATCGAGCCGCGGCGGTCGGGCAGGGTGCCGTCATCGATGACGGTCACGCCCTTGGCGGCGACCCGCTGGCCGATCATGCCGGAATAGGTCGAGGTGAGCTTGCGATTGAAGTCGCCCTCCAGACCGTGGCCGACCGCCTCGTGCAGCATGACGCCGGGCCAGCCCGGGCCGAGCACCACCTCCATCTCGCCGGCGGGGGCCTCCACCGCGCCGAGATTGACCAGGGCCACGCGCAACGCCTCGTCAGTGGCGTGCTGCCAAGTCTCCGGGTCGACGTAGTTGTCGAAGCTCATCCGGGCGCCGCAGCCGTAATAGCCGGCCTCCATCTTGTCGCCGTCGCCGACCACGACCTGCACGTTGAGCCGGACCAGCGGGCGCACGTCGGCGACGCGCTGGCCGCCGGCGCGCAGGATCTGCACCGCCTGCCAGGAGCCCATCAGTGTGGCCGTGACCTGGCGCACCCGCGGGTCCTTCGCGCGGGCATAGGCGTCGATCTCCTTCAGCACGCCGATCTTCGCCTCGGTGGTGAAGCCCTGCAGCGGGTTCTCGGCGGTGTAGAGCGCCCGGTTGGTGCCCTTCGGCCCCAGGTCCATCTTGCCGTTGTGGCCGCCATGGACCGCGCGCACCGTGTCGGCGGCGCGCTTGATCGCGTCCTCCGACAAATCGGCGGCATGGGCGAAGCCGCGGGCCTCGCCGGCGATGGCGCGCAGACCGAAGCCCTGGGTGGTGTCGAAGCTGGCGGTCTTCAGCCGGCCGTCGTCGAAGGCGAGGCTTTCGCTCTGGCTGTATTCCAGAAACAGTTCGCCGTCGTCGGCGCCGTTCAGCGCACCGTCGACGATGTCCTGGGTGCGGCCCTTGTCCAGGCCGGCGCGGTCGAAGAACAGCTCGTCAGTGAGGGCCAGATTGGACACGGGGCGGCTCCATCGGGATAGAATGGGTCTAATTCGGTCGATCAGCTTCACATAGGCGTCCGTCCCATGGAAGTCGAGGCCGGTGGGCCGAGGAGAAGGGCCGAGGCGCCGGGACCGATCGCGGCCTGCAGTCGGCGGTTACGCGACCGAATGCCGCGTCGCGCGCGCTTGTGGGTCACCGGACCGGCATTTAGCCTTGTTCGGTGTGCTGAAGGGTCGCGTTGCACGGCTGGGCGGATGGTGCCATAAGGGCGTCGCTGCACTCCGGGGGACTGCGGCTCAAGGACCAACGACGACGGGAATGACCGAGTGATGGAGCGGATCCTCAAGCGGGTTGCCGGTGCCACGATGCGCGGCGGAGCCGCACTTCTGGCGGCGGTGGCGATCCTCGCGGTGGCGGCGTTTGACGCGTCGGCCGCCCAGCCTCAGCCCTGGCAATTGGGCATGCAGGAACAAGTGACGCCGGTCGGCTACGACATCGACGAGTTGCACAACATTCTGCTCGTGATCATCACGGTGATCAGCCTCTTCGTGCTGGCGCTGCTGGCCTATGTGTGCGTCCGCTTCAAGCGGAGCAACAATCCGACCCCGTCGAGGACGACGCATAACTCCATGCTGGAGTTCGCGTGGACCGTTATTCCGGCGCTGATCCTGGTCGTGATCGCCTTCTATTCCTTCCCGCTTCTGTACAAGCAGGACAAGGCGGTCGACCCGGACATGACCATCAAGGTCCAGTCGCACCAGTGGTACTGGAACTACACCTACCCGGACGAGGAACTCGCGTTCGACAGCTACCTGATCCCGGATGCCGACATCCAGGACGGTCAGACCCGCCTGCTCGACGTCGATAACCGTCTGGTGGTCCCGGTCGGCAAGAAGGTGCAGGTTCTGGTCAGCACCTTCGACGTGATGCATTCCTTCTTCGTTCCGGCCCTGGCGGTGCAGGTCTACGGCACGCCGGGCCGCATCAACGAGACCTGGTTCCAGGTCGACAAGCCCGGCGTCTATTACGGCCAGTGCAACCAGATCTGCGGCATCGACCATTCCCGGATGCCGATCGTGGTGCACGCCATGGAGCAGGGCGAGTACGACGCCTGGCTCGTGAAGGCTAAGGAACAGTTCGCGATGAACCCGACCGCGACCAAGGTCGCGTCGGTCGCCGACTAACCGGTGGAGACAAGCAAGATGACAAGCGCTGATCACGCTCACGACCACGGTCACGACGACCACGGCGCGCCGAGCAGCTTCGTGAAGCGGTGGCTGTACTCCACCAACCACAAGGATATCGGCACCCTCTATCTGGTGTTCGCGGTGATCGCCGGCCTGTTCGGCGGCGCGATCTCGATCTACATGCGCATGGAGCTCCAGGATCCGGGCGTCCAGTACATGGCCGACGGCAATGCCTGGAACGTCTACGTGACCGCCCACGGCCTGATCATGGTGTTCTTCGTGGTCATGCCGGCGCTGATCGGCGGCTTCGGCAACTGGTTCGTGCCGCTGATGATCGGCGCACCGGACATGGCCTTCCCGCGGATGAACAACATCAGCTTCTGGCTGATCGTCCCGGCCTTCCTGCTGCTGGTCATCTCGATGTTCGTGCCGGGCACGGGCGGCGCGGACGGCGTCGGTACCGGCTGGACGATCTATCCGCCGCTGTCGGGCAAGCTCGGCACGCCGGGGATGTCCATGGACCTGGCGATCTTCTCGCTGCACCTCGCCGGTGCCAGCTCGATCCTGGGTGCCGCGAACTTCATCACCACCATCTTCAACATGCGCGCCCCGGGCATGACGCTGCACAAGATGCCGCTGTTCGTGTGGGCCATGCTGGTCACGGCGTTCCTGCTGCTGCTGGCGGTTCCCGTCCTGGCCGGCGCCATCACCATGCTGCTGACCGACCGCAACTTCGGCACCTCGTTCTTCGAGCCGGCCGGCGGCGGCGACCCGGTGCTGTTCCTGCACCTGTTCTGGTTCTTCGGTCACCCCGAAGTGTACATCATGATCCTGCCGGCCTTCGGCATCGTCAGCCAGGTGGTCTCGACCTTCTCGCGCAAGCCGGTGTTCGGCTATCTCGGCATGGCCTACGCCATGGTCGCGATCGGCGTCGTCGGCTTCGTCGTCTGGGCGCACCACATGTACACGGTGGGACTGGACGTCGACACGCGGGCCTATTTCACCGCGGCGACGATGGTCATCGCGGTGCCGACGGGCATCAAGATCTTCTCCTGGATCGCCACCATGTGGGGCGGGTCGATCGAGTTCCGCCTGCCCATGATCTGGGCCGTCGGCTTCATCTTCCTGTTCACCGTCGGCGGCGTGACCGGCGTGGTCCTGGCCAATGCCGGTGTCGATATCGCCCTGCACAACACCTACTACGTGATCGCGCACTTCCACTACGTGCTGTCGCTGGGTGCGGTGTTCGGCATCTTCTGCGGGTTCTACTACTGGTTCCCGAAGATGACCGGCTACACTTACAACTCCATGCTGGCCCGCGCCCATTTCTGGGTGACCTTCATCGGCGTCAACCTGACGTTCTTCCCGATGCACTTCCTGGGTTTGGCCGGCATGCCGCGGCGCTACATCGACTATCCGGACGCGCTTGCCGGCTGGAACTACGTGGCCTCGATCGGCTCGTATATCGGCGGCATCGGCACCCTGATCTTCGTCGTGGTGGTGATCGAGGCGTTCAGCGCCAAGCGCAAGGCTGAGGCCAACCCGTGGGGCGAAGGTGCGACGACGCTCGAGTGGACGGTCAGCTCCCCGCCGCCGTTCCACACCTTCAACGAGCTGCCGCAGATCGCTCCCTCCAAGGGTCATTGATCGGAGCGAGTGGTGACTGACCTGACGGCTCAGACGCTTTCGGCCGAGGCCGTTCCCAGCACGGGGACGGCCTCGGTCCGCGACTACATCGCGCTGCTCAAGCCGCGGGTGATGTCGCTTGTCGTCTTCACCGGCTTTGTCGGCCTGGCCATCGCGCCGGGCGACATCCATCCGGTGCTGGCGACGATCGCGGTGCTGTGCATCGCCGTCGGGGCCGGCGCCTCGGGCGCCATCAACATGTGGTATGACCGCGACATCGACGCGGTCATGGGCCGCACCGACAAGCGGCCGATCCCGGCGGGTAAGGTCGATGCCGACGAGGCGCTGAGCTTTGGCGTCATCCTCGCCGGCTTCTCGGTTCTGGTCATGGCCCTGGCGGTGAACGTGCTCTCGGCCGCCCTGCTGGCCGCGACCATCGGATTCTACGTCTTCGTCTACACCATGTGGCTGAAGCGCCGCACGCCGCAGAACATCGTGATCGGCGGTGCCGCTGGTGCCGTGCCGCCGGTGATCGGCTGGGCGGCGGCGACCGGCGACGTCTCGTGGCTGTCGCTGGTGATGTTCGCCATCATCTTCGTGTGGACCCCGCCGCATTTCTGGGCGCTGGCGCTCTGGAAGCGCGGCGAGTACGCCGCCGCCGGCGTGCCGATGCTGCCCGTCGTCTCGGGCGAGCGGTCCACCAAGCGCCAGATCCTGGCCTATTCCGTGCTGCTGGCCGTCCTCGGCCTCGCTCCCTGGGCGATGGCCGCGACCACCGCGGTCTATGGCGTGGCGTCCATCGTGCTCGGTGGGCTGTTCGTGCTAGGCGCGGTGCAGGTGCTGCGGGCCGGCGCGGACGACATGAAGCCGGCCAAGCTGCTGTTCGGCTACTCCATCCTGTACCTCTTCGCCCTGTTCGGCGCCATGCTGGCCGACCACTGGATCGCGGGATGACGGCGATGAGCGACCCCCATACCGACGACAGCAACCCGACGCCGCGCAAGGCCGAGGACATCTGGGCGCAGCGCCGCGGCAAGAATCTGGCGATCCTGGCGACCATCATGGGCCTTGCCGTGCTGTTCTTCGTGGTCACCATCCTGCGGATGAGCTGAACGATGACCGGACCGACAGAGACCTCGCAGACCTCACCGACGTCCGAGGGGCGCGCCGACCGGGCCCGCCGTTCGAACCTCCGCGTCGCCGCGGTGCTGGGTGGGATCGTGGTGGGCATGGTCGGCGTTTCCTTCGCCGCCGTGCCGCTCTACACCCTGTTCTGTCAGGTCACCGGCTTCGGCGGCACCACCCGCCAGGCCGAGGCCGCCCCGGGCGCGTCGGCCGAGCACCGCAAATTCACCGTGCGCTTCGATTCCAATGTGGGCGAGGGTCTGCAGTGGGAGTTCGTCCCGGCGGTGAACACCACGAAGGTCGAGGTCGGCGTCGAGAAGCTGGCGTTCTATCGGGCGACCAACACCGGCGACACGCCGGTGGTCGGCACCGCCGCCTTCAACGTCACGCCGCACAAGGCCGGCCCGTATTTCATGAAGATCGACTGCTTCTGCTTCACCGAACAGGTGCTCAAGCCGGGGCAGACGATGGACATGCCGGTGCAGTTTTTTCTCGATCCGGAGCTGATGAAGGATCCGAAGATGGACGGGGTGACCACGGTCACGCTGTCCTACACCTTCTATCCGGCTGAGGATCAATCGAAGGCCCAGCAGCTCGCGCTGGCGCCGTCCGTAGAGTAACATACCGCCAGTTCCGGCGGAGGGTCTGAAGACGAGGGGACCGATGGCACACGAACAGCAACATCCCTACCACCTGGTGGAACCGAGCCCCTGGCCGTTCATGGGAGCCGCCGCCGGCTTCGTGCTCGCGGTCGGTGGCGTCATGTACATGCACGGACTGCCGATGGCGGTTCTGGTCATGCTCGTCGGCCTGGCGCTGATCATCGCCACCATGTTCTTCTGGTGGCGCGACATCATCCGCGAGGCGCAGTGGCAGGGCCATCACTCCCCGGTCGTGCAGATCGGCATGCGCTACGGCATGGCGCTGTTCATCACCTCGGAAGTGTTCTTCTTCCTCGCCTTCTTCTGGGCGTTCTTCGACATGGCGCTGTATCCGCGCACCGGGGTGTGGCCGCCGGAGGGGATCCAGACCTTCGATCCGTTCGACCTGCCGCTGATAAACACCCTGATCCTGCTGCTGTCGGGCACCACGGTGACCTGGGCGCATGCCGCGCTGCTGCAGAACAACCGCAAGGACCTGCTCTGGGGTCTCGGCCTCACGGTGATCCTCGGCTTCCTGTTCACCTGCCTGCAGGCGTACGAGTACAGCCACGCGGCCTTCGGCTTCACCGACACGGTCTATGCCTCGACCTTCTACATGGCGACCGGCTTCCACGGCTTCCACGTGATCGTCGGCACCATCTTCCTGGCGGTCTGCTGGGTACGCGCCTACAAGGGTCACTTCACCCCGGAGCAGCATTTCGGCTTCGAGGCGGCGGCCTGGTACTGGCACTTCGTGGACGTGGTCTGGCTGTTCCTGTTCATCTGCGTCTACTGGTGGGGCGGCTGACGCCGTCCCCCTGAGGGCGCCCCGGCACCATGGCCTACGGCCCGTCTCCGATCGCGACCGGGCTGGCCTGCAAGTGCCCGGCCTGCGGAAAGGGCCGACTGTTCGACGGGTATCTGACCGTCGTCGAAAATTGCGAGGTCTGCGGCGAGGCGCTGCGGACCCGCAGCTCCGGAGACGGCCCGGCCGTCTTCGTGATCTTCGCCCTCGGGGCGATCCTGTCGGTTCTGGCCTGGATCGTGGAGACGCTGTTCTCGCCGCCGATCTGGGTGCACGCCACTTTGTGGACCGTTGCCGTGATCGTCGGGACCTTGTTACTTCTGAGACCGTTCAAGGGTGTCGTCGTCGCGCTGGAATACCGGCACGGCACGCCCGACCAATAGCCGCCGCGGCCGACGCCGCGGCCTGAGGACATCATGGTTTTTCGCCCGCGCCTCTGGCCGACGCTGTTCACCGTTCCCGCCGTCATCCTGATGCTCGCCCTGGGTGTCTGGCAGCTTCAGCGGCTGGCCTGGAAGACCGAGCTGATCGACGCGTTCGAAGCCCGGGTGTCGGCAGAGCCCACGGACCCGCCGCCCTCCCTGACCCATGCCGACATGGGCGACTGGCGCTACCGCCATGTGGTCGCGACCGGACGGTTTCTGCACGACAAGGAGCTGCAGATCACCGGTAAGCCCTTCAAGGGGACGGCCGGCTTCCATGTGATCACGCCCTTCGTCACAGAGTCCGGCCTGACGGTCTTCGTCAACCGCGGCTGGGTGCCGGAAGAGCAGCGTCGCCCGGCCGACCGGCCCTCGACCCTGGTGCCGCCGCCGGCGAGCATCGACGGCGTGGTGATGGAATCCGGGATCAAGGGCACCTTCGTGCCGGAGAACGAACCGGCGAACGACGTCTGGTTCACGGTCCGACCGCAGGCCATGGCCGAGCATCTCGGCCTCGAAGGGCCGGTCGCCACCGGCTACTACATCGACCAGCTCGCCGAACAACCCAAGCCCACCACCCTTCCGTTCGGGGCCGAGCGCACCATTACCGTACGCAACGAGCATCTGCAGTACGCCATCACCTGGTTCCTGCTCGCCGCCACCCTGATCGGCGTCTACATCGTCTGGCATCGCCAGGCCGACCAGGCCGAGCGTGACAAGCAGGTCGAGCGCGACGGGGACGGCGCATGAGCGCCACGCCCGCGACGGATGCGCTCGAGGCCCGGTTCCGCCGGCTCTCCGCCCTGTCCGGGGCGTCGGGGATGCTTGGCTGGGACCAGCATGTGCTGATGCCGTCGGGCGGGGCCGAGGCGCGGGCCGAGCAGCTTGCGACGCTGTCGGTGCTGCGACACGAGCTGCTGACCGCGGCCGAGGTGGCCGACGCGTTGGAAGCGGCCGGGGCCGAGAGCCTGACCGGCTGGCGGGCGGCCAATCTGGCGGAGATGCGTCGGGCCCATGCCCATGCGACCGCGCTGTCCTCCGCGCTGGTGGATGCCCTGTCGCGCGCCGGCTCGCGCTGCGAGGCCCTGTGGCGCGAGGCCCGGGCCAAGGCCGACTTCTCGATCGTCCGCGACGCCATGGCCGAGCAGATCCGCCTGATCCGCGAGGAGGCCGATGCCAAGGCCGCCGCCCTCGGCACCACGCCCTATGAGGCGCTGCTCGACGGCTACGAGCCGGGCGGGTCGGTCGCCAAGATCGAGGCGCTGTTCGCCGAGCTGGAGGCCGAGCTCCCGCCGTTGCTGGACGCGGTCCTGGAGCGCCAGGCGCGCCACGGCGAGCCGGTGCCGCCGGAAGGGCCCTTCCCCGTCGCCACCCAGCGCATCCTGTCGCGCCGGGTGATGGAGACCCTGGGCTTCGACTTCAATCACGGCCGGCTGGACGAGACCCTGCACCCGTTCTGCGGCGGCGTGCCCGACGATGTGCGCGTCACCACCCGCTACGATGAGACCGGCTTCATCAACGGCATCATGGGCGTGATCCACGAGACCGGCCACGCGCTGTACGAGCGCGGCCTGCCCGCCGACTGGCGCAACCAGCCGGTGGGCGAGTCCCGGGGCATGGTCATGCACGAGAGCCAATCCCTGCTCATGGAGATGCAGGCCTGCCGCTCCCCGGCCTTCCTCGGCCTGCTGTCCGGCTGGGCGCGGACCGCCTTCGGCGCCGAGGGTCCGGCCTGGGAGCCGGAGAACCTGCGCCGCATCTACACCCGCGTGGCGCGCAGCTTCATCCGAGTCGAAGCGGACGAGGTGACCTACCCGCTGCACGTGATCCTGCGCACCCGGCTGGAGCGCGCCATGCTGTCGGGCGACCTGGAGGTCTCGGGGTTGCCGGCCGCCTGGAACGACGGCATGCGCGACCTTCTCGGCGTCACGCCGCCGGACGATGCCCGGGGCTGCCTGCAGGATATCCACTGGTATGACGGGGCGGTCGGATACTTCCCCACCTACACGCTGGGGGCGATGGCGGCGGCGCAGCTGTTCCAGGCGGCGGTCCGGGCGGTGCCGGGCATTCCAGAGGCGATCGGCCGGGGCGACTTCGCGCCGCTGGTGGGCTGGCTCCGGGAGAACGTCCACGGGGTGGCCAGCTCGACGGGCACCGAAGCGATCCTGAAGGCCGCAACCGGCGCCGAGCTGAGCGCGGCGCCGTTCCTGGCGCATCTGAAAACGCGGTATCTGGAGGCATAGCCCCCGCTTCCTCACCGGTCCGGCGGCGCTGACCGAGAAGAGGCTCCGGCTGGCCCCTCACGCTGGCCGCGTGTTCGTGTTCCGCGGTTGGCGCGACGACCTGATCAGGGTGATCTGGTACGACGTGATCTGGTACGGCGGCCAGCGCGCGTCCCTCTTCGCCGGGTGCCGAGGGAAAGCCCTAGAGAAAATCACGATCAGATGGAAACATCTGCTCCTGTGAATTTGCCCTATCTTTAATGGGTTAGAGAGCGATTCACGGTTCAGATCGTTTCGATCTGAACCGATCGCGCGCTAGTAGAAGCCGAACATGCTTTCCGTCAGGTCGCTGGCCTGGACACCGATCAGGCGGACATACTGGCCGCCCAGGTCGATCTCCACGTCGCCGTCGGCATTGTCCGCCGCCCGGGCGATGACGTCGGCGGCCGAGGTGAAGGTCTGACCGTTCGCGGTGGATCTGATGACGATCTGATCCTCTGTCAGGCCGAAGTCGGCGACCACGTCGATGCCGTTGAGGTCGTCGACGTAGATCTTGTCGGCCCCGGCACCGGTAAAGATCCAGTCCACACCCTCGCCGCCATGGAAGACATCGTCGCCGGCGCCACCGGACAGGATGTCGAACGACGTTCCGTCGCCGCCATTGGCACTGGAGAGACCTCCATAGAGCGTGTCGTTGCCGTCGCCACCGATCAGCGTGTCGGCTCCGTCGCCACCGGAAAGGTTGTCGGCTCCGTCGTTCCCGTTCAGCACGTCCAGGCCCTGACCGCCGAACAGAGTGTCGTCGCCCTGCCCGCCATAAAGCGTGTCCTCGCCCAGGTTGCCGTAGAGCAGATCCTGGCCGTTATTGCCGTAGAGCAGATCCTGGTGCTGGCCGCCATACAGGCTGTCCTCGTTCTGGCCGCCATAAAGCGTGTCGTAGCCCTGGTTGCCGTAGACGACGTCATTGGCCTGATTGCCGTAGACCACATCCTCGTGCCCGCCGCCGGACACGGTGTCTGTGTCGGTACCGCCGAAGACCCTGTCGTTGCCGTCCTCGCCGTGGAGCTGGTCCGCCCCGCTGCCGGACCCGATCGTATCGGCCCCGTCGCCGCCGAACAGGGTGTCGTTGCCGACGCCGAGCGAGATGAACTGGCTGCTGTCGTCGGCGGTGACGTAGTTGTCGCCGTTACCGCCCGTGACCGTGGACGAGCCCATGACCGACGCGAACTCGATGTTATCAAGCTGCAGGTTTGATCCCGAGGGCAGCGAGCGCATGTCGATGACGAAAGCCTCCGACTGGCTGCCGCCATTGGTGCCGGTGATTACGATCGGGCTGGACAGGCTCGAAGTGGTCGTGGTCGGAACGATCGTGCGCACGTCCAGGGTGGTGGTGGTGGCCAGGTTGTTCAGAAAGGTGCGCGCGCCGGACACCAGCGGTGTCTCGGCCGTCGAGCCGCGGGCTTGAATCGACGTGACGAGCGTGGTCAGCGCGTCGGTCGGGCTCTGCGCGGTGCTCGGCCCTTCGGAAGTGATCGTCGTGCTGGGTGGCAGGGTGGCGGTGACCAGGTTGCCGTTGTTGTTGGTGTTTTCGACGATCGCGGCGGAACCGGAATTGCTGCCGTTGTTCGTGATGGTCTGGGCTGTGGTCGTGCCCGACCCGCCGGATCCGGTGGTGGGCGTGGTCGGGGTGACGACGATCGTCCCGCCGCCGCCGGAATCGCCATCCGATGCCGGAGCGACCAGGGTGATGGTGGTATTGCCGCCGGCGAAGGTCGCGCTGAACGTCCCGCTCGCCGAGGTGATGCCGGTGAGCGTGGTCGCGACGCTACCGCTGATGTCGATCGTGCCGCTGGCGGTCGTACCGTTCAAGGCCGACAGATCCTTGCCGGTGACGACGATGCTGTCTCCCACCGCGAAGTCGGAGATGGTGTCGCCGTTGAAATCCGACGCGCTGCCGGTGAGCGTGTCAGCACCATCACCCCCGACGAGCGTGTCGAACCCGCTCCCGCCGCTGACGACGTCGTTGCCGGCTCCGCCGCTGACGGCGTCGTCGCGGCCGCCGCCGATCACCGTATCGTCACCGGCGCCGCCGTCGAGGGTGTCGGCACCCGCACTGCCGGTGACCGACTGGCTGCCGGCAGAGCCTGTGATCACGAAATGATCCAGGCCGCTGTCGCCGGCGGTCAGGGTCTTGCCCGCGGCCTGGGCGGCGGTCAGGGTGATGGTCTGGGCACCTGCATCCGCCGCGGTCGCCAGGGTCTCGATCGGCGTGATGTTTGCACTGGCGATTGATCCCGTGGCCGACAGCGTCACCGTTTCGGTGCCGGCCGCCGTCGTGGTGCCGGTGAAGCCGTTCAGTTGCGCCGCCGTCATTGTGACCGACGCGCCGCTGCCCAGTGTCAGGTTCTCGAAATTGCTGACCGTCGAGCCGGACAGATTGTCGCCGTCATCAAGGATCAGCGTGTCGGAGCCGCCGGCACCGCCGTTCAGCGTGCCGGTCAGCGTATCGATCGAGGTGCTGGACTGGACCGTCTGGTTCGCGCCGGCGCTGCCGGTGACGTTCTGCCCGGCGGCCCCCAGCGTAAAGGTGAAGGCGGCATTCAGGGTGTAGGTCTCGATATCCGCGTCGCCCGTTACGGCGCCGTCGCCATTCGCGGACGACAGGACGATCGTCTCCGTCCCGGTATTGCCGTTGACGGTCGTGAACCCCTCGTACTGGCTCTCCGACATCGTCACGGTGGCGCCGGCAGCCGGCGTGAGAACTTCGAAGCCGGTCAGCGTGAAGCCGGTCGTGGTCAGGTCGCCGCCGTCGGCCAGCACGATTGTGTCCGTGCCGGCGCCGCCATTCGCCACCGACGCGCTGGTGATGTGGCTGGCATCGGCGATGGTCAACGTGTCGTCGGTGGTGCCGAAGGTCGAGGCCGGGTTGAGGTTGGTCCCATTGGTCGTGTTGAATCCGGCCGCCGTCGTCGTTGCCGACACGCTGGCGCTGCCGAGCGTGATCAGCGTGTTGCCGCCGGAATCCGCGACCGACGCGACTGTCAGCGCGCTGGTCAGATCGGACACCGTCCCGATCGCGACTTCCGGCGTGGCGAAGGTGGTGGCGTTGGTGTCGACCTCCAGGCTGGTGCCATTGAACCGGACATTCGCGGTCGACAGGCCGGTGACCCCGGTGAGAAGAATCGTCTCTCCGCTCGCAAGATCGGTAATCGTGTCGCCGTTCAGGTCGCTGACACTGCCCGTGAAGCGGTCGGTATCGTCACCGCCCGTCAGCCTGTCCGCGCCGGCGCCGCCAGCGAGCGTGTCCGCGCCGGCACCGCCGTCGATCGTGTCGACGCCGGCGCTGCCCGTGACGCTCTGAGCACCTGCGGAGCCGGTGACGACAAAATGGTCGTTGCCGGTATCCGCGGCGGTCAGCGTCTTGCCGGCAGCGATCGACGCGGCAAGCGTGATCGTCTCCGAGCCGCCGCCGGCGGTGGACAGGGTCTCGATGGCGCCGAGATTGGTGCCGCTGACGGTCCCGGTAGCGGTCAGCGTGACGGTGTTGGTGCCGGCCGCCGTGATGGTGCCGGTGAATCCGTTCAACTGCGCCACCGTCATGGTGGCGGAGCCGCCACTGGTGAGCGTCAGGTCTTCGATGTTGCTGATCGTCGCGCCGGAGATATTGGCGCCGGTGCCCAGCGACAGGATGTCGTTGACCGTGCCGTCGCCGGTCAGGGTGCCGGTAAGGGTCAGACCCCCGGCATCGAAGGTGACCGCATCGGTGGTCGACGTGGCGCTGACGCTGTGTCCGGCATTGGTGATCGTGACGGTGCGCGTGTTGGTGCTGTCGTCGCCGACGTTGTAGACCTCGAGGTTGGCGGTCGTCGAGACGTTGCCATCGCCCGAGAGCGTCACCGTCTCGGTGCCGCCGGCGGTGATCGTGCCGGAGGAGAATGCGTTGAACTGCGACAGGTTCATCGTCACCGAGGCGTTGCCGGCCAGGGTCAGGTTCTCAACCCCGGAGATGGTGGCGCCGGAAATGTCGGTCCCGTTCGTCGCCTGGATGACATCGGTGCCGGCGCCGCCCGAGAGCGTCCCGGTGTAGGTCAGTCCCTGGAAGGTGATGGTGTCGTTGCCACCCGAGCCCGTAAGGTCCTGCGCACCGCCGGCGATCGTGACCGCGTTGGCGACCCCCAGAGCGTAGTTTTCCACCGCCGTGTTCGTCGCGAAGCCGTTGGTGGCGGCCGAAATGGTGATGGTATCGGTTCCCGCAGCGTTGACCGTGGAGAACGCGTCGTGCTGCGCCTCCGTCATGGTCACCGACGCGCCGCCGGACAGGGTAAGAGTCTCGAAACTGCTGACCGTGGCGCCGGAAATATTGGCGCCGGTGCTGAGCTGCAGGATATCGGTGCCGAGGCCTCCGCTCAGGGTACCGGTCGCGGTCAGACCGCCGCCATTGACGGTGTCGTTGCCCGTGCTGCCGGTGACGTTCTGTGCGGCCGCACCCAGCGCGAAACTGGTCGCTGCGCCGAGCACATAGATCTCGATGTCTGCGTCGCCGGAGACATTGGCGTCGCCGTTCGCCGAGGACAGCGTGATCTGGTTGGTGCCGGTGCCGTTGATGGCTGTAAAGCCGTCGTGCTGGACTTCGGTCATGGTGACCGACGCGCCGCTTGCAACGCTTGCCGTGCCGATATTGGTGATGGTGGCGCTGGAAATGTTGGAGTTGTTGGTCAGCTCCAGCGTGTCGCCAACCGTGCTGTCGCCTGTCAGCGTGCCGGTCAGGGTCAGGCCGCCGGCACTGAAGGTTACGGCATCCGTCGTTGAGCTGGCGGTGACGCTGGTGCCCGCGCCGCCAAGGGTGATGGTCCGCGCGTTGGTGCTGTCGTCGCCGACCGAATAGCTCTCAGTGTTCGCGAGAGTGGTGAAACTACCGTCGCCGGTGATGGTGACGGTCTCGTTGCCGGCGGCGGTGATCGTACCGCTGAACCCTGCGTTCTGCGTCGCGGTCATGGTGACGCTGGCGCCGCTGGTCAGCGTCAGGTTCTCGAAGCTGGAGAGGGTGCTGCCGGTGATATCGGCACCGGTGCCGAGCTGCAGGGTATCGGTGCCGGTGCCGCCGTTCAGCGTGCCGGTTGTGGTCAACCCTCCGCCATTGACGGTATCGGCGCCGCTGCTGCCGGTGAGATTCTGTCCGGCCGCTCCCAGGGTGAAAGTAATGCCGTTGGCGCCGAGCACATAGGTCTCGATCGCAGAATTACCGGTGACGGCGGTATCGCCGCCGGTGGCGGCCAGTGTGATCTGTTCTGTTCCGACTGCGGTGACGGTGCCACTGAAACTGTCATGCTGTGCCGCCGTCATGGTGACGGAGGCACCGCTGCCGAGCGTCAGGTTCTCGAAATTGCTGACCATGGCGCCGGCGATGTTGTCGCCGGTGTCCAGCACCAGGGTGTCGGATCCGCCAGTGCCGCCGTTCAGCGTGCCTGACAGAGTATCGACGGCGGCCGTGGACTGCACCGTCTGGCTGTCGGCATCGTTGCCGGTGACGCTCTGGCCACCCGTGCCAATGGTGAAGGTGAAAACCCCGTTGAGGGTATAGGCTTCGATATCGGCGTCGCCGGTGACGTTGCCGTCGCCATTGGCCGAGGACAGGACGATCGTCTCCGTCCCCGTATTGCCGTTGACCGTCGTGAACGCCTCGTACTGGCTCTCCGACATCGTCACGGTGGCGCCGGCGGCCGGAGTGAGAACCTCGAAATTCGTCAGCGATGCGAAACCGGACAAGTTGCTGCCGTTCGCGGCGACGAGTGTGTCGGTGCCGCCTCCGCCATCGGCGGTGGATCCCGAGACATGGGAGGCGTCGGCGATCGTCAAGGTCTCGTCTAAGGAGCCGAAATTGAAGGAGGGAGTGAGGCTGGTGCCGGAGGTGGTGTTGAAACCTGCGCCGGTGCTGGTCGCGGAAGTGAGGACGGTGAAGGTGATCTGGTCGACGCCGGCGAAGTAGTTTCCGCCACCGGAGTAGGACACCGTGATCGTCGTGATCCCGGTCCAGTCTCCCGGCGTGAGGTCCTCGTGGAAGCCTGTGATGCTTGTCTCAGCCACGACCGAGGCCGTGCCCGATGACGGTGTGAGAACGTAGTTTCCGCCGGTATTGGCGGGGGCGCCAGCCTCCCAATAGGATAGCGCGGTCACGGTCACCGGCGCGCTGAAGGTTAGCGTCATCGTGCCGTTGACGGTCGATCCGCTGTCGAGGAAGTTTCCGGTTGACCCTGTGGCGCTGGTCGTAAGCGTCCCGCCGTCCGACCGGGTCGCGGTGACGGTTACGCTGCTCACCGTCTGTGTCAGAGTGGCGGTACCCGACCCCGACACGGACTCGAAATCGAACAGCGCAAGCCGGTGCGGATAGCGTTGAAGCGTGGCCGAACCGAACAGCGATGCAAGGACCGGCAGTGCCTCCCATCCCGCCTCGCCGCCAAGATCGGCGGTCGGTGCCGAGACCGGAACGCCAAGCGCTGTCTCCAGCGCCTCCACGAAATGCGCGCCGTCCCTACCCGCGCCGGTCGCGCAAGAGGCGAGAATAAGTTCGGCGTCCGGTGCCAGGGCGGCCTTGATTTTCGCGAGGGGGCCTTCCCGATACCGCATCGCGGCGCAGTCGATCCTTTTGCCCGAGAACTCTATCGTGCCGGGGGAGCCGTGTGCCAGGATGACGAGCCGGTCTACATTCCGTCTGCCCGAGAGGGCGGATGCAATTTCCGAGAGTGGATCACCCGATCCGGAAAGAAAATAGGTTGTGTCCTTTGGCTTCAGGCCGGATATTAAGATTTCAGCGCTGTTTATTTTCTGATCGACGAATAAAGTAGTATTTTTTTCGCGCATAGACTTCGAGGCCCTGGATTTCTCAGCTAAAGGTTGGAATTTAAAGTAGTATATGGGTTTTATATTGCCGGCCTGCGGCCCGTGTCAATTGTATAAAATTGTCAATATTTTAGATCTCTGGTGAGTTAAATTTTATAAATAAAAATCCTGAAGTGAACCTAATTTGTAAAATTTTTGGAGATTCGCTTTGTGAATTTAAAGTTAATTTCTATTCTGCATAAATCTATATTCCGCTTGCTGACGATCAGCGCTGTGTCGGTTTGTTGATCTCGGCGGCGTAATTGATCGGTGTTGCGGGTGATTTGGTGCTTTGAGACCTCTGGTATGGGTCTCTACCAAGGCCGGTTCGGTGACGCCGCCCCGTGCTTGGGTGGGGTGGCGTCACCTCCAACATTTAACTGCGCGGCGGATAGAGCCCTTCAGTGGCGATGCAGAATCTCAGGCCCATAACCGGGTCCTGGATCTTGAAGGGCCTGGAACTGCCCGTGTCAGCAATGGCAACAGAGCCCCCACCGCTTTGGCCGCCTTCGATGGTAAGGCCGTCGAGCTCAACCAGTTCCGCACCCAGGCCGCCTGTACCGAATATGGAGGTCCCACCGCCGCCCGAGATAAAATCTCCCGTGGCCGGAGTGTCGCCGCTGGCTCTGGCGCTGTAGGCCATCAGCGAACCTGTCGCGCCCGATCCGCCAGTGGGCGTAAAGGTCGCCGTGTGGTCATGCGTAGCAAGCTCTTCTTTCGTGAGAGTGTGAGTTTCCGTCCCCCGCCATTCCCCCAGCTCAATAGCGGTTAGTCCCGGACCCGCCCCGACTCCGATGGGCGCACGCCCGCGCATATCCGGCAATGCGAAACTCGATCGGCAGTCACCGCCCCACGCGCAGCCGAGCAGCGAGAACAGGGCGTTGTACTCCGAAATCGCCAACAGCTGTCCTTGCATGGGTTCGTAGCCGCGCGGGCAAAACGATATCGCTGTCATGCAGACCGAGCCGATGTAAACCGAATCGCCCGGCCCGCATGAGGCGCTGGCCTTGGTGGGGATCGTTCCCGCTATGGCAAGGCAGCAGACGGCCAACGGCCCTCTGATGCTCCGCGATAAATGTCTGAGTTTCATCGGTATCTCCCTGTTTACGTGATATAGTTGAATAATGCGATATTCGAAATGTAAACGCTATCGAAAAAGTAGTTTTTATAATCGACCAATACCCGCTACCAGGGCGTCTGCCAAAGAAGGGTTTGCGTACCAGCTTTCCCCGAGAGTATCGGGGACTACTCCAAAGGCGGGGGCTGGGCGGGCTTGTGAGTTCTCGCGATCGGTCGGATTTGGGGATCCATGGGTCGACCTCGAAGGATCCAAGGCCCCCACAACACATTGACGATCCGCGTCCCGCGCCTTGTGCGTATCGGCATAGGCGAACGGGCGCCAACGAGACGTCACGAATTACAGATCAGACGGTCCAGAAACCCCTGCCCCGGGTCCCGGCGCCGGGCCGGGAGGGAAGACGGACGGGTAGGACCGCGCGTCTACCCCTCGCCCTGCGGCAGTCCGGCCTCCAGCGCGCCGGCGATGATCTCCGACACCTCGTCGGCGGTGAAGCCGATGGTGCGGTTCTCCGGCGTCTCCTTGCCGAGCTGGGTTCCGGCCACCAGGCGGTAGGTCTCCGCCGCCCCCATGAAGATCTGCGGGTCGAGGCCGACATCGTTGAAGGTGCGGGCGATCTCCTCCATCTCGCCGACCCAGCGATAGGCCTTCGGCGCCATGTCCGGCAGGGAGCGGTCGAAGCGCTCGCGCAGCATCCGCAGGCTGGCCACCATCTCCGCGTCCAGCTCCTTGCCCACCCCATAGGCCTTGGCCGAAGCCAGCGACTGGATCGCCAGCGCCGTCAGTCCCTTGGTCACCGCCGCATAGCTCATCTTCAGGGCCGAGGCCGCGCCCACGCCGCCCGGCACCGCGCGCATGTCGAGCCCGAAATTGCGCAGCTCCAGCACCCGCGTCACGTCGTCCTCGTGGCCTGAGACGTAGAGCCGCGGGCCCATGCCGCTGGCGCTCTTCGGCGGGCCGCCGATGATGCCGCCGTCGACGAAGGGCACGCCGATGCCCTCGATCACCTCGCCCACCTCCACCGCCGAAGCCGGCGCGATGGCGTTCAGGTCCACATAGATCGGCTTCGAGCGGGCCAGCGCCAGGGACGAGGCCAGCCGCTGGGCCAGCTCGAGCGCCAGGGAGGGCGGCAGAATGGAGAACAGCACGTCGGCGCCGTCCACCGCCGCCACGTCGTCTTCCGTGTCGGTGATCCCGGCCGCCCTGGCGAGATCCCGGGTGCGGTCCGACCGGTCGGCGAGATTGGTCGTCACCGTCAGGCCCTTGGCGACCAGGACGCGGGCAAGGGCATGACCCATGTCGCCCGGCGCGAAGATGGCAACTCTCTCGATTGTCATGCCGATCCGTTCCTAACCATCGGTGGAGGCCAAAGTGGTGCCGAAGACGGCCGCATGATCGCAAGGTTGCACACGGCCGGCACCAAGCATAGGTTACCGCGTCAACGCTCGGGGATATACAGGTCCGTGCAATACGTTAGCACCCGCGGGCAGGCGCCCGCTCTCGCCTTCGACGATGTTCTGCTCACCGGACTGGCGCGTGACGGCGGTTTGTACGTCCCGGCGGTCTGGCCGCTGTTCTCGAAGGACGACATCCGAAGCCTGCGCGGCCTCTCCTATGCGGAGGTGGCGACGCGGGTCATGGCGCCGTTTGTCGGCGGCACCATTCCCGAGAACACCCTGCGCAAGATCGCCGAGGACGCCTATGGCGGTTTCGGCCACACCGCCGTCGCGCCGCTGAAGCAGCTCGACGGCAGTCTGTGGATGATGGAGCTGTTCCACGGCCCGACGCTGGCGTTCAAGGACTACGCCATGCAGATCCTGGGGCGGCTGTTCGACCATGTGCTGGCCCAGCGCGGCGACCGGGTGACCATCGTCGGCGCCACCTCCGGCGATACCGGGTCGGCCGCCATCGAGGCCTGCCGCGACCGCGACAATATCGACTGCTTCATCCTGTTCCCGCACGGACGGGTGTCGCCGGTGCAGCGCCGGCAGATGACCACGGTCGACGCGCCCAACGTCCACGCCATCGCGGTGGAAGGCACGTTCGACGACTGTCAGGACCTGGTGAAGGCGGCGTTCGGCGACACCGAGTTCCGCGACGAGATGACCCTGTCGGCGGTCAACTCGATCAACTGGGCGCGGATCATGCCGCAGATCGCCTATTACTTCTGGGCCGCGGTGGCGCTCGGCGCGCCGGAGCGCACGGTGTCCTTCTCCGTCCCCAGCGGCAATTTCGGCAACGTCTATTCCGCCTATGCGGCCCGCAACATGGGCCTGCCGATCGAGACCCTGGTGGTCGGCACCAACTCCAACGACATCCTGTACCGCTACCTGGAGAGCGGCACGATGGAGATCACCGGCGTGGCACCGACCCTGTCGCCGTCCATGGACATCCAGGTCTCGAGCAATTTCGAGCGGTTGCTGTTCGACCTGCTCGACCGGGACGGCGATGCGGTCCAGCGCACCATGAACGGCTTCCGCCAGTCCGGCTCCTACACGGTCGAACCCGAGCGCCATGCCCGGGCCACCGCCCTGTTCCGCGGCGCGCGGGCGGATGACGACGAGATCGTCGCCACCATCCGCGCCATTGCCGAGCAGACCGGCGAGGTGATCGACCCGCATACCGCCGTCGGCATCGCCGCCGCGCGCCGGACCCAGGCCGGTCGCGACGGCTCGATCCCGATGGTGTCGCTGGCCTGCGCCCACCCGGCCAAGTTCGCCGAGGCGGTGGAGCGGGCCGTGGGGACCGCGGCGCCGCTGCCGGAGCGGATGGCCGACCTGATGGACCGGCCGGAGCGCCAGACCGTGATGCCGAACGATCTCTCGTCCCTGAAGGCCCTGGTACGCGACCGCGCGGCGCGGCGGGGAGCGGCAGCTTGACCGCACCTGCCTTTCCCGGGATGCGCCTGACCACCCTGGATAACGGGCTGACCGTCGCCACCGATGCCATGCCGTCCGTGGAATCCGCCTCCGTCGGCCTGTGGGTCGGGGTCGGCACCCGCCACGAGAAGCCGTCCGAGAACGGGCTCGCCCATCTGATCGAGCACATGGTGTTCAAGGGCACCGCCAAGCGCGACGCCGCCGCCATCGCCCGCGAGATCGAGGATGTGGGCGGGCTCATGAACGCCTATACCTCGCGCGAGCAGACCGCCTATTACGCCAAGGTGCTGGCCGACGACGTGCCGGTGGCGATCGACCTGATCTCCGACATCGTGCAGAACTCGGTCTTCGATCCGTCCGAGCTCGAGCGCGAGCGGTCGGTGATCGTGCAGGAGATCGCCCAGGTCAACGACACGCCGGACGACGTGATCTTCGACCATTTCCAGACCGCCGCCTTCCCCGACCAGGGGCTGGGCCGGCCGGTGCTGGGGACGTCGGAGGTGGTACGGTCGGTGCCGCGCCAGTCGCTGGTCGACTATGTGGCGCAGAGCTACGGCGGGGATGCCTGCATCCTGTCGGTCGCCGGAAAGGTGGACCATGACCGGGTGGTCGAGATGGCGGCCGAGCGCTTCGCCGCGATGCCGGCCAAGACCACCAGGACCACCGAGGCCGGGCGTTACAGCGGCGGCGAGATCCGGGTCGAGCGGGAGCTGGAGCAGTTGCACGTGATCCTCGGCTTCCGGGGCACCTCGTTCGACGATCCGGACTTCTACACCCTGCAGGTCCTGTCGATGATCTACGGCGGCGGCATGTCGTCCCGCCTGTTCCAGGAAGTGCGCGAGAAGCGGGGTCTGGCCTATTCGATCTACTCCTTCACCTCGGCCTATCTGGATGATGGGCTGCTCGGCGTCTATGCCGGCACCGGGGCCGACGAGGTGGGCGAGGTGATGCCGGTGATCTGCGATCAGCTCCGGGCGATCCCGGACGAGCTGGACGAGAGCGAGCTGGCCCGGGCCAAGATCCAACTCAAGTCCTCCCTGCTGATGAGCCGGGAGAGCACCAGCGCGCGCTGCGAGCAGCTCGCCAACCACTTTCTGGTGCACGGCCGCCTGCCCGATCTGGCGGACATCATCGAGAACGTGGAGAAGGTCGATCAGGCGGCCATCCGCGCGGTGGTGGAGCGCCTGCTGAGCGCCCCGCCGACCCTGACCGCCGTGGGCCCGACGCGGACCCTGGAGAGCTACGACGCCATCCGCGCGCGGTTGAGCTGATCTTACCCCGTTAGACACTTCCCGGCCTTGTGCCGGGACCCACGGGTCAGGCGGCACGAACGCCGCAACCAGGGTGCCGAGCCTCCGGGCGCGATCCGACGTGGACCCCGGAACAGGTCCGGGGAGTGAGTGTGCTTGGAGAGAAGCTACAGGTCCCGCAGCAGGAGCCGCACGCCACCCTCATGGGGCAGGCGAGGGAGCGGGGGGATGTCGACCGCGTCCACCTCGCGGAACCCGCATTTGCGATACAGACCCAGCGCCGGCGCGTTGTCGGCGAAGACCCGCAGCGTCAGCTCCGAGAAGCCCGCCGCTCGGGCCTTGTCGGCCACCGTCTCGATCAGGGCGCGGCCGACGCCGTGGCCGCTGGCACCGGCGCCGACGGCGAGCATGTTGATGAACCACGAGCCCGGCCGCCCCATCGCCTGGATCGGCGCCACGTGGGCAGCGCGGTCCTCGGGGACGCTGGTCTCCAGGCCGGAGGGCGGCTGGTCGTCATAGGGTTGACTGGTGATCGCGCCGACCGGCTCGCCGTCCAGCTCGGCGATCAGGGCGCGGCTCCAGGACAGCGCGGTGTCGGCCGCAAGCACCGCGTGCAGCATGAGCTGTGCAGCGCCGGGCTCACCCGGTCGGTCGTCATAGATGAATTCGTAGACCCCGCCGCCGGCGAGAATGTCGAGCGCGGCGAGGACCGGCGCGTCGGTGGGACGCGCCGGTCGGATGGTCAGATCAGGCACAACCCGAAGCGCGCCGGCTCACGCCGCCTTCTTCAGGTGCTTGGCGACCAGTTCCTCGGCGATCTGCACCGCG
The DNA here is from genome assembly GCF_000423805.1 of Thalassobaculum salexigens DSM 19539. NCBI lineage: Bacteria > Pseudomonadati > Pseudomonadota > Alphaproteobacteria > Rhodospirillales > Thalassobaculaceae > Thalassobaculum > Thalassobaculum salexigens. The sequence goes on from NZ_KE384095.1 coordinate 615,952, forward strand.
TTCAGGGCGGCACCCTTGCGCAGGTTGTCGCTGACGCACCAGAACACCAGCCCGTTCTTTACGGTCGGATCGACCCGGATGCGGCTGACATAGACCGCGTCCTCACCGGCGCTCTCCACCGGGGTGACGTAGCCCTCGTCGGCCCGGTGGTCGAGCACGATCAGGCCGGGGAAGCCGTGCATCGCCTTGCGGGCGGTCTCGGCGTCGATCGGCTTCTTGGTCTCGATGAACACCGCCTCGGAATGGCCGATGAACACCGGCACGCGGACGCACTGGGCGACCACGTCGATGTCCGGGTCGAGGATCTTCTTGGTCTCGACCGTCATCTTCCACTCTTCCTTGGTGAACCCGTCATCCATGAACTTGTCGATGTGCGGGATCACGTTGAAGGCGATCTGCTTGGTGAAGGTCTCGCGCTCGATCGGGTCGTTCACGTAGACCGCGCGGGTCTGGTTGAACAGCTCGTCCATGCCTTCCTTGCCGGCGCCGGAGACCGACTGGTAGGTCGAGACCACGGCGCGCTTGATGCCGAAGGCGTCGTGCAGCGGCTTCATCGCGACGACGAGCTGGGCGGTGGAGCAGTTCGGGTTGGCGATGATGTTCTTCTTGCCATAGCGGGCCAGCGCCCCGGGATTGACCTCGGGCACGACCAGCGGCACGTCCGGGTCCATGCGGAAGGCGGAGCTGTTGTCGATCACGACGCAGCCGGCCTGGCCGGCCTTCGGCGCGTATTCCAGCGAGACGTCGCCGCCGGCGGAGAACAGGGCGATATCGGCCTTGGTGAAATCGAAGGTCGCCAGGTCCTGGACGGTGAGGGTGCCCTTCTCGCCGTAGGAGACCTCGTTCCCGGCGGAGCGCCCGGAGGCCAGCGCGATGACCTCATCGGCGGGGAAGTTGCGCTCGGCCAGCGTGGTCAGCATCTCGCGACCCACCGCACCCGTGGCGCCGACGACGGCAACTCTGTAGCCCATTTCTTTCTCCTTCCGCGATGTACGCGACGTTCGGCGGGGGTTTACGCCCCCCGGTCCTGCATCGCAAGCACGCAAACGGAAGGGCGGAAGCCGCTAGCCGGTGGTCTTGGTGGTGGTTTTCGGGGTGGTGAACGCGCAGACGCCGACGCCGGCCGCTTTCGGAGCGGAGCGCAGGAGAAGGTCAGCCATGAAAGCCGGTGCGTTCATGGGAGGACGTATAAGCGATTTCGGGGGTGTGGGGAAGGGCACTTCTGGTGCGGGAGATGGCACGCTAGGGTTGCGGGTCCAAGGGGAGGCGTGCATGGCGGAAAAGTCCACATGGCCGGTCGAGTTCGACTGGCGCAAGACGGCGCTCAAGCTGTCGAAGATCGCGATCAAGTTTGCCGTGACGGGCGTCCCGCCGAGCCCCGGTGCTGTGGTCGATGCGGTGGTGGACAACATCAAACTGGCACCGGAGGCGGCCGGCAAGGATGGCGCGTCGCCGACGCCGGAGGCGCTGATCACGCTCTGGCTCAATCAGGCAATGGCCCTGGCGATGATCGATGTGTTCCGGGAGGCGCAGGAGCACGCCAGCAAGCCACTGCCGCTGGAGATCGACGAGAGCGTGGTTCAGCCGGGCGGGCTCGATCCCACGGCGCTCTATGAACCCCAGGATGTCGATGTTTGGTCGATGGTGGGCGACGCGACGCTGACGCGGCTCGATGACTGTGGTGTGGCCAAATCAACGGCGTTGGAGATTGCCGGAGATCTTGCCGATCGGTTCGTGGAGCGGTTCTGGGGGCTGGTGGCGGGTCACGAAGCACGCGGCGGAACCATTCCGATCTTGCTCAAGCGGGACGTTCTGCGTCAGCGGGCGGCGGAGGCGGCGGCATGGCGGGAAAATCGCAGGCGTCTGATCCGGACACCCCGCGAAGCGGACAAGAACCCGCTCCTCGATGGCAAGGCGAGCCTGGAACAGATCTATGTCCCCCTCCAAGCATACGAAGCGGTCGAGAACTCCAGGCTGAAGGGCCTGCGTCGACGGGGCGATGAGGATCATGGCGACAGACGCCCTTTGATGCGCTTGCTCAGCCTCGATCAGGAGTTGGATCGTTGGGTGGACGATCCAAAAGCGCCGTCGGTTCGGATCGTCGCGGGTGGGCCAGGGTTCGGCAAATCGAGTGCGGCTCTCATGCTGGCTGCTCGGCGGGCGATAGAACCTGGATGGCGCGTCCTGTTGGTACCCCTGCATCAAGTTGACGAGGCCATGACCTGGGACTCGGTCGAGGACGCCATTCGGGCAACAAGCACGGTTATGCCGCAGGCCCTTGCTCAAGCGGCACGGGGTCGGAAGATACTGCTAATCTTTGATGGACTGGATGAACTGGCGACGAAGAACGAGAGCGGCGTTCTTCCGCTGGACACCCTGGTGTCGCAGATCAGAGAGGTCGTTGAGATCCGAAACCGAGACGGCCGTGGCATGCGAGCTCTTCTGCTTGGGCGTGACCTCGCTGCGGGCGAAGCGAGTCGTGCCGCTCGGGCGACGGACGATATGTTGCATGTCCTGCCATTGCGCCCGACGGAGGAGGACCGTGAACGATATCGGTGGCAGGACGACACCGCGCCGGAGTTCGACCACCGCCAGGAGTGGTGGCGTCGATATCGGGAGGCGGTTCCAGGTGCTCCGGACCTGCCCGAAACTCTTTTCGAGAATGGGTCCTTCACCGAGATAACGTCGCTACCTGTTCTTATGTCCCTGCTGGCATTCTCGCTGGGGGAGAAACCAGCGCCCGACAATCTGGCGACTCTTGGGCGTGTCGAGCTGTATGACAACATCTGTAGGGCCGCGTACCGTCGCACCTGGGGGGAAAGCGATCAGCCGCCCCATTGGGGTGTTGAAAGCGAGGACGATTTCTTCCGGCTCGTCGAGGACATCGCGCTGGCTACCTGGCGGCGGAACAGCCGGCGGGCAACGGTGGAGGATCTGACCGCTGTTCTGAAGGCGAGTGCCAGCGCGACGGGTGAAACCCAGGCGGCCCTGATTTCCGACAGCAACGGCGCGGGTGCGAAGCGGTTGCTGATGCTGTTCTTCTTCCGTGATGGAGCGGACGGGGAAGTGCGCAAGGCGCGCGCAGACCGGATGGTGTTCGAGTTTAGCCACAAATCCTTCGCCGACTATCTGCTGGCGCGGCGGCTGCTGCGGGCCGCGCGGGAGGAGGTGGATCTTGCCGGTTGGGCGCGGCTGTTTGGGGCCTTCCGCATCGAGATGGCGGTGGTCGGATTCCTGCGCTCGGAATCGGTGCGGCAACGGGACGCTGAATACCTGCCCTTGGCGACGGCCCGCGATCATCTGACGAGTTTGCTCAACGTCGCGGTCGGTGATGGCTTTCCGATTTCCGGGTTCGACGCATCCGGCGGAACGAGCGGTGCCTTGGCTCGCCAGGTGGCCGATGCCGAGCTGGCCTTGCTGGCGACGTTGGATGCGGTATGCCGGGGAAATGACGAGGCCGGGGTCGAAAGAAAGATCGGCCGTGCGGCGGTGAAATGGCCCGACGCTTGGGCCGCGTGGCGGATGATCGGGCGCCAACCGCCACCGGCAGACGACCTTAGTATCCGCTGGCGCGACAAGCCGCCGTTGGACCCCATCCGCGAATGCCTCGCGCGCTTGATCTATGTCTTGGAAGATGGTCGATCCGAGGCTGACGATGACTCGACCGCCGTAGGGGCCGACGAAATGCTTCACCTTCGGGGAATGCGGTTGGAGAACGCAAACCTTGAAGGCGCAAACCTTGAAGGCGCGAACCTTCAAGCCGCACGTCTTCGTAGCGCAAACCTAGAAGGCGCAACCCTAGAAGGCGCGAACCTTCGTGAAGCGAAGCTTCAAGACGTTAACCTTCAAGGCGCGAACCTTCAAGGCGCGCAGCTCCCAGACGTGAATCTCTGGGACGCTAACCTTCATGGCTCGAACCTTCAGGGCTCGAACCTCGACGGCGCAATCCTTCGTGATGCGAACCTTCAGGGCGCGGACCTTCATGGCGCGAACCTTCAGGGCGCAAACCTTCGGGGCGCAATCCTTCGTGATGCGAACCTTGAGGGCGCGGACCTTCATGGCGCGAACCTTCAGGGCGCAAACCTTCAGGGCGCGAACCTCGAGGAGGCACCCAGTATCCGGGCCGCTCGGAACGTCGATCAGGCGATCATGACCACCGATTTGCGCGCTGCTCTCGGCCTGCGTCCGCAGCGGCAGGACGTGCCGCCGACCGATCCTGACGAGGAGGACGACGGCACGCCTGACTAGCGCCGGATCAAACCAGCTTATCCAGCTCCTTGAGGATGCTGTCGGTCATGGTCGCGGTGGAGACCTTGGCCTTGCCCGGGGCCATGATGTCGGCGGTGCGCATGCCGCCGGCCAGCACGTTGTCGATCGCCTTCTCCAGCAGATCTGCGTCCTCGCCCATGTCGAAGCTGTAGCGCAGCAGCATGGCGAAGCTCAGCATCTCGGCGATCGGGTTGGCCATGCCCTTGCCGGCGATGTCCGGGGCGGAGCCGTGGACCGGCTCGTACAGGGCGTGGCGCTTGCCGGTGGTCGGATCCTCGGCCCCGAGCGACGCCGAGGGCAGCATGCCGAGCGAGCCGGTCAGCATGGCGGCACAGTCGGACAGGATGTCGCCGAACAGGTTGTCGGTGACGATCACGTCGAACTGCTTCGGCGTGCGGACCAGCTGCATGGCGCAGTTGTCGGCGAACATGTTCTCGTAGTCGAGACCCTCGCCCTCGGAGGCGTGCAGGGCGGTCATGACCTGGCGCCAGAGCACGCCGGACATCATGACGTTGGCCTTCTCCACCGAGGTCACCTTGCCGCGGCGCTTGCGGGCGAGGTCGAAGGCGACCCGGCCGATGCGCTCGATCTCCGGCGTGGTGTAGGCCTGGGTGTCGAAGCCGCGCTTGCTGCCGTCGGGCAGATCCTCGATGCCGCGCGGCTCGCAGAAATACACGCCGCCGGTCAGCTCGCGCAGGATCATGATGTCGAGACCTGACACCAGCTCCGGCTTCAGCGAGGAGTTCTCGACCATGGACGGGAAGACCATCGCCGGACGCAGATTGGCGAACAGGTCCATTTCCTTGCGCAGGCGCAGCAGGCCGCGCTCCGGCTTCAGCTCGAACGGCAGGTCGTCGTATTTCGGACCGCCGACCGCGCCGAACAGGACGGCGTCGGCATGGGTGGCATCGGTCATGGTCTCGTCGGTGAGCGCCGTGCCGTGGGCGTCATAGGCCGCACCGCCGACCAGGCCTTCCTCGATGTCGAAGGAGACCGAGCGCTTCTTCGCCATCCAGTCGACGACGCGCAGGGTCTCGCCCACGACCTCGGGGCCGATGCCGTCACCCGGCAGCACCAGCAGTTTCTTGTTCGACGCCATAACCCGCTTCCCTCCAGAAAACCCTCTTCACCCCGCGCAAGTCCTTAAACAAAGGGGCGAGGCGAAGCAAACCGGTTGTTTTTCTCGGCCGGCGGGAGGGTGTCCCGCCGACGCCGTTGTCTATGCGCAGCCCGTTCCGCCCGGGATCAGGTCCCGGATCAGGCCCCGGATCAGGCCCAGAATCGGGCCAGAATCAGGCCCAGGGCGTGGCCGCCTTGCGCTGCTCCTCGAAGCTGTCGATCTTCGAGGCCTGCTGCAGGGTCTGGCCGATATCGTCGAGACCGTTGATCAGGCAGTGCTTGCGGTGGGGGTCGATCTCGAACGACACGCTCTCGCCGTTCGGACGGCCGATCGTCTGGTTCTCCAGGTCGATCTCCAGCACCGCGTTGGAGCCCTTGCCGGCATCGTCCATCAGCTCGCGCAGCTGCTCGTGGGTCACCTGGATGGGCAGGATCCCGTTCTTGAAGCAGTTGTTGTAGAAAATGTCGGCGAAGCTGGTGGAGATCACGCACTTGATGCCGAAATCGAGCAGCGCCCAGGGGGCGTGCTCGCGGCTCGACCCGCAGCCGAAATTGTCCTCGGCGACGATGACCTGGGCGTTGCGGTACTGCGGCTTGTTCAGCACGAAGTCCGGCTTCTCGCTGCCGTCCTCGTTGTAGCGCATCTCGGCGAAGGCGTGCTTGCCCAGGCCGGTCCGCTTGATGGTCTTCAGGTACTGCTTGGGAATGATCATGTCGGTGTCGATATTGATCATGTCCATCGGAGCGGCGGTGCCGCGCAGCTGGGTGAACTTTTCCATTTTTCTTCCTCCCCTTGCGCTCAGTTGGCCAGCGCGCGCACGTCGGACAGGTGGCCCGTGACGGCGGCGGCGGCGGCCATGGAGGGGCTCACCAGATGGGTGCGCCCGCCCGGGCCCTGCCGGCCCTGGAAGTTGCGGTTGGAGGTGGACGCGCAGCGCTCGCCCGGCTCCAGCTTGTCGGCGTTCATCGCCAGGCACATGGAGCAGCCCGGCTCGCGCCAGTCGAAGCCGGCCTCCTTCAGGATGACGTCGAGGCCTTCCTGCTCGGCCTGCTCCTTCACCAGGCCGGAGCCCGGAACGACCATGGCGTAGACGCTGTCCGCGACCTTGCGGCCCTTGGCGATCGCCGCGGCGGCGCGGATGTCTTCGATGCGGCCGTTGGTGCAGGAGCCGATGAAGACCTTGTCGATCTTCACCTCGGTCATCGGCGTGTTCGGCGCCAGGCCCATATAGGCGAGCGAGCGCTCGATGGAGGCCTTCTTGCCGGGATCGGACTCGGCGGCCGGATCAGGCGTGTGGCCGGTGACCGGGACCACGTCCTGCGGGCTGGTGCCCCAGGTGACCTGCGGAATGATGTCCTCGGCCTTCAGCACCACTTCCTTGTCGTACCGCGCCCCCTCGTCGGACGGCAGGGTCTTCCAGTATTCCACCGCCAGTTCCCATTCGCCGCCCTTCGGCGCCATGGGGCGGCCCTTCAGATACGCGAAGGTGGTCTCGTCCGGCGCGATCATGCCGGCGCGGGCTCCGCCCTCGATGGTCATGTTGCAGACCGTCATGCGGGATTCCATCGACATCTCGCGGATCGCCTCGCCGGCGAACTCCACCACATGGCCGGTACCGCCGGCGGTGCCGATCTTGCCGATGATGGCCAGGATCACGTCCTTGGAGGTCACGCCCTCCGGCACCTTGCCCTCGACGGTGATGCGCATGTTCTTGGCCGGCGCCTGCGGCAGGGTCTGGGTGGCGAGCACATGCTCCACCTCGGACGTGCCGATGCCGAAAGCCAGCGACCCGAAGGCGCCGTGGGTGGCGGTGTGGCTGTCGCCGCACACGATGGTCATGCCCGGCAGGGTGAAGCCCTGCTCCGGGCCGATGATGTGGACGATGCCCTGGCGGACATCCAACACGGGGAAATACGGGACGCCGAAATCCTTGACGTTCTTCTCCAGGGTCTCGACCTGGATGCGGCTTTCCTCGTCCGCGATCCCCTTGGAGCGGTCGGAGGTCGGCACGTTGTGGTCGGCGACCGCGAGGGTCAGGTCGGGCCGGCGCACCTTGCGGCCGGCGAGCTTCAGGCCCTCGAAGGCCTGCGGGCTGGTGACCTCATGGACCAGGTGGCGGTCGATATAGATGAGACAGCTTCCGTCCTCCTGGACGTCCACCAGATGGCTTTGCCAGATCTTGTCGAACAGCGTGCGGGGCGTCGCCATGGCTGCCGGTTCCTCCTAAAGCATGGGGGCCGCGCGGGTCCGGAGCATCGGGGGCTCCGGCGGCGGCCGGTCTCTCTCTTGCGTCGTCTCGCGTTCCGTTGGCCGGAACGGCTTGTTTCGAGCGCCGGACTGTACAAGGACGCGGGTTGCAGGCAAACCGTGAAACGCGCAAGAACGCTTTGCACGGGGGCGGTTCCGCGTCTGATTCGTTCTTCACCTGCCTTCGCATCCTTCCCGACGACCATTCGAGCCGCCCACATGACGGAAATGCTGTCCGATCTCGATCCGCCGCTGCTGGTCCTCACCATCTGCGCCGCCTTCCTGGCCGGCGCGGTCCGCGGCTTCGCCGGGTTCGGGTCGGCCCTGGTGCTGGCGCCCGTGCTGGCCCTGGTCTACGGGCCGACGGTGGCGGTGCCGGTCATGTCGGTACTGCAGGTCCCGATCCTCTACCAGGTCACCAAGATCGCCATGCGCGAGACCAACTGGAAGCGCACCGCGCCGATGGCGGCGACGGCGCTGGTGTCGATCCCGCTGGGCGCGGCCGTGCTGAAGAGCCTGGACCCGGAGATGTTGCGCATCGGCATCTCGGTGATCGTGCTGACCCTGGCGGCGGTGATGGCGGTGGGCGGCCTGCCCCGGGTCGCCCGCACCCGCACCCGCGACATCGTGGCGGCATCGACCGCGGGGGCGATGGGCGGGGCGACCGGCATCGGCGGGCCGCCGCTGGTGCTGTATTTCCTGGCGACGGCCGAGCCGGCGCGCCAGGTGCGCGGCGACCTGTCGGGCTATTTCCTGGTCACCGGCATCGTCGGCCTGGCGACCTATTTCCTCTACGGCCTGATCACGCTGAAGGCGCTGACGATCGGCGGCATCCTGGCGGTGCCGCATTTCGCCGGCATGTCCTTCGGCGGCTTCCTGTTCCCGCGGGCGAGCGAGAAGACCTTCCGCTGGATCGCGCTGACGATCCTCGCCTGTGTCGGGGTGGGGACGCTGCTGAAGTAGGGGCATCTCCCTCGTTCCCCACGCCCTCGCGCACTCCCCGGATTCATTCCGGGGCCTACGCCCAGGTGCGCTTGGACGTTCCTTTGCTCACTCGAGCGCCCGTTCAGGCTGACCCGTGGGCCCCGGAATGAATCCGGGGAGTGTGAGAAGAGGAAAACGGAGAGCCTCCAAACGAAAAACGCCGCGACCCTCGTGGGATCGCGGCGCTCTCGTATGGGTAACCCGAGTGAGCGGGAGGCTTACGCCTCGGCGTTGCTCTCGGCGGCCTTCGCCTCGCGGGCGGCGGCCTGAGCGGCCTTGTTGGCGGCCTTCGCCTCGGCGGCGGTGGCGCGCTCGGCGGCGGCCAGCTTGCCGGCGTAGCCGGTGGTCTTCTCGGCGATACGGGCCGACTTACCGGTGCGGCCACGCAGGTAGTACAGCTTCGCGCGACGGACCTTGCCGCGGCGCATCACCTCGATGCCGGCGATCCGCGGGGAATACAGCGGGAACACACGCTCCACACCCTCACCGTAGGAGATCTTGCGGACCGTGAAGGAGGAGTTCAGGCCGTCGTTGCTGCGGCCGATGCAGACGCCCTCGAAGGCCTGGATACGCTCACGCGTGCCTTCGACCACCTTCACGTCGACGCGCACGGTGTCGCCCGGGGCGAACTCGGGGATGGTGCGGTCCGCGCTCAGCTTCTCGACCTGCTCTTTGTTGAGCTGCTCGATGATGTTCATGGCTTCGTCTCCGTCTCGAGGCCGGCTCGAACTCGGTCCGGCGGTTGGTCCCGTTGTCATCGGCCGCCTGGTCTATCGACCTTCGGCCTGGTCCTTGTTCCTGCAGTAGCGCGCCCAGAGGTCCGGTCGCCGCTCCCGCGTGATGGTCTCCGCTTCCCGGCGCCGCCATGCCTTCACGTTGGCATGGTGCCCGCTGGTCAGCACCTCGGGGACGGTCCTGCCGTTCCAGTCCCGAGGCTGGGTGTAGAGGGGATACTCCAGCAGCCCCTCTTCGAAACTCTCCTCGGCCAACCCGTCGGCCGCGCCCATGACGCCGGGCAGCAGACGGATCACCGCATCCATCATCGCCAGTGCCGCCGGCTCGCCGCCGGACAACACGAAATCCCCGAGGCTGACCTCCTCAAGGTCGCGGGCGGCGATCACCCGCTCGTCCAGTCCCTCGTAGCGCCCGCAGACGATCACCGCTCCCGGTTCCGCCGCCAACGCCTTCGCCCGCGCCTGGTCAAAGCGCCGTCCACGCGGGCTGAGGTAGAGCCGCGGACCCGGTCTGTCCTCCACCGCCGCCAATGCCGCATCCACGACATCCGGGCGCATAACCATACCGGTACCCCCGCCGAACGGGGTATCGTCCACGGAGCGGTGCTTATCTCGCGCGAAGTCCCGGATGTCCAGCGTTTTCAGACTCCATACGCCGGAATTCAGGGCCTTTCCCGCGAGCGACAGGCCGAGCGGTCCCGGAAACATCTCCGGGAACAGCGTCAGTACCGTGGCCTGCCACCCGCCGGTCGCGCCGTCGGATGAAAGGGCCTCGGACTGCCGCTCCACCTGCGGCCCGCTCCGCTCGTCCACACCGCACTCCTATTCTTCTTCCGCCGGGTTTTCCGGCGCGTCCTTTTCCGGCGCGTCCTTTTCTGGCGCGTCGTCCAGAGCGCCTTCCGGCGGATCGACCACCATCCGGCGCGCCTCCAGATCGACCGTGGGGACGATCTGCTCGGTGAAGGGCAGCATCCGCGCCTTGCCGTCCTCGCCGCGGAACTCCAGGAGGTCGCCCGCGCCGAAATCGTAGAGCGCGGAGACCCGACCCAGAGGGGTGCCGTCGGTGGCGACCACGTCCATGCCGATCAGGTCGGCATGATAGAAGCTGCCGTCTTCCGGCTCGGGCAGCGCGTCGCGCGCCACATACAGCCGCTCGCCCTTCAGGGCTTCGGCGGCGTTGCGGTCGCCGACCCCGTCCAGGGCGACGATCACCTGACCCTTGGCCTCCCCGGTAACCCGCAGGGTGAACCGCCGCTGCCCGGTCTCGTCCTCGACGGGTCCGTAGGCGGCGATGTCCGCCGGCACCTCGGTGAAGGGCTTCACCTTCACCAGGCCCCGGACCCCGTGCGGGCCGGTGATGGCCCCGAGACAGACGCGTGCGCTCATGGCGGCGGTCTCTGCGAGCATGGCAGGCCTCAGGCCTCGGCCTTCTCTTCCTCGGCCGGAGCTTCTTCAGCCGGGGCCTCTTCGGCGGCCGGCTCAGCGGCGGCGGCGGCAGCAGCCTCGGCGGCTTCGGCGGCCTTCGCGGCTTCCTCGGCCTCGCGCTCGGCGCGCTTCTTGCCCGGCGCGGCCTTCTTGGTCTGTTCGGCCCAGACGAACGGATCCATCACGCCGGCCTTGCCCAGCAGCTTGTGGACGCGGTCGGTGGCCAGCGCGCCGACGGAGAGCCAATGCTTGATCCGGTCTTCCTTGACGATCAGGCGGTGCTCATGATCCTGCGGCAGCATCGGGTTGTAGGTGCCGAGCTTCTCGACGAAGCGGCCGTCGCGCGGCGAGGTCGCCTCGGCGACGACGATCCGGTAGAACGGGCGCTTCTTGGCGCCGCCGCGGGACAGGCGGATACGAAGTGACATTGTCGTTCCTTTCTCAGTACATTCTTTAGTTTGTTCAATGCGTTAATCGTGATCCGGCAGGCTATTTGCGCTTGCCGGGAAATCCTGGGGGCAGGCCGGGGAGCCGCGGGCCGCCGAGACCGGGCATGCCGCCCATCCCACCGCCGTGGGAGCCACCCATGCCGCCGCCCATGCCGCCGGACGGCAGTTTCGGCATCTCGCCCGGGGCCGGCATGCCACCGCCGCCGCCCATCAGGCCCTTCATCATGCCCTTGCCGCCCATCTTGCCGACCTTCTTCATCATCTTCGCCATTTCCATATGGCTCTTCAGAAGGCGGTTGATGTCCTGCACCTCGGTGCCCGATCCCGCGGCGACACGGCGCTTGCGCGAGGCGTTCATCACCCGCGGATTGACCCGCTCGGCCTTGGTCATCGAGGAGATGATGGCTTCCTGCCGCTTGAGCTGGCCGTCGTCGATATTGGCGCCGGCGAGCTGTTTCTGCAGCTTGCCCACCCCCGGCAGCATGCCGAGCACGCCGCCCAGTCCGCCGAGATTGCGGAGCTGCTTGAGCTGGGACGCCATGTCGTCGAGCGTGAAGGTGCCCTTCATCATCCGCTCGGCCATCTTCTCGGCCTCGTCGGCCTCGATGGTCTGGGCGGCCTTCTCGACCAGGGAGACGACGTCGCCCATGCCGAGGATGCGCCCGGCGATCCGCTCGGGGTGGAAGTCCTCCAGGTCGCCGACCTTCTCGCCGACGCCCAGCGCCTTGATCGGCTTGCCGGTGACGCCGCGCATGGACAGTGCCGCACCGCCGCGGCTGTCGCCGTCGACGCGGGTCAGGATGATGCCGGTGATACCGACGCGCTCGTCGAAATTGGTGGCGGTGGTGACCGCATCCTGGCCGGTCAGCGCATCGGCGACCAGCAGGACCTCGTGCGGGTTGACGGCGTCGCGCACGGCGCGGGCCTCGGCCATCAGCCCCTCGTCGATCGAGGTGCGGCCGGCGGTGTCGAGCATGACCACGTCGTAGCCCTGCAGGCGGCCGGCGGTCATCGCCCGTTTGGCGATGGTCAGCGCGGTCTCGCCCTGGACGATCGGCAGGGTGTCGACGCCGACCTGTTCGCCCAGGGTGCGCAGCTGCTCGCGCGCCGCCGGGCGGGTGACGTCGAGCGACGCCATCAGCACCTTCTTGCGGTCGCGCTCGGTCAGGCGCTTGGCCAGCTTGGCGGTGGTGGTGGTCTTACCGCCGCCCTGCAGGCCGACCATCAGGATCGGCACCGGGGCCACGGCGTTCAGGTTCACCGCCTGGCTGTCGGAACCCAGCGTGGCGACCAGCTCGTCATGGACGATCTTGACGACCATCTGGCCCGGGGTGACCGACTTGATCACCTCCTGGCCGATGGCGCGCTCGCGCACCCGGTCGATGAAGGACTTCACCACCGGCAGGGCGACGTCGGCCTCGAGCAGCGCCACGCGCACTTCGCGCATGGCGGTCGACACGTCGCTTTCGCTCAGTGCGCCGCGTTTCTTCAGGCGGTCGAAGACCGACCCAAGACGCTCGCTCAATCCCTCGAACACGTCGTCACCCGTGGTGCGTTACGGTCGAAACCTAATGGCGTTGTCCCAAACGGAAACGCGCCCGTGCTCGAACCCTCGAGGACGGACGGAACCCGTTAAGGTCTCGGCGGCCGAAGCTGTGCCAAGAAGCGCGCTGTATACGGGCAACCGCCCGCTGGGTCAAGGATGCGGCGGAAGGGGGATGCTAAAGCCGCCGTCAGCGGCTCAGCATGGCGATCAGCTCGTTGTTCTTGTCCCGCGCGATGCCGGGGATCAGGAACAGGTCGAGGAACCACCAGATCGCCGGGATCAGCAGCAGGAAGCCGAACACGCCGAAGGTGATGCTGGAGAGAGCGCCGAAGATCACCCACATGCCGAGCATGACCAGCGCGCTCTTCACCGCACCCAGATAGAACCGGTGAACCGCGAAGGTGCCGAGGAAGAACCAGAGCAGATAGGCGATCAGCACGGACTTCTTGTTGGCGTCGTACTGCATGATCCGCTCGGCCTCGCCGGAGGGACCGTAATAGCCGTTCGTGCGATCCGGCGACGTGTCGGTCATCGTGCGCTTCCTCTATCTCTCTTGCGTTGTCCAACTATTCATATGGGGATGCGGATCAAATCCGCAAAACAGCATGGCCGCTCCGCGTCCGGCGCATGGGTTCCCCTCTTTCAAGACCGGGCATAGCAGAGGATATTCCACGCCGCGATCTGGGGAGCCCGGCGACTGTGTCCGGCGATAACCGGGGCGCGCCGCGCCGCACGCGCGACCGGGCCGGGAGGCCCTTCCCCAAATGACGTTCCAAATCATCCGCACCGCCGTCTTTGCGGCGCTCGCGCTTGCGTTCGTCTCCACCGCCGCCTCCGCCGCCGGCAATACCAATCGCGGCCTCGCGCCGGCGACCGACGCCAAGACCTGCGGCCAGCTCATCAAAGACACCCGCGAGATGCTGAACGAGACCGAGGTCACCGAAGAGACCGACAAGGCGGTCGAGGCGATGATCAAGGAGGCCGATGCCCAGTGCAAGGCGAGCGACTTCGGCACGGCCACCGACACCGTCGTCCAGGCGCGCGCCCTGCTGACCAAGGAATAATCGTATCGGCCGTCGGCCGGTCTGACTTGCTTGCCCCAGCCCCCGGTCAGGCCGCCGCTTCCGGCACGATGGGCGGCCGCGCGTTGAGAGCGTCCTTGTCGAACCCGGCAAGGCGCTTGTAGGCCGCGGCCGTCCCCTCCCTTTCCTCCGCGCTCAGCACGTCGTCGATCCGGTCGAACCCGTCCGGCGCGCGCTCCTCCACCATCTGCATCACCTGCTCCGGCCCGTTGCCGCGATTGGCCGTGACGATCTTCGCCGTCGCCGGCAGCCGCTCCGCCTCATAGGCCCGGAGCGCCGCCGGGCTTAGACCCTGCGCCAGCAGCTCGCGGGTCAGCACGCGGGCATCCAGGATCGCCTGGCTCGCCCCGTTGGAGCCGATCGGGTACATCGGATGCGCCGCGTCGCCCAGCAGGGTCAGCCGCCCGTGGCTCCAGGCGTCCAGCGGATCGCGGTCGACCATCGGGTATTCGTAGACCGTCTCCGCCGCCCGGATCAGCCCCGGCACGTCCAGCCAGTCGAAGGCCCAGGTCTCGAACGGCGGCAGGTAGTCCTCCACCCGCCCGGCCCGGTTCCAGTCCTCGCGCCGCCAGGGCTGATCGGGGCTGAACTTGCGCTCGGCGATGAAGTTGATGAGCTGGCGGCCGTCCGGGAGATCGCGCAGCGGGTAGCACACGAATTTCTGATACTCGTGGCCGGCCATGATCATGGTCCGGCCGCCCAGGAACGGCGCGGCCACCGCCGTGCCGCGCCACAGGATGGCGCCGTTCCAGATCGGCGGACCCTCGTCCGGGTGCAGGGCGGCGCGGGCGGCGGAATGGATGCCGTCGGCGGCGATCAGGATATCGCCCGCAACCTCGGCGATCTGGGCGCCGCCGCGATCGGCGAAGCGGGCGGCGATGCGGTCGCCACGATCCTCCCAGGACGTCAGGGCATGGCCGGGGGCGATGGCGTCCGGTCCGAGCCTGTCGAGCACGGTGCGGGTCAGCAGCATCTGCAGCTCGCCGCGATGGATCGAGATCTGGGGCCAGGCATAGCCGGCGTCCCGTCCGCGCGGCTCCGACCAGATCTCCTGGCCGCGGCGCGAGTAATAGGCGAGGCGGGCCGTCGGGATGCCGAGGGCGAGCAGTTCGTCCTGCAGGCCGAGCTCGGTCAGTTCGCGGACCGCGTGGGGCAGGACGTTGATGCCCACGCCCAGCGGCGCCAGCCGCTCCACCGCCTCGAAGATCCGGCAGGGGATGCCGACCTGATGCAGGCTGAGTGCCAGGGTCAGCCCGCCGATTCCGCCGCCGGCGATCAGCACCGTCATGACCGTCCCCTCCTTTTCCGTCCTTTCCCGCGATGATAGGGAGAGCGGGCCGGATCACACAAGCGAGGCGTCGGAACAGGCATGGCGGCAAGACAGAGCGAGATCGTGCAGACCGGCTTCGGCCAGGTGGAGGTGCACCGCTGGGGGCCGGGCGGCCGCCCTCTGGTCCTGCTGCACGCCGCCGCGACCGGCCCGAAGGCCTACGCGCCGCTGGCGGAGCGGCTGGCCGAGGCCGGGTGGCAGTGCCTGGTGCCGGCGCTGCACGGCTATGGCAACAGCCGGGTCCCGGGGGCGGCCACGGCCGTAGAGGCGCATGCGGCGATCGCCATCTGGCTGGCGGAGGTCAGCGGCGCCAGGGCCCTGGTCGGCCATTCCATGGGCGGGCTGGCGGGCCTGCTGGCGGCACCCTCGGTGGCGCTCGACCGGCTGGTTCTGTTCGAGCCGATCCTGTTCGACGCCCTGGACCCGGAGGCGGATGCCGACCTGATCGCCGCCGAGGCGGAGATGGCGGCCGAGATGCAGCGGCATCTGGCCGACGGCCGGGACGAGGACGCCGTACGGGTCTTCGTGGAGGTCTGGAACGACACGCCCTGGGCCGACCTGCCGGAGGCGGCCCGCGCCCGGCTGACCGCCCAGGCCGCCGGCGTGGTGGCAGACACCCAGGCCACGGGCGGCGTGACCATCGCCCCGGAGATCTGGACGGCCGCGCCGCCGACAACGCTGATCCATGGCGACCGCTCGCCGGAGATCGCCCGGCGCATGGTGGCCGGGGCGATGCGGCATCTGCCGCGGGCAGCCGTCACACCGCTCTCCGGCGTCGGGCATATGGGTCCGCTGATGCGGACCGGGCCGGTGGCCGAGGCGATCCTCGCGGCGCTGCCCTGAGCCCTCACATGAAGGCACGGTCCTCCGCCGGACCGTGCAGCAGGGTCTCGGCGACGATATGCAGGCCGGCGATGGCGTCGTCGTCGCTGCGCGGGCGGCCCAGCGCGAGGCGGATGCGGTTGCGGCCGGCGCCGGTCACCGTCGCGAACACTTCCCCCGCCGTGGTCACCACGCCCCGCTCCAACAAGGCCGCCGCCGCGTCGCTTCCCTCCCAGGCGTCGGGCACCTGCAGCCAGGCATGGGGGCTGGCCTCGCAGCGGATCGAGATCAGCGGGCCGAGCACATGACGGGCGGCATTGGCCCGGCGGATCTGCGCGCCCCGCTTGCCGTCGCGCAGCCGGTCCGCCGTCCCGTCGGCGAGCCAGCGGGTCACCACCTCGACGGTGAGCGGGGCCGCCATCCACACAGAATCCCGGATCGCCGCCCGGCCGCGTGTGCGCATCCGTGGCGGCATGTGCAGGGCCCCGACCCGCAGGCCCGGTGACAGGTGCTTGGAGGCACTGGTCAGGTAGATCACATGCTCCGGCGCGAAGGCGGAGATCGGCGCCGGCACGTCGGCATCGGCATAGGCCCGGTACAGGTCGTCCTCCACCACCGGCAGGCCGTAGCGCTCGATTACCCGCGCCAGCTCCCGCCGCCGTGGCTCGGCAAAGGTCAGCGAGGTCGGGTTGTGCACCGTGGGGATGAGGAACAGCGCCTTGGGCCGGTGGTGGCGGATCGCCGCGTCGAGTGCGTCGGGCGCCATGCCGTCGCCGTCCCAGTCCACCCCCACCGTGCGCAGGCGCAGGGTCGAGGCGACGCCGATGAACCCCGGATGGGTCAGCGGATCGCACAGGACGACGTCGCCCGGTTCGGTCAGCGCCTGCAGGGCCGAGGAGATCGCGTGCTGGGCGCCGGCGGTGATCAGCGTGGTTTCCGCCGTCGCGTCCACGCCGAAGCCGGCGATCCAGTGGGCGAGCGCCGCGCGATGCTCGCGTCGGCCGCCATTGGTGTCGTAGTCGGCCAGCCGCAGGTCGCGGGGATCGGCGACGATCTGCGCCAGCGTGGCGCGCAGCGCGGCCTCGGACTCCGCCATCTCGGTCGGGAAATTCAGGCCCATGTCGACCGGCGCCGGCTCGCTGTCGGAATTTCGGCCCCAGCCATGGGTGCGCGGGTCGCGCACGAAGGTGCCGCGGCCGATTTCCCCGTCCACCAGGCCGCGGGCGGTGACCTCCTTATAGGCGCGGGTGACCGTGCCCACGGTGACGCCCAGGCGCCAGGCGAGGTCGCGATGGGTCGGCAGCCGCGTGCCCACGCCGAGGCGGCCCGCCTGGATGTCGTCGGCGATGGCCTCGGCGATGGCCCGGTAGCGGGGACCGGTGCGCCGGCCGATATCGGGAAGCCAATGTGTCATGGTGACAATGTTCCGCTTGAACCGAATGAAGGGAGACAATATGCCGGACAATCAGAAAGACAATCGTAACATTGTCCCCATGACAGACCCCACGACAGACAGCTCGCGGACAATGCAGACACAAGGACCGGACCGATGAGCCAGAGCGATGCGCTAGACCGCCTGAACTCCGCCGCCGAGATCGTCTATTCGGTCATGGCGCCGACGCCGCAATACGCCTGGCCGCTGCTGGGCGAGCGGGTCGGGGCCGAGGTCTGGGTCAAGCACGAGAACCACACGCCGGCCGGCGCCTTCAAGATCCGCGGCGGCTCGGTCTATGTCGACCACCTGCGCCGCACCCGGCCCGACGTGACCGGCGTGATCGCCGCAACCCGGGGCAATCACGGCCAGTCCGTGGCGATCGCCGCCCGTCGGGCCGGCCTGTCCTCCACGGTCGTCGTGCCGGAAGGCAATTCGGTGGAGAAGAACGCCGCCATGCAGGCCTGGGGCGGCGAACTGCTGGTCCATGGCCGCGATTTCCAGGAGAGCTTCGAATACGCCCAGGGCCTGGCCGAGGAGCGCGGGCTGCACATGTTCGCCAGCTTCCACGACCGGCTGGTCGACGGGGTGGCGACCTACGGCATGGAGCTGTTCAAGGCGGCGCCGGACCTGGAGGCGGTGTTCGTGCCGATCGGCCTCGGCTCCGGCATCTGCGCGGTGATGGCGGCGCGGGACGCGGTCGGCTCCAAGGCGGAGGTGTGGGGCGTGGTGTCGGAAACCGCGCCGGCCTATGCGCTCAGCTTCGAGGCGGGCCATCCGGTCTCCACCAACGCCGCCAGCGCGCCGACCATCGCCGACGGGGTCGACTGCCGGGTGCCCAACGCCGCCGCCTTCGAGCGGATCAAGGCGGGTGCGGCCGGGATCATCAAGGTCTCCGACGACGAGATCAAGGACGCCATGCGCGCCTATTACACCGACACCCACAACATCGCCGAGGGCGCCGGCGCGGTGCCGCTGGCCGGGCTGATGCAGGTGCGCGAGCGCTGGCAGGGACGCAAGGTTGGCGTGATCCTGTCCGGTGGTAATGTGGACATGGACGTCTACCGGGAAGTCCTGGCCGGGGCGTCCTGAATCGAACCCCGGACGAACGCACGCGAAAGGTGGATCATGACCGAGGAGCTGTTCCGCGAGGACTCCTACCTCAAATCCTGCGAGGCCAAGGTGGTGGCGGTGAGCGAGGAGGGCATCGTCCTCGACCGCACCGTCTTCTACCCGACCGGCGGCGGCCAGCCCGGTGACGTCGGCACGCTGACGACCGAAGACGGGCGCACCGTCCGGGTGGCGGATACCCGCAAGGGCAAGACCGTCGCGGGCATCGTCCACGTCCCGGCCGACGGCGCGCCCGCGCTGGCCGAGGGCGACAGCGTGACGGCGACCCTCGACTGGGAGCGCCGCCACCGGCTGATGCGCATGCACACGGCGATGCACATCCTGTGCTCGCTGGTGGATGGCGGGGTGACCGGCGGCCAGGTCGGCGACGCCAAGAGCCGGCTGGACTTCAACCTGGAGCCGGAGAACGTGCCGGACAAGGACGCCCTGACCGAGAAGCTCAATGCGGTGATCGCCGGCGACCACGCGGTCACGATCGGGTCGATCACCGATGCCGAGCTGGAGAGCAATCCGGATCTGGTGCGCACCATGTCGGTGAAGCCGCCGACCGGGGCCGGCACGGTGCGGATGATCCGCATCGGCGACGACGTGGACTACCAGCCCTGCGGCGGCACCCACGTGAAGGCGACCGCCGAGATCGGCCGGCTGGAAGTGACCAAGATCGAGAACAAGGGAAAACAGAACCGCCGGATCAATATCGCCCTGGTCGATTGAGGGCATCCCATCGGCGGGAGGCATGACGCGCCGGGGGGCCGGCGCGACCGGGTGAAGTGCGCCCTTCGACACGTGTGAGGACCGAGGAATGACCCTGAGTTTCGAGACCGTGGACGTCTTCACCGACACCCGCTTCGGCGGCAATCCGCTGGCCGTGGTGTTCGGTGCCGAGGGGCTGCCGACCGAGCGCTTGCAGCAGATCGCCCGGGAGTTCAACTACTCGGAGACCACCTTCGTGTTGCCGCCGGAGGACCCGGCGAACACCGCGCGGGTGCGGATCTTCTCCACCAAGCGCGAGATGCCCTTCGCCGGCCACCCGAATGTCGGCACCGCCGCGGTGGTCGGCTGGCGCGGGGAGCTGTTCGGCAGGCCGCTCGGCGACACGGTCCTGTTCGAGGAGATCGCCGGCGTGGTGCCCGTGACCCTGGAGCGCGCGGGCGGGGCGGTTATCGCGACCACGCTCACCGCCCCCGCCGCCTTCTCGCGTCACGCGGAGATCCCGGTGGCGCAGGTCGCAGCCTGTCTGGGGTTGGAGGAGACGGCGGTGACCGTCGCCCGCCACGCGCCGGTGATCGGCTCGGTCGGCCTGCCCTTCATCCTGGCCGAGCTGAGCGATGCCGAGGCGATCCGCCGGGCCCAGCCGGTGGCGGCCCGCTTCGCCGACCAGCCGGCCGTGGCCGCCAACGGCGCGATCCTCTGCTACGCCCGGGTGGCGGAGCCGGAGATCGACATCCGGGCGCGCATGTTCGCGCCGATCCGCAACGTCGCCGAGGACCCCGCCACCGGCAGCGCCTGCGGCGCGCTGATGGGCCTGCTCGGCACGCTGGAGGCGGGACAGGGAGCCCAGCGAAAGCGGATCGCCCAGGGGGTGGAAATGGGCCGCCCGTCGCTGCTCCAGGGGGCGGTCGACCACGACGACGGCATCAGCACCGCCGTGCGCATCGGCGGCCGGTCCGTCCGCGTTCTGCGCGGGACCATCGAGGACTGAGGAGATCGATATGACCCTGACCTACGAGACCGTGGACGTGTTCACCGAGACCCCGTTCGGCGGCAATCCGCTGGCGGTGGTGTTCGGCGGCGAGCACCTGACGACCGAGCGCATGCAGGCCATCGCCGTCGAATTCGCGTATTCGGAGACCACCTTCGTGCTGCCGCCCAAGGACCCGGCGAACACAGCCCAGGTGCGGATCTTCACCCCGACGCGCGAGGTGCCCTTCGCCGGGCATCCCAATGTGGGCACCGCCACCGTCGTCGCCCGGCGCGGGACCCTGTTCGGCAGACCGGTGGCAGATGCGGTCCGCTTCGAGGAGGGAGCCGGGCTGGTGCCGATCTCGATCCTGAGCGAGGGCGGCACGCCGGTCGGCGCCCAGCTCACGGTGCCGCAGCCTTTCCAGCGGGGCACCGAGGTGCCGGCGGCCGATATCGCCGCCTGCCTGGGCCTGTCCGAAAGCGCCATCCGCATCGACCGCCACCCGCCGATCGGCGGCACGGTCGGGCTGGAGTTCATCCTGGTCGAACTCGCGGATCGGGCGGCGCTGGAGGCGGCGCGGCCGATCCGGGCGGAGTTCGAGAGCCGTCTCGCCACCCGGCCGGTCTACGACATCCACTGCTACCTGCGCACCGGCGACGAGGACGAGGTCGACGTGCGGACCCGGATGTTCGCGCCGCTCGACGATATCGACGAGGACCCGGCCACCGGCAGCGCCAACGGCGCCCTGCTCGGCCTGCTGGCGGAACTCGACGGACCGGCGGATGGCATGATGGCCCTGCGCATCGCCCAGGGGGTGGAGATGGGCCGCCCGTCCCTGCTCCTGGGCGAGGTCGACCGGGCCGGCGGTGCCACAACCGCGATCCGGGTCGGCGGTCGCTGCGTGGCGATGATGCGCGGCGAGCTGGTGATGCCGTGACCGAGGCCGTCACTGTCTCGGTGGCGGCCAGCACGTCGGACCGTGCCGATTTCGCCGCCCTGGTCCGCGAATACGTGGACTGGCTGGCGGTCGATCTCGGCTATCAGGGGCTGGAGGCGGAGCTGTCGGAGCTGGAGCGGGTCTATGGTCCTCCCGGCGGCATCCTGCTGGCCCGGGCCGTCGACGGGGCGGCGCTGGGCGGCGTCGCGGTGAAGCCGCTGCCGGCCCTGGGCTCCGGCATCTGCGAGATGAAGCGGCTCTATGTGCGGCCGGCGGGCCGCGGCCTCGGGCTGGGCCGGCGCCTGGGCGAGGCGGCAATGGTCCATGCCCGGGCGGCCGGGTTCACCGCCATGGTGCTGGACACCATGCCGAGCCGCATGGGCGATGCGGTGGCCATGTATGCCAAACTCGGCTTCAGCCGCCGGACCGCCTATTACGACACGCCGATCGCCGAGACGATCTTTCTCGAACGCATCCTGTAGCCGGGGCAGCGGCGCACCTGACGGTCAGGCTTCCGCCGGCGGAGTGTCGTCGGCCGGCGGCAGGGCGCGCCAGGGCGGCAGGATGACGGTGACCCGGGTCCCCTCGCCGAACGTGCTCTCGATGAGGATCTGGCCGCCATGGGCCTGGGCGATGGCCCGGCACAGGGGCAGCCCGAGCCCGGCGCCGCGGTGTTCCCGGTGCAGGCGGGTATCGAGCTGGGTGAAGGGCTCCAGCACCTTGTCGATCTGGTCCTCGGGAATGCCGATGCCGGTATCGGCCACGAAGAGCGACACCGACCGGCGGTCGTCGACCGCCGCGCCGATGGTGATGGTGCCGTCGGACCGGGTGAACTTCACCGCGTTGGTGATCAGGTTGGACAGGAGCTGCAGGATCAGCCTGGCGTCGGCGCGCAGCGGCGGGACGTCCGCGTCGACCGCCACCCGGACCGTCAGGCCCGAGGCGTCGATCTCCGTCCGGCTCATGTCGATGGCCCGGCGGATCTGGGCGTCGACGGCGAGGGTCGAATCCGCCGGGATCAGGCCGCCGGCCTCGGCACGCGACAGGTCCAGCAGGTCGTTGATCAGGTCCAGAAGGTGGGTGCCGCTGGTGCGCACGATCTCGGCGTAGCTGCTGTAGCGCTCGTCGCCCAGCGGGCCGAACTTCTGGTTCTTCAGCACCTCGGCGAAGCCGATGATCGCGTTCAGCGGGGTGCGCAGCTCGTGGCTCATATTGGCCAGGAAGGCGCTCTTGGCGCGGTTGGCGGCGCGGGCCTCGTCGCGGGCGCGCTTGAGCTCGACGGTGCGCTCCTCGACCCGCTGCTCCAGATCGATGCGGGCCTCGTCGAGAGCGTTCTCATAGGCGGTATGGCGGCGCTGCATGCGGTTGAAGGCCTCGATCACCCGGGCGACCTCGTCCGCGCCGCTCCACTGCACCTCCTCGCGCGGTGCGCCGAGGCGGGTGCTGTCGATCGCCTTCTGCAGCTCCTTCAGCGGCCGGCCGATCACCAGGTCGAATGCCGCCTGGGCGGCGAAGACGATGGCGACGCTCAGCAGGATGGCGAAGGCGATCAGCACCAGGGTGCGCGAGCGGGCCGAGGCGCGGATGCCGGCATCCGTCATCACCAGCTCGAGCCGGCCGGCCTCCTGGAGATCGGCGCCGGCATCGTACCGGATCGGCGCCTCGCCGGTTATGGATTTGCCCAGGGGTGTCTCGCGCGCGCCGAACTCGGCCAGGGTGCGGCCGGCGCGGTCGGTGATGAAGATGCCGATCAGGTCGGGGTCGATCAAGGCCGGGACCGCCTGGCTGGCGATCAGGGCCTCGTTGCGCTCCCACACCGCCCGGGCCAGCATGACCGAATTGCTGGCCAGCGTCCGGTCGAGCTTCATCTCGAGCCGCTCGACCGCGTCGTTATAGGTCTCGACCTCCAGCAGGACGAAGAACCCGCCGACCACCGTGATCACCAGGGGCAGGATGACGGCCAGGAACGCCATCCTGACCGACCTGAACCGGTACACCCGGCTCAGGCCCCGCCGGACTAGGGAGTCCGGTTTCGCCGCCGCGGCCTTGACCGTCGGATCCTCGTTTTCCCTGGGACCCCGCACCCCATGTCGTCCTCAGGCAGGGGATCAGTAGTCGAGGAAGCTGCGCAGCTTTCGCGACCGCGACGGGTGCTTCAGTTTGCGGAGCGCCTTCGCCTCGATCTGACGGATACGCTCACGGGTCACGCTGAACTGCTGGCCGACCTCTTCAAGGGTGTGGTCGGTGTTCATGCCGATGCCGAAGCGCATGCGCAGCACCCGCTCCTCGCGCGGCGTCAGGCTGGCCAGCACCCGCGTCGTGGTCTCGCGCAGGTTCGCCTGGATCGCGGCGTCGAGCGGCTGGACCGCGTTCTTGTCCTCGATGAAGTCGCCGAGATGGCTGTCCTCCTCGTCGCCGATCGGCGTCTCGAGGCTGATCGGCTCCTTGGCGATCTTCAGGACCTTGCGGACCTTCTCCAGCGGCATCACCAGCTTCTCGGCCAGCTCCTCCGGGGTCGGCTCGCGGCCGATCTCGTGCAGCATCTGGCGCGAGGTGCGCACCAGCTTGTTGATCGTCTCGATCATGTGCACGGGAATGCGGATGGTGCGGGCCTGGTCGGCGATCGAGCGGGTGATCGCCTGGCGGATCCACCAGGTGGCGTAGGTCGAGAACTTGTAGCCGCGACGGTATTCGAACTTATCGACCGCCTTCATCAGGCCGATATTGCCCTCCTGGATCAGATCCAGGAACTGCAGGCCGCGGTTGGTGTATTTCTTGGCGATGGAGATCACCAGGCGCAGGTTCGCCTCGACCATCTCCTTCTTCGCGCGGCCGGCCTCGCGCTCGCCCTTCTGCACGGTCTGGACGATGCGGCGGAACTCGCTGATCGGCAGGCCGGCATCGGCCGAGATCACCGCCAGGTCGGCGCGATGGTTCTCGATCTGGTCGCCGTAGCTCTCGAAGAACCGGGCCCAGCGTGCGTCCTTCTTCGACACGCGCTCGCCCCAGCCGGGCTCCAGCTCGTTGCCGAAATGCTCGGCCATGAAGGATTGGCGCGGCACCTTCACGCTGTCGGCCATGCGCCAGAGCTGCATGTCCACCTGGGTCATGCGGCGGTTCAGCGAGTAGAGCTGTTCGACCAGGGCCTCGATGCGGCCGTTGTTCAGGCGCACGCTCTCCATCGCCTCGATCAGCTCGCCCTTGAGCTTCTCGTACTTGCGCTCGGTGGTGCGGGCCAGCTCCTCGCCGCGGGTCAGCTTCTCGATGCGGCGCTTCTGCATGCGCGCCAGCTTGCCGTAGGTGTCGGCGATCTTGTCGAAGTTCTCCAGCACCTGCGGGATGAGCTGCTGCTCCATCGCCGACAGGGACAGGTTGTTGTCCTCGCCGTCCTCGGAATCCTCGTCGTCGTCCTCGGTCTCGCCCTCGGCCTTCTCGGTGGCGGTGCCGTCGCCGCCGACGCCCTCGGCGGCGGGAGCGGCCGGCGGGTTCTCGGCGCCGTAGGTGGCTTCCAGGTCGATGACGTCGCGCAGCAGGATGGCGCCGTCCTTGAGCTGGTCGCGCCAGTGCACCAGGGCGCGTATGGTCAGCGGGCTCTCGCAGATGCCGCCGATCATCATCTCGCGGCCGGCCTCGATGCGCTTGGCGATGGCGATCTCGCCCTCGCGGGACAGCAGCTCGACCGAACCCATCTCGCGCAGATACATGCGCACGGGGTCGTCGGTGCGGCCGACATCCTCGTCGGAGACGTTGCCGGCGACCGCGCCGTCGGCCTCGCCCTTGTCCTCGTCCTTGTCGCCGTCGTCCTCGTTCTCGACGACGTTGACGCCCATCTCGCTGAGGGCGCTCATGATGTCCTCGATCTGCTCGGAGGACATCTCCTCCTGGGGCAGGGCCGAGTTCACCTCGTCATAGGTCAGGTAGCCCCGCTCCTTGCCCTTCTTGATGAGGTTCTTGACCGCCTGGTTGATATTGTCCAGCAGCGGCCCGTCCGGCGCGGCACCCTCTTCGCGGGTGTCCTCGTCGTCGTTCTGAGCCGCCGTCGCTGTCTTAGTCGCCATGAGCCTTCGACCTCATCGTTGTCGCCGGTGTCGACCCCGGCTCCGTTCTCAGTTCGCGTCTTCCAGCGCCGACGCGGAGGTAATCGCCTGAAGCGTGCTTTGCAGGCTCAGCATGCGCTGCCAGCTAGCCTCGCTGAATGTCTGTCCGTATTCCCGCTGCGCATCGAACAGTTGCTCTCGTAGCAGAGGGCCGGCGAATCGTCCAAGCAGTTCCGCCAATCCCTGTCGCGCATCGGAATGGCTGGCGCTCTTCCGAGCGAAGCCCGCATGGTGCAGCGCCTCGTCGGCCAGCAAGCCATCCACAGTGTCCGAATAACCTAACGCCATGAAGTGGTCGCGAAGACCGTCCGCGTCAAGCCCAGGGTCCTCCGCGTTGATCTCTAGAATTTGACGGCGAAGCTTGTCAAGGAATGGGTCGTCGAGGGAGAGCGTGGCGAGCACCTCGCCCAATTCGTCCAGCAGTCCCGGATGGTGCATGAACGTGGCCAGAATGACCTGCTGCTGGCGCCGGGGCAGGACCGCATCGACCCGGGCGCGGGCGGTGCGGCTGCCGACCGGTTCGGGCGGCGGCGGCGGGGTCCAGCGTCCGCCGCGCTGGCGGTCGTTGCCCCGGCTCCGCTGGAATCCGCCCCGGCCCTGATCGCGCCCGGCGCCTCCGCCGAAGCCGCGCCCCCCGTTGCGACCCTGGGGTCTGCGCATCTCCTCGATCCGGGCCTCCATGTGGTCCCGGTAGGCGATCTGCACGCCCTGATCGGCGACCTCGCGCACCAGGTCGCGCATGCGCTTGAAGAAGGCGGCCCGGCGTTCCGGGGTGTCCGTGGGGTTGGA
This sequence comes from Thalassobaculum salexigens DSM 19539, assembly GCF_000423805.1. Taxonomy (NCBI): domain Bacteria; kingdom Pseudomonadati; phylum Pseudomonadota; class Alphaproteobacteria; order Rhodospirillales; family Thalassobaculaceae; genus Thalassobaculum; species Thalassobaculum salexigens. The sequence goes on from NZ_KE384095.1 coordinate 642,030, forward strand.
CACCAGCTCGCTGGCCCACAGGAAGTCGGCGAGCCCCCGGGCGGTGCCGAGAATGTCGCGCAGCGCCTTCTTGCCGTCGCCCTTGATCAGGTCGTCCGGGTCCTGGCCTTCGGGCAGGGTGACGAAGCGCAGCGAATGGCCGGGCTTCAGCAGCGGCAGGGCGCGGTCGCAGGCGCGGCGCGCGGCGCGCTGGCCGGCGGTGTCGCCGTCGAAGCACAGGATCGGCTCCGGCGTCAGGCGCCACAGCTCGACGATCTGGTCCTCGGTCAGCGCGGTGCCGAGCGGGGCGACCGCCGGGAAGCCGGCCTGGGCGAGCGCGATCACGTCCATGTAGCCTTCGGCGACCAGCAGCTCGCCGGACTTGTGGGCGGCTTCGCGCGCCTGGGCCAGGCCGTAGAGCACCCGGCCCTTGTGGAACAGCGGGGTGTCCGGCGAGTTCAGGTATTTCGGTTGGCCGTCGCCCAGCACCCGGCCGCCGAAGGCGATGACCTTGCCGCGCCGGTCGGTGATCGGAAACAGCACCCGGCCGCGCATGTAGTCGACCGTCTCGCCGGCGCGCTCGCCCTCGTCATAGCGTTTGACGAGACCGGCCTCCACCAGCACCTCGGTGTCCACGCCCTCGGCCTTCAGGGCGCGCTGCAGCGCCTTGCGGTCGTCCGGCGCCCAGCCCAGGCGGAAGGCCTTGACCGTCTCGTCGGTCAGGCCGCGTTCCTTCAGGTAGCGCAGTCCGGCGTCGCCGGCCGATGTGTGGAGCTGGCGCTCGTACCAGCGGCAGGCGAGGTCCACCACCTCCTGCAGCGAGCGGCGGCGTTCGGCGCGCTGCTGCTCCTCGGGGCTCTCCTTCGGCACTTCCAGTCCGGCCAGCGACGCGACCTGCTCGACCGCCTCCATGAACTTGAGGCCGTCGTTCTCCATCAGGAACTTGAAGACGTCCCCATGCGCCCCGCAGGCGAAGCAGTGATAGAAGCCCTTGTCGTCGACGATCGAGAGCGACGGTTTGCTGTCGTTATGGAACGGGCAGAGCGACAGGAACTCGCGGCCCTTGCGCTCCAGCTTGTACTTCCGGCCGATCACGCTGGAGACCGTCACGCGGTCGCGCAGCTCGTCGAGGAAGTGCGGAGGAAGCGACATGGGCGGGGGCACTCGGCATATCGGGATGCGGGGCCGCGATCATACGCCTGTCGGGCGGCAGAGTCATGGCGATGACCTCACTCCCCCCATCCCTTTCACACACTCCCCGGATTTATTCCGGGGCAAGCGCTGGGCGCGAAACCTGGCGTCGGAGAAAATCCACCCACCCCCGCCCGGTTGACCCGATTGCCCCGGAATAAATCCGGAGAGTGTGGGGGGGTGGAATCATAACGAGCGCGCTTTCTACACCCCCCGCAGAAACGCCAGCAGCTGCTCCACCACGGCCTCCGGCTGCTCCTGCTGCACCCAGTGGCCGGCGCCCTCGATCAGGTGGGTGCCGCGCCAGTCCGGGCAGACGGCATCGCTGGCCATCGCCTCCAGCGCGCCGGGGAACTGGTGGATGCCCCAGTCCTGGGCGCCGGCGATGAAGGTCGCCGGCACGTCGATGGTGCGTCCTGAGAACACCTCCTGCTCGGACAGGAAGGCGCCCGTGGTGTTGCAGCGGTACCATTGCAGCCCGCCCTGGAAGCCGGTGCGGCCGTACTCGCCGGCATAGACCGCCAGCTCGCGCTCCGGCAGCCAGCTATTGGCGGCGATCTCGGCGTCGGACGGCATCTCCTTGGCCACGGTCTGCGCCATCGTCTCGTTCAGGTCCATGATGTAGTAGGTCGGCATCTGTGCCAGCGCCTCCGCCGTCCAGCCGTCCAGCCGGAACGGCCGGTTGCCGGCCCAGTCGGCGCTCTTGTGGTGGTAATAGGCGCGCAGGAAGGCGTGCAGACCCTGGGGGCAGTCGGTCATGTCGGCATTGGCCGGGCGGGTGGCGTAGTACCACTGGTAATGCTTGCGCGGCCGGGCCAGGGCGGCGAGGTCGGCATGGACGTCCGCCTTCGCCGCCGGCGCCTCGAACGGCGTCTTCGGCGGGCCGGGGAAGGGCGAGCTCATCATCGCCAGGGCGCGGAACACGTCGGGGCGGACCAGGGCGCAGGTCGCGGCGATGGGCGAGCCGAAATCGTGGCCGATCACCGCCTCCACATGCCGGCGGCCCAGCGCGGCCAGCAGGCCCAGGATGTCGCGCAGCAGGTTCAGCGGGCGGAACGGCGTCAGCGGGCCGTCGTACTCGGCGTCCCAGCCGGTGGTACGGCCGTAGCCGCGCTGGTCGGGGGCGACCACGTGATAGCCCGCTTCGGCCAGGGCCGGCATCACCTTGCGCCAGCTATAGGCCAGCTCCGGGAAGCCGTGCAGCAGCAGCAGGCAGGGCTTGTCCGCCGCCTTCTCCCATCCGGCCTCCAGAAGATGCATGCGCAGCCCGTTGATGTCCTCGACGAAGCGCGAGCGCACGCCGTCGGGAAGAAGCGACGGGTCCAGCGGGTCCTGGGGGGTGAGCGAGGGATGGGTCATGGCGGGGCGTCTCCGGCTGTCCCGGGCTGTTCATTTGCCCGGTGTGTCGTTGAACCCCTATCCTAGGCCGTCCGTTCCTTTCCGCGATAGCGCCCGGGATCCCATGATCGCTTCCGTCTCCGCCCTGCTGACCAGTCTCGCCCTGCTGCTTGCCGGCAACGGGCTGCTGACCCTGTTGCTGCCGACCCGGGCGGCCCTGGGGGGCATGGCGACGGGGGCCATCGGCCTCGCCATGTCCGGGTATTTCGTCGGCTACGTGATCGGCTGCCTGCTGACCCCGCGGATCGTGCAGCGGGTCGGCCATATCCGCAGCTTCGCAGCCTTGGCCGCCCTGGCGGCGGCGACGGCGCTGGCCTATGCGCTGGCGGGGGATCCGGTCGCCTGGTTCCTGCTGCGCGCCCTGTCCGGCATCGCCATGTCGGGGCTCACGATGATCGTGGAGAGCTGGCTGAACGACCGGGCGACCGACGAGACCCGCGGGCGGATCATCTCGGTCTACCGCATCGTCGACCTGAGCGCGGTGTCGGTCGGCCAGCTCCTGCTCAGCGTCGCCTCGCCGGCCGGGTTCGAGCTGTTCAGCCTGTCGGCGATCCTGATCGTTCTGGCCCTGGTGCCCACGGCGGTCTCGACCGCCCAGGCGCCGGCGCCGATCCAGAACGTGAAGATCCGGCTGTTCTATCTCTGGCGGATCTCCCCCCTCGGGCTCGCCACCGCCCTGGCGGTGGGCGTGGGCAATGGGGCGTTCTGGTCGCTCGGCGCGGTGTTCGGACAGAAGACCGGGCTCGATGCCGTCGGCATCTCCCTGTTCATGACGGCGGTGGTGATCGGCGGTGCTGTGATGCAGGTGCCGATCGCCGCCCTCGACCGGCATTTCGACCGCCGCCTGCTGCTTATCGCCGCCGCCTTCGCCACCTCCATCGTCAGCGCGGCGGCGGCGTTTCTGGCGTCGATCTCGGTAACCTGGGCCATAATCTCCGGATTCGCGCTGGGCGGCCTGTTCCTGCCGATCTACGGGCTGGCGCTCGCCCATGCCAATGACCGGCTGGAGGCCGGCGACTTCGTGGTGATGAGCGGCGGCCTGTTGCTGACCTACGGCCTGGGCGCCATCGTCGGTCCGCTGATCGCCTCGCTGTTGATGGAGGCGATGGGGCCGCGCGCTCTGTTCCTGCATGTTTCCGCGGTGTGGTTCCTGCTGGTGCTGTTCGGTCTGTGGCGTCTGAGGGCGCGCCCGCCGGTGGCGCTGGAGGAGCAGGCGGAACTGGTGCCGACCCCGCGTGGCGGCACCATGATGTTCGAGCTCGATCCGCGCACCGAGGATCCGCAGCCGGACGCGGAAGAGGCCGAACCGCCGAAGCCGGTCGGGGATGGCGGCCAATAGATTCTGGTCGGCAGGCCGGATCAGCGGCGCCAGGCGAGCAGGGCGCGTTCTGCCCGGCTGATCAGCCAGTTCACCACCAGGCCGATGGCCGAGAGGATGGCGACGCCGGCGATCAGCTCGTCGGTCGCCATCAGGCTGCCGGCCAGCAGGATATAGGCGCCGATGCCGTATTCGGCGCCGATCATCTCGGCGGCGACCAGCAGCACGATGGCGATGGCGGCGGAGATCCGGAAGCCCGGCAGAATCGCCGGCAGCGCGCCGGGCAGGATGATCTTGCGCACGATGGAGAACCAGGACAGCCCGAAGGACTGGCCCATGCGGATCAGGGTGCGGTCCACATTGTCGACTCCGCCATAGGTGGCGACCACGGTGGGGAAGAAGGTGCCGAACAGGATGGTGGCGACCTTGGAGCCCTCGCCGATGCCGAACCAGATGACGAAGAGCGGCAGCAGGGCGATCTTCGGCACCGGGAAGATGGCGGCGACGATGGGGGCGAGCCCGGCCCGGGCCAGGGAGAACAGCCCGATGCTCAAGCCCACGGCGACACCCAGCACCGTCCCCAGGCTCCAGCCGACGACGAGACGCTGCAGCGAGGCGCCCAGATGGTCCCAGATCAGTCCGGTTTCCACCAGCCGGGCCAGGGCGGCATAGACCTCCGAGGGGGCGGGCAGCACCAGCGGCGGGATCACCCCGGTGCGGCACCCGATCTCCCACAGGGCGACGATCGCCACGAACACCAGCGGGCCGACCAGCCCCAGCTTGCGCGCGGTGAAGCCGCCGCCGCGGAACGGGACCGGCTGAACCTGTTTCTCAGCCACCGACCAGCTCCTTCTCCGCCGCTTCCGCCTCGTCGCGGATCAGTGCCCAGAGCCGGGACTGATGCGCCTCCAGCTCGGCCATGCGGTCGGTCCGCTCGCCCAGGGGCATGTCGATATCGACGATCTCGCGGATCCGGCCCGGACGGCGCGACAGCACGATGACCCGGTGGCCGAGCCGTACGGCTTCCGCCAGGTTGTGGGTGACGTAGACGGCGGAGAACCGCTCGCGCTCCCACAGGGCGACCAGATCGGCCATCAGCAGCTCGCGGGTCTGGGCGTCCAGGGCCGAGAGCGGCTCGTCCATCAGCATGACGGCGGGCGACACCGCCAGCGCCCGGGCGATCGCCACGCGCTGGCGCATGCCGCCGGAGAGCTGGCGCGGCCAGGCCTTGCGAAACTCGGTGAGGTTGGTGCGGGCGAGCACACCGGCGACGATCCGCTCCGTCTCCGCCGCGCCCAGGCGATGGTCCTCCAGCACGAGGCGGATGTTGCCCTCCACGCTGCGCCAGGGCAGCAGGGCGAAATCCTGGAAGATGAAGGTCAGCGGGTTGAGGCTGGCCGCGGGCGGGGCGCCGACCTGCAGGATCTCGCCGCTATCCGGCCGCTCCAGCCCGCCGATCATCCGCAGCAGGGTGGATTTCCCGCAGCCGGACGGGCCGACGATGCACACGATGCGGCCGGCCGGGACCTCGAAACCGATCCCGTCCAGCACGGTGAGCGGGCCGTAGGCGTGGCCGACGTCCCGGATCTTCAGGTCCACGGCCCGCTCCCGTCGGGGTCAGTAGGTCTCGACGTAGCTCGGGTCGACCAGACCGTCGATCCCGATATCGCTCTTCACCAGGCCCTCCGCCTTGAACCAGGCGAGCTGGTCGGCGACGTTGGTGACGTTGAGCTTCGCCCCTTCGTTCAGCCGGATCGCGCCGTTGCGGATCGACACCGAGGCCTTCTCGTAGGGCTGGGTGGTGTAGACGTATTTGTGGATCAGCTTGGTCACCGCCTCGGCCTCGTCCTCGCCGGCGGTCCTGTCGACCAGGGCGGCGTTGAAGTCGGCGGCCCCCTTGGCGAAGGCGGTCAGGAACCGCTCGGTCTGGTCGCGCTTGCCGGCGGCGATGTCGGCCGAGGTGAAGACGGTGGTCACCTGATAGTCCGGGGCGTAGTCGTTGACCCAGCCGATGATGTGCACCGCACCGCCGCCGGCCAGCGCCTTGGCGATGTGCGGGACGATGGCCCAGGCGTCGACCTGGCCGGACTTCAGCGCGGCGATGACGTTCGGCACCTTCTGCAGCGGGGTCAGTTTCATGTCGGCGACGGTGAAGCCTTCCTTCTCGGCGATGCGCGCGGCCATGTAGTGGAAGGAGGAACCGGCCTGGGTGATGGCGAAGCTGCGGCCCTTGAGCTTGGCGGGGGAGGTCACACCCTCCTTGAAGGCGGCGTCTGAGACCACGATGGCGGAGCCGTCGATGCCCTTCTCCTCGTGCATCACGCCGCCGATCACCTTGATCGCGCCCTTGTCGGCCAGGTTGATCAGGCCGCCGGTGATCGCGGTGATGCCGTAGTCGATATCGCCCGAGGCGATGGCCACCGCCATCGGCTGGGCCGCCTGGAAGAACTCGAACTCGACGTCGAGCCCGGCCTCCTTGAAGTAACCGCGCTCGAAGGCGATGAAGCTGGCGGCGTGGGAGGCGAAGCGCAGGGCCCCGACCTTGATTGTGTCGGTGGCCGAGGCGAGGCTGGCGCCGCCGGTCACGGCCGGTACGGCGACCAGGGCCGCGAGAAGGGCGCGGCGCGCGACGGCGCCGAAAGCTGAACGGGTTGCCCGCATGTTTCGTTTCCTCCGGGTGGTGTCTCCGCCGCCCCTCGGCGGGAGCTTGGCGCGATAATACCGGGATGAGCCGCTGCGACCAGATCTTGCCGCCGGACTTCGCCGCAGCGACGGGTCAGGCCTCGGTGCCGGGCGCCGGCGACGGGTCGAAGTCGATCGACGGAATGATCCCCAGATCGACGATGCCGACAAGGCTGTCGTCCGGGTCCGGCAGCACCTGGAACATCAGCGCATCCAGGATCCGGTGCAGGGAGTCCCGCTCGCCATTGACCAGGCCGTTGACCCCGGTATTGGCGAAATAGGTCCCGGGCATCAGCGTACAGGTGAACTCGAAAGCCACCGAGATCCGGTCGCCCGAGGTGAAGCTCGGCAGGTCGTCGGCCAGACGCTGGGTCGCGCGGCCGCCGACCTCCACGCCGGTCTTGGTCTTGAACAGGGTGGCGAAGCGGACCTTGCGGCAGTCGCCCTCGAAGGACACGTCGTAGCGCAGGACGTAGGAGCGGCCGCGCACCAGCAGGTTGACCCGCTGGCCGTTCACCGTCTCGATCCGCGGGTCCTGGATGGTCGCCCCGTTGCCGCCATGCTCCACCCGGCTTTCGCTGACGAAGGTGGCGTCCATGCCGGATTCCACATCCTTCGCGCCGCCGCCGGCCGCCGAGGCGGCCTCCACCGCATGGCCGCGGTCCAGGATCTCGGTGCGGATGCGCTCGCGGTCGGCGCCGGGCGCGTGGGTCAGGCGGTAATAGTTCGAGGCGACCTCCTTGGGCTCGCCGTCGATCAGCACCTCGCCGCGGTCCATCAGCACCGCCCGGTCGCAGAGCTGGGTGACCATGCCCATGGCATGGCTGACGAACAGGATCGTCGCGCCGGCGTCGCGCATCGCCTCGATCCGGGCCAGGCATTTGCGCTGGAAGCCCTCGTCGCCCACGGCCAGCGCCTCGTCGACGATCAGGATGTCGGGATCGACGCTGACCGCGATCGAGAAGGCGAGGCGGACATACATGCCGCTGGAATAGGTGTTCACCGCCCGGTCGATGAAATCGGCGAGGCCGGAGAATTCGACGATGCTGTCGAAGCGGGCGTCGATCTCCTCCTGGGTCAGGCCGAGGATGGCGGCGTTCAGGTAGATGTTCTCGCGGCCGGTGAACTCGGGGTTGAAGCCGGCGCCCAGCTCCAGCAGGGCGGCGGGGCGGCCGTGCACGGTGACCGAGCCGCCGTTGGGCTGCAGCAGTCCGGCGATGACCTGCAGCAGGGTCGACTTGCCCGAGCCGTTGGAGCCGACGATGCCGACGGTCTCGCCCCGATTGACGGTCAGGGAGACGTTCGTCAGGGCCATGAAGACGTCGTAGTAGCGCCCCCGGCCCATGGACAGCATCTGCAGCAGGCGGTCGGCCGGACGCTTGAAGATCGAGAAGGCCTTGGAGACGTTCTCGATGACGATGGCGGGCTCTGCGGCCCGCCGTGCCGTGCCGGACGGAGTCGCGTCAGACGACATCGGCGAAGCCCTTCTTGGTGCGCTGGAACCAGAACGCGCCGAACCACAGGAAAACCGCCGCCACGCCGGTATAGATCGCCAGATGCTCAAGGTCCGGCATCACCCCCCAGAGGGCCAGGTCGCGGGTGGCGTGGACCGGCACCGACAGCGGGTTGAACCAGATCAGCGTCTTCAGGAACTCCGGCAGGGTGTCGGGCGGGAACAGGATCGGGCTGCCGAACAGCAGCACCGTCGACAGGATGCCGACCACATGGCCGATATCGCGCAGGAACACGCCGAGCGAGGCGAAGATCCAGGAAATTCCCAGCACCACGGCGAAGAACGGGATCCAGACCAGCGGCACCAGCAGGATGGTCGGCGGCACCGTGCCGTTGAAGAACAGGACGGCGGCGACCAGGATCACGAAGTTGAAGCCCAGGGTCACCGCCGCCGAGCCGGTCGCCACCAGGGACAGCATCTCCAGCGGGAAGACCACCTTCTTCACGAAGTTCACGTTCTCCAGCACCAGCACCGGCGAGCGCGTGAGGACTTCGGTGATGAAGAAGTGCAGCATCAGGCCGGAGAACAGGATGATGCCGTAGTTGTAGTCGACATCCGGCACCCGGGACGGGAACCGCACCTTCAGAATCGTGCTGAACACATAGGCGTAGATCACGAAGGTCAGCAGTGGCGTCAGCAGGGCCCAGACCATGCCCAGCGCCGACTTGCGGTAGCGGGACAGAATGTCCCGACGGACGAGCTGGCGCAGGATCAGGCGGTGGGTGACCAGCGAGCGGCAGATATCCGCGGGCGTGGTGAGGAAACGGGGCGCTGGCGTCATTGCACTCGGGTCTACGGGCTCCGGCCGGGCCGTCGGCGACTGCCAAGGCGGGCCGTCGACACTCCGCGCGGTGTACCCGATCGGCCAGGGGATGGCAATTGCGGCCCATCGCCCCGATGCGCGTGCCTACCGGGTCGGGACCGGCCGTTCGGAGTGGTAGTCGTAGAAGCCGCGCTTGGTCTTGCGGCCGAGCCAGCCGGCCTCGACGTATTTCACCAGCAGCGGGCAGGGCTGGTACTTGGCGTCGGCCAGGCCGGAATGCAGCGAATGCATGATCGCCAGGCAGGTGTCGAGACCGATGAAATCGGCCAGCTCCAGCGGTCCCATCGGGTGGTTGGCGCCGAGCTTCATCGCGGTGTCGATGCTCTCCACCGAACCGACCCCGGCATACAGCGTGTAGATCGCCTCGTTGATCATCGGCATCAGGATGCGGTTGACGATGAAGGCGGGGAAATCCTCCGCCACGCTCACCGTCTTGCCGAGGGACTCCGCCAGCCTGCGCACCGTGTCGAAGGTCGGCTGCTCGGTCTGGATCGCGCGGATCAGCTCGACCAGCTGCATCACCGGGACCGGGTTCATGAAATGCATGCCGACGAACTTGCCGGGCCGGTCGGTCGCGGCGGCGAGCCGGGTGATGGAGATCGACGAGGTGTTGGTGGCGATGATCGCGTCTGGCGACAGGTGCGGGACAAGGGACTTCAGGACGTCGCGCTTGACCTCCTCGTCCTCGCTGGCGGCCTCGATCACCAGATCGCAGTCGCCGAACAGGGCGTAGTCCTTGCCGGTGACGATGCGCTGCTGGGCGATCTCCGCCGCATCGACGGACAGACGGCCGCGGGCGACCTGCCGGGAGATGTTGGTCTCGATGGTCGCCAGGGACGCGGCGATGACCTCGTCCTTGACGTCGATCATGCGCACGTCATAGCCGGCCACCGCGCAGATCTGCGCGATCCCGGTACCCATCTGACCGGCCCCTATGATGCCGATCCGTTCCATGATCCCTCCGGGCACCCCATCGGGCGTGTCCGGCCCCCGCGCCTTGCCGTGGCGGCTGCGCGCGGGGGCCGGGTGATGGTCAGGCCTTGTCCAGAGCCTCGCTGAGCTCCGGCACCGCCTTGAAGAGGTCCGCCACCAGGCCGTAATCGGCGACCTGGAAAATCGGGGCCTCCTCGTCCTTGTTGATGGCCACGATGACCTTGCTGTCCTTCATGCCGGCCAGGTGCTGGATGGCGCCCGAGATGCCGACCGCGATGTACAGGTCGGGGGCGACCACCTTGCCGGTCTGACCGACCTGATAGTCGTTCGGCACGAAGCCGGCGTCCACCGCCGCGCGCGAGGCGCCGACGGCGGCCCCGAGCTTGTCGGCGATCTCTTCCAGCATCTTGAAGTTCTCGCCGTTCTGCATGCCGCGGCCGCCGGAGATCACCACCTTGGCGGAGGTCAGTTCCGGACGGTCGGATTTTGACAGTTCCTGGCCGACGAAGCTGGACAGGCCCGCGTCGCCCTCGCCGCTGCCGTCCTCGACGCTGGCCGAACCGCCCTCGGCGGCGGCCGGGTCGAAGTTCGTGCCGCGCACGGTCACCACCTTGGTGGCGTCCGACGACTTCACCGTCGCCAGCGCGTTGCCGGCATAGATCGGCCGCACGAAGGTGTCGGCATCGACAACCTCGATGATGTCGGACACCTGGGCGACGTCCAGCAGGGCGGCCACGCGCGGCATGATGTTCTTGCCGACGGTGGTCGCGGTCGCCAGCACGTGGCTGTGACCCTCGGCCAGCTTGGCGATCAGCGGCGCCAGGTTCTCGGCCAGGGTGTGGCCGTACTCGGCGCTGTCGACCTTGATGACCTTGGTGACGCCGGCGACCTTGGCGGCCGCCTGGGCAGCACCGTCGCAGCCGGAACCGGCGACCAGGGCGACCACGTCGCCGCCGATCTGCGTGGCGGCGGTGACCGCGTGCAGGCTGGCGGGCGAAATGGCGTCGTTGGTGTGTTCGAAGAAGATCAGCGTGCTCATGATCAGATCACCTTCGCTTCGTTCTTCAGCTTCGAGACCAGCTCGGCGACGTCGGCGACCTTGGTGCCGCCTTCGCGCTTCGGCGGTTCCACGACCTTCACCGTCTGCAGGCGCGGCGCCGGGTCGACGCCGAGATCCGCCGGGCTCATCTGCTCGATCGGCTTCTTCTTCGCCTTCATGATGTTCGGCAGCGACGCGTAGCGCGGCTCGTTCAGGCGCAGGTCGGTGGTGACGATGGCCGGGGCCTTGACCTTGATGGTCTCCAGGCCGCCATCGACCTCGCGGGTGACCGTCAGGTCGCCGTCGCCGATCTCGATCTTCGAGGCGAAGGTCGCCTGGCTCCAGCCGAGCAGGGCGGAGAGCATCTGGCCGGTCTGGTTGCAGTCGTCGTCGATCGCCTGCTTGCCGAGGATGCAGAGATCCGGGCTTTCCTTCTCCACGATGCCCTTGAGCATCTTGGCGACCGCCAGCGGCTCGACATCGCCGTCATGGACCACGTGGATGCCGCGATCGGCGCCCATGGCCAGGGCGGTGCGGATCGTTTCCTGAGCCTGGGTCGGGCCGATGGACACGGCGATGACCTCGGTGGCCTTGCCGGCTTCCTTCAGACGGATCGCCTCTTCAACGGCGATCTCGTCGAACGGGTTCATCGACATCTTCACATTGGCGAGCTCGACACCGCTTTGGTCGGCCTTGACGCGGACCTTAACGTTGTAGTCGATCACCCGCTTGACGGGGACGAGTACCTTCATGGCTCCCTCGAACGATTTCGGATCTGACGGCCTTACTGGACCGAGCGCCGTGATTTCGGGCGACCCCGCTCTTTAGAAAGCGCTCGGTCCCAAGTCAACCCGGCCCCCGACCGGGACCGGTGGAATTCGGTGGATTCGCGGCTGTGAGCCCGATTTGCCCTCTGATTTCTCGTTATCGGTTTGCGCCGGGCACCCACAGCACGTCCGTCGCACCCCGGTCATTGACCCAGCGCGCCAGCACGAAAAGGTGGTCCGACAGTCGGTTCATGTACTTCACCACCTCGGCGCCGATCGGCTCCTGGGTGGCGGCCAGGGTGATCTCGCGCTCCGCCCGCCGGGCGATGGTCCGCGCCAGATGCAGATGGGCCGCCGTCGGCTTGCCGCCCGGCAGGATGAAGGAGTTCAGGGGCGCCAGCTCGGCATTCATCGCATCGATCTCCGTCTCCAGGCGGGCGACCTGCTCGGCGGTGATCCGCAGCGGCGGATATTTCGGGTTGTCCTCCTCCGGCGTGCAGAGGTCGGCGCCCAGGTCGAACAGGTCATTCTGGATACGGGCCAGCATCGCGTCGGTCTCATCGCCGCCATCGGCCACGGCGGTCAGCCGGGCGATGCCGATCGCCGCATTGGCCTCGTCGACGGTTCCGTAGGCGGTCGGACGGGCCGAATGCTTGGCCACGCGGGTGCCGTCGCCCAGCGAGGTCTGCCCCGCATCGCCGCCGCGGGTATAGATCTTGGTCAGCTTCACCATGGGCCGTTGCGCTCCCTCACCCTTTGCCGATCGCCGTGAGCAGCACCATGAAGACGCAGATCGCGATGAACTGGAACAGGATGCGGTAGCGCATCATCTTGTTGGACCATTTGGCGTTGAATTCGCCGCCGCGGGCCATGGCGATGACGCCCCAGACCAGCGCGCCGACCGTGGCCGCCATGGCGAGAAGCATCATGATGAAGAGAAACGTGTTCATGATCAGGAGATATAGCGGGTCCGCGGCCGGCTTCGATACCGAAACCGACATTTCCGTGTGACGGATCGACGCGAGGGGGCCGGATAATCGGTAGACGGCTTGGGCAGACGGCGTGATCTAGGGGGGTGGCAGCACCTTTGAATAATGTCAGATACCTTTGTTTGACGATTAATTTAATTTTAAGGAGAGACTCATACGGTCCGGGCAACTTGCCTGGCCGGGAGCGGGTCGGGCTGTCTTTCTGGAGGTGAGATATGGCCCGGCTCTCAGTAACTCAACGCATCGCGACGATCAGTCTGGTCGCCGTTACCGGGTTCCTCCTGGTCCTTGGGGTCGTTTACTGGGCCCATGTCGAGCAGGTCGAGGTGACCGAGCGGCAGCAGCGCGCCACCCAGAAGCTCGCCCTGGTGGAGCGGGTCGCTGAGGGCTTCCTGAACGCGCGGCGGCGGGAGAAGGACTTCCTGCTCCGCCTGGACGACAAGTATATCGGGCAGCATGCCGGCGTGATTGACGAGCTGCAGGCGAATTTCGCGGCCCTGGCCGGCCTGGCCGACGGCAACGAGGCGGCGCTGCTGAGCCAGCTGCGCGACCGGATCTCGGCCTACCAGACGGAATTCGTCGATCTCTCGAACGCGACCATCGCGCTCGGCCTGGACGAGACGCTGGGGCTGCAGGGCAGTCTGCGCTCGGCCGTGCACAAGGCGGAAACGCTGATCGAGCAGCACGCGACCGACGACCTGATGGTCAAGCTGCTGATGATGCGCCGCCACGAGAAGGACTTCATCCTCCGCCAGGATCCGAAATATATCGGCCGGCTCGACGATCGGATCGCCGAGTTCACCGCCCTGCTGGACGGCAAGCCGGTCGAGGAGAGCGTGAAGGCGGACATGGTCGCCGCCCTTGGGGTCTACCGGGCCGATTTCGGCAACTACGCCGCCGCCGTGCTGGCGAATGTCGAGAAGACGGCGGCCCTGTCGGCGACCTTCGCCTCGGCCGAACCGCTCATGGAGGAGCTGCGGGCCGGGATCGAGCGGGATTACGAGACCGCCGTGGAGGAGTTCGACCGGATCAGCCAGGAGGCGTTCCTCATCACCCTGGTGCTGATCGCCGTGATCGCGGCGGCCTGCCTGGCCCTCGGCCTGTTCGTCGGCCGCTCGGTGTCGCGCCCGGTCGCCAGCCTGACCGAACGCATGCGGGCGCTGGCCGGCGGCGACAAGACCGTCGAGGTGCCGAATACCGAGGCGGGCGACGAGATCGGCGACATGGCCAGGGCGGTGCTCGTGTTCAAGGAAAACATGATCCGCAACGACGAAATGGCCGCCGAGCAGGAGGTCCAGCGGGCCGCCCGCGAGCGCCGCGCCCAGGCGATCGAGCGGATCACCGGCACGTTCGACAACCAGGTGCGCGAGATGCTGCAGGTGGTGGCCAATGCCACCCATGAGCTCGACGCCTCGGCCCAGTCGATGCTGCACATCTCCGAGCAGACCACAAGCCAGGCCTCGATCGTCGCCTCGGCCTCCCACGAGGCCTCGGCCAATGTGCAGACCGTCGCCACGGCGACCGAGGAGTTGGGCGCCTCCATCAGCGAGATCGGTACCCGGGTGAGCGACAGCTCCCGCATGGCCGGCGAGGCCGAGGAGCAGGCCCGGGCCAGCAGCGAGGCGGTGACCAGCCTGGAGAGTTCGGCCCAGGAGATCGGCCAGATCGTCACGCTGATCCAGGAGATTTCCGAGCAGACCAACCTGCTCGCCCTGAACGCCACCATCGAGGCGGCCCGGGCGGGCGACGCGGGCAAGGGTTTTGCCGTCGTCGCCAGCGAGGTGAAGAGCCTGGCGACCCAGACCGGCAAGGCGACGGAGCAGATCGCCAACCAGATCACCCGCATCCAGCAGGAGACCGGCCGCTCGGCGAATGCGATCCGGACCATCGCCCAGACCGTGTCGCAGCTTCGGGAGACCGCTGCCGGTATCGCCGCGGCGGTGGAGGAGCAGTCCTCGGCCACCCAGGAGATCAGCCGCAGCGTCCAGGAGGCGGCCGTCGGCACGGAAAGCGTGTCCGAGAACATCGGCCGGGTCGATGCCGGCGCTCGGGAGACCGGCGCCTCGGCCCAGGAGGTCCAGGCGACCAGCGGTGAACTCGCCCGTCAGAGCGAGTCCTTGAGCAAGATGATCGCCAGCTTCCTCGACGAGGTCCGCGCCGCCTAACCTTCCCGTTTAGTCGGAGAACGCGAAGCCCATTGTGCGGGCGTAGTAGTGCAGCCCGCCGTCCTGGACGATCAGGAAGCGGGCGAGCCCGGCGCCGCCATTGTGGTGGCTGTGCACCTCGGCCGGCGGAGTGACCATGGTGGAGAACGGCGACCAGTCGATCCGTTCCCCGTCGATCATCGAGAAACAGCCCGGCCCGTCGACGCAGAGCGTGATCGCGGCGGCGTTGTGCCTGTGCGGCCGCTGGTGCTGGCCGGGGGCGAGGGTGTTCATCGCCAGGGTCATCGACGGCATGGCGTTGCGGCTGTCGGCCGTGCGCTCGGAGGCGAAGATCAGCGCCACCCCGGCCTGATCCTCGTTCGCCGGCATGTTGGTCAGCACCTCGATCTGCCGGGCGATCTCGTCGGCAGTGTAGTGCACCGGGTCGATCCGCGCGCTGTCCGGTGTCGGCGCGCGCAGCCCCTCGAAGGCCAGCACCGGCTCGTTGGTGACGACCCACAGGACGGCGGCGGCCTCGCCGTCGGCGGTGTGGCTCACCTCGTGGCCGCCCGGCAGCACCAGGACATCCCCCGGTCCCCAGGCGATGGTCTCGCCGGCGATGGTCGTCGTGCCGCTGCCGACGATGGCGTAGATCACCTCGCCGCTGGCGACGAAGCGGGTGGTGAGCGTGTCGCCGGGGGTGAGGCGCAGGTAGCGGGCGAGCACCAGGGGCGTTGTGGCGGGGAACGGCGCGCCGATCGCGTCCGACTGGTCCATCGGGTGCAGACCGCTCGGCGAATCCTCGGCGAAGGCGGCGTCGCGCTCGGCGTCGAACCGGGCGCGCGGCACGGCGGGGAGTTTCAGGTTGAAGGCGTTGCCCGAGTTGAAGAACCGCGCCCGGCGCTGGGCGTCGGTGTCCGCCTGCATCGGCGGATCCCCGTCGAGAACGGCGGCGTCGGCGGGCTTTATCGCGGTCGACATGGGGCGTCTCCTGGGCTGGTCCCGGTTCCCCATGCTGACGGATGACCCGCCATGGCGCTAGAGGCGGACTGTGGCGTCAGCCCATCCCGGCAATGCCGAAGCGCTCGCGCAGGGCCTGCTGGCCCTTGGGTGTGACGTGCAGGGCCCGGCTGCCGGCGACCCGGGTGACCCAATGCTGCTCGATGAAATGGCTGCACACCGCCGCCCCCAGGCGCCCGGCCAGATGCGGGCGGCGCTCGCTCCAGTCCAGGCAGGGCCGGCAGAGCGGCCGCGTGACGCGCGTCGTCGGGGCGTTGACGGCGATGCCGAGCGCGGCCAGCCGCTCCATTCCGTTCGGCGTCACGATGCCCGCCCCGTCGTCGAAGGCGATGACGTCGCGGGCGACCAGCGCGTCGGTGACCGCCACGCCGAGTCCGCCGGCCAGGTGGTCGTAGCAGGTCCGGGCCAGCCGCATCTGGGCGTCGCGCGGCCCGGTGACCGGCATGCGGGTCGGGTCGGGCAGGGTGACCGCGGCGATCCGCATCACGCTCTCGATCAGCTCCGCCACCTCGGGGGACGCGAGACGGTGATAGCGGTGGCGGCCCTGGCGCTCGACCGCCAGCAGATTGGCCTCGGCCAGCCGGGCGAGGTGGCCGCTCGCCGTCTGCGGCGCCACCCCGGCCACCCCGGCAAGCTCTCCCGCCGTCAGCGCCCGCCCGTCCATCAGCGCACCCAGCATCGCCGCGCGGGCCGGCTCGCCGATCAGCAGGCCGATCTCCGCCATGCGGTTGGTGTTGACCATGCGGGCCTCCGGGCCTGGGGACAGTGCCTCCCAGGGTACCTCTGCCGGGAGAGCGACGCTACGGCGCGGGCCGAAGCATCGGATCGACCGGCTCGGGCATCCCTGCGGCATCGCAACCGAGGAGAGCGCCATGATCACCTGCGTCATCGAATACGAGATCGATCCCTACAAACGCGCCGCGTTCGAGGCCTATTCCCGCGTCTGGGGCCAGGCGATCCCGCGCTGCGGGGCGGATCTGATCGGCTATTTCGCCCCGCATGAGGGCTCGGCGACCCGGGCCTACGGGATCTATTCGCTCGACAGCCTGGCCGCCTACGAGGCCTATCGCGCCCGCCTGGCGGCCGATCCGCTGGGCCGAGAGAACTACGAATTCGCCAAGTCGGAGCGGTTCATCCTGAAGGAGAACCGGACGTTCCTG
This sequence comes from Thalassobaculum salexigens DSM 19539, assembly GCF_000423805.1. NCBI lineage: Bacteria > Pseudomonadati > Pseudomonadota > Alphaproteobacteria > Rhodospirillales > Thalassobaculaceae > Thalassobaculum > Thalassobaculum salexigens. The sequence goes on from NZ_KE384095.1 coordinate 658,986, forward strand.
ACGCTCTCCTCGGGTCCGCATGCGCCGTTGGTGACGCCTTGATCGCCGTGCTGTTCGAGCTGGAGCCACTCGGGGGCCAGCGCGACGCCTATCTGGCGCTCGCGGCGGAGCTGAAGCCGGTACTGGAGGAGATAGACGGCTTCGTGTCGATCGAGCGGTTCCAGAGCCTGAGCAATCCGGACAAGCTGCTGTCGCTCTCGGTGTTCCGCGACGAGGCGGCAGTGGCGGCCTGGCGCAACACGATGCTGCACCGCCGGGCACAGGCGGCAGGCCGGGTGGCGATCTTCCGAGACTACCGCCTGCGCGTGGCGAGCGTGCTGCGGGACTACGGCATGACCGAACGGGCCGAGGCGCCGGCGGATTCACGGGCGGCGCATGGGCCGGGACGCCTAGCCGCCGATGCGGGATGACACTGTTCGCAGTTGCGAGATTGTCGCCGGCGTGGCGCGGGTCTATAGCGATGGGGTGCAAATTCAGCGGATTCCTTCATGAGCTCGAGCGCGCCCCCAGCGCCATTCGTAGCCACGCGACCGGGCTCGATCGCGTTGCTGACCTTCATGGTGGCGCTCGGGCAGATGTCGCTCGGCCTCTACCTGCCCTCGCTGCCCTCCCTGGCCCATGCCATCGGCGCGACCCGGGCCGAGGCGCAGCTCACCCTGACGGTCTTCCTCGGCGGCTTCGCCGTCAGCCAGCTGTTCTGGGGGCCGCTCGCGGACCGGTTCGGCCGCCGGATCACCCTGCTGATCGGGCTGGTGGTCTATGCCGCCGCCGGGCTGGCCTGCGCCCAGGCCGACACGATCCACGAGCTCATCGTCTTCCGCTTCTTCCAGGCGCTCGGCGCCTGTTCCGGCCAGGTGGTGGCCCGGGCGATGGTGCGCGACAGCACAGAAGGGGCGGCGACGGCGGTGGTGATGAGCTACATCGCCATGTCCATGTCCCTGGCCCCGGCGATCACCCCGGCGCTCGGCGGATTCCTTGAGACCCATTTCGGCTGGCGGGCGAATTTCATCGCCCTGGGCGCGATCGGCGCGACTCTGTTCGTGCTGACCCTGGCGCGGGTTCCGGAGACATTGAGCAACCGGGTGGTCGATGCCCTGTCGCCGATCCGTGTGGTGCGGAACTACGGCATCCTGCTCAGCGACCGCACCTATGTCTGTTACATCGTGACCGTCGGCGGGATCTTCGGCGCCTATATGGCCTACACCACGGCCACCCCGTTCGTGCTGATGGAGATGCTCGGCTGGTCGCCCCAGGCCTTCGGCTTCCTGATCCTGTTCAACGTCGTCGCCTTCCTGTCGAGCAGCATTCTGGCGGGCCGGCTGGCGCCGATCTACGGTCCGCGACGGATGGCGCGGATCGGCACCGCCATCGGTCTGGTGGCCGGGCTGGCGATGATCGCCGCACCGCTGACGGGCCACCTGTCGACCCCGGCGGTGATCGGACCGGCCATGCTGCTGCTGGTCGGCATGGCCTTCGCGATCCCCAACGCCATGGCCGGCGCCATGCAGAACTTCCCCTATATCGCCGGGTCGGCCTCGGCCTTTCTCGGCTTCAGCCAGATGGCCCAGGCGATGATCGCCTCCTTCGCGGTCGGCGCGATCGGCGGCAACATCCATCTGACCATGGCCGGCGCCACCCTCGCCTGCACGGTCGCCAGCCTGACCGCCGCCCTGCTGCTGCCCAGGCCGTCTCCTTCCCCCGCCGCGAATCAGGTAAGCTCGCCGCCGTCATGACCCGCACCGCGCCGCTCGAACAGGACATCCTCGTCCTCACCGATACCGACGGGACCGAGATCCCGGTCCCGGTGCGGCGCAGTGCGCGGGCCCGCCGCATGCTGCTGCGGGTCGATCCGGTGCGCGGCGGCCCGGAACTGGTGCTGCCGGCGGGTGCTAGGATCGACGCGGCGCGGACCTTCGCCACCAGGAATCTCGGCTGGCTGCGCGCCCGGCTGGCGCATCTGCCGGCCCGGACATCGTTCGTTCATGGGGCCGCCGTCCCGATCCTGGGCCGCGAGCATGTCATCCGTCACCGCCCGGACCAGCGTGGCGGGGTCTGGCGGGTCGAGGATCCGGACGGGTCGGTCGAACTGCACGTCTCGGGTGCTGGGGACCATCTGGCGCGCCGGGTGACGGACTTTCTCAAAGGAGAGGCCCGCAGGACCATCGCTCCCCGCGCGAAGTTGCATGCCGCGGCCCTGAACCGCCGGGTCGGGCGGGTCACCGTCCGGGATACCGCGACCCGCTGGGGCAGCTGCTCGTCGCGCGGCGACCTCTCCTTCTCCTGGCGTCTGGTCCTGGCGCCGGAGGAGGTGCTGGACTACGTCGTTGCCCACGAGGCGGCGCATCTGGTGGAGATGAACCATTCCGACCGGTTCTGGACCCTGGTCGAGCGGCTGATGCCCGACTACAGCCGCCCGCGCGCCTGGCTGAAGCGGCACGGCTCCAAGCTGCATGCATACGGCTGACGCCGAAATGCGCGCTGCGCTTGCCGCAATCGGCCGGCGGGCGTAAGTCGGGTCTGTCTTTATCTCTCGCCAAGGTCCGCTCCATGCAACGCCCCAGGCCCGACAGCTTCGCGGTCGCAGCGCTCCTGACATCGCTGGTCGCGTTCGGCCCGATCTCCACGGACATGTACCTGCCCTCGCTGCCGGCCCTGGTAACGGACTTCCAGACCGACGTGCCGACGGTGCAGCTCACCCTCAGCGCCTTCATGGTGGCCTTCGCGCTCGCCATGCTGGTCTACGGACCGCTGTCGGACCGGTTCGGCCGGCGGCCGGTGCTGCTGGGGGCGGTGGTGCTCTACGTGATCTCCTCCATCGCCTGCGTCTTCGCGCCGACCATCGAGGCGCTGGTGGTCGCCCGGGTGTTCCAGGCCATGGGCTGCTGCGCCGGGCCGGTGCTCGGACGCGCGGTGGTGCGCGACGTTTACGGCCGTGACCGGGCGGCCCAGGTGCTGTCCTATATGGGCACGGCGATGGCCCTGGCGCCGGCGATTGGACCGATCGCCGGCGGCTGGCTGCAGGTCGCCTTCGGATGGCACTCGGTCTTCGTGGTGCTCAGCCTGTTCTCGCTGATCGCCCTGATCGGCACCTATTTCATGCTGGACGAGACCAACCCGCACAAGAACCCCTACGCCATCTCGCCGCGGGGCATCGTCTCGAACTACGCCCTGCTGCTGTCGCATCGGGTCTATGTCGGATACCTGGCGACCATCGCCGCCTGCTACTGCGTGATCTTCAGCTTCATCTCGGGTTCGTCCTTCGTGCTGATCGAGGTGGTCGGGCTGTCGCCGGATCTCTACGGCTACTGCTTCGCCACCATCGTGATCGGCTACATGACCGGCACCTTCATCTCCGGCCGGTTCGGCCGTCGGGTCGGTGGCGAGCGGCTGATCTTGATCGGCGCCACCCTGGCCGCCATCGGGGGCGGAATCATGGCCGCCTTCGCCTGGAGCGGCCATGTCACCGTGCTCAGCATCGTGCTGCCGCAGATGCTCGCCATGGTCGGGGTCGGTTTCGTCTTTCCGAACAGCCAGGCCGGCGCCATCGGTCCGTTTCCCCAGATGGCGGGGGCCGCCTCGGCTCTGGTCGGGTTCTTCCAGATGGGGGTGGCCTCGGTGGTCGGCCTCGCCATCGGCCACGCCTTCGACGGCACCGCCAGGCCGTTGGCGACCGGGGTGGCGGTGTCCGGCTTCCTGATGCTGGTCTTCTTCCTGACCCTGGTCTGGCCGGTGCGGAACCGGGCGTAGGCGTGCCGTGGCGATGAGGCTCTGGATCCGACCGCCGAAGGTCTCGGAAGCGCGCCCCGTGTCCCGGGTGGTGCGGCGGTCCATCGTCGAGCTCTGCGAGGAGGATCACGGCGGCGACGTCCATCGCATCGCCGAGTGGCTGGCCAACAAGTCGCCGCAGCAGGTGGCCAGGTGGATCGCCGACCGCGAGCAGCTCTGGAGCGTCGCCGGCCGCGAGGTGATCGAGGGTGCGGGGGCGGTGCGCCGGGACGGTCGCGTGCTGCTGCTCTATGTCGATCCGGCCGCCCGGTTCAGCGGCGTGAGCCGGGCCCTGCTCGAGCAGCTCGAGCTGGACGCCTTCCAGGCCGGGGCGACCAGGATCTCGCTGCAGAGCACCCGCACGGCACGTCGGTTCTATCTGGAGGCGGGGTATGTCCCGGTCGCCGCCGACAGCGACGAGCTGGTCAAATCGATGGGGCGGATGACCGAGCTGACCCGGAAAACCAAGAAGCCGACGGTCGGCTGAGACTGTCGGCTTCCTTACTGCGGCGTTTCCTGGGGGTGTCAGCGGCGTTTGGAGCAAAACGCGATCAGATAGTCTGACCGTGCTCTAACGCGGCGCGACCACCATGATCATCTGTCGGCCTTCGAGCTTGGGATGCGCCTCCACCTTGGCGATCTCGGCGACCTCCTCCTGCACGCGCTTCAGCACGTTCAGGCCGATCTCCTGGTGCGCCATCTCACGACCGCGGAAGCGCATGGTCAGCTTCACCTTGTCCCCGTCGCCGAGGAAGCGATTCACGCTGCGCATCTTCGTCTGGTAGTCGTGCTCGTCGATGTTCGGGCGCATCTTGATCTCTTTGACCTCGATGACCTTCTGTTTCTTCTTGGCTTCGTTCTTCTTCTTTTGAGCCTCGTACTTGAACTTGCCGTAGTCCAGGATCTTGCAGACCGGCGGATCTGCATTCGGTGACACCTCGACCAGGTCGAGGCCGAAGCCTTCGGCCTGCGCAATGGCTTCATCGACGTTCATCACGCCCAGCATGTCGCCATCGGGACCGACGCAGCGCACCTTCGGCACGCGGATGTCACGGTTGACCCGAGGGCCGTCCTTTTGCGGCGGGGTCGTATTAAAAGGTGGTCTGGCGATAGGTTACCTCCTGTGTTTCATTCAGCGGAGCGGCTGGCGGAACGATCCGGGGCCGCCGCTTCATCCTGTAGTCTATGAACGGCGTCGTCGAGAGCAAGGATTTCCTGCGCCTTGCCGCCGAGACGGCGGACCGCGACTTGCTTTCCTTCGGCTTCGCGGGCGCCGACGACAAGCAGCGCCGGCACCTTTGCCTCGGAATGTTCGCGGACCTTGTAGTTAATCTTTTCGTTGCGTAAGTCCAGGGCGACACGGAGTCCGGCGGCCTTGCAGGCGGCGGCGACCTCGCGGGCATAGTCCTCGGCGGCATCGGTGATCGTCGCGACCACGACCTGGACCGGCGCCAGCCACATGGGGAACCGGCCGGAGAACTGCTCGATCAGGATGCCGATCCAGCGCTCCATGGAGCCGAAGATCGCCCGGTGCAGCATGACCGGCCGCTTGCGCTCGCCGCTCTCGGCCACATAGGTGGCGTCCAGCCGCTCCGGCAGCACGAAATCGACCTGCAGCGTGCCGCACTGCCAGTCTCGGCCGATGGCGTCGCGTAGCACGAATTCCAGCTTCGGGCCGTAGAACGCGCCCTCGCCCGGGTTCAGGGTCGTCTCCAGCCCGGCGGCGTCGCAGGCCTCGCGCAGCGCGCCCTCGGCCCGGTCCCACACCGCGTCCTCGCCGGCCCGGACCTCGGGGCGGTCGGAGAACTTGATGCGGATGTCCCGGAAGCCGAAATCGGCATAGATCGATTTCAGCAGGTCGCAGAACTTGATGCTCTCGTCGGTGATCTGGTCTTCCGTGCAGAAGATATGGGCGTCGTCCTGGGTGAAGGCGCGCACCCGCATGATGCCGTGCAGCGCGCCCGACGGCTCGTTGCGGTGGCACGAGCCGAACTCGGCCAGGCGCAGCGGCAGGTCGCGGTAGGACTTCAGGCCCTGCTTGTAGACCTGTACATGGCCCGGGCAGTTCATCGGCTTCAGCGCCAGCACCCGGTCGTCCTCGGCGTTGGCCGTGAACATGTTCTCGCGGAACTTGTCCCAGTGGCCCGAGGCCTCCCACAGCGCCCGGTCGATGAGCTGCGGCGTCTTGATCTCCTGATACCCGGCCGCGTCGAGCCGGCGGCGGATATACATCTCGATCTCGCGGTACAGCGTCCAGCCCTTGGGGTGCCAGAACACCGAACCGACGGCTTCTTCCTGGATGTGGAACAGGTCGAGCTCGCGGCCGAGGCGGCGGTGGTCGCGCTTCTCGGCCTCCTCGATCATCGTCAGATGGGCCTGCAGCGCCTTGTCGTCGGCGAAGGCCGTGCCGTAGATGCGCTGGAGCTGCTCGCGGTTGCTGTCGCCGCGCCAGTAGGCGCCGGCCACCCGCATCAGCTTGAAGGCATGGCCCACGCCCTTGGTCGACGGGCCGTGCGGACCGCGGCACAGGTCGAGGAACTCGCCCTGGCGGTAGAAGCTGATCGTCTCGCCCTGGGGGATCGCCTCGGTCAGCTCGACCTTGAACGGCTCGTTCGTGGCCTTGTAGTGCTCGACCGCCTGGTCGCGCGTCCACTCCTCGCGCACGATCTTCTCGTCGCGGTCGACGATCTCGTGCATGCGCTGTTCGATCTTCTCCAGATCGTCCGGCGTGAAGGGCTGGTCGCGGTAGAAGTCGTAGTAGAAGCCGTTGTCGATCGACGGGCCGATCGTGACCTGGGTGCCGGGATACAGCTCCAGCACCGCCTCGGCCAGGATATGGGCGCAGTCGTGACGGATATGCGCCAGCGCCTTGTCGTCCTTGCGGGTGACCAGGGCGAGCCTGGCGTCCTCGGAGATCACATGGTCGAGATCGACCGGCTTGCCGTCGACCTCGGCGATGAAGGCGGCCTTGGCGAGGCCCGGGCCGATATCGGCGGCGACGGCGGCCGGCGTGACCGGCGCGTCGTAGGAACGGACGGAACCGTCGGGAAGCGTGATGGCGGGCATTGGAGTTCTCTTTGTCGAAACCGGGGCAGAGCGGGCGGAAGCGGTCCGGCCCCTCAGGGCCACCGCTCAGGCGTCATGCCGTCTCGAACGCGCGCAGGGATGCGCCGGCCGTCCGAGACGGCCAGATAGTCTGCGTCCGAGTGATGATGCGCAGCAGGCGCATGGGTTCGTCCGGTTTCGTTGCGTTCGGCTGGGTTTTACGCGCCTCGGCGGTGCGAGGCAAGGGGCGGGCTGAACCGGGTCGCGGCGGTCGGTCTTGCACTGCCCGGTTCGAACAGGTTCACTCGCCCGACCTCTGGAAAATCCGGGACCGGCCATGACGACCCAGATGAGACAGCTTCCCACCCTTGCCGTGGGCGACATCATGCCGAAACTGCCGCTCAAGCGGCGCAACGGCGAGACGTTCGACCTCTATTCCGACGAGGAGTCCGGCAACATCCACTTGCTCGCCTTCGTCGCCGACCCGGCCTCCGGCACGGCCGTGGTCGATGCGCTGGCGGCAAAGCGGGACGATTTCGACGCGCTCGGCACGCGGGTTCGCATCGTGCTGTCCGGCGAGGCCAAGGGCGAGTTTCCCTTCCCGGTGCTGGGCGATCCCGACGGCACCGCGTCCAGGCTGGCCGGGCTGACGGTCGCCCTGGGCAGGGTCACCGGCGGCGGGCCGGTCCTGCTGCTGGTCGGCCCGAACCAGCACCTGGCCGCGCGGATCGGTCCCGAGGACGGCGACCCGGCCGAGGCCGCCCTGGCGGTGGCCCGGCCGATGGTGGAGCGCCGCCGCGCCGAACTGGTGCCGGCGATGCACCCGCCGGTCCTGATGGTGCCCGACGTGTTCAACGACGCGGACTGCAAGCGGCTGATCAACATCTTCGCCATGCAGGGCAACGAATTCGTCGAGCCCGGCCACAACCAGCTCCAGGGCCGGACCACCGACTGCAAGATGCGGATTCCGGACTACGGCCGCGACGATCGGATCGACCACTGGGTCTGCTCGCCGGAGACCAACACCATCATCGACGAGCGCATCGGCCCGCGGTTGATCCCGGAGATCCAGCGCGCTTTCAACTATCGGGTCACCCGGCACGAGCGCTACCGGATCGCCCGCTACGAAGGGGCGCAGAAGGGCTCCAAGCACGGTCACCGCGACAATACCCAGCCGGGGGTCGCCCATCGACGCTTCGCGGTGACGATCAACCTGAACAGCGACGAGTACGAAGGCGCGGAGATCCGCTTCCCGGAGTTCTCGCAGGCCGTCTACAAGCCGCCGGCCGGCGCGGCCATCGTGTTCTCCTGCTCGCTGCTGCACGAGGTCATGCCGATGCGCTCGGGTCGCCGCTTCGCCCTGCTGGCTTTCCTGTTCGGCGAGACCTGAGGGCCTGTCCGGGGAGACCCGAGGGTCGGCCCCGCGCGTCCTGGGCGGCGGCCTCGAACTGGTCGCGGGTCCAGGCGTTGCGGGCGGGGGACGGCCCGATCCGGCGGCATTCCTCGGCGCAGACCTGATAGTCGCGGACCGCGAGCCCCTTGGTGCGGAAGGTCGGGAAGCCGCTGTAGAGACCCTGCGGGCCGAGATTGTAGGCCATGTCGAAGGTGGCGAGCTGGACCCGCGCGGGCCAGGCCGCGAAGCCGCCGCCGACAGTCTTGAACAGCCTTTGCGTCTCGGCGAAGATTTCGGCGAACTTGCTGCGGAACAGGTCGGCCGATTGCTCCGGCGTGATCCGCAGGTCCGACAGGTCCTGAAAGGCGTTGGCCCCGCGCAGGGCGCGGTCGGTCGCCGCGGCGACGGCGGCATAGGCGGTCTGCTTGTCCGAATCGCTCGCCGCCTGTCCGTTCCGACCCAGCGGGATGGCCCCGACCGCGGCGGCGTTCGGGAGCATGTGGCCGATGCCGATCGTCACCTTGTCGACCGTGTCGAGATAGAGCCAGGGAATGTCGCCTTCGAATCGCCGGGCGATCGGCAGGTAGTCGTCGGCAGTGATCAGCATGCTCACACTCCCTGGCTGAAGGCGTTATCTCCGCGCGGCGACCGCCTCGATCTCGACCGTCCAGTCCGGATTGGCGAGGGCGGTGATCACCAGCAGGGTGCTGGGCACCTTGCGGCTGCCGAGAAAATCATTCCGCGTCGTCCGCATCGTCGGGATGTCGGCCGGGTCGGTCAGGTAGAAGCGCAGGAACACCAGGTCGTCTAGACCGAGCCCGGCATCGGCCAGCAGGTTCGCGATGTTGGCGAAGGCCTGTCGGATCTGGCTTTCGGTGTCGCGGCCGGCCAGCGTGCCGTCCGCCTTCAGGCCGATCTGGCCCGACAGGACGAACCAGTCCTTCACCCCCTCGACCATCAGGCCCTGGGTGAAGGTCGGAATGCCGAGATTGGGGACGGTATCCGGATCGTGGGTGGTGGTGGTCATGGGCATCTCTCCCGATTGGATCGTTCTATAGGATTTTTACGATTAATGCAAGTTAACACTGTATTCAGATTCCGAAAGTTGCATCCGGTCAGTACGTCAGCCGGCCGAACATATGGTCGAACGGCAGCATGACGTGCTCGCGATAGGCCGGGCGGTCCTGCAGGCGGCGGTACCAGGCTTCCACATGGGGCACGGACGGCCGCTCGATTGGGATGCCGAAATATCGGAACAGGTTGGTGCCGGCCGGAATGTCGGCCAGGCCGAAGCTGTCGCCGCCGAGCCAGGGGCGGGTGGCCAGCTCGCGGTCGAGAAGCTGCATATGGGCGGCACAGCGCGCCAGCTTCTGGGCCACGGCGGCGGTATCCCGCTTGTCCTCCGGCGTGCGGTAGAAGCCCCAGAACACGCCGGTCAGGAAGTCGGGCTGCAGGGTCGTGCCCGACCAGTCCATCCAGCGCTCCGCCCGCGAGCGCGCGCCCGGGTCGTCCGACCAGTAGGTGCCCTTGCCGTAGCGGGCGGCGAGGTAGCGCAGGATCGTATGGGATTCCCAGACCACCGTGCCGCCGTCGTCGATCACCGGCACCCGCCCATGTGGGTTCATCGCCCGGAACTCGGGGTCGTCGAGCCCGCCATGGTCGCCGCCGGCCGGGATGTGCCGGTGCTCCAGCCCCAGCTCGCCGATGAACCAGAGAACCTTCTGCACGTTGAACGCGTCGCGGCGTCCCCAGACCGTCAGCATGGGCATTCTCCTTATTTTTTGCGTCGGCTCCTTCTTTGCGCCGGGCTCAGCGCGCGGCGACGATCTCCAGCTCCACCCGCCATTCCGGCAGGACAAGGCCGGAGACCAGGATCAGGGTGCTCGGGATCACCTTGTCCTCGCCGAAGAACTCGGTGCGGGCCTGGCGCAGGGCGAGGATGTCGTCCCGGTCGATCAGGTAGATCCGCAGATGGGCGACGTCGTCCCTGGTCATGCCCGCACCCGCCAGCAGCATGCCGATATTGGCGAAGGCCTGGCGGCACTGGGCGAGCGTGCCGGACGCGGTGGTGCCGTCGGGCAGCACGCCGACCTGACCGGCGATGTGCAGCCACTTGCTCACCCCTTCGGTGACCATGGCGTGAGTGTAGTTCGGGGTGCCCATGACCGCCATGCCGGCGGGGTCGAGGGGAGTGTGCGTCATCGGTCGTTCTCCGGGTCCGGGGAAAGGGGTGGCACGCATGCCGCGGGAGGCATTGAAGCCCAGATCGGGGTCCGGCGGTACCGGCCGTCTTTCTTCGCTGCCGACGATTCACTTCCGCCGGCCGGGCCTGTAGAGTGGCGCCGTGACGAGACCCGGGGGCGGGGTATCGGGAGACGGCGATGCTACGGATCTGGCGCACGTTTGTGATCGGACTGGCCCTGACGCTGGGTGTGGCGCTGGCCGCGCGCGAGGCGGCGGCCCATCCCCATGTCTGGATCGACCTGCGGACCACCGTGGTGATGGACGACCAGGGGCGGGTGACGGCGATCGGCCAGGAATGGCTGTTCGACCCGATCTATTCCGCCTATGTGACCGGCGGCCTCGGCCCGGCATCGGACAAGGCCCGCAAGGCGCTGGACGACCTCCTGGGCGAGAGCATGACCAACTTGCGGGAGTACGATTATTTCATGCGGGTGCGGGCCGATGGCGGGCGCCTGGCCCTCGAAGACGCGCGAGACACCTCGGCGGCGATGCGCGGCGACCGGATGCTGTACCGCTTCACCGTGCCCCTGTCCGATCCGGTGGACCCGCGCAGCCGGAACCTCGATATCGCGGTGTTCGACCCGACCTACTACATCGAGATGCTGCATCTGGAGGGGGACGTCATCGCCTTTCAGGGAGCGAACCAGACCGGTTGCGGGGCGCGGATCATCGAGCCCGCCCCGGACATGAACGCCATTGCCCTGGCCCAGTCCCTCGACAGGAACGCCGCTGCCGACGACACCCTCGGCGCCCAGTTCGCCGAGACCGTCATCATCGCCTGCAAGTGAGACCGCGATGTCCTCGACCGAACTCCGGATGAATCCCCGGCTCCTCCTGCCGGCCGGCGGACTGGTTCTGCTGGTCGGTGCGGCGATCCTGCTGGCCTTCGCGCCGCAGTTCGACCTGTCGATCCCGTACTGGTCGCGGATCGCCCTGGAGATCCAGGTCATCCAGCGCGAGCTGCATCGGGGACTCGCCGCCGCGATCACCGCGGTGCGCGAAGAGGGGATGGTCGCGGCCTGGACGCTGGTGGGGCTCAGCTTCCTCTACGGCATCTTCCACGCGGCCGGCCCGGGCCACGGCAAGGTGGTGATCTCCACCTACCTGCTGACCCAGGAGAGCGAGCTGAAGCGGGGACTGACCCTGTCCCTTGCGGCGGCCCTGGTGCAGGGTCTGGTGGCGATCCTGGTGGTCGAGGCGACGGTTCGGGTCCTCGGCCTCACCATGCGCCAGGCGGAGGGCGTTGTGCCGAGCCTGGAGGCGGCGAGCTACGGGCTGATCGCCCTGGTGGGCGCGGGGCTGGTCTTCGCCCGCGGGCGCCGGCTGCTCCGCGCGCTGGCCGGATCGCCTGCCGCGCACGACCCTCACCACGACGCTCACGGTCATCATCATGATCACCCTCACGACCACGCACACGATCACGCCCATTGCGGCCATTCCCACGGTCCCAGCCGCGAGGATCTGGCCGCGCCGCTGAGCCTGCGCGGCGCTGCCGCCCTGGTCCTGTCGATCGGCATCCGGCCCTGCAGCGGCGCGGTGCTGGTCCTGGTGGTCGCCTATTCCATGGGCCTGCGGCTGACCGGCATGGCCTCGGTGCTGGCGATGTCCCTGGGCACGGCGATCACCGTCGGGGTCCTGGCCGCCCTGTCGGTCTTCGCCCGCGACATGGCCCGGCGGCTGGCGGCGCGGATGCCGGCGCATGCGGGGGGCCTGTCGCTGGCGGCGGAGGGCGTCGCCGTGCTGGGCGGGCTAGCGATCCTGGTGCTGGGCCTGCTGCTGCTGCAGGCGGTGCTGAGCGCGCCGGCGCATCCGCTCAGGTAGCGCCGTCTCCCAACCGCGGGTCGCGGGCGATCCAGTCGCCGGTCTCCGCCAGAACCGCCTCGACATCCAGGTCCGCCAGATCGTCGCGCTGCAATGCGCGGGTATGCGGGCCGCGCGGGCCGGTACGGCCGGGATCGCTGTCGGCGGAGAACAGGGCCAGGGTCGGCGCCCCGGCCAGGGCGGCCAGATGGGTGGGCCCGGTGTCGTTGCCGATTACCAGCCGGGCCGCCCGGGCGAAAGCCGCGAGCTCCGGCAGGGATGTCGCCCCGGTCAGGTCGAGCGCCTCGGGGGCCGCCGCCTGGATCGCGTGGGCGAGGTCGCCTTCCCCGGCGGTGCCGGCGACGGCGGTGCCGAGGCCCTGCGCGTCCAGCCGCGCGGCGAGGTCGCCGAACCGGTCCGCCGGCCAGCGTTTGGCCGGACGCCCCGGCGAAGCGCCGGGGATCAGCAGGACGAAGGGCCGGGCCGGCAGGCGGTCGGCGATCGGTGCGTCGAGGAAGCCCAGATCCGACAGCGGCACGTCGTCGATCCCGGCGATGGCGAGTTGTTCGCGCTGGCGCTCGACCGTGTGCAGGGGCGAGGGCGCGTCATAGACGTGGCGGTGGCTGCATCCCGGCACTTTGCCGCACCATTCCGGCCCGCCGGCGCCGCCGAGCAGGCGGAAATAGCCGGCCGACCGGTCGGAGGTCTGCAGGTCGTAGACACGCCGGAACCGCCCGCCGCGCAGCTTTCGGCGCAGGGCGAGCCAGGCGAGGGGATTGAGCTTCGGCGCGGAATCGACCCAGATCTCGTCGAACAGGCCACTCGCCTGCGCCAGGTCGAGGTACGGCGCGCGGGTCAGCAGGGTCAGGCGGGCCGAAGGATGGTCCCGCCGGATCGCCTGCATCGGGCCGAGCGCGAGCAGAAAGTCCCCCAGCGCGCCGAGCTTGATCACCAGCACGCGGTCGATGGCGGAAGCGGCGGTCATAGGCGTTCGCAGCCCCGCGCGGCCAGGACCTCGGTATAGACGGACAGGGTGCGGGCGCACATCTGATAGCGCGAGAAGTTCCGGCGCACATGGGCGATGGCCTTGGCCGACAGGGCCGCGCGGGCTTCCTCGTCGAGGGCCAGCGCGGTGCGCAGCCCCGCGGCCAGCGCGCCGGCATCCCCGGGCTGCACCAGCCAGCCGGTCTCGCCCGGCAGCACGGTCTCCCGCGCGCCGCCGTGATCGGCTGCGACGATCGGCCGGCCCATGGCCTGGGCCTCGATCATCACCCGGCCGAACGGTTCCGGATCCAGGCTGGCGGAGACCACCACATTGGCCAGCTTGTAGGCGGCGGGCATATCGTCGGTCCGGCCGACGAAATGCACATAGCCGCCCACGCCGGAGGCATGGGCATGGGCTTCCAGCGCCTTCTTGGCGTCCGGTCGCGCGGTGTCGTCACCGACCATGAGGCAGCGAAAGGATCCGCGCTCCAGCTGCGCCAGCGCGTCGATCAGCAGCTTGTGGCCCTTCCAGGCGGTGATCCGTCCCGGCATCATGATCACCGGGACCCCGTCGGGCAGGCGCCACTTGTTGACCAGCCGGATCATCCGTTCCGCCGGCACCTTGTCCGGGTCGAACAGCTCCAGATCCACCCCGCGCGGGATCACCCGCAGTCGGGCGGCGTCCAGGCCGTAATCGGCGAGCAGCCGCTCGGCGATGTAGTGGGAGATGGCGATCACCCGCTCGCCGCGCACCATCACCGAATTGTAGGCGCGCTTCAGGGCGTTGGAGGCGGCCGGGCGCTGGTGAAAGGTGGTGACGAAGGGCACCCGGTTGCGCGCCGCCGCCTTGATCCCGAGCCAGGCGGGAATGCGCGAGCGGGCATGCACCAGGTCGACCCGCTCGCGATGGATCAGGTCGACCAGCGAATCGAAGGTCGCGCGCCAGTGCAGCGGGTTCTTGGAATGGACCGGCAGTTCGATATGGGTGGCGCCGATCCGTTCCAGCTCGCGCACCATCGGGCCGCCGCGCGAGACCACCAGCGACCGCCAACCGGCCTGGACGATGGCCCGGGACATGTCGACCGTGCCGCGTTCCACCCCGCCGGAGACCAGCGCGGGCAGCATTTGCAGGACGGTCGGCCCCATGCCGCCATGGCCGGGCCGGAACGCCTCGAAATCTTCGTCGGAAATGTTAGGATCGGGCGCGGCGGTCGCGCCGGCCTCCAACGGCTCTGTCACCGGCAAATCCAGCAATCGGTACGGTCCAATTCGAAAAGAGACCCTAGCACAATGACGCCCACGTCACAGCATGGCGAAACGCCCTCTCCGGCACCCAAGACCTTGACCACGCAGGATGGCGAGACCCTGGCCTATCATCACGTGCCGGGGCGGCAGCCCGGGATCCTGTTCTGCGGCGGATTCATGTCCGACATGACCGGCACCAAGGCCCTGGCCCTGGAGGCCCTGGCCCGGGCGCGCGGGCAGGCCTTCACCCGGTTCGACTATCGCGGCCACGGCCAGTCCTCCGGCGCGTTCCGGGACGGCACGATCGGCCTGTGGAGATCCGACGCCCTGGCCATTTTCGACGCGGTCACCGACGGCCCGGTGATCGTGGTCGGATCGTCCATGGGCGGCTGGATCGCCCTGCTCCTCGCCCTGGCCCGGCCCGAACGGGTGGCGGGGCTGGTCGGCATCGCCGCGGCGCCGGACTTCACCGAGGATCTGATGTGGGCGGAGTTCGACGAGACGGTCCGGCGGGCCCTGACCACCGAGCGGGTCTATCTGGAGCCGTCGGAGTATTCCGAGGAGCCCTACACGATCACCATGGATCTGATCGAGGAAGGGCGGAACCATCTGATCATGCGCGGGCCGATTCCGATCGCCGCGCCGGTGCGCCTGCTGCACGGCATGCGCGACACCAGCGTGCCGCACCGCCTTTCCGTTCTGTTGGCGGAGCGGCTGGAGACCGACGACGTCCAGGTGCATCTGGTGAAGGACGGCGACCACCGGCTGTCGACCGAGCGGGACCTGGCCCTGCTGGCCGGGGCGGTGGCGGAACTGTCGGGAGGCTAAGGCCTGCCGGTGCCGAGCGGCAGGCGGATGATGGCGCAGGTGCCGCCCGACGTGCCGGCGCGGAATTCCAGCGTGCCGCCCAACTCGGCCACCGTGCGCCGGGCGATCATCAGGCCGAGGCCGGACCCGGTATCGCCATGGGGGCCGACGGTGCTGGGTGCGCGGTCGCTCGGGTCGACCGAGTTCATCTGATCGGCCAGGATCGTCGGATCCATGCCGATGCCGTTGTCGGCGACCACGAACACCGCCACGTTCTCCAGCGGCTCGCGCCGGGCGATCAGCGAGACCCGGCCGCCCCGGGGTGTGAACTTGATGGCGTTGGTCAGCAGGTTGTTCAGAACCGTGCCGAGCAGGGCGATGTTGACCGAAAGCTCGGGCAGGTCGGGCTGGACATCGACCTCCAGGGACAGGCCCCGGGCCTCGGCCATCGGCCGGTACATGGCGGCGAGGTCCGCGAGCAGGGTCGAGACCGGAACGGAGGACGGCTCGGGCCGGGTCAGGGGGGCCTGGACCAGCTTGTCGCACAGGCCGATCATTTTTGAGGTCGCGTCATGCGCAAGGGCCGCGTATTCCTTGTAACGCGCGCTGCCAAGCGGGCCGAAGCGCTCGTCCTTCATGATCTCCATGATCGCCGACAGCGCGTTCAGCGGATTGCGGAGTTCGTGGGCGATCTCGCGCAGCTGGGCGGCGGCATCGGGTGAGAGCCTTGAAGTGCCGATCGAGGATTCGCCGACTTTGTCTGGACGTTCTTCTGACATCATGATGCAAGTCTCCACCAGATCCTCTTACCAACCGGTAAAGAAGACGGCCCTGATCCTGGCGATTGTGGGGCTGGTATTAGGTCAGATCGGGGCGGCATCGGCCCAGACGGTCGGCGGCGAGCAGCAAGCGGCGATGTACGACGCCTGTCTGACCCAGGCGGACTCCGAGCCCAAGGCGGCCTATGAGGCCGCGCTGGACTGGTACAAGGCGGGCGGTGGGCTGCCGGCGCGGCACTGCGCGGCGGTCGCCCTGCTCGGCCTGGACGCCTATGAGGAGGCGGCCGCCCGGCTGGAGAAGCTGGCAGGCGAGGTCCCCGACGCCCGGATCGATCTGCGCCTGGGCCTGATCGCCCAGGCCGCCCAGGGCTGGATGATGTCCGGCCGGGCGGAGCGGGCGGCCCAGCTGCTGTCCCTGGTGATCAACGTCCGCTCCGACGACCCCCAGCTCCGGGCGGACCGGGCGGTGGCCTGGATGTCGCTCGGCGACCACTGGGCGGCGATCGACGATCTGGACCTCGCCCTGCAGCGCGCGCCCGAGGATGTGGAGCTGCTGCTCTACCGGGCCGCCGCCTACCGCTATCTCGGAGTGCCGGACCTGGCGCGCGACGACGTGACCCGGGCCCTGGCCGTCGATCCGAACCATCCGGGCGCCTGGCTGGAGCGGGGCATTCTCGACGAACTCGCCGGCGACAAGGCGGCCGCGCGCCGTGACTGGATCAAGGTGCTGGAACTGGCGCCGGACGGAGCGGCTGCAGATGCCGCCCGGGCGCGGCTTGAGGCATTGGACGTGGCCCGGTAGCGGCCGGCCCCCGAACGATCAGACAGACAACGGCCAGACAGCCAGCGGTCCGGCAGCCAGCGGTCGGACAGCGAATGGTCAGACGGCGAGCGGCCGCTCATCCGCATCGTCGTCCGCGCCGTCAACGGTGTCGCCCGCTTCCGCCGCCAGGATCAGTCCGGCGAATTCCGACAGGAAGACCGAGCCCTTCACGGTGCGCTGGACCAGCACGCTGCGCCGGTCCTCATCGTCCACCTTGCGGCGCAGGAATCCCAGCGTGCACAGCCGGTCGAGCGCCCGGGTGACCGCGGGCTTGGAGATGTTCAGGGCGATGGCCAGCCCGCGCACGGTATGCGGCGGCGTGGTCAGATAGACGGTCAGCAGGAGCCCCATCTGCCGGGCGGTAAGGTCGGGCCCGTCACGGCGCACGCTCTGCACGGTGGCGGCCCGCCACAGGTTCAGGACTCGGTGCTGCTGATCGGATCGGTGCATCGACGGGCCTTTCCCGGTCGTTCCGGAAGCGGATCGAAGATACATGTCCTTGGCGGCAAAGGGAAGAGCGATCGTTTCGATCCCAGTCGATCGTTCAGCCGCCGAACCGCGCCTTGATCGTCTGGAAGGTCGCGCGGATGCCCTGGGCTTCGCCGCCTTCCGGCCGGCCGGGGCGATCGCGCAGGTTCCAGGCGATCAGATCCACATGCATCCAGGGTGTTGTTTTGGAAACGAAATGCTCCAGGAACAGGGCCGCGGTGATGGCGCCGCCATACGGGCCCGACCCGGTATTGGACAGGTCGGCGATCTTGGTCTTCAGCATCGCCTTGTAGGGCTGGTGCAGCGGCAGGCGCCACAGCGGATCCTCCTCCGCTAGGCCGCTGGCGAGGATGTCGCCGGCGAGCGAATCGTCGTTGCAGAACATCGCCGGCAGGTCTGGGCCGAGCGCCACGCGGGCGGCGCCGGTCAGGGTGGCGAAGTCGATCAGCAGGTCGGGCTGCTCGCTGTCGGCCTCGGTCAGGGCGTCGCAGAGCACCAGCCGGCCCTCGGCGTCGGTGTTGCCGACCTCCACCGTCGTGCCCTTGCGGGTGCGGCAGATGTCCATCGGCAGGAAGGCGTTGCCGGAGACCATGTTCATCACCGACGGCACCAGCACCCGCAGACGCACCGGCAGGTTCGCCGCCATGATCATGCGGGCCAGCGCCAGCACCTGGGCGGAGCCGCCCATGTCCTTCTTCATGGTCAGCATGCCGATGGACGGCTTCAGGTCGTAGCCGCCGGTGTCGAAGCACACGCCCTTGCCGACCAGGGTGACCTTCGGATGCTTGGCGTCGCCCCAGACCATGTCGATCAGGCGCGGCGCATCCTCCGCCCCGCGGCCGACCATGTGGATCGTCGGGTAGTTCTTCTTCAGCAGCTGGTCGCCGACGGTGACGGCGATCTTCGCCTTGAACTCCTTGGCCAGCGCCTTGGCCGTCTCGGCCAGCTCGGTTGGCCGCAGGTCGGAGCCGGGGGTGTTGATCAGGTCGCGGGCGAGGGCGGTCGACGCGGCGATATTCTCCACATGGTCGCGGTCCGCCCCTTTCGGCCAGACCAGTTCCGCCTCGATCTCGGGCATCTCGGTGTAGCGGGTGAAGCGGTAGGTCGCCAGTGCCCAGCCGGTCGCGGCCCGGGTCGCGTCCGCGCCCGACAGGTCGGCGTCGATGGCATAGCGTCCGGCGGGCAGGGATCCCGGCAGGCCGGCGAAGTCCCACACGCCGATCCGGCCGGCCTCCTCGACCCCGACCAGCACCCGGGCGATGTCCCCCGCCTTGCCGGGGACCACGCAGGTCTCGCCGGGCTTGGCCTTGTAGCCGGTGGCGGCGATCCAGGTCTTGGTGGCGGCATCGGCCTCCACGGCCCATTCCTTCAGTCCGTCGGCGGTGACCGGGGTGACCGGAATGGTTCCTGCGGTGGCGCGGGCGACGAGGTTGAAGGCCACGGCGGTTGCTCCTGGCTGTTGGACAAAGGACGAATGAGCGGTGACAGTTCCGTACATCCGGTATACTCGCTGCGGCTTAACAGGCACAAGCGAGCACCCCACATAGGGGTCTGCGCAACTGAATGGCGAGATGTTATGGCAGACACGGCCGACAGTCCCCTGACCTTGATCATCGGGAACAAGAACTACTCGAGCTGGTCTCTTCGGGCCTGGCTGATCCTGCGTCAGGCCGGTCTCAAGGCCGATGAGGTTCTCATCGCACTCAGCGAGTCCGGATCCAAGAGCGCGCTGCTGAAACACTCGCCTTCCGGGCGGGTCCCCTGCCTGGTCCATGGCGACCTGACGGTCTGGGACAGCCTGGCGATCGGCGAGTATGCCGCCGAGCTGGCGCCGGACGCCGGTCTGTGGCCGGCGGACCGGGCGGCCCGCGCCCTGGCCCGGTCCGTGTCGGCCGAGATGCATAGTGGCTTCACCGCCCTGCGCACGCATATGCCGATGAATATCCGCTCCTCCTTCCCCAAGGAGGGCCGCAAGCCGGGCGTGCAGGAGGACATCGACCGGGTGAAGGCGATCTGGCGCCAATGCCTGTCGCGCCATGGCGGCGACGGGCCGTTCCTGTTCGGCCGTTTCACCATCGCCGACGCCATGTACGCGCCGGTGGTCAGCCGCTTCCGGACCTTCGCCGTGGATCTGGGCGAGCAGGAGCAGGCCTATGCCGACGCGGTCTGGTCGATGGAGGCGATGAAGGTCTGGGTCGAGGCGGCCGAGGACGAACCGATGGTGATCGACGACGCCGAGTTCTGACCCGCCGCCGCGCAGGTCCGGTTCCGAAGGGCCGGTTCCGCGGGGCCGATCAGGTCAGTCGATCTCGTTCACGCAGTGCACAGGCCGGTCGAAATAGGTCGAATCCGAGCAGCGCTTACCCATCACCTTGTTCAGGTGGTAGAAGCCGTTGCGCCCCGTCGCCAGATTGGGGCCGAGCGCCAGCGCGCCGCCTCCCCAGACATAGGGATTGCATCCTCCCAGCAGGCCAAGCAGCAGGGCGGCGACGGACAGTCGGGCAAGGATGGTCTGGAACATCGTATCCTCCGAACTTCTTTCGGGGGGCCGGTCGGCCGGGTGCCGCCCTTTTGGCGACCGGCCGATAATGCATAAAATACCAGATATTTCCAGGGCAAAATCGCTTGCTGCAAGTGAGTCGCAAAACCACCTTGCGCCGATGGGTCTTTGCCTCAAGGGTATGGAACCCTATCTTCGCGGCATACTCAATCGGAGCACGTTCACATGTCTGTCGCTGAAACCGTCGCGACCGCCGCATCCCCCGACACGCTCGACCTGCTGCTGACCCGCCGCTCGGTCGTCGCCAAGAATCTGAGCGAGCCGGGGCCCGACGCCGCCACCCTGCAGAAGATCATCGCCGCCGGCCTGCGCGTCCCCGACCACGGCAAGATCGGCCCCTGGCGGGTCCAGGTCCTGCTCAAGGAGGGCCAGCTCGCCCTGGGCGACGTGCTGGCATCGGTCTATCTGGCCGACAATCCGGATGCCGAGAAGCGGCTGGTGGACATGGAGCGGCTTCGCCCGTCGCGCAGCCCGGTGCTGCTGGCGGTGACCTCCAAGATCGACCCGCACCATCCCAAGATCCCGGAGCTGGAGCAGCGGCTGTCCGGCGGTGCGCTCTGCCAGAACATCCTGGTGGCGGCCCATGCCAGCGGCTTCGCCGCCCAGTGGCTGACCGAATGGCCGGCCTTCCACCCCACGGTGAAGGAGGCGCTGGGCCACGACGCCGACACCGACATCATCGGCTTCATCTATATCGGCACCCCGACCGAGGCGCCGACCGAACGCGGCCGTCCGGCCTATGAGGACGTGGTCAGCGAGTGGACGGGGCCGGAGCCCAAGGTCTAAGCCCCGCGGTCTCTAGACCTCGCGCTCGATGAACCGGCGCCGGGTCTCGGCGAAGGCCCGCATCCGCGCCTCGACCCGGGCATTGACCGTGCCGTCCGGATAGGATCCGTCGGCCCCGCGCGGGCCGGCGGGCACGCCGGTCAGGATCTCGATCCCCTCGGCGATGGTCGACACCGCCCAGACCTTGAACTTCCCGGCCTTCACCGCGTCGCGCACCTCTTCCTTGAGCATCAGGTGGCGGGTGTTGGCGGCCGGGATCATCACCCCCTGATCGCCGGTCAGGCCGCGGGCGGCGCAGATGTCGAAGAAACCTTCGATCTTCTCGTTCACCCCGCCGATCGCCTGGACGTCGCCCATCTGGTTGACCGAGCCGGTGACCGCGATGCCCTGGCGGATCGGCACCTCCGACAGGGCCGAGAGCAGGGCGTAGAGTTCGGTGGATGACGCGCTGTCGCCGTCCACCCCGCCATAGGACTGCTCGAACACCACGCTGGCCTGCAGCGAGGCGGGCACGTCGGTGGCGTAGGTCGCCGCCAGATATCCCTGCAGGATCAGCATCCCCTTTGAGTGCAGCGGGCCGCCCAGCTCGACCTCGCGCTCGATATCGACGACCTTCCCGTTGCCGGGACGCACGCGCGCGGTGATCCGGGTCGGCCGACCGAAGCCGTGGGTCCCGATCTGCAGCACGCTGAGCCCGTTGACCTGGCCGACCTCCGCTCCGTCGGTGTCGATCAGCATGGTCTCGGCCAGGATCTGTTCGCGCATGCGCCGTTCGATCCGGTCGGAGCGCCGGCGATAGGCCTCCAGGGCGGCCTCGACATCCGCCTCGACCACGGTCTTGTGGTTGTGCTCGCGGGCCTGGTAGTCGGCCTCCCGCATCAGGTCGGCGATCAGCCCGACCCGGGTGGTCACCCGATCCCGGTCGGCGACCAGCCGCGAGCAGTGCTCGATCACCCGCTCCACCGCCTTGCGGTCGAAGGGACGCAGGGTCTCGTTCTTCTGGATGGTGGCGATCAGGCGCGCATAGAGCGCGTCGTGCTCGTCGTCGCGCTCCATGATGTCGTCGAAATCGGCGGCCACCTTGAACAGGTCGGCGAAGTCCGGATCGGCCGCCGCCAGGGTGTGATAGAGCCGCTGGTCGCCGAACAGCACCACCTTGACCGACAGCGGGATGTCGGCCGGCTGGATCGACACCGCGAGGGTGGTGGTCGCCGCGTCCTGCGGGCTCTCGATCGTCACCCGGCCGCTGTACAGCGCACGTTTCAGGGCGTCCCAGGCGAACGGCTGCTGGAGCAGTTTCAGTGCGTCGATCAGCAGATAGCCGCCATTGGCGCAGTGCAGGGCGCCGGGGCGGATCAGGGTGAAGTCGGTCAGCATTGAGCCCATCTGGGCTCGGTACTCGATGCGGCCGACCAGCCGGCCGAGGGTCGGGTGGTCCTCGATCACCACCGGCGCGCCGACCTCGGCCTCGTGGCTGACGAAGACGTTGACCCGGAACCGGCGCTGGGGGTCGGGAGCGGCGGCCGGATCGGTCGGCCCTGACCCCTGCCCAGATCCCGACCCCTGCCCCTGCCGCGCCTCAGCCGGCTGGGCGAAGACGTGGATCTTCTCGATCAGATCCTCCTCCAGCGCGGCCAGCCAGGCCGCCAGCTCCTCGGTCGGGGTCATGCCCTCGCGGACCTCGGTCATCTCCTCGTCCACCAGGGACCGCGCGACGCTGTCGTTCAGCGCCCGGATCGCCTTCTGGCGGTCGCGCTCCAGCAGCGGCGCCTTGTGCAGGGCATCGCGCAGCAGCGCCTGGACCTCCTGAATGGCGGCCTGCAGCCGCTCGCGCCGGATCTGCGGCAGGGCATTGAACTTCTCCTGCGCCATCGGCTTGCCGCCATCCTCCGGCACCACGGCGAAGCCCTGCTCCGTGCGCACAAGCAGCAGGTCGCGCTCCTTGGCGGCGGCGGCCACGCCTTCCAGCGACTGCTCGCCCTGCTTGGCGAATTCCTGGTCGATCGCCTCGCGGCGGCCGCGGTACTCCTCGCCCTCGAGCACGGCGGCGACCGAGGCGGTCAGATCGGCGATCAGCTTCTCGATCCGCCGGTGCAGGTTAGGTCCCTCGCTAGGCGGCAGGCGCAGGGCGAGGGGCCGGTGCGGATCCTTGAAGTCGTTGACATAGACCCAGTCGTCCCCGGCGGGGAACCGGGCGGCCCGGTCCCGGAGATAGCCGCGCACGGCGGCGTGCTTGCCGGAGCCCTTGGGTCCGATGACGAACAGGTTGTAGCCGCGGGACCGCATGCGGGCGGCGAAGCGCACCGCCTCCAGCGCGCGGTCCTGGCCGATCAGCGTGTCGACCGGCTCCAGCTCCTTGGTGGTCTTGAAGCCGAGTTTGGAGAGGTCGGTGTGGCGGTACAGGTCGTCGACGGTCAGCGCGGGAATGGGCATGTCGGTCCTCTGGGCGGAAGCCGGGGCATTCGACACCTCGAGGCCGGCGATGTCGAGGCTCGAAGGCCCCGCGGATGCCGAAGCTCCACATGTCGAGGGTCGACGCCGGGGCGGCGGGGCGGTGTAATGATCGGACCGATCCGGAACGACAATCCATCCATCGTCTGCCCATCACTCGGGCTCAACGAAGAACCAAGCGGGGAAACGCCATGCCGCACGCCAAGATCAACGGCATCGATCTGTATTACGAGATTTCCGGCCGGGAGGACGGCCCGCCGATCCTGTTCTCCAATTCGCTGGCCTCCACGCTGCACATGTGGGACCCGCAGATGCCGGCGTTCCGCAAGCACTACAAGGTGATCCGCTACGACAGCCGCGGCCACGGCAAGTCGTCGGCACCCGACGGCGCCTACAGCATCGAGACCCTGGTCGACGACGCGATCGGCCTGCTCGACCACCTGGGCATCGACAAGACGGATTTCTGCGGCCTGTCCAAGGGCGGCATGGTCGGTCAGCGGCTCGCCACGCTGCATCCCGACCGGGTCGAGCGGCTCGTGCTCTGCGACACCGCCTGTTACATGGGCCCGCCCGAGCTGTGGGAGGGGCGGATCGACACCGCCGCGGTGGACGGGATGGAGGGCGTCGTCGACGCCACGATCATGCGCTGGTTCACCGAGCCGTTTCAGAAGCGCGACCCGGACGCGGTGGACAAGGTCCGCGAGATGATCCTGAACACGCCGGTGGCCGGCTTCGTGGGCTGCTGCCGGGCGATCCAGGCGATGGACCAGCGCGAGACCATCCAGGCGATCGCCGCCCCGACCCTGGTGGTGGTCGGCGCCGACGATCCCGGCACCACTCCCGATGCCGCCCGCGAGATCCAGAAGCGCATCGAGGGCGCCAGGCTGGAGATCCTGCCCGAGGCGGCGCATCTGGCGAATATCGAGCAGCCGAAACTGTTCGACGAGGCGGTGCTCGGGTTCCTGGGGAAGGGCTAGGGTTCTACCCCCACGGCCCCCGCTGCGGCGCGTCCTGTCCGGCCAGCGCCATCAGCCGGGCGATCCGCTCGCGCATCGGCGGGTGGGTGGCGAACAGGCCGTCCAGCGCATGGGCGTGCAGCGGATTGACGATGAACATATGCGCCGTCGCCGGGTTGTTCTCGGCGGCGTGGTTGTCGATCTGGCGCGCGCCGTTCTCCAGCTTCTGCAGGGCCGAGGCGAGCCAGAGCGGCCGGCCGCAGATCTCCGCGCCGATCCGGTCGGCGTCGTATTCCCGCACCCGGCTGATCGCCATCTGCACCAGGGTGGCGGCCAGCGGCGCCAGGATCGTCATGGCCAGCACGCCGACGATGCCCATCGGATTGTTGCGGTTGCCACCCAGGAACGAGCTCCACATCGCCATGTTGGCCAGCATCGAGATCGCCCCGGCGATGGTGGCGGTGATGGTCATGATCAGGGTGTCGCGGTTCTTCACATGCGCCAGCTCGTGGGCCATCACCCCGGCGATCTCCTCGTGGGAGAGGTGGCGCAGCAGGCCGGTGGTCGCGGCGACGGCGGCGTTTTCCGGGTTGCGGCCGGTGGCGAAGGCGTTGGGCTGATCCTGGTCGATCACATAGACCTTGGGCATCGGCAGATCCGCGCGCTGCGCGAGCTGGCCGATCATGTCGTGGAACCAGGGCAGCTCGGTCCGGCCGATCTGCCGGGCTCCGTGCATCCGCAGGACCATCTTGTCGGAGTTCCAGTAGGCGAACAGGTTCATGCCGCCGGCCAGCAGCAGGGCGATCACCATGCCGCCGCTGCCGCCCAGCAGGTAGCCCACGCCCATGAACAGCGCCGTCAGGGCGGCGATCATCAGACTGACCCGGAACATGCCGGCGCTCTCCTGTGCAGATGTGCGTGAAACCCGATTGCATGTGTGGGGGCGGGGGCGCCCCTTCAAGATCTGGCGGACCGCCGCCAAACGCCCTATATCCGCACATCATGAGCGAGTCGAAGCAGCCCCAGTTCCGTCAGGTGTCCGTCCCGCAGACCAAGGAGGCACCGAAAGCGTCCGACCGCGCGAAGCGTATCCCCGCGCCGGGCGAGGAGGTTGCCGTTCCGGCCCAGCTCGATCCCCGCGCGGCGGCCAAGGACCTGCCGCCCGAGCGCGGCGGCTACAACGGCCCGGAACCGACCCGCTTTGGCGACTGGGAACACAAGGGCCGGACGACGGATTTCTGAGGCGGGTTTTTCCCCTTTTCTTCCCTCACTTTTCCTTTCCATCACTCCCCGCATTTATTCCGGGGCCTACGCCTCGATGCGGCACTGAGTTCACCGCGGGATCTCCGTCGCCCGTTCGGTCGAACGGTGGGCCCCGGACTAAATCCGGGGAGTGAAGGAGGGTAGGCAGCGGGGAGCGCAACCTCCCAAACCCGCCTTGCGTTTCTGCACCTTTGATCGCCGCCCGCCTCGGCGTACCCTCCCGGCAACAAGGATCCACGGGAGGATGAACGGAAATGGCCACCCTCAAGAGCAAGTTCCAGAAGGGCAAGCTTCTCACCGCGCCGGGCGTGTTCGACGGCGTGTCGGTGCGGCTGGCCGACGCCATGGGCTTCGACGCGCTGTACATGACCGGCTACGGCACGGTCGCCTCGCATCTGGGCCTGCCCGATGCCGGCCTCGCCTCCTACCGCGACATGGTGGAGCGGGTGCGCACCCTGTCCGAGCTGTCGAAGGCGCCGCTGATCTGCGATGGCGATACCGGCTATGGCGGGCTGCTGAACGTCGACCATACGGTCCGGGGCTACGAGCGCGCCGGGGCGGCGGCGATCCAGCTTGAGGACCAGGAATTCCCCAAAAAATGCGGCCACACCCCGAACCGCAAGGTCATCCCGATCGACCAGGCGGCGGCTAAGATCAAGGTCGCGGCCGAGGCGCGGGACAGTGCCGACTTCCTGATCATCGCCCGCACCGACGCCCGCACCGCCCTCGGCCTCGACGAGGCGCTGCGCCGGGCCGAGGCCTTCGCCAAGGCCGGGGCGGACATCCTGTTCGTGGAGGCGCCGGAATCGGTCGAGGAGATGGAGATCATCGGCAAGCGCTTCGACCTGCCGCTGCTGGTCAATGTGGTGGAGGGCGGCAAGACGCCGGTGCTCACCGCCGAGCAGTATGCCGAGATCGGCTACCAGCTCGCGATCTACCCGGCTGCCGGTTTCCTCGCCGTGGGCCACGCCCTGAACTCGGTCTATTCCACCCTGAAGCGGACCGGCGCCTCGACCGAGCTGGAGGTTCCGATCTCCGATTTCATGACCTTCTCCAAGGCCATGGGCTTCGAGGATGTGTGGACGTTCGAGCGCGACCACGCCGATCTGGAAACCAAGAGCCAGGCGGCCGAGTAGGGGGACGAAGCCATGCGCGCGACCGTCCTGCACGGGATCGAGGACCTGCGGGTCGAGCCACGGGACGAACGCCCGCTCGGCGACGGCGAGGTCCGGGTGCGGGTGGAGGCCGGCGGCATCTGCGGCTCCGACCTGCACTACTTCCACCATGCCCGCATGGGCGACTTCCCGGTGCGCGAGCCTTTCGTGCTCGGCCATGAGGCGGCGGGGCGGATCGCCGAGGTCGGTCCCGGTGTGGAGGGGCTGGCGGTCGGCGATGCGGTGGCGATCAATCCGAGCCACCCCTGCGGCACCTGTGACCACTGCAGGTCCGGTCGCGAGAATCTCTGCGGCGACATGCTGTTCCTTGGGTCCTCGCGCCGGTTCCCCCATGCACAGGGCCTGTTCGCGGAGACCTTCGCCACCCAGGCGCGGCAATGCGTGCCGGTGCCGGCGGGAACCGATCCGGGCGTGGCGGCCCTGGCCGAGCCGCTGTCGGTCTGCCTGCACGCCGCCGGCCATGCCGGGCCGATGCTCGGCCGCCGGGTGCTGGTGACCGGGGCCGGGCCGATCGGCGCCCTGTGTCTGGTGGTGGCCCGGCTCGGCGGGGCGGTGGAGACGGTGATCACCGACGTGATGGACGAACCGCTGAAGGCGGCCGAGGCGCTGGGCGCGACCCGGGTGGTCAATGTGGCGAAGACTCCGGACGGGCTCACCGACCCGGCGCATCCGCGCGGGCGGTTCGACGTGGCGTTCGAGTGTTCCGGCAATCCGCACGCTCAGCGCGCCTGCCTGGAGGCGCTGGCCCCCGGCGGGGTGCTGGTGCAGGTCGGGACCTATGCCGACCCGAAGGTGACGATCGCGGCGGATTACGTGATGGTGAAGGAGCTGACCCTGAAGAGCTCGTTCCGCTTCGCCCGGGAGTTTCCCACGGCGGTGGCGCTGCTGGGCTCGGGGCGGATCGATACCGGGCCGCTGCTGAGCCACAGCTTTCCCATCGAGGACGCCATGCAGGCCTTCCGCACCGCCGCCGACCGCAGGCAGGCGATGAAGGTTCAGATCCGGTTCTGAGGGGGCGGGCCTCTCACCTCTCCTCAACCGTCATCCCGGACCGTCCCCGGGCTCGACCCGGGGCGGGGCCGGGACCCGGCCGCAGCACCTGCGAGGTCCCGGGCAGCCCCCGGATCGGGTCCGGGGTTTCCCGGGATGATGGGTAGGGGTTCAGGAATAGACAGGTTCATTCTCACTCCCCGTCTTCCCGGCCCTGCGCCCGGACCCAGGAACGGGGCTGCTGGAACCTTCGTCGCGTTCTGAAGGGCTCCGGTGAGCGGCACCCTCGGTCCCGGCGTGAAGCCGGGAAGACGAGTAGGGGAGAGTTTACGCGCCCACTTCCGCCTCATCCGATGTCCGGCCCAGCATCAGGATCCGCGCGCGGCCGTGGTTGCGCTCGTCCAGCACCTCGAAGCCGTCCGGAATCCCGGTGCGTTCGCGCTTGTCGGTCTCGATCACCACCACCGTGTCGTCGCCGATCCAGCCGCCCTTCAGCGCTGCCGCCAGGGCCGGGACCCACGCCTCGCTGCCATAGGGCGGGTCCATGAACACCACGCCGCAGGCGACCTGGGCCCGATCATGCCAGCGGGTGGCGTCGCCGGAGCGGACCTGGGTCCGCGCCTCGGCCCGCAGCTTCTCCACATTGGCCCGCAGTGCGTCCAGGGCGGTCGGATGGTTGTCGACCAGCACGACCCGCTCGGCCCCCCGGGACAGCGCCTCCAGGCCCATCGCCCCGGTGCCGGCGAACAGGTCGAGAACCACCCGGTCGCGCAGGACCGTGCCGAAGCGCCCGCTCTCCAGCATGCTGAACACCGCCTCGCGCACCCGCTGGGGGGTGGGGCGGGTGTCCAGGCCTTCCGGCGAGAGCAGGTTAGTTCCGCGGTGTTTTCCGGCGATGATCCGCACGGTTTCCGTCCTTCTTGCGTGGCGCGTCAGACTTGGCGGGACCGGAGCCGGCCCTGCCCTTGGAGGGACCCGGTTTGCCCGGCGCCGGCTTGGCGGCCGCTCCCTTGGCGGGTCCCGGCTTTGAGGGTGCGGCCTTGGGCCCGGCGGATTTCGCGCCCGGCGGCTTGGTACCGGTGCGTTTCGGCTTGGCCTTGGCCCGGCCGGTCTCGTCGCCGGTATCGAGGCCGAGCTGGCCCTTCAGCACCCGGGTCTTCACCTCTTCCACGCCGTTGGTCGGGATGTCGCCGAGCTGGAACGGGCCGTAGGAGATCCGCAGCAACCGGCTGACGCTCAGTCCGAGATACTCCATCACCCGCCGGATCTCGCGGTTCTTGCCTTCCTTGATGCCGACCGTGAGCCAGGAATTGGTGCGCGACGCCTTGTCGATGGTCACGTCGATGGCGCCGTAGGCGACCCCGTCGATCGTCACGCCGCGTTTCAGCCCGGCCAGCGCCTTCTCGTCCAGCGGTCCGAAGACCCGCACCCGGTAGCGCCGGGTCCAGCCGGTCGAGGGCAGTTCCAGATAGCGCGCCAGCCCCCCGTCGTTGGTCAGCAGCAGCAGCCCCTCGCTGTCCAGGTCGAGGCGGCCGACCGTGACGACCCGCGGCATATCCGGCGGCAGGGCGTCGAACACGGTCTTGCGGCCCTCGGGATCGCGGGCGGTGGTCACGGTGCCCCGGTCCTTGTGGAAGCGCCACAGGCGCGGCGGCTCGATCTTCGGCAGGGGCTTGCCGTCGACCACGATCTCGCTGTCGTCGGTGACGGTGACGGCCGGGCTGTCCAGCAGCGTGCCGTCGACCACGACCCGACCGTCGGCGATCCAGCGCTCGGCGTCGCGGCGCGAGCACAGGCCGGCGCGGGCCAGGCGCTTGGCGATCCGTTCCGAGCCGCGCTGTTCCTCGAACAGGGCCTCCAGCTCGGCGACCGGGCGTGGTGCCGGTCGGCCTGGTCGGCCGGCTGGCTTGTCGGCGGATCTGTCCGTGGATCTGTCGGCGGGTTTGCGGGGTGCGTTCATCCTCCTGCCTGTACCGCGCGCGCGGACGGATCGCAATGTTGCTGCAGCGTGCCGCGGCGATGGACAGTCGGTGTCTCTACCCCTATCCAGATCGCATGAGGACACCGACGACCCCGATGGCGATCGCTCTGGAGCAGGCCCGCCGCGCCGCCGAGGTGGGCGAGGTACCGGTCGGGGCCGTGGTGCTGGACGCCGCCGGACAGGTCGTCGCCCAGGCGCATAACCGGGTGGAGGCGCCGCCGGATCCGTCGGGCCATGCCGAGATCCTGGCTCTGCGGGCGGCGGCGCAGGTCCTGGGCACGCCCCGGCTCGTGAACTGCGATCTGGTGGTGACGCTGGAGCCCTGCGCGATGTGCGCCCAGGCCATCGCCCATGCCCGCATCCGCCGTCTGATCTTCGGGGCCTACGATCCCAAGGGCGGCGGCGTCGAGCACGGTCCGCGCATCTTCACCCAGCCGACCTGTCACCACCGCCCGGAGGTGATCGGCGGGGTGGAGGAGACGGCGGCCTCGGCGCTGCTCAAGAACTTCTTCGCCGCCCGGCGCCAATAGCCCAGCCTTAGAAACCCAACGTGCGCCGGGCGATCTCCTCCGTGGCCGGCGAAGGCTCGGCCAGCGCGGCGAGCACCGCCTCCAGCGCCCGGTCGCGCAGACCCATGGCATGGACATGCGCCACGGTCTGGCGCAGGTATTCGGCGTTCGGACCCGAGAGGCCATGGGCACCGGCGACGATGGCTGCCTGCTGGTCGACGCTCAAGGCCCCGGCGTAGTCGGCCTCGCTTCGGTCGACGGTATAGGTCACCGCCCGCTGCCGCCTGCCGCCGCCCAGATCGACCGTCACCGTGCTGCGCCGGTAGACCGGGTAGTGGGCGATCTCGCGCTCGTCCAGATAGGCCAGGGTCTCGGGCACCGCGGCTTCCGGCACCCGATAGGCCACGCCGCGGCAGGCGCCGCCGCGGTCGAGTCCCATCACCAGTCCCGGTCGCGCCGCCGTGCCGCGATGGTGGCGCGAGACCACACAGAGTCGGCGCCGGTAGCCGCGCAGCAGCGCGTCCGCCCGGGCCATGTGCTCGAATCCCGGCCGCCACATCAGCGAGCCGTAGCCGAAGACCCATATGTCGCCGGTCCCAATGCCGTCGTCCGTGGCCGTCACGTTGCGCGCATCCACATCTCTTCCCCGCCGCGGTTCCGATCCGTATTGTTCTCTTCCAAGCACCTAGGCGCAGGCAATGACCACCGCAAGCGATCCCATCGATCCCGTTTCCCCGAGCCGTCCGCCGAGGCCGGGCCGGAAACGGTTCTGGGCGATGATCCTCTTTGCCATCCTGGCCTTCGCCGCCATCGCCTGGAGCATCGGCTGGGTCCTGCTGTCGATCCAGCTCCGCGCCTCGATCGACGGCTGGATGGATTTCCGCCGGTCGGTCGGCGACCGGCTGACCCATGGCGACCGGGAACTCGACGGCTTTCCGCTGCGGATCCGCTTCACCTATGTGGACGTCGCCTGGGGCCGGGTCGACGGCCAGCGCGACCTGATGACCACGACCGACAAGCTCGTGATCTCCGCCCGGCCCTGGGAGCCGTTCACCCTGCATCTGGATAGTCCCGGGCCGGTGACGGGCTCCTGGCAGGCGCCCTCCCTCGCGGTCGGCCTCACGGCGGCCAGCGGCGAGGGGGCGATCCGCTTCTCGCCGGGTGAACTCGATCACCTGTCCCTCGACCTGCGGCAAGCGGTGGCCATCGACCGCCGGCGCGAGGTGGTCGCCCGGGCGAACCGGCTGGTGGTCGAGGCCGACCCGACGCCGACGGATGACGGCGACGACGTGCCGGCGACCCTGCAGTTCTTCCTGTCGGCGGAGGCGCTGGAGCCGACCGACCTGCTGACCCCGAACCTGCCCTTCGAGGGCCCCGCCGACGGCCGCATCCGGGCGAGCGTGCGCGGGCCGCTGCCGATTTCCCTCGACCCGTCGTCGCTGGCCCTGTGGCGCGATGCGGGCGGAGTGATCGATGTGGAGCATCTGGGACTGAACTGGCGCCCCCTGGACCTGACGGCCGACGGCACGATCACCCTGGACGGCATGATGCGGCCGGAAGGGGCGGCCTCGGCCGAAATGCGGGGCCTGCCGGCGATGATCGACCGGGCGGTGGATCGCGGCTTGCTGGCGCAGGATGTGGCGGCCCTGCTGCGGCTGGCGACGGCCGCCTTCTCGCGCACCGGCAGCGACGGGGGCTCCCCCTCGGTGCAGGCGCCGCTGACCATGCAGGACGGCCGGCTGGCCATCGGGCCGTTCAAGATCCTGAAGGTGCCGTCCCTGGTGCGATGACGGGAGGCCGATCGGCGGAGGCGGCAGATCGGCCGATATGGGGATCAGCCGAGGCGGCTGACCGCCATGCCGCTGACCGCCTGCTTGGCTTCCTTCTTCAGCCGGGCGATCGCGTCCATGACGGTGTCGATCGGCACCTCGTCGCGGCCGGCCCGCAGGTTGAGCAGTCCGGCGCTCACGGTCAGCAGGCCGTAGCGGTTGAGCCGTCCGTCGCGGCCCCGCATCTCCAGAAAGCCGCGCTCCCGTGTCTCGGCGTCGTAGAAGCTCTCCACGTCATGGGCAAAGCGCTTGATCAGCGCCGCCACCTGCTCGGTCACCTGGTCGGGATCCTCGCAGCGGAAGCCGGCGAAGAAGTCGTCGCCGCCGATATGGCCGACGAAGGCGTCGTGGTCGGCGGCGTGCTTCTGCAGCGACTCGGCGAACAGCTGGATCGCCCGGTCGCCGTTGCGGAACCCATAGGTGTCGTTGAACGGCTTGAAGCTGTCGAAGTCGAAATAGGCCAGCACGATGCCGGTCTCCAGATCCTCCAGCGCGTCGTTGACCCAGTCGCCGATCGACAGGTTGCCCGGCAGGCGGGTCAGCGGGTTCTGGTCCCGGGCGGCGGCCACGGTCTTCTCGTGCAGAACCTTCAGCAACGCGGTCGAGCTCATGAACCCGGCGTAGCGTCCGCGCTCGACCATCAGGATGCCCGGCGCGTCGGAGCGATGGGCGAAGATTTCCAGGATCTTCTCGATCGGCATGTCGACGCTGGCGGTCGGGCAGGACCGCACCAGATCGCGCAGCGAGCGGCCATAGGCCTTGTTGGCGATCAGGTCGCGACCGAACGGGGAATAGGCATAGGTCTTCAGATCGGCATCGCCGACCACGCCCACCGGCACGCCGGCCTGATCGACGACCGGGATCACGCTGAGGTCCCGGTGCTGGCGGAACATGTCGAACACCTCGACCATGGGCAGGTCGATCGCCATGGTCGGCAGCATCTCCAGGTGGCCCTGGAGCCGCGACTTGTCAGTCGAACGGTTGCGCCGCTCGCGGGCGTTCATCCCGGCGACGATCGGATACAGCGACAGGATGTGGTCGAGATCGGTCGTCGGCTTCTGGATCAGGTACCCCTGGACATAGTCGAAGCCGAGATCCTTGCAGGTCCGGAAATCGGCCTCCGTCTCCACCCCCTCGGCGATCATGGCGATGCCGAAGACATGCATGATGTCGACGAGGCGGGACAGGAACAGGCGCCGCTTCGGATCGGCGGAGACGCCGTTGACGAAGTAGCGGTCGATCTTCACGAAGTTCGGCTGCAGCTCGTGCAGCAGGCGCAGGCGCGAGTAACCCTGGCCGAAATCGTCGAGCGCCAGCCGCACCCCGGCGCCGGAGATCTGGTGCATGACGGGCAGGGCATCGTCGCCGGCGACGATGTCCTGGGTTTCCGGAAGTTCCAGGCAGAACCGGTCGGCGCTCATGCCGCTGGCGGCGATGGCGGCGGCCATGCCGTCGATGATGGTCCGGCCGCCGGAGGCCAGCAGTCGGGCGTCGACGTTCAGGAACAGCATGGCGGTGCGGCTCGGCAGCTTGACGAAGGCGTCCACCGCCTTGCGTTGCAGCCGGCGCTCCACCTCCTCCAGCACGCCGCTCGTGTAGGCGGTGTCGAAGAACTCGGCGATCGAGGCGTATCCGGCCTGATCGACACCCCTCAGCAGCGCCTCGTAACCGAAGGCGATTCCGGTATCGATGTTGACGATCGGCTGGAACGCGTACACAAGCGTGCTGTCGACGGCCTCAAGCAGGCGTTCGCCGTTGTCGGTGGCGTGAGGGTTCGGTGCGGACGCGTTCGTCGCCCCATCGAGAAGGTATGCGTCGGCTCGATGCATCTGTCTCTCGTCCGCAAAGCTTGGTGGGCTGCCGACATGAGACACAGAAATCCCTAACTAAACCTTAACGTCCGTTGGGGATTTTGATGGTAATTTTCGGAAAAGTTGCATCAGACGATGGCTGAAGACGTTACTCGGATACACGTGATCTTCGATTTGTCGCGGGAACGGCTGACCGCCCGGAAATTCCTGCACGAGATGGCGGAGCAGAACTGGCCGGTCCAGGTGACCGGCGCATCAAAACGTGAAGATTTAGACCCGCGTCACAAGGAGGTCGTGGTCACCGACAGGATGCGGACGGCGACGGTCGCCCTGGTCCTGGTCACGCCGATGTCCGGTGTGAGCCGGAACGTCAACGAAGAGATCAAATTCGCCAAACGCGCGAACCTGAACGTCGTGGGCGTGCTGGTCGCCGGATCGACCGCCCACACCAATCTGCCGGAAGGGCTGCACCGCTCCCGGGTGGTCGGTTGGGACTGGGGCGCGCTGAAGAAGGAACTGATGCCGAAGCGCGACATCTAAGGCCCATCTGGATCAGATGGGTCGATCGGACCCTGATGGGCTCTGGGCCGGAAGGCACCGGGACGCGACGAGGACGACGCAGGCGCACAGCGCGAGGCCGACGAACTGGACGAAAAAGCCGATCCCGGCGCCGTGCAGCACGGCGAGGAGCGGCGCGGCGACCGATCCCACGCCCAGGGACAGCGTATACTCCACCGAGATCGCCCGCGACCGGATGCCGGGCGACAGGTGGCGCCCCAGCAGCCAGGTCGTGATCGGGATCTCCGCGAACAGACAGGTCACGGCGAGCAGCGCCAGGACCAGGGCGCTCCAACCGGCCGCCTGGGACAGGGCGAGGAACAGTGCCGCCTGTGCGGTCAGCAGGGCGGTCAGCACTGGACGGGCGCCGATCCGGTCCAGCAGCTCGCCCACCGGCAGCTGGGCGATCGCCGCCACCGCGAAGACGAGCCCGGTGGACAGGCCGATCCAGGCCAGATCGATGCCGTTCCGGGCCAGGCGCTCGTCCAGGAATTTCGGCAGGGCGATGGTGACCATGTTGAAGATCAGCCCGCCCAGCAGCGCCGAGACGCAGACCACCAGGAACACCGTCCTCTGATGCGGGAGGCTGCCGGGCGACGGCCCGTCGCCGGACGGCGCGCGCGCCGGGCAGCGCCGGTCGACGTTCAGGCCGGAGCGGGCGAAGAGCAGGCCGCCGATCAGGAGCGCGATCGTGCCGGGGACGGCGAAGGCCGCCTGCCAGTGCCAGACCTGGGCCAGCACGCCGGTCGCCGCGGCAGCTCCGGCCAGGCCGAGATTGCCGAAGACGCCGTTGACCGCCAGCGCCCGCCCCGACCGGGATTTGCCGTCGGTCACCAGCGCGAGGCCGACGGGATGGTACAGGGACGCGAACAGGCCGAGCGCGCCGAGACCGGCTGCCAGGGAGACCGGACCGCTCGACAGGGCGATCGCGAGGCACGACCCGCCGATCCCCAGGAAGGCGACCGCGATCAGCGCCAGCCGGTCGTAGCGATCGCCCAGCCACCCCGCCGGCAGCGTGCCCAGGGCGAAGGCGACATAGAGCGGCGATCCCAGCAGCAGCACGTCCGCGAAGGTCATGCCCCAGGCCGGGGCGATGGCCAGGGCGGCGGTCGGAAAGATCAGCAGGCCGTAATGGGTCAGGAAATGAGCGGCATTGAGGAAGAGCAGCAGTTCGGTGCGGGACATGGCGGCCTCGATCGGGAGTGACCATGGCAGCCTGGCGGGGTGATGCCTTGCCGTCTGTCGATAGAATGCCCAATACTGATCCTAAGATGCCAAACCCGGATATCCCAGAGCCCCACATGCCGGACCCGGGGCGGCCCGATGTGGTCGGCTTCGCGCTAACCTACGGGTCCGGCACGGCGATCGAGCCCCACACCCACCCCGCCCATCAGCTCATTCATGCGATCTCCGGCGCCATGCGGGTGGTGGCGAGCGGCGGGATCTGGTTCCTGCCGCTCGGCCGGGCGCTCTGGATACCGGCGGAACTCGACCACGAGATCCGCTGCGACGGCGAGGTGGGGATGCGCACCGCCTATCTCAGCCGCGCCTGTCCCGAGGTGTTCGCCGATGTGCGGATGATCGCGGTCTCGCCGCTGCTGCGCGAGGTACTCGTCCGTCTTGCCGAAGGCGACGGAGGCGGGCTGCGGCCGGCCCTGCTGGAGATCCTGCTGCAGGAGATCGCCGGGGCGGGCCTGCCGCCGCTGCGCCTGCCCTATCCGGCCGACCCGCGCATCGCCGAGCTGGTGGCGCATCTGAATGCCGCGCCGGCGGACCGGACGCCGCTGGCGCAGTGGGCCAGGCGGCTGGGCTTCTCCGAGCGCAGCCTGATCCGGGCGGTGCGGGCGCAGACCGGCATGACCTTCCGCGACCTGCGGCGGTATTCCCGGGTCATGGCCGCCATCGAGCGGCTCTGCGAAGGCCGCCCGGTGACCATGGTCGCCTATGACGTGGGGTTCGAGACGCCGAGCGCCTTCGCCCATGCCTTCCGCACGGTTACCGGCAAGACGCCGCGCCAGTTCGTGGCCGAGGCGCGCGAGAGCTCCTGAGCGTCGTCAGCCCTGCAGGGCCCGCCAGGCGATGTCGCGCCGGCAGAAGCCGCCGGGCCAGTCGATCCCGTCCACCGCCGCATAGGCCCGCGCCCGGGCCTCGGCCGCGTCCTTGCCGATGGCGGTCACGCCCAGCACCCGGCCGCCGGTCGCCAGCAGGCGGCCGTCCTCGCCCCGGGCCGTGCCGGCGTGGAACACCACCACGTCGTCGCTCTCCACGGCCTCGGTGCCGGCGATGACGGTGTTCTTCTCGTAGGCGCCCGGATAGCCGTTGGCGGCCATGACCACGCAGAGCGCGGTCTCGTCGTGCCAGCGCAGGTGGAAATGGCCGATCTGACCGTCGGCTGTGGCGATCAGGGCGGACAGGAAGTCGCCCTTCAGGCGCAGCATCAGCGCCTGGCATTCCGGGTCGCCGAAGCGGACGTTGTACTCGATCAACTTCGGCCCCGCCTCGGTGATCATCAGCCCGGCGAACAGCACGCCGCGGAAGGTCCGGCCCTCGGCCGCCATGCCGGCGACGGTGGGGGCGATGATCTCCTTCACGATCCGCGCGGCCATGGCGTCGTCCACCACGGGGGCGGGGGAGTACGCCCCCATGCCGCCGGTGTTCGGGCCGGTATCGCCGTCGCCAACCCGCTTGTGGTCCTGGGCGCCGGCCAGCGGCAGGATCGCTTCGCCGTCGGTCAGCGCGAAGAAGCTGGCCTCCTCGCCGATCATCCATTCCTCGACGACGATCTCGGCCCCGGCCTCGCCGAAGGCCCGGTCGGCCATGATCGCGTCGACCGCCTCCAAGGCCTGGTCGACGGTCTCGGCCATGATCACGCCCTTGCCGGCGGCGAGCCCGTCGGCCTTGACCACGATCGGCGCACCCTGTTCGCGGATATAGGCCTTGGCGGCCTCGGCGTCGGTGAAGCGGCCATAGGCGGCGGTCGGGATGTGGTGGCGGGCGCAGAAATCCTTGGTGAAGGCCTTGGAGCCCTCCAGCACGGCGGCCGCGGCGGTCGGACCGAACGACTTGATCCCGGCGGCGTCCAGCGTGTCGACCAGCCCGGCGACCAGCGGGGCCTCCGGGCCGACGACGACGAACTCGATGGCGGAGTCCCGGCAGAACGCCACCAGGGCGTCGTGGTCGTCGACGCCGATGGGCACGCACTCGGCCTCGCGCGCGATGCCGGCATTGCCGGGGGCACAGAACAGCTTGGTCACCAGCGGCGAGGCGGCAATGGCCCAGCACAGGGCGTGCTCGCGCCCGCCGGAGCCCACGACCAGAATGCGCATGTCAGGCTTCTCCAGGTCCGATCCTTCGTCCCGCCGCCGGCTCGGCCCGGCGGCAGGCGCGGACCATACGCCGAGGCGCCGGGCCATGCCACCACGTCATCGCCTCGCGATCACCGGCGGGGCAGGGCCAGCAGCATCTCCTGGCGGAGCACCACCGGACGGGTCGCCAGGGCCGCCGCCCTGGGCCGCCAGACGGGCTCCGGGGCCGGGCATTCTTCACCCACCCAGAGATCGGATATCGACGCGACGGCCTGGAGCACGCGCGGTGCGGCCTTGCGGACGCTGGGGTCCGGCGCCTGCTCCGCGAGCCAGACGGTGGTGGAGAGGAATTCCGCGATCCTGGCGAGTTCGGTATGAATCGGGAGATCCCGCTCGCGGGCGATGGCACTGGCGGCGGAGAAGTCACCCTGGATAACGTGCCGGATGATGGGGTTTGTCATTTGATCTTCCATTGGTTGTGGTTTCAAGTCGAATGATGCGGGAATGAGCGTCCGAATTAGAGATCGTTGCCCGTGACGGCGGCCGCAGAAGGGTGGTACGGAGGCTCATGGAAGACGCAGCGTCAGACTCGGTCGGCAACCTGCCGGAGTTCTCCGTCGGCGAGATCAGCCTGGCGGTGAAGCGGACCGTTGAATCCAACTTCGAGCGCGTGCGGGTGCGCGGCGAGGTCTCGCGGCCCATGCGCGCGGGCTCCGGCCACGTCTATCTGACCCTGAAGGACGAGAACGCCGTCCTCGACGCCGTGTGCTGGCGCGGCGCCGCCCAGCGGCTGTCGATCCAGCCCGAGGACGGGATGGAGGTCATCGCCACCGGCAAGCTGACCACCTATCCCGGCCGCTCGAAGTATCAGATGGTCATCGAGCAGATGGAGCTGGCGGGCGAGGGCGCGCTGCTCAAGCTGCTGGAGGACCGGCGCAAGCGGCTGGCCGCCGAGGGCCTGTTCGAGGCCGAGCGCAAGCGGCCGATCCCGTTCCTGCCGAGCGTCATCGGCGTCGTCACCTCGCCGACCGGCGCGGTCATCCGCGACATCCTGCACCGGCTGGCCGACCGCTTCCCGGTGCATGTCATCGTCTGGCCCGTGCTGGTGCAGGGCGACGGGGCGAAAGATCAGGTGTCCCGCGCGATCCGCGGCTTCAACAGCCTGCCGGAACAGGGCGGGCCGATGCCGCGTCCGGACCTGCTGATTGTCGCGCGCGGCGGCGGCAGCCTGGAGGATCTCTGGGCCTTCAACGAGGAGGAGGTGGTGCGCGCCGCCGCTGCCTCCGACATTCCGCTGATCTCCGCCGTGGGCCATGAGACGGACACCACCCTGATCGATTTCGCCAGCGACCGCCGGGCGCCGACCCCTAGCGCGGCGGCCGAAATGGCGGTGCCGGTGCGCGCCGACCTGATCGCCCGCCTCGCCGAGGACACCGCCCGGCTGACCGGCGCCGTCAGCCGCCGCCTGAACGAGGGTCGGACCGTCGTCTCCGGTCTGGCGCGCGGGCTCGGCGATCCGGGCGCGCGCATCGAGCAGGCGCAGCAGCGGCTGGATTATGCGTCGGGCACGTCGCGCAGCCGGATCACCGCCCTGCTCGACCGGCTGAAATACGCGGTCGATCGGCCGATCCCCTCGCCGGCCGAGATCCTGGCCCGCACCCGGGGCCGGTTCGACACGGTGGCGCGCGGCCTGCGGGTCGGGCCGATCGAGCGCTCGATCGCCGACGGCGACCGCGACCTCGCCCGACTGCTGCGCGGCGCCCGGTCGGCCTATGGGCGGCGCCTGAAGAGCGAGGAGGACCGGCTCGCCGGGCTGGGCAAGCTGCTGGACGCCAATTCCTTCGAGCGGGTGCTGGAGCGCGGCTTCGCCCTGGTGCGCGACGAGTCCGGCGCCCCGGTGAAATCCGCCGCCGAGACCAGCGCCGGCCAGACGGTATCCCTGCGGTTCCGCGACGGCGAGACGTCGGCGGTCATCGGGACCGGTCCCGCTCCAGCCGACGGCGGCGGCGGCGCGAAGCCGAAAGCCCGTGCCAAGCCGGCTCCCGCCTCTCCGCCCGATACCCCGACCCAGGAGACCCTGTTCTGATGCGCCGGCTGTTCGCGATCGCCTGTCTCGTGCTGCTGTCGACGGCGGCGCGGGCCGAGACAACCTTCAACGGCGCCTTCACCCAGGGCGGGGTCGTGTTCGGTCGGACCGATCCGGGCTCCAGGCTGGTGCTCGACGATATCCCGGTGAAAGTGGACGAGGACGGTGTCTTCGTCTTCGGCTTCCATCGCGACGCGCCGGCGACGTCCACCCTGACGATCACAGCGCCGGACGGCTCGGCGGAGACCCGGACCCTCGACGTGGCGCCGCGCGACTTCAAGATCCAGCGGATCGACGGCCTGCCGGAGAACATGGTGACGCCGCCGCAGGAGGTGCTGGACCGCATCCGGCGCGATCAGGCGGAGGTGGCGGCGGCGCGGGCGGCGGACCGACCGGAGACCGATTTCCGCTCCGGCTTCATCTGGCCGGCGAAAGGGCCGATCTCCGGCGTCTACGGCAGCCAGCGGATCCTCAACGGCCAGCCGCGCCAGCCGCATTACGGCATCGACATCGCCGCTCCCAAGGGCACGGCCGTGGTGGCGCCGGCCGACGGGCTGGTGACCCTGGCGGCGACCGATCACTACTACACCGGCGGCACCCTGATTCTCGACCATGGCCACGGGCTGTCCAGCACCTTCATCCACATGGACAGCGTGGCGGTGAAGGTGGGCGAGCACATCCGGCAGGGCACGGTGATCGGCACCATCGGCGCCACCGGGCGGGCGACCGGACCGCATCTGGACTGGCGCATGAACTGGTATGACCGGCGTCTCGACCCAGCCTTCGTCGTGCCGCCGATGCCGACCAACTAATTTAGACGACGGCGCGCGCCAGCACGGCACGTGCCGCCGCCGGATCTCGCCAGGCGAGCGACACGTCGACCACCGTCACCATCGCCCGCGCCTCGGCTGGCAGACGCACCGCATCCTTCGCTGTGGTGACCGCGATGGCGTTCTCGGCGACGGCCCGTTCCACCAGTTCCATGACCTCCAACGGTCGGTAGGGGTGGTGGTCGTCGAAAGCCCGGAAGCCGACGATCTCCGCTCCCAGGCCGGTCAGGGTCTCGCGGAATTTCTCAGGCCGGCCGATCCCGGCGAACCCCAGGACCCGGCGTGCCCGTAGGGCGAGGGCGGCGGGCGACGGTTCCAGCACGGCGCGCAGGACCGGACGTCCGTCGCCGATCCTGGCCGCAATCCCGGTGCGATCCTCGCCGATCAGGATCACCGCGTCGGATTTCTCCAGCGCGTCGCGCCAGGGCTCGCGCAGGGGCCCCGCCGGTATCAGGCGACCATTGCCGATCCCGGCCCCGCCATCGACCACCAGCAGGCACAGGGTCGGGGCGAGTGAGGGGTTCTGCAGCCCGTCATCCATGACGATCACGTCGATGCCGATCTGTTCCAGCAGCCGCGCTCCGGCCGCCCGGTCGCGGGCGATCACCGTCGGCGCCGTTCCGGCCAGCAGCAGCGGTTCGTCGCCCACATCGGCGGCCGCGTGCCGGGCGGGATCGACCCGCACCGGACCCGTGAGCCTGCCGCCATGGCCGCGCGACAGCAGGCCGACCCGTCTGCCCCGTGCAAGGAGATCGCCGGCCACCGCCAGCACCGTGGGTGTCTTGCCGGCACCGCCGGCGGTGGCGTTGCCGACGCAGATCAGCGGGACTGACGGCCGGTAGGGCGTCGTCGTCGCCTTGCGAAGCCCGGCTCCCAGGCGCCACAACCAGCTCGCCGGAGTCAGGGCGAGCCCCGGCCAGCCGCCCGTGGCCCAGAAGGCGGGGGCCTTCACCCCGCCTCTCCGGGCAGCAGCGGGGACAGGGCGTCGAGAATGCGGTCAAGCCCGGCGCGGCCCTCGGCGGCGACCGCCCGGGCGCTGGCGGCCATCTGCGCCGCCGCCGCCGGATCGTCCAGCAGGGCGCCGACCGTTTCGGCTAGGCTGGCGGCGTCGCGGATCTCCGTCGCCCCGCCGGCGGCGAGCAGGGCATCGGCGGCGTCCCGGTTGTTGGGGATGAGCGGGCCGAAGACCAGGGCGGTGCCGCAATGGGCGGGCTCGATTGGGTTGTGACCGCCGACGGGCACCAGGGAGCCGGCGAGGAAGGTCACCGGGATCGCGCTGTAGAAGGCGGCGATCTCGCCCATCGTGTCGGCCAGATAGATGGCGGTCCGCGGCGTCACCGGCTCGCCGGCGGAGCGCCGCGCCAGGCCGAGGCCCCGGCTCTGGGCCAGGGCGGCGATCTCGTCCCCGCGCCGGGTGTGGCGCGGCACGATCACCGTCAGCAGATCGGGCCGGGCGGCTGCGAGCCGGGCGTGGGCATCGAGCACCACCGAATCCTCTCCCGGATGGGTGCTCGCCGCCAGCCAGACCGGCCGGCCTGCGATCACGCCCCGGATGTCCGCTGCCAGGGTATCGTCGACCACCGGCGGGTCGCCCGCGGCCTTCAGGTTGCCGGCATAACGTACGTCGGCGCAGCCCAGCGCCGAGAACCGGCGGGCCTGGTCCTCGCTGGCGGCCAGCACCAGGTCGAAGGCGTCGAACAGCGGCCGGGCGAGCCGTCCCAGCCGCCGCCAGCGCTGGAATGCACCGACCGAGAGCCGGCCATCGACGATGGCCATGGGTATGCCGCGCGCATCCGCCTCGGTCACCAGGGTCGGCCAGAGGTCCGACTCCATCCAGATGCCGAGATCCGGCCGCCAATGGGCCAGGAACCGGCCCACCCAGGCCGGCCGATCGACCGGCACGAACTGGTGGATCACACCCTCGGGCAGGCGTTTGGCCATGGCGTCGGCCGAGGTGGTGGTGCCGGTGGTCATCAGCAGGGCGAGGTCCGGCCGGGTATCGCGCAGGGCCCGGACCAGAGTGAGCAGCCCCACCGCCTCGCCGACGCTGGCGGCGTGCAGCCAGATCAGCCGGCCCTCGGGTCGGGATCGGTCGGCGACGCCGCGGCGCTCGTCCAGCCGGCCGGGATCCTCCTTGCCGCGCGCCACCCGGCGGTCGAGATAGACGTCGATCACCGGACCCAGAGCGGTGGCCAGACCTTTGTACAGCGGCAGGATCATCGGCGGACCTTCGCCTTCTCCGGCGCCGGCGGGATCGGCTCAAGGCCGAGCGACCGGTCGGCCTCGTCGGTGATCCGGATCAGGGTCTCCTCGATCCGCGCGCGGTTGCGCTCCCGCTCCCCGGCGTCGGCGGTCACGGTGACGGGGGCGCCAAGGATCAGCACGCCCCGGGTGAACGGCAGCGGCACCAGGAAGCGGTCCCAGGACCGGGCCTGGATCCGCGGCCGGGAACTGTAGGCGACGGGGATCACCGGGGCGCCGCTGAGCCGTGCCGCCTCGACCACCCCCATCTGGCAGCGCATGCGGGGGCCTCTCGGTCCGTCCGGCGTGGCGGCGACGGGCAGCCCGTCCTCCAGCGCCCGGAGCATGCCCCGCAGCGCGCCCAGGGGATTGCGCCGGGTCGAGCCTTCGATCGGTCGCGAGATGAAGGCCGCCAGGGCCGTGCCGAGCATGCGGCCGTCGCCATGGGAGGAATGGACCATGGCCATCGGCCGGCCGCGGGTCCAGGCGGCGGCGATCAGCCCCAGCCGGTTATGCCAGAACGCGCCGATGAACGGCTTGCCGCTGTCGATCAGCGCGGCCGCCGCCGGATCGATCCGGCGGTCCATCCGGACGGTCGCCAGCAGCAGGCCCAGATAGCCGCGCAGCACCCAGGTCAGCACGGCGGAACCCGCATCGCTCCGGAGGATGGATTTCAGCATGGTCTGGCGGCTGACCTCGGCACGGGGACGGCCCGCATGGGGCTGTATCGCCGCCTTCTAACACGCCGGCGCGGGGCCTGCATGTCCGCAGCGGCCGGGTTACGGGATCAGACGCGTTCGCTCAGCCAGATCGCCAGGCGCGAGCCGGCGGCGATCGCCGCGCGCATGACCGGATAGCCGACCGTCTCCTCGCCGCCATGCTCGCGGCCGATATGGGCGTGCTCGGCCTCCTCGGCGCGGAATTCCTCGATCGTCTGCTTCAGCGCCGCCTCGTCCTCGCCCAGCGACTCGTGCTGGCGGCGATAGTGGTCGTCGATCACCTCTTCGACGGCGATGGTGCAGGCCATGGCCGCCTTCTCGCCCAGCAGCGCGGTGCCGGCGCCCAGGGCGAAGCCGGCGACGTTCCACAACGGGTGCAGCAGGGTCGGCCGGGCCCGGCGCTCGACGATCAGCTTCTCGAAGGCGGCGAGGTGCTTCTCCTCCTGCTGCTGCATGTGGCGGATCGTCTTGCCGCAGGGCTTGCGGCCGAGGATCGCGAGCTGGCCTGCGTAGATCCGCTGGGCGCCGAACTCCCCGGCATGGTCGACGCGCAGGATACGGTCGATCTGCGCGCGCTTGGACAGGTCGCCGGGCAGGCGGCGGCCCCTGACGGCGGCGGCGGGCTTCGCGGCGGTTTGGGTCATCGCTCAGGCTCCCGGTCGGGCATTGCTCTGCACCAGCATGGCGCGGATCGCCACGAGGGCAACCCCCAGCGCGTAGAGGAGGTTCCAGCCGGCCATGGAAATGCCGAACAGGGAGAAGGCGACCTCGTCGCAGCGCACGATCGGTGCGTTCATGATCTGGGCGCGCAGGGCGTTCAGGTCGTCGGTGCCGGAGGTCGAGCCGCAGCCGGAGGTGCCCTCCCACCAACCCTGCTCGACGCCCACATGGAAGCCGCCGATGCCGCCGGAGACCAGGACGGCGAGGATGGCGAGCCCGGTCAGCGCGCGCGCGGCCGCAGGGGCCAGGCGCGCAGGGGCCCGGCGAAGGGCGATGGCGGCGAGGCCGAGCCCGATCGCCGCCAGATAGGGCCAGCGCTGCCAGATGCAGAGCACGCAGGGCTGCAGGTCGAAGCCGTACTGGGAGATCAGCGCGGCCGCCAGTGCGGCGGCGGCGGCGGCCGCGACGAAGAGCGGGGTCAGAACAGCCATTTGATCGCCACGAAGCCTCCCAGCAGGAGCACGAAGAACACGGTGGTGATCAGCCCCAGATGCCGCTCCAGCACCCGGCGGATCGGCGGTCCGAAATACCACAGCAGACCGGCGACGGCGAAGAACCGCACGCCGCGCGCCAGAACCGAGGCGATGACGAACACCAGCAGATCGAGTCGGGTTACGCCGCTGGCGATGGTGATCACCTTGTAGGGGAAGGGCGTGACGCCGGCGCCGAAGACGACCCAGGCGCCCCAGTCGTTGTACATGTCGGCGAAGGCGTC
Organism: Thalassobaculum salexigens DSM 19539; assembly: GCF_000423805.1. Classification (NCBI taxonomy): domain Bacteria; kingdom Pseudomonadati; phylum Pseudomonadota; class Alphaproteobacteria; order Rhodospirillales; family Thalassobaculaceae; genus Thalassobaculum; species Thalassobaculum salexigens. Next base: position 703,845 of record NZ_KE384095.1, read on the forward strand.
GAATTTGTCCGCCTTGCCGTAGAGTTCAAGGATCGGCTGGCCGAGCGCCTCGAAGAACAGGCTGCCGATGGCGTAGCCCAGCAGACCGCCCAGCACCGAGGCAACGGTGGCGATCAGGGCGATCCGCCAGGCCTTGGCGCGGTCGGCGAGGATCATCGGCACCATCATCACGTCCGGCGGGATCGGGAAGACCGAGCTTTCCACGAAGGAGACCAGGGCGAGCCAGCGCTCGGCGTGCCGGTGGCCGGAGACCCGCAGGGTCCAATCGTAGAACGGACGGAGCATGGAGCGGCCTCGGCGCGGTGTCGACGGGTGAGCGCTGCGATACCAGCCGGCGACCGGGGCGGCAAGATGGCAGGCGCCTGCGGCCGTCTGGTGTTGCCGGTACCGGTCGCGGGCTGGGCGGCCCCGACCGACGCCGACCGACCATGCCGGGCGCGATCCGATTGACCGGGTGTCGCGGGCTCGGCATAGTGCGGCCCGCCCGGCGCCCCCGTGGCGGAATTGGTAGACGCGACAGACTCAAAATCTGTTTTCCGCAAGGAAGTGTCCGTTCGAGTCGGACCGGGGGCACCACGAACTTTCCCTCATTCAAGAATCTACGAGCGCCGGCAACCACGCCGCGCGGCGGGATGGGCATGGCGTCGTCGGGGCCGTCATGCGGATATCTGGTGCGGCCGGTGCACCGAGCGTAGACTGATTGAAAATCACACCGCCGGGCGCGCCGGATGGCCGTGTCCAGAGCGGAGCGCTGTTGGGGCGGTCACCCGTTCGGGCGGGCGTCCCCAGGGGAAGGGGCGTCCGACATGAGCACCGATCAGCCGCATGCGCATACATCGCCGGTCCCGCGCCTGGATGTGCGGGCGGCCGGCTTCGACGACATCCGGGCCGCCCTTGGGGCGGGGCTGCGCGATACCGTGGCCTCACCGGTCCTCAGCCTGTTCTTCGGCCTGGTCTGCGCCCTGTTTGGCGCGGTCCTGGTGTCCAGCCTCGTGGTCTACGACCAGATCCTGATCGCCGTGGCCGCTGGGGTGGGCTTTCCCCTGGTCGCGCCGTTCCTGGCGGCGGGGCTCTACGAGATCTCGCGCCGGCGCAGCCGGGGGGAGAGCTATCGCGCGTCGGACATCTTCCTGGTGGTCTTCGCCCAGCGCGGCCGCCAGCTCGGCTGGATGAGCTTCGTGGTGCTGTTCGTGTTCTGGATGTGGGCCTATCAGGTGCGGCTGGTGATGGCCCTGACGCTCGGCTATCGCGGCATGAGTTCGCTGGAAGCCTTCGCCGACGTCCTGCTCACCACATCGCAGGGCGCCTCGTTCCTGATCGTCGGCACCATCGTCGGGGCGGTGCTGTCGACCATCCTGTATTCGCTGACTGTCATCTCCATGCCGCTGCTGCTGGACAAGGAGATCGACTTCATCACCGCGATGATCACCAGCGTGAAGACCGTTCTTGCCAGCCCGGCTGTGATGCTGATCTGGGGGGCGGCTGTCGGCGCGCTGACGCTGCTGGCGATCGCGCCGGCGCTCCTCGGCGTGATCGTGATCTTCCCGATCCTCGGGCACACGACCTGGCACCTCTACGACCGGCTGGTGTTCGAGAAATAGCGCCCGCAAACAGGAAGGGCGGGCGCGGGACCGTCCCGCACCCGCCCGAGTGTTCAGTCCCGCGACCGGTTACAGCCGGTTACACGCGCTCACCACCGCCTTGATCGGCGCCAGGGTGATGTCGGTGTCGATGCCCACGCCGAAGATGCTGGTCCCAGTCTCGTCCGGCACCTTGATCTCGATATAGGCGGCGGCCTCGGCGTCGGAGCCGACCGAGCGGGTGTGCTCCACATAGTCCTTGAGCTTGAACTTCAGCCCGAACTCCTTGCGCATCATGTGCGAGAAGGCGTTGACCGGGCCGTTGCCCTGACCGGTGATCGTCTTCTCCGTGCCGTTGTCGGTGAGCACGGCATTGACCTCCACGACCTGGTTCGAGCCGGGTACGCGGCGGGATTCGAAGTTGACCAGGTTGAACCGGCCCTCGGGCTGGGTGACGTATTCCTTCTCGAAGGCGTTCCAGATCTCCTGGCTGGAGATCTCCTGGCTGCTGGCGTCGGTCAGGCGCTGGATGACCTGGCTGAACTGGGCCTGCCATTCCTTGGGAAGCCGAATGTGGTGGTCGTTCTCCAGCACATAGGCGATACCGCCCTTGCCCGACTGCGAGTTGACGCGGATCACCGCCTCGTAGTCTCGGCCGATATCGTGCGGGTCGATCGGCAGGTAGGGCACCTCCCACACGCCGCTGTTCGCCGCCTTGATCGCCTTCATGCCCTTGTTGATCGCGTCCTGGTGCGAGCCGGAGAAGGCGGTGTGGACCAGCTCGCCGGCATAGGGATGGCGCGGGTGGATCGGCAACTGGTTGCAGTATTCCGCCGTTTCCATCAGCCCGTTGATGTCGGAGAAGTCCAGCTTCGGGTCGACGCCCTGGGTGAACAGGTTCAAGCCCAGGGTGACGATGTCCACGTTGCCGGTGCGCTCACCGTTGCCGAACAGGGTGCCTTCCACCCGGTCGGCGCCGGCCATCACCGCCAGCTCGGCCGCCGCCACGCCGGTGCCCCGGTCGTTATGCGGGTGAACCGACAGGCAGATCCGGTCGCGCCGGGTGAAGTTGCGGTGCATCCACTCGATCTGGTCGGCGTAGATGTTCGGCGTCGACATCTCCACCGTGGAGGGCAGGTTGAGGATGATCTGGTTGTCGACGACCGGCGCCCAGATATCCATGACCGCCTCGCAGACCTCCAGGGCGTAGTCCAGCTCGGTGCCGGTGAAGCTCTCCGGCGAGTACTGGAGCTGGACGTTCTGGCCGGCCAGCATCGGCAGGCGGTCGCGCACCATCTCCGCGCCCTCGGTGGCGATCTTCTTCACGCCGGCCTGATCCTGCTGGAACACCACCCGGCGCTGCAGCTCGGAGGTCGAGTTGTACAGGTGGATGATGACGTTCTTGGCGCCGAGCACGCTCTCGAAGGTACGCTGGACCAGATGCTCGCGCGCCTGGGTCAGGACCTGGATGGTGACGTCATCGGGGATCAGGTTCTCCTCGATGAGCTGGCGCACGAAATTGAAGTCGGTATCCGAGGCGGACGGGAACCCGACCTCGACCTGCTTGAAGCCCATCTTGACCAGGGCGTCCCACATCCGCCGCTTGCGGGCGCCGTCCATCGGGTCGACCAGGGCCTGGTTGCCGTCGCGGAGGTCCACGGAGCACCAGATCGGGGCGGTGTCGATGACCTTGTCCGGCCAGGATCGCTTGGGCAGATCGACCTGGGCGTAGGCGCGGTATTTGTGGATCGGCATGCGGTTCAACATCGTCTTTCCTCCTGGGGCGCGCCGCCGGTCCGATCCCTCGCTCGGGAGGTCGGGTGCCGTGGGCGGGCGCCGGATTATCGTCGCTCTCGTCTGCTGGTGTGTGTCGCCGCCACGCCACAGGAACGGGAAATTTCGAACGCAGCTCGGGCGTCCGGAATTTTCGATACCTGTTGGGGGTCACTGCCGATCATCAGGTCGGCCTCAATGGAACCTTGGGGTGGACGCGCGGGGCGAACGAATCTGTCCCGGTCTCTCTCAGAGAGCCGGGCAAATAAGTCGCAGGCCGAGCATCGCGGTTCCGAACATCATGGCAGCAGTTGAGCCATAAGCGCGTCTTACGGTCAAGTCCGGACTGGCGCGTTCCATCGCAGCAACGTATGAGTCGGTCCATGCGCAAAATTCTCTACGCCCTGCTTCTCGCCGTTCCCGCCGCTCCGGCCTTCGCGGATGAAAAGCCGAAGGAGGAGGTGGACAAGGACGAGTCGGTTCTCAGCTTCACGCTGGAGAACGACCTTCCCGCCAATACGGACCAGTACTACACCAACGGCTTCCGCTTCACCTGGACCAGCGAGGTGAACAATGTGCCGTATGTGGTGCGCAGCGGTTCCGAGCCGCTGCTGGGCACCGGGGAGAAGACGCGCTGGCAGGCGACTTTCGGTCAGAACCTGTACACGCCCCAGGACATCAAGCTGGAGAACCCGCCGGCGGACGACCAGCCCTATGCCGCCTGGCTCTACGGATCGGTCGGCGTGATCACCGACGAGCCCTACGAGCAGGACAGCCGGTTCTCGCGGGTGCAGACCTCCGCGCTGCTGTCGCTCGGCGTCGTCGGTCCGCTGGCCCTCGGCGAGGAAGTGCAGGATTTCGTGCACGATCAGATCGGCTCTCCCGATCCCCAGGGCTGGGACCATCAGCTCAACAACGAGCCGGCGGTGCTCCTGATGCTGCAGCGGCGCTGGGTCTTCGGCGCGCCGCTGGCGAGCTATGGCGGGTTGCGGGTCGATGCCGCGCCGCACACCACGGTGGCGCTGGGCAACGTGTTCACCCACGGCGCCGCGGGCATCACCTTCCGCCTCGGCGATCCGCCGGAGGGCGACTACGGTCCGCCGCGCATCCAGCCGGCGAGCCCGGGGTCGGACTTCTTCGGCGAGGTGGTCGGCGGCGACCGGCTCGGCTGGTATGTGTTCGCCGGTGCCGAGGGCCGGGCGGTGGCCCGCAACATCTTCCTCGACGGCAACACGTTCGAGGACTCCCCCAGCGTCGACAAGAACATCTTCGTCGGCGAGCTGTCGGCCGGCGCGGTGCTGACCTATGACGACTTCCGCATCGCCTATACCCACGTGATCCGGAGCCCCGAGTTCGAGGGGCAGAACGGTCCGAGCGTGTTCGGCGGGATCACCGTGGGCTGGCGGTTCTAGAAGGGGGCGCGGCGCGCCTGCTCTTTTCCTTCCCCGTCTTCCCGGCCTTGCGCCGGGACCCAGCCGTCAGCAGCCGGAACGCCCGAGGATGATGGTCCGCAGGCGCAGCGCGCCTCTCCCTGGATCCCGGCGCAAGGCCGGGAAGACGGGGAGGGCTATGGGGCCTGTCCCTCGGCGGCCGTGATTTCGGCACCGCCTTTCCAACAAGTCCGACACTCCCCGGCCTTGTGCCAGGGCGAGCCCGTCCGTCGCTCCGAGACTTCCGAGAGCGCGCAAGCTCGCGGGCTAGGCCCGGAATAAATCCGGGCAGGGAACCGAAGGAGGGTGTTAACCCCCCGCCAGCCGCTGGAACTGCCCCGGCGTGACCTGGAACGCCTTGTGAAAGGCCGCCACGAAGGCGCTTGAGGTGGCGTACCCCGCCTCGAAGGCCACGTCCGTCACCCGGTCCCCCGTCAGCAGCTTCTCCGCCGCCGCCGTCAGCGCCAGATAGCGGCGCCAGTCGCGATAGGTCATCCCCGTCTCCGCCTGCACCCTCCGGCGCAGGGTACGCGGGCTGACGGCCAGGATATCCCCCCATTCCTCCAGCGAGCGGTCGTCCGACGGGTCGGCGCTGACCGCATCGGCGATCCGCGCCACCGCCGGATCGCCCGGCCGGGGCAGGCGCACGCTCACCCCCGGTGCCGGGCGCACCAGCGCCAGCGCGGCACCGGCCACCGTGGTCCAGGCCCGGTCCAGTCGCTCCCGGTCGTAGGTCTCCGCCAGCCAGGTCACCATGTCGGCCAGCGGCGTGCCCTGTTCCACCGCGCTGGGACTGTCGGGCAGGGCGCCGGCGCCGTCGTCGCGCACGAAGAGACTGCGCATGGAGCGTTCCTCCGGTGCGAGCGAGCGGTGCGGCGTGCCGGCCGGCAGCCACAGCACGCTGCCCCGCGGCACCAGCCAGACCCGCTGCGGCGTCTCCACCCGCATCACCCGGGCGAGCGTCAGGGCGAGCTGGCCCCGGTCATGGGTGTGCCACGGCACGCTGGCCCCCGGCGCGAAGGACGCGGCATGGCCGATCACCGGCGTGTCGGTCTCCTCGTGACCGCTCACCGGATCCTTGCCGGATCCTCCATCCTGTCCGCTCGGCGACATCCGTTGTCCGCTCGCTTGGTATCGTCGGCCCTATCCTGGCGCTAGATTAGCACGCGAGGAAACGCAAAACGGGGCCAAGCCCCCGAGGGTAGAGACGATGGCGGATGCAGCGACGCGGATCGGCGATTCCGCCCTGGCCGAGCGGCTGGGACGCGAGATCGAGGGCGAGGTGAAGTTCGACGCCTTCACCCGCGGCCGCTATGCCACCGACGCCTCGATCTATCAGGTCGAACCGATCGGCGTGGTCATTCCGAAGACCGAGAACGACCTGCGCGCCGCCGTGCATATCGCCGAGATGGAGGGCATTCCCCTGCTGCCGCGCGGCGGCGGCACCTCGCAATGCGGGCAGACGGTGAACACCGCCCTGGTGCTCGACTGCACCAAATATCTGCGAGGGATCACCGACTACGACGAGGAGACCCACGAGGTCACCGTTCAGCCGGGCATCGTGCTCGACCATCTGAACGCCTGGCTGAAGCCGAAGGGGCGGATCTATCCGGTCGACATCTCGACCTCGTCGCGGGCCACCATCGGCGGCATGGCGGCCAACAATTCCTGCGGTGGCCGCTCGATCCATTACGGCATCATGGTCGACAACGTGGCCGCCATCGACGCCATCCTGATGGACGGCACCGAGGCCCGCTTCGACCGGGTGCCGGGCAATATCGGTGAGCTGTCGGGGCCGGCGCGCTACCGCGACCTGGTGCAGCGGATCCGCGCCATCGCCGAGCGCGAGCAGACCGAGATCGATGCCAACATCCCCAAGCTGATGCGCAAGGTCGGCGGCTACAACCTGGATCGGGTGGTGGCCCGCGATGCCGCCGGTGGCCACAACATGGCCTCGCTGCTGGTCGGCTCCGAAGGCACGCTCGCCCTGTCGCGGCGGATCACGCTGAAGACCCACGCGATCCCGAAGCACCGGGTGGTCGGCGTCTGCCATTTTCCGACCTTCCACGCGGCGATGGAGAACACCCAGCACCTGGTGACCCTGAAGCCGTTCGGGGTCGAGCTGATCGACCGCACCATGATCGAACTGGCCCGCGAGATCCCGATGTTCCAGGCGGCCATGCGCGAGTTCGTGGCCGGCGAGCCGGACGCGCTGCTGCTGGTCGAGTTCGCCGGCGACGAGAAGGATCCGCTGCTGGCCAAGCTGGCTGATCTGGAAACCATGATGGCCGATCTCGGCTTCCCCGGTGCCGTGGTGCGGGCGGAGGATCCGGGCCTGCAGGCGCGGATCACCGAGGTCCGCCAATCCGGCCTGAACATCATGATGTCGATGAAGAGCGACGGCAAACCGGTCTCCTTCATCGAGGATTGCGCGGTGCCGCTGGAACACCTGGCGGACTACACCGCGCGGCTGACCGACGTGTTCACCAAGCACGGCACCAAGGGCACCTGGTACGCCCATGCCTCGGTCGGCACCCTGCATGTGCGGCCGATCCTGAACATGAAGGACGGCGGCGACGTGAAGAAGATGCGCGCCATCGCCGAAGAGGCCTTCGAGATGGTGCGGGAGTACAAGGGCTCCCATTCCGGCGAGCATGGCGACGGCATCGTGCGCTCGGAATTCCACCGCTCCATGTTCGGCGACCGGGTCGTCGACGCCTTTGCCGAGGTGAAGCGCACCTTCGATCCCAAGGGGCTGATGAACCCGGGCCGGATCGTCGATCCGCCGAAGATGGACGACCGCTCCCTGTTCCGCTTCAAGCCCGGCTACACGGCGGTGAACCCGGACACCCGCTTCGACTGGTCCGCCTGGGGCGGGCTCTCCGGGGCGGTGGAGATGTGCAACAACAACGGCGCCTGCCGCAAACGCGATCCCGGCGTCATGTGCCCGAGCTTCCGTGCCACCGGCGACGAGCAGCATCTGGTGCGCGGCCGGGCCAACACCCTGCGCCTCGCCCTGTCCGGCCAGCTCGGCCCCGAGGCACTGACCGATCCGGCGCTGAAGGAGACGCTGGACCTCTGCGTCGGCTGCAAGGGCTGCAAGCGGGAGTGCCCGACCGGCGTCGACATGGCGAAGATGAAGACCGAGGTGCTGGGCCAGTACGTGAAGCGCCACGGCCTGTCGGCCAAGGACCGGCTGATCGCCGAGATGCCGCGCTATGCCGAGGCGGCGAGCCGCTTCTCCTACCTCGCCAACCTGCGCGACGCGGTGCCGGGGGCGGCCTGGCTCAGCGAGAAGGTTTTCGGATTCGCCAAGGAGCGGACCCTGCCGCACTGGACGTCCGCGCCGTTCCGAGGATCCGAAGTGTCGGACCGACCGGTGGTGGACGGCCGCGAGGTCGTGCTCTTCGCCGACACCTTCAACACCTATTTCGAGCCGGAGAACCTGCGGGCCGCCGTCGCGGTGCTGGAGGCGGCCGGTTACACGATCCACGTGATCGACCCGGTGCCCGAGGGCGGACGGCACCTGTGCTGCGGGCGCACCTACCTTGCCTCCGGCCTGATCGAGAAGGCGGAGGCCGAGATGGCCCGGCTGGCCGAGGCCTTCGCGCCGTTCGCCGAGCGCGGAGTGCCGATCGTCGGGCTGGAGCCGTCCTGCCTGTTCACCCTGAAGGACGAGCTGCCCTCGCTGCTGCGCGACCGGGCCGGCAAGGTGCCGGAGATGGCGATGCTGTTCGAGGAGTTCATCGCCCGCGAGGCCGCAGCCGGGCGGCTGGACGGGCTCAAGCTCAAGCCGATCGGCACCAAGGCCCTGGTCCACGGACACTGCCACCAGAAGGCCTTCGCCGCCATGGGACCGGTGCAGACCGCCCTTAAGCTGATTCCGGGTCTCGACGTGTCGGTGATCGAGTCGAGCTGCTGCGGCATGGCCGGCGCCTTCGGCTACGAGAAGGACCACATCGAGGTGTCGATGAAGATGGCCGAGCTCAGCCTACTCCCGGCGGTCCGGGCGGCCGATCCTGACACCATCCTCGTCGCCGACGGCACCTCGTGCCGCCACCAGATTCACGACGGCGCAGGGCGAGAGGCGATCCACGTCTCCCGCGTCCTGGAACGCGCCCTCGCCTGACCAGAACAGACCCTTAGGAGGAACACCCCATGGCCCACCGTGCCGGCCCCCACTTCCTGCAGATCCCCGGTCCCTCCAACGTGCCGGGCCGCATCCTGCGCGCCATCGAACGGCCGACCATCGACCACCGCGGCCCCGAGTTCCAGGCGCTGGCCAAGGAGGTGCTCGAGAAGATCAAGCCGATCTTCAAGACCAAGAACCCGGTGATCATCTTCCCCGCCTCCGGCACCGGCGCGTGGGAGGCCGCCCTGGTCAACACGCTGTCCCCCGGCGACAAGGTGCTGATGGTCGAGACCGGCCAGTTCTCCACCCTGTGGGTCGAGCTCGCCACCCGGATCGGCCTGAAGCCGGAGGTGATCGAGGGCGACTGGCGCCGCGGTGTGGATCCGGCAGCGGTCGAGGCGCGCCTGTCCAAGGACAAGGGCCACGAGATCAAGGCTGTGTGCTGCGTCCATAATGAGACCTCGACCGGCGTCACCTCCCGCATCCCCGAGGTGCGCAAGGCGATCGACGCGACCGGCCATCCGGCGCTGTTCATGGTCGACACGATCTCGGGTCTGGCCTCGGCCGACCTGCGCCATGACGAATGGGGCATCGACGTCACCATTTCCGGCTCGCAGAAGGGCCTGATGTTGCCGCCGGGGATCAGCTTCAACGCGGTCAGCGACAAGGCGCTGGAAGCATCCAAGTCGTCGAAGATGACCAAATCCTACTGGGAGTGGTCGTCGCAGATCGGCCAGAACCCGACCGGCAACTTCCCGTACACCCCGAACACCAACCTGCTCTACGGCCTCAACGAGGCCTGCGACATGCTGATGGACGAGGGGCTGGACAACGTCTTCGCCCGCCACGAGCGCCACGCCGAGGCGACCCGCCGGGCGGTGCGCCAGTGGGGTCTGGAGATCCAGTGCGAGGATACCCGCGAATACTCGCCCGTGCTGACCGGCGTGGTGATGCCCGAGGGCCACGACGCCGACGCGGTGCGCAAGGTGATCCTGGACAAGTTCGACATGTCGCTGGGCGCGGGCCTCGGCAAGGTGAAGGGCCGGATGTTCCGCATCGGCCATCTGGGCGATTTCAACGACCTGATGCTGTGCGGCACCCTGTCCGGCTGCGAGATGGGCCTGCGGATGGCCGGCGTGCCGATCCAGACCGGCGGCGTCCAGGCGGCGCTCGACTATCTGAGCGGGAACGCCTGACCTCCCACACACTCAGACGTCATCCCGAACCTGTTTCGGGATGACGATAGGCTTGAACTCTACCCCAACGCCCCCGCCGCCAGCGCGAAGCTGATCGTGCCGCTCGCCACCCCGACCAGCAGGTTGCGCCGCGACAGGTAGAACGCGGCCACGCCGATCAGCGCGGCACCCAGCCTCACCTCCAGCCCGACGCTCGCCAGATCGCCGGTCGGCAGGATCAGCAGCCGCGACAGCAGGCCGGCCAGCACCGCGAAGGAGGCGAAGGAGAACCAGCGGAACACAGCGCCCTGCGGATCCAGGCGCCTGGCCAGGAAGACACCGAGGGCGCGCCACAGCGCCGTGGCCGCGATGGCGCCGACCACCACCAGCGCCGCCGTCGCCGGTCCGAACGCCGTCATGGTTGCTCCTGCCGTCGGGTGCCGTCGGCCAGGAACCCGGCGGTGCCGCCGATCAGGCCGGTGATGATCAGGCCGGTGTCGGGAAAGTACATGTTGATCGGAATGCCCGCCGCCACGCCGGTGATCACCGCCACGGCCGCTCCCCGGCCCCTGGTGTCGAGCAGCAGCAGCAACAGGAAGCAGGCATTGATGAACAGCAGGGCCATCGCCAGGGGCTTGGGCAGGCCGGCGGCGCCGAGATAGCCGATCAGCGTGGCGATCGCCGCCACCGTCACGCAGACGCAGGTGAAACCGGTGTGGTAGCCGAGCCGGGCCTGGGGCGTCTCCGGCGCGGAGCTGCGCATGACATAGGCCCAGGAGGTGGCGGACATGAGCTGGGCCTGGGCGAAGCGCGTGGCGAGGCCGCCGCCGCCCAGCGTCGGCATGAGCGACACCGCCATGGGGAAGAACCGCATGTTCGCCATGCCCACGGCGATGGCGATCGCCAGCACGTCGGCCCCGGCCGCATACATCTCCGCCATGACGATCTGACCCGGCAGGCCCCAGATCAGGATGGTGGAGAGCACGGCCAGCCCGCCGCCGAACCCGGTGTCATGGGCCAGCGCGCCATAGCCGGTAAGGCTGCCCAGCAGCACAACCGTTGGGAGGCCTACCGCGGCCCGCATTCCCGCTTTCAGGCCGCCGGGGAAGTCGACTGGTTTCATGGGGGCATCGTAGCGGGGATAAATGGCGGGAAAACCGGAAAAACACCTGCAAATCATGGTCCGGCTCGGTTAGTGTATGCAATCTCGCCCCCGCCGAAGAGGGGTACAGGGACGGTTTTGTTTTTTTGGGAGTTAGGGGATGGATGCCAATCGGCTCATCGAGGTCAACGATCTGAAGGTCCACTTCCCGCTGGAGGACCGTACGGTCAAGGCGGTCGATGGCGTCTCGTGGCATATCGACAAGGGAGAGACCCTGGCCGTTGTCGGCGAATCCGGCTCCGGCAAGTCGGTGACCGCCATGTCGATCATGCGGCTGACGGACAATGCCGGCGGCAAGATCCCCTCCGGCGAGATCCTGTTCCGCAAGCCCTCCGGCGACGTGGTCGATATCGCCAAACAGCCGATGGACGAGATGCGCGCCATCCGCGGCAACGACATCTCGATGATCTTCCAGGAGCCGATGACGTCGCTGAACCCGGTGTTCACCGTCGGCTTCCAGATCGCCGAGGCGATCATGCTGCACCAGGGCAAGACCGAGGAGCAGGCGCTGCAGCAGGCGCTGGAGATGCTCAAGCTGGTCCGCATTCCCGAACCCGAGAAGCAGCTCTCGCAGTATCCGCACCAGCTTTCCGGCGGCATGCGCCAGCGCGTGATGATCGCCATGGCCCTGTCGTGCCGGCCGAGCCTGCTGATCGCCGACGAGCCGACCACCGCGCTCGACGTGACGATCCAGGCGCAGATCCTCGATCTGATCAAGCAGCTGCAGAACGAGATCGGCATGTCGGTGATGTTCATCACCCACGACATGGGCGTGGTCGCCGAGGTGGCGGACCGGGTCGTCGTCATGCTGCGCGGCAAGGTGGTCGAGGAAGGCCCGGCCCAGCAGATCTTCGAAAATCCGCAGCACCTGTATACGAAGGCGCTGCTGGCGGCGGTGCCGCGGCTCGGCTCGATGAAGGGCTACGCGCGGCCGATGAAGTTCGCGAACGTGGACGTCAGCCGGGCCGAGGGCGACACGGTGTCCGAGCAGGCCGTCATGTCCGAGGCCGCGCTGCAGATCCGCGACACCGTGAAGGTCGACGCGCCGCCCCTGCTGCAGGTCGAGGGGCTGACCACGCGCTTCGATATCCGCGGGGGCATGTTCGGCAAGGCGAGCGGCCGGGTCCACGCGGTCGAGAACGTCTCCTTCACCCTGCAGCCCGGCGAGACCCTGGCCGTGGTCGGCGAGTCCGGCTGCGGCAAGTCCACCACCGGGCGCAGCATCATCCGCCTGGTTCAGCCGACCCGCGGCTCGGTGATCTTCGAGGGCCAGGAGCTCAGCGGCCTGTCCGCGTCGGAGATGCGGCCGTTCCGCCGCGACATGCAGATGATCTTTCAGGATCCGTTCGCGTCGCTGAATCCGCGCATGACGGCGGGCGACGCCATCGCCGAGCCGATGATCGTGCACGGCCTTGCCCGCGGCAAGGAGGCCCAGGACCGGGTGATCGACCTGCTGCGCCGTGTCGGCCTTGATGCCGAGCATGCCGGTCGGTATCCGCACGAGTTCTCAGGCGGTCAGCGTCAGCGTCTCTGCATCGCCCGCGCGCTCGGCCTGTCGCCGAAGCTGATCATCGCCGACGAGGCGGTGTCGGCCCTCGACGTGTCGATCCAGGCGCAGGTGGTGAACCTGATGATGGATCTGCAGGAGGAGATGGGCCTCGCCTACCTCTTCATCAGCCATGACATGGCGGTGGTCGAGCGGATCAGCCATCGGGTGGCGGTGATGTATCTCGGCGAGATCGTCGAGATCGGCCCGCGCCAGGCGGTGTTCGAGAATCCGCAGCACCCCTATACCAAGAAGCTGATGGCCGCGGTGCCGATCGCCGATCCGTCCAAGCGCAAGACCGAGCTGCGCCTGATGACCGACGAGATCCCGAGCCCGGTCAAGCCGGTCGGCTACGAGCCGCCGCAGCGCTACTATGACGAGGTGTCGCCCGGCCATCTCGTGCAGCGCACCGCCAGCGGAGCCGCCGAGGCGGCCTGACGTTCGGGGATCCGATTGTCGAAGATTTCCATGAAGGCCCGTCGCAGGACGGGCCTTCTTCATTTCAGGCACTGGTCCAATGTCAAAACGAGAGTATTTAGTTTAAAATAGTTCTTCATCAGCCCGATACGGTGGAGGGAAGATGGACGGCAGCTCGTCATTCTCGGCGATCATCTCGGATCCGCTGCTGCGTTCGGTCTATGAACAATGGCGGGACCTCTGCCGCACGCTTGGCCGGCTGCCACGCCGTCGGGAGATCGACCCCATCGACCTGCCGCCCGCCTTCCTGCCGCTTGCGATGATTCTGGTCCGCGAGCGGACCGGTCGATACCGATGCGAGCTCGCCGGCGCGAGACTGCAGGAGATGCACAAGTCGTCGATGACCGACATGTATGTGGACGAGGTGCTGCCGGCCGGCCCCGCCGAGATCCGCCAGCGGATCTACGCCAGGGCCCTCGACGATCCCTGCGCCGCCTATTGCCGTCTGCGTTTCGCCATTCCCGGGCGGGAGTTCGTCGCCAGCGACCGGCTCTATCTTCCGGCTCTGTCCAACGACGGCGACGACGTGTCGGTCCTTTTCTCCGGCCAGAGCTTCCTGTCGATCGCGGACCTGCGGGGCGAAGAGGAGGATGACGGGCTCTATCGCCTGGCCTTCGACGAGCCGTTCCGCTGAGAACCGCCCATTGACCGAGACCGGGATCGGATCGGCTTCGACATCTTCGCGGATTTGACGCAACATCGATGAAAATCCGTCCGGCAACGTAAGAGGTTCGACGTGAATCAGGCCCTGGGCTTTCGGGCGTCGCTCACCGACGCGGGACTGGTCGGTCTGTACGACTACTGGATGGCACTGCGGCAGTCGCTGGGGCGCCTGCCGCGCCGGTCGGAGATCGATCCGCTCGACCTGCCGGCCGAGGTCCTCCCTGGTATGATCATCATTGAGCGCGACGCCGATCTCCGGTTCTGGTGCCGGCTTGCGGGGACGCGGATGCGCGAGATCTACGGCTTCGAGGTTACCGGCAAGTATCTGGACGACGTTATGCCGGCGGGAGCGGTCACGTTCCGGAAGGGGATCTATCAGACCGTCCTGGACGGGCGGTGTGCCCTGTTCTGCCGGTTGCGGTTTTCCGTCCCCGGCCGGGAGTTCGTGGCCAGCGACCGGCTCTACGTGCCCGTTCTGAACGACGACACCGACGAGGCGACCGTCCTGGTCGGCGCCCAGCGCTATCTGATGAGCTCTGAAATCGTTGGGTCGCCGGACAGCGACGGCATCTACAGCCTGGTCGTCGACGACACGCCGGCCTGACTGGCACGGCATCCCCGGAACTGAAAAGGGCCCCGAAACCGGGGCCCTTTTCGCAGGTTGCTGCCGTCGCGCTCACTGGGAGCGCAGGCGGGGATCCAGAGCGTCGCGCACGGCGTCGCCGAACAGGTTGAAGCCGAACACCGCGATGGTGATGGCCAGACCCGGGAAGATCGGCACCCAGATCGCGCTCTCGGCGTATTCCTCGGCACCGCCCTGCAGCATCAGGCCCCAGGCCGGAGTCGGCTCCTGCACGCCCAGGCCCAGATAGGACAGGGACGCCTCCAGGAGGATCGCCTCGCCCAGGAACGCGGTGAGCATGATCAGGAACGGGGCGACCACGTTCGGAGCGATATGCCGGAAGATGATCCGCGCGCTGCTGTAGCCGATCGAGCGGGCGGCATCCACATAGGGCATCTCGCGCACTGCCAGTGCGCTCGAGCGCACCACGCGGGCACAGCGCGGGATGAACGGGATGGTGATCGCCATGATCACCTTCTCCGTGCCGGTGCCGAAGATGGCGACGATCGCCAGCGCCATGATGATCAGCGGGAACGCCATGAAGACGTCGATGACCCGCTGCAGGATCAGGTCGAAATAGCCGCCGAAATAGGCGCTCGCCACGCCCAGGGCCAGACCGGCGCAGGAGCCGATGATGGCCGCGGTGAAGCCGACGAGCAGGGCCGTCCGCGCGCCGTAGATGATGCGCGAGAACAGGTCGCGGCCGAACTGGTCGGTGCCGAGCAGGAAGAAGCCTTCGCCCATCTCGCTGGTGGATCCCGGCGGGACGAGCATGTCGGCGAAGTTCGCCTGCTCCGGGTCGAAGGGGGCCAGCCACGGCGCGAAGACCGCCATGAAAACCATCGCCAGGACCACGAGTCCGCCGGCAAAGCCCAACGGCTGTTTGCGGGCGAGGCTGCCGATATGCTGCAGGACGGACTTTCGCTGCGGCAGCCGATCGGACTCGATGCTGATGTCGGGGGTCGTCATCGTGATGGCTCCCTTAGCTGTAGCGAATGCGCGGGTCGAGCCACGCGTACATGATGTCGACCAGGAAGTTCATGAGGACGAAGATCGCCACCACCAGCATCACCAGGGCCTGGGTCATCGTGTAGTCCGACTGGGTCACGGCCGAGACGAAGAGCTTGCCGAGGCCGTTGAGGTTGAACACCTGCTCGGTCACCACGAGCCCGCCCATCAGGAATGCGAACTCGATGCCGACGATGGTGATGACCGGCAGCATCGCGTTCTTCAGCGCGTGCTTGTTGATGATCACCTTCTCGATCAGGCCTTTGGCGCGGGCGGTCCGGACATAATCCTCGCGCAGCACCTCCAGCATGGCCGACCGGGTCATGCGGGTGGCGACGGCGGAGTACCGGTATCCGGTGGCGAGCGCCGGCCAGATCAGCTGGCTCATGTTATGGACCGGATCGACAAAGAACGATTGGAAGTGGATCGGCGGCATCCACGGCCGGCCGAACCATGCCTGGGAGCCTATGAGCAGGCCCAGGATGATCAGGATTCCCAACCAGAAGGATGGCATGGCGATACCGGCGATGCTGAACGTGCGCACCAGGTAGTCGATCCAGGAATTCTGCTTGGCCGCGGAGATGATTCCGAGCGGCAGAGCGATCACGACCGAGACGAAGGTTGCCATCAGGGCGACCTGCAGGGACAGCTCGAAGCGGATCGCGATCTCGTAGGCGACCGGCTGGCTGGTCCACATCGACACACCAAGGTCGAAGGTGAAGAACCCGACCATGTAGTCGAAGAACTGCTGCCAGATCGGGTCGGTCAGTCCGAGCCGCTGCTGGCACTGAAGGATCTGCTGCGGATCCGCATACGAGCCTTCGCCGCCGAACTTCAGCAGGCAGACGTCGCCCGGCACCAGTCGCAACAGCAGGAAGATCAGGATTGCGGCGCCGATCAGCGTCGGCAGCAACATCAGCAATCGTTTGATGATGTAGGTGTACATCTCAGGCGTCGCTCACGCTTTTCATGATGGGGGCAAAGAACCGCCCCGGAACCGAAGTCCCGGGGCGGCGGATGAGCGTGTCGGGAGCGTTAGCCGCCGAGCTGCTTCTTACGCTCGGCCGAGTCGATCCAGATGTTCTCGAGCGACTGGTTCAGATAGTGGCTCGGCGCGATCTTCCAGCCCTTCACATAGGAGCGGTACGGATTGATCTTGTACCACCACAGGGTGATGAACTGCGACGCTAGGTCGTTCAGGACCCGCTTCTCGAACTGGGCGAACAGCTCGCGCTGCTTGCCTTCGTCGCCGGTCGCCAGAAGCTCCGCATAGATGCTCTCGAGCTCCGCATCCTCGAAGTACGAGTAGTTCGCGCCGGAGGACGGCAGGAACTTCGAGATGTCGGCGATCGGGTTCACGACGGCCTGGCAGTTGAAGTCGAGGGAGACCTCGAAGTTCTTCTGCGTGCGCAGGGTCGCGTAGAACGGCGTGGACGGCTGCACCCACTGTTCCACATCCAGGCCGATCCGGCGCCACTGGTCGATCAGCCAGGTGCCCACGACCTTGTACGGCTGGTCCACACCGCGGTTGTGCAGGGTGAACTTCAGGTTCTCGTGGCCGGCCTCCTTCAGGAGCGCCTTCGCCTTCTCGCGGCTGGCCTCGATATCCTTGCTGTAGCCGATGATGTTCTTCTCAAGATACTCCGGCGAAGAGGAGATCGGGTGGCCCGGGAAACCGATGCCGCCGACCGTCTTCACGATCGCGATCTTGGAGAGGTACTCGGAACCCTGGTGCCGGTCGATGGACAGGGACAGGGCCTGGCGCACGCGCGGATCGTCGAACGGCTTCGCCTCGTGGTTCGGCGTCACGATCAGCACGCAGTTCCAGTCGCTCTCCTGGACCTCGATCTGGTCGCCGAGGGCTTCCTTCAGGTCGTCACGCGCCTTCGGCGGGAAGCCGCGGAACTCGATATCGGCCTGGCCGCCGCGGATGGCCTGCAGGCGGACCGACATCTTCGGCGCGATCAGCGAGGTGTAGCCGTCGAGATAAGGCTTACCCTCGTGGTAGTAGTTCGGGTTCTTCTTGCCCGTCACGTGGCTGCCCTGGACGTGCTCCACGAAGTGGAACGGGCCGGTGCCATTCACGTTGGTCTGGTGCCACGTGTAGCCGCGCTCATCCAGGTCATTCTTCGAGTAGATGAAGTTGAACGGCATGGCGATGGACGGGATGAACGTGCCCGACGGGAACTTCAGATTGAAGACAACGGTCTCCGGATCCGGGGCCTCGACGGAGTCGATCATCGCGAAGTAGGCCTTGCGGTTCGACGCGATGCCGTCCGGCGGGAAGGCGAGCTTGTCGAAGGTGGCCTTGATGTCGGCGGAGGTGAGTTCCTGGCCGTCCTGGAACGTCACGCCCTTGCGAATCTTGAAGGTGTAGGTCTTGCCGTCATTGGTCGGCTTCGGCACTTCGCCGACGCACAGATCGCAGACGAAGTCGGTCGGCGACGACGGATTGTCCGGATTGACCCGGATCAGCAGGCTGTAGAACGGCCGGATCGGGTGGATCATGCCGAAAGTGGATTCGATGTGGCCGTCATAGGACGGGATGTCGCTTCCCACGACAAGGCGCAGCTCGCCACCTTGCTCCTGGGCGGACGCCGGCATCGAGCCCGCTCCGACCACGAGGGCCGAGCCGAGCGCGACCGAGGCCGCAAACCGGGTCAGACGTGACTTCATAGGGTCGTCTCCTTCCCAAACGTGACAGTGCACCTGACCCGAAGAGGGGTCAGGAACGGCTTGTTACAGGGACACGTTCGCCCGGCGCAGAGGCGCCGTCGTCACTGTCCCACTTGCATGTCGGTCGGGATGCGGCACACGTCCGCGATGTTCCTCCCGTCCCTGCTTTCTTTTCCGGTGTGATTAAGTCCACCGGTTGCCGCGTCTTATGACGCTTGTATACAGTTTCATGACCCGCGCCGGGGGTCAAGTGATGCCCCCAGAAATTGACCTGAAATCTGCAAACAACCGGGCGCGCGACCGAGGAGGAAGTAATGGCCGACCAAGTGGTCAAGGCGCTGGTTTTCGATGTCTTCGGTACGGTGGTGGACTGGCGGACCAGTGTGGCGGCGGAAGTCGATGCGCTGGCGGCGAAGAAGGGCTGGACATTGGACGGCGTGGAGTTCGCCATGCGGTGGCGATCCCTCTACGCGCCTTCCATGCGGCCGGTGCGTCGGGGAGAAGCGCCCTATCGCCGCCTCGACGACCTGCATCGGGAGAGCCTGCGCACCGTCCTGCAGGAATATGAGGTGAGCCTCGGCGACGACGAGCTGGAGCACCTGAACAAGGTCTGGCACCGGCTGCATCCCTGGCCCGACAGCGTTCCGGGGCTGACCCGGCTGAAGAAGAAGTTCATCCTGGCCACCATGTCGAACGGCAACGTCTCGCTGATGGTGAACATGGCGAAGTTCGCCGGGCTGCCCTGGGACACGATCCTCGGCTCCGAGCCGGCCCGGAACTACAAGCCGGAGCCCGTGGTGTATCTGACCGGCGCCGACTGGCTCGGCCTCGACCCGTCGCAGATCCTCATGACGGCGGCCCATAACAGCGATCTGCAGGCGGCCCGCGACCTCGGCTTCAAGACCGCCTTCATCCTGCGGCCCACCGAATACGGCCCGAACCAGCACAAGGACAACGAGGCCGAGAGCGACTGGGATTACATCACGAACAGCATGGAAGAGCTGGCCGACAAGCTCGGCGCCTGAGGGAGGGTGACATGACGACGGTTATCGAGACCTATGCCCGGTTCGCCGCCGGCCTGCGCACGGCGCCGCTCTCCGACGAGGTCCGTCACCACGCGGAACGGGCCATCGTCGACTGGTTCGCCGCCTGCGTGCCGGGCGGGGTGATGGCGCCGGCGACCCTGGTGGCCGAGGCGCTGGCGGACCAGGTCGGGGCCGGCAACGCCTCGCTGGTCCCCGGCGGACAGCGGGCCACCGCGCAGACGGCGGCGCTGATCAACGGCACCGCCTCGCACACGGTGGAGTTCGACGACATCTTCCGCGAGGGACTTTACCACCCGGGCACGCCGACGATCTCCGCCGCCCTGGCCGCGGCCGAACTCGCCGGGGCGGACGGGCCGCGGCTGCTCGCCGGCGTGGTCGCCGGCTACGAGGTATCGAACCGCATCGCCAAGGCGGTGAACCCGCGCCACTACGACTACTGGCACACCACGGCGACCGTCGGCTGCTTCGGCGCGGCCGCCGCCGCCTCGGTGATCCTTGACCTGGACGCGGCCCAGACCGCCCATGCGTTGGGCACGGCCGCGACCATGGCCGCCGGGCTGCAGCAGGCGTTCCGGGCCGACGCCATGAGCAAGCCGCTGCATTCCGGCCGTGCGGCCGAGGCCGGCGTGCTCGCCGCCCGTCTGGCCAAGGCCGGGGTGACCGGTGCCCTGGACGCGCTGGAAGGGCCGCGCGGCTTCGGCGCGGCGATGAGCGGGCCGGATGTGGACTGGGCGGCGGCCATCGAAAGTCTGGGCGTCGACTGGACCATCACCCGCGTCACCTTCAAGAACCATGCCGCCTGCGGCCATGTGCATGCGGCGGTCGATGCGGCGGCGCAGATCGCATCCGCCAACGGCCTGACGATCGACCGGATCGCCAGCATCGAGGCCGGCTCCTACGCCAAGTCGCTGGAGATCTGCGGCAATGCCGAGCCGGTCACCGCGTTCGAGGCGAAGTTCAGCCTGCCCTATTGCGTGGCGGCGGTGCTGGTGCGCGGCTCGGTGCGGCGCGCGGCGTTCGACCCGGATGCCCTGGCCGATCCGGCGATCCGGGCGCTGGCCGCCAAGGTGGTGCATACCGTCGATCCCGGCTGCGAGGCGGCGTTTCCGGGCGCCCGGTCCGCCCGGGTTGCGATCGTCACCACCGACGGCGCGCGCTTCGAGCATTTCGCACCGACCCGCAAGGGCGACCCGGACAACCCGCTGACTGATGCCGAGCTGGATGCCAAGTTCCACGAGCTGACCGACCCGGTGCTGGGCGCGGCGGCGGCGGGCGATCTGCTGGCCCGGCTGCGCGACCTGCGCCGCGCCGGACCGGTCGGCGACCTGCTCCGGGATTCCGCCCTGCCGCACGCGGCGGAATAGGGGGTAGGCCGCACCAACTAAGCAGCCCGTCTTCCCGGGCTTGACCCGGGACCCAGGGATGGGGCCGCCGGACCGTCGACCCTATCGTTCCAGGTGCCCCGATCCTCGGTCCCGGCTCAAGGCCGGGAAGACACAGAATGTAAAAGAAACGCGACCACCCGACCCACCGGAGACCCGAATGTCCGCCCTCTATGACGACCTTCTCACCGAGGAGCAGCTGCAGTTCCGCGATGCCGTGCGCGGCTTTGCCGAGCGCCATCTCGCCGCCGACCGCCTGGCCCGCGCCCATCGCTCGGAATTCCCCTTCGACGTCGCCAAGCTGATGGCGGAGCAGGGGCTGCTCGGCATCACCTTCAAGGAAGAGGACGGCGGCATGGGCGGGTCGCTCATGGACGCCATCGTCGCCATCGAGACGGTCTCCGCCGTCTGCCCGCGCTCCGCCGACGTCATCCAGGCCGGCAATTTCGGGCCGATCCGCACCTTCGTGGAATACGCCACCGCCGATCAGAAGGAACGCTACCTCGCCCCGCTGATCGGCGGCGAGGCGACCATCTCCGTCGGCATGAGCGAGCCCGAGGCCGGCTCCGCCGTCACCGACCTGAAGACCACAGCCACCCCCGACGGCGACGGCTTCCGCATCAACGGCACCAAGGTTTTCTCGTCGCACAGCCCGGATTCCAACCTGTTCCTGGTCTATGTCCGCTACGGCCCCGGCGTCGACGGCATCGGCTCGGTCCTGATCGAGCGCGGCACCGAGGGCTTCACCCTCGGCCGGCCCAGCCGCTACGTGGGCGGCGACGACTGGTGCCAGCTGTATTTCGAGGACGTCTATGTCGGTCCGGAGAACGTCCTGCTGCGCGAGGGCGGCTTCAAGAAGCAGATCGCCGCGTTCAACATCGAGCGCCTGGGCAACTCGGCCCGCGCGCTGGCCTTCGGACGCCACGCCTTCGAGATCGCCCGCGAGCATGCCGAGACGCGCCATCAGTTCGGTCGGCCGCTCGCCGATTTCCAGGGCCTGCAGTGGAAGTTCGCGGAAGCAGCCCTGCGCATGGAGGCGGCCCAGCTCATGCTCTACCGGGTGGCCGGCAAGGCCGAGAAGGGTCTGCCGAGCGCCTACGAGACCGCGCTGGTCAAATATCTCTGCAACGAGGCCGGCTTCCTGGCGGCCAACGAGGCGATGCAGATCCTCGGCGGGCTCGGCTACACCGAGGAGAGTCTGGTCGAATACTGCTGGCGCCGGGCACGCGGTTGGCAGATCGCCGGCGGCAGCCTGGAGATGATGAAGAACCGCATCGCCGAGGGCGTGTTCGGCCGCCGCTTCTCCCAGCGTCCCCCGAAGCCGAAGGCTTGAAGGCCATGAGCAGTTCGAACGGGGGCTGGATCGACGCCCTGGTCCGGCCGTCCACGGTTGCCGTGGTCGGCGCGTCGGACGATCCGAAGAAGGACAGCGCCCGGCCGCTGCGCTTCCTGCGCAGGCACGGCTTCAAAGGGACGGTGTGGCCGATCAACCCGATGCGCGAGACGGTATTGGGGGAGAAGGCCTGGCCCAGCCTGGCCGACCTGCCGGGCGTGCCGGAGCATGTCTATATCGTCACCGCCGCCGAGCGGGTCGAGGAGCAGGTGGTGGAGGCCGCCCGGTTGGGCGTGAAGGTCGCCACCGTGCTGGCCGACGGCTTCGCCGAGGCCGGCGAGGACGGGGCCGAGGCCCAGCGCCGGCTGGTGGAGAAGGCCCATGCCGGCGGCATGCGGCTGCTCGGGCCCAACAGCATGGGTGCCGCCAACGTCGCCGACGCCGTGCCGTTCACCACCAACGCCGCCTGGGAGGCCGAGAGCCTGGTGCCCGGCCGGCTGATGGCCCTGTCCCAGTCCGGCTCGCTGATCGGCACCCTGGTGTCGCGCGGCGCCGCCCGCAGCATCGGCTTCCACTCCCTTGTGTCGGTCGGCAACGAGGCCGACTTGGACGTGGGCGCCATCGGCGAGGCCGCGGTCGGTCTCGACGGGGTGGACGCCTTCATCCTGTTCCTGGAGACCGTGCGCCGGCCGGAGCGGATCGCCGCCTTCGCCCGTGCGGCCGATGCCGCCGGCAAGCCGATCGTGGTCTACAAGCTCGGCCGCTCGCCCGAGGCCCAGGCCCTGGCGGTGTCCCATACCGGCGCCCTGGTCGGCTCCGACAAGGCGGCCGATGCCTTCTTCCGCGACCTCGGCATCCTGCGCGTGGATCAGTTCGAGGCCCTGCTGGAACTGCCGGCCCTGCTGAAGGGGCGGCGGCCCGATGCCGTCCGGCGGTCCAAGCCGGTGGCGGTGGTCACCACGACCGGCGGCGGCGGGGCCATGGCGGTCGACCGTCTGGGAGCGGCGGGAATCGAGGTGGAAGGCGCCTCCGATGCCCTGCGCGCCCATGTGAAGCAGGTGGTCGGCTTGTCCCTGAAGCCGGCCCGGCTGATCGACGTGACCCTGGCCGGTGCGCGCTACGAGGTGATGAAGACCGTGCTGGACGGGCTGCTGGACAGCGGCGACTACGCCGCCGTCGTCGCCGCCATCGGCTCCTCGGCCCAGTTCCTGCCCGAACGCGCGGTGCAGCCGATCGTCGACTGCGCCGGTCACGACACCCCCATCGCCGCCGCTCCGCTGCCCCAGGCGGACCGGGCCCTGGCCATGCTGTCGGAGGCCGAGGTCGCCGGGTTCCGCTCGGTGGAGTCCATGGCCGACGCGGTGCGCGCCTTCATGGAATGGCGCCCGCCGAAGCCGCTGCCGACCGACCCTGCCCCCGAGATCGGTCCGGCCCGGCCCGCGGCGGTCCTGGGCGAGGCGGACGGGCTGGACCTGCTGGACCGGCTCGGCCTGACCACCGTGGAACGGCGGCTGCTCGGCCCGGACGACGCGATTCCCGACGACATCGTCTATCCGGTGGTGCTGAAGGCGGTGAGCGCCGACCTGCCGCACAAGACCGAGGCCGGCGCCGTGGCCCTGGGCCTGGCCGACCGACCGGCGCTGGAGGCGGCGCGCGATGCCATGCGGGCGCACCTGAAGACCTCCGCCCCTGGAGCGGCGCTGGAGGGCTGGCTGGTGCAGACCATGGTGCGCGGCCTGGGCGAGGCGCTGGTCGGCTACCGGGTCGATCCGGAGGTCGGCCCGGTGATCAGCGTGGCCCCGGGCGGCATCTTCGCCGAACTCTACGAGGACGTGGCCGTGCGCACGGCCCCGGTCGACCTGGCCGGCGCGCGCGAGATGATCGCCCAGGTGACTGGGCTTAGGGCGCTGGCCGGCTGGCGCGGCCGGCCGGCGGGCGACCTGGAGGCCCTGGCCCGGACGGTGGCGGCCCTGTCCGCCCTGGCCCTGGATCCGGATCTCCGGGTGGCCGAGGCCGAGGCCAATCCTGTGATGGTTCTGGCCGATGGCGCCGTGGCGGTGGACGCCCTGGTCCGCTTCGCCTGATCCCGTCCCGGCGCTGCCCGTCGCCCTCCGGCACACCCCGGACTTGAATCGGGGGGCGTGTCGAAGGGAACGTGCATGCTCAAACGAAAAGCCCCGGCACGAGGCCGGGGCTGATCGGATGGTCGCGGGCGGAACAGCCTCAGCGGCTCGCCACCGTGGTGTCGCTGCGCAGCGCGGCCACGCGCTGGTCGATGTTCGGCAGGAAGCGCTTGAACTTGTCGAGCTCCTTGCCTTTGAGCTGCTCGCCGGCCGGCAGCTTCACGCTCATCGGGTTCTGCTGACGGTTGTCCACCAGGACCTCGTAGTGCAGGTGCGGGCCGGTCGAGCGGCCGGTGGTGCCGACATAGCCGATGATGTCGCCCTGCTTGACCCGCTTGCCCTTCCCCATGCCCTTGGCGAACTTGCTCATATGGGCGTAGGCGGTCTTGATCGAGCTGTTGTGGCGCAGGCGGACGTAATTGCCGTAGCCGCCGTTGCGGCCGGCGATCTCGATCACGCCGTCGCCGGCGGCCATGATCGGCGTGCCGGTGCGGGCGGCGAAGTCCACGCCCTTGTGCATCTTGGTGTAGCCGAGGATCGGGTGCTTGCGCTTGCCGAAGCCGGAGGACAGCCGGGCCCCGTCGATCGGCGTGCGCATCAGCGTCTTGCGGACGCTCTGGCCCCGGGGATCGAAATAGTCGGTGATGCCGCTCGTCGGGGTGTAGCGGTAGAACGACACCGTCTTCCCCGACAGGGTCATGGAGGCGTACTGGATGTCGCCGTTGCGCACCCGGTTGCCGAGCTCGTCCTCATAGGTGTCGAACAGCACCTCGAAGCTGTCGCCGGCCTGGACGTCGCGCTGGAAGTCCACGTCGAAGCTGAACACCCGCACCAGGGCGATCAGGACGTCGATCGGCATGCCGGCGTCCAGGGCGGCCTCGTACAGGCTGCTCTGAATCTCGGCGGCGGCGAAGTCGTCACGCTGCTCGAGCTCGCGCACCACCTCCTCGGCGACGAAGCCGGAATCGGTGTCGGCCCGCACCTCGATGTCGCGATCGGCGCTCGGCTGCAGGGCGAGGCCGAGGAAGGCCGGCCCGGCGGCCTGATCCTGGAAGGTCAGGATGATGTCCTGGCCGATCTGCAGGCGGCGGACGTCGAACACGTCGGCCAGACGGTCGATCGCCGTATGGGCGGTGGCGCGGTCGACGCCGTTGTCCATCAGCAGCTTTATAAGGGTGTCGCCCGGCGCCACCGTGACGACCCGGTCTTCGGGCTCCGGGGTGGCGGAGAAGCC
>NZ_AUIR01000012.1:0-614184 GCF_000423805.1 Thalassobaculum salexigens DSM 19539
AGATCGTGTCGCTGCCCGACCCCGCCGTCACCCGGTTGTCGCCGTCGCCGGCGAAAACGCGGTTCGAGCCGTCGCCGCCATGGATCGTGTCGTCGCCACGGCCGGCCGAGATCGTGTCGCGCCCGGAGCCGGCGCTGACATAGTTATCCCCGCGACCGGCGTCCACACGGTTGTTGCCCTGACCCGACAGGATTCGGTCGTTCCCCGATCCGGTCTCTATCGTGTCGTGACCGGCGCCGCCGGTGACCGTCTCGCCCTGCGAACCGCTGCCCGAGCCACCGCCAGGGGTGTTCTGGCCCGATCCCGGAGAACCGTCACCGCCGGTGCCCGTGTCTTCACCGGAGGACCCGGTGTCGTCGCCGCCAGACGTGGTGTCCTCACCCGACGGGTCCGTGTCGTCGCCACCGCTCGTGGTGTCTTCACCGGACGTGCCTGAATCGTCGCCGCCGGTCGTGGTGTCCTCGCCCGAGCCAACCGTATCGTCCCCGCCGCTCGTGGGGTCCTCACCCGACGAGTCCGTGTCGTCGTCGCCGGTCGTGGTGTCTTCACCCGAGGTAACCGTATCGTCGCCGCCGGTCGTGGTGTCCTCGCCCGAGGTAACCGTATCGTCGCCGCCGGTCGTGGTGTCCTCACCCGACGCGACCGTATCGTCGCCGCCGGAGACAGTGTCCTCGACGGTTGGGGGCGGGGTCGGTTCGGGGGCGGTGCCGGACAGCGGGCTGGTGGCAGTCTCGTCGACGACGTCGTCGGTGCTGCTGCCGCGGGTGGTCGCGGTCGGCTGGGTGTCCTGGGTCGGGCCGGCGGTCGAGCCGGTCGTTCCCGACGTGCCGGGCTGAGCGGTGGTGTCCTGTCCGGTATCCGTGCCGGTGCGGGTCTGGACGCCCGTGCCGGCGCCGACCTGCGTGCCGTCGGATGTCGCGTCAGTGCGGCCGATCCGGCCGTCGCCGGTCGAGCCGGATTGGCCGGCGCCGCTGTCCGCGTCGCGGCCGCCTCCGTCGCGCCCGGCGCTTCGGGTGTCGCGGCTGTCCTGATCCGAAGACGCAGCGGAACGTTGCACCGCGCCGGGGAGAGGCGCACCCTCGCCAGGGCCCAGATCGTCGCCCGCCATGCCGCCGACGGCACCGCCATCGTCTCCGGCGGTGACCGATCCGTCCGAGCGGCCGGATGCCGCCGCTCCGGCCGAGGCGTCGTTTGGCGCGCCGCCGGTATCGGCCTCGGATGCGCCGGCCTGCTGGGCCGCCGCTCCGCCGGAGGCCGGGTCGTCGCCATCCGCCTGGGAGCCCGCTCCATCGCCGCCGCCCGGCCGGCCCGCGGAGGTCGCCGCCAGATCCCCGGCCCCGACCGTCCCGGAGGCCACGCCGCCGGTATCGCCCGGCCCGGATGTTCCGGACCCAATGGCCTGCCCACCGGTCTCTGCCGAACCCTCGCCGGCGGTTGACCGGTCATTGCCGCCGATCCGCCCCTCGCCCCGGTCGCTCTCCGTACGCTCGGAGGCTTCGCGGCCGCCACGGTTCTGGGCGGCACCGCCCTGAGCCTGGGCCTCGCCGGTCTCGCCCTGACGTTCGGACTCGCTGCCCTGCCCCGTCCGGCGCGCCTCGGCCTCGCGGATGCTCACATCCTCGTTCTGGACGGTGCGCTGGTCGGACTGTTCGACCGTGGAGGTGTCGGGATTTCGCTGGGAGCCGAGATGGACATTGCCGTCGGCCGACCGCGGATCGTCGCCCTGGCCGGAGGTATCGGCGGACTCACCTTCGGGGGCGCCGGGCCGCTCCGAGCGCTGCGGAGTCTCGGTCGCACCGCCTTCCGCGATGCCGATATCCGCCTCGGCATCCAAGTCCTGTCGATTGTCGGCCATGCAACGTCCCCCCTATCCCTGAGAGGACTATAGTACATTTTAGATCAAATACAATCTATTTACCCGGGCGAACGTGATTTCCCGCATTGCGGAAAGCGGAACCACGGTCCGTCGAAAGTATTCGGCCATAAAGATATGCAAACGACCGTATTGACCCCTGAAACCGCCCCGTCGGCTGCCTCGGGGCTCAACTGAAAGCGGCCCCGCCCCCGGGACGGAGCCGCGAAAAGGCCGGACTCAGAAGCGGTAGCCGACGCCCACACCGAAGACCCACGGATCGAGATCGGCATCGACCTCCACCGGGCCGGCCCCCAGATCGGCGGTCACCTTGGTGTCGAGGAACACCTTCTTGACGTCGACGTTCAGCGACCACGGGCCGGAGATCGCGTAGTCGAAACCGGCCTGCAGGGCGTAGCCGATGCCGTTGTCGTAGGAGATCGACTGCGCCGCACCGGACTTCTCGTTGTAGAAGAAGGTGTAGTTCAGGCCGGCGCCGATATAGGGGCTGAAGCGCTCCTTCGGCATGAAGTGGTACTGCACCGTCAGGGTCGGCGGCAGCAGCCAGACCGAGCCGAGGTCCACATCCGGGTTCTTCCAGTCGAGATCGTGCTTGGTCGTCGCCGCGATCAGTTCGACGGCGATGTTGTCGGTGATGAAATAGGAGAAATCGACTTCCGGCGCGTAGTCGTTGCTCAGCTCGCCCCCGCCGGTGGCGATGTCGTTGGTGGAGGTGCTTTCGTCCGGCACCATGGCGATGCCGCGGGCGCGGATCACGAAATCGCCCGCCGATTTGGGCTTGTACTCGACGGTCTGCGCCTGGGCCGCGCCGCCGATCGCCGTGAGGGCGCCCACTATCGCCGCGGTGGCTGCCATGACCGTCAGTTTCCCGGAGATACTCATGGATCCGTTCTTTCCTGGTGAGGTGGTCGATACGGGCTACTTGCGCCCGTCCGATCCCTCCGGCTTTGACCCAGATCAACACCGCACCCGCGAAGCCCCACATTTTTCGGGGCCGGAGCAGGAGAATCCGGAAGTGCTGGAAAATGCGGATGCGTTGAGCGCCAGCCGCTTACTCCCCCTTCTCCCCTCTCGTCTTCCCGGCCACGCGCCGGGATCGAGAATGGGAGCGACTGGATCGGTCGAGATACCCATGAGATGCGCCTACAAGCGTCGCCCTCGGTCCCGGCGCGAGGCCGGGAAGACGGTGTAGAAGAAGGAGCGGCGATCGCGAGAGCAGGCGATAGGCCCGGTGACGGCGGACTTGATGACGGTGGGCTAGGCGATGGCGGGCTAGGAGGCGGCGGGCGCGGCCGAGCCGGGGCTAGTATTGGACCGTGAAGATCCGCGTCACGGCGATGGTGACGAGTTCCAGGTACAGGATCATCGCTGCCAGCATGCCGTAGCGCTGGACGTCACTCATGCCCTTGGACTTGCGGCGCCGCGCGGCGGTGGCGAAGCTCGACCACTTCGCGGTGACGAAGGCGATCTTCTGGTGCTCCGCCGACTGCCACCACTGCAGACTGAGGATGATCAGCACGGTGAGAATGCTGCACAGCCAGATGATCACCAGCAGATACTGGGAGAGCTGCGGATCGCTCCACTTGGTGACCACGCCGTAGCCAGTGACGGCGATGGCGCCGGCGCTGAAGTACAGCAGCGAGCGCCACATCTGCTCCTTGGCGAAGCGGATGTTGTCCGAGGCGTCGCGATAGATCGCGATGAACTCCGCATGTGTCAGGTCGTCGAGCGCGCTCGGATCGTTGTCGACAGGGTTGAAGGGATCGTCCTCCACCTCCTCCTCGGCGCGATGCGGAGACGGGGACCCTCCCGGCTTCGGGCGCAGGTCTCGAGCCATCGGATATCCTCCAGCCAGACGTCAGGCGAACCAGCCAGAGGAAAGTCTGCGCTCAAGGCCCCGAAGTTGCAAACCCGGGCGGTGACGCTCTCAGTAATCGAACCCGGAGGCAGCCTTTATGCCGGCATCGAAGGGATGCTTCACCTTGGTCATCTCGGTGACCAGATCGGCCGACTCGATCAGCGCCGCCGGCGCGTCGCGGCCGGTGACGATCACGGTGGTGCGCGGATGCCGGCCGGCCAGGGCCTCCACCACGTCGGCCACCTCCAGGTACTCGTAGCGCAGGGCGATGTTCAGCTCGTCGAGCACCACCAGGTCGTAATCGCCGCCGGTGAACATCTCCTGGGCCGCGTCCCACGCCGCCTTGGCGGCCCGGATATCCTGGTCGCGGTCCTGGGTGTCCCAGGTGAAACCGTCGCCCATGCGCTTGAAGGTCAGCAGGTCGGGGAAGCGCTTGAAGAACTCGTTCTCGCCGGTCTTCCAGGTACCCTTGATGAACTGCACCACGCCCACGGACCGGCCCCAGCCGAGCGCGCGGATGATGGTGCCGAAGGCGGCGGTCGACTTGCCCTTGCCGTCGCCGGTGTGGACGGCGAGCAGGCCGCGCTCGGATTTCTGCTTCGTCTTCATGCGGGCGCGATGCTCGGCCTGCACCCGCTTCATCTCGGCGCGATGGGCCTCGGCGCGATGGGTCTCGGCGCGGGCGGAATCCTCTGTCTCGGTCATGGTATCCTTCCTGGTCAGTCGGAGATGAGCGCGACGGTCAGGGCTGTCGCGATCAGGGCGACCCAGACCCGGCGGGCGAGTTGCAGCGCGCGGGACAGGTCGGAGGTATCGGCATCCTCGCGGCCGGAGCCGAACCAGGCGCCATCCACCCGCTCGGCGCCGTAACGGCGCGGACCGCCGAGCCGGATGCACAGCGCCCCGGCCATGGCGGCTTCCGGCCATCCGGCATTGGGCGACAGGTGCCGGCGGGCATCGCGGCGGGCGGTGGACCAGGCCTCGCCTGCCCGTCCGTCCCGGATCGCGGCCAGGGCCAGCAGCGCGGCGGTGAGCCGTGCCGGGACCCAGTTGGCCAGATCGTCCAGCCGGGCCGCCGCCCAGCCGAAGGCCTGATAGCGCGCGTTGCGATGGCCGATCAGGCTGTCGGCGGTGTTGATCGCCTTATAGGCCACCAGTCCCGGGAGCCCGGCGACCGCGAACCAGAACACGGGAGCCACGAACCCGTCGGACAGGTTCTCCGCCAGGCTCTCGATGGCGGCGCGGGCGACGGCGGGGCGGTCGAGCGACGCCGTCTCGCGCCCGACGATCCGGCCGACGGCCGAGCGGGCCGCTGTCAGATCTTCCGGGCCGTCCATCGCCTCGGCGACTGCCCCCACCTGGTCGAGCAGATCGCGCCCGGCCAACAGGGTGGAGGCGAGCGCGATCAGCAGCAGCGTGCCCATCGGCCCGTCGAGCAGCCGCGCCAACCCCACGCCCAGGGCGGTCCAGCCGCCGACATAGACGACCAGACTCACGACCCCCAGCGTCCGGCGGCGGCTGTCGGCATCCTCCGGCCGGTTCAGTCGGGTCTCCAGCGCCACGAGGCTGCGGGCCATGAGCGTGACCGGATGCGGGACGCGGTCGTAGAGCGACCGGGGATCGCCGGTCACCGCGTCCAGCGCCATGGCACATGCGATCACGACCGCGCTCACCGGGCGGCCTCCAGCAGGGCATCCACGTCCAGATGTGCCTCCAGCGCGATGGCCAGGGCATCCAGGGCCGTCTCCACCTGCTCGGCGAACACCAGGCCAGGGGTGCCGGACAGACCGGCGAACTGCAGATATCTGGCTCGGAACGCATCGTCGCCGAGCATGCCGTGCAGATAGGTGCCGACCACCAGGCCGTCGGAGGACAGGATGCCGATGGTCTCGCCGGCACGCTCCAGGAAGGCGCGGGCCAGCCCCGGCCCGGTCGTGCACCCGGCATGGATCTCGTAGCCGGTGGCCTCCGCGTCCAGCAGGGCACTGCGGCACACCGCGTTGCGCACGGTCTTGGCCGGTTCGATGACGGTCTCGACGTCGAGCAGGCCGAGCCCCGCCTCCTCGCCCGCCGGCCCCTCGATGCCGTCCGGGTCGCGCACCCAGGTCCCGAGCATTTGGTAGCCGCCGCACAGGCCGAGCACCCGGCCGCCCCGGCGCACATGGGCGCGGATGTCGACGTCCCAGCCCTGGGCCTTCAGAAACCGCAGGTCCGACAGGGTCGATTTGGTCCCCGGCAGCACCACGAGGGCGGCATCGCCCGGCAAGGGGGTGCCCGGCGGGCAGAACCGCACGTCGAAGGCCGGGTCGGCGCGCAGCGGATCGAGGTCGTCGAAGTTGGCGATGCGGGAAAACATCGGCACGGCGACGACGATCCGCCCGTCCTCCCCGGCCCGCCCCTGCTCCAATACCACCGCGTCCTCGGCCGGCAGCGCCTTGATCTGCGGCAGGAAGGGCACGACGCCGAAGCTGCGCCAGCCGGTGCGCTCGGCGATCATGGCGAGCCCGTCGTCGAACAGACGCGGGTCGCCGCGGAACAGGTTGACGATGAAGCCGGCCACCATCTCCCGATCGGCGGAATCCAGCACCGCCTGGGTCCCCACCAGGGCGGCGATCACCCCGCCCCGGTTGATGTCGCCCACCAGCACCACCGGCGTTCGGGTCGGCACGGCGAAACCCATATTGGCAATGTCGCCATGGCGCAGATTGGCCTCGGCCGCACTGCCGGCCCCTTCCACCACGACGATATCGGCCTGGGCCTTCAGGTGCTCGAAGCTCTCGATAACCGGGGCCAGCAGCGATCCGCGCGTGCTCCAGTACTGCCGCGCCTCCGCGACCTCCAGCGCCCGGCCGCGCAGGACGACCTGGGAGCCGGTGTCGCTGTTCGGCTTCAGCAGGACCGGGTTCATGTGGACACTCGGCGCGACACCGCAGGCCAGGGCCTGGAGCCACTGGGCCCGGCCGATCTCGCCGCCGCCACCTTCCGCGTCGTCGGCCACGGCGGCGTTGTTGGACATGTTCTGCGGCTTGAACGGCCGCACGGTCAGTCCGCGCCGCACGAACGCGCGGCACAGCCCGGCGGTCAGCACCGACTTGCCGACATCGGAGCCCGTCCCCTGGAGCATCAGCGCCCGGCCGGTCATCGCCCCCGCCTCATCGCGACGCCATCCAGGAGCGCTGGACGATCCAGATGAAGACCGGCGCGCCGATCAGGGCGGTGACCACGCCGAGCTGGAGCCGCTCGCCGCCGGTCGGGATCCGGGTGAGCAGGTCGGCCAGGGTGATCAGCACAGCGCCGCCCAGCGCGCTCGCCACCAATACCCGTCCAGGCCGGTAGCCGACGAAGGGCCGGACCATATGCGGGACCACCAGTCCGACGAAACCGACGGCGCCGCACACCGCGACCATGGCGCCGACCGAGGCCGACACACCGAGCACCACCCGCCAGCGCAGACGGCCGACATCGATGCCGAGCGACCGGGTCGTCTCCTCGCCCAGGCTCAGCGCGTCGAGGCCGCGCCCGATGGTCGCCATGGCGGCCCAGCCGAGCAGCACGAAGGGCGCGGCGATGGCGAGGTCGGTGGTGGTGCGGTTCTCCAGCGAGCCGAGCAGCCACAGGATCATGTCGCGCAGGGTGATCGGATCGGGCGCGAGGTTGAAGGCGAGCGAGGTCAGTGCCGTCGCCAGGCTGGAGATGCCGATGCCGGTCAGGATCAGCACCAGCAGGCTGTCGTTGCGGGCCGCCACGGCAAACAGCAGCACCGTCGCCACCGCCGCTCCCGCGATGGCCGCCAGCGGCACCATCAGCACCGAGATCGCGGCAAGGCCGAAGCCGATCGCCACCACCGCGCCGAACCCTGCGGCCGCCGTCACGCCGATCACCCCCGGATCGGCCAGAGGATTGCGCAGCAGACCCTGGAGTGCGGCCCCGGAGAAACCGAGCACCGCCCCCAGCAATATGCCGAGGGCCACGCGGGGCAGGCGCAGCTCGAAGACGATGATCCGCTCCACCTCTCCGCCGCCGCCGAGCAGGGCCGACAGCACGTCGGCGGGCGACAGCGGCGCAGCGCCGATGCACAGGGACACCAGGGCCGCCGCGAGCAGCACCACGGCCAGCACGGGCAGCAGGACCCGGTCGCCGATCTCCACCGCCCCGCTCATCGCGTACCGTCCAGGGTCGCGCGGATGTATTCGGCCGCATCGACGGAGAACAGGCCGCTGCAGGACAGGAACCTTCCGGGCACCGGCACCGTGCGCACGTCCCCCATCATCCGGGCCAGACGCGGATGGCGCGCCGGCGACCAGGAGGAGCGGGACACGTCGGCGTCGTCGAAGAAGCTGCCGATGAAGACGTCCGGCGGGTTCATCAGGAGTTCCTCCAGCGAGACCGTGCGCCAGCCGCGATAGCCCAGCTCGGCGGCCATGTTCTCCAGCCCGGCGAGCCGGATCATGCCGTCCACATCGGTGCCGGCCCCGCCGGTGGTGCCGCTGGGCGTCAGGTAGAGTGCGCGCAGGTTCAGCCGTGGTCTGGCCTCCAGGGCGGCGATGCGGGCGCGCTGGTCGGCGATCAGTCCGGAGGCCTCGTCCGCGCGACCCAACGCCGACGCCACCTTGGTCAGGTTGCCGAAGATGGTCTCGGTATCGTGACCGTAGAGGATGTTGACCGTGTCGACGCCGACGCGCTCCAGCATCGAGACCAGCCGCTGGTTGCCGCCCCAGAACCGCACCACCAGATCCGGCCCGGCATGCAGGATGGCCTCGGCCACCGGCTCGACCACAGGCACGTCGGCGGCCCGCTCCCGGTGATAGGAGAAGGCCTGGCGGGCGCGGGGCGACACGCCATGGATCTGCCCCCGGTCGGCCAGCGCCAGCACATACTGGTCGGCGCAGTAGTCAATGGACACCACGGCGGGGGTGGATGGCGCCGCGGCGGCCGGACCCGCCCAGAGCAGGCCGGCGACCAACGCGAGCACCATCCGCCTCATGGCCTAGCGCCGGTAGGTCAGGCGCAGGAAGAACGCCCGGCCCTGCTGGTTGTAATAGGCCGCCGTCTTGTAGTCCTCGTCGAACAGGTTGGAGAGCTTGACGTCCACGCCCCAGTTCTCCGTCGCCTCCCAGCTCGCGCGCAGGTCGAGGGTGGTATAGGCGTCCAGCTTGGTGGTGTTGGCCAGATTGTCGTAGCGCTCGCTCTCGTGATGGACGTCGCCGCCGACCGCGAACTCACCGAGACCCAAGCCGAGACCGCCCAGCTCCCGGTCGACGGACAGGGTGTAGACCTGCTCGGCCCGACGCGGCAACTGGTTGCCGTCATTGGCGCCGCCCGACGCGTTCACCGGGTCGAGGAAGGTGGCGCCGGCCGACAGCA
Organism: Thalassobaculum salexigens DSM 19539; assembly: GCF_000423805.1. Classification (NCBI taxonomy): domain Bacteria; kingdom Pseudomonadati; phylum Pseudomonadota; class Alphaproteobacteria; order Rhodospirillales; family Thalassobaculaceae; genus Thalassobaculum; species Thalassobaculum salexigens. The sequence goes on from NZ_AUIR01000012.1 coordinate 9,096, forward strand.
GGAAGCCCGCCACCTCGCCCGAGGCGGTCAGCTCCAGGCCGGTGATCCGCGCCTTGTCGACATTGGCCGGAGCGAAGATCGAGCTGTCATAGGCGATCAGGTCGTCGATCTCGGTGTGGAACAGGTTCGCCCCCAACTCGAAGCCGCCGACCTTGGCCGCCAGGCCGATCTCGGCGCTCTCCGAGCGCTCCGGCTCCAGGTCCTCGTTGCCGAAGCCCGGATAATACAGATCGTTGAAGGACGGCGCCTTGAACGCGGTGCCATAGGAGGCCGTCGCCCGCAGGTTGTCGGTGATCCGGTAGCCATAGGCGGCACCGCCGGTCAGATGACCGCCGAACTGCTCGTTCTCGTCCACCCGGCCGCTGAGCTGGACGGTGTGGCGGCCGAACTCGGCCCGGTGCTGGGCGAACACGCCCGTATTGTCGCGGCTGTCCTCCACATAGTCGGTCGAGCCACCGACCAGATCGCGCTGGAAGTCGGCGCCGAGCGTCGTCACCTGATCTTCCAGAAGATAGAGATCATTCTGCAAAGACAGTGAGTTGCGCTCTGTTTCAAACGTCGATTCGTATGTTCCATCGAGGAAGTTATCGGCGTCGTCCACGGTGTGGCCGGCGGCGACGGTCACATCCCAGAAGTCGGTCGGCGAGGCCAGGGCACGCAGACCGAGCACATAATTCACCGCCTCGGATTCGTTGGAGGTCGAGCCGTCGTACTCGTTCTCACTCGTCGCATAAAGACCGGTCGCTTCCATCTTGATACCATTAGAGAAAGCGTAGTCGAGCGCGCCAGTTACCGAGCTCCGCTCGAAGCCGTCCTTGTCCGGCTGGTTGGCGAAGCAGCCGCCGCCTGGAACGGTCGTGCCGTTGCCGCAGGAGTTGATGCCGTCGGTGCGGATGTAGTTGGTGCTGGCCGAAAAGCCGATACCGGAGGCCCGGCCGGAGAAGCCGGCGGTCCCTTCCATCGTATCGTTGCTGCCATAGCCGACGCTGGCATGGGCGCGGGTCGTCTCGGTCGGCTTGCGGGTGAAGATCTGGATGATGCCGCCCAGCGCCTCGGAGCCGTAGAGGTGGGAGCGCGGGCCGCGCACGACCTCGATCCGTTCCACGTCGTCGATCGACAGGCTCTCGAAATTGAAGGTGCCGAGCGTCGCCGAGCCGACCTTCACGCCGTTGATCAGCACCAGCACGTGGTCGCTCTCGGCACCGCGCAGGAAGACCGAGGTCGCCTTGCCCACCCCGCCGTTGTTGGTCAGGGTCAGGCCCGGTACCCGGCGCAGGGCATCCGGCACGGAGCGGATCTGGCGGCGCTCGATCTCCTCGCGGGTGATCACACTGACCGGCGCCAGGGTCTCGTCGGCGGTCTCCGCGATGCGCGAGGCGGTGACGATCACCTCGTCCGACGTGCTCACGGCGGCCCGCTCGCCGGCCGCCACCTGCTGGGCCCCGACCTGTTGGCCCCCAATCTGCTGGGCCTGCCCCGGGAGCGCCCCGGCGGCCATCAGAGCGGCGACCAGCGCTGCTCCTGTCAGGGATCGGCCCGTGATCAGGCGGTTCTCGAAAGTCATTCCATCCTCCTCGTCCGACGCACACCCGCGCGGCGTTGCAAAGCGACATCGACGGAAGGGATGGAAGGGGACGGCCCGGGACACGGGTCCACGGCCGAACCCGATCATCGCGCCCCGCGATATCGAGGTTTCACGCCGTGGCCGGTCTCCGGACTCGCGAGGGCGGACCCGGGGGTCCAGATCCTGCCGCGCCTTCCCATGCCATGGCGGCACAGTGGCGTTCTGCGACGGATCAACCTCGCCTACCGTTGCGGGGGCAGTGCCGGAGTCTGACCGGCTTCCCGTTTCATCCCGACCCTGTCTCGTGGGTCGGGACACCACATGCGATTGACGGCCGGACGCTACGGTCGAGGGGTCGGCCTGTCAATCTTCGCTTTAACGTCATAGGGTTCCGTTGAACCATCGACCCTTCAGACAACCGGAACGCGGGAGCCTTCGAATGACCGGCCCGACCCCAGTCCGTGCCATCCTCGCCGCCGCGCTGGCCCTTCTGATTTCGCTGACGGCGCCGGCGCTCGCCCAGAGTTCGGATCCAACGCCGGACTCGACGGCTGACTTCGCGCCGGACGCGGTCGTTGCAGCGTTCCTCGCCACACGGACGGACGGGTATGCCTGGGTCGAGGAGAATGAGGTCCCGACGCTCAACGCCAAGGGTGCCGCCGTCGTCCGGGTCCTGGAACGGGCCGAGCGCCAGGGTCTGCGTCCAGCCGATTACACGCTTCCCGCCGCCGACTCGCCGGAGAGCCTGGACCAGGCGGTCAGCCGGACGCTGCTGCGTTATCTGACCGACCTGCAGGCCGGCCGGGTGGCACCGAAGAAGGTCGATCCGGAGCTGTTCGTGTTCCCGCGCGACGTCGACGGGCTGGCGCTGCTGGACGCGGTGCATGCCGCGCCCGAAACCGCCAAGGCGATGGCCGATCTGGCGCCGGGCAATCCGATCTACCGCCGCCTGCGCCGGCTGCTGCTGGACTACCGCGCGCTGGCCCGCTCCGGCGGCTGGCACCCGGTGCCGGAGGGTCCGACCCTGAAACCGGGCATGACCGATCCCCGGGTTTCCGAAGTGCGGCGCCGCCTCTCCTCCACCGCCGACCTGACGCCGGCCTCCGGAGCGACGGACCTCTACGACCCGGCCCTGGAAAGCGCCGTGCGCCAGTTCCAGCGCCGCCACGGGCTGGATGCCGACGGCGCCATCGGCGCCAAGACGGTGGCGGCGATGAACGTGCCGGTGCGGGACCGCATCCGTCAGATCGTGCTCAACATGGAACGGTTCCGCTGGATGCCGGACGAATTCGGCGACGACCATGTGTTCGTCAATATGGCCGGATTCGAGCTCGACTATGTGGTCGGCGGGGTGACCCGGCTGGCCATGCGGGTGATCGTCGGCCGCCCCTACCGGGAGACGCCGATCTTCAGCGACACGATCCGCTACCTGGAGTTCAACCCGACCTGGAGCGTGCCGGCGAAGATCGCGGCCCAGGACCTGCTGCCGAAGATCAAGAAGGATCCGTCCTACCTGACCGCTGGCGGCTACGAGCTCTATGCGGGCTACCAGGACGGCGCGCCGCGGGTCGACCCGGCCAGCGTCGACTGGGCCGCCATCCCCAAGGGCCGGTTCCCCTACCGACTGCGCCAGGCGCCGGGCGAGAAGAACGCCCTGGGTCAGGTGAAGTTCATGTTCCCCAACCAGTTCGACGTCTATCTGCACGACACCCCGGCGCGCGAACTGTTCGCCAAGTCGGTCCGCAACTTCAGCTCGGGCTGCATCCGCCTGCAGAAGCCGATCACCCTGGCCGAGGTGATGCTGGCCGCCGACGGCCAGGACTCAACACAGGTCCGAAAGATCCTCGACGGCAAGAAGACCACCCGGGTCAACCTGAAGACCCCCGTGCCGGTGCACCTGACCTATCTGACCGCCTGGATCGGCGAGGGCGGCACCGTGGAGTTCCGCGACGACATCTATGGCCGCGACTCCCTGCTGGCGAACGCGCTGGGATTGATCTGACGGCGACGAAAACGCTTGCGCGCCGGCGCGAACCGAAGGAAAGAGGTTTTCTCGCGCCTCGGCGCCTCGGAGACCATCGGACATGACGGAACACTTCGCTTCCTCGCCCCGACGCCGGGTTACGCGACGGGCTGCCCTGGGCGCTTTGGCACTGCTGATGACCGGCGGCACGCCGGCCCGCTCGGCCATCGTCGCGGCGCACGACACCCGCAAGCTGAAGATCGAGCACCTGCACACCGACGAGCGGCTCGACATCACCTATTTCCGCAACGGCCGCTACGACACCGAGGCGCTGCGCAAGATCAACTACTGTCTGCGCGACCACCGCGACGGGACGGTCCATGCGATCGACACCCGGGTGCTGGACTACCTGCACGACCTGACGTTCCGGCTCGACATCACCCAGCGCATCGGCATCGTCTGCGGCTACCGCTCACCCAAGACCAACGAGGCGCTCCGGGCCAACAGTTCGGGCGTGGCCAAGCGCAGCCTGCACATGCAGGGCATGGCGCTGGACATCCGCGTGCCCGGCCTGCGGGTGAGCACCATCGCCAAGGCGGCGATCGCCATGAACCGCGGCGGCGTCGGCCTCTATTCCCGCTCCAATTTCGTCCATATCGACTGCGGCGAGGCACGGACCTGGGGGGCGTGATCCGCCCCGGCCTGCCCGCCTCTCAGGGGCAGGCCTCCCCCAGGGTATAGGTGTAGCTGGCCGCCTCGCCGGCAGCGCCGCTGACATGGTCAAAGGTCAGCGCGTCGCCGTTCCGGGTGACGCTAAAACACCCTTCCCGCCCCCCGGCCCAGTCGTTGTTCCAGGTACGGCAGTACAGACCGTCCTCGGTGACCCGCCAGACGCCGGCGGCATCCTCGCGCCGCGCCCCGGCCAAGACCACCGCCTCCAAGCTGCCGTCGCGTCCGTGGCGGGCGGTATAGCGCCACTGGCCCAGCAGCCGCGTACCGCAGCGGGTGAGCGCGTTGCCGGTCACGGTCTCACGGATCTGCTCCGCGCTCAGCACGCCCGAACGGGGCTCGTTTCCGGCGCAGGACGCCAGGATGGCGGCGAGAAGCACCGCGGACACCGCGCCGAAGCGCCGGCCGGCGGCTGGGTATCCGAGCAGGCATCTCATTTCTCTCAATACCTTTCGAAATTAACAGAATTTTTCGGCAAATTCGTATAATGGCCGAGTTACAGACCGTCTTTTCCGCAGGCTTTCCGGTCGGTTCCAGGCCGACAGGGCTTCGCGCTGAAACCAGGTACCGCAGGCATGTTGAGCGTCCCTCTCCCCAGCAATGAGAAAAATCGGCTGACCCAGCTCATCTGGTTCCAGATCCTGGATACGCCGCCCGAAGAAGGCTTCGACCGTATAGCACGAATGGCCGCACGGGTCATGGACACACCGATCTCAGCGGTCTCCCTGGTCGACCGCGACCGGCAGTGGTTCAAATCCGCCTGTGGGCTGTCGATCAGCGAAACGGAGCGTGATGTCTCCTTCTGCTCCTACGCGATTCTGCAGCGCACGCCGATGGTCGTGGAGGACACTCTGGAAGACCCGCGCTTCAAGAAGAATCCCCTGGTGATCGGAGCGCCCCATATCCGCGCCTATGCCGGCGTGCCGTTGATCACGGAGGACGGGTTCGCGCTGGGCTCGCTCTGCGCCGTCGACACAAGGCCGCGACACTTCACCGACGACCAGATGGAGGCCCTGAAGGATCTCGCGGAAACGACGATGGACCTGATGCGCTACCGGCTGCTGCGCACCAACATGCAGCAGGCCACCGGCATGTTCTCGTCCCAGGTCAGCCACGAGATCCGCACGCCGCTGAACGCCATCGTCGGCTTCTCCGAGGCGCTGTGCAGCGGGGTCTATGACGCCGATCCCCAGCGCGCCCGCGACTATCTGGACATCATCGCCCGCGCGGGCCGCGACCTCGACGAGACCCTGGGGCGGCTGCTCGACGAACCGGGCGACCGCGCCGACAAGCTTTAGGCTTTCAGGCGTGGGCGGCCTGTTTCTGTGCCGCCCTCTTCGCTCCCGCTAGGGCGAGCTCGTCGAACCCGGCTTCGTCCTCGGCGAGCTGGGTGGCGAGGTCGGCGCGCATGCGGGGGTCCCAGAAATCGATGATGTGCTGGGCCACCCCGGCAACCGCCTCCTCCCGGGGGTAGGGCCGGTGGAAGTCGGCGATCTGATTGGTCATGCGGACGATGTCCTGGCGTTTCATGCCACCTGCTCCGTGCGTGTGTTCGCTCCCGGCTCGAAAACCATGATCCCGTCGCCGGCAAGGCTCGCCAGCCCCATGCCGCAGCGCCCGGCCACGTCGATCGCCAGCTTGCTGGGCGCCGACACCGCGGCCAGGAACGGCGCGCCGGCGACCGCGGCCTTCTGAACCAGTTCGACGCTGATCCGGCTCGACATCAGGATGAAGCCGTCACGGGCATCCAGGCCGTCGCGGGCGAGCGAGCCGATCAGCTTGTCCAGCGCGTTGTGCCGGCCGATATCCTCGCGCACCCGCTCGATGCTCCCATCCGACCGGCAGAACGCGGCGGCGTGGGTGGAGTGGTTGGTGCGGTTCATCACCTGGACGTCGCGCAGGGCGTCGTAGGCCCGGGTCAGCGCCTCGGCCTCCGGCGTACGGCCCTGCACCCGGGGCGGGCGCGGCACCGCCGCCTCGATGGTCTGCGCGCCGCAGATGCCGCAGCCCGAACGGCCGGCGATGGTACGCTTGCGGTCCTGGGCGGCTTCGGCATGGCGGGCGGCGACCCGCAGGTTCAGCAGATAGCCGTCCCCAGCCTCGCCGATCCGCAGGCTCTCGATCCTGGCGGCCGACGGCACGATGCCTTCGGTCAGCGCGAAGCCGACGGCGAAATCCTCCAAATCGGCCGGGGTCGCCATCATCACGGCGAAGCTGTCGCCGTTGACCAGCACGGCGACGGGCGTCTCCTGCGGCACCTGCCAGGCCTGCGGACGCGCGTCGCCCCCGGTCACCAGACGACCGGTAACCTCGGGCGAAACCTCGCTCGCCTTGCCGTCGAGGCGCCGGATCTCCATGGCCCTACTCCGCCGCGACCACGAACTGGCGTTCGTGCACGTCGCGGAAGTGCTCCTGCCAGTCCGAGGGCTGGTTCGACTTCGTCACCTGCACCGCCGTCACCTTGTATTCGGGGCAGTTGGTCGCCCAGTCCGAGAACTCTGTGGTGATGACGTTGGCGCCGCTCACCGGGTGGTGGAACGTCGTGTAGACGACGCCCTGCGGCACCCGGTCGGTGATCGTGGCCCGCAGCACGGTGGCGCCGATACGCGAGCCGATGCTGACCATGTCGCCCTCGCCGATGCCGCGCTCCTCGGCATCGTGCGGGTGGACCTCCAGAACATCCTCGGCATGCCAGCGACCGTTCTCGGTCCGCCGTGTCTGCGCCCCCACATTGTACTGGCTGAGGATCCGGCCCGTGGTGAGGATCAGCGGGAAGTGGCGGTTGGTACGCTCGTCCGTGGCGACGTATTCCGTCACCATGAACCGGCCCTTGCCGCGCACGAAGCCGTCCTTGTGCATGGTCGGCGTGCCGTCCGGGGCGGCGGCGTTCACCGGCCATTGCAGGGACGCACCACTGTCCAGACGGGCGTGGCTCACGCCGGCGAAGGTGGGGGTCAGGGCGGCGATCTCATCCATGATCTCCGCCGCCGAGGCGTAGGTCATGCCGTCATAGCCCATGGCCGCAGCGAGACGGCTCACCGCCTCCCATTCGCTGAGGCCGGTCGCCTCCTTCATCACCGGGCGCACCCGGTTGATGCGCCGCTCGGCGTTGGTGAAGGTACCGTCCTTCTCCAGGAACGAGGTGCCCGGCAGGAACACATGGGCGTAGCCGGCGGTCTCGTTCAGGAACAGGTCCTGCACCACCACGCAGTCCATCGCCTCCAGCGCTGCCGTCACATGCACGGTGTTGGGGTCGGACTGGGCAATGTCCTCGCCCTGGACGAAGATGCCGCGATAGGTGCCGTCGATGGCGGCGGCCAGCATGTTGGGGATGCGCAGCCCCGGCTCGGCCAGCAGCGGCCGGCCCCAGGCCTTCTCGAACAGGTCCCGCGTGGCGGCGTCGGACACGTGGCGGTAGCCCGGGAACTCGTGCGGGAAGCTGCCCATGTCGCAGGAGCCCTGCACGTTGTTCTGGCCGCGCAGCGGGTTCACGCCCACGCCCTCGCGGCCGATATTCCCGGTCGCCATGGCGAGGTTGGCCATGGCCATGACCATGGTCGAGCCCTGGCTGTGCTCGGTCACGCCGAGGCCGTAATAGATCGCGCCGTTGCCGGCGGTGGCGAACAGACGGGCGGCCGCCCGCAGGGTCTCCGGCTCGACGCCGATGCGCTCGGCCAGGGTTTCCGGCGAGTTGCGCTCCTCGGCGACGAAGGCCCGCCAGCGGTCGAAATCGGCATCCTCGCAGCGCTCGGCGACGAATTTTTCGTCGACCAGCCCCTCGGTGACGATGGTATGGGCCAGCGCGTTCATCACCGCCACGTTGGTGCCGGGGCGGAGCTGCACGTGATGGGCCGCCTTGATGTGCGGCGACTTCACAAGGTCGATGCGGCGCGGGTCGAGGACGATGATCTGTGCCCCCTCGCGCAGCCGCTTCTTCATGCGCGACGCGAAGACCGGGTGGCCGTCGGTCGGGTTCGCGCCGATCAGCAGGATGACGTCCGCCTTCTCCACCGACTTGAAGTTCTGGGTGCCGGCCGAGGTGCCGAAGGTGGTCTTCAGCCCGTAGCCGGTCGGCGAGTGGCAGACCCGGGCGCAGGTATCGACATTGTTGTTGCCGAAGGCGGCCCGGATCATCTTCTGGACGACATAGACCTCCTCGTTGGTGCAGCGCGACGAGGTGATGCCGCCGATGGCCCCTTTGCCGTGCTCGGCCTGGATCTTCTTGAACCGGTCGGCGGCGAAGCCGATCGCCTCGTCCCAGGAGACGGCGCGCCAGGGATCGGTGATGGCGTCGCGGACCATCGGCGTGGTCACCCGGTCCTTGTGGGTGGCGTAGCCCCAGGCGAAGCGCCCTTTCACGCAGGAATGGCCCTCGTTCGCCCCGCCGGACTTCTGCGGGACCATGCGCACGACCTGATCGCCCTGCAGCTCCGCCTTGAACGAGCAGCCGACGCCGCAATAGGCGCAGGTGGTCTCCACCGAGCGGGTCGGCACGCCCTTAGCGACCACCGAGGCTTCCATCAGCGTGGCGGTCGGGCAGGCCTGGACGCAGGCGCCGCAGGACACGCATTCCGACGAGAAAAAATCGTCGATCTGGGTGCCGGCCGAGACCATGGAGGCGAAGCCGCGGCCGTCGATGGTCAGCGCGAAGGTGCCCTGCACCTCTTCGCAGGCCCGCACGCAGCGGGAGCAGACGATGCACTTGGCCGGATCGAACTGGAAATACGGGTTGGAGGTGTCGACCGGCTTGCGGCTCTCGGCCTCGAAGTGGTTCGCCCCGTCCATGCCGTAGCGCACCTCGCGCAGGCCGACCGCGCCGGCCATGTCCTGCAGCTCGCAGTCGCCGTTGGCGGCACAGGTCAGACAGTCCAGCGGGTGGTCGGAGATGTAGAGCTCCATCACCCCCTTGCGGATCTTCGCCAGGCGGTCGTTCTGGGTGGTGACGACCATGCCGGCGCGCACCGGGGTGGTGCAGGAGGCGGGTGTGCCCTTCACCCCTTCCACTTCCACCAGGCACATCCGGCAGGAGCCCCAGGGGTCCAGACTGTCGGTGGCGCAGAGCTTGGGGATCGGCCGGTCGATCTGCGTGGCGGCGCGCATGATCGACGTGCCCTCGGGCACGGTGACGTCCACCCCGTCGATAGTCAGGGTGACGGGGGCGCCCTGCTTGGCCGGCGTGCCGAAATCGGTCTCTTTGAGAAGGGCCATCCGGTCTCTCCTACTCGGCCGCCATCAAGGGCGTATTATGAAAGTCTTCGGGAAACAGACGCATCGCGGAGAGCACAGGCATGGGCGTCAGCCCGCCCATCGCGCAGAGCGAGCCGTCGCGCATGGTCTCGCAGAGATCGGCGACCAGCTCGAGATTGGCGCCCACGTTCTCGCCGCGCTGGATCTTCTCCACCGTCTCCTTGCCGCGCACCGCGCCGATCCGGCAGGGCGTGCACTTGCCGCAGCTCTCGATCTCGCAGAACTCGAAGGCGAAGCGGGCCATCGCCGCCATGTCGACACTGTCGTCGAACACCACGATGCCGCCATGGCCGAGCATTGCCTGGGCAGCGGCCAAGTTCTCGTAGTCGGTCTCGATGTCGAGCATGGAGTCGTCGATATAGGCGCCGAGCGGACCGCCGACCTGGGCGGCACGGAACGGCCGGCCCGACGCGGTGCCGCCGCCGAACTCCTCCACGAGCTGGCGCAGGGTGACGCCGAACGCCTTCTCCACCAGACCACCATGCTTGATGTTGCCGGCGAGCTGGAACGGCTTGGTCCCGCGCGACCGGCCCATGCCGAAGCCTTTGTAGAACTCGGCCCCCTTGGCCAGGATCACCGGCACGGTGGCGAGCGTCAGCACGTTGTTGACGACGGTGGGCTTGCCGAACAGACCGTGGATCGCCGGGATCGGCGGCTTTGCCCGCACGGTGCCGCGCTTGCCCTCCAGGCTTTCCAGCATCGACGATTCCTCGCCGCAGATATAAGCGCCAGCGCCGCGGCGCACATGCAAACGGAAGGTCTTCCCGCTGCCGCCGATATTCTCGCCGAGCCAGCCGGCCTGCTCCATCAGCGCGGCGGCGGCGGTCATGGTCGCGATGGCGTCGGGATATTCTGAGCGGATGTAGATGTAGCCGTCCTCCGCCCCCACCGCGAGGCCGGCGATCGCCATGCCCTCGATCAGGGTGAAGGGATCGCCCTCCATGATCATGCGGTCGGCGAAGGTGCCGCTGTCGCCCTCGTCGGCGTTGCAGCAGATGTATTTCTGGCCCGTCGGCTGGTCGTGCACCGTCTTCCACTTGATGCCGGCGGGGAAGCCCGCACCGCCACGGCCGCGCAGGCCGGACTCGGTGATGGCGGCGCAGACCGCCTCGCCGTCCATCTCCAGGGCCGCCTTCAGCCCGTCGAGGCCGCCCCAGGCGCTGAGCGAGGCGAGGTCGAGCGGATCGATGACGCCGACCCGGGCGAAGGTCAGCCGCTCCTGATGCTTCAGATACGGGATCTCTTCGGTAAGGCCGAGGGCGAGCGCGTGGTGGCCGTCCCCGGCGAGCAGACCGGCGTCGAACAGAGAGGTCACGTCCTCGGCGGCGACCGGCCCGTAGGCGACCCGGCCGGCGGCGGTCTCCACCTCGACCAGCGGCTCCAGCCAGAACATCCCGCGCGAGCCGTTGCGCACGATCGTCACGTCGGCGCCACGCGCGGCGGCCTCGGCGGCGATGGCCTTGGCGACGGCCTCGGCGCCGACGGAACGGGCGGCGGAATCCCGGGGGACGTACAGCGTGACGGTCATGAGCGGGCCTCCCGCACGGCGGTGTCGAGGCGCCCGGCATCGGCGCGGCCGATCAGCCTGCCGTTCACCATGGCGGCGGGGGCGAGCCCGCAGTTGCCCAGGCAATAGACCGGCTCGATGGTGACACCGTCCTCGGAGGTGCCGCCGAGCGCGATGCCGCGCGCCGCACAGACCGTCTCGATCAGGGCCAGCGCGCCCATGGACTGGCAGGCCTCGGCCCGGCAGAGCTTGACGACGACGGGTCCGGCGGGGGCGCGGCGGTAATCGTGATAGAAACTGACGACCCCGTGGACCTCGGCGCGGGACAGGTTCAGCGCACTCGCGATCGTCGGCAGGACGGCCTCGGGCACGTATCCGGTCTGGTCCTGAAGGTCGTGCAGGATCTCCAGCAGGGCCGCCGGATCGTTGCGGTGGCGGGCGCAGATCGCAGTCGCCTCGGCAACCGCGCCGGCGGGCGCAGTCGGCAGCCCATTCGGCAGCCCGTTCTGCGGCGATTTCTCAGCCTCGATCATCCGTGCCTGTCTCCTATTCACCAGCACTGTCGACCGACACGGCGCAGTGTTCCGGAGACGATGGGCTCAGCCGCAAGTTGCGGTCAAATCGGACGATTCAATGTGTTGATAGACGCGCTCTATGGTGCGGTGCGGGAGAGTGGCGGTACGGAAGCGGCGCGGTACGGGAGGAAGCCAAGGTGCCGCCCCGCCTTCAAACCTCCGTCTTCCCGGCCTCGCGCCGGGACCGAGGGCGACGCTTGCCGGAGCGCCGGCGGCACGTCCCCACAGGTCCAGCGGCCCCAACTCTGGGTCCCGGGTCCGGCCCGGGAAGACGATGGAGTACGGGCGTGGGCATGCTCAGGATGCCCCAGCCAAACGATCTCCCCTCCCCACCTTTTCATCCCGTCTTCCCGGCCTCGCGCCGGGACCGAGGGCGACGCTTGCCGGAGCGCCGGCTGCAAGTCCTCAATGTTCCAGCGGCCCTAGCCCTGGGTCCCGGGTCAGGCCCGGGAAGACGGAGGAGTGTGCGGGTGGGGGCATGCTCAGGATGCCCCAGCCAAACGATCTCCCCTCCCCACCTTTTCATCCCGTCTTCCCGGCCCCGCGCCGGGACCGAGGGCGACGCTTGCCGGAGCGCCGGCTGCAAGTCCTCAAAGTTCCAGCGGCCCTAGCCCTGGGTCCCGGGTCAGGCCCGGGAAGACGGAGGAGTGTGCGGGTGGAGAGCGACGCGTCCCTCAGGCCTCCGTCAGATACCCCCGGTCGAACGCCGCCGGCTGATCCTCGAAGATCGCCATCGCCGTCGTCATCCGCCGGAAGCCGTATTTGCGGTAGATCGGCTCCTTGCCGGGCACGGCGTAGAGCAGGATCTTGCGGTGATCGCGCACCCGGTCGAGCAGGCGGCGGATCACCTGACCGCCCAGCCCCCGGCCCTGGTGGCTCGGCAGCACGACGATATCGCCGAGATAGGCGCAGTCCGCCCCGTCCGACAGCGCCCGCCCGGCGGCGACCAGACGGCCGTCCTCGCGGGCGAATTCGCGGTACAGGCTGTTGGTGAACACCGTGCGCAGAAACTCGGACGTCTTGTCGCCCAGAGGGGCCGCGCGGACCAGGTCCGCCAGTTCCCGCCAGTCCACATCCTCCGCCGACTGGCTCCAGTCGATCGCCATTCTTTATCTCCCCGCTTCGTCAACGCCCGGTGATTAGCCGATGACCCGACGCGTGGCCGAGGCCCAACCGGGCCCGACCGCAGCGGGCCAAGGCTCACACCGCCGCGATCCCGGCCTCGGCGTCGAGCTGCTCCGGGGTCATCGCATGCAGCGTATCCAACAGCGCGGGGCCGAAGCTGCCCGGCCCGCCGGCACGCGCGGCGGCAATCGCCCCGGCTAGGCCGAAACAGGCATGGGCGGCGACCGTGGCCTCGAACGGCTTCTGGCCGACCAGGAAGGCGCCCACCACGCCGGTCAGCGCGCAGCCCATGGCGGTCACCCGGCCCATCAGGGGGTCGCCGCCTTCGATCCGCACGGCGCGGTCACCATCGGTGACGAAATCGACGGCGCCGCTGACCGCCACAACGCCGCCGGTGCGCTGCGCCAGATACCGGGCCGCATCCTCGGCGGCGGAGACCGGGTCGCCGGAATCCACCCCCTTGCCGCTGGCGACCTCGCCGCTCAGCGCCAGGATCTCCGAGGCATTACCGCGCAGCACCGTCGGATTCAGCGCCAGCAGCCGGGCGGCCAGACGGTTGCGGAAGCCGGTCGCGCCCACCGCCACAGGGTCCAGCACCCAGGGCTTGTCCGCCGCCGAGGCGGCCTGGGCGGCAGCCACCATGGAGGATTCCCACCCGGCATCGGCGGTGCCGATATTCACCGTCAGCCCACCGGCGAGTCCGGCGAACTCGGCCGCCTCCTCGATGGCATGCACCATGGCGGGAGAGGCGCCGACCGCGAGCTGGGCGTTGGCGACCACGTTCATGGCGACGAAATTGGTGATGTTCTGCACCAGCGGGGCGGTGTCCCGCAGGGTCTTCAGGTGCGTGCCTGGGCTTTTCATAGGAGCCTTTCCGCCACCGGGGCCGAAGCGGCGCCCGCCTCCAGTCGACGGACCCGCAACTTCCTCCGCCGGCATGATCCGGTTCAGGTTCGAAGGGTACTTCTCAGCCCGCAGATGCGGACGCCCCCGTGCGTGCTCTCAACGTGGCGACGGAACCGGGAGTTCGCAAGATGGCTGTTGTTCCGCCGGGCGCGGCCCTACTTCGCCGAGCCGAACACCATTGCACCAATGAACCGGTCCACAGTCCTGCCGTCATCCGCCAGGGGAAGCAGCAGGGTCTCGTAGGACTTGTGCTCTTTGTCGAGCCAATCGACGACGCCCCAGACCCGGACCGGCCGCTGGGAATCGCGGACCTGGCTGTAGAGGTCGAGCCCGGCCGGCCCGAACACCTCACCGATCCGGCGGCCGGTATTGTCGCGGCCGACATGCTCGGTGATCTCGGTGCCGATCAGGGTGTAGCGGAAGTCGTCGATCTCCGGCTCGACCTGCGCCACGAAAAGCCAGCCAAGGCAGTCCCGCATGTCCAGCGGATCGAAATCGCGACGCGCCGGGAGCATTCCGTGCCGGCATTTCGATTGCCAGGTCTGCAGCAGACCCTGAAGCATCGGGTCGATCAGGGAGACGGTCCAATCCCACTCTCCCGGTTTCGGCGGGACGGCCGATCCCGCGTCGTCGGCGATACCGCGCACACCGGGGCGGACGGATCTGGTAACCATCGATATGCCCTTCTGGGATCAAAATTACGATCCGGTCCGATCTTTCTATACGGCAAACCGACCTGCGCGACAACCAGACCAGGAGCGCCGTATTCCCGCTACGGCGCCAACGGGTCGGGATAGCCCTTCGCCGCTTCCAGCAGCATCTCGACCAGCGGCGACATCGGCTCGCGGTCCAGCGCGACGACGCCGATCATGTGCTCCACCACCGGCTCCACCAGCGGAATCGCCCGGAGGCGCGCCCCCTCCCCGACCACCCGGGTCAGGGCCTCGGGCAGCACGCTGACCAGGCCGGCGGTCTGCACATAGGCGCAGAGATTGATCACCGAATTGCTCTCGATCTCCGGATGCGGATGGCAGCCGGCTTTGGCGAAGGCGCGGTCGATGATCCGCCGGTTCTGCATGTCCGGGGTCAGCGCGCAGAGCGCGTGTTCCGCGGCTTCGGCCCAGGCGACGCTGTCGCGGCCGGCGAGCGGATGGTCCTCGCGCACCACCAGCCGGTAGCGCTCGCGGTACAGCGGCTGCGAGGAGGTGATGTCGATCGGCTCGCTGTCGAGATAGGTGATACCGGCATCGATGGAGAACTCCGCCAGATGCCGCTCGATGTCCTTTGAGGATTGCGAGCGGATGCTGAAGGTGAGCTTCGGAAAACGCCGGCGCAGCAACTCGGTCAGCGGCGGCACGGCGGCCAGCGCGGAGGGAATGACGCCGAGCACCATCCGGCCCTCCGGCGCACCGGACAGGGCGGAGAGGTCGTCGCGCAGGCTGTCGCAATCCTCAAGGATGCGCTGCGCCCATTTCAGGATGTGCTGGCCCTCGTTGGTCAGGCCGATATAGCGCTGGCCGCGCAGCACGATGGGAACGCCGAGCTCATGCTCGAGCTGGCGGATGCGGCCGGACAGGGTGGGCTGGGTGATCCCGCAGGCCTCGGCGGCGCGGGTGAAATGCTGCTCGCGGGCGAGCGCCACGAGGTACTGGAGCTGTCTGATATCCATGGACGCGACGCTCCGGCACGACGCGAAAGGGTCGCGCACCGCTCGGGGTGAAAGGGCCGCACACCGCTGGGGATACACGGTGCACGGCCCTAAAGGTGCCGGTAACTTACGCGTCGCGCAACGGCACCGCCACGTAGCGCTGCTGGCCGTCACGCCGGACCAGCAGGAGCACGGACTTCTTGTGCCCGGACTTCGCCGCGTCGATCGCGGCCCGGGCCTCCTTCGCATTGGCGACCTGCGACTGGCCGACCGCGGCGATCACATCGCCGGGGCGCAGTTCGGCGGCGCCGTTCGGCGCGATGGAGAGCACGACGGCACCCTCCTCCTGGTCGCCCAGGGTCACACCGAGCGGTGCGACCTCGAGACCCTCGGCGTCGGGAGCGCCGGTGGTCGCCTCGGCCATCTGCTCGGCCTTCGGAAAGGAACCGACCTCGACCGCCAGGTCGCGGCCCGTGCCGTCACGCCAGACGGTCAGGTTGGCGCTCTCGCCCGGATCGACGTCGGCCACCGCGCGGGTCAGGTCGCGGACCTCCGTGATCGCGGTGTTGCCGAAGCGCAGGATGACGTCGCCCGCCTTCAGGCCCGCCTGGCCGGCCGGACCCGTGGGGTCGACATCGGCGACCAGCGCGCCGTCCTCGGAGTTGAGGCCCAGGCTGTCGGCGATCTCCGGCGTCACCGGCTGGATGCGCACGCCGATGAAGCCGCGCTCCACCGAGCCCTTCTCCAGGATTTCGGCGACGATCGCCCGGGTCTGATTGGCCGGCACGGAGAAGCCGAGGCCGATATTGCCGCCGTTCGGCGAGAAGATCGCCGTGTTCATGCCGACGACCTTTCCGTCGGTGTTGAACAGCGGGCCGCCGGAATTGCCGCGGTTGATCGCCGCGTCGACCTGGATGAAGTCGTCATACGGACCCGCATTGATGTCGCGGCCACGGGCCGAGACGATGCCGGACGTCACCGTCCCGCCGAGACCGAACGGGTTGCCGATGGCGACCACCCAGTCACCGACCTCGAGCTGGTCGCTGTCGCCCCAGGGGAGCGTCGGCAGCGGCGTGTCGCTGGAAACCTTCAGCACGGCGATATCGGTCTTCGGGTCGCGTCCGACCAGGGTGGCGTCGAGCTCGGTGCCGTCGTCCAGCACGACCGTAATCTCCTCCGCCCCGTCGATGACGTGGTTGTTGGTGACGATCGTGCCGCCGGCGTCGATGATGAAGCCGGAGCCGAGGCCGCGCGCCTGACGGGGCGCCTGCTGCTGACCCATCGGCGGCTGGCCCATCGGCGGCTGACCGCCGAAGAACTTGTCGAAGAAGTCGTGCAGCGGATGGCCCGGCGGCAGCTCGGGGATCTGCTGGCCGCCGACCTCGGGACTGCCGCCGGCGGTCTTGGTCAGCACGGTCACGACGGCCGGCTTGGCCTTCTTCACCAACTCGGAGAAGGAGCCCGGAAGCTCGCCATGGGCATGGGCGACGCTCGGGGCGAATATCGGCTGGGCGATCATCGGTGCGGCGACCAGCGCGGTCGCCAGAAGTGCGGCGCGCAACCCTGCGCGCGTCCGTGAACGGGTCATCAAGACTACCCTCCATCGATTTGTTGAGCGGGGCGACGTCGGGCCGTTGCGTCAACGCCGCCTTCGCCGTCGATGGCATAAGTAGGGGCCGATCTGTTCAGGACGCGGACCGAGATGAGGCAATTTCGCGGCAGATGTGGCCGCGAGGTGTCAGATCGCGCGCCAGCGGGGGCCGGATCAGCGCCGCTGACAGAAATGCTCGGCCACGCCGAGCAACCGGTCGGCGGGCCCGCCACGCTTGGTCGTCATCGGCATGACAATGGTCTCGTACCAGTGGCGCGACCCGCTCTTGGTCAGATAGGCGATGCGCTGCACGGCGGGGACCGCGGCATTGCTCGCCAGCGTATAGAGCCGGATCAGTGTCGCCTGACTGCCCTGACCGGCGATATCGGAGAGCCTGCGGCCGGTATTGTCCGCCGCGGTATGGGAAACGACATCGGTGCCCACCAGCCGATAGCGGAAGTCGGCGACCTCCATCGGACCGGGTCCCTCCGTCGACAGCACATCCACCAGATACACATAAGGCAGGATGCCGGCCAGCGCCTCGGCCTTCAGGTCGTCGGCCAGCGGGAGCGCGCCCTCGCAGCAGGCCGCTGCCCAGGCGGCATGGCCGCGGGCGACGATCGGCGAGACCAGGGTGGGCTCACCGACCACCAGGTGACCGGAGTTCTCCGCGATCGACTCCGCCGACGGGTGGCGGCGCAGCGTGGAATGAAGGGGGCCGACTGCCATTTGGATTCTGCCACGGTGAGTTCGCCCGAAACCGCGCGGGCCGGGCGTCCTAGCGCAGAATGGATGTAAATGGTTATCAAAACCCTTACGCAGACTCCTCTTGTTCCACCGCAGACCGGGCACGGGTCTGCTCGCGCTTTACAGCAAATACCTGCCAGAAACCGCCCGAATACTATGGAAGATTGAAAGGTCTTCAAGAAAGACATCGGATGGTGACGCAGCGGTCGACTGCGCTAGGCTGCTGCGATCCGGAGCCAACAGCACCGAACACCAACAGACGTTACAGGGAGCACCGCATGGACCTCGACCTTTCAGGCAAGACCGCCCTCGTCACCGGCTCCACCCGCGGGATCGGCCTGGCGACCGCAAAGGGACTTGCCGCCATGGGGGCGGAAGTCGTCGTCAACGGCCGCAGCGAGGGACCGGTCGCCGAGGCGGTGGAAGCAGTGCTGAACGCCGCCCCGGGTGCCGTTGTCCACGGCCAAGTCGCCGATCTCGGCACCGCCGAGGGCTGCGCCGCCCTGATCGAGGCGGTCCCCGGCGTCGACATCCTGGTGAACAATATGGGGATCTACGGTCCCAAGCCGTTCTTCGAGATCGAGGATGCGGACTGGCAGGAGATGTTCGACGTCAATGTGATGAGCGGCGTGCGGCTGACCCGGCATTACCTGAAGGACATGCTCGACACCAAGGACTGGGGCCGCGTGGTCTTCGTTTCCAGCGAGTCCGGCATCTACATCCCCAAGGAGATGGTGCATTACGGAATGTCGAAGAGCGCCCAGCTGGTGATCGCCCGCGGCGCGGCCGAGGCGACCAAGGGCACCAACGTCACCGTCAACTCCGTCCTGCCCGGCCCGACCTGGGTGGAAGCCCAGCACGACCGGCTGACCGCGCGTGCGAAGGCGCAGGGCACGACACTGGAGGCGCTGACCTCCACCATGTTCACCGAGCGCCGGCCCGCCTCGCTGATCCAGCGCTACGCCACGCCGGAAGAGGTGGCGAACATGATCTGCTACGTCTGCTCCAAGGCGTCCAGCGCCACCAACGGCGCGGCCCTGCGGGTAGAAGGCGGAATCGTCACCAACCCGTTCTGACGCCCGGCCCGCTCTGGCTCCCGGCACGGCGGACCGGAGGTTACAGTTCGGCGACAGGTATCCGCAGCACGGCCGCCGGCATCGCCACAGAGGTATCGACACCGCTGGCGATCCGGTCCGTGCGCCGGTCGTACAGGCTGGTGCCGAGCACGGAGTCGACCTCGCCGTCGCGCGACCGCATCGGAAGGACCAACCGCTCGACCCGATGGACGAAATGCGGGTCGGGCAGGTTCTCGGTCGCGCTGTAGAGAATGGCCGGTTCGCTGCGCGCCCGTGCCCAGCGGCCCGCCAGCGTCGTGCGGTGTTCTGGACCGACGATTTCGGTCAATGTCCGGCCCTTGATCGAATTGCCCCAAACGGCGTTCACCTCTTCGCCCGCCAGCTCGCAGATGTAGTCGCCGCGATCCGGCGCCATCCGGTAGATCCACACGAATGCCAGCATTCGGGAGATGGTGACAGGATCGAAGGCGGCACGATCAGCCACCGGATGGTCGCCGCGGGCGGCGAGCCAACCGTCGAACAGCTCGAAAATCCTGGGATCGGCTTGGGGAATTCGCGCCCGCATTCTCGATGACGGATCGCTCATGCCGGCCCCGTGCCGGCAAGCACCGACGGGTATTGCTTCGGGGTCACTGTCCGGAAGATCATTGCATTCAACACATTGATGTCCGCGAAGAAAACCGCCGCGAGGAAAACCGCGGCACAGGAGGAGGCGGTTATGTTGACCGAAACCGAGATCGCTCACTACCACGACAAAGGTTACGTGTTTCCTAAATACCGCCTGCCGCCGGACACCCTGCAGGCGATCCGCGACGACCATGACCGTCTGCTCGCGCGCCATCCGGAGTTCCGCGACAACTGCCCGGATCTACTGACCTTCGACAGCGGCTTTCTGAACTACGCGCGCGATCCGGCGATCCTCGACATGGTCGCCCAGCTCATCGGTCCGGACATCGCCCTTTGGAACATGAGCTTCTTCGCCAAGCCGGCGCTCAACGGCAAACGCACGCCGTGGCACCAGGACGGCGCGTACTGGCCGATCCGCCCTCTGGCCACCTGCACCGTCTGGATCGCGATCGACGACGCCACGCCCGAGAACGGCTGCATGCGCTTCATCCCCGGCTCCCACAAATCGAAGGATCTGGCGCCCCACGACCTTAAGAAGGACTCGTCGGCCACCCTGAGCCAGGAGCTTTCGGCCGGCACCTTCGACGAGGCCGAGGCAGTCGATGTCGCGCTGGAGGCCGGACAGATCTCGCTGCACGATGTCTACCTCTATCACGGCTCGGAGGCGAACGCGTCGCCCAAGCCCCGGCGCGGCATGACCCTGCGGCTGATGCCCACCTCCTCGTTCTACGACCGCGAGCTGGCGCGCCGGGCGGCCGAGGAGCGCGGCGACTACGATCAGTCGGTGCGCAGCCTGTTCCTGCTACGCGGCGAGGATCGGACCGGCCGCAACGACTTCCGGGTGCGCCCTCTGGCCTGACCCGACCGCCTCAGAACTGCCTGGGCGGCGAGGCGGAGCGCTCGGTGAAGTCGAGCACGATCAGCAGCATCGACACCCTCTCCCCGTCCTCCGACAGGGGGAGGATCAGACGCTCGATATCGTAGATCTGACCGCCGAGGTTGCGGTACCGGTGATCGGAACAGACCGGGCGCGCGTCGGCGGCGGCGGCGCTGTATTCCCGGAGGATCTCGTCCTGGGCCTCGCCAAAATCGATCTCGTCCAGATACCGGCCCGTATAATCGCGGCCGAACTGGTTCACGATCCAGGTTCCGACCAGCCGAACCCTGAGGCGACCGCTCGGCGGAATGACGTCGATCAGGATCAGATTCGGCAGCAGCGCGGGGATGTCGATCGGATCCAGGTCGGCGCGGGCCGGCATCGCCCGGTCGCCGCACTTGGCCCGCCAATAGGCGTGCACCTCCTGCAGGAGCGGCGATTGGGCGTCGGCGACCGGTTTGATCTTGTTATCGAGACGATCGCCGTTGTTCATCACATCGCGCTGCCAATAGCCAATCACGTCGATACGGGATGCGCGACCGGCCAGGGTCGCCCCCTTGGTCAGGCCGCCTGACGTCAGCCCCCGTCCAGCTCTTCGACGTCATTTTACACAAGGATATTCGAGCATCTCAATTATTGGCCCGCAGCAGGGCCTGCGTTAACCTTTTCTTTGAACTCTGGTGGCAAACAGGTATTGCGTTTGCGTATTACGACAGGGGTCAGGGACCATGGACGAGCTGCTGAGCGAATTTCTCACCGAGACGGCGGAAGGACTCGCCGAACTCGACGTTGAAATCGTCAAGCTGGAGCAGAACCCGAACGACGCGGGTCTGATCGCCAGCATTTTCCGGATCGTGCACACGATCAAGGGAACCTGCGGCTTCATCGGACTGCCCCGCCTCGAGACCGTGGCCCATGCGGCCGAGAACGTGCTCGGCAAGTACCGTGACAAGGAACTGGAGGTCACGCCGACCTCGGTGACCGTCATTCTCGCGTCGCTCGACCGGATCAAGAGCATCCTGGCCCATATCGAGCAGACCGAGCAGGAGCCCGAGGGCAGCGACGAGGACCTGATCGCCCAGCTCAACGAGCTCGCCGAGGGTCGCACCCCGGACGCCGTCGCGGCCACCCCTGCCACATCCACCCCTGCCACCGAACCCGCACCGGAGCCCGAGACCGCCGCCGACGCAGGCGTTGAGAACGCCGACGAACTGGACGCCCCGATCCCGGGGGCAGAGGTCATCGGCAACCGCCCGGGCGAAGTTCCGCTGGACGAGCTGGAGCGCGCCTTCATGGAAGCGCCCGGCCCCGAAGAGACATCAGGCGCCGCCGATCCCGAGCCCGACCTGCCCGCGGCCCCGCCGTCGGTCCCGGCCATTGCCGATAAGGCACCGGAATCCGCCGCCACGGCCGAGGCGATGCCGATCGCCGAGAGCAAGGCCGCCTCGCAGAACATCCGCGTCAATGTGGATCTGCTCGAGAACCTGATGACCATGGTCTCCGAGCTGGTCCTGACCCGGAACCAGCTGCTGCAGATCGCCCGCAGCAACGGCCGCGAGATCGAGGGCTTCAGCGTCCCGCTGCAGCGCCTGAGCCAGGTGACGTCCGAGCTGCAGGAAGGGGTGATGAAGACCCGCATGCAGCCGATCGGCAACGCCTGGTCGAAGCTGCCGCGGATCGTGCGCGACCTGGCGCACGAACTGAACAAGAAGATCGAACTGGTCATGCAGGGCGCTGACACCGAGCTCGACCGTCAGGTCCTTGAGATGATCAAGGATCCGCTCACCCACATGGTGCGCAACTCCGCCGATCACGGCGTCGAGGACCCCGCCACCCGCCTCGCTTTCGGCAAGTCGGAGACCGGCCATGTCCGCCTGAACGCCTATCACGAGGGCGGTCACATCATCATCGAGATCGCCGATGACGGTAAGGGCATCGACCCGGAAAAGATCCGTGCCAAGGCGATCGAGAAGAACGTGGTCAGTTCGGCCGATGCAGCCAACATGTCGGATCAGCAGATCCTGCAGCTGATCTTCAAGGCCGGCTTCTCCACCGCGGAGAAGATCACCAGCGTGTCCGGCCGCGGCGTCGGCATGGACGTGGTGAAGACCAATATCGAGAAGATCGGCGGCACCGTCGACCTCACCAGCCAGGTCGGCAAGGGCTCGGTCTTCAAGATCAAGATCCCGCTGACCCTGGCCATCGTGTCGGCTCTGGTCGTCGCCTCCTCCAGCGAGCGCTTCGCCATCCCGCAGCTTTCGGTGCTGGAGCTGGTGAAGACCACCACCGACGGCCCGAACCGCATCGAGACGGTGCAGGGCACCCGGGTGATGCGCCTGCGCGACCGCCTGCTGCCTCTGGTCTCGCTGCGCGACCTGCTGCGCCTGGACGAGGGCAAGGAAACGCCGGAAACCACGGCGGAGACCTTCGTCGTCGTCATGCAGGTCGGCACCTATTCCTTCGGCCTGCTGGTCGACAAGGTCTTCGACACCGAGGAGATCGTGGTCAAGCCGGTGGCCCCGGTGCTGCGCGACCTGACCGTATTCTCCGGCAACACCATCCTCGGCGACGGCTCGGTGATCATGATCCTCGATCCCAACGGCATCGCCCAGGAGACCGGCGAGGTCATCGTCCCGGATCAGGCCGACTACGACGAGAGCGACGAGTTCGACGTGTCGCTGGAAGAGCAGACCCTGCTGCTGTTCAAGTCCGGCAATGACGGCCCCAAGGCGGTGCCGCTGTCGCTGGTCGCCCGCATCGAGATGCTCGACCTGAAGACGGTGGAGCATTCCGAAGGCCGCCCGCTGGTGCAGTATCGCGGCGCGCTGATGCCGCTGGTGATCTGCAAGGGCGCCGCTCCGCTGGAGCGCGAGGGTCAGCGCCCGGCCCTGGTCTTCACCGACGACGGCCAGTCCATGGGCCTGGTGGTGGACGAGATCCTCGACGTGGTCGAGGACCGGATCAACGTGACCATCGCGCCGGACGGCGCCGGCATGATGGGCTCGGCGATCATCAAGGACAAGGCGACCGACATCGTCGATGCCGGCTTCTACCTGACCGAGGCCTTCGGCGACTGGTTCCGCCACTCGCGCCAGGGCAAGGAGAGCACCAGCAAGCGCCGTCTGCTGCTGGTCGACGACAGCGCGTTCTTCCGCAACCTGATGACCCCGCTGCTCGCTACCTCCGGCTACAAGGTCGTACCGGTCGATAGCGCGCAGAAGGCCCTCGACCTGTGCGAGCAGGGGGCGAATTTCGACCTGATCGTCACCGACATCGAGATGCCGGACATGGACGGCTTCACCTTCGCCGAGAAGCTGAAGGAGACCTCCTGGGCGGATACCCCGGTGGTGGCCCTGTCGTCGCGCACCTCCGAACAGGATCTGGAGCGCGGCCATCAGGTCGGCTTCGCGGACTACGTGGCGAAGTCGGATCGCGAGGCCCTGCTGGACGCCCTGCCGGAGCTGCTCAAGGAGTAGTCCTTCGGCCCTCTCCAAACCGATCAATTCGGGCGCCCTCGTGGCGCCCGTTTTGTTTTGCGGGCCGGTCGTCACACCTTCCCGCCGCCGTCGGCCGGCGGCTAGACTGCGGCCAACGCCACGAAGAAACTCACCTGAGGGAACGTCATGCCCGAGACCTTTACGGTTGCCGGGGCCGGCCTGATCGGCCGGGCCTGGGCCATCGTCTTCGCCCGCGCCGGCCATTCCGTGCGCCTGTGGGACGGCAATCCCGAGGCGCTGGCCGCCTCGCTGCCGCTGCTGCGCGCCAATCTGGACGACCTGGAGGCCCAGGGCCTGATCGACAGCGCCGAGGACGTGGCCGCTCGTGTCACCGCCGTGGACACGCTCGGCGATGCCCTGGAGGGCGCGCGCTGGATGCAGGAATGCATCGCCGAGACGGTGGAGGCCAAGCGCGGCCTGTTCGAGGAGGCCGATCGCTATGCCGAGCCGGACGCCATCCTCGCCTCCTCGTCGTCGTCCATCACCGCCTCGACATACACCGAGGCCCTGCCCGGCCGCCTGCGCTGCCTGGTCGCCCATCCGGTGAACCCGCCCTATCTCGTCCCCCTGGTGGAGCTGTGCCCCGCCCCCTGGACCGACCCGGCGGTGATCCAGCGGGCACGTCAGGTCATGGATTCGGTCGGCATGGTGCCGGTAGCGGTGAACAAGGAGGTGGAAGGCTTCGTGCTGAACCGCCTGCAGGGCGCGCTGCTGGCCGAGGCGTTCAAGCTGGTCGCCGACGGGGTGATCTCCACCGACGACCTGGACAAGACGGTGAAGGACGGGCTCGGCCTGCGCTGGTCCTTCATGGGGCCGTTCGAGACCATCGACCTGAACGCCCCCGGCGGCGTGGCCGATTACTGCGCGCGCTACGGCGGCATTTACGAACGCCTTCAGGCCGAACAGGCGGAGGTCCGGGTCTGGGACGCCGACACGGTCAAGAGGATCGAGGGTGAGCGGCGCAAGGTGCTGGGCGCGGACGATCTCGCCACCCGCCAAGTCTGGCGCGACCGCCGGCTGATGTCCCTGCTGAAGCACAAGCAGGCCGCCACCGACGAATTCGGCGGCTGACGGCGCCATGAGCGACGCCCTGGACACCTCACCGGCGGCGGTGCGCCGCCGGCTGACGATCTCCGACGCCGACCGCGCGGCCTACGGCATCCCCGAGGACTGGCACTCGGGCATGGCCCGGCTGGTGGAGTGGTCCGACGTGGACGCCTTCGCCCATGCAAACCACACGGCTTTCCTGCTCTGGTTCGAAGCGGCCAGGAACCTGTACCTGGAATCGGTCGGCATTCCGCGCCACGCGGTCGACAAGCCGGGGCCGGTGATGATGAGCCTCACCACCCGCTACCTGAAGCCGCTGGCCTATCACGACCCGGTCTTCGTCACCGCCCGGGTGAAGTCGATGCGGCGCACCTCCTTCGTCATGGAGTATGCCGCCTGGGGCAAGGACGGCTGTGCCTGCACCTGCGAGGCGCTGCTGGTGCTGATGGTCAATTCAACCGGAGAGAAGGTGGCGATCCCCGACGACGTCCGCAGCGCAATCAAAGAGTTGGATAACGCGGTAGAAATATGATGTTAAGGGATTTTTTTGAAGACCATGTAAGACCCGACTTTGAGGCATGGAATTCGGAAAAGGCCAACCAACGCCTTGCAAAACACCTTGCGAGCAACTTAAACAACATGGCGGCAAGGACATGGAGTTACTGGAAAAAATCACACCCCATAAATATTAACCATACTTCAAGCGAAGGAAAACGGGATTATCCCCTTGAAGCAAGTACGCTGACTTGCTATATACAGGGTGTCGATAGGAAGCACCCATGTCCGAGAAGTTCACAGTTCGCGATTTCTTCAAGCGGTTCCCGGACGATGACGCGTGCCTGCACCACATCATGGAAGTCCGCTACGGTCTGCGTCACACCTGCGAGGCTTGCGGCGTAGACAGCACGTTCCACCGGATCGCCAAGCGCAAGGCTTATGCCTGCGCCGCCTGTGGTGCTCACCTGTACCCCTGCGCCGGTACGATCTTTCAGGACAGCCGCACGTCTCTGCAGCTGTGGTTCTATGCCATCTTCCTGTTCGTCACGACGCGCCACGGCGTCAGCGGCAAGGAACTGGAGCGTCAGCTTGGCGTCACGTACAAAACGGCCTGGCGCATGGGCCAGCAGATCCGCCAGCTGATGGAACAGGCCGAAGTCAAAGACCTGTTCCGTGGCCACGTCGAACTGGACGAGGCTTACATTGGCGGTCGTCGCTCGGGCGGTAAGCGCGGTCGCGGTGCGCCGGGTAAGACCATCGTCATGGGCGTTGCCGAGCGAGGTGGTCGTGTCCATGCCCGTGTGATCCCGGACATCAAGAAGGCCACGCTGCGCGGTGTCGTTGCCGACAAGGTTGAGGGCGGTTCGCTCGTCTCCACCGACGAACTGATGTCGTATGGCTTACTGGACGGCGACGGCTTCAAGCACGTTGCGGTCAAGCACGGCGCCAAAGAGTGGGCTCTGTACGACTACCGGACGGATGCGGTGCATCACGTCAACACGGTCGAGGGCTTCTGGAAGCTGTTCAAGAACTCCATTCGCTCGACGCACACTCACGTCTCGCGGAAGTACATGGATCGCTATCTGAACGAGTTCACGTTCCGCTCGAATCATCGCCAGATGCAGAACGCGATGTTCGATCTGCTGATTGGGGCTGTTTGACAGCCGTGGCAACCAAGCGATCAAAATCTGCAGCATCGGCAACAACGCCTCGGGCTTCCTCCTGTCGGATGAAGTCCTCCAAGCGTCCCGCGTCCAAGGCCTCGCGTAAGGATAACTGTTCGCGTTCCATCACCAACCAATGCCCTCTCGTCTTTGTCGAGTGGGAAGATAGTGCGCAACCTACACCAAATTGGCGCTTCTTGTCAGACTTTGTCGAGAAGCGTCCAATCCGTTGTGTGTCGGTCGGATGGTTAATTTGCAACAACGACGACGTTACGTGTGTCGCCGCGAACGTCGGAGACGTGCAAAATCACGAAAATCTGCAAATCTCCGGGGTCATCGAAATTCCTCGAAGAGCAGTACTAAGGCTTGTCGAGCTCAAGGGACCAGAAATTCACTGATTCCAAAAATCGCGCAGAATCGCCGAAACTGTTCAGCACACGCGAATCTGCGTTTTGAGTTTCTCTGCTACATATAGAGCCGGGAACGTCAAGAGAACATGGCGATTCGAGTCGGCCCTCCCGAGTCAAGATAAATTTCACCTAGTCGTCAATGTTATCTGGTCCGTTGTGTTTGACTACTGGACGGGCTAGGCGTATACGTGACGCTATGAGCAACGATGTCCTCAGCCAGATGATCGAAGAGCGGCAGTCCCGCAGAGCACAGCACTTGGCTGCAGCTGAAGAGCTTGCTGTCGAGATCCGCGCGCTTATCGAAGCGCGGGAGAAGACTTCTCAGTCGGATGCCTTTAGGGAGCTTTCCGCAGTCGGCGACGTGGCGCCCAATGAGGGAACGTCTGATGTCGTCAGGGGAGTTCGAAAAAGAACCCGGCCGCTAAAGCCCGTGTGGAGACGCATCCTTCGATACATCGGCAGGCGTGATAAGACATCCCTCGATCAGATCATGCGATACTCCGAACAGCACAACCTTGGGATTAACCGTAATACGCTCCGATCCCAGGTATCCATTTATACGTCCGCCGGCTGGCTGGAGCGTGTTTCGGAGGGGGTCTTCCGGCTGACTGAAGCTGGCGCCAAAAAGTGCGAGAGTCATACTGATAATGAACCGCCCGACGATGATTCGTCGGGCGGTTCCAATGGAGGTGAGGCTGAGCGGGTTTCCGCTACCTCAACACCAGTTCGGCGAGAACTGCTGTCCACAGCGGCTCTGCCGATATTCGCCGGAATGGGAAGCGCTGCAACGCTCCCGATTCCAAATCGCAACCCCCGTTCCCGTCGGTAGGGTGAAAGGAGGAAGCTGTGTGGCAAGCAGCCCGGTTGTTATAGGCCGCTTGTCCGCTGGGTCGGGGGCACAGCCCTCGGCCCTTCGGACAAGGTACTGGAATCCCTCAAAACTGTCCAATTAATTCGGCAGAAAAGGAGATCCGACCTATGCCGAAGAAGCAGTCCAGCCCGAAGGTGTCGACCTTGGCATCTAAGGTGCTGAGCGGGGCGAAGAATCCCACGCCGACCGAAACTCGCCGCCTCGCGGCGTCCGTCCTGAGTCAGGACGAGAAGAAGGGACAGGGCAAGAAGTAGCCCCCCGTCTAGAGCAACAAAAGACGAAGCCCCGTCAGCAATGGCGGGGCTTCTACGTTTCAGGAAGACGCTAGTCCGATGCCCGAAGGCCCAAGGTGTACAGCTTGATTTTCATCGCCGCTGGCGACACGTCGAATATCGCCGCAAGCTCGCGATAGTTGTCATTGACCTTGTCGTAGAGCTTCGTGATTTCCCGGCTTGGCATCAAAAGATTGGCGGCAAACCGATTGGCTTGAACTTCATGAGCATTGGTGAGTGGGGCAGATGGATTGTGGCGACCTTCCGGGCCAAAAAGTCGATCTAAGTGCCCATGTTCATTAATTAGGTCGCGGTGCATTAGGTAGTGGCCTAATTCATGCGCCGCCGTGAAACGCCGCCGCTGTGGTCCTTCAAGCTCGTTCACCACAATGTGGTACGCGTCTCCATTGACGGTGATGCGTCCAGAATCACCGTCTGACATCTGCGCTTCTTCGTATTCGATATCGAGTGCGCGAATCAGCGCTATAACATCTACAGGATGTTCCGACGCAAACCGCTGAACAATTTCCATTTCATCGGGATGAACCATTGTCCTCTCCCTGGTCTAAGGCGTTACGTAAGTCCGCAACATCGTTTTGGCTAGCCCCATCAGACGCAAATTCATTCCATTCTGCAGCAGAACGACGAACGAGTGGCGGGATAATTCGGTTCGCTTCCTGTCTAGCGACCCTTGCTGAGACCAATTTCGCGACATGCGAAGCCATTTTTGAAGCCGCCTCGGCTGCGGCCTGCTCTGCAACTTCGGCGGCAACTTCTCGCGCTTCTTTTTCTGCGATGCTTCGAAAATAACTGAACGAGATCAAACTCACGATGATCAGAAACACTGTCAGCACGGTTAACAGCATTGTTGCGAAATCCAAGCGCCCAAGCTGCAACGCCATCTGAAGCGAATCTTTGTATTGATACGACTGGTTGGAGTAGCCAACGACTGTGATGGCTGGAATCAACCAAAACAGCATGATGACTACGGCCACCGCGCAAGCGCAGAGAAGGCTTAGAAGAGCTACACGCAAAACCACCCCCGTAGATGTGTAAACGCTACGGTGGGTTACATCGGGCCGTCAATCGCTCTCGTTCCTAATTCAGCTAATGGGGGCGCTTGGAGATTACGTAACACCCAGCAGTCTGATCAGATCAGCAGCCGCATGGGCCAACAACGGGCACGACATCATCCCATGCGTTAAACCCGGGTTTATTGATCTCACGTGAGATCAAATTGTTGCATCTACCAAATTATTAACGCAACAATCGCGCACTTGCTTCAAGGGGATAATCCCGAAGGAAAATATCGAGACTTCGTAATTTCGAATATTTGTGATGACTTTGCATTGATTAGAGATATTGCTGACGCACATAAGCATGTCGAACTCAATCGAGATTCCCGTCGGATTACGCGTTCGAGCCAGACGGACAGTGATTCTATTAAATGGGATGAAGGTTGTTGGGACGAGGCCCGATGGGATAGCCCTGAAGAGCTGATTATCACTCTAGATGACGGATCGAAGCGAACCTTCGAGGCGGTAGCGAATAGAGTTATGAATATGTGGGAGGAACTCTTACAAAGCTGGAATCTATAGGAAACTTATCAAAACGATATTCAAGTGGCGCGCTTATGAACACTCCAGCTGACTTTCTCCAGACCCATGCCGGCCGGGTGGCCGTCGTCACCGGCGGCGGATCCGGCATCGGCCGGGTGATCGCCGAGGCGCTGGCCGCCGCCGGCGCCCTGGTCGCCGTGCTCGACGCCAACGGCAACGCGGCGGAGGAAACGGCGGGCGCCCTGGCCGGTGCGGGCCACAAGGCCATGGCGGTGACCTGCGACGTCGCCCGCTGGGAGGATGTGGAAGCCGCCGCCCGCGAGGTGACGGCCGGGCTCGGCGTGGCGGACATTCTCATCAACAACGCCGGCATTTCGCCCAAGCACGCGGGCAAGCCGGCCCCGACCCTGGAGATGGACCCGGCGGAATGGGCCCATGTTCTGGCGGTGAACCTGACCGGCGCGTTCCACGGGGTGCGCGCCTTCGGGCCGGGCATGGCGGCGCGCGGCTGGGGTTCGATCGTCAACCAGTCCTCGGTCTCGGCCAAGCGGCATCTGGACTTCGTCGGCGTGCACTACCCGGCGAGCAAGGCCGGGCTGATCGGCCTGACCAAGCAGCTCGCCGGCGAGCTCGGGCCGTCGAACATCAACGTGAACGCCCTGGCGCCGGGCCGGATCGAGACCCCGCTGATGCGGGGCGTCGATCCGGCGGTGAACGAGGCGGCCCGGCTGGACACGCCGATGCGCCGGCTCGGCCAGCCGCAGGACGTGGCGGCGGCGGCACTGTATCTGACCTCGGAGGCGGGGCATTTCGTGACCGGCCAGGTACTGGATGTGGCCGGTGGGTGGATGATGTCGTAACCCAAGTCAGGATCAAGACGCCCCCTTCCCCGTCATCCCGGATGACCCCGGGCTCGACCCGGGGGCAGGCCGGGACCCAGCACCGGCGCCGGAAGCACGGTCCCGGCCCATCCCCGGATCAAGCCCGGGGCTGTCCGGGATGACGGGTGTGAAAGGCTTATGGGAACGCGCCCTACTGCAGCGGCACTTCGTTGAAACTCCGCAGCTTGCGGGAGTGCAGCTTCTCCGGCGGCAGCCCGCGCAGGATCTCCATCGCGCGGAAGCCGATATCCAGGTGCTGGGCGACCTGGCGGCGGTAGAAGTCGTCAGCCATGCCCGGCAGCTTCAACTCCCCGTGCAGCGGCTTGTCGGACACGCAGAGCAGTGTCCCGTAGGGCACCCGCATGCGGAAGCCGTTGGCCGCCACCGTCGCACTCTCCATGTCCAGGGCGATCGCCCGCGAAAGACTTAAAGCCCGGTCCGGCTCGCGCTGGTCGCGCAGCTCCCAGTTCCGGTTGTCTGTCGACGCCACCGTGCCGGTGCGCATGATCCGCTTCACGCCCACCGTGTCGAGCCCGGTGATGTCGGCCACCGCCTGCTCGAGTGCCAACTGAACCTCGGCCAGGGCCGGGATCGGGACCCAGACCGGCAGGTCGGCGTCGAGCACGTGGTCGTCGCGGTGATAGGCATGGGCCAGCACGTAGTCGCCGAGCCGCTGCATGTTCCGCAATCCGGCGCAGTGGCCCAGCATCAGCCAGGCGTTCGGGCGCAGCACGGCCACGTGATCGGTGATGGTCTTCGCGTTGGACGGGCCGACGCCGATATTGACCATGGTGATGCCCTGGTGCCCCTCTCGCACAAGGTGGTAGGCCGGCATCTGCGGCGCGCGGGAGGCCACCGCGCCCAACGCCGTGCCGTCCGGCCGCAACACCCGGTCGCCCGGTTCCACGAAGGCGGTGTAGCCGCTGCCCTTCTGCTGCACCAGCTCCTCGGCGCGCTGGATGAAGCCGTCGATATAGACCTGATAGTTGGTGAACAGGACGTAGTTCTGAAAATGCTCCGCCGAGGTGCCGCAATAGTGCCGCAGGCGGTGCAGCGAATAGTCGACCCGCGGTGCGGTGAACAGCGCCAGCGGCAGGGCGTCGCTGGGTGTGTGATCGACCTCGCCGTTGACGATGCAGTCGTCCATCACCCGCAGGGACGGCATGTCGAAATGCCGCTTCAGCCGCGACATCGCCGCGCCGTCGAAGCCGTCGCCCACCGTCATGCCGTCGGGAAAGGCGAAGGGCAGCGGGATCGGCAGCTCCGACAGCCCGACCTCCAGCGGCCGGCGGTGGTTCTCCAGGATGGCGCCGAACTGCTTGGTCAGATGGGCGGCGAACAGGTCGATGCGGGTGAAGGTCCCCTCGTACACCCCGGACTCGTCGGCGAAGCCGAAGGCGCCGGTCGACAGCGGCCCGCTGTCGTCATCGGTCACCGTCAGACGGACCATCGGATAGGTGGCCCGGGCCCGGCCCGTCATGGTCCCGGCCTCGAAATCGTGAAACGCCGCCTGCAGCCGCTCGATCTCGCCGCGATACAGCCGGTCGAGCTCCGCGACCACCGCCTCGGCGGTGTCGAAGCCTGCGGTTTGGCCCGCTGCAGAGCGGCCCTCTGCGGAGCGGCCCTCTGCGGAGCGGCCCTCTGCGGAGCGGCCCGCCGGGGAGCGGCCCGGTTCGGGATGGTCGGGTGCGGTCATGGCTCCCTCCGTCGCTTGCCCGTCGCCATATTCCTGCCGCGCGGGTAGCATTGCTTGGACATAGTGATAGCGCGATTCCGCGCGCGACGGGAGGACAGGATGGGTGACTTGGGCAAGCTTGGCGATATGGCGGGCCGGCTGTTGAAGGCGCGGGGCGAGACCATCGCCGTGGCCGAGTCCTCCAGTGGCGGGCTGATCTCCGCCTGCCTGCTGGCGGTGCCCGGGGCGTCGGCCTATTTCGTCGCCGGCGGCGTGATCTACACCCACAAGGCGCGCGAGATCTTCACCGATATCGAGTTCGAGCAGCATCCGGGCATGCGCTCCTCCTCCGAGCCCTACGCGGCGCTGCTGGCCGAGACCATGCGCCGGCGGATGGAGACCACCTGGGGCCTGGCGGAGACCGGGGCGGCCGGGCCGCTCGGCAACCGCTATGGCGACGCGGCCGGCCATACCTGCATCGCCCTGTCCGGGCCGGTGACCCGGGTGTTCACCCTGGAGACCGGCGACCGGCACCGGGAGCCGAACATGTGGCGCTTCACCGAAGCCGCGCTGGAGGCCCTGGTGGAAGCCCTCGACCAGCCGATGACCGCCTGAGCCGTCCAGCATGACCGCCCTGCTCCGCGCCTACGACATCTGGCCCGACGGCCGTGCCGCCGTGCTGACCGGACAGGATCTGGCCAGACCCGTCCCCGACGGCGCCTGGCGCTGGGTCAACCTGCTGCGCACCGAGGCCGACGCGGCCGAGATCCTGACCACCCTCGGCCTGCCCGAGGCGGCGATCGAGGCCCTGCTGGTGGAGGAGACAAGGCCGCGCGCCTGGAACGTGGGCGGGCGCACCCTGATGGTGCTCCGCGGCGTGAACCTGAACGAGGAGATCGGCGACCACCCGCTGATCGCCCTGCGCATGAGCGTGTCGGAGCGCAAGGTCGTGACCTGCCGCAAGTTCCGCTTCCGCGCCCTGGAGGATCTGGTGAACCGCTGCGAGGCGGGCAACGCCCCGCCCTCCCCGGCCGCCTTCGTCACCGACCTGATCGAGGGCCTGTCGAACCGGTTCGACACGAGGATCATCGACCTGGACCAGCGGCTGGAGGCGATCGACCAGGCGTCCGGGCCCAACCGGGAGGACGATCTCGCCGGCCTGCGCCGGGACCTGCTGCCGCTCGGCCGCTTCATGACGCCCCAGCGCGAGGCGCTGAGCCGGCTGGGCCAACTCGCCCAGGGATGGGCCACGCCGGAGGATCTGGCCGCGATCGCCGACTGCGAGAACGAGTTCGTGCGTCAGATCGAGCATCTGCGCGAGATCGAGAGCCAGGCGGCCCTGCTGCGCGACGATCTGGCGGCGGAGACGGCCGCGACCCAGGCGCGCCACACCTATCTGATCACCATCCTGGCCGCCCTGTTCGTGCCGCTGAGCTTCATCACCGGGCTGCTGGGCATGAACGTGGCCGGCATTCCGGGCGCGGACACGCCGTATGCCTTTCTGCTCGTGCTGCTGCTGATGGGGGGCAGCTTTGCGGCCGGTATCGGCGTGCTGAAATGGCGCGGCTGGATCTGAGGGGCGCCACCCCCGGATAAGCTCCGGGGGCGGCGGGCGACCGTCACAGATCGATCTTGTTCTCCAGGCTCTCCCCGCCGGCGAAGCGGACGGCGTTGGCGAACATCTCGCGGAACTTGCGGCGCATGATGTCCTGGGTGCCGGGCGCATTGTGCGGGGTCAGCACCACGTTGCGGAACTTGGCGAAGGGCGACGGGCCGGTCACCGGCTCGATCTCGAACACGTCGAGGCCCGCCCCGCCCAGATGCCCGCTTTCCAGCGCCTCCAGCAGCGCCGGCTCGGCCACCACCGGGCCGCGGGCGCAGTTGATCAGGATCGCCCCCGGCTTCATCGCCGCAAGCTGCGGCGCGTCGATCATGTGATGGGACAGCTCGGTCAGCGGCAGGTGCAGGGTGATGAAGTCGCTGGTGGCGATCAGCTCCTCGAAGCTCACCCGGGTGACCCGCAGGTCGTGCTCCACCGCCGGATCCATGTCGAGCAGGTCGTGATAGACCACCTCGCAGTCGAACGGCACCAGACGCTTGGCCACCTGCTTGCCGATGCGGCCGAGGCCGACGATGCCGACCCGCGAGCCGCCGAGACCGCGCGCCTCCGCCCGGAAGGTGTTGGAATGCCAGCGCCCGGCCCGCAGCTCGCTGTCCTGGAACGCGAGCCGACGGCCGGTCGCCAGCATCATCATCAGCGCGTGTTCGGCGACGCCCTCCGGCGTGCCGCCCGGGGTGATCGCCAGCGGGATCTGCCGATCGCGGATCGCCTTGGTCGCCACCGTGTCGTGGTAACCGACCCCCTGGTGCAGCACGAGGCGCAGCTTGGGTGCGGCGGCCACATCCGCCTCGGTCAGGCGACGGGCGCCGACCATGATCACCTCCGCCTCCGCCAGCTTCGCCGCCAGTTCCGCCGGGTCGTCGCTGTCGAGGTAATCCACGATGAAACCCTCGGGTTTCTCGCCCTCGATCAAAGTCCGCAGCTTGTCGTCGGCGGGCACGAAGTAGAGGATGCGGGAAGTCATTAAGCGTCTCCGGAGTAAGGGGATGCGCGATCCTATCGAGGAAAAGGGAGAATTGTCATGACCTTGTCGATGCGGCGCCTGAACCCGGTGATCGGGACCGAGATCAGCGGGATCCAGGTCACGCGCGACCTCGGCGACAACGCGTTCGGCGAGCTGTACCAGGCCTGGCTCGACAGCGGCGGGCTGCTGGTGCTGCGCGACCAGGAGCTCGAACCGGAAGACCAGATCGCCTTCTCGCAACGCTTCGGCGAGCTGGATCCGCTCAAGGGTCAGACCGTGGAACCCTACCTGCTGCCGGGTCACCCGGAAATCTACCGGGTCTCCAACAAGGTCAAGGACGGCCAGAAGCTCGGCCGCCAGCGCGCCGGCACCTACTGGCACTCCGACAACAGCCACAAGGAGCGCGCCGCCAAATGCTCGCTGCTCTACGGCATCGAGGTGCCGCCCTATGGCGGCGACACCCAGTTCGCGGCGATGACCCGGGCCTGGGACGAGCTGTCCCCGACCTTCCAGAAGATGATCGAGGGCCTGCGCTGCGTGCACGATTTCGAGAAGGCCAAGTCCGGCAGTTTCAAGAACGAGACCGTCACCGACAGCCACCTGAACGCCACGCCGGCGATCAGTCACCCGCTGGTGCGCACCCATCCGGAGACCGGCCGCAAGTGCCTGTTCCTCAATGCCGGCGTGGTGACCCATATCGAGGGCATGTCGGTGGAGGAGAGCCAGCCGATCCTCGACTACCTCTACCGGCACTGCACGCGGCCGGAATTCGTCTACCGCCACCAGTGGCGCAAGGGCGACCTGCTGGTCTGGGACAACCGGTCGACCATGCATTACGCCGTCGCGGATTACGACGGCGTGGGCGACCGCTATATGCATCGCACCACGGTGTTCGGCGACCGCCCGGTCTGACCGACATCCCTCGTACCGGGGCGTAAGCGCGCGCTTACGCGGGCGTCCGTACGCGCCGGTGCGATGGCGGTCCGGGGATCGGGCCTTCAGCTTTGGGGGACAGGCACACGGCGTGCCTGCCCCGCCCCCAACCTGGAGACCGACGATGATCCGTACCACCCTTCTCGCCGCGAGTTTCGCCGCCGTGCTGGCGACCGCCGCCTTCGCCTCCGACCTCACCCTCGGCACCGTTCTCGGCACTACGCCGGAAGCGGTCTCCGCCGCGCTGACCGAGGCCGGCTACACCGTCCAGAAGCATGAGCGCGAGCATGGCCGCATCGAGGTCAAGGCAACCCGCGAGGGCAAGCGCTACGAGATCAAGGTCGACGCCACCTCCGGCGCCGTGACCGCCATCGAGCTCGACGACTGATGGCCGTCGCCGAGCCAATCGCGGCATCGGGTCCCGGTTGGGACCCGATCGTCCGCATCACCCATTGGAGCGTGGCCACCGCCATCGTCGTCAACGGCCTGATCGACGAGGGCGGATCGACCCTGCATATCTGGATCGGCTACGGCGCGCTGGCGATGCTGGTCCTGCGGCTGCTCTGGGGCTTCATCGGCCCGGCGGAAGCCCGCTTCACGTCCTTCCCGTTCAGCCTCTCAGCCGCCATCGACCACCTGACCAATGTCTTCTCCGGTCACCATAAGACCCACCGCTCGCACAACCCGGCGGGCAGCGTCATGGTCTATGCGCTGTGGGGCATGCTGACCCTGACCGCCGCGACCGGCGTGATCCTGGAAACCGAGCCCTTCCCGGTCGAGCACCGCCAGCAGGCTATGGCCCAGGTCGACAGCCATGAGGACGGGGAGGAGAACGAGTTGGAGGAGATCGTCGAGGAGACCCACGAGATCGCCGCCAACCTGCTGCTGATCCTGGCCGCCCTGCACGTGGCCGGTGTCGCGGTGGAGTCGCGGCTCTCGGGCCGGAACCTGGTTCGTGGCATGATACGCGGCCAGCCGACCAGCCGGAGCCGCGAGTGACGCCAGCCCAGGATGCACCTCAACAACCACCGGAAACATCGGCTGTCGCCCCGGCAGACCCGGGGCGGCGGGCCATGGCGCTGGCCGCCCTGCTGGTGCTGCAGACCCTGTGCACGGTGTTCTTCGTCGCCGATGTGGTCGGCGACCTGATCCTGGACGGACCGGACCTGCACGTGGTCTTCGAGGCGGCAGTGGCGGCGGCCCTCGGGGTGGGCGTGGTCTTCGCCGGGCTGGAGATGCGCCGCACCCTGGAACGCTCGCGCCGGGCGGAGGCGGCGGTGTCGGTTGCGTCGGGCGCCTTCGCTGAGCTGATCGCCGGGTATTTCGAGCGCTGGAGGCTCACCCCGGCGGAAGCCGACGTGGCGCTGTTCGCGCTGAAGGGCTTCGACGTGGCGGAGATCGCCGAGCTGCGCGGGTCCGCGGCCGGAACGGTGCGCGCTCAGCTCACCCGCGTCTATGCGAAAGCCGGGGTGTCGAACCGCACGCAACTGCTCGCGATCTTCACCGACGACCTGCTGGCCGGCGCCCTGCCGGGCCTGGAGCGGCGATCAGCCCTCAGTTCGGCGTCCGACGGGGGGCCGGCATAGCCGACGCAACCTCTTCGATCCGCTCGCATCTGACGGTGATCTCTCCAAGCTCGAACGACCCGTAAGCCCGTTCCAGCGCACCGCCGGCGACCAGATAGCCCAGCCGCTCGCACGCATCCTTGTTTTCCAACGTGGCCACGTTCGTCCGGTAGGTGCAGACGTCACCGTTGAGCGAACAGACCACGATCATTGCCAAGTGCCACATGTGGAAAAGCGTGCGCGCACCTGGTGCGCACGTCAAGCGCACTTTGTGCGCTTCATGGCAATTTCATTACAGACAAATCGTGACGTTATCCACACCCCGCCCGGCGGCTACATCCGGAACAGCGCCTCGACCTTCTTCTTCAGCGCCTCGGGCGAGAAGGGCTTGACCACATAGGCGTCGACATCGAGCTCCCGGGCCTGCAGCACCGCGTCGGTCTGCTTGCGGCCGGTCAGCATGATGAACTTCAGGGGCTGGTGATACATGCGCACATAGCGCAGCAGCTC
The DNA here is from genome assembly GCF_000423805.1 of Thalassobaculum salexigens DSM 19539. Lineage (NCBI taxonomy): Bacteria > Pseudomonadati > Pseudomonadota > Alphaproteobacteria > Rhodospirillales > Thalassobaculaceae > Thalassobaculum > Thalassobaculum salexigens. The sequence continues at coordinate 46,744 of NZ_AUIR01000012.1, forward strand.
GATGCCGGAGATCGTCGGCATGTTCCAGTCGGAGATCACGAGCTGGAAGCTGCCGCGCTCGCTGTCCAGCGCCTTCACCGCCTCGGCACCATCGCGGCAATAGACGATGTCGGTGATGCCGGCGAGGCGCAGGGCACCGCGGGCGAGCTTGGAGGCCATCTCCTCGTCCTCGGCGAGGAGAACCCGCAGGCCCGAAAAATTGCGTCCCAGTTCCGTCATGCGGCTGCGTCCATCTGTCCTAAGCGTCTTCCGTGACGGCGATCCGGCGCAGATGCCCGGCCAGCAGTGACTGCCCCTCCGCGATCAGCGCTGGCAGACGGTCGCTGGCCGCACCCGCGCTGCCGGTATCGCCCGCCTCGGCGTCGCGTTCAATCCCTTCCGCAAGCCGCCAGACCGCGCGCAGGCCGACCACCCCAGCCCCGCTTTTCAGCTTGTGGGCCGCATCGGCCCAGGCGGCGGCGTCTCCGGCGGCACGTGCAGCGGCGATCTCCACCAGCGCGTCCAGGGCCGTTCCGTCGAAGTCGCGGGCCATCTCCTCGGCAAAATCGGCGCCGAGCTGGTCGCACAGCCGGTCGATCAGGACCGGCTCGAACGGCGCCGCGCCGCGCTCCAGGATGGTGGCCGCGTCGTCTTCGTCCTCCCCGTCGGGATCGTCGAAGAGGTCGTCTGTCTCTGCCGTCTCCTCCACACCACCGGTCACGGCGGCCAGGGTCCGGTTCAGGACGCGCGGGTCGATCGGCTTGGGCACGGCCGCGTTCATGCCGGCCTCGAGGCAGGCGCGGATCTCGTGATCCATCGCCCCGGCGGTCGCCGCGACGATCGGCACCGCAGCGGCCGGACCGTCGAGCGCCCGGATCGCCCGTGTCGCTTCCAGGCCACCCATCTGCGGCATGTGCAGATCCATCAGCACCACGTCGAAGCTGCCGCCGCGGACGGCGTCCACCGCCGCCAGACCGGTCTCCACGACGGTCACGCTGTGCCCCTCGCGGCCGAGCAGACCGCGGGCGACCTGCTGGTTGACGACATTGTCCTCGGCCACCAGAACCCGCAGCGGGCGCAGGGCGACCTGGCTGTAGGCCACCGTCTCGTCCACGGCCACGCCTTCCGGAAGGTCGATCTCGACCCGGAAGGTGGAGCCCTGACCCACGGCGCTGGTGACGGTCAGGCTGCCGCCCATGCGGTCGACGATGCGCTTGGCGATCGACAGGCCGAGGCCGGTGCCGCCGAACTTACGGGCGACCGAGGCGTCGGCCTGGGCGAAGTCGCGGAACAGCCGGCCCTGGCTCTCCGCGTCCATACCGATGCCGGTATCGATCACCGACAGGACGACACGGCCGCTTTCCCCGCGCTCCGCGACCAACCGCACGGAGCCTTGCTCGGTGAACTTCACCGCGTTGCCGACCAGATTCAGCAGCACCTGCCGCAGCCGGCCAGGGTCGCCGACCAGATAGCGCGGCACGTCCTCGGATATCTCCGCCGACAGGGTCAGCCCGCGCTCCGACGCGCGGCCCTGCATCAGCGACACCGCGCCCCGGATCACCCGGTGCAGGTCGAAATCCACCGCCTCCAGATCGAGCCGTCCGGCCTCCAGCTTGGAGTGGTCGAGGATGTCGTTGAGGATCGTCATCAGGCTCTCACCCGATTCCAGAACCGTGCGGGCGGTGTCTCGGGCGGCCGGGTCCAGGTCGCTGTCCATCAGCAGCCGGGTCATCCCGATGACGCCGTTCATCGGGGTGCGGATCTCGTGCGACATGATCGCCAGGAACTCGGACTTCGCCCGGGTCGCGTCCTCGGCCCGGTCCTTGGCCTCGCGCACCTCGGCCATGGCGGATTTGAACACGGCCAGTGCGGAGGCCATGGCGCCGATCTCGTCGCCGCGGCCGAGATCGGGCACCGCCACCTCCCCGTCACCGGCGGCGAGACGGGTCATGGCGTGCTCCATGCGTCCCAGCGGGCGCACGATGGTGCGGGCCAGCAGGATGGCGATCGCCACGGCGAGCACCAGCACGCCGGCGATCACGCCCATGGTCCAAAGCTTGGTCTGCTCGATCAGCCGTTCGGCCTCCAACCAGAACCTGAAGCCGCCCGACGCCGCGACCTCCACCAGGATCTCCAGGTTGAGGGCGATCTCCTCGGCCAGTACCGCCTCCGGTTCGGTCCGCCAGGCTTCCAGCCCGTCGCGGATCATGCCCAGAAGTTCCGGCACGGCCGCGTCGCTGGAGCGCTCCTGCACCACGGCGAGGTCGGAGAGCAGATCGTCCCAGCGGGTGTCGCGGTCGGTCTCCGCATCGGCCCGGCGCAGGACGGCGAAGTTCACCTGGGCGGAGCGGGCATGGTTGATCGCCTGGAGCGGCTGGTCGTAGAGCCGCTGGGCGAGGTCGCCGAGCGACCATGTGGCGGTCAGCGCGACGGCGGCCAGCGCGGCGGCGGCGACCACTGCCCCGAGAAAAGCGCCGACCAGCTTCCAGCGAATGGAGATCCGATCGAGCATCGCGCCTCACCTGTTGCAGGACGGAGTAAGGATATCACGGGAGGGGGAGGACGAAGCCACCCGGCGTGGCCCGCATGAGACCCCCGTACTAAACCCCACCATTCCTCAATCACCCCCCGGCCCTGTGCCGGGGCAGCGGGTGAGCCGGGACGGGCGATGGATGAGATGCTCGGAACGGCGCAGCATTGCCAAGCCTTGCCCCGGCACAAAGCCGGGGAGTGCGGGGGTAATCGAAGCAGCGCCCCGGCTTCACTCCACCGTCACGATCAGCTTCATCTTCGGATGGATCTTGCACAGGACCTCGACGGTGCCCGGCTGATCGAGGGTCACGCGGGTGGTTTCGCCGCGGGTCTGCACGCCGGTGTTGAAGGTGCTGCCCGGCGTCTCGGAATAGACGTTGTGGTCGTAGAAATCGTCGTTCAGGAAGGCGATGCTGTCGCCCGCCGCCACGGTGATCTCTCCCGGGCGGAACGAGCGGTGTTTCTGCACCACCTCGTGTTCCGCCGCGGCCCAGGCGATACCGGCACCGACTCCCGCGCCGATAGCGGTCCCGAGAACAACGGCGCAAACGGCCGGAGCGATCCTGCCACTCATGATATCGGTCCTACCCACACTACAACTGAAGGCAGCAGTGTAGCTTACGTCCCGCATCTGCGAAACGGCACCGACGGTACGGTTCCGGCAATGTGATCGGCGCGACCAGGTCGACGAGGACAGGGCCGATGCAGGTAGGGCCGATGCAGGCGGGGCCGGAGCCCCGCCCTGCACGATGCGATCTAGCCGTCGAGCTTCTTGCGCAGCAGTTCGTTGACCATGCCCGGGTTCGCCTTGCCCTGGCTCTTCTTCATGGTCTGGCCCACGAAGAAGCCGAACAGCTTGTCCTTGCCGCCGCGGTACTGCTCGACCTTGTCGGCGTTCTCGGCCAGGACCTCGTCGATGATGCCCTCGATGGCACCGGTGTCGGAGACTTGGCGAAGGCCCTTCTCCTCGACGATCTCGCCGGCCGATTTGCCGGTCTCGAACATCTCGGCGAACACCTCCTTAGCGATACGCCCGGAGATCGTGCCGTCGCCGATCAGGTCGACCAGCCCGCCGAGCGCATCGGCCGAGACCGGGCTGTCGACCAGGTCCTTGCCGGCCTTGTTCAGCGCGCCGAACAGTTCGGAGATCAGCCAGTTGGCGGCGATCTTCGGATCGCGGCCCTTGGCCAGCTTCTCGTACCAGTCGGCGGTCGCCCGCTCCTCCACCAGGATCGCCGCGTCATAGGGCGACAGGCCGAAATCGGCGATGAACCGCGCCTTCTTCACATCCGGCAGTTCCGGCAGGTCGGCGCCGAGCGCGTCGACGCGGGCCTGGTCCAGCACCAGCGGCAGCAGGTCCGGGTCCGGGAAATAGCGGTAGTCGTGCGCGTCCTCCTTGGAGCGCATCGAGCGGGTCTCGCCGCGGCCGGTGTCGAACAGCCGGGTCTCCTGGTCGATCTTGCCGCCGCCCTCCAGGATCTCGATCTGGCGCCGCGCCTCGTACTCGATCGCCTGATGGATGAAGCGCACCGAGTTCATGTTCTTGATCTCGCAGCGCGTGCCCAGCGGATCGCCCGGCTTGCGCACCGACACGTTCACGTCGGCGCGCATCGAGCCTTCCTGCATGTTGCCGTCGCAGGTGCCGACATAGCGCAGGATCGAGCGCAGCTTCTTCACGTACAGCCCGGCCTCCTCCGGCGAGGAGAGATCCGGCTTGGAGACGATCTCCATCAGCGCCACGCCCGACCGGTTCAGGTCGATATAGGTCTTCTGCGGATGCTGATCGTGCAGCGACTTGCCGGCGTCCTGCTCCAGGTGCAGCCGTTCGATCCCGACCGACTTGGTCGAGCCGTCCGGCAGATCGAGCAGCAGCACGCCCTCGCCGACGATCGGGTCCTTGTACTGGCTGATCTGATAGCCCTGCGGCAGATCGGCGTAGAAGTAGTTCTTGCGGTCGAACACGCTGCGCAGGTTGATCTGGGCCTTCAGCGCCAGACCGGTGCGCACCGCCTGCTCCACGCATTCGCGGTTGATCACCGGCAGCATGCCCGGCATGGCGGCGTCGACCAGACTGACCTGGGTGTTCGCCTCGGACCCGAACTTGGTGGAGGATCCGGAGAACAGCTTGGCCTGGGAGATCACCTGGGCGTGCACCTCGAGGCCGAGCACGACCTCCCACTCGCCCGTCTCACCCTGGATGCGATACGGCTCGGTCATCGCTCAGCCCTCCCGCACCATGGCCGGCACAGCGGAGAAATCCGCCGCCCGCTCCAGCGCCCGGCCGACCCGGACCACGGAACCCTCGTCGAACATCCGTCCCAGCACCTGCAGCCCCATGGGCAGGCCGCGCGCGGACAGGCCGGCGGGCACCGAGATGCCGGGCAGGCCGGCGAGACTGGCGGGCACGGTGAACACGTCTTGCAGGTACATCTTGACCGGATCGTCCTCGTTCTCGCCGATGGCGAAGGCATCCGACGGCGCCGTCGGCGTCAGGATGGCGTCGACCGTCTCGAAGGCCTGATCGAAGTCGCGGCGCAGCAGGGCGCGGACCTTCTGGGCCTTCAGGTAATAGGCGTCGTAATAGCCGGCGGAGAGCACATAGGTGCCGATCAGCACCCGGCGCTGCACCTCGTCGCCGAAGCCCTCGGCCCGGGTGTTGGCGTACATCTCGGCCAGGCTGTCGCCATCGACCCGCAGCCCGTAGCGCACGCCGTCATAGCGCGCCAGATTGGACGAGGCCTCCGCCGGGGCGATGATGTAGTAGGTCGCCAGCGCGTATTTGGTGTGCGGCAGGGAGATGTCGACGATCTCGGCCCCTTCCGCCTTCAGCCAGTCGATACCCTGCTGCCAGACCTTGGAGATCTCCTCCGGCAGGCCCTCGACCTTGTATTCGGCCGGTACGCCGATGCGCATGCCCCTCACGCCCTGGTCCAGCGCCGCCGACAGGTCGGCCATCGGCTCGCCCGCCGAGGTCGAGTCCTTCGGGTCGTGGCCGGCCATGGTCTGCAGCAGGATCGACGCGTCTTCCACCGTGCGGGCCATCGGCCCGGCCTGATCGAGGGACGAGGCGAAGGCGACGATGCCCCAGCGCGAGCAGCGGCCGTAGGTCGGCTTGATCCCGACGATGCCGGAGAAGCTGGCCGGCTGACGGATCGAGCCGCCGGTATCCGTCCCGGTCGCGGCCAGAGCCGAGCGCGCGGCGACGACCGCGGCCGAGCCGCCGGACGACCCGCCCGGCACCCGCTTCTTGTCGGGCTCGTCGGTCGAGCGCCAGGGGTTCTCCACAGGGCCGTAATAAGAGGTGACGTTGGACGAGCCCATGGCGAACTCGTCCAGGTTGGTCTTGCCCAGCAGCACCGCGCCGGCGTTCCACAGGTTCGTGGTCACCGTCGACTCATAGGGCGGGATGAACCCATCGAGGATGTGGCTGGCGGCCGTGGTCGGCACGCCCTCGGTGCAGAACAGATCCTTGATGGCGAGCGGAATACCCTCCAGCGCCCCGCCCTCGCCCTTGGCCAGGCGCGCATCGGCCTGCTCGGCCATCTGCAGCGCCTTGTCCGGCGTGGTGGTGATGTAGGCGTTCAGCGCCGACGTCGCCTCCATGCGAGCGATATAGGCCTTGGTCAGCTCGGTGCTCGAGATGTCCTTGGCGGCGAGCTTGGCCTTGGCTTCCGCCAGGCTCAGGTCCAGCAGATCGGTCATTATTCGACAACCTTCGGCACGACAAAGAAACCATGGGCGGATTCCGGCGCATTGGCGGTCACCCGCGCCTGATACCCGCCATCGGTGACCGCGTCCTCGCGTTGCGGCAGGGTGTGGCCGGTCACGCTGGCGAGCGGCTCGACCCCGGAGGTATCGACCTCGTCGAGCTGCTCGACGAAACCGAGAATGGCGTTCAGATCGCCGACCATCGCCTCCAGGCGGTCGTCAGGTACCTTGATCCGTGCGAGGTTCGCGATTGACGCGACAGTGGCCTTGTCGAGCGACATGGGCTAAGACCGTCCCAGTTATTCTCAGGAGCGCGAAAAACGGCGGATTTCCGCCATTTGGAAGCGCGGAAGCTAGCACCGCCCATGCCCATCTGCAAGCCCGGCGACCTTGTTCGCCTTCTCGCCCCCGGCGCCCGCCTCATCGGCCTCGATTTCGGCTCGAAGACGATCGGTATCGCCATCTCAGACGCCGCCCTGCGGGTGGCCGCCCCGGTGACCACGATCCGGCGCAAGAAGTTCTCGGCCGATGCCGACGAACTGATCAAGATCGCCGAAGGCCGAGGTGTCGGCGGCTTCGTCGTCGGCCTGCCGCTGAACATGGACGGCACTGAGGGCCCGCGCTGTCAGTCGACCCGCGACCTGACCGAGGAACTGCTGAAACGCCACGACCTGCCGACCATCTTCCAGGACGAGCGCATGAGCAGCCAGGCGGTCGAGCGGGCGATGATCGCCGAGGACCTGAGCCGCAAGCGGCGCAGCGAATCGATCGACGCGGCGGCGGCCGCCTACATCCTGCAATCGGCGCTGGATGCGCTTTGAGTGCCCTGCTTCCGGTCTTCGGCCTGATCGTTCTCGGCGCGGTTCTGGCGCGGATCGGGCCGCTTTCGGATGACGGCTGGCGGGCGGTGGAGCAGCTCACCTACTGGCTGCTGCTGCCGGCCCTGCTGCTGCTGAAGCTCGGCGGCACCGATCTCTCCGACTACACCGTCGGCCCCATGGTGATCGCCATGGCCGGCGCGGTGATCATCGCCACCGCTTTCCTGCTGGCGATCTACCGGCTAACCGGCATCGGCGGCCCGGCCTATACCAGCGTCATCCAGGGGGCGATCCGGCAGAACACCTATATCGGCGTGGCCAGCGTCGGCGCGCTCTACGGACCTGCCGGCGAGGCGCTGGCCGCCGTCGGCATCGCCGCGGTGATCCCGCTGGTGAACTCCATCTCCATCTGGGTGCTGACCCGCATGGCCGGGCGCGAGCCGGTGACCGGGCTGCGGGTGTTCTGGGCGATGCTGAAGAACCCGATCTTCGTCGCCTGCATCCTCGGCATCGCGCTGAACGCCAGCGGCATCGGCCTTCATCCGATGATCGCCGAGGGTCTGGACAAGCTGGCCGGCGGAGCCCTGGCGCTCGGACTGCTGGCGGTCGGGGCGGGGCTGCGGTTCGCGGTGCTGAAGACCGGCTGGCCGGCGCTGCTGCTGTCGAACGCGGTGAAGCTGGTGGCGATCCCGGCGCTGACCCTGGCGCTCGCGGTGCCGCTCGGACTGACCGGCGTGCCGTTGGCGGTCGCGGTGCTGTTCAACGCGCTGCCGAGTTCCGCGTCGTCCTACGTCTTCGCCCGGCAGCTGGGCGGCGACCACGAGCTGATGGCGGCGATCCTGACAACCCAGGTGATCATGGCGGCGGTCACGCTGCCGGCGTTCCTGGCGCTGGTTTGATCCGCCCTAAAGCACCACGGAGGCGAGCATGATGACGGTCGCGAAGAAACCGACGGCCCAGGCGACCGTGCGAAGCCACGGAACGCCGAACCAGTAGAGCGGAACATAAACGACCCGCGCGACGATATAGGCGAGCGCGCAGGCTTCCGTCATCGCAGCGGACGTGCCGGAGAAGGTCACCGCCACGGCCGCCGCTGAGAACAGGACCAATCCCTCGATCTGGTTCTGGAAGGCCCGCTGCAGGCGGGCAGCCATTCCGGTTATCTGACGCGGCTCGTCCCGCGCCGACGCGAGATACTGCGGACCGAGCTGAAGGTTGGCATAGACGGCCAGCAGCACGAGCTGCCCGGCCGCCAGGAGGCCCGACCAAGCGAGAACCCGGATTTCAAAAGGAATGGTCTCCATGTTCCCCTCCAGTCTTCGCCCGGAACGAGCGGCCCCGACACCCCGGTCCCCACACCGAACCGAGGTGGACCGCTTCATTCTATGAAATGAGCCGACATTGCTCTGCAAGCAAGGCTGATCTAACCAATGCTCTCCGCTGACCGCCGAGGCCGACCATGACCGCTCCCGCTCCCGCAATGGCGCCGCCCGCCACCCCCATGGCACTCGACGGCATCCGCATCGTCGACGCCTCCCGCGTGCTGGCAGCCCCGATCGCGACCCAGACCCTGGGCGATCTCGGCGCCGACGTGATCAAGATCGAGCGGCCCGGCACCGGTGACGACATCCGGCGCTGGGGTCCGCCCTTCCTGAAGGACAGCGACGGCAACGACACCACCGAGAGCGCCTACTATCTCGGCACCAACCGGAACAAGCGCTCGATCACCCTGGATTTCACCCAGCCCGAAGGCCGCGAGATCCTGTTCAAGCTCCTGGAGAACGCCGACGTCTTCGTGGAGAACTACAAGGTCGGCGACCTCGCCCGCCACGGCCTCGCCTACGACCAGATCCGGGAGCGCTTTCCCCGCCTGATCTACGCCAGCGTCACCGGCTTCGGACAGACCGGCCCCTATGCTCCGCGCCCGGGCTACGACCTGCTGGCCCAGGCCATGGGCGGCATCATGAGCGTCACCGGGGACCCGACCGGCCAACCGACCAAGGTGGGCGTCGCCATCGCCGACATGATGACCGGCATGTATACCACCAGCGCCATCCTGGCCGCGCTGCGCCACCGGGATGCGACCGGCCGGGGCCAGCAGATCGACGCAGCATTGCTCGACACCCAGGTCGCCTGGCTTATGAACCAGGCGATGAACTATCTGGTCGGCGGCGTGGTGCCGGGACGACTCGGCAACGCCCATCCGAACGTCGCGCCCTACGAGGTGTTCGCCAGCGCCGACGGTTTCGTCATCGTCGGATGCGGCGCCGATCGCCAGTTCCATGCCTTCCTGCAGGTCGCCGGCCGGCCGGAACTGGCCGAGGACCCGCGCTTCGTCGACAACAGCGCGCGCCTCGCCAATATCGACGCGCTGCGCCAGGTGATGGGCGAGATCGTCGCCACCCGCACCACCGACGCGTGGGTTTCGGACCTGGAGGCGGTCAAGGTGCCCTGCGGCCCGGTGAACACCATCGACCGGGTCTTCGCCGACCCGCAGGTCCAGGCCCGCGGCATGGCGACCTCCATCCCCGGCCACGCCCTCAACCCGGAGGGCGTGCCGGCCGTCGCCTATCCGCTGAAGCTGTCGGAAACCCCCGCCACCTATCGCCGTCCGCCCCCGATTCTCGGCCAGCACACCGACGAGGTGCTGACCGGCGAGCTCGGACTCGACGCCGAGGCGGTCGCCAAGCTGCGGGCGGCAAAGGTGATCTGAGAGTCGCCGCCGGATTCTCTCGGGCGCGGTTGCCCGCGCGGCCAACGAGGCATATACAGCCCCTTTAATGACCGACGCCCTTTCCCAGCTCGCCACGCCGGCATCCGATGATGACGGCCGCGCGTACCCCCACCGTCACCTGCTCGGCATCGAGGGGCTGACCCGACCGGATATCGATCTTCTGCTCGACCGGTCGGAGCGCTTCGTCGCCCAGAACCGCCAGCTGGACAAGAAAGCGTCCAGCCTGCGCGGTCGCACGGTGATCAACCTGTTCTTCGAGAACTCCACCCGAACCCGCACGAGCTTCGAGCTGGCCGGCAAGCGACTCGGCGGCGACGTGATCAACATGTCCGTCAGCACCTCGTCGATCAAGAAAGGCGAAAGCCTGATCGACACCGCCATGACCCTGAACGCCATGCACCCCGACGCCCTGGTGGTCCGCCATTCGGACTCGGGGGCCGTACACCTGCTGGCGGAGAAGGTGAACTGCTCGGTGATCAATGCCGGCGACGGCAGCCATGAGCACCCGACCCAGGCGCTGCTCGACGCGCTGACCATCCGCCGGCGCAAGGGGCACCTGGAAGGGCTGGAGGTCGCGATCTGCGGCGACGTCGCCCACAGCCGGGTGGCGCGCTCCAACATCCACCTGCTGTCGATCATGGGCGCCCGGGTGCGGCTCGTCGCGCCGCCGACCCTGCTGCCCAGCGGCATCGAGCGCATGGGCGTGGAGATCCACCACGACATGGAACGCGGCATCGCCGGCTGCGACATCGTCATGATGCTGCGGCTGCAGACCGAGCGGATGCGCGGCTCCTTCGTGCCGTCGGTGCGCGAGTATTTCCGCTATTTCGGCCTCGACGTGGACAAGCTCCAGGCCGCCAAGCCGGACGCGCTGATCATGCATCCGGGGCCGATGAACCGTGGGGTGGAGATCGACAGCCTCGTGGCCGACGACATCGACCGCTCGCTGATCCGCGAGCAGGTGGAGATGGGCGTCGCCGTGCGCATGGCGATCCTCGACATCCTCGTCAGCAACCAGACCGAACCCTGGGCGAAGAACCAATGAGGCCGACCCTCTACAAGAACGCCCGCCTGCTGGATCCGGCCAGCGGTCTCGACGCCAAAGGCGCGCTGCTGACCCGCGACGGCAAGATCGTCGAGGTCGGCCCGCAGGTCTTCGTCGACGCCATCCAGGAAGACGTGGAGGTGGTCGACTGCGCCGGCCGCTGCCTGGCGCCGGGCCTGGTCGACATGCGCGTCCAGGTCCGCGAGCCGGGCGACGAGCATATGGAGACCCTCGCCTCGGCCCAGAAGGCGGCGGTCGCCGGCGGTGTCACCACCTTCGCCACCCTGCCGAACACTAACCCGATCATCGACGACGTGTCGCTGCTGGAGTTCGTCGAGCGCCGGGCGCTGGAGGTCGGGCTGGCCAACGTCCATCCCTATGCCGCCGCCACCAAGGGGCTGCGCGGCCAGGAGATGACCGAGTTCGGCATGCTGGCCGACAGCGGGGCCGTCGCCTTCACCGACGGCGAGCACGCCATCGCCGACGCGCTGGTCATGCGCAGGGCGCTGTCCTACGCCAGCATCTTCAAGCGCACCATCGTCCAGCATCCCGAGGATCCGGCCCTGGCCCGCGAGGGCTCGGCCAACGAGGGCGAGACCGCGACCCGCCTGGGCCTGGCCGGCATCCCGGCGGTGGCCGAGGTGATGATGGTGGAGCGCGACCTGCGGCTGGTTGAACTCACCGGCGGCAGCTACCACGCCGCCCATCTGTCCACCGGGGCCGCCATCGACGCGATCCGTCAGGCGAAGAAGCGCGGCCTGCCGGTGACCTGCGACACCGCCCCGCCCTATTTCGCGCTGAACGAGGGCGCGGTGGTCGACTACCGCACCTTCGCCCGGCTCTCCCCGCCGCTGCGCAGCGAGCAGGACCGGCTGGCCGTGGTCGCCGGGGTGGCCGACGGCACGATCGACGCCATCGCCAGCGACCATGCCCCGCACGACCAGGACAGCAAGCGCGTGCCCTTCGCCCAGGCTCAGCCGGGCGGCGTCGGGCTGGAGACGCTGCTGGCGATCAGCCTGGAACTGGTCCATACCGAGGCGATGAGCCTGCTCGACCTGCTGCACCGGCTCACGGTGGCGCCGGCGCGCATCCTCGGCCTGCCCTACGGCACGCTGGCGGTCGGCGGCGACGCCGATCTGGTGATCTTCGATCTGAACCGGGCCGGCAAGGTTGAGCCGGAGCGTTTCGCCTCGAAATCGCGCAACACGCCGTTCGACGGCCGGCCCATCGAGGGCCGTGTCTGGCGCACGGTCTATCGCGGCACGACCGTTTATGATGTAGAGACCGAGACACCACCTCCGATACGACGCAGGGCTTTCGTCGATGCCTGATCCGCTGGGACCGTTCGAATACACGTGGCCGTTCTATGCCGGCTTCCTGCTCGCCTACCTGGTGGGATCCATCCCGTTCGGGCTGTTGCTCACCCGGTTCGCCGGGCTGGGGGACATCCGGGCCATCGGCTCGCGCAACATCGGCGCCACCAACGTGCTGCGCACCGGCCGCAAGGGTCTGGCCGCCGCGACCCTGCTGCTGGACGGCGGCAAGGGGATCGTGGCCGTCGCCGTCGGCTGGCAGTTCGGAACGGACATGGCCGTGCTGGCGGCGGTCGGCGTCGTGCTCGGGCACTGCTTCCCGGTCTGGCTTAAGTTCAAAGGCGGCAAGGGCGTGGCCACCGCCATCGGCGTCTGGCTGGCGCTGGTGCCGAATGTCGGCGTGGTGGTCTGCGGCCTGTGGCTCGCTATCGCCTTCGTGTTCCGCTACTCCTCGGTCGCCGCCCTGGTGGCGATGGCGGTCGCACCGTTCCTCGCCTGGCACCTGGAAGGCCCGCAGATCGCCCAGGCCGGGGGCGCGATCGCCGCGATCATCTGGCTGCGCCACTACCAGAACATCCGCCGCCTGCTGAAGGGCGAAGAGAGCAAGATCAGCTTCCGCAAGAAGTGAAACCGCGAAAGCGGTTTCGTCTGCCGTAGCTCGTTTCGATTTAGCATCGACAGCGAAACGGCCCCCGGCCCTCCCATAGCCTCGGCGACCTTTATCGCCAGGGAGCCGGCCGATGTCCTCCGCCACCGCACGCGACACCGCACCCGCCCGCCTCGCCGACCGGGAGCGGATCGCCCGGCTGCGCCTGATCCGCACCGAGAATGTCGGCCCGATCACCTTCCGCCAGCTGCTCGAGCGGTTCGGCAGTGCGGAGAAGGCGATTGCCGCCCTGCCCGAACTGGCACGGCGCGGCGGCCGTCGCCACCCGCTGCGGGTGCCCTCCGTCGCCGCGGCCGAGCGCGAGCTGGAGGACACAGCCCGTGTCGGCGCGGCCCTGGTGGTCTACGGCGACCCGGCCTATCCCCCCGCCCTGGCGGCGGTCGAGGACGCCCCCGGCGCCTTCTCCCTGATCGGCCATGCCCACCTGCTGGCCGCGCGCGCGGTGGCGATCGTCGGCGCCCGCAACGCCTCGATGAACGGCCGCAAACTGGCCCATGTCCTGGCGCGCGAGATCGGCCTGGGCGGCTACGCGGTCGCCTCCGGTCTCGCCCGCGGTATCGACGGGTCCGCCCATGAGGGTGCGCTGGAGAGCGGGACGCTGGCGGTCGTCGCCGGCGGAATCGACGTGATCTACCCGCCGGAGCACACCGACCTGTTCCACCGCATCGCCGAGACCGGCGCCGTCATCGCCGAGCAGCCGGTCGGCACCACGCCCCAGGCCCGGCACTTCCCGTCGCGCAACCGCATCATCGCCGGGCTCAGTCTCGGCGTGCTGGTGGTCGAGGCGGCGAGCCGATCGGGCTCGCTGATCACCGCCCGCCGGGCGCTGGATCAGGGCCGCGAGGTCTTCGCGGTTCCCGGCTCCCCGCTCGACCCGCGATGCGGCGGAACCAACGGTCTGATCAAGGAGGGTGCCGCCTTTCTCGTCGAGTCCGCGTCCGACGTGCTGCGGATTCTGGACGGCTTGCCCCAGAGAAAATTGGGGGAACCGCAACGGCGCGATTGGGAGGGCTCCTATGACGGCGAAGCCCTTGATACGCCCACGATAGATGTGGACGAAACCGCCCGCCGTCGGGTCCTGGAAGCGCTGGGCTGCGAACCGGTCGCGGTTGACGAACTGATCCGCGGGTGCCAATTGTCGGCTCCGATCGTCGCGACGGTGCTTCTGGAAGCGGAGCTTGCGGGGCTTATTGACCGCCATCCCGGAAACCAGGTGTCGCGGCGAATGGACATACCGACCTGACCGCCCGGCCTTCCGTCGGCCGCCGTTCGGGCCGGATCCTGGGAAAGCGAACGGTACGTATGACCAAAGTCGTTGTCGTCGAGTCCCCGGCCAAGGCCAAAACCATCAACAAGTATCTCGGCAGCGACTATCACGTGCTGGCGAGCTACGGCCACATCCGGGACCTGCCCCCTAAGGACGGATCCGTCGATCCGGACCATGACTTCCAGATGCTGTGGCAGACCGACCAGCGTTCGGAGAAGCAGGTCAAGGCGATCGCCGACGCCGTGAAGGGTGCGGAACAGCTCATTCTGGCGACTGACCCCGACCGCGAGGGCGAGGCGATCAGCTGGCACATCCGCAACGTGCTGGACGAGCGCAAGGTCCTGAACGGCATCGACGTCAAGCGCGTGGCCTTCAACGCCATCACCAAGGATGCGGTGCTGGACGCCATCGCCCATCCGCGCGAGCTGGACCAGGATCTGATCGACGCCTATCTGGCGCGCCGGGCCCTGGACTATCTCGTCGGCTTCACCCTCTCGCCGGTGTTGTGGCGCAAGCTGCCGGGCGCCCGCTCGGCCGGCCGGGTGCAGTCCGTCGCCCTGCGGCTGGTCTGCGAGCGCGAGTCGGAAATCGAACGCTTCGTCGCCCAGGAATACTGGTCGGTGGAGGCGGTGTTCCGCACCGAGGAGCGCAAGACCTTCACCGCCCGGCTGACCCATCTGGACGGCAAGAAGCTCGACCGTCTGGACATCAAGTCCGAGGCCGAGGCCAAGGCCGCCGTCGCCGCCATCGAGGCCGGCACCTTCACCATCGGCTCGGTGGAGAAGAAGCGGGTCAAGCGCAACCCGGCCCCGCCCTTCACCACCTCGACCCTGCAGCAGGAGGCGTCGCGAAAGCTCGGCTTCGGCGCCACCCGCACCATGCAGCTCGCCCAGCGGCTCTACGAGGGTGTGGATATCGGCGGCGAGACCACTGGTCTCATCACCTATATGCGTACCGACGGCGTGCAGATGTCGCCGGAGGCGATCACCGACATCCGACGCTCGATCGGCGGCGAATACGGCGACCGCTATCTGCCGAACACGCCGCGGGTTTACACCACCAAGGCGAAGAACGCCCAGGAGGCGCACGAGGCGATCCGGCCGACCGACGTGACTCGCACGCCGGACATGCTGCGTTCCCGCCTCGATGCCGATCAGTGGAAGCTCTATTCGCTGATCTGGAAGCGCGCCGTGGCCAGCCAGATGGCCAGCGCCGAGCTCGACCAGACTACCATCGACGTGACCGACAAGGGCGGGCGCAGCGTGCTGCGGGCCACCGGCTCGGTCATCGCCTTCGACGGCTTCCTGAAGCTGTATCGCGAGGACCGCGACGACAGTGACGGGGCGGAGCTGAGCGACGACGAGAACGACAAGATCCTGCCCGCTGTCGCCGATGGCGACGCCGTCACCCGTCAGGAAGTGAAGCCGGAGCAGCACTTCACCCAGCCGCCGCCGCGCTATTCGGAAGCGAGCCTGGTGAAGAAGATGGAGGAGCTCGGCATCGGCCGGCCCTCGACCTATGCCAGTATCCTGCAGGTGCTGCAGGACCGCGAATACGTGCGTATCGACCGCCGTCGTTTCGTGCCGGAGGACCGCGGCCGTCTGGTCACCACTTTCCTGTCCAGCTTCTTCGAGCGCTACGTCCAGTACAACTTCACCGCCGATCTGGAGACCCAGCTCGACAACGTATCCGACGGGCAGATCGACTGGCGCCAGGTGCTGCGCGACTTCTGGTCGTCGTTCAAGGGATCGGTCGACGGCACCAAGGACCTGTCGATCGGCGACGTGATCGAGAAGCTCGACGCCGAGCTGGCCGACCACTTCTTCCCCAAGGGTCCGGACGGCCAGCCCGCCCGCGAATGCCCGAGCTGCGGCGAGGGCAACCTGTCCCTGCGCCTTGGCAAGTTCGGCGCCTTCATCGGCTGCTCGAACTATCCGAACTGCAAGTTTACCCGCCAACTCGGCGAGGCCGCCGGCGGCCGCCCGGTCGATGGCGAGGGCGAAGGCGGCGCGCTGCCTCGCGTGCTCGGCCAGGATCCGGCCACCGGCAAGGACGTCAGCCTGAAGAAGGGCCCCTACGGCGTCTATGTCCAGCTCGGCGAGCCGGAGGAAGGCTCCAAGGAGAAGCCCAAGCGGGCCTCGCTGCCCAAGCAGGTGTCGCCCGCCGATATCGACCTGGAGAAGGGTCTCGCCCTGCTCTCCCTGCCCCGCCCGGTCGGCGACCATCCGGAGACCAAGGACCTGATCGAGGCCGGCATCGGCCGCTACGGTCCTTACCTGAAATACGCCGGCAGCTATGTCAGCCTGCCCGGCGACGACACGGTGCTGACCATCGGCCTGAACCACGCGGTGCAGCTCATCGCCGAGAAGGGCTCGAAGAAGAAGCCGGGCCGCCCGCTGGGCGATCACCCGGTCGACGGCAAGCCGGTGACGGTCCAGGCCGGCCGCTACGGCCCCTACGCCCAGCACGGCTCCCTGCGCGCCACCCTGCCCAAGGGCGAGGAGATGGAGGAGATCAGCCTGGAGCGGGCGATCGAACTGCTGAATGCCAAGGCCGAGAAGAGCGGCAAGGGCGCGCCGAAGAAGGCGGCCAAGAAGCCTGCCGCAAAGAAAGCCGCGGCGAAAAAGACGGACGCCAAGGCTGGCGAAGCCGAGAAGCCCGCGGCGAAAAAGGCCGCGCCGAAGAAGAAGGCCGCGACCAAGAAGGCGCCGGCCAAGTCTAAGAAAGCCGCCGACGGTGACACCGCCGGCACGACGGGAAGCTGAGCGCCGACAACGTGGCCCGTCCCCCCGCCCAGCTTCCCACCCGTGAGCAGATCCTCGCCTTCGTCGAGGACAGCCCCACCCCGGTCGGCCGCCGCGAGATCGCCCGCGCGTTCGACGTGAAGGGGCCGATGCGCGCGGAGCTGCGCGGGCTGCTGAAGGAGATGGCCGAGGCCGGCGACCTGGACATGGGCCGCAAGCGCAAGGTGGCACCGCCGGGCGCTCTGCCGGAAGTGACCGTGCTTGAGGTCACCGGCACCGACAAGGACGGCGAGGTCATGGCCCGCGCCGTCGGCCGCGAGGCCGAGGAGCCGGCGCCGCGCATCCACATCCTGCCCGACCGCCGCTCCGGCCCCATGGGTTCCGGCGACCGCGCCCTGTGCCGCCTGGAGCGCGCCGGCGAGAGCTTCTACATCGCCCGGGTGATCCGCCGCTTGGGCCGCACCGCCGCGCGCACCTTCGGCGTGTTCGAGAAGACCGCCGATGGCGGCCGGGTCCGCCCGACCGACAAGAAGGCGAAGTCGGAGATCCGCATTCCCAAGGGCGACGAGAAGGAAGCCGTCACCGGCGACCTGGTCACCGTGGAGATCATGCCCAAAGGGCGGCTCGGCCTGCCGGTCGGCCGGGTGATCGAGCGTTTCGCCGGCGCCGCCGACCCGCGCTCCTTCAGCCGCATTGCCATTCACGAGCAGGAGATCCCCGACGTCTTCCCCGAGGCGGCGGAGGCCCTGGCGGAGAAGGCGAAGCCGGTGTCGCTGGGCAAGCGCACCGACCTGCGTGCGCTTCCGCTTGTGACCATCGACGGCATCGACGCCCGGGATTTCGACGACGCCGTGTTCGCCGAGGCAGACGAGGATCCGGCCAATCCCGGCGGCTTCCGACTGCTGGTGGCCATCGCCGACGTGGCCCATTACGTGCGCCCCGGCGACGCGTTGGACCGCGAGGCGTTGAAGCGCGGCAACTCGGTCTATTTCCCCGACCGGGTCGTGCCGATGCTGCCCGAGGCCCTGTCCAACGGGCTGTGCTCGCTGCGCCCCGACGAGGACCGCGCCTGCCTGGCCGTCGAGATCGTCATCGATTCCGAAGGCAACAAGCGCCGCCACAAGTTCATGCGCGGGCTGATGCGCTCCCAGGCCCGCCTCACCTACCGCCAGGTCCAGCAGGCCCGCGACGGCGGCAGCACCGAAGGCATCCCCGACGGCATCCTGGAGCCGCTCTACGGCGCCTTCGCCGCCCTGCGCAAGGCGCGCACGGAGCGCGGCGCGCTGGACATCGAGCTACCGGAGAAGCGGGTGATCCTGGACGAGTCCGGCAACATCACCGAGATCGGCATCCGCGAGCGTCTCGACGCCCATATGCTGATCGAGGAGTTCATGGTCTTGGCCAATGTCTGCGCGGCGGAGACCCTGGAGGACCGGCGCCAGCCCTGCATGTACCGGGTGCACGAGACCCCGGACCCGGAGAAGGTCGCCGCCCTGTCCGAGGTGCTGGACGGGCTCGGCATCGCCTTCGCCAAGGGCCAGGTGGTACGCCCGAAGACCTTCAACGGCGTGCTCGCCAAGGTGAAGGGCGAGCCGCATGAGCGCATGGTCAACGAACTGGTCCTGCGCTCCCAGTCCCAGGCGGTCTACGCACCGGAGAACCTGGGCCATTTCGGTCTGGCGCTGACCAAATACGCCCATTTCACCTCGCCGATCCGGCGCTATTCCGACCTGCTGGTGCACCGCGCGCTGATCCGCGGCCTGAAATTCGGCGAGGACGGGCTACGGGCCGAGGACGACAGCGAGTTCCAGGAATGGGGCGAGCACATCTCCATGACCGAGCGCCGGGCCGCCGTGGCCGAGCGCACGACCATGGACCGCTACCTCGCCCGCCACCTGGCCGACCGGGTCGGCGGGATCTTTCCCGGCCGGATCAACGGCGTGACCAAGTTCGGCGTCTTCGTCACCCTGGACGAGACCGGGGCCGACGGGCTGGTGCCGATCCGCTCCCTGCCGGACGACTATTACGACCATGACGACGTGCACCACACGCTCACCGGCCGCTCGCATGGCTGGATCTTCCGCCTGGGCGACCGGGTGGAGGTGCGGCTGGTCGATGCCGACGCGGCGTCGGGCGGGATCGTGGTGGAGATCGTGTCGGGCGGCGAACAGGGCACGGCGCCGCGCGGCGGGCGGCGTCACGGCGGTCCCAAGCGGCGCCCGCAGGCGCGCGGACGCCCGCCCAAGGGACGCAAGCGGCGGTGATAGCGCCCGCGCGGTCCGGTGGTGGCGATTGATTCACCCCCGGATTTGCAGCATTGTTGATGCATCGCGGAATACGAATTCCAAGCGCCATGTCGAGTGCCCGTGAATGTCACAGCCTGGTCGGTTCTCGCCGTTCAAACCGTTCCCGTCGGTCGCCCTTCGGCGCCTAGGTTTCGCCGGCCTCGCCCTGCTGCTGCTCGGCTCCTGCACGGGCTCGCGGCCGCAATCCGGTGGTCCGACCTCCTTCGCCATGGATACCGGCGCGGAGGCCTTCTCGATCGGCTATGAGGGCATCGCCGACCTGTATGTGGAGCCGGTGCCGACCCAGTCCCTGGCCCTGGCGGCACTGGACGGCGTCGCCGCCCTGGACCCGGCCATCGACTTCGTGCGGCGTGGCGACTCGCTGATCGTCACCGAAACCGGCACCCCCTTCGCCAAATTCACCGTGCCGGCGGATGACAGCCCGACCCACTGGGCCCGGCTGACCGCCGCAGCGATCGAGGCGGCGCGCAAGCGCTCCGCGGTTCTGGCGGATACCGCCGCCGACCGGCTCTACGAAGTCGCCTTCGACGCCATCACCGGCAAGCTCGACCGGTTCTCGCGCTACCACAACGCCGCCGAGACCCGGGCCGGGCGGGCCGCACGCAAGGGCTATACCGGCATCGGCGTCACCATCGGCGAGACCGACGGATCGGTCGTCGTCGCCTCGGTCTTCCACGGCTCGCCCGCCCATTCGGCCGGGCTGAAGGCCGGCGACCGATTCGTTTCGGTGGACGGCACGCCGGTCGCCGGCAAGGACATGGAGACGACCGCCAACCTGCTGCGCGGCGCCATCGGCACGACGGTGGCGATTCGCGTGGCCCGCGGCGGCGAGGCCAAGGACGTCACGATCCTGCGCCAACGGGTGATCGAGGACACCGTCCGGTTCGTGCCGATCGACGGCATTGCCTATTTCAACGTCAGCGGCTTCAACAGCGACACCGCCAACGCCCTGTCCCAGGCCCTGATCGAGGCCAAGGCGACGCTCGGCGAGGAACTGCCGGGCATCATCCTGGACCTGCGGCAGAATCGCGGCGGCACCCTGGACGAGGCGGTCGAGGTGGCCGACCTGTTCGTGGACAACGGCATCATCCTGGAGACCCAGGGCCGGCACAGCATGTCCCGGCACCGCTACGACGCCCAGTACGGCAACACCACGACCCTGGCCCCCATCGCCGTGCTGATCGACAGCGGCTCGGCCTCCGCCGCCGAGGTGGTGGCCGCCGCCCTGCAGGATTCAGGCCGCGCCCTGGTGATCGGCGCCCGCTCTTACGGCAAGGGCACGGTGCAGCGCGTAATCGACATTCCGCCGATCGCCAGCGAACTGATTCTCACCTGGGCGCGCATGCATGCGCCATCGGGCTACCCGCTCGCCGATTTCGGGGTGTTCCCGTCGATCTGCACGCCGGATTACGGCGACGACCCGGAGGTCAGCGCCGCCGCCCTCGAGTCGGGCGAGCTGCGGCTCAGCGAGACCATGCAGAAGCGGCTCTACGTGACCCGCATGGACGAGTCGGAGCGCCAGAAGCTGCTGGCCTGGTGCCATGCCGACCACCCGCCCTCGACCACCGACACTGACACACGGCTCGCCCTGCGCCTGCTGTCGGACCGCAAGCTTTTCCAACTCGCCTTCCACGCCTCCCGCGTGGCCCTGGGCGAGCGGCCGAAGGATCTGAACTAAGCACGCTTGACATGTGCGGCGCCGTAGCTATTTTGCGGCCTCCGCGAAGGCGAAGGAGATGAGAGATGGCGAAGCCCGCGACCGTTCTGATCAAGATGGTCAGCACCGCCGAGACTGGGTACTTCTACGTGACCAAGAAGAACCCGCGCACCAAGACCGAGAAGCTCGAGCTGCGAAAGTACGACCCGGTCGCGCGCAAGCACGTCCTGTTCAAGGAAGCCAAGATCAAGTGATCCTGGCCACAGGCTGACGACCCCGAGGGTCGCCCGGTGGGCGGCCCTTTTGTTTTGTGCTGAGCCGTTCTGTTCAGGAGGACGGTGCTGCGCGGAGAGACTGTGTTGCGGCGGACGGCCCGGGCCGGTCCCGTCGGTCAGCTCACCGCGGTGACGTTTGCCGCCGACTCGTCCGTGGCCAGCACCACCCGGTCGCGGCCCTGGCGCTTGGCCTGGTACAGGGCATCGTCGGCCCGGCCGATCAGCTTGTCGATGCTGTCCTCGCCCACGGAATTCCTGAGGGCGCAGCCGATGCTGATGGTCACGCCCAGCTCGCGCCCGTCGTCCAGCCGCAGCGGCGTCGAGGCGATCACGTCGCGCAGCCGCTCGGCCACGACCATGGCGAAGGGCTCCGGCGTGTCCGGCATCACCACGACGAATTCCTCGCCGCCCAGGCGCGACACGAGATCGACATTGCGCACGCTGCTGCGCATCAGCTCGGTGATGTGCTGCAGCACCCGGTCGCCCGCCCCGTGGCCGTAGGTGTCGTTCACCAGCTTGAAGTGGTCCACGTCGATCACCAGCAGGGCCAGCGGCTTCTGGCGCTCGGCGGTGTCGTTCATCAGCCGGCCCAGATGGGTCAGCAGGTAGCGTCGGTTATACAGCCCGGTCAGGCTGTCGGTGAGCGCCAGGGCGAGACTCTGCTCGTAGGTCTCGCGCATCCGCTCCTGATAGCGGCGCCGGCGGATCTGCGTGCGCACGCGCGCCAGCATCTCGTTCCGGTCGATCGGCTTCATCAGGTAGTCGTTCACCCCGAGATCCAGCGCCTTGGCCAGTTTCTCGGTCTGGTCCTCCTCGCCGACCATCAGGATGGGGATGTGCCGGGTCGCCTCGGCGGCGCGGAACTGGGAGACCAGCCGCAGGGCGTCGTCGCCGGCCAGGTTCAGGCTGCAGATCACCAGGTCGAACTCGGCGGCCGAAGCGCGGGCGAAGCCGGTGGCACCGTCGGCCGCCTGCTCCACCGTGTCGCCGTCCACGGCCAGGCTCTCGCGCAGGTTCATGGCGTCGATGCGGTTGTCCTCGATGGTCAGGACCCGGGCCTTGGTGACGTCGATCTCGGTCATCGCCCGGGGTTCCTGCATCCCGAGCTGGGACGAGGTCTCCACCCGCAGACGCCACTCGTCCATCATCATCTTCAGCCGCAGCAGCGAGCGCACCCGGGCGAACAGGGCGGCATCCACCACCGGCTTGGTCAGGAAGTCGTCGGCGCCGGCCTCGATCCCCCGCACCCGGTCCGACACGTCGGACAGGGCGGTGACCATGACCACCGGCAGGTGGGTGGTACGCGGATCGGCCTTGATCCGGCGGCACACCTCGAACCCGTCCATCCCCGGCATCATGACGTCCAGAAGGACGATGTCGGGGATCTCGCGCTCGATCATCTCGAGCGCCTCTGGGCCGTTATAGGCCGAAAGGACGTCGAAATACTCCGCCGTCAGCTTCGCTTCGAGCAGCTTGACGTTCGGCAGCACATCGTCAACGACGAGGACGCGGCCCGGCATGGCGCTCTATCCCAGGAACTTTTTTACGGTATCCAGGAAGTGCCCGACCGAGATCGGCTTGGCGATATACGCCTCGCATCCACCTTCCCGGATCTTCTCCTCGTCACCCTTCATCGCGAAAGCGGTCACGGCGATCACCGGAATTGACTTCAGGCGATCGTCCTCCTTGATCCACTTGGTCACTTCCAGGCCCGAGACCTCGGGCAGCTGGATGTCCATGAGGATCAGATCGGGACGCTTGTCGCGCGCAAGACGCAGGGCGTCCATCCCGTCCCGCGTGCAGATGATGTCGTACCCATGAGCCTCGAGCAGATCATGGAAGAGCTTCATGTTGAGCTCATTGTCCTCGACAATGAGGACGGTCTTCGGCGTGGACGATGCCGGTCCCGAGTTTCCGTTCTGTGTCTCGACCGAGGTCATGCCCTCATCCACCTTGATCCGTTCTGGGATACACTCGACCCGTTTTGACGAGCCGGATAGAGATAATATCAAGCCCTGCAACCCGATTCCATCACCGACGGGCTTATCACGGATGAGGCAGTTTTGCACCAAAAGCCGATCCAGCGCCACCTGCGCATAGGCGTCGACCTCGGCGGCACGAAGACCGAGGCGATCGCGCTGGCCGAGGACGGCCGCGAACTGCTCCGCCGGCGGGTCCCGACCACCCAGGGCGACTACCCCGGCACCGTGCGGGGGGCGGCGGATCTGGTGCGCGCCCTGGAATCGGAGCTCGGCGCCCGGGGCACGGTCGGTGTCGGCATTCCCGGCAGCCTGTCGCGGGCCAGCGGCGTGGTGAAGAACGCCAATTCCACCTGGCTGAACGGCAAGCCCCTGGACCGCGACCTGTCGCAGGCCATGCAACGGCCGGTGCGGGTGCAGAACGACGCCAACTGCTTCGCCGTGTCCGAGGCGACCGACGGCGCGGCACGGGGCGCGGCCATCGCCTTCGGCGTGATCCTGGGCACCGGCGTCGGCGGCGGCCTGGCCATCCACGGACGGGTGGTCGACGGTCCCATGGGAGTCACCGGCGAATGGGGGCACAATCCCCTGCCCGCCCCGCTGGACGACGAACGGCCCGGTCCGGCCTGTTACTGCGGGCGCCATGGATGCCTGGAAACCTTCCTGTCCGGCCCGGGCATGGCCCGGCGCTTCGCCGAGAGCGGTGGCCCCGGCCTGACCGCCGCTCAGATCGCCGAGGCGGCCGAGGCGGGCGATCCAGCCGCAGTCACCCATATGGCGCGTTATGCCGACCGGCTGGCCCGCGGGCTGGCCGGGGTCATCAACATCCTCGACCCGGACGTCATCGTGCTCGGCGGCGGCCTGTCGCGGGTGGCGATGCTGTACGAGCGCCTGCCACAGCTTCTGCCGCCCCATGTGTTCACCGACCGGCTCGACACCCGGATCGTGCCGCCGGTTCATGGCGACAGCAGCGGCGTGCGCGGGGCGGCTTGGCTGTGGCAGTCCGAAGAACCCGCCGAACCTCCGGCAGGAACGGAGTGAGCGGACGATGGCGGCTGGCGAAACCCTGTGCCGGGAATGCTTCACCTGGAGCCCCGGCACGCCTGCCCGCTGCCCCTCCTGCGGCTCGCCCCGGGTGCTGTTCCATCCGGAGCTACGGTCGCTGAGCATCGCCCATCTGGACTGCGACGCCTTCTACGCCAGCGTGGAGAAGCGCGACGACCCCTCCCTGCTCGACAAGCCGGTGATCGTCGGCGGCCGGCACCGCGGGGTGGTCTCGGCCGCCTGCTATGTCGCCCGGATCTATGGCGTGCGCTCCGCCATGCCGATGTTCAAGGCGTTGGACGCCTGTCCCCATGCGGTGGTGATCAAGCCGGACATGAAGAAATACGCGGCCGTCGGCGGCGAGATCCGCGAGATGATGCGGGCCATCACACCGCAGGTGGAGCCCTTGTCGATCGACGAGGCGTTCATGGACCTCGGCGGCACCGAGCGGCTGCACCGCGCGCCGCCGGCGGAGACCCTCGCCCGCCTCGCCAAGCGGGTGGAGGAGGAGGTCCGCGTCACCGTCTCCATCGGGCTCAGCTTCAACAAGTTCCTGGCCAAGGTCGCCTCCGACCTGGACAAGCCTCGCGGTTTCCACGTGATCGGCCAGGGCGAGGCGCTATCGTTCCTGGCCGACCAGCCGGTATCGATCCTGTGGGGCGTCGGCAAGACGCTGCAGCGCAAGCTGATCGATGACGGCATCCGCACCATCGGCGACCTCCAGCCGATGGAGGAGACCGACCTGATGCGCCGCTACGGCAGCATCGGCCAGCGCCTCGCCCGGTTCTCCCACGGCCGTGACGACCGGCGCATTGAGCCCGGGTCGGTGGTCAAAAGCGTGTCGAACGAGACCACCTTCGACACCGACATCTCGGATATCGACGTGCTGCGCCCCTATCTCTGGCGGCTGAGCGAGGAGGTGTCGGGTCGGCTGAAGCGCAAGGCGATCGCCGGCGGGGTGGTCACGCTGAAGCTGAAGACCAAGGATTTCAAGATCGTCACCCGCCAGCAGCACCTGCTGGCGCCGACCCAGCTCGCCGACCGGATCTACCGCACCGCCGACGCGCTGCTGTCAAAGCAGGCCGACGGCCGGCGGTTCCGGCTGATCGGGGTGGGGGTGAGCGATCTCGCCGGCGAGCGGCTGGCCGACCCGGCGGATCTCGCCGATCCGGGCTTCGAGACCAGACGCAAGGTGGAGGGCGCCATGGACGCGGTTCGCGCCAAGCTGGGCGACGCGGCCATCACCAAGGGGATCGGCCTGAAGGCCCGCAAGATCCGTCAGCAGCCGTCCGACAAGATGCCGGAAGGCGAGGAACTCTAAGGCTCGGAGCACATCGATCCGAGCCGTCCGCGCTCCGGACCGTCAGCAGTCCGGCGCCGGCAGCGCCTCGACCTCCTCCAGGCTCATGCGGACCGAGAAGTCCGAGTAATGCACCAGGATCAGCCGGGCGATGCCGTTGGCCAGGACCTCGATGCTCATCTCGAAATCGGGTTCCGAGCCCTCGCTGTCCGGGCCGAACCAGGCCAGCCGCGAGGGATAGTAGGTCCCCTGCACCGCCTCGGACTTGATCGACGGCAGGACGTCGTCCTTGCCCTTGCCCAGCACGGCGGAGATCAGGGACGGCGCCTCCGGTTCGCCACCGTCGAACACCGGCGCCCGCAGGAAGCGCTTGCCCGACGTGGCGGCCGCGATCATCCGGATCGTGTGCTCGGTCGGGAACAGGGTGTCCTTCGGCAGCTTCAGCTCCTGCAACTCCGGCTCGGCGAAGGTGACCTTGCCGGGGCCGGACCCGAGCGGCAGCGGCATCACCGCCTTGCCCTCGATCCGCTCCTCGCCGCCGCCACGGTCGCGCTTCACGAAGAAGCGGTAGATGTCGCCGGCCTTGGACTCCCAGGTCGAATAGGTCGACTGGATCACCGAGCCGTCGCCGTCGGCACGGGAGAACTCCATGGCATAGCGCTGCTCGACGGCCCAGCCGTCGCAGGCGTCGCGCCACTCGAAGCCCATTCGGCCCTGGACATCGACGATCGACGAACCGGATGCCGCCTTGTCCAGCGTCACCTTGTACAGCGCGCGGTGGGGCAGGATCTCAACGGCGGTCGCCGGACTGGCGTGCGTCTGTCCGACGACCGCCGTCATGCCCAACACGGCAACCGCAACAACAGCCGCGGCCCGGGCTCGGTGCAACATATGCCACTCCTTCATGCTCACTCTCCGCCGACTATTACACGTCGAACAGGGCGGAAAAATGGCCCCTGTCCGCGCCACCGCATCGGCAAGTTTTTCCCAATGCAGGATCCTCTCGGTAACGCTCGAAAAATTCATAAACGGTTTCATACTCTTACGCGACAGACAGAAACGCCGCACATGGCACGGCCGATGCATGGACCGGGGTGACCAACGTGCGAGGTGACCATGTCACACGATCCAAGCCTGATGACCGCGCCCCTGGATGGGCCGAGCGCCCGGATGTACGCCGAAGTGGCGGGCATGCTGGCCCGTTTCAATGGCGCCCTCGATCCGGCCAATGATGCCGAGGAGCTGAGCCCGACGGAAACGACGGCGGCCCTGAAGCTGGCACTGGTCGCCATGACCGAGGCGCAGAAGCGCATCGAGCGTCAGCAGATGCGGATCGCCGAGCTGGAGAGCCTCTCCGTTACCGACGAGCTGACCGGGGCCATGAACCGCCGCGGTTTCGATATGCAGCTGCGCAAGTCGATGGCGCATCAGAAGCGCCACAGCCAGGAGACCGACGAGCAGCATGGCGGCGTCGTCCTGATGATCGACCTGGACCGTTTCAAGGCGGTCAACGACACCTACGGCCATGCCGCCGGCGACGAGCTGCTGCGCCTGGTGGCCGGCGTCCTGACCCGCGACGTGCGCGCCAGCGACACCGTCGCCCGCCTGGGCGGCGACGAGTTCGCGGTGCTGATGCCGGATCTGGACGCCGAGGACGGGCTGACCCGGGCGCGGCGGCTGGAGAAGCGCCTGAATTCCACGAGACTGAGCTGGGGGGAACTGGTTCTGCCGGTCTCCGCCAGTGTCGGCGCGGTCAGCTTTCGGCCGCAGGACCGGCCGGCCGAAGTGCTGAACCGCGCCGACGAGATCATGTACCGGCGAAAGGCGGAGCGCCGGGCCTGACGACACCGGCCCGGCAACACGAGCGAAGCCCGGCCAAGGCGATCCACGAAAAAGGGCGGCCGAACGCCGCCCTGCCTCAATCATGATGTCAAGCGGATCGACCGGGTCTCCAGCGGCCCGGTCGTTCGCGTCTCAGCGCATCGCCACCTGATCGGCATGCGGTGCGCGCCGGATGATCCAGGGCTGCTGGCCGTCCACCTCGCCCAGGTCCGACCTGGCCACCCGCGCCTCCTGCAGTCCATAGGGGCCGATCAGGACGCGGTGCCAGACATGGCCATCCACCTCCACCGACTGAATTTCCGCCTTCCGGTCGGCGAACCGCTCTGCCAGACCCTTGGCCCGGCCGCTCTCGCGCACGGAACCGACGACGATGTATCGCGGCGCGGACGACGCGGTCGCCTGACCGAAAACGTCAACGGGCGCGTCAATAGGCGCCGCGGCGGTCAGCGCGGCCGGCATGGCCCGGGCGCTGCGGTCGCCCCGGGTATAGCCGGCCGGCGGGGTCCATGGGTCGATCGGGGCCGAAACCGAGGTCGCCGGCGCAGCGACGGTCGAGGAGATCGAGGCGGGGCGGGCGATCGGCACCGGCGGCATGGAGGCCGGAACCGCCGATTTCGGTGCGGCCAGCACGGCGAGCGACGAGGCTTCCGGTTTGGCGAGACCCGGGGTCTCGATCGGCGCACGCGGCGGCGGGCTCACCGACAGCGCGGCGGCCACCACCGTCGGCTCTTCCTGCACGCCATCGATCTTCATGGCGCCGAGGCTGATCACGGGATCGTTGTTCGAGCGGAAACTGCCATTGTCGCGGTCGCCCGGATAGGCGGCGACCACCACGCGCTCGGAGGCGGCGGCGCTGGCGGGGTCGATGTCGTGGCAGATCGCCTCGCCCATGATCGGCCGGCTGAATTCGCAATCCTGCTCGACGAAGGCGGAAAGCACATGATCCGCCGAGAACTTTCCCGTCTTCATGTAGCTGATTCCGGAGATCGCGGTCGACGCGATCGTGACCGGAATCGGCAGACATCCGCCGAGTAGCAATGGCATCGCAGCCACAGCGATGATGCGTTTCATGAGAATTCCCCCGTCCCACCAGGTGTTTAGTGTGAGAATCTTCACCTATCGGAGCGGCGAGTGCAACTGTCGCAGTTTATCTAAAATTGGATGCTGATAAGGCGGTGTGTGAACCGGTATGGCTGAAGCCCTAATGGGGGTATGGATTCGACGCCCGGTCGCGCGCACTCTTGCGCCGCCGCAAGGCTCGTGTATTACCACCCGCCATGACACTCGTCACGGACACGGAAACCCTCGCCGCCGTTTGCCAGCGAATCGCGGCCGAGCCTTACGTCGCGATCGATACCGAATTCCTGCGCGACAAGACCTACTACTCCAGACTCTGTCTGGTACAGCTCGCCGGCGAGCAGGACGTGGTCGCGGTCGACACCCTGGCCCCGGATATCGACCTGACGCCGCTGTTCGAGCTGATGGCCGATCCCTCGGTCCTCAAGGTGTTCCACGCCGCCCGCCAGGACATCGAGATCTTCGTTCATATGGCCGGCCAGGTGCCGGCGCCGATGTTCGACACGCAGATCGCCGCCATGGTCTGCGGCTTCGGCGACGCGGTCAGCTACGACCGGCTGGTGCGCGCCATGACCGGGGTGAACATCGACAAGACCTCGCGCTTCACCGACTGGAGCCACCGGCCGCTGTCGCAGCACCAGATCGACTATGCGCTGGCAGACGTGATCCATCTGCGCCCCTGCTACGAGCGCCTGGCCAAGCGTCTGGCGAAGACCAAACGCTCCGCATGGCTGGACGAGGAAATGGCGGTCCTGACCGACGTCGCCACCTACGTCACCGAGCCTGAAGAGTCCTGGAAGCGGCTGAAGACCCGCTCCACGAAGCCGAAGTTCCTTGCCGTGCTGCGGGCCCTGTCGGCCTGGCGCGAGGTCGAGGCGCAGACACGGGACATCCCGCGCAGCCGCGTGCTGCGGGACGACGCGCTGGTGGACATCGCCGCCCAGGCCCCGACCTCGGCCGAAGAGCTGTCGCGCTCGCGCTCGTTCAACCGGGAATCCGCCAGCGGCAAGACCGGCCGGGCGATCCTGGAGGCGGTCAATGCCGCGCTGGAGTCGCCGAAGGAGACCTGGCCGAAGGTGACCGACCAGCGCGAGAAGCCGCAGGGCCGCCAGCCGGTGGCCGAACTGCTGCGCGTGCTGCTCAAGGTGCAGTGCGACGCCCATGACGTCGCCCCGAAGCTGGTAGCCAGCGCCGACGACCTGGACGCCATCGCCACCGACGACAATGCCGACGTGCCGGCGATGAAGGGCTGGCGGCGCGAGGTGTTCGGCGATGCGGCACTCGCGGTCAAGCACGGCAAGCTTGCCTTCGCTTTCGATCCGGAAAAGGACCGGCTGGCGCTGATCGAGGTTCCCGGGTAGATCCGGGCGTCTCTGCGTCAGCGCTTGCCGTTGCGGCCCGGCCGCACGCTGAGCACCACCGGGCGCTGCAGGGCGTCGGACAGGGACTGCACCCGCCGCTCGACCACCTCGCCCATCAGCACCACCGCCTCCGGCGCCACGGTCAGAGCGAAGCCGTCGTCCCGGGACTCGATACGGGTGCGCCGCAGCAACGCCGTGGCGCCGCCCGACAAGGTCAGGCCGAGGCGCAGGGCCAGGCCGACCTGAACCGCCAACTGCCGACGCTCCGGATCCAGCAGTCCTTCCACCTTGCGGGCCGCCTCCAGCTGTACATGCCCGCTGTAGCGCGCCAGCATGCCGAGGCCGAGGAACACCCGGTCGGCATGGTCGAGCCCGGCCACCGGCAGCCGCGAGATCCGCAGGAAGGCGTGCTCGCCGCGGTAGCTGGGATGCTCGGCCCAGGCCATGTCGCTCAGCATGCACAGCGCCCGCACCAGCCGCTCGTCGCGCCGGGCGAAATCGCCGAAGAGCGGCTTCAGCCAGTTGAACACGGTTTCCGCCGGCGGCGCGAAACGGTTGGTCTCCCGGGCGATGGAGACGGCGGCGACCAGCAGCGGATCCTGATGGCGCTCCTCCGCCGGCAGCCGGTCGAAGATGCAGCCCTCGCGCAGCCCGAAGGCGGAGAACACCACCCGGTCCGGCTTGCCCCGGGCCAGCACCCGCTGCAGCACCAGGGCAGCCGTCGCCATGGTATCGGCCCGCCGGCGCGACACGCCCGGGGTCGCGCGGATCGACTTCTTCGACTGGAGCGCCAGGGTCGACAGGAAATCGCTCAGGGTCGCCCGGTCGATCGTATAGCCGTGGATCACCTCGATCGGATAGTTGACGGCTGCCATATGCGCCTTGGCCACGCTGCGCCAGGCGCCGCCGACCGCATAGAGGGTACGCCCCTCCAGGTTGACGAGCCAGGGCGCGCCGTCGAGATAGCCGTCGACCAGCGCCTCCATCTTGCGACGCTTGCTCGGCTCCACCTCGCCGATGCGCAGCGGGCCGACCGGCATCGTGGTATGGGCGCCGAGCTGCTGGTCGGCCACGTCGATCAGCTCCAGGCTGCCGCCCCCCAGATCGCCGACCACGCCGTTGGCATCCGGAAAGCCGCTGACCACCCCCAGCGCGGACAGCCGCGCCTCCTCGTCGCCGCCGATGATCTGCACCGTGTAGCCGGTGCGCCGCTCGATCTCGGCGACGAAGTCCGGGCCATTGGAGGCGTCGCGCACGGCCGAGGTGGCCAGCACGTCGACCCGGCCCACCCGCATGGCCCCGGCGATCGAGGCGAAGCGCTGCAGGTTGGTCAGGGCCGAGCCCATGGCCTCGACCGAGAGCGCCCCGGTCTCGTCCAGCCCCCGGCCAAGTCCGCACAGGGCCTTCTCGTTGAATACCGGGATCGGGGAAAGCCCCTCGTGGTCGTAGACGACGAGGCGGATCGAATTGGAGCCGATATCGAGGACGCCGATGCGGTGGTCGCGCCGGGCCCTCTTCGAGCGTGTGTCGGAAGTCTCGGTGGTCAGCGTTTCACTCGCGCCTAGGGCTCAGAGGGACGATCCGCCGATGGTCTTAGGACCACCGCCGCGCCGCAGCGCGCTGCCCCGTCCGGACAGGCTCGGGTTCGTCATGAAATAGGTATGCGCCGAGAAATCGTCCGCGCCGCCGGCCAGCCGCTCGAAGCGCCCGGAACTGCGCAGGATCCAGCTGTTGGTCTGGTCCTTGAGGTTGGCGACCATGATCTGATCCAGGATCTGCCGGTGGACGGTCGGGTTCTCGATCGGGACCAGATGCTCCACCCGTCGGTACAGGTTGCGCGGCATCCAGTCGGCCGAGGAGATGTACACCTTCGCATCGTCCGACGGCAACTTCGACCCGCTGCCGAATACCACGATGCGGGAGTGCTCCAGGAACCGGCCGACGATGGAGCGCACGCGGATGTTCTCCGACAGCCCCTTCACCCCCGGCCGCAGGCAGCAGATGCCGCGGATCACCAGGTCGATCTGCACGCTGGCCTCGCTCGCCTTGTACAGCTCGTCGATCAGGATCGGGTCGACCAGGCTGTTCATCTTCGCCCAGATCGCCGCCGGCCGGCCGGCCTTGGCGTGCGCGATCTCCTGGGCGATGCCCTCGATGACCGTCTTGTGCAGGGTCAGCGGCGAGATCGCCAGCTTCTCCATCTCCTCCGGCAGGGCGTAGCCGGTCATGTAGTTGAACATCCGCGCGGCGTCCCGGCACAGGGCGGGGTCGCAGGTGAAGAACGACAGGTCGGTGTAGATCTTCGCGGTGATCGGATGGTAGTTGCCGGTGCCGAAATGCACGTAGTTGCGCAGGGAGTTGCCCTCGCGCCGCACCACCAGCGAGACCTTGGCATGGGTCTTCAGGTGGACGAAGCCGTAGACCACCTGCACCCCTGCCCGCTCCAGATCGCGCGACAGCCGGATATTCGCCTCCTCGTCGAACCGCGCCTTGATCTCGACCATGGCGGTGACGGTCTTGCCGGCCTCCGCCGCCTCGATCAGCGCCTTGACGATCGGGCTGTCCTTGGAGGTCCGGTACAGGGTCTGCTTGATGGCGATGACCGACGGGTCGGAGGCCGCCTGGCGCAGGAACTGCACGACGACGTCGAAGCTCTCATAGGGGTGGTGGACGACGATGTCCTTGGCCCGGATCGCGGCGAAACAGTCGCCGGCGAAATCCCGGATACGCTCGGGGAACCGGGCGTTGAACGTCGGCCACAACAGGTCCGGCCGCTCGGAGGTGATGAGCTGGGACAGGTCCGCCAGCCCGACCATCGCCTCCAGGGCGAAGACGTCCTCCTCGGCCACGTTCAGCTCGCTGATGACCATCGCCTTCAGCTCTTCGGGCATGGCGTGGTCGACCGCCAGTCGGATCACGTTGCCGCGCCGCCGGGCCTTCAGCGCCGTCTCGAAGGACAGCACCAGATCCTCGGCCTCTTCGTCGATCTCCATCTCGCTGTCGCGGATGACCCGGAACACGCCCTGGCCGGTGACCTCGTATTTCGGGAACAGCCGGTCGACGTTCAGCAGGATCGCCTGCTCGATGGCGATGAAACGGATGGTGTCGCCGGGCAGCCGCACGAAGCGGCCGACCTGGGACGGCAACGGCACCAGGCCCTGCATGTCGGAGGCCCCGCCGGTGCCGCGCAGGGTCAGGGCCAGGCACAGGCCCTTGTTGGGGATGAACGGGAACGGATGGGCCGGATCGATGGCCAGCGGGGTGAGCACCGGGAAGACGTGCTCGCTGTAATGGGCGCGCAGGAACTCGCGGTCGTCCTCGGTCAGCTCGGCGATGTCCACGAGGTGGAAGTCCACCGCCTTCAGCTCCTCGCGCAGACGCTTCATGCAGGTCTGCTGGTCGCTCATCAGGATGGCGACCTCGCGGGTGATCTCCGCGAGCTGCTGCGCCGGGCTGAGGCCGTCTTCGCTGGGCGAGGTGATGCCGGCGTTGACCATGCCCTTCAGGCCGGCCACGCGGACCATGTAGAATTCGTCGAGGTTGGAGGCGGAGATCGCGACGAACCGCAGACGCTCCAGCGGCGGGTTGCGGGTGTTGAGGGATTCCTCCATCACCCGCGTGTTGAAGGACAGCCAGGAAAGCTCCCGGTTGATCAGCCGCTCGGGGCTGTCGAGGGTGATCGCCGGTCCCTCGTCGGCCTCCGGTTTGACCACGGTCCGGTTGCGCTTCGCCGCCGGCTTACGGGGACTTTCGCTGTGGCTGGCCTGCTCGCTCACGTCGGCTCTCCTCGCTGGTCCGGCCGCTGGAAGCGGCGGGGCTGGTCCGGCCGCTGGAAACGGCGGGTGCCGTCCGATGTACGCGTCCCGTGTGACAGGAGCATGACACCGGACGGCTTTCCGGTCAGCGCTCAGAGAGTACCAGGGAACGAGCCGCCATCGAGCAGGATGTTCTGGCCGGTCATGAAGCCGGCGTGAACGCTGCACATGAAGGCGCAGGTCGCCCCGAACTCGTCGGGTTCGCCGAAGCGGCCGGCCGGGTTCTTCGAGGCCTGCTCGGCGGCGTAGTCCTCGAAGGTGCGGCCCGCCTTCTCGGCCTGCAGACGCAGGTTGCCGTATAGGCGGTCGGTAGCGAACGGACCCGGCAGCAGGCCGTTGATCGTCACGTTGTGACGCACGGTCTCGCGGGCCACGCCGGCGACGAAGCCGGTCAGACCGGCGCGGGCGCCGTTGGACAGGCCAAGATAGGAGATCGGCGCCTTCACCGCCCCCGAGGTGATGTTGACGATGCGGCCGAACTTGCGATCGATCATGCCGTCGACGGTCGCCTTGATCAGCTCGATCGGGGTCAGCATGTTGGCGTTCACCGCCTTCTGCCAGTCGTCGATGCCCCAGTCGCGGAAATTGCCCGGCGGCGGGCCGCCCGCGTTGTTGACCAGGATGTCAACGTTGCCGGCAACCTCCAGGACCTCCTTGCGGCCCTCGGGCGTGGTGATGTCGCAGGCGACCGCGACCACCTTGACCCCGGTGGCCTTGGTGATCTCCGTCGCGGTGGCCTCGATGGCCTCCTTGGTGCGGGAGTTGATCACCAGTTCCACGCCGGCTTCCGCCAGCTTCATCGCGCAGGCCTTGCCCAAACCCTTGCTGGCGGCGCAGACGATGGCCTTGCGGCCCTTGATACCCAGATCCATGCGTAAGTCTCCTCTCCTGTTCGGTCTTCACCGTTGGCGTTACTGCCCGTCGTCGTCCGCCGCGCTCTCGCGCGACCTGTCCTTGTGAGGCATGTCCTCGTGAGGCATGTCCTCTTGCGACACGTCCTCGTCGGCCATGGCCAGACGCGCGACGCGCATCGAAATCTTCCCGTCCCCCTCCAGGGCTGCCCGGTCCATCCGGTCGGCCAGACGCTCGGCGGCGTCGAAGGACCGCTCCATCCGGTTCACCAGATAGGCGATGACGTCATCGCGCACCAGGACCTGACGGTCGGCGAAATGCTTGGCGAGCACGCCCGCCAGCAGCGCTTCGTCCGGCAGTCCGATGGTCGCGACCGGCAGGGTCGCCAGCCTGGACGCCAGGTCGGGAAGGGTTATCTCCAGCCTGGCCGGAGGAGTGCGCGACAGGATAACGAGGGAGCCGCTTCGCTCAACCACCATATTGAACAGGTGGAACAGGGCCGGCTCGTCGATCCCGCCATCGACCCGGTCGACCACGGCGTTGCGCGCCTCGCCCAGGGCGTCCGGCACCGTCCGCGGGGTCAGGTCCGGCGCGTCGATCAGCGCCGCCCCGCTCGCGGCCTGCCAGACCGCGGCCAGGTGGCTCTTGCCGGCCCCGGTCGGACCGACGATGGCCAGCCCGCGCGCCGGTTCCGGCCAGTCCGGCCAGCAGTCGATCCAGGCGGCCGCCTCGGCGTTGGAGGCGCCGACCAGAAAGTCGGCCCGGCCGAGCGCCGGCCGGAAGCCGAGATCGAGGGCGAGCTGTCGTCGGTTGGCTGCGTCAGTGCTTGTGGTCATCGAACTCGGCGCGGTTCGGGGCATCGTCGGGCGGCGGTATGCCGTGAAGATGCAACGGGCTGGCGAGATAGTGCTCCAGCGCGAACCGCGTCAAGACGCCAATCACCGCCGCCACCGGCACCGCCAGCAGCACGCCCAGGAAACCGAACAGCGCGCCGCCCGCCAGCAGGGCGAAGATCACCCAGACCGGATGCAGGCCGACCGCATCGCCGACCAGATTCGGGGTCAGGAAATTGCCCTCGATGAGCTGGCCGGCCAGGAAGATCCCGGCGATGATGGCCACCGGCTGCCACGAGTCGAACTGGGCGGCGGCGAGACCGACACTGAGGATGGCGCCCAGGGTCGAGCCGACGAAGGGCACGAAGGAGACCAGCCCGGCGAACAGCCCGATCACCAGACCGAAGTTCAGCCCCGCCAGGGACAGGCCGATGGCGTAGAACACCCCCAGGATCAGGCAGACCGTCCCCTGCCCGCGCACGAAGGCGGCGAGCGTGCGGTCGATGGCGCCCATCTGCGTGCGGATCGTCGGCGCCTGCTCGCGCGGCAGCCAGCCATCGATGGTGGCCACCATCTTGTCCCAGTCGCGCAGCAGGTAGAACGAGACGATCGGCGTAATCACCAGGATGGACAGGACATTCGCCAGCCAGGCGCCGCCGCTCAACAGCTTGCCGAAGATATTGCCGACCCAGGTCAGCGCATTGCCGGCGATATCCGGCAGCTTGTTCACTGCCGATTCCTCGTCGAACCCGCTCAGCAGTTCCTGGATCTTCGGGCCCACCCGCTCGCGGATCAGCTCCACATAGGTCGGCACCGCGTTGGCGAACTGCTCGACCTGGGTCTGCAGCAGCGGCAGCAGCAGCAGCATCAGACCGATGGTGATGATGAAGAAGGCCAGCACGACGATGGTCGTCGACAGGGTCCGGCTGAGCTTCAGGCGCTCCAGCCGGTCCGCCACCGGGTCGAGCAGATAGGCGACCGCCATGCCGGCGACGAACGGCAGCAGCACGTCGCGCAGCACGTAGATCAGGATCAGGAATCCGGCGAGGAAGAGGAGCCAGAAGATCTGGCGCTCGCGTCTTGTCACGGCCGTTACCCGGCCGCCGGGGCCGGCAGCGGCGACACGTTGCCCGGGGCTGGAGAGAAGCCGCCCGGCCCGCCGGTCGGCGGCGCGGTGTCGACCGGCGCCGTCGTGCCCGGAGACGTGGTGCCCGGAGCCGTCGTGCCCGGCGCTGTTGTGCCGGCAGCCGGAGGTGCCGCCGGGGCGGCGCCGGGGACGGGCGTGCCGTAGCTCTCGCGCGGTGTCGGGATCTCCTGGCCGCGCTGGACCAGCATGTAGTCGCCGGCACCCGGCAGCAGACGCAGGTTCTGCTGCTCCAGGGCCACACGGAGCTGTTCGGCGCCGCCGTTCACCCAGAGATCGACCACCGCCTCGACCCGGGTGAGCTGGATCACGTCGAACCGGGAGATGATGATCGTCTTCTCCAGGGCCTCGCGGATCGCCAGCCAGCGTTTCATGCTGTCTATCGGCACCGTCACCGTCACCCGGGACTCAAGCCCGCCCTGGATCAGGTTGTCGCGCTTCCAGGCATCCTCGAGCATGGCGACCGCGCGTTGCACCGCCGCGTCGTAGGCCGTCCCGCCGCCGCCATCGGCCGACACCGTATCGGTCATCGTGTTACCCGAGCCCGACGCTCCGATCCGGCGCACCGACAGGTTCAGCGCCCCGTCGGAGCGCGGCTCGGCCACGACCACGGCCGCATCGCGGGCCCCGTAGCGCTCGGCGATGTTGGCCAGCGCCGCCTCGTCGCCGGCGGTGGCCTGAGCGGTGGTCAGTTCGCGCACGTCGGCGATATCGGCATACGGTACGACCACCGGCACGAGCCCGGCCTCCATCGACGCCCGGCTCCACGCGGCGCGGAAGGGGTTGCCCTCCTCCCACAGCATCGTGCCGTTGCTGCCGTCGAGCACCGGGATCACCAGCACCGGCAGGCTGCGGGTCTCGGCGAAGGGGACGCCGGTCTGCATCAGGAAATTGCGCACTCGGCCCGGATCGAAGGCGAAGGTCATCTTGGCGACGTAGCGCACCGCCGAACTGCGCTCGTCGGCGACCTCGAAGCCCAGGGTCAGGTTGGCCAGCTCATTGTCGGACTGCTGCCCCACCGATCCGGTTGAGCCCTTCGGCACCAACCGGTCGATGAGCCGCTCGAAGGCCAGCCGGCGGCCTTCGCGCACCGCCTTGTCGCGGGCGGCCGAGGGGCTGTCCGCGGTGGCGTCCACCGGGACGCCGCGCACAGTGTAGATCTCCTGGGCCGACGCCTCGGCGCCGCTGAAGGCCACCGCCAGAAGCATGAGCGAGGCGATGAGGATGGATCGATGGTGCACGGTTTCTTCCCACTTGCCGCTTGCGGGGAGCATGAGCGTCACGGCATAAACCCGCGAACACGTCGAAAGGTTCCCTTTATCCTGAAGGTAAATGGCAACCGGACCGGAGTTATAGCCCAGCGCGGTGGAGGACACCATAACCGCCCCTAGCGACAGTTACTCAAAGGGCCCCGGCACCGGTGGCGCGAACACCCCCCTCACCTATCGGGACGCGGGCGTCGATATCGACGCGGGCGACGCCCTGGTGGAGGCGATCAAGCCGCTTGCCGCCTCGACTAGGCGGCCGGGGGCGAACGCCGATCTCGGCGGTTTCGGCGGGCTGTTCGACCTGAAGGCGGCCGGTTTCTCCGACCCGATCCTGGTGGCGGCCACCGACGGCGTGGGCACCAAGCTGCGGGTGGCGCTGGAATCCGGCAAGCACGACACCGTCGGCATCGACCTGGTCGCCATGTGCGTCAACGACCTGGTGGTCCAGGGCGCCGAGCCGCTGATGTTCCTGGACTACTACGCCACCGGCAAGCTGGAGGTGGCCGTCGCCCGCGACGTGGTCGCCGGCATTGCCGAGGGTTGCCGCCAGGCCGGCTGCGGGCTGATCGGCGGCGAGACCGCCGAGATGCCGGGCATGTATTCCGAAGGCGACTACGACCTCGCCGGCTTCTCCGTCGGTGCGGTCGAGCGCGACCGGGTGCTGGAGCGCGACAAGGTGGGCGAAGGCGACATCGTGCTCGGCCTCGCCTCCTCCGGCGTGCATTCCAACGGCTATTCCCTGGTGCGCCGGGTGGTGGAGCGCGCCGGCCTCGCCTGGGACGCGCCGGCTCCGTTCGAGCCCGGCAAGACCGTGGCCGAGGCGCTGCTGGCCCCGACCCGGATCTATGTGAAGGCCTGCCTCGCGGCGCTGCAGACCGACGCGGTGCACGGCTTCGTCCATGTCACCGGCGGCGGTCTGGTGGAGAACCCGCCCCGGGTCTATGGCGACGCTCTGGCCCTGCGGCTGGACCTGACGAGTTGGACGCCGCCGGCCGTGTTCCCGTGGCTCGCCAAGGCGGGCGGCATCGAGGGACGCGAGATGCTGCGTACCTTCAACTGCGGCCTCGGCATGCTGGTGGTGGTGCGGGCGGATGCCGTGGAGGCCGTCGAGACTGCCCTGTCCGACCATGGCGAGACGCCCGTTCGGGTCGGCCGGATCGAGACGCGTACCGGCGACGCGGTGATGTTCGACGGTCTCGACCAGACCTGGCTGGCGTGATGGCCCGCAAACGCGTCGGCGTGCTGATCTCAGGGAGCGGCAGCAACCTGCAGGCGCTGATCGACGCCACCTCCGACCCCGCGTATCCGGCCGAGATCGCCCTGGTCGTCTCCAACAAGGCTGACGCCTTCGGCCTGCAGCGGGCCGCCAAGGCCGGGATCGCCACCCAGGTGTTCGACCACAAGGGCTATGGCGACCGCGAGAGCTTCGATGCGGCGATGGACGCGGCCCTGCGCGCGGCGGGCTGCGAGATCGTCTGCCTCGCCGGCTTCATGCGGATCCTGTCGCGCGGATTCGTGGAGGGCTGGGCCGGTCGGATGCTGAACATCCATCCCTCCCTGCTGCCCAGCTTCAAGGGCCTGCACCCGCAGCGCCAGGCGCTGGAGGCGGGCGTGAAGGTGGCCGGCTGTACCGTGCATCTGGTCACCCCGGACCTGGACGA
The DNA here is from genome assembly GCF_000423805.1 of Thalassobaculum salexigens DSM 19539. Taxonomy (NCBI): domain Bacteria; kingdom Pseudomonadati; phylum Pseudomonadota; class Alphaproteobacteria; order Rhodospirillales; family Thalassobaculaceae; genus Thalassobaculum; species Thalassobaculum salexigens. The sequence goes on from NZ_AUIR01000012.1 coordinate 85,965, forward strand.
CGGACCGATTCTCGAGCAGGCCACCGTTCCGGTGCTGGACAGCGACGACGAAGCCGCGCTGTCGGCGCGGATTCTCGAGCAGGAACACCGGATCTATCCCAAGGGACTGGCGCTCCTGGCCGGCGGCGCCGTGCGCATCGAGGGACGGCGCGCGCTCACCGGCTGACGCCGACGCCGGATACCGCGCCCGACGTCTTGTTGCATCGCAAATCACCGGTCTAGACTTCCTCCATCGTCATTCTGGAGGGACTTTCCCATGCGCTCGCTCCCCGTCGCCGCCCTGGCTGTCGCGGTCCTGACCGTCACCGCGCTCGGTGCCCTCGCGACCCCGGCCCTGGCCCATGCCGGCAGCGGCCTCGTGGCGAGTTTCGCCATCGGATTCCTGCATCCCATGACCGGCGTCGACCACATGCTGACGATGATCGCCGTCGGCACCATGGCCGCCGTGGTCGGCGGGCGCGCGATGTGGAGCGTGCCCTGCGCCTTCCTCGCCATGATGATGCTCGGCGCCGCCGCCGGATCGCTGGGCCTGCCGGTGCCGATGGTCGAATTGGGGATCGGCGCGTCGGTCGTCGTGCTCGGCCTGGCCACGACCTTCGGCCGGTCGATCCCGGAAGCCGCCGCCGTCGCCCTGGCGGCGGGCTTCGCGGTGTTCCACGGCCATGCCCACGGCACCGAGATGGCCCCGAGCCTCTCGGCCGCCGAATACGGCGCCGGGTTCGTGCTGGCGACGGCCCTGCTGCATGGCTGCGGCCTGTTCGGCGCCCGGCTGCTGTGTCAACGCTTCGCGACCATGGGGGCGAATGCGGTGCATCTGACCGGCATCACCATCGCCGCGTTCGGCGCCGGCATGGTCGGAACGATGCTCTGAGCGGAGACTCAATCGGGCGCCAAGAGACTTTTCCCGCGCGCCCCGTTCCCGTATAACCCCGTCAGATGGACGAACCTGCGCCTTGGAGGAATTTGGAGCATGGCCGGTAACGATCAATTCGCTGAACTGACCCGCGAGCGGAAGGCGTTCTGGGAAGGCTTCATGAACTTCACGCTGTGGAACGGGGTCGCCATTGCGGTCCTGCTGGTCCTGCTGGCGATCTTCGTCGTCTGAAACCAGATCCCGCGCATGAAAAAAGGGCCGGTCCTCAGGACCGGCCCTTTTCGTTTCGGCGTCGGGTCGCGATCAGCCGACGCGATCAGCCGACGATTTCGTTGCCGCTGAAGAACTGGGCGATCTCGATCGCCGCGGTCTCGGCCGCGTCGGAGCCGTGCACCGAGTTCTCGCCGATCGACTTGGCGAAGGCCTTGCGGATCGTGCCCTCGGCGGCCTGCTCCGGGTTGGTCGCGCCCATGACGTCGCGATACTTCGCGACCGCGTTCTCGCCTTCCAGCACCTGGACGACGACCGGCGCGGAGATCATGAAGTCGACCAGTTCGCCGAAGAACGGACGCTCCTTGTGGACGGCGTAGAAGGTCTCGGCCTGGCCGCGGGTCATCTGGATCCGCTTCTGGGCGACGATGCGCAGGCCCGCCTCTTCGATCTTGGCGTTGACGGCGCCGGTCAGGTTCCGCTCGGTAGCGTCCGGCTTGATGATGGAGAAGGTGCGCTCGAGGGCCATGGCTCTCTCTTCCGTTGTCTTGTTTGCGGGATATGTGGCTCGGGCACAGCGCCCGGATGTCCGGTAATGGCGCGGGCCTTATAGCGACGCGGCGGGACAGCGGCAAGCGTCGCCGGCGATTCCTCGCAAGCGGAGGCCCCTACCCGGCCTTCTCCCAGCCGCCATTGTCCTTCTGGCGCCAGTAGGTGAGCGTGTGACCGGCCTCGCGCGCCGTCTTCCATCGCGCCCTCGCGGCGGCCACCGCCTGGTCGTCGCGGCCGTCGAACAGGTCGAACACCCGCTTGAAGCTGTCCAGGTCCGACGCCTCCATTCCTTCGGCCAGGAACAGGAAGGTGGCGCCGTTCGGGTTCTCCTCGCGCTCGGTCAGCCAGACCGGCTGCAGCTCCGCCTCGCCGTCCTTGCGGCAGCCGTGGGGCAGCCAGGACTTCTCCTCATAGACCCAGAGATGGGCGTTCAGCGCCTGCACCCGTTCCTCGGAGGCAAGCCGCACCACGGCGCGCTCGCCGGCCTCCAGCGTCCGCTCCAGCAGCTTCGGCAGGGCCCGGTCCATGGCCGTCGCAGTCAGATGGTAGAAGCCGATCTCGGTCACGGCGCGGCGCGCTCCGAACAGGTGTCACAAGCGATGACGGACCGCCCCTCCAGCGTGTAGGTTTCCAACACCCCAGATCGGAGAAGGCAATGACCGCACCGTCGGCCGAGCATAGCCATTCCAGCGCCCCCAATGCCACCGCTACCCATGCGAACGCGGATCTGCGCGCCGAGATCCGCGCGGCGACCCTGGCCGAGGAGAGCGCGCGGATCGCCGCCCTGAAACAGGCCGCCGGCCTGTCGGAGGCGGATCGGACGGCGATCTCGAAGGACGCGGCCCGGTTGGTGGAAAGCGTGCGCAGCTCGACCGAGCCGACCGCGATGGAGAGTTTCCTCGCCGAATACGGCCTCTCCACCAAGGAGGGCATCGCGCTGATGTGCCTGGCCGAGGCGCTGCTGCGGGTGCCGGACACGCCGACCATCGACGCGCTGATCGAGGACAAGATCGTCCCCGGCGAATGGGGCCAGCATCTCGGCCATTCCTCCTCCTCCCTGGTCAACGCGTCCACCTGGGCGCTGATGCTGACCGGCACCGTCCTGCGGCCGGGCGAGCAGCAGGGGCTGGTCACCGCCCTGCGCGGGGCCGTGCGCCGTCTCGGCGAGCCGGTGGTGCGCACCGCCACCGGCCAGGCGATGATCGAGCTCGGCCGCCAGTTCGTGCTCGGCCGCACCATCGAGGAGGCGATGAAGCGCGGCGCCGGCATGGAGGAGCGCGGCTACACCTACTCCTTCGACATGCTGGGCGAGGCCGCCCGGACCGAGGCCGACGCCCGGCGCTACCACCTGTCCTATTCCGACGCCATCACCGCCATCGCGCCCGCCTGCAAGTCCAAGGACATCCGCGAGAATCCGGGCATCTCGGTCAAGCTTTCGGCCCTGCACCCGCGCTACGAGGTGCCGCAGAAGCAGCGGGTGATGTCGCAGCTCACCGCGCGCTGCCGCTCGCTCGCCCTGCTGGCGAAGAGCGCGAACATGGGCTTCAACATCGACGCCGAGGAGGCCGACCGGCTCGACCTGTCACTCGACGTGATCGAGGCGGTGCTGAGCGACGAGGCGCTGGAGGGCTGGGACGGTTTCGGCGTGGTGGTCCAGGCCTTCGGGCCGCGCGCCCATTTCATGCTGCGCTGGCTGTATGAGCTGGCCGAGCGGCTCGACCGGCGGATCATGGTGCGGCTGGTCAAGGGTGCCTACTGGGATACCGAGATCAAGCGCGCCCAGACCCTCGGCCTCGACGGCTATCCGGTGTTCACCCAGAAGGCCAATACCGACGTCTCCTACATCGCCTGCGCCCGGCTGCTGCTGGGAATGACCGACCGGATCTACCCGCAGTTCGCCAGCCACAACGCCCATACCGCCGCCGCCATCCTGCACATGGCCGGTGAGGACCGGGACAGCTTCGAGTTCCAGCGCCTGCATGGTATGGGCGAGTCGCTGCACGGCACGGTGAAGACGGAATACGGCACCCGCTGCCGGATCTACGCGCCGGTCGGCAAGCACCAGGACCTGCTGGCCTATCTGGTCCGCCGGCTACTGGAGAACGGCGCCAACTCGTCCTTCGTGAACCAGATCGTCGATGCCAGCGTGCCGGCCGAACGGGTCGCCGCCGACCCGTTCCCACAGGCCGGATCCGCCAATCCGCATATCCCGGCACCGGCAAACATCTACGGCGGCGAGCGGCGCAACGCCAAGGGATGGGACCAGACCGATCCGGTCGATCTCGTCGCCCTGGACGAGGCCCGCGCGCCCTTCGCCAAGACCACCTGGCAGGCGGCCCCGACCCATGGCGGCGACCGGCCCGGTGCCGAGGTGATCAACCCGGCCGATCCGGACGACTTGGTCGGCCGGGTCGTGGACGCGGACGAGCAGGAGGTGGAGGACGCCATCCTGCGCGCCAGGGCCGCCCAGGAGACCTGGCGCAACCGCCCCGCCGCCGAGCGGGCGAGCCTCATCGAAGCCGTGGCCGATCTCTACGAGGCGAACGCGCCGGAACTCTTCGTCATCCTGGCGCGCGAGGCCGGCAAGACCCTGCTGGACGCCATCGGCGAGGTGCGCGAGGCGGTGGATTTCTGCCGCTACTACGCCGCCGAAACCCGCCGCTTCGGCGATGCCGAGAAAGGGCGCGGCACCTTCGTGTGCATCTCGCCCTGGAACTTCCCGCTGGCGATCTTCACCGGCCAGATCACCGCCGCGCTCGTATCGGGCAACACCGTCATCGCCAAGCCGGCCGAGCAGACCGCGCTGCTCGCCGCCCGCGCCGTGGCGCTGATGCACGAGGCCGGGCTGCCCGACGACGTGATCCAGCTCCTGCCTGGCGACGGCGCCAAGGTCGGTGGCGCCCTGGTCGGCGACCCGCGGATCGACGGCGTGTGCTTCACCGGCTCCACCGACACCGCCCGGCGCATCCAGCAGGCCATGGCCGAGACCGGTGCCGCCGACGCGCCGCTGATCGCGGAGACCGGCGGACTGAACGCGATGATCGTCGACAGCACCGCCCTGCCGGAACAGGCGGTGCGCGACATCATCGCCTCGTCCTTCCAGAGCGCCGGCCAGCGCTGCTCCGCCCTGCGCTGCCTCTTCGTTCAACAGGAGGTCAAGGACCGGCTGCTGGAGATGCTGTTCGGCGCCATGGACGAGCTGCGGCTGGGCGACCCGCGCCTGCTCTCAACCGATGTCGGCCCGGTGATCGACGAAGAGGCCCGTGCCGGCATCGAGGCGCACTGCATGGCCATGGAGCAGGCCGGCAAGGTGCTGAAGCGGCTGAAGACCCCGGCCAAGGGCACCTTCGTGCCGCCGACGGTGATCGAGGTGTCGGGCATCGAGGAGCTTGAGCGCGAGATCTTCGGCCCGGTCCTGCATGTGGCGACCTTTGCGCCGGACGACATCGACGGCGTGGTCGAGCGGGTCAACGCCAAGGGCTACGGCCTGACCTTCGGACTGCATACCCGGGTGGACAGCCGGGTCCAGCAGGTGGTCGACCGGGCCGAGGTCGGCAATCTCTACGTCAACCGCAACCAGATCGGCGCCATTGTCGGCTCCCAGCCGTTCGGCGGCGAAGGGCTGTCGGGGACCGGACCCAAGGCCGGCGGTCCGCACTATCTGTCGCGCTTCCGCACGGCGGGCGAGACGCCGGAGCCGGGACAGGCACCGGCCGGGTTCGTCGACGCCGCCGCCCTGTCGCGGCTGGTGTCCTCGGCCCGGGGACGGTCGACCCTGCGCGCGGTCGGTCGGGCGCTGTCGTCCGGCTCTCCCGCACTCAGCGCCGCCGCCGACATCGCCGACCAGGTGCTGGAACTGCCGGGGCCGACCGGCGAGAGCAACCGGTTCAGCGTGCACCCGCGCGGCGTGATTCTGTGCCTCGGCCCCAGCGCGGAGGTGGCGCGGGACCAGGCGATCCAGGCGCTGGCCACCGGCAACCGGGCGGTGGTGGTCGCCCCCGGCGCGGAGGCGGTCCTGGCCGAGTTGAAGGATCTGGCCCCGGCGCTGATCGTGGCCGAGGGCACGGTGGAGATCGGCGCCCTGTCCGAGATCGCCGGGATCGACGGCGTGGCTTATGCCGGCACCCGCGAGGACGTCCGGCCGATCGCCCAGGCGCTGGCGAAGCGCGCCGGGCCGCTGCTGATCCCGATCACCGACCGCATCGACCCGGAGCGCTACGTGCTGGAGCGGCATCTCTGCATCGACACCACGGCGGCGGGCGGCAACGCCTCCCTGCTGGCGGCGAGCGGGCCTGCTTGACCCCCAGCCGTCATCCCGGTGAGCGCCGGATCAAGTCCGGGCACAGCCGGGATGACGAATACTGGTGGGGTTACGCCGCCCGCTCCCGCTTCGCGAGCGTCATCGCCGTGAGAAACGCCATCAGCCCCACCAGGACGCAGCCGAACACCATCCAGCGCACCATCGCGTAGCCGCCGACCTCCCAGATCGCGGCACCCAGGGTGGCCGCGGCGGCGTTCGCTCCCATGAACCCCAGGGCCAGCGCGCCGGAGATCGAGCCGAACCCCTGCCGCCCGAGGATCTCGGCCGTCACCACCGGCCGGGTGATCGACGTGACGCCGTAGCCGGAACCCTGGAAGAACACGAACAGCACCAGCAGCGCCGGCAGCGCCATCGAGCCGATCAGCGACGAGATCGCCGCGATCATGAACAGGAAGGACACCGCACAGATCACCTGCATGGACAGCCGGCGCTCCACCACCATCATCGCCACCCGGCCGGCGACCTGCATCGGCCCGATCATCGAGGCGGCCAGCACCGCCGTCGCCACCGGCACGTCGCGCTCGGCCAGCATCGGCAGCAGGTGGGTGATGATGATGCCGTGGGTCAGGCCGATCATCGAGAAGGTGATGCCGAGCAGCCAGAAGGTCGGTTTGGCCATCGCCCGGCGCAGGTCGGAGGAGCTTCCCGGCAGGGGCTTGCGCGCCTCGGGCTCCTCCTCGGGCGCCGGCAGGGCGGTGCCGTAGCGGAACAGCGGGATGGCTACCACCAGGATGATCACCGCGAAGGTCAGTACCGCCACCCGCCAGCCATAGGCTTCCGACACGAACCCGGCGAGCGGGAACGAGACGGTGCCGGCGAACCCGGCGATCAGGGTGATGCGGGTGATCGCCCGGCGCGCCTCGCCGCCCATCATCCGGGTGACGAAGGCGAAGCAGGGCTCGTACAGGCATCCGGACATGCACACGCCGATGCCGAGCCACAGAACGAAGAACTGCCAGGAAGCCTGGACCACGCTCAGCAGCCCGACCAGCACGCCGCCGACGACGGCACAGACCGTGAGCACCGCCCGGCCGTGTCCCTTGTCGATGATCTTGCCCATCAGCGGGGCGCAAAGGGCGGAGCAGACCAGGGCGGCGGAATAGGCGCCGGCAAGCTCGGTCTTCGACCAGCCGAGATCAGCCTCCCAATACGCGATCAGCGCCGGGAAGCTGTAGAACATCCCGGCCCAGACGAGCGTTTCGGCAATGGCGAGGGCGGCGACGCGTCCCGTGGGAAACGCCGCCGCCGTGGAGGCGGAAGAGGTCAAACGATCACGCCGTACAGCGCTCCCATGGAGAAGGCTCCGACAAAGGCGAAGCCCAGGTATACGGCGAACACATGCGGCCGGGCCAGAGCCCAAACCGCGATCATCGCCGGAATGGAGCTGACGCCGCCGGCCAGCAGGAAGGCCATGCCCGCGCCGGGCGCCATGCCCTGCTCGATCAGCCCGCCGACCAGCGGCAGGGCGGCGTAGCCGTTCAGATAGGCCGGCACGCCGACCAGGGTGGCCCCCAGGACCGGCAGCCATCCCTCCCCGCCGATCACCGACGTCACGGTCTCGGCCGGGATATAGGCCAGCATCAGGCTCTCCAGGAAGAAGGCGACGGCCAGCCACTTGCCCAGGAACAGGGTGTTCTCCCAGGCGTTCTTGGCGAACCGCTCGCGCCGGGCCGACTCATCCCAGAACTTCCAGACGACCTGCTTGGGCGCACGCACGCTGGAGGCGCCGCAGCCGCCATTGCCAACACCCTCGCGCAGCGGGTTCTCGAAGCCGCCGGCGCGCACCACGGCGAAGGTGCCGAAGCCGCCGATCAGGCCGACCGCGATGGCGGCGAACACCTTGAATAGAGCGAAGTCCATGCCCAGCGTGCCGGCGGTCAGGAAGAACATGGATGGGTCCATCAGCGGCGAGGCCAGCCAGAACGCCATGACCGGCGCCAGCGGCACGCCCATGGACAGCAGGGCCGCGATCAGCGGGATCACGCCGCAGCTGCAGAACGGCGACAGAGCGCCCATCAGGGCGGCGGCACCGATCATCGTCACCTCCCGCCCCTCGAAAGCCCGAGCAATCAGGCCGTCGGCCCCGCTCGCCTTGGCATAGGCGGCGATGGCGATGGAGGCGAACAGGAACGGTGCCACCCCCAGCAGGGCCTCGCCGACGAAGATGGCGCTGTCCCGCGCCTGCCCGGCGTTGATGATCGCGAGCACGGCGAAAGCCGCCAGAACGACGACCAGCGTCCAGTCAATCCTGCCGGCGAGACGCCGGGTGGTCAGGGCCATGTCGGCCATCGGGTTGCTCCTTCTTCGTTATTCCCAAGAATATCGACATTCCTGGGCAAAAAAAAGCCGCGATTACGCGGCGTCGCAGGATTTGCCGCGCGCGTCGGCGCAGCACTCCCGGGTGAGATAGTCGATGGTCGCCTGCATCTCGGAATAGTTCGCGTGGCAGTACAGGGTGGTCCCGTCCCGCTCCTGGCGGACCAGATCGACGGCGATCAGTTTGTGCAGGTGGTGCGACAGGGTCGAACGCGCCGTGCCCGTGCGGGACTGGATCTCCCCCACCGGCAGTCCGTCCGGCCCGGCCCGCACAAGGGTGCGGAAGATCTCCAGCCGGGTCGCGTTGCCAAGCGCCTCCAGACGGCGCGCTGTCTCTGTGCTGTCCATGAGCCACATATATGACGGATCGGCCGCCTCTTCAACGATATTCCGAAGAATATCGGAATATAGATTCTGGCCCCACGGTACGGCCCACGATCTGGCCGGCTGATCCACCTGCCGCTTTCACGCGTATTAGGCGCATTCGCAGCGACGAGGTACCGGCCCGATGTCCGCCCCGTCCGATCATCCGCTGAGGTTTCCGCTGGCGGCGGAGCTGCACGCGCGCCCGTTTGCAGAACTCGAGGCGCCGGAGCGGATCTCCCATATCGCCCTGCTCACCGGCACCGGCTCCCGCGAGGTCGAGCGCGCCCGGCTGGCGGATCTCTGCGCCAGGCTCGGCGGCACGCCCCCGGGCGAGGAGGCGACCCACCACATCATGGATTTCGGCACCTTCCGCCTGAAATGGGAGCGCCATACCGAGTTCACGACCTACACCTTCCTGCGCCACGGCCCGTTCGACGCCCCGTTCGCCGAGCCGGCATCGGCCCTGGCGCCGCCGGACTGGCTGGCCTCCCTGCCCGGCGAGCGGGTCGTGGCGATCCACCTGGCCCTGCTGCCGGAGACCAGCGACCGGGCCGAGGAGGATCTGGCCAAGCACCTGTCGCTGTCTTCGCTGTGCCGGGCGACCGTGCTCGGCGGGGCGGCGGAGATCGCCACCGACCACCGGATCGCGCCGGACGGCTTCGTGCGCATGCTGGTGTTCGACCGCACCCTGCTGCCGCGCCAGGCCGGGCGGCTGGTGCAGCGTCTGGTGGAGATCCAGACATACCGCGACATGGCCCTGCTCGCCCTGCCCAAGGCGCGCGAGGCGGCCCCGACCATCGCCCGGATCGATGCGTCGCTGGCGGAGCTGACCGGCACGATGACCTCGGTCGGACAGATCGACGACGAGCAGCGGATGCTGGAGCGGCTGATCACCCTGTCGGCGGAGATCGAGGAGAACATCGCCGCCACGTCCTACCGCTTCGCCGCGGCCCGGGCCTATGAAGGGCTGGTGGTCGACCGGGTGGTGGAGATCGCCGAGGTGCCGCTGGGCGACCACCCCACCCCCAGCGCCTATGTGGACCGCCGTTTCACCCCGGCCATGCGGACCTGCGAGTCGACCGCATCGCGGCAGTCCTCCCTGTCGGAGCGGGCCACCCGGGCGGCGAACCTGCTGCGCACGCGTGTGGACATCACCCTGGAGGCGCAGAACCGCGACCTGCTCGCCTCCATGGACCGGCGCGCCCGCCTCCAGCTCCGCCTGCAGCAGACCGTGGAGGGCCTGTCGGTCGCCGCCATCACCTATTACGTAGTGGGAGTCGCCGGCTATCTGCTCTATGCGATGAAGTCGGTCGGTGCCGAGATCAACGTCCCCGCGGTGCAGGGCTTCGCCGTGCCGGTGATCGCGATCCTGGTCTGGTCGGGGGCCCGCAGGGCGCGCAAGCGCATCGCGCGGGAGAAGGACGGGTAGAGCACGACCGGGAGCGGCCTCAGGCCACCGGGCCGGCGCCGGACGCGATGGAGGCCCCCGTCGCCATCAGCGCGCCGAGTGCGGTGGTCACGATGGCCTCGGAATCCAGCCCCGCATCCTTGTACTGGGCGGACTGGCTGTCGTGGTCGATGGGGCGGTCCGGCAGCACCATCGGACGCACCGCCAGCCCGGCATCCAGCAGTCCGGCATGGGCTAGGTGATGCAGCACCTGTGAGGCGAAGCCGCCGATGGCGTTCTCCTCCACCGTGATCAGCGCCGCATGCTCGCGGGCCAGGCGGGTGACCAGCTCGCCGTCGATCGGCTTGGCGAAGCGGGCGTCGGCGACGGTGGTGGAGATCCCGCGCGCCTGCAGCGCCTCGGCCGCGGCCAGCGCGTCCTGAAGACGGCCGCCCAGCGAGAGGATCGCCACGGTCGTGCCCTCGCGCACCACCCTGCCCTTGCCGATCTCCAGCACCGAGCCGGTGACCGGCAACTCCACACCCACGCCCTCGCCGCGCGGATAACGCAGGGCGGAAGGGCCGTCGTCTATGGCGGCGGCGGTGGCGACCATGTGCTTCAGCTCCGCCTCGTCCGACGGCGCCATGATCACGAAATTCGGCAGACAGCCGAGATAGGTCAGGTCGAAGGCGCCGGCGTGGGTCGCCCCGTCGGCGCCGACCAGCCCGGCGCGGTCGATGGCGAAGCGCACCGGCAGGCTCTGCAGCATCACATCGTGCACGACCTGGTCGTAGCCGCGCTGCAGGAAGGTGGAGTAGATCGCGGCGAAGGGCTTCATCCCCTCGCAGGCCATGCCGGCGGCGAAGGTCACCGCATGCTGCTCGGCGATGCCCACGTCGAAGCTGCGCTCCGGAAAGCGCTCGGCGAATTTGTTCAGGCCGGTCCCGGACGGCATGGCGGCGGTCACCGCGACGATGCGGTCGTCGGCCTCGGCCGCCTGGATCAGGCTCTCGGCGAAGACGTTGGTATAGCTGGGCGCGTTCGGCTTCGGCTTGGCCTGGGCGCCGGTGACCACGTCGAACTTGGCGACGGCGTGGTACTTCTCGGCATTGGCCTCGTTGAACGGATGGCCGCGGCCCTTCTCGGTGACCACGTGCAGCAGCACGGGCCCCTGCTTGCGGCCCTTCAGCTTCTTCAGGATCGGCACGAGATGGTCGAGGTTATGGCCGTCGACCGGGCCGACATAGAAGAATCCCATCTCCTCGAAAAGGGTGCCGCCGGTCAGCATGCCGCGGGCGAATTCCTCGGCGCGCTGGGCGGCGCGCTCCAGCGGCTTGGGGAAGTGGCGGGCGACCTGCTTGCCGAGCTCGCGGAACGAGGCGAAGGAGCGCGACGAGACGATCTGAGACAGATAGGCGCTCATCGCGCCGACCGGCGGGGCGATCGACATGTCGTTGTCGTTCAGGATCACCAGCATCCGGCTGGCCGACGCCCCGGCGTTGTTCATCGCCTCATAGGCCATGCCGGCGCTCATGGAGCCGTCGCCGATCACCGAGACCACGTCGAAATCGTCGCCCAGCAGGTCGCGGGCGGCGGCCATGCCGAGGCCGGAGGAAATGGAGGTGGAGCTGTGCGCCGCGCCGAACGGGTCGTATTCGCTTTCCGAGCGCTTGGTGAAGCCCGACAGACCTCCCCCCTGGCGCAGGGTGCGGATGCGGTCGCGCCGGCCGGTCAGGATCTTATGGGGATAGGCCTGGTGGCCGACATCCCAGATGACCTTGTCGCGCGGCGTGTCGAACACGTGATGCAGGGCCACGGTCAGCTCGACCACGCCGAGACCGGCACCCAGATGACCGCCGGTCACCGACACCGCCGAAATCGTCTCGGCCCGCAGCTCGTCGGCCACTTGGCGCAGGTCGGCAACGCTCAGCCCCTTCAGGTCGTCCGGCGAGGCGATGCGGTCCAGGAGCGGGGTCTCGGGCCGATTGCTCATGATAAACGCTTTCCAGTCCGTCAGTTCGTGCGGTCGACGACGTAGCGCGCGGCCTCGCGCAGCGGGTCGGCGGCCTCGTCGAACACCTCCAGAGCGTGCACCGCCTGGTCGATCAGCAGGTGGGCCTGCGCCCGTGCCCGTTCGGCTCCCAGGATAGACACGAACGTCGCCTTGCCGGCTGCGGCGTCCTGACCCACTGGCTTGCCGGTCTTCTCCGGGTCGCCCTCGGCGTCCAGCAGGTCGTCGGCGATCTGGAACGCCAAACCGAACTCCTGCGCGAAGTTATGCAATGCCATATAGGAGCGATAGGAGCCTTTGCCCAGGATCGCGCCCGCCACCGAGGAGAACGCGAACATCTCGCCGGTCTTCAGGCGCTGCAGCCGGGTGATGGCGCCGATGTTCATCTCGCCGTCGCGCTCCGCCAGCAGGTCGATCATCTGGCCGCCGCACATGCCGTGGCCGCCGGCCGCCTGGGACAGCTCGCGCACCAGTTCGATGCGCACCGCGGGATCCGCATGGGTCTCCGGGGCGGCCAGCACCTCGAAGGCCAGCGCCTGCAGCGCGTCGCCGGCCAGGATCGCGGTCGCCTCGTCGAACTGCTTGTGGCAGCTCGGCCGGCCGCGCCGCGTGTCGGCATTGTCCATGGCCGGCAGGTCGTCATGGATCAGCGAATAGGTGTGCATGAACTCCACGGCCGATGCGACCCGGGCGGCACAGCGCTTGTCGACCCGGAACAGGGCGGCGGACTGCATCACCAGGAACGGCCGCAGCCGCTTACCGCCGGCCGTGCAGGAATAGCGCATCGCCTCGAACAGCAACGCCTCGGCGTCGTCCGGCTGCGGCAGCAGCAGGTCCATGGTCTTGTCGACCGTGGCGGCGCACTCCGCCAGCAGCGTCTGCAGGTCGGCCATCGACAGCTCCCCTCAGGCGTCGAAATCGGTGGTGCCGGACGGCTGACCGCTCTCGTCGAGCTTGATCTTCTCGACCTTGAGGCGGGCCTCCTCCAGCTTCTTCTGGCAGTGCTTCTTCAGCGCCGCCCCCCGCTCATAGGCGGCGATGGCGTCGTCCAGCGAGCCTCGGCCCTGCTCCAGGGTCTCGACGATCGCTTCGAGCTCGCGCAGGGCGTCCTCGAAGCTCATGGTATCGACCGGCGCTGGAGCGGGCGCGGCGGCGGGTTTGTCGGCTTGTGTATCGGTCACGTCTGTCCTCCGGAAAGCGCGCGGAGTGTATGCAGGGTGCGGGTGCGAAACAAGGCCGGCGGACTGAGCCTCGCCCTGGACTTCGCATACCGCCCGAGGCGGCCGGTCAGCCCTTCATGAGCTGCTTCACATGGGCCGCCGCCGACACGGAGAGCGCCTGCAGGTCGTAGCCGCCCTCTAGGCACGAGACCACCTTGCCGCCGCAGACCTTCTTGGCGACCCGCATCAGCTCCTTGGTCGCCCAGACGAAATCCTCGGTCTCCAGCATCAGCGAGGCCAGCGGGTCGTCGCGGTGGGCGTCGAAACCGGCGGAGATGATCAGCAGCTCCGGCATGAAGGCTTCCAGCGCCGGCAGGATGCGGTCGCTCATGGTCTGCCGGAACTCCGGGCCGCCGGACATCGGCGCCAACGGCGCGTTGACGATATTGCCCTGGCCCCGCTCGGTCGCCGCACCGGTGCCCGGATACAGCGGCATCTGGTGGGTCGAGGCGTAGAGCAGGCTCGGCGTGTCCCAGAACGCCGCCTGGGTGCCGTTGCCGTGGTGGACGTCGAAATCCATCACCGCCACCCGCTTCAGCCCGTGCACCGCCTGCGCATGGCGGGCGGCGATGGCGACATTGTTGAAGAAGCAGAAGCCCATGGCCCGGTCCGGCTCGGCATGGTGGCCGGGCGGCCTTGTCGCGCAGAAGGCGTTCTTCGCCTCGCCGCCCAGCACCGCGTCGGTCGCCGCCACCGCCGCCCCGGCCCCGCGCAGCGCGGCCTCGCCGGATCCCGGCGACAGGAAGGTGTCGCCGTCGATCGCCGCCATGCCGGTCTTGGGGACCGCCTCCAGAATCGCGGCCACATAACGCTCGGGATGGACCCGGGCGATCTGCTCGACCGAGGCCATCGGCGGCTCGCGCCGGTCCAGCTTGTCGAAGTTCGGCGCCTCAAGCGCCTTCCAGATCGCCTTCAGGCGGGCCGGGTGCTCCGGGTGCATCTTGCCCGGCTCGTGATGAACGCAGGCGTCGTGGGTATAGAGAAGCGTTGTCATGGGCCGAGCCTAGCAAGCCCCCCGCTCGCGTACCAGCAGCAGCACGGGGTCTCCGGCATAGCTGACGGTAGCGATTTCCGCGTACCCCATCGACCGGACCAACCGATGCGGCCGCAGAACCAGCCGCTCCGTCTCGATCACGGTCGGATGCGATGTCATTCGCAAAAGCCCGCCTTTCGGGCGGCGGCCGGGACGGCGCGGCGCGCGCGGATCGCTGGCCGTCAGCCGGTTAATAGTTGCGGACTCTGGTATATCTCACCCTGTAGACTTGCAAGCCCGTGACGAGCGCTACCTTATGACCGTCCAGTGACCGTGAGGACTTGCATACGATGCCCGTTCCTGCCCGTTCCGCCGCCCTGTTCCTCGGGCTTTGGGCCCTCTGCGCGGTGCTTCTGCCGACCTCGGCCGCCCTGGCCCAGGGACGCGAGGCGTCGGTCACCGTCGATCCCGTCACCCGGCAGCCGCTGATCGCCACGGTCAACGTGCTCGGCCGCTTCGTCGCCCGGCAGTCCGGCGTGCTCGCCGCCCGGGTGGCCGAGCGGGTCGACGAGGTGGCGGTGCAGGTTGGCGACCAGGTGAAGCGCGGCGACGTGATCGCCCGGCTGTCGAGCGACCGGCTGGCGGCGGAACGCCTGCGCACGGAGGCCCAGGCCAAGGCGGCGGAGTCCGACATCACCGCCGAACGCGCCAATCTGGCCAAGGCGCAGCAGACCCTGGACCGGCTGAACAAGCTGCGCTCCTCCAGTGCGCACCGCCCCGACCGGGTGGAGGATGCCGAACGCGACGTGGAGGCCCATCGGGCCGCCCTGCGCGCCGCCGAGGCCGATGCCGCCGTCGCCCGCGCGCAGCTCGACCTGGCCGAGATCGCCCTGCAGGACGCCGCGATCACCGCGCCGTATGACGGGGTGGTCACGGTCAAGCACGTCTCCGCCGGCTCCTATGTCCGTCTCGGCGACCCGGTGGTCACCATGCTCAACCACGTGGAGTTGGAGATCGAGGCCGACGTGCCGGCCAACCGCACCGGCGGCCTGAAACCGGGCACGGTGGTCGAAGGCGAGTTGCAGGACGGCACCCGCCTGTTCGCCGTGGTCCGCGCCGTCGTGCCGGAGGAGAACACCCGCACCCGGACCCGGGCCGTCCGCTTCACCCCGCAGGATTCCTCCCAGGTCGGCAACGCGGCGAACCAGGCCATCACCCTGGAAGTCCCGCTGGACCAGAGCCGGCAGGTGCTGACCGTCGACAAGGACGCGGTCACCGTGCAGCGCGGCGAGAACATCGTCTTCATCGTCCAGGACGGCAAGGCGGTACCCCGCTCGATCCGTCTCGGCGAGAGCGTCGGCAACCGCTTCGAGGTGCTGGACGGGCTGGAGGACGGCGACCTCGCCGTGGTCCGCGGCAACGAGGTGCTGCGCCCCGGCCAGGCGGTGTCCGTGGGCCAGGGTCAGGGCTGAGGCGAGAGCGGGGGGACAGCGCCGTGAACATCATCCGCGCCTCGATCGAACGGCCGATCGCCATCATCTCCGCCGTGCTGATGGTGGTGATGTTCGGCATCGTCGCCCTGATCAACATTCCGATCCAGCTCGCCCCCGACGTGAACCGGCCGGTGATCACGGTGGAGACCGAGTGGTTCGGCGCCGCCCCGGCCGAGGTCGAGCGCGAGATCGTCAACCGCCAGGAGGACGAGCTGCGCGGCCTGGAAGGGCTGGAGGAGATGATCGGCACGGCCGAGACCGGCCGGGGCCGCATCGAGCTGGAGTTCCAGGTCGCCACCGACATGGATCGTGCCCTGCTGCTGGTCGCCAACCGGCTGGACCGGGTCGGCGACTATCCCGCCGAGGTCGACCAGCCGACGCTCAGCACCGCCGGGGCCGAGGACAACGCCATCGCCTGGCTGACCCTGCGCCGGGTGGCGGGCAACGACCGGCCGATCCACACCTTCGGCGACTTCGCCGAGGACGTGATCAAGACCCGCATCGAGCGGGTGCCCGGCGTCAGCCGCGTCGACGTCTATGGCGGCGCCGAGCGCGAGATGCAGCTCATCGTCGACCCGGAGCGCCTCGCCCATAACCGCATCACCATCGGCCAGGTGGTCCAGGGTCTGCGCGCCGCCAACGCGTCCATCTCCGCCGGCGCGGTGGAGGAAGGCAAGCGCCGCTACACCGTGCGCACCGAAGGCGATTTCGAGAGCGTCCAGTCGGTGCGCGACGTGGTGCTGCGCTCCACCGTCGATCCGGTGACCGGCCGGGTCGCCCGGCTGACCGTGGCCGATATCGGCGCCGTCGTCTTCGACTACAAGGAACCGGTCGCCCGGATCCGCTATTTCGGCGAGCCCGGCATGGCCATGCCCATTCGCCGCGAGACCGGCGCCAACGTGATCGAGACCATGGCCGGCGTCGACGCCGCCCTGGCGGAGCTGTCGGCCTACGACCTGCCGGCCGAGGGGCTCTACATCAACAAGGTCTATGACGAGACCACCTACATCACCTCGGCCATCAGTCTGGTGCAGCAGAACATCTGGGTCGGCGGCGTGCTGGCGGCGGTGGTGCTGATGACCTTCCTGCGCTCGGGATCGGCGACGCTGGTGGTGTCGCTGGCCATTCCGGTCTCCGTGGTCGGGTCCTTCGTCGCCATGGCCGCGCTGGGGCGGTCGATCAACGTGATCTCGCTGGCCGGCCTCGCCTTCGCCGTGGGCATGGTGGTGGATGCCGCTATCGTCGTGCTGGAGAACATCTTCCGGCTGCGCCAGAACGGCCGCAGCGCCAAGGACGCCGCCTATCTCGGCGCCTCCCAGGTCTGGGGCGCGGTGCTGGTCTCGGCCCTGACCACGGTGATGGTGTTCATCCCGATCCTGGTCATGCAGTTGGAAGTCGGACAGCTGTTCCGCGACATCGCCGTCGCCATCTCGGTCTCGGTCCTGCTGTCGCTGCTGGTCTCGGTCACCGTGGTCCCGGCCCTGGCCAGCCGCCTGCTCGGCCCCGGGGTGGAGAAGGCGCAGAGCCGGCGGGTGCCGGGCATCGACCACTTCGCCCGGGCCTTCCATCGCGGCGTGATGGGCATCACCCGCAGCGCGGTGCGCTCGCGCAGCTTCGCCGCCGCCATGATTCTCGCCCTGACGGCCGTCTGTTCGATCTCGACCTATATCTTCCTGCCGAAGCTCGACTACCTGCCGAACGGCAACCGCAACCTGGTGATCGGCCGCCTGTCGCCGCCGCCGGGCTACAACCTGGATACCCAGACCGCCATCGCCGGCCAGTTGGAGAACGCCACCCGGCCGATCTGGGACGAGAATGCGGAGCGGCTGCAGACCGAGGACGGCACGCCGACCCTGTCGCGCTTCTTCTTCGTCGCCTTCCGCGCCAACACCATCATCGGTGCCGCCGCGGCCGACGACAGCCGGGTGGCGGAGCTGATCCCGGTGCTCAGTGCCCCGGTGCGCTCGGTGCCCGGCACCCGCTCCTTCTTCTTCCAGACCTCGCTGTTCGGCCGCGGTGTCGGCGGCTCGGGGGCAGTCGATCTGGATATCTCCGGCGGCGACATGAACGAGATCGTCGAGGTGGCCCAGCGGATCGACCGGGCGATCAACGACGTCCTGCCACGCAGCGAGGGCACGCAGATCCGCCCGCTGCCCAGCCTGACCCTCGGCGCGCCGGAGGTGCGGCTGCTGCCCGACCGCATGAAACTGGCCGATAACGGCATCTCCGCCCTGGAACTCGGCCAGACCGTCGATGCCTTCAACGACGGGCTGCGGGTGGCGGAGATCACCGTCGACGGCGAGCGGGTCGACCTGACCCTGCGCGGCCCGGTCAAGAACGTCACCCAGACCCAGGGGATCGAGGCCCTGCCCGTGGTCACCGAACAGGGCATGATCCTGCCCGCCAGTTCCCTGGCCAAAGTGGCGGTCACAACCGGCCCGACCGAGATCCGCCACCGCGAACGCCTGCGCACCATCACCCTGGTGGTGCAGCCGCCGGCCTCCATCGCGCTGGAGGAGAGCATGGACATCCTGCGCGACCAGGTGATCGCCAAGGTGGTCGCCGAGGGCGTGCCCGCCGGCGTGACCATGCGGCTGTCCGGCACCGCCAGCAAGCTGCAGGAGACCTGGGCGGAGATGCAGATCGACCTGGTGATGGCGCTGGCCATCGTCTACCTGGTCATGGCGATCCTGTTCGAGAGCTTCCTGTACCCGATCATCATCGTGTTCTCGGTGCCGCTGGCGACCGCCGGCGGCATGCTCGGGCTCGGGGTGCTGAACGCCTTCACCCCGCAGAAGCTCGACATGCTCACCCTGCTCGGCTTCGTGATCCTGATCGGCATCGTGGTGAACAACGCGATCCTGCTGGTGCACCAGACCCTGCACCACCTGCGCGACGAGGGCATGGCGCCGGGAGCGGCGATCCTGGAGGCGACCAGCAACCGTATCCGGCCGATCTTCATGTCCACCCTGACCAGCGTGCTCGGCATGCTGCCGCTTGTGGTGTTCCCGGGCGCGGGGTCGGAGCTGTACCGCGGCCTCGGCTCGGTGGTGGTCGGGGGCCTCGCCCTGTCGGCCGTGCTGACCCTGGGGCTGATCCCGCCGATGCTGTCGCTGTTCATGGCGGCGATCGAGGGCCGGGAGGCGAAGAGCCCGGCGCCGGACGTGCCGGCGACGGTCACGGGGGCCTCCGGCGGCCCGGATCCCAAGGGCGCTCCGGCCGAATAGGCGGACGGAACGGACCGCAAGAGCTTCCCCGCCGAGCATGCTTCTTCACGGAGCAAACGATGTGTTAACGTTTGCCCTGCACGGTGGGGGAGACATTCGCGCAATGAGACCGCAAGGGATTGGGGCATCCCGATGACGCCGCAACAATTCGTCATGATCCTTCAGGAGCACGAATCCTGGCTGACCAAGGGTCGCGGAGGCGTGCGCGCAAATCTGGCCCGGCAGAACCTGACCGGCTTCTCGCTGGAGGGGGCGCGGCTGCGCGGCGCCAAGATGTCCGGCTGCGACCTGACCCGCGCCATCCTGCAACGCACGGACCTGTCGGAGTCCGACCTGTTCTGCGCGGTGCTGGACGGCGTCGACGCCAAGGGCTGCAACCTGGAGAACGCCGATCTGCGCGGCGCCAATATCCGCAACGTGAACCTGACCGGGGCCAACCTGCGCGGCGCCGACTTCCGCGGCGGCACGCTGATGTTCGGCACCGAGGACGAGGACGGCGAGCGCGACAGCCCGACCAAGAACGAGCGTGGCGCCAACCTGTCGAACTCGGCCATGGCCAACGCCAACCTGGCCGGCGCCACCCTGTCCGGCGCCAACCTGTCCGGCGTCAATCTGCGCAACGCCAATCTGGAAGGCGCGGACATGAAGGGGTGCATCCTCAGCGACACCGACTTCACCGGCGCCAACCTGCAGGACGTCCAGCTCCAGGGCGCGGTGATCAACAACACGGTGTTCAAGCACGCCAACCTGTCGGGCGCGAACATCGACGGCTGCGACATGGCCACCGCGAACCTGACCGGCGCGAACATGGTGCGCAGCGAGGACACCCTGCCCTCCGACATCCGCGACATGCTGAACAACCACTATGTGTGGATTCGCGAGGACGGCCGCCTCGGCGACCGGGCGGTGCTGGTCGGCACCGATCTCAGCCATATCGACCTGTCCGGCGTGAACCTGTCGGGGGCGGATCTGCACACCTCGATCCTGTCCGGCGCCAACCTGTCGGAGACCCTGCTGGTGATGTCCGACCTGGCCAAGTGCAACCTGGAGGGCGCGGACCTGACCAAGGCGGTGCTGGAGGGGGTGAACCTCTCCAATGCCAGCCTGGTCGGCGCCAATCTGCATAAGGCGAACGTCTCGCCGGTGAACCTGAAGGACAGCAAGGGCCGCCCGACCGGCCGGCTCTGGCCGGCCAACCTGTCGGGCGCCAAGCTCAACGGCGCGGATCTGCGGGGGGCGGATCTGCGCGGGGCGAACCTGTCCCACTGCGACCTCACCGGCGCGCAGCTGAAGGGGGCGAACCTGACCGGCGCGAACCTGACCGACACGGTCGTCGATCCGGAGCAGCTGGAAACAGCGCTGAACACCGAAGCGGCTGCCGTCTGATCCGGTTCCAGTTGTCGTGAGGCGCTTAACACACTATCCTTGGGGTCTACAGATAGGAGGCACATCATGCGCACCCTCATCGTTGCCCTCGCAGTGACTTTCGGCCTGTCCATGCTCGGCGCCACCGGCGCTTCCGCCTGCGGCTGGTCGTCGAAATCAGCGTCAAGCAAGTCGACCGGCCAGACGGTCATGGCGCCACAGACGCCGACGACCGCGCCCTCCTCGGACGGTTGATCGACGGCGAACACGGCGGGCAGAGCTCACGACTTTGCCGGCGACCCCAGATGTTGCGGGCTACTGTTTCCGCACCGACGCGACGTTTGGTCGAAAGATTGAACGTCGCGTCGAGTTTTTAACGCTTTGTCTTGGTCGGTCCATCGACGCCCAAACACCAGATCGGATTGACCTTCAACTATGATGACCACAGTGGCCGAGCCTAACGCATCGTTTCTTCATACGGTCAGCAACCAACTTCTGGAACTGGTGAGCCGTGTCGAAGACGACGTTGCGCGATATGCCGATTCCCGGGTCGGACCGACCGGCGGCGGGTTCGTGATCTATTACCTGACGGACGAGAACGGCGAGCCGCTCAAGGACGTCACGGTGGCTGATCTCGGAAGCAGCCTGGCAGACATCGTCGAGACCAGAGGATTTCAACAGTTGCAGGAACACTGCGAGATGCGGAACCTGAAGGTCCGCATAGACGAGCATTTCTATGCTTCCGATCCGCGGCCGACGAAGATCTACCGCGTGATCATCGACGGCTGGCAGATGGGGTCTCCCATATGACCCCGGAGCAGATACTCAAGATGATCGAGAGCCACGAACGGTGGCTCCAGCGCAAGTCGGGCGGGCAGAGAGCGGACCTGTCCGGCTGCAACCTCTCCGAATTCAACCTGACGGCCGCCATGCTGCAGTCGGCGAAGCTGTCCGGCGCCTACATGGCGCGCACCATCCTGGTGGGGGCGGACCTGTCCTATGCCGACATGTTCTGCGCCAACCTGGACGGTGCAGATCTGGCCAAGTCGATGCTGATGCGGGCCGACCTGCGCGGCGCCTTCATGCGCGGCGCCAACCTGGCCGGCGCCAACCTGAAGGAAGCCGACCTGCGCGGCGGTGCGCTGATCAGTGGCAATCCGGCGGCGCCGGCGACCATCATCCGCGCCAATATCGGCCAGTCCGAGCTGGACGAGGCCGAGCTGAACGGCGCCAACCTCTCCGGCACCGACCTGTCGCATTCCAGCATGGTCGGGGCGACGCTCGAGAAGACGCTGCTGTGCGGGGCCAACCTGTCGGGCGTCAATCTGGAGAACGCCAACCTGTCGGGCGCCGACCTGTCCGGCGCGAACCTGTCGGATGCCAAGATCGTCGGCGCCAACCTGTCCGGAGCCAACCTCTCCGGCGCGTTGATCCACCGCACGCTGCTGCGCAATTCCGACCTGCACGGCGCCATTCTGGAGAATGTGGATCTCTCCTCGGCCGATCTTGCCGGCGCCAATCTCGTGAATTCCGACGGCCGTGGCCTGTCCCGCTCCATGCGCGACATCCTGCGCGACCACGCGGTGTGGATCCGCGAACAGGGCCGCGGCGGCTCGCGGGCGCAACTGGCCAAGACCGATCTGTCGGGCATCGACATCTCGGACGTGAATCTGTCCGGCGCCGACCTGCGCGAGGCGCAGATGGCCGGCTCGACCATGCGCCGGACCAGCCTGGTGATGTCCGACCTGAGCGGAGTCAACCTGAGCGGCGCCGACCTGCGCGACGCCGAACTGGCCGGGATCAACCTGTCCGGCGCCGACCTGACCGGCACCCGGGCGGCCGGGGCGAACTTCTCCGAGGTCGAGCTGAAATCCGCCGACGGCACGCCGACCGGCCGGATGTGGGTGTCGAACCTGTCCGGCGCGGTCTTCGTCGATGCCGACCTGACCGGGGCGAAGCTGACCGGTGCCAACCTGCGCGGCGCGAATTTTCAGGGCGCCCGTCTGAGCCGGGCACATCTGCGCGGCGCCGAACTGGACGGCGCGATCCTGACCGACGAACAGATCGCCGAGCTCGCCTCCAAGCCGTAGGCGGGCCGGCCGGCGGCTACCAGCCGTTCACCCGCTCCCAGAATGCCACCACCGGCTGGTTCGGCCCCCGCTCGAGCCCGTCGACCACCGCGTAGCGGTCGTACATCGCCGCCGTCATGCAGACATGATTCGGCAGCACGTGAACGCGGCTGCCGATCGGCAGCACCGCCGGGTCGGCCCCGGCCCCACCGATCCGCCCGTGCTCCTGATGCACCGCCTCCACCGTCAGCCCCGGCAGCGGCCGGCCGAAGGCGTCGGTCAGCAGGCCGAAATCGCAGTCGCGCGGCAGTGCCTGGGTGGAGCGGTCCTTGGACAGGGCCAACGCGCCGGCATCGATGATCGCCGTGCCCTGCTCCGGGCGCAGGTTGGTGATGCTGGCCATCACCGTGACGGCGATGTCCTCCAACCCGCAGCAGCCGACGCCGGACTGGAACAGGTCCATGAACATGTAGACGCCGGGGCGCATCTCGGTGACGCCGTCCAGCGACCTGGCGAACAGCGCGCCCGGGGTCGAGCCGACGCTGACCACAGGGCAGGCATGCCCCGCCTGACGCAGGCGCTCGGCGGCCAGAACCGCGCCGGCCCGCTCCTGCTCGGCGATCTCGGCCACCGCCTCGGGCGTGCGGCAGCCATAGGTATGGCCGCCATGGGCGAGGATGCCGCGCAGCTCCTGGCCGCCCTCGGCGACGATCACGGCGATCTCCAGCAGCTCGGGTGCATGGGCGTCGATGCCGGCCCGGTGCTCGCCCACATCGACCTCGATCATCACCGCGAAGGTCACGCCCCGCGCCTTGCCGGCGGCGACGATCTCGCCGGCGATGACCGCGTTGTCGGTGATCACCGTCAGATCGACGCCACGTGCCAGCAGATCGGCCGCCTGACCGAGCCGCGACGGCGAGATGCCGACCGCCAGGGTGATGTCGGAGAAGCCGTTCTCGGCGAAATACTGCGCCTCGCGCATGGTGGAGACGGTGATCGGCCCGACCTCGCCACCCAGGGCCAGACGTGCAACCTCGGCCGATTTCGCCGTCTTGCAGTGCGGACGAAGGCGCACACCCAGGGTCTCCGCCCGCTTCAGCATGCGGGTCAGGTTGCGGTCCATCTTGCTGCGGTCCAGCACCAGACAGGGGGTCGGCAGATCGCCGAGGCTCGGCGCGATATCGCTCACGGTGGTCTCCTCGCTTAGATGCGTCCGGACGCTCAGGCGACCCGGTGCAGCAGCTCGCGCCCGTCGCGCAGGCGGTTGATGTTCTCGCTCGCCACCGCAAGGCTGCGCTCGAGCGTGCCCAGGGTGAAGAACGCCACATGCGGCGCCAGCACCACATTGTCCAGCTTGAACAGCGGATTGTTGGCCGGCGACGGCTCCTCGGCGAAGACGTCGAGCCCCGCCCCCATGATCCGGCCGGTGGACAGGGCGGCGGCCAGCGCCTCTTCGTCGACCAGGGGTCCGCGCGCCGTGTTCACCAGGATCGCGCCCGGCTTCATCTGCGAGATGGCGCCGCGGTCGAGCCAGTGACGGGTCTCGTCCACCAGCGGGATGTGCAGCGAGATGATGTCGGATTCCGCCAGCAGGGTCGGCTTGTCGACCCATTCCGGCATGGCGGGGTCCGGCGTGCCGCGCTTGGTGAAGATCACCCGCGCGCCCATCGCCTTCAGCACCGGCGTCAGAAGCTGCGGCACCGAGCCGTTGCCGACCAGGCCGACCGTCTTGCCGGCGACCTCGTCCAGGGTGTCCTGCATCGCCGGCGGCCAGCCCCAGCCGTCGCCGCGCGCGGTGCGGGTATGGAACACCGGCAGGCGGCGCAGGCAGGCCAGGATCAGCAGCAGGGTCATCTCCGACACCGCCTGGCTGTTGGTGCCGGGCATGTTGCAGACGGCGATGCCGCGCGCCTTGGCCGACTCCAGGTCGATGGTGTTAACCCCGACGCCGATCTTCTGCACCAGCTTCAGCTTGGGTGCCGCCGCCATGTGCTCGTCCTTCACCGGCTCCAGGTTGTGCAGCAGCACGTCGGTATCGGCCATCTGCTCCAGGAAGCCCTCGTGGTCCCGCTCGGAGCAGATCGCCACCTTCAGGCCCTCCTCCTGCGCCATCCGGTTCAGCCGGTCGCGCAGCCAGGGGCCGACGTCGTAGTGATACAGAACCTTCATGCCGCCACCCTCATGCCAACCGTCGTCCTTACTTGCGTCCCCAGGGGTAGGCAGTGCGTGGCGGCAAGGCGGTGCCTGTCGGCACCTGTTCGGCCAGCCGCAGGCCCTCGTTCCATTTCGCCATGCGCTCCGATCGGGTGAAAGACCCGACCTTGAGCTGAGGAATGCCCCAGCCCACGCCGAGATGGACGATGGTGACGTCCTCGGTCTCACCGGACCGGGCGGAGACGATGGCACCCCAGCCCTTGGCCCGTGCGGTTTCCAGGGCCTCGTGGGTCTCGCTCAGAGTGCCGATCTGGTTCGGCTTGATCAGCGCGGTGTTGCCGGCACCCAGCGCGGCGCACTGGGCGATGCGCGGGGCGTTGGTGGTCACCAGGTCGTCGCCGACGACCTGCACGCCTGCAGGTGCCGCCCTGGTGAAGCGGGCGAAGGCCTCCTCGTCGTCCTCCCCCAGCGGGTCCTCGATGGAGACGACCGGGTATTTGGCGAGCCAGCCGAGCAGTATCTCGCTCAGCCCGTCGCTGTCGATCTCGCGGCCGTCGCGCGCCAGGGTGTAGCGACCGCCGGTGCCGAAATCGGAGGCCGCGATGTCCAGCGCGATGGCGACGTCGTCGCCCGGCGCGTGGCCCGAGGCCTCGATGGCGCGCAGCAGGCAGTCCAGCGCCTCCTCGTTGCTGTCGAAGGCCGGCCAGAACCCGCCCTCGTCGGCCACGCCCTGCAGCTTGCCGGCATCGGCGAGAATCCTGCCCGCCGCCCGGTAGACATCGGCCGTCCAGTCCAGGGCGGTGGGATAGTCCGACGCGCCGACGGCGATGACCATGAAGTCCTGTACGTCGACCCGACGCGCGGCATGGGCGCCGCCGCCGAGGATCTGGATCTCCGGCAGCGGCAGCGGGCCGGGCTCCCCCTCCCCCGCCAGATGGCGCCACAGCGGCAGACCGGCCGAGGCGGCGGCCGCATGGGCCAGCGCCATGGAGGTGGCGATGATCGCGTTGCCGCCGAGCCGCGACTTGTCGCCGGTGCCGTCCAACTCGACCAGGCCACGGTCGATTCCGGCCTGATCGTCGACCGGGCGGCCTTTCAGCGCCTTGGCGATCTCGCCATTCACCGAGGCGACCGCGCCGCGCACGTCGAGGCCACCGAACGCCGAACCGCCATCGCGCCGGTCCAGCGCCTCACCGGATCCGGTGGAGGCTCCCGCCGGGGCGATCGCCCTGCCCATGGCGCCGGAGGTCGTGCGGATCTCCACCTCCACGGTCGGGCGCCCCCGGCTGTCCCAGACCCGTCGGCCGATCACCGCGTCGATCGTATCGCTCATATCCCTGCGCCTTCCGCATTCACCCGTTTCGCCCAATCCGTCCGCAGTGCCTCAAGCGTCGCCGGCGGGGTCTTCAGCCAGCCGATCGCCGTCTCGCGCACCAGCGCCTTGTCCGTCTCTTCCGTCAGGTATTCCGCCGGCGACTTGCCGTCGACCCGCGCCAGGAACAGACCCGGCAGCAGGCTCGCCACCCGCGCCTCCAGGACGGCCGCATCCTCCCAATCGACCCGGGTGAGATAGGCCGCACTCATTCGCTCGAAGCAGCGCAGGTACCCGGCCGCCTTGCCCGGCACCCACAGACATTTCAGCAGCAGGTGGTTCAGGCAGAACGCCAGGTCGAAGGCTGGATCGCCCCACCAGGCGCATTCCGCGTCGAGGAACAGCGGGCCGGTCGGGCCGACCTGGATGTTCTTCGGACTGACATCGCCATGCACCAGGCAGCGCTTGGTGGCGGCCGTACGGGCGACCAGCGCGGCCAGTTCCGCCGCCACCTCGGGTCGGGTGCGGCCGGCGGCCTCCAGATAGGGCTCCAGCCGGATCGCGTGGAAGATGCTGTCGGTCGGAAAGCGCTCGGCCAGTTCCGGGCGTGCAGCGGTCGCGGCATGGATCCGGCCCAGCCGGTCGCCGACCGCATGGGCCACCGCCGGGTCGGCCACTCCCGCCGCCAGATCCGCCTTCCACAGCCGGTGGTCCGACGGGTCGAGCCAGGCCATGGCGAACAGCCCGGCCTCGGGATCGTGGCCGAGGATCTCCGGCACCGCTTCGGGCACAGCCTGTGCCACCGTCTCGAACCAGGCGACCTCGTATTCGTTGCGAATCACCGGCGCGCGCCAGTCGGCGGCGACCTTGAGCTTGGCCAGCGCCCGCTTGACGCAGAACGGCCCGCGCGCCGCATCCACCCGCCAGATATCCGAAGCCACGCCGCCAGTCAGCGGGGTCAGCACCGGCCGTTCGTCGGGGCCGATCAGGCCGAGGCCGCGCAGCGCGGCGACGACCTCCTCAGGGGCGTCCGGCGCGCTCACGTCGCGAGCTCCCGGGCCATGAGCTGGACCTGTTTGCTGCCGACTTGCTGGGTACCGACGGGCCGGAAGCCGAGCCGCTCGTGGAAGCGCACAGAACCGGGATTGGGCGGGTCCAGGTTCACCTCGCAGGTCAGCCGCGGCACGCCGAGCCGACGGCCGGCCCCGGCGAAATCCTCATACAGCACCGCGCCCAGTCCCTTGCCCCGCTGGGATTCCGACACCACCACCCGATCGACATACAGGAAGCTGTCATAGGTGCGCTCGAACCAGCGGTAATTCAGGCTGTCATAGACCCGGCCCGGGCGCAGGGCGATCAGCACCGCCTGCGGGTCGCCCAGAGGCCCGACCACCCGGAACAGGTCCGCCTGGGCCGCAAAATCGGCGAAGTCGGCGACCGTCAGGGCATTCACCGCCGGCACGGCGGCATTGTTCAGGAGAACCAGCGCCTCGTAGTCGCCGGGCTCGGCATCGCGGATATCTTGCGTCATTCAGATCGACGGCCGCGCGCCGCCCCTCCCCGTCCGCCACGGCGTCTGCGCGCCGGTATGTCTCGTCCCAGCATCACCAGCACGCCGGAAATGTCCACCGGTAGAGTGGCCGGATCGAGGTGGGCGAGGCCGTCCAGGGGAAGGCAGTCCAGCCCCGCCCTCCCCGTCCCGTCCGGGTCCAGGGCGCGCGAGAGGAATGAGAGGGTCGACTCAGGGCCGCCGACACCCCGCAGGACGGCCGCGAGGGTCGGCCCGGGCGGCAGCTCCCCGGCCACCTCGGCGAAGGCGGCGAAGGCGCGGGCCGGGCCGAGGCGCCGTTCCAGCAGTCCGGCCACCGTCAGGGCGATCTCCGGCACATCCTCGGGCCCGGCGGCAATCAGCCGCTCCGCAGCCTCGGCATCCCCCGCATCGAGCGCCAGCGCCACCACCGGGGCGCGGAGACCGTCGCCGCCCGACAGCGGACACCAGACGGCTGCGCCCGGGCGCAGGAGGGGGTCGCGAATGAGAAACGGACAGCCCCGGTCGTCTATCAGAACGCGCGCGCCGCCGAGCGCCGCCAGCCCGGTCGGGTCCGTCGCGACGGCAAGACAGGAGGCGACGCCGCGGGGATCAACCGCCGACGGATCGGCGGCCAGATCCGGCAGCGGATGGCGCTGCCCCGCCATGAAGGCGGCAAGGGTCGCCAGGTCGACCGCCGCCCCGCCGCCGATTGCGACCATCGCGTCGCACTGATCGAAATGATAGGCCGCGACCGCTTCCGCCACGGCGGCGACCGACGGGCCGCCCGGATGCTCGAAGGCGAAGACCGCCAGGCCGGCTGTTTCCAGGTGCGGGATCAGAGCCTCCGGGCGGCCGCCGGGCCCATGCACCAGCAGCAGGCGCCGAAGCCCGCGCGGGGCGGCCCAGGACCGGACCGCCTCTCCGGCGGCATGGCCGAGTTGAAGGGCGACCACACCGCCCCAGATCACCCGCGCGCCCGTCGTCATCCGTCACCCCGATCCGGCTGTTCCGGCATCCGCCCTTCAAATGCGGCTCATCCTGCTGTATTGTAAGGCAGTTATCACGTCGGTTTCAGGAGCGACACGGTATGGCGATTTCGGGCGCAGCAGCAGCGAGTGCGACACTGTCGGTGTCCGGCGTGCGCGCGGCGAACGAGCAGGTGCGCGTGCTGGGTCAGGGCCTGTCGTCCCTGCTCGCCGTCGCCGAGCAGATCGCCGATCAGGTTCCCAATTCCGCCGCCACCCCGGCGGTGCCGGTGGATGCCGGCCGCGGCCAGAACGTCGACGTCTCCGCCTGACCTTCTGCTCGACCTGACATCCTGCCGGCACGCCGGCCCAACCCCTTATCTCCGCCTCAGGATCGGCCTGACGCCATGCGCGCAAACCAAAAGCGCGCCGGCAAGCGGCGCGCTTTGTAGACGATTTCCGGGGATGGAGAGGCTTACTTCTCTTCCGGCAGCGCGGTCGCGACCGACTTCACCATTTCGGTGATGCGCTTGCGCAGGTTCGGATTCTTGATCGAGTAGTAGGCGCGCACCAGCTCCAGGGTCTCGCGGCGGGCCATCGGGTCCGTCGGGTTCTCCTCGTACTCGTCGCGCGGCTGGCCGGACTTCATGCGGCGCGGGGAGTGCGCCATCGTGTCGTCGGACATGTCGTCGAAGAAGAAGCTGACCGGCACGTCGAGGATCTGGGCGATATCCCAAAGCCGGGACGAGCTGATCCGGTTGCTGCCGCGCTCGTACTTCTGAACCTGCTGGAAGGTGATGTTGAGCGCTTCGCCGAGCTGCTCCTGGCTCATCCCCAGCAACGTGCGACGCAGCCGCACACGGCGACCGACATGCACGTCGATCGGGTTGTTGTTCGTGATCTGATAGTTGGGATCATCACGACGCTTATCTACTTTGGCTTTAGCCATGGAGCTACTTCAACCTCCTTACTTCGAGACGGAGGTGTGCGCGACCGTCCGTCTCACTAAAAGTGCAGTATGGGTTTCGCACTACCTCGCTGACAAGGCAATACACGTTTATCGGGTTTGCGACGGCCACACGCGTGAGGCGAACTGATCGGAATGGAGGAACGTCCTTCCCGCTCGGTACTCCTGGTGACATAGGCTGTCGGGTTCACCCATTCGTATATCCCTCGATTGCAGGAGCGACAACAAACTTGAAACCACGTTCATCCAAGTTCGGGGCGTTCCACGGATATACGTTGTATTACATTGATTTGTTTATAACTCGTTAATGGCGAAATAAAATGAATTTCACATAAATTAACCATTTTGTCGCATGCATTTGCCTACGAAAACAACGACTTCTCCCCGGCCTATAATCTCCAGGGTTGAGTTTCCGTTACCGGCACCGGGGGTGAATCGGGTGATCCCGGGGTGTAAAAAGATAGCGCCCTGCCATTTTGGCGTATGAGTCGAAGCTGTAGCCGCCATTACGGGCGAGAATCCCCCCACGGCCATCGCGGAAAACACGGCGCAGCAGATACCACGGCAATCCGGGCCGCTCATGATGCAGGGCGTGCAGATTGTTCGACAGGAAAAGCAGGTCGAACGCCCCGCCGGCCTCGACGATGACGCTCCGCTGGGCCGGAATCGGGTCGGGGCGGTGCTCTGCGAAGCTGCGGACCAGCATGAGACCGGTCGCCGGCCACGCGACGAGGAGCGCATAACCCCAGAGCGGGATCCCGACGACCGACAGACAGGCCACCATCGCCGCAAGCTGTGCTGCATGCCCCGCAAGCGCGAAAAGGCGACGACCGGCCAACAGGTCGCGACCATCGGTCACAAAGGACAGTACCGCCACCCACAGGGGGCCGAGCACCACGCGGCCGGCCAGACTGTTCATCGCCAGGCGCAGTCCCCGCTCCACCCGGCCCGCCCGCTGCCAGCGCGCGGCGGTGACGTACCAGCTCTCCGGATCGTCCAGCGGATCGGTCAGCCGCTCGTCGATGTGATGGGCGAGATGGCTGTCGCGGTACCGGTCGAAGGGCACGAAGCCCAGCAGCGGTGGGCCGGCGATCAGCCGGTTCACCCAGGCCCAGGGGGTCGGATGGCCGTGGATCACCTCATGCTGCAGCGACGCCTGCCAGGCCGCGCACCAGGCCAGAACCGGCGTCGCCGTCCACCACGGGATCCAACCCGCCGACACCACGCCAAGCGCGGCGGCCATCGGCAGATACACACACAAGGCAACCCAGACGGTCGGCCATTCCACCCGATCCGGCAGGCGGACCCGGCGGCGGTGAGCGGCAACAGGAAGAGGAGCGACAGCAGGCCCGTGGCCGGTGCCGTCGGCGGCAACGCGATGTACTTGATCCATGGCGCGACCCTATCGACAACCCCGATGTTGCCGCAATTGAGCCAATGCGAAACTAATGTTGACAAAGCGCCACTTAGGAAACGATGTTTATTAAATGCAACACTCTCTTCAACCGGCCGATAAGCGCGATGTCGCCCGCCTGTTCCGCGAGCGGCTGGAGGCGGCAATGGACCGCGCCGGCCTGTCGCGCTCGGCGGTGGCCAAGCGCATCGGGGTCGACCGCTCGACCCTGTCCCAGATCCTCTCGGACGAGGGTGTGCGCCTGCCCCGTGCCGACACGGTCGCCGCCCTGGCGGTGACGCTGCAGGTGTCGCTGGACTGGCTGCTCGGCCTCGCCGAGGAGGGACAGTTCACCGCCGACATCATGGAACGCTCGCCGGAGATCAGCCCGCACAACCGAACCGTCGCCGACGAGAACCTGCTGCGCTGGCACGCGGAGGCGGCCGGCTACAAGATCCGCTACGTTCCGACCAGCCTGCCCGACCAGGTGAAGATCCCCGAGGTGATCGCCTACGAGTATCAGGAGACCGGCGGCTCGATGGCCGACCAGGCGATGCGCCGCTCCCGCGACCGGCTCGACTATGTCCGTCAGCCGGAAACCGATGTGGAGATATGCACCTCCATACAGTCGATGCTGGACTTTGCCGACGGCACCGGCGTGTGGCGCGACCTGCCGCCGGACATGCGCCGCCGCCAGCTCATCCATATCGCCGATCTGGTCGACGAGCTCTATCCGAGCGTGCGCTGGTTCCTGTTCGACGGGGTGCGCGACTACGCCATTCCGGTCACCATCTTCGGACCGAAGCGGGCGGCGATCTACGCCGGAGACATGTATATCGTCTTCACCACGACCGAGCACATCCGGGTCCTCACCCGGCGCTTCGACGACCTGATCCGCCACGCCGTGGTCCATGCCCATGAGATCCCGGCCTATATGCGCACGCTGATCGACCGGATCGACAAAGGACTGGCCGCATGACCGCCATCGCCGCCCTCACCATGTACGACCTGCCGGAACTTCAGGCCGCGACCAATGCCTGGTGGACGGCGATCGCCGGACACCTGCGCCGGGCCGGGCTCGACGACGTGCCGCAGGAGCTGACCCGCGGCCGGCCGGTGGATGTGAACTGGCGCGACCCCGCCCTGCTGCTGACCCAGACCTGCGGCTATCCGCTGACCCATGGCCATGCCGACGACCTGAGCGCCATCGCCGTACCGGACTACCGCGCCGAGGGATGCGGCGGAGGGCTGTACCGCAGCGCCTTCGTGGTGCGCGCGGACGATCCGGCGAGGGGCCTGGAGGATCTGCGCGGCCGCCGGGTCGCCGCCAACGGCCCGGACAGCCAGTCCGGCTGCAACGCCCTGCGCGCCGCGGTTGCCGAGATCGCCGTCGGCAACCGGTTCTTCAGCGACGTCACCTGGAGCGGGGCCCACCGCCTGAGCCTTGCCGCCGTGCGCGAGGGCAAGGCCGACATCGCCGCGATCGACGGCGTCACCTTCGCGCTGGTCGGCGACGCCGCCCCGCGGGAGGTCGCCGGATTGCGGGTGCTGGCCTGGAGTGCCGCCACCCCCGCCCTACCCTATGCGGTGCGCAGGAACCTGGACGGCGACACCCGCGCCCGCGTCACCGACGCACTGCTGGCGGCGTCGGCAGATCCCGAGAGTGAAGCCGCCCGCGACACCCTGCGGATCGCCGGCCTGCAACCGGTCGCGGATGCCGACTACGCGGTCATGGTGGCCATGCGCGAGGCGGCGGAGGCGCGCGGCTACCCGCTGCTCGCCTGAGCCCTATTCCGCGTCCAGGATCGCCCGGGCGAGATCCAGCAGTTCCGCGTCGTCCGGTCGGATCGCGTTGTTGTCGATCATCGGCCGGTTCTCCGCCGCCAGGGCGACCGTGACCAGCCGGGGGGCGTCCCTGCCGCTCAACCCCTTATCGGCCAGCGACACCGGCAGGCCGACCGAGCGCAGGAGCGTCTCGAACCGGTCGGCCCCGGCAGCCGCATGTTCGGACTCGTCGCCGGTCAGGCGCGGATCGACGCCGAGCGCCGTGGCGATCGGGGCGTACAGGTCCGGCCGCCGCAGCGCCGACCATGGCAGCGTCACCCGCATGGCCAGGGCCACCGCCCGGCCGTGATGGACATGCGCCAGGGTCCCGAGCGCATGGCCGTAGGCATGGGCGATGCCGGTGCCGCAGGCGTCGATCGCCACCCCCGCCAGCGCCGAGCCGAGCGCCATGCGACCGCGCGCCTCCACATCTCCCGGCGTGGTCACCGCCCGCTCAAGGTTCTGCGCCACCAGGGCCACCGCCTGCAGCGCCATGCCCGCCACAACCGGGGTCGAGCGCACATGGGTATACGCCTCGATGGCATGCACCAGGGCGTCGAGCCCGGTCGCCGCCGTCAGCGGTCCCGGCAGGCCCAGGGTCATGGACGGGTCGAGGATCGACAGATCCGCCTTCAGCGTGCTGCCCCAGGCCCAGACCTTGCGGCCGCCGTCGAGCCCATAGACCGACGTTCGGGTCATCTCCGCCCCGGTGCCCGAGGTGGTGGGGATCAGGATCTTGCGGATCGCCCGGGTCGGCAGCGGATTGGCCATGACGGCATAGGATTCCGCCGACGCGTCGGCCACCGCGACCGAGGCGGCCAGCTTGGCGACATCCAGGGCCGAGCCGCCGCCGATGCCGAGCACGAGATCCGCCTTGTGGCTGCGCGCCTGGCGCGACGCCGCGTCGATCGACGCCGCCGAGGGATCGCTCTCGACCTCGTCGAACCGCTCCACCGCCATCCCGGCGGCCGCGAGGCGGCGCGCCGCCGCGTCCGGTATGCCGGTGGCGGCGACGCCGGGATCGGTGACGATCAGCACCCGCGCGGCCGCACCGCACAGGGCCGCCACATCGTCCGGCAGGGCATCGACCCGGTCGAGCCCGTAGCTCATGGCCGGGCTGGGCTCATGGGTGAAGGCGGACAGCATGGGGCGTCTCCGTCTGGAAGGGTGGCCGCAAGGGTTTCAGACTTGCGTTTCAGTTTCGCGTCGAAAAGCGCCACCGGGGGTCGCATTCGCCGTTGACGGGTGCAACGCGAAAGTCCCCACTGCGCTCCATGAAAATCGAGCGCATCGACATTACCCACCACCGCCTGCCCCTGGATCCGCCGTTCCGGGCGAGCTGGGACACACGCCCCCGCACCGAGTTCGACGCCACCGTGGTGCGGGTCGTCACCGACGAGGGTCTGGTGGGAATCGGGTCGGGCGACACCATGCTCGGCTTCGAGCGGCATGCGGCGCTGTTCGTCGGACAGAACCCGCTCGACCTCGACCGGCACAACCGGGTGCTGGACAACCTCGCCTTCCATTACAGCCGCTACTGGCCCCTGGATCTCGCCCTGTGGGATCTGGCCGGCAAGATCCTCGGCCAGCCGGTCTGGCGCCTTACGGGCGGGCGCTCCGACCGCACCCGGCTCTATGCCTCCTCCGGCACCCTGCGCGGCCCGCAGGAGATGGCGGACGCCGCGCTGTCCTTCCTGGAGGCAGGCTTCCCGGCGATGAAGATCCGCTTCCACCGCGGCGACTGGCGCGACGACATCAAGGCGCTGGAGGCGGTGCGCGGCGCGGTCGGCGACCGGCTGACCCTGATGGTCGACTGCAACCAGGGTTGGCGCATGCCCTGGGACACCGAGCGGCCCTGGTCGCTGAAGGATGCGCTGGCCGTCGCCCGCGAATTGGAGACGCTCGACATCTACTGGATGGAGGAGCCGCTGCACCGGGCCGACTATGCCGGCATGGCCGCCCTGCGCGACGCCGTCGACATCCGCATCGCCGGCGGCGAGATGAACCGCGAGGTGTTCGAGTTCGATACGATCATCGAGCGGCGCTGCCTGGACGTGCTGCAGCCGGACGCGGCCCTGACCGGCGGCATCGGCGGGCTGAAGCGGATCGCCGAGGCCGCCGTCGCCGCCAACCTGGTCTTCACCCCGCATACCTGGTCGAACGGCCTGGGCGTGGCGGCCAATGCCCATCTGGCCTGCGGGGCCGGCAACCCGCCGTTCCTGGAGTTCCCGTTCGACCCGCCGGAATGGTCGGCCGAGCGGCGCGACTACATGCTGAGCGAGACCCTGACCTACGAGGATGGCTGGATGGTTCTGGGCGAGGCCCCGGGCCTCGGCGTGGCGCTGGACGAGGATCGCCTGGCGAAAACCCGCATCGGATAGGGGTCGGCCGACGACGGGCGGTCGGCACCTTGCTATAGTCTCCCGAGGGGACGAACCATGCTTTCCGGGGGATAGCCGCGATGACGCTGATCGGATCGGCCACGGGACGCTGTCTGCTGTTTGCGGCGGTGCTGACGCTCTGGTCCGCCATGCCGGCACATGCCCAGCAGGCCCCCACGCAAGCACCGGCCATGCTGCCCTCCGCCGCCGTCGAGCGGGAAACCGGCGAAGACCTGCCGCTGTGGCGGCGCACCCTGTACAAGACCCTGACCTATCAGGCGGCCGCCAATGCCGCCGACGTGCTGGTCTTCGACCTGCTGGTCGGGGCGTCGGCCGCCACCACGACCGGGTTCTTCGTCGTCAACGCGGCGACGGCGGCGGCGGCCTATTACGGCTTCGAATACGCCTGGCAGAATCTCGGGCCGACCCTGGACGAGACCACCGAGCAGACCATCGTCGAGAAGACCATCCTCTACCGCTTCATCGGCGTCGGCCGGAACTTCACCCTGGGCTACCTGTACGGCGGCGGAGCGGTGACCGCCGGCGCCTTCGCCGGGCTGAACATCGTCTACGACACCAGCATCTTCCTGACCAACGAGTATGTCTGGGACATCCTGCGCCCCGAACGGACGCCCTGACCGGATTACAGCGGTTCCGCCGTACCGTTCCTGAGCGCCGCGATGCGTTCGCCGTGGAACGGCAGATAGCCCGCCGCCTCGACCTTCCGCGACCCCTGCATCGCCGCGCCATAGGCCGGCAGGGCGTGGAACGGGATGCCGGGATTGGCGTGGTGCTCGGCGTGATAGGGCATGTTCCAGGCGAGCCAGCGGATCGGCGCGATGCTGACCACCGAGCGGGTATTGGCCCACATGTCCTTCACCGAGGGGCAACCCCAATGCTCCGACAGCAGATAGGCGCGCAGGAACGGCTGGCCCAGCAGCGCCGGGCCGATCCACAGCACCAGCACCGGCCGCGGATCGGTCAGCGCCGAAATGACGGCGATGGCGGCATACAGCGCCAGATAGACCCGCGCCTCGACGATCGAGCGGGCACGCGACCGGCTGTCGAGGAACGCCCCCGGCGTATGCCCGAAGGCGCGGCCGACCAGTCCCTTGACCATCCGGTACCAGTATTCCAGCCCTGTCAGCATATAGAGATACCCGAGGAAGGTGGTCGGCTTCGGGCTCGCCAACTCGGGATCGCGCTCCGGATCCTGGGTGAAGCGGTGATGCGCCATGTGGAAGGCGGTGAACCAGCGCGGCGGCAGCAGCAGCAGGAAGCCGCAGACCTCCGCCACCGCCTTGTTGATCCAGACGGTCTTGAACGCGGTGCGGTGAACGCATTCATGCAGCGGCGGGAACAGGAAGGACAGCAGCACGCCGTGCGCGAGCATCGCCGCCACCAGCGGGCCGCCCTGGAGGGTCAGACACAACGCACCGGTTGCGGCCAGCATCGCCCCCTGCAAGGCCAGGTGCCAAAGGCCGGGAGCATCCCTTCTGGCTGTAAGGGTACGGACGGGTGGGACATCCCTTTGATCTTTCGGGGTTTCCGGCATTCGACTTTGTTCCCGATCT
Organism: Thalassobaculum salexigens DSM 19539; assembly: GCF_000423805.1. Lineage (NCBI taxonomy): Bacteria > Pseudomonadati > Pseudomonadota > Alphaproteobacteria > Rhodospirillales > Thalassobaculaceae > Thalassobaculum > Thalassobaculum salexigens. The sequence goes on from NZ_AUIR01000012.1 coordinate 122,450, forward strand.
GAATTTTTTGCGTCGCGGCATGGAAAAGGCCTTGCAAAGCATATCCCAGCCGATCATATTTTGCAGTGCAGCATGACTGCCCAACATGCTGTGAATACTTCTTGGGCGTTTCCTCCCTTAACTCGGGCCGCGCTTGTCGCGGCCCCTTTTTTTGCCCGCGGCATGCCGGCGGACGGGCGCCAGACGGGCCGAGCCAGATTGGCCGAGGCGGAGTTTTCCGTCCAGTGCGGCAGCGCTTGCCGGGTGCTCCCCCGGCAAATCCTACCCGCGGCATAATTCTAGCTTTGAATTTTCATATATTTCAACGTGTTACACCGTGGCGACCCTTGGCCCGGCACTTGCGTTGCCTCTCCCGAACACAATCCAGCTGCGGGAGAGGCAGAATGCGCGATATCGATCCGATCCATTTCGAGGCTTCCAACGACGGGGCGGTCGCCCTTGGGGTGGCCCATGCCAGGCACGTGCCGATGATGAGTGCGGTGAGTCTGTGCGGCCGCGCCGCCGGCCCGGTCCAGCTCGACACCGTCTTCGGCGTCGCCAACGAGAACGTGCCCACCGCAGAAGGGCTTCTGTTCAACCAGCTTCCGATGGCCATCCGCGGCGCCATCGACGAATGGGCGCTGCATCTCTCGGCCCGGCCCTGGCGCTTCCGCCGCGAGGCCATGACCCATTTCGCCCGGGTCTTCGCCGATCAGTTCCGCCAGCACATGGACGAGATGACCGACGAGGAGTTCGAGAGCCTGAAGGAGGTCGGCTTCACCTGCCTGCTGGAGCGCATGGATAACGGCGCCCGCATCGGCGACCTGCACCAGGCCCGGATCTATCTGGACAGCGTCCACGACCATCACCGCGAGGCGGCCCGCCGCTTCCTGAACAGCCAGGCGCCGCGCGCCCTGCACCAGGCCTGAGACCGCGACTGACCCGAACCGTTTCCTTCGCCGTCGGGAGGGCTCCGGCCCAAGACGGCACTCTCTCTCCCCTCACCTCGCCCGCTCCCTCACCGGAGCGGGCTTTTTTCTTTGTTGGGGTGTGAGGCTCTGCCGAGGGGGGATGCCACAATGCCGGCATGGCAGGAGGCAGCTTTCGGCTCCTCCCGTCTTCCTGACGCATGTCAGGGTCAGGATTCCGACGTCGAGATCCGGTGCGCCTGGATCCCGACGCACGTCAGGATTACCGAGGGGCAATGGGAACCCAGCGATCGGCGCGCGTTGCCCATTGGGGGGGCCGCTGAAACAGGCCCCGACAAAACATCCCCCTGTTCCCGTCTTCCCAGCCTTGCGCCGGGATCCAGGAAAGGGGCAGCGTCAGCTTCAGTGATCAGGCCCCAGGGTTCCATCGCGCCGACGTCTGGATCCCGGCGCAAGGCTGGGAAGACGAAGAGTAAGGGCGGGTCGAGGGGACGCCCGTCCTACAAAGCCCCCTCACAACGAAACCCTCCCTAAAAAGAAAGAGAGCCGCCCGCAGGCGGCCCTCGATACTCGGGGTAGGCAATGTGGCTCTTCGCGTCAGGCCCCAGGAGCGTGTGCCCCGGGGGTGCTGTCCCTCAGCGCCGAACCGTTCCGGAGACGGAGATGTCTCCGGCCTCGATCGCGGACTTCAGAATGTCGAGCCCGCGAGCAAGCTCTTCATAGGTCTCACGGTAGCGGGTCAGTTCGCTCACTTCCGCCTCCATGACGCCGGATTTCGACTTGTTGCCGATATCCAGCAGCTTGGCGAGATAGCGCCCCTTGATCCGGGCCGCGTGGCGGACCACGCCTTCCACCTCGCTCTGGTTCACTTCCATGACAACGTCCGAGACCGCCCTTCGGTTCTCTTCAGCGGCAAATCTGTCCAGTTCGCGCACGTACTGGGCGGCATTCACACGGCCGCCGGGCACGGCGTCATGCAGCCAGTTGGCCCGCTGCGCCGGCTTCTGAGCGGACTTCTGACCGCCCTGCCGGGCCGCCATGCGCTGCTGCGCGGGAGCCGCCTGCCGGGCCGTGGGAGCCGCCTGGGCCGGTGTCGCCTGGGCCGGGGTCGCCTGACTTGGAGCCGGCTGAGCTGCCTTCGCCCGGGTCGGCTGAGCCGCGGCCGACCCGCGGCCGTCGCGCACCGCCGTGATCGGGTTGCGCCGGGCCGCGTCTTCCTTGGCGACCAGCCCCCGCCCGGTGGCGTTGGTGTTCGCCGGACCGGCCAGCGCGGGGCCGGAGGCCGCCCGCGGGGCCGCCTTGACCTTGGTCTCGTCCGCGAACGGATCCCAGTTGCCGATGCTGTCGGCGGTCTCGAGGCCCTTCTTCAGTGCGGCGGCAAGCGACATTCTGTTCTCCCTTGGCTCGACCGGCGGAAAACCGCCAGTCCGTGTATCGCCAAGACCAAAGCAAGAGCCGTGCCGTTTTAGCGAACCCGCCGAGTCGCGGGGCCGACGTGTCTTCTAGGCTGCCGCTTTCAGCCGGTCCCGATCGTGCGGGGCGGTAAAATCGATCCGCGGCCCCTTCGGCACGATCCCCGTCGGGTTCACCGTGCGGTGGCTGCCGTAATAGTGCGACTTGATGTGGTCGAGATGCACCGTGGCCGCGACCCCGGGCCACTGGTAGAGCTCGCGGGTATAGGCCCAGAGATTGGGGAAATCGACGACCCGGTGGCGGTTGCACTTGAAGTGGCCGTGATAGACCGGATCGAAGCGCAGCAGCGTCGGCAGCAGGCGCCAGTCGGCCTCGGTCACCCGCTCGCCCAGCAGGTAGCGGCGGGTGCTCAGCCGCTCTTCCAGCCAGTCCATCGTATCGAACAGCCCGTCGAACGCCTCCTCGTAGGCCTTCTGCCTGGTGGCGAAGCCGGTGCGGTAGACCCCGTTGTTCACGGTCTCGTAGACGCGCTCGTTGACCGCGTCGATCTCCTCGGCAAGGTCCGACGGGTAATAATCGCCCGGTTTGGCGCCGACGCCGTCGAACTCGCTGTTGAACATGCGGATGATCTCGGCCGACTCGTTATTGACGATCGTGCCTTCCTTCTTGTCCCAGAGCGCCGGGACCGTGACCTTGCCGGTGTATTTCGGATCGGCCCGGGTATAGACCTGATGCAGGTATTCCGCGCCGTGCAGGGTGTCGGGATGCTCCTCGGAGAACTGCCAGCCGTTTTCCAGCATCAGCGGATCGACCACGGTCACGCCGATCATGCTCTCCAGGCCCTTGAGCTTGCGGAAGATCAGCGTGCGGTGGGCCCAGGGGCAGGCATAGGAAACGTACAGATGGTATCGGCCGGACTCCGGTCGGAAGCGCGCATCGGGTTCGTCGCGGATCCAGTCGCGAAAGGCGCTTTCCTTGCGCTTGAAGTTTCCGTCCTCAGTGGCGCCGCGCACGTCGCCGGACTGCCAGACGCCGTCGACAAGCTGTCCCATAAAATCCTCGTTGGCTTTAGTCCTCGCCACAGAGTGGCTTGATCGAAAGGCCAAGGTGGGGTGGATTGCGCGGTAATCAACACCAAACGGGTCAATCGGGAGACGGCTATGGTTGCGGTGATCGACGGTCTGCTCACCAAGGAGCAGGTGCAGACCATCGCCAAGCGCCTGTTCAGCGCGAAGTTCGCGGACGGGTCCATGAGCGGCGGTCCGCTGGGCAAGGAGATCAAGAAGAACACCCAGGTGGCGCCGAACAGCCCGGAGTATCGGGAACTCGCCGATTTCGTGCTGTCGATCATCAAGCAGAACGAAACGGTCGCGATCAATGCCATCCCGCGCCGGATCCTGCCGCCGATCTTCGCCTCCTACACCGAGGGGCACCGCTACGGCGACCATGTGGACGCCGCCCTGATGGGACAGTGGCCCGGGATGCGCACCGACCTGTCGATAACGATCTTCCTGAACGAACCCGGCGCCTATGAGGGCGGCGAGCTGGTGCTGGTCACCGATTTCGGCGAGCAGGTCTACAAGGGCAAGGCGGGCGACGCGGTGCTGTACCCGACCCATTACCGCCACCGGGTGAACCCGGTCACCAAAGGTCGGCGCATGGCGATCGTCACCTGGATGGAGAGCATGGTGCGCGATCCGGCCAGGCGCGAGATCATCGGCGACCTGGCCGCCGTCATGGAGCGGCTGGTCGCCACCAAGGGCGACGAGGAGCTGATGCTGCGGGTCGAGAAGGCCCGGCTGAACCTGCTGCGCATGTGGGCCGACAGCTGAGCCCTGCCCCCGGGTGAACCGTCCGGCCGCGATCCTTGACCCGGAGCGTGCCGTCGGGCGACCATTCACCCTTATCGCCCAACGAGAAGCCCCGACCGGAAGTGCCATGGTCAAAGGCCCGACGACCGCCCTGCTGAGACGCCTGAGACCCGCACGCGCGGCCGAGCCTCCAGAGCTGCCCTATTTCTCCTACGCGTCGGCGGAACACCCATTTCTCAAACGTTTGGTGATCCAGGCGGTGGAGAAGATGACCGGCCAGCCGCGGGTGAAGCGGTTATATCTCGAGCACCGCATGAACCCGGTGCCGGACGAGGATTTCTGGTCGGCCGCGGTGCGCAAGCTGGAGCTCAACCTGGTCTACGACCGGGCGAAATGGGAGGCGGTGCCGAAGGACGGGCCGCTGGTGATCGTCGCCAACCATCCGTTCGGCGTTCTTGACGGGATTGTGATCAGCTACCTCACCTCGCGCATCCGGCCGCGCTTCAAGGTGCTGACCAACTCGGTGCTGTTCCGCGCGCCGGAGGTTCAGCCCTTCCTACTGCCGATCGACTTCGCGGAGAGCCGCGAGGCGCTGGCGACCAATATCGAGACGCGCAAGCTCGCCCTGCAGGAACTCTCCGAGGGCGGCGCCGTCGTGGTGTTCCCGGGCGGCACCGTCTCCACCGCGCCATCCGCCTTCGGCCGGGCGGTCGATCCGGACTGGAAGCCGTTCACCTCCAAGCTGATCGTCTCGGCCAAGGCCAGCGTCGTGCCGGTGTATTTCGAGGGTCAGAACAGCAAGCTGTTCCAGTTCGCCAGCAATGTCAGCCAGACCTTCCGCGAGGCGCTGCTGTTCAAGGAGGTGGCAAACAAGATCGGCACCGACATGGGACTGACCATCGGCGACACGATCCCGTTCGAGCATCTGGCCCATCTGAAGGACCGGCGGCTGCTGATCGACCACCTGCGCTCGATCACCTACGATCTCAGGGTTCCCCGGTAGTCCGGTATACGGGTCAGCCCGCCGCGTCGTAGCCGAGCGCCCGGGCCACGGGAGCCGGCAGGCCCCCGCGCCGTCCCAGGATATCGACCTTCATGAGCATGACCTGGGAGAAGGCGTCGCGGATCTCGCCGTTCAGCGCCATCTCCAGCACGTCGCCGAAGGGCAGGCGCCGGATCTCCAGCTTCTCGTTGTCGTCCGGGTCCGACGCGCCGGGGGTGACGTCCCAGGCGAGAAACCCGAAGCCGATCTCGTCCGTCACCGCGTTGGAGAAGTCGAGCTGCAGCAGTTCCCACCAGCCGGCGGCGCTCAGCCCCGTTTCCTCCTTGAGCTCGCGCCGGGCGGAGTCCAGCGGCGGCACCGCCATGCTGCCGCCGCCTTCCGGCAGCTCCCAGGAGTAGTAATCGCGGGGAAAACGGTGCTGGCCGACCAGCCAGACATGCCCCTCGGCATCGACCGGCACGACCCCGACGGCGAAGGACTTGACCTCGCAGACGCCGTAGAGGCCGGGATTGCCGCCCGGATCGGTCACGTCATGTTCGCTCACACCGATCCATGGGTTGTCATAGACCCGCCGGCTGGCGTTCACGATCCACGGTCCGCGCCGTGTCGGCGTCTCGGTCATCGGGCGGGTTCCTTCCCGGAGAGGCGATATCCGCAGCCTCGCGGCTGCGAGGCACCGGATCAAGCCCTGCCTCTGCGGGTTGCGGGCGGCAGGAGGCGGATGGCGGTCAGCTCTGCTCGACCGCCAGGGCGGCGGCGTCCAGGGCGGCGGCGACGGTGCGGGCCTGCTCCTCGCTCAGGGAGCCGCGGCCCATGCGCAGCCGCATCGCCAGCTTCAGGTTCTCCATGGCCCGCACCACCTGAGGGTCGGGGCCGCGCCCAGCCTCGGCGGCGAAGGCGTCCATCCGGGCCATGGCGGCATCGGTGGCGGGGCGATTGCCCTCCAGGAAGGCCGTCCCCTCTTCGGTGATGGCGTAGCGCTTCTTGCCGACGTCCTCGGTCACCGTGGCGTGGCCAAGTTCCTCCAGCAGGGTCAGGGTCGGGTAGATGCCCCCCGGGCTCGGCGTGTAGGTGCCGGCGACCCGGTCCTCGATCTCCTTGATGATCTCGTAGCCGTGGCGCGGCTGCTCGGCGATCAGGGCGAGGACGACGTAGCGCAGTTCGCCGTGGTCGAACAACCGGCCGGACCTGCGCCCGCCCCGATGCACGCCCCGGCCTCGTGCCGGGGTAACGCAGGGGGTGCCGCGATCGCGACAGAAAATCCGCCGCCCTGTCGGTTTAAGGGTTCGCCCCGGCACAAGGCCGGGGAGTGTTTAGAGGCTGGGGAGTACGTAGAGGCCCAGGGAGCGTGTAGAGCTTGAGGCTGAGAGAGACGGAGGTAGTCGAAGTGCGGCCGGATACGCCCCCCTACTCCTGCCGGATCGCCTCGAACTCCAGCACGATATCGACCTCGTCGCCGACCATGTCGCCCTCCAGCGCGTAGGTCATGCCGAAATCGGAGCGCTTGATCGAGGTTCGGGCGGAGATGCCGATGGCGTAGTGCTTGTCGCCGAAGGGATAGCGCCCGCTGCGGTTCCAGGTCACGTCCAGCACAACCGGCTGGGTCACGCCGCGGATCGTCAGGTCGCCGAACACCTTGCCGGTCCGCTCGCCCGTCGGCTCGGCACCGGTCCCGGTGAAGCGGATCTCCGGATGCTCGCCGACCCACAGGAAGTCCTTCTTGCGCAGATGATCGTCGCGGGCGGCATGGTCTGAGGTCACGCTGGCCGCCTGGATCTCGGCGGTGACATCGCTGAGGGTACGGGCCTCCTCATCGAAGGTGAAGGACCCGGCCACCTCCAGGAACCGGCCGAGCACGTCGGCGAAGCCCAGATGGCGGACCGAGAAGGCGACGGCGGTATGCTCGGGGTCGATCACGTACTCGTAGGGTTCCGCCCGTACGAGGCCCGGCGTCAGACACAGAGCCGCGGCCAGCAGCGGCACGGCGGCCACCCTGCCCAGGCACGCGGGGATACGGGTCATCGCGGGGATGTGAGTCGGCATCGTCCATTCCTCCTTCCAGCTCGCCCCGCCCCGGGCTAGTACGGGGCAACCTAGTACGGCGAACCGGACCGGCAACGGGGCACCGGTCAACAACCGCGTGAGGCGAGCATGGCGCAGGCCCGAGCATTCTGGGTCGTCCGGCCGGGACAGGGCGAAATCCGCCAGGAGGCGCTGACCCCCGCAGGGCCGGGCGAGGTCGCGGTGCGCACGCTTTTTTCCGGAGTCAGCCGGGGCACCGAGACCCTGGTCTTCGGTGGCCGGGTGCCTGAAAGCCAGCACGCCGCCATGCGCTGTCCGTTTCAGGCCGGCGGGTTTCCCGGACCGGTGAAATACGGCTACTGCGCCGTCGGAGCCCTGGAGGACGGGCGAACCGTGTTCTGCCTGCATCCACACCAGGACCGTTTCGTCGTTCCGGCCGACATGGTGCGCCCGGTTCCCGCGGAGGTTCCTGCGGCCCGCGCCGTGCTCGCCGCCAATATGGAGACCGCGCTGAACGCGCTCTGGGATTCCGGCATCGCGCCCGGCGACCGGGTGGCGGTGGTCGGTCTCGGCGTGGTCGGCCTGCTGATCGCCTATCTGGCGGCGCGCGTGCCCGGCGTCGACCTGGTCGGCATCGATCCGAAGCCGACACGGGCCGGCGTCGCCGAGCGTCTCGGCATCCCGTTCACCGCGCGGGCGCCGGATGGGATCGACGCCGATCTGGTGGTCCATGCCAGCGGCACGCCGGACGGGTTGGCCACCGCGCTCCGCCTCGCCGGGATGGAGGCGACGGTGCTGGAGGCGAGCTGGCACGGCAGCCAGCCGGTCCCGCTGGCCCTGGGCGAGGCGTTCCACAGCCGCCGCCTGGTTCTGCGCTCCACCCAGGTCGGCATGGTGGCACCGTCGCACCGGCCGCGCTGGGACTACGCCCGGCGTCTGGACAAGGCCCTGGCCCTGCTGGCCGACCCGGCACTCGACTGCCTAATCGACGGCGAGAGCGCGTTCGACGCCCTGCCGGCGACCATGGCCGCCCTTGCCGATGGCAGCCTGCCCGCCCTATGTCATCGCATCCGCTACGAGGATTGAAGGAGTTCGCATGTTCACCGTCACCGTACGCGACCACGTCATGATCGCGCACTCCTTCAAGGGCGACCTGTTCGGCCCGGCCCAGCGCCTGCACGGCGCCACCTATGTGGTCGATCTGCGGATCAATGCCGAAACCCTGGACGCCAACGGCGTGGTGGTCGATATCGGCGCCGCCCATGCCGCCCTGTCCGACACGCTACAGCCCTGGGCCTATCGGAACCTGGACGAGTTGGAGGAGTTCGCCGGTGTGAACACCACTACCGAGTTTCTGGCCAAGACCGCCTTCGACAGGATCGCCGCGGTGGCGCGGTCCGGAGGATTGGGCCGCCCGGGCAACGAACTCGCCTCGCTGGAGGTGGTGTTCAACGAATCCCACGTCGCCTCGGCCGGCTATCACGGCACGCTCTGAGCCCCAGCGGTGACGCCCCCCGACATTCACGTCCTGATCCCCGGCGATCCGGCGACCCCGACCGGCGGCTTCGTCTATGACCGCCACGCCGTCGCCGGGCTGCGCGAGGCCGGGCTGCTGGCCGGGACGATCCGGGTCGACGGACCGTTTCCGGAAGGCGACGCGGCGACGCTCAAGGCAGCGGAGACCGGCCTCGCCACCGTGCCGGACGGTCACCGGGTGATCGTCGACGGCCTCGCCTATACCGCCCTGGCGCCGGTCCTCGCCCGTCATGACGGGCGTCTGAGAATCATCGCCCTGGTGCACCATCCGCTGGGCGACGAGACCGGCCTGAGCCCGCAGGACCGGGAGCGCTGGCTGCGCGCCGAAGTCGATGCCCTGACCCATGCCCGGCATATCCTGGTGACCAGCCGCACCACCCATGGCCGTCTGGCCGAACTGGGTATCGACAGCGGCCGGGTCACGGCGGTGGTGCCCGGCGTCGATCCCGTCTGCGACCTCGGCTTTCGCGACAGCCGCGCGCCCGGACCGCTGCGCCTGCTCTGCGTCGCCACGCTGATCCCGCGCAAGGCCCAGCACCTGCTGCTGGAGGCGCTGGCGCCGCTCGCCGACCGGGACTGGCACCTCACCCTGGTGGGCGAGGCGCGCGACGCGGCCTATGCGCAGCGCCTGCGCACACTGACAGAGGGCACGTCCCTGTCCGGCCGGATCACGCTCACCGGCGCCGTCGGCGACGCGGCGCTGGCGGATCACTGGCGTCGGGCCGATGCCTTCGTTTTCCCGAGCCTGCACGAGGGCTGGGGCATCGCCCCGGTAGAGGCGGTGCGCTGGGGCCTGCCGGTGATCACCAGCGACGCCGGCGCCCTGCCCGAGTCCGTGCCCGAGGCCGGCCGGGTCATGGTCCCGGCGGGCGACATCCCCGCCCTCCGCGCGGCGATGGCTCGGCTGCTGGACGATCCGATCCACCGGACCGCCCTGGCCGAGGGTGCGCGATCGGCGGCGGCCGGACTGCGGAGCTGGGCCGAGATGCGGGCAGAGTTCGCCTCCGTGGCGGAGGGCCTCGCATGAGCTTCTCCCCCGACTGGCTGGCCCTCCGCGCACCCTACGACAGCGCCGCCCGCGCGACCGGGCTGGAGCACCGGCTGGGCGACTGGCTCGGCGGCCGGCGGCCGGTGTCGGTGGTCGATCTCGGCGCCGGGTCGGGCAACAACCTGGCGCACCTCGCCCCGCGCCTGGCCGTCGACCAGCGCTGGACCCTCGTCGATGCCGACGGTGCCCTGCTGGCGGAGGCGGCGCGGCGGCATCCCGGGGTGACGCTCCACGCGGGCGACCTCGCCGGCGACCTGACGGCGCTGATCCCCGAGGGGACCGATCTCGTCACCGCCTCGGCGCTGATCGACCTGGTATCGCAGGCCTGGCTGGCGCGGCTGGCCGACCGGGTGCGCGAGATCGGCTGCGCCCTGCTGGTGGTGCTCACCTATGACGGCCGGATCGCCTGGGAGCGGGAGACCGGGCAGGACGCCGAGATCCGCGACCTGGTCAACCGGCACCAGCGCGGCGACAAGGGTTTCGGAGCGGCGCTCGGTCCGGACGCACCGGGCGCGCTCTCCAGGCTACTGCCCGGTGTCGAGACGGCGTCCAGCGACTGGAAGGTCGGCCCTGGCGAGACGGCGATGCGGAGGGCGCTGGTCGACGGCTGGTCGGGTGCCGCCGCCGAAATCGCGCCGGAGCGAACGGAGAGCATCGCCGCGTGGCGTGCCTGGGCTTCCTCGGAGCCACGCGCGCTGACCGTCGGCCACACGGACCAGCTCTGGCTGCCGGGGTGAGCGCCGCTTAATCCCCGCTGCCGTCCTGCAGGCCGCGCACGAAGTCCGGCAACCCGACCAGCCGCTCCCGCTTCAGGCGCTCGGCGTGGAGGATGGCGCGGATCTTCTCCACGCTGGCGGCGATGTCGTCGTTGAGGACGATGTACTGGTATTCCGGATAGTGGCTGATCTCGTCCGCCGCCTTGGCCATGCGCTGGGCCACCACCTCCTCGCTGTCCTGGGCGCGGGTGCGCAGGCGGCGCTCCAGTTCGCGGGTCGAGGGCGGCAGGATGAACACGCTGACGAGATCCTGTCGCGCGTTCGCCGCCAGCTGCTGGGTGCCCTGCCAGTCGATGTCGAACAGCACATCCTTGCCCGCGGCCAGCGCCTCCTCCACCGCCCCACGCGGCGTGCCGTAGTAGTTGCCGAACACCTTGGCGTGCTCCAGCAGCTCGTTCCGGTTCGCCATGAGCTGGAACTCGGTCGGGTCGATGAACAAATAGTCGCGCCCCTGCACTTCGCCCGGCCGGCGCGGCCGAGTGGTGACGGAAACCGACATGGACAGCTCGTCCTCGCGCTCCAGCAGCTTGCGGGAGATCGAGGTCTTGCCCGCGCCGGAGGGGGAGGACAGCACGAGCATCAGGCCGCGTCTGGTGATCATGGGGCGGGTCTCCGGCTTACTCGACGTTCTGGATCTGCTCGCGGAACCGCTCGATCCGCGTCTTCAGCTCGACCCCGATATTGGTCAGGTCCAGGTCGATCGCCTTGGAGCACAGCGTGTTGGCCTCGCGGTTCAGCTCCTGGCACAGGAAATCGAGCTTGCGTCCGACCGCGCCGCCCCCGGTGAGCAGCTCGCGGCAGGCGTGGACATGGGCGGACAGCCGGTCGGTCTCCTCGCGCACGTCGGCCTTGGTCGCCAACAGCGCCAGTTCCTGAGCCAGCCGCTCCTCCGACACCGGCGGCGAGGCCGCCAGCAGCAGGGCGAGCTGCCCCTCCATCCGCTTCCGCAGGGCGGCGGGCTGCGCCTCGGCGACCTTGGCGGCATCGGCGGTCAGGCTGTCGATCTCGTCCAGATGGCCGAGCAGCACCGTCTCGAGCCGCGCACCCTCGCGGTGGCGCGCCTCCACCAGGGCGGCCAGGGCCGTGTCCAGATCGGCGAAGGCCGGTGCCTGCAACTGCTCGATCACCGTGGTGTCGGCCACGCGCTCCACCGTCTCCAGCACGCCGCGGACATTCAGCAGACGGTCGAGGCTGGGCGCGGTCGGGAAGACCAGGCCCTTGTCCTCCAGTTTCTGCTGCAGGCCGAGCACGGTCTCCAGGAACGCCTCGTTCACCACCAGCTCCGGCGTCGTCGCCCTATCCGCCTTCTCCAGCGACCAGTTCACCGTGACCGAGCCGCGGTTCACCGAGGCGGACACCCGTTCCCGCACTGTCTGCTCCCAGCGTTCGGCCACCGAAGGCAGGCGCATGCGCAGGTCCAGGCCCTTGGAATTGACGCTGCGGATCTCCCAGCTCCAGGACCAGTCGGTGGCGGCCCCGTCGTCGGAGGTCGAGGTCGCACCGCCGTCGCTGCGCGCGAAACCCGTCATGCTGGTGACGCGGGCGCTCTGTTCGCTCACGGGATATCCTTTCGAAATCAAAAGTCCCGGCCCTTATATCCATGGGCACCCGAGGCGCCAAGCAGGAGGCAACCGAGATGGCCCACCCGAGCACGATCCTGATCACCGGCGCCTCCAGCGGATTGGGGGCGGCCCTGGCGCAGGAATACGCAGCGCCCGGGGTGCGGCTGTTCCTGTCCGGCCGCAGCGCCGACCGGCTGGAGGCGGTGGCGCGGCACGTTCGGGCGCTCGGGGCAGCCTGCGAGACGGCGGTGGTCGATGTCTGCGATACGACGGCTGTCAGGGCCTGGGTCGAGGCCTGCGACCGGGCCGCGCCCCTGGATCTGGTGATCGCCAATGCCGGGATCTCCGCCGGCACCGCCGGGCGCGACGGGGCCGAGCCGGCGGAGCAGGTGCGCGCGGTCTTCGCCACCAATGTGGACGGGGTGCTGAACACGATTCTGCCGGCGATCGAGGCCATGGAGGCGCGCGGGCACGGCCAGCTCGCACTGGTCGCCTCCCTGGCCGGCTATCGCGGCGTGCCGGGGGCGCCGAGCTACTGCGCGTCGAAGGCGGCGGTGAAGGTTCTGGGCGAGGGCCTGCGGGGCAGCCTGCACGGCAAGGGCCTCCGGGTGTCGGTGATCTGCCCGGGCTATGTGCGCACGCCGATGACCGACGTGAACGACTTCCCGATGCCGCTGATCATGGATGCCGACCGGGCGGCGCGGATCATCCGGAGGGGGCTGGCGCGGAACCGAGGACGGATCAGCTTCCCCTGGCCGATGGCGGCGGCCATGTGGCTGCTCCAGGCCCTGCCGCCGGCATGGGTGGACCCGCTGCTGCGGCGGCTGCCTCGGAAGGGGGCCGGGTAGAATCAAAATTAAGCCCGTCATCCCGAACTTGTTTCGGGACCTCTTCCCAGTCTGACGTGTCCGAAGAGGTCCCGAAACAAGTTCGGGATGACGGGGAGAGTAAGAAGCGCTACTCCGCCCGCTTTTCCCGCTGGTGCCGGCGCCAGGCACGTACGTTGCGGTTGTGCTCGGCCAGGGTCTTGGAGAAGGCATGGCCGCCGCTGCCGTCGGCGACGAAGTACAGATAGTCCGTCTCCGCCGGCCGCAGCACCGCCGCGATGGCGGCGGGACCGGGATTGGCGATCGGCCCCGGCGGCAGGCCGGAGATCACATAGGTGTTGTACGGGTTCTCCGCCTTCAGGTCGGCCCGGGTCAGCGGCCGGTCCAGCCCCTCTCCGCCGGCGATGCCATAGGCCACCGTCGGGTCCGACTGCAGCCGCATGCCCCGGTTCAGCCGGTTCACGAAGACGCTGGCCACCAACGGGCGTTCCTCGGCAACGCCGGTCTCCTTCTCGACGATGGAGGCGAGGATCACCGCCTCCTGCGGGCTGGCGATCGGCAGGTCGGGCGCGCGGTTCTCCCACAGCGCCTTGACCGTCTCGTCCATCTCGGCGCGCATGCGGGCGACGATATCGGCCCGGTCGTCGCCATAGGCGTAGTGATAGGTTTCCGGCAGCAGCGTGCCTTCCAGCGGCACGTCCTCGATCTCGCCCTCCAGCCCCTCTGCGGCGTTCACCACGGCGACGACCTGAAGGCTGGACAGCCCCTCCGCCACCGTCACGCGGCGGACGACCGTCGCGCCGCTTTCCAGAATATCGAGGACGCCCCGCGGGCTGACCGCGGCGGGAAAGGCGAACTCACCGGCCTTCAGGCGGCGGGCCTGGCCGGTGATCTTGGCGCCGATGGCGAGAATGCGGGGATCGGCGATCACCCCGGCCTCGAGCAGCCGGTGGGCGATCGTCTCCATGCCGGAGCCGCGCGGGATGACGACGGTGGTCTCCTCGGCGAGCGGGCCCGGACGCGTGAATTCGCTCCAGGCCCAGACCCCGGCGAACCCGGCGATCACCGCCGCCGACAGCAGCAGGGACGCCAGACGGAGCAGCCAGCGCCCCATAGCCCCGCCGGTCAGGCGACCTTGGAGAAGATCAGGGCGGCGTTGGTGCCCCCGAAGCCGAAGGAGTTCGACAGGGCGACCCGGACCGGACGCTCGCGCGCCTGGTTCGGGACCAGATCCATGCCGTCGATGCCTTCGGACGGGTTGTTCAGGTTCAGCGTCGGCGGCACGGCCTGATCGCGGATCGCCAGCACCGAGTAGATCGCCTCCACCGCACCGGCGGCCCCGAGCAGGTGGCCGATCGCCGACTTGGTCGACGACATGGACACGTTGGCCGCGGCATTGCCGAACAGGCGCTTCACGGCGCCGAATTCGATGGCGTCGCCCAGGGGCGTCGAGGTGCCGTGGGCATTGATGTAGTCGATGTCGTCGACCGAGATCTGCGCCCGCTTCAGCGCGGCCTTCATCGCCCGGAACCCGCCGTCGCCATCGTCGGCCGGAGCCGTGATGTGGTGCGCGTCGCCGGACAGGCCGTAGCCGATCACCTCGCCGTAGATCGTCGCCCCGCGCTTCTTGGCATGCTCGTACTCCTCGAGCACGACCACGCCGGCGCCCTCGCCCATGATGAAGCCGTCGCGGCCCTCATCCCAGGGGCGTGAGGCCTCTTCGGGGCTGTCGTTATAGCCGGTCGACAGGGCCCGGGCGGCCGCGAACCCGGCGACGCCGAGACGGCATATCGCCGCCTCCGCCCCACCGGCGACCATCACGTCGGCATCGTCCAGGGCGATCAGCCGGGCCGCATCGCCGATGGCGTGGGCGCCGGTGGCGCAGGCGGTGACCGCCGAATGGTTCGGGCCCTTGAATCCGTATTTGATCGAGACCTGACCGGAGACCAGGTTGATCAGCGCGGAGGGAATGAAGAACGGGCTGATGCGGCGCGGACCGCGCTCCTGCAGCAGCACCGCGGCCTCGGCGATGGTGGTCAGACCACCGATGCCCGAGCCGATCATCACACCGGTACGCTCCTGACCCTCGGCATCGGTCGGCGTCCAGCCGGAATCTTCCACCGCCTGCTGCGCGGCGACCATGCCGAAAAGGATGAAGCGGTCGATCTTCCGCTGTTCCTTGGGCTCGACCCACTCGGACGGATCGAAGCCGCCCTCGTCCTTCGTCCCCTCCGGCACC
Source organism: Thalassobaculum salexigens DSM 19539 (assembly GCF_000423805.1). NCBI lineage: Bacteria > Pseudomonadati > Pseudomonadota > Alphaproteobacteria > Rhodospirillales > Thalassobaculaceae > Thalassobaculum > Thalassobaculum salexigens. The sequence continues at coordinate 137,595 of NZ_AUIR01000012.1, forward strand.
ATACCGGCGATCTTCGCCGGCAGGTCCGAAACGTCGAAGCTGTCGATTGCCCGGATGCCGGATTTACCGGCCATCAGACGGTCCCAGTTGGTCTTAACACCGCACCCAAGCGGGGTGACCATCCCGAGGCCGGTGATGACGACGCGTCGCATGACGTCACTCATTTCCAGCTGCACGAGGCGAGACGGCGCCGGAGCCGGGGCTCCGGCAGTCGACTCAGCCTTCCTGGCTCTTGATAAAGTCGATCGCGTCCTTAACGGTCAGGATCTTCTCTGCCGCGTCGTCCGGGATCTCGCAGGAGAACTCCTCCTCGAAAGCCATGACGAGCTCGACGGTGTCGAGGCTGTCGGCGCCCAGATCGTCGATGAAACTCGCATCCTCGGTCACCTTCGACTCGTCGACACCGAGATGCTCGACGACGATCTTCTTAACCCGCTCGGCAACGTCACTCATGGTCCTGAACCTCTGATCTCTCTCTACTGAGGGCGCTTTCGCTGCCCAGTTGTCGCGGTCCGCCGCGTATTCCGGCGAACCCGCGATATTTGGATCGGCGGGCTGTAACACAAGTCTTTTGTTAAGACCAGCACACCCGGCCGCTTTTACAGGCTAACCGACGTCAGTCGGCGTCAAAGCATTGCCATGCCGCCATTGACGTGGATCGTCGCTCCCGTGACATAGCCCGCCTCTTCGCTAGCGAGGTATAGCACGGAGGCCGCGATGTCCTCCGGCGTGCCGAGTCGGCCCGCCGGAACGCTCTCCAGCAGCTTCTCCTTCTGGGCTTCGGGCAGCGCGTCGGTCATCGCCGTGGCGATGAATCCCGGCGCCACAACGTTCACCGTGATCCCCCGGTTCGCGACTTCCGCCGCCAGCGCCTTGGAGAAGCCGACCATGCCCGCCTTGGCGGCGGCGTAGTTGGCCTGGCCCGGATTGCCGGTCGCGCCGACGATGGAGGAGATGCCGATGATCCGGCCCCAGCGCTTCTTCATCATGCCGCGCACCAGCGCCCGCGACAGGCGGAAGCCGGAGGTCAGGTTGACCGCGATCACCTGATCCCAGTCGTCGTCCTTCATGCGCATCAGCAGCTGGTCGCGGGTGATGCCGGCGTTGTTCACCAGAATGTCGATCGGCGCACCGGCTGCCGCCTCGGCCGCCTTCGGCAGCGCTTCCACCGCTTCGGCGTCGCCCAGATTGCAGGCCGCGACCGACACCCGGTCGCCCAAAGCCGCGGCCTTCTCCTCCAGCACCGCCTGGCGGGTGCCGGACAGGACCACGTGGGCGCCCTGACGGTGCAGGGTCTCGGCGATGGCGGCGCCGATGCCGCCCGTCGCCCCGGTTACCAGGGCGGTCTTGCCGCTCAGGTCGAACATGTCTTCCTCCCGTTGCGTTGCGCCGTCACAGCGCGGCGACGAAGCCGGCGACGTCGGCCGGCGTATTGATGGCGTGGGCGTCGACCGACTTGTCGACCCGCTTGACGATGCCCGACAGCACCTTGCCGGCGCCGAGTTCGGCCACGCTGGTCACGCCGAGACCGGCGAAGCTCTCCACCGTCTCGCGCCAGCGTACCCGACCGGTCACCTGCTCGACCAGTTGGCGGCGGATGTCGTCGCGGTCGCCGGTCGGAGCGGCGGTCACATTGGCGATCAGCGGCACCAGCGGCGCCCGCAGGTCGGTGCCGGCCAGGGCGTCGGCCATGACATCGGCGGCCGGGGCCATCAGCGAGCAGTGGAACGGCGCGCTCACCGGCAGCTTCACGGCGCGACGCACCCCATGCTCGCCGGCCAGCGTCAGCACCCGCTCGATCGCATCGGCATGGCCGGAGAGCACGATCTGACCGCCGCCGTTGTCGTTGGCGATATCGCAGACCTGATCGCCGTCGGGACCCGGGCGGGCGGCGGCGGCGATCTTCTCGGCCGTCTCCAGATCGGCGCCGATCAGGGCCGCCATCGCCCCCTCTCCGACCGGGACCGCCTTCTGCATCGACTCGCCGCGCAGGCGCAGCAGCCGGGCGGCGACGGCGATGTCGAGCGTGCCGGCGGCGGCCAGCGCGGAGTACTCGCCCAGCGAGTGGCCGGCCACGTAGTCGCAGATCTCGGCGATGGTCTTGCCGCTCTCCGCCTCGACCGCGCGCAGGGCGGCGAGGCTGACCGCCATCAGCGCCGGCTGGGCGTTGGCGGTCAGGGTGAGCTTGTCCTCGGGACCCTCGAAGATCAGCGTGGAGAAGGATTCGCCGAGCGCCTCGTCGACCTGCTCGAACACCTGGGCGGCGGCGGGATAGGCATCGGCGAGGTCCTTGCCCATACCGACGGCCTGGCTGCCCTGGCCCGGAAATACGAGTGCCCGCGCGGTGCCGGCCATGATCGTTCCTCCCGAATGAGTCTCTTCGCGTCCGCGGCGTCGGGGCCGCGGCGTCGTTTGCGACGGACCGGCCGGCTTGTCAAGGCGCACCGGGTACCGCCGGCGGCCTACCAGCTTCCCACGATCAGCGGGTCCGGACTCTTCGCCGCCCGGGTGTTCTTGCCCGGATAGTCCAGGGAATGCACGAAGTGGCGGATCACCGCGATCCGCGCCCGCTTCTTGTCCGAGGCCTTGATGATCGTCCACGGGGCGTCGGCGGTGTGGGTGTGGAAGAACATGGTCTCCTTCGCCTCGGTATAGGCGTCCCAGCGCTTCACCGACTCCCGGTCCATGGGCGACAGCTTCCAGCGCTTCAGCGGATTGATCTCGCGGCCGTGGAGCCGCTTGGCCTGCTCGTCGCGGTTGACCGAGAACCAGTATTTGAACAGCCGGATGCCGGAGCGCACCCACATCCGCTCCAGCTCCGGCGCCTCCCGCAGGAACTCTCGGTATTCCGCCTCGTCGCAGAAGCCCATCACCCGCTCGACCCCGGCGCGGTTGTACCAGGAGCGGTCGAACAGCACGATCTCGCCCCGGGTCGGCAGTTCGGCGACATAGCGCTGGAAGTACCACTGACCCTGTTCGCGGTCGTTCGGCTTGTCGAGAGCGACGACCCTGGCGCCGCGCGGGTTCATGTTCTCCATGAAGCGCCGGATCGCCCCGCCCTTGCCGGCGGCGTCGCGGCCCTCGAAGACGATGACGATGCGCTGGCCGGTATCCTTGACCCAGCGCTGCAGCTTCAGCAGTTCGATCTGCAGGTCGCGCTTCTGCTTCTCGTAGGTCTCGCGCTCCATCGGCGACTTGTAGGGATAGTCGCCGCTCTCGAAGAGGTGGCGCAGCACGGCCGGGTCGTGGCGCATCTCCGCCTGGCGCTGCCGCGCCTCGGCACTGGCGCGATTGCCCGGATTGCCGGGTTTGGTCTCCGATTGCGTCTTGCCGTCCTTACCGGTCGCCATCGCTCTGCCCTATTCCTTCACAGCCACCCTACCCGTCTTCCCGGCCTTGCGCCGGGATCCAGAACAGGGATCGATGGATCACCGGTGATGATCCTACACCGCTGCGGCAAGCGTCACCCTGTATCCCGGCGCAAGGCCGGGAAGACGATGGAGTATCGGGAGAGCGCCGATGCCCCATTCCCCAACATGCATTCCGCCCTGGGGGAAAACCCTTGCGCATGGCGGAATTCTGCGTATTGTGCGCGCTCTTCCGGCCACCCCGGTGTCCGGTAACCATAGCTCCTTGCTGCATCGATACGCTCAAACGCACCGATGCGGCTTTGCCCAGGGGGTGATGCCCCGGGCGCAACATCCACAAGGAGTGCGCAATGCCGTACTACGAGAGCGTGTTCATCGCACGCCAGGACGTTTCGTCCACCCAGGTCGAACAGCTGACCGACCAGTTCGCCGAAGTCGTCGCCGGTCTCGGCGGCGAGGTCAAGAAGCGCGAGTACTGGGGTCTGCGGAACCTCGCCTACAAGGTGAACAAGAACCGCAAGGGCCACTACGTGCTCTTCAACCTCGACGCCCCTTCCGAGGCGGTGACCGAGATGGAGCGCCTGATGCGTCTGAACGAAGACGTGCTGCGCTACATGACCATCAAGGTTGAAGAACTCGAGGAAGGCCCCTCCATCATGATGCAGGCCAAGTCCGACCGCGATCGCGGCCGGGGCGGCCGGGGCGATCGTGACCACCGTGACCGTGGCGATCGCGGCGACCGTGGTGGAGATCGGGGTGACCGCGGAGATCGGGGCGACCGTGGCGATCGCCGCGAGCGCGATACCGCCAGCAAGGGAGATGCAGAATGAGCCAGTTGCAGATCGCCCGCGCGGCCGTGCGCAAGCCGTTCATGCGCCGCCGCAAGTCCTGCCCGTTCTCCGGCGCCAACGCGCCGAAGATCGACTACAAGGACACCAAGCTGCTGTCCCGTTTCATCTCCGAGCGCGGCAAGATCGTGCCGAGCCGGATCACCGCCGTTTCGGCCAAGAAGCAGCGTGAGCTGGCCCGCGCGATCAAGCGTGCCCGCAACATGGCGCTTCTGCCGTTCGTGGTGAGCTGAGCGACCGGACAGGCATCCGGCGGTACCCTGACGAGCGTCGGCACGACGATGGCCCTGCATGAACTACGGTTGGCTAACGGTTGGAATAGCGGCAGCAGCAAGCGCGCTGATGACGGTGGCGGTCTATCCGTCGCCGTTCTTCGCGATGCTGCAGCTGTCTCTGACCTCGCTGCCGCTGTTCCTGGTGGGTCTGGCCTACGGAGCGGTTCTGGGACTGGCGGCAGCCGCGGCGGCCTTCGTCGCCCTCGGCCTGTCGCTGGGTCTCGACGTCGCAGCCTATCATGCGGCGATGACCGGCGTTCCGGCCGGCCTGCTGATCTGGCAGGCCGAACGGAGCGGCAGCGAGCCCAGGGTCCTGCTGCTCACCCTGATCGCCTATGCCTGCGCGACGATCGCGCTGGCGGGCCTGATCCTGTCCGGGCATCCGGACGGCATGCAGGGGGTGATCGCGGAGGAGCTGCAGCGGACGTTCGAGACGATCTCCAGCTATGCGGAGGAGGCCGGGCAACCGCCGCTTCCCATGGCGGAGCTGCAGGACATGCTGTCCTCCCTGGCCAGTCTGTTCCCGGCCTTCGCGGCCGCGGGATGGGTGCTGACCACGGCGGCCAGTGCCGGGCTCGCGCAGCTTCTGCTGCGCCGCTTCGGAAAGGCGACGCTGCCAACGCCGGACATCGCCGACCTGCGGGCGCCGCGTTGGATCGCGCTCGTGCTCGCGGCGGTGCTGGCCTTGGCCTATCTGCCGGAGGGGATCGGCTTCGCCGCCAAGAACATGGTTCCGGTGGTGCTGCTGCTCTTCCTGTTCACCGGACTGGGCGTGGTGCACGCCCTGGCCCGGCGCAGCGGCAGCGGGGGCCTCTGGCTCGGTGGAACCTATGCCCTGCTGATCGTCTTCAGCTGGGCGGCGGCCGCAGTGATCGTGCTGGTCGGAATGCTGGACGTGGTTTTCGATTTTCGCCGTCGCGCGGGGCCTCCCCCGCAGGAATGACCGTCGGCGGATAACTGACAAGCGGTCGCCTCGGCGCCGCCCTGATGAGGAAATCCGGATACCTATCCGGGGGGCGTAGGCCCGCAAGAGAAGGAGTGAGGACGATGGAAGTCATCCTGCTGGAACGGATCGAGAGCCTCGGCCAGATGGGCGAAGTGGTTTCGGTCAAGCCGGGCTACGCCCGGAACTTTCTGCTGCCGCAGAAGAAGGCGCTGCGCGCCAACGAAGGAAACCGCAAGGTCTTCGAGGAGCGCCGGGCCCAGCTTGAGGCCGAGAACCTCGAGCGCAAGTCCGAGGCCCAGAAGGTCTCCAAGACCCTGGACGGCATGACCGTCGTGCTGGTGCGTGCCGCCGGCGAGAACGGCCAGCTGTACGGCTCGGTCTCCGCCCGCGACATCGCCGACGCGGTGACCGAAGCCGGCGTCACCGTCGGCCGCAGCCAGGTCAAGCTGGACAAGGCGCTGAAGGCGCTCGGTCTGGAGCCGGTGCGCGTCCAGCTGCACCCGGAGGTCTCGGTGAATGTGACCGTGAACATCGCCCGGTCCCAGGACGAGGCGGAGACCCAGGCCCGCCTGGGCCGCGCGCTCGACCGGGGCATCCTGGACGAGGAAGAGCGGATGGAAGACGAGGCCCCCGAGGTCGAGGAGCTTCTCGAGCCGGAAGCGGCCGCCGCCGCCGAGGACGAGGAGGAGAAGGCCGAGGTCTGATCCTTACTCAGCGACAAGATTTGCGACGGGCCGTCCTTCGGGGCGGCCCTTTGCATTTGAGGTGCTCTCTCCACCTACCTCCCCGCTCCAATCCTGTCATCCCGGCCCGCACACGGATGAGGTCCGGGCGCGTTCGGGGTGACGATCGTTTGAGATTTTGTCCCCTTTCGCCCCCTCGACAACTGGCGCTGGACATCCACCGGAACACATCCACGGTCACCAAACCATCACGCAACCGACGCGGTTCCGACACCGCCCTGTCACACCGGCGACAGGCGGGGGGTGATATCCGCTGGGCCTTCCGAATGATCCGGGCATCTGCCCGCCCCTGGAGGAGGCCTTCATGAACCTTCGCGCCCTGCTTGCCGCCGCCGCCCTGGCGGTAGCCACCCCGTCCCTGGCCAGCGCCGCCGACGCGATCAAGATCGCGGTCACCGACATTGAGGGCCTGGAGGCCCTGCAGAGCGAGTTCGGCCCATTCGAGGCGGCGCTCGAGAAGAGCACCGGTCTCGACATCGAGCTGTTCCCGGTCGGCAACCGCACCGCCGCCGTCGAGGCCATCAACGCCGGTCAGGTCGACCTGGTGCTGACCGGCCCGGCCGAATACGTGGTGATCAAGGAACTGACCGACGCCAGGATCGTCGTCGGCTGGCAGCGTCCGGACTACTTCGCCCAGGTCGTTACCCTGGCCGACGGTCCGATCCGCCGGGTGCAGGACCTCAAGGGCCGCGCCGTCGCCTTCGGCTCGGTCGGCTCCACCTCCCAGCATCTCGGCCCGGCGCAGGCGCTGACCGATCTCGGCCTCGTCTACGGCCAGGACTACGAGCCGAAGATCATCTCCCGCAACGTCGCCATCGAGGCACTGATCCGCGGCGACATCGCCGCCATCGGCATGAACTACAGCCACCTGCAGCGCGCCCGCGAGGCCTATCCGGACGTCGCCTTCACCGTGGTGGCGCGCGGCCGCGACCTGCCGAACGACATCCTGGTCGCCCGCGCCGATGCCGACCCGGCGGCCATGGACAAGATCCGCAAGGCCTTCGTGGAGGACGGCAAGTCCCTGCTCGCCGCCGTGCTGAAGGGCGAGGACAATCAGAAGTACAAGGGCGGCTTCTTCCTCGCGACGGTCGAGGACGGCGACTACGACTACGTCCGCTCGATGTACACGACGATCGGCGTCGACGGTTTCAAGAACTTCGTCGGCAACTGAGGCAGGCAGGGCGCCGGTCCCCACGGCCGGCGCCCGCCCCGATCCCATCATGACAGCCCTGCTCAAACCCTCGCCGATGAACGCGGACCCGGCCGGCCCGACGCCGGCCGCGCCCGCTCCGGCCGCCGCCGCGCCGCTGATCTCGGCGGAGTCGGTGACCAAGCGCTTCGCCGACGGTCCCGCGGTGCTCGACGGCGTGACCCTCGCCATCCGCCGGGGCGAGCGCGTCGCCCTGCTCGGCGCCAACGGGGCCGGCAAGTCGACCCTGCTGCGCGCCCTGGTCGGGCTGATCCCGATCACCGGCGGCGCGGTGGAGATCCTCGGCCAGCGCTTCACCCGTCAGCCCACGGCCCGCCAGCGCGCGACCCTGCGCCGCCGGCTCGGCTTCGTCTTCCAGTTCCACGGCCTGGTCGGCCGCACCAGCGCCCTGTCCAACGTGGTGAACGGCGCCATGGGCCAGGGTCATGGCTGGCGCAGCTGGCACCAGTCGCTGGCCCCCGCCGCCCTGCGCGACGCCGCGCTGGAGGCGCTCGAGGCGGTCGGTCTGGCCGACCGGGCGACGGCGCGGGCCGACACCCTGTCCGGCGGCCAGTCCCAGCGGGTCGCCATCGCCCGCGCCATCGTGCACGGCCCGGATCTGCTGTTCGCCGACGAGCCGGCCGCCAGCCTCGACCCCGCCGCCGGCCTCGACATCATGCGGCTGTTCACCCGCCTGGCCGCCGAGCAGGCGCGCACCCTGGTCTACACCACCCACGACATGCGTCACGCCCTGGAGCACGCGGACCGGATCGTCGCGCTCAAGGCCGGGCGGGTCGTGTTCGATGCCGCCGCCGCCGACCTGAGCGAGCGCGACCTGGAGCCGATCTACCGTGGCTGACACAACCTCGTCCCGTCCGCCGACCTCCGGCCCGGCAGCCTCCCGCCCCGGCGCCCGCGACATCGCCCGCTGGCCCCGCCTCACGCCGCTGCGATTCACACTGCTGGTGGCCGCCGGCGCGGTGCTGCTGGCGTCGATCGGCGACGTCGCGCCGTCGGCCGACCGGCTGATCGGGGCGGTTCCGCGCATGGGCTCGCTGCTGGAACGGATGCTGCCGCCGGAGACCGACCCTGCCTTTCTCGGCCGCATGGGCCTGCGGCTGGTGGAGACGCTTCAGATCGCCCTGGTGGGCACCCTGTTCGGCATCCTGCTGAGCTTCCCGCTGGCCTGGTTGTCGGCCGCCGGACTGAGCCCGCTGGGGCGTCTGCGCTGGCTGGCCCGGGGCACCGTCTCCCTGTTCCGCACGGTGCCCGACCTGGTCTGGGCGCTGTTCTTCGTCTCCGCCGTCGGCCTCGGGGCCATTGCCGGCACGCTGACCATCATCGTCGATACCGCCGGGTTCTGCGGCCGGTTCTTCGCCGAGGCGATGGAGGACAGCGACAAGCGCCCACGCGAGGCGCTGGAGGCAGTCGGCGCCCGCAAGCTCGATATCCTCGCCTCGGCCGTGGTGCCGCAATGCATGCCGTCCTTCGTCAACACCTCACTGTTCGCGCTGGAACTGTCGGTGCGATCCTCGGTGGTGCTGGGCATCGTCGGCGCCGGCGGCATCGGCCAGGAACTGAAAAGCGCCTTCGAGCTGTTCCAGTACCCCAAGGCCTCGGCGATCATCCTGGCGATCTTCGTGATCGTGCTGATGATGGAGCAGCTGACCGACTGGCTGCGCCGCCGGCTGGGGTGAGCCGCTTCAACTGACAGAGCGCATACCCCGGCCTTGTGCCGGGGCGAGCGCTCGGGACCGACGGGCCTTCAGCAGGATCGGATCCGCCCCGTCACGCGGCACCCTCGCCCCGGTGCAGGACCGGGGAGTGAAAGTTTTATTCGGAGGTAGGGTCCGCCCCCGTTGTTCCGGCTCCGTATCATTCACACGCACCGAGTCTCGCAAGCCCATGGCCCGAACTCCCCAGCGCGAACTATCCACAGCTAAGCCTCGGTTTCGTCCCCACAATCCTTTTCAATAGTACGTGCAAGACGCTCGCTAATCGGGCCTCCGGCGGGCTATGCGTTAGAGTCTGTCCCGAGGGAACACGAACAGCAAAGCCGAGTCGCCTCGCCATGTCCGATCCCGAGTCCAGCATCGCCCCCTTCCCCGGTCCCTCCGCCTTCGCCCCCGACGCGGCCGGTCCCGCCGCCGCCTCGTACCGCGAGCCGCCGCACAACCTGGAAGCCGAGCAGGCGCTGCTGGGCGCCATCCTGGTCAACAACCGCTCCTATGAAAGGGTCAGCGAGTTTCTGCGCGCGGAGCATTTCGCCGATCCGGTCCACGGCCGCATCTTCGCCTCCTGCGCCAAGCTGATCGACCGCGGCCAGATCGCCACCCCGGTCACGCTCAAGGGCCTGTTCGACCAGGACGAGGCCCTGAACGAAGTCGGCGGCGCCCAATATCTGGTGAAGCTGGCCGCGTCGGTGGTCACCGTCATCAACGCCGCCGATTACGGCCGCGAGATCCGCGACTGCTACCTGCGGCGCGAGCTGATCGAGATCGGCGAGGGCGTGGTCAACGACGCCTATGACCGCGACCTCGACACCGCCGCCCAGGAACTGATCGAGAAGGCCGAGAACCATCTGTTCACCCTGGCCGAGACCGGCGAGGGCGAGAACGGGCTGAAGGAACTGAAGCTGGCGCTGATGGAATCGGTCGCCCAGGCCGAAGCCGCCTACAAGCGCGACGGCGGCCTTGCCGGCCATTCCACCGGCCTGATCGACATCGACAACCTGCTCGGCGGCCTGCACCCGTCGGACCTGCTGATCCTCGCCGCCCGCCCGGCCATGGGCAAGTCGACGCTGGCCTCCAACATCGCCTTCCACATCGCCACCGCCTCGATGGACGATCCGGAGACGCCGCCGCAGCCGGTCGCCTTCTTCTCGCTGGAAATGTCGGCCGAGCAGCTTGCCACCCGTATCCTGTCGGAGCGCACCGGCATCGCCTCGGAGAAGCTGCGCCGCGGCCAGCTCGACAACGAGGATTTCGGCAAGCTGGTGGAGGCGAGCCAGGATCTGGAACGGGCGCCGATGTTCATCGACGACACCCCGGCGATCCCGATCTCCACCCTGCGCACCCGCGCCCGGCGCCTGAAGCGCCAGCACGGCCTGGCCCTGATCGTGGTCGACTACCTGCAGCTCATGCGCCCGGCCCCGGGTACGCGCATCGACAACCGCGTGCAGGAGATCTCCGCCATCTCCCAGGGCCTCAAGGCGATCGCCAAGGAACTGGACGTGCCGGTCCTGGCCCTGTCCCAGCTCTCGCGCGCGGTCGAACAGCGCGAGGACAAGCGCCCGGTGCTCGCCGACCTGCGTGAATCCGGGTCGATCGAGCAGGACGCCGACATCGTCATGTTCATCTACCGCGAGGACTACTACCTGCAGAAGGCCGAGCCGATCCAGCGGATCGAGGAGGATGCGCAGAAGTTCCACGACCGCTACGACGCCTGGAAGGAGCGCTGCGAGAAGGCCCACGGCAAGGCCGAGGTGATCATCTCCAAGCAGCGCCACGGCCCGACCGGCGTGGTGACGCTGCATTTCGACGGCTCGACCACGAAGTTCACCAACTACGTCGCCGACGACCACGTGCCGGACCACTACTGAGCCTCTGCAAGCACGAGCCGCCTCTCTGCGCCGTTCGCCTCTCAGATCGTCATCCCTGCCCGACCCCGGATCAGGTCCGGGCTCGACCCGGGATGACGGTGGTTTAGCCCAAACGGCCTCGCCCAGAGCAGGTTTGGCCCGTTTGGTCGGGCCATGTCGAAAGGCCGCGTCAGGCGGGCGCAAAGAAGAAAGGCCGCCCGGATGGGGCGGCCTTTCCGTGAGTCGATGAAGGCTCGAACTCGATTTATGTGCTTCAGTTGGCCGCCGAAGGTTGCTCCGACATCCTGCCGAGACACACGAACTCGCCCCTCATCGCAAGATCACTAGACACCGGATCACCTCCTTTCAGTTGGTTGAACACCACGGAAATGGTGCGGCGCACGGCGCGGTTCCACAACCCATCGACGGAAACCAAGGAATACCGGGGATATCGCCCCCTCCGGCCCGCCGGCCTGTGGCCTCAGATCGACGCGAATCCGGTCACCGGCTTGTCATTGGACGCTCGGGGAGGCAGCCGCCAGGGTACCGGCATGATCCGCCTGCTTCTGTCTCTCCCCCTCGCCGCCTTCCTGCTGACCGCCCCGGCCCGGGCGGAACCGACCGCGTCCTTTGCGGTCGAGACGGGCACCTACCAGGCCCATGTTCCGGCCGGCTGGGACGGTGCCGCCCAACTGCCCCTGCTGATGTTCTTCCACGGCTACGGCCAGAGCGGCGAAGTCGTCATGGGCAACACCGGGCTGATGCGGCTGGCCGACGCGGAAGGCGTGCTGGTGATCGCTCCCGACGGCCAGGAGAAGCGCTGGTCCCACCAGGGCGCGCCGCTGCGCGAGCGGCTGCGCGACGACGACGCCTTCGTGCGCGCGGTGTTGGCCGACGCCAAGCGTCGCTGGCCCGTGGACTCGCGACGGATCTGGGCGTCGGGCTTCTCCATCGGCGGATCGATGACCTGGCACCAGGCCTGTTTCCAGGGCGGGCTGTTCACCGCCTTCCTGCCGGTGGCCGGCGCCTTCTGGAGGCCGCATCCGGAGAGCTGCCCGTCCGGCCCGGTGAACCTGATGCATGTGCACGGGACCGGCGATACGGTGGTGCCGATGCAGGGCCGGCCGATCCGCGAGGTGTACCACCAGGGCGACGTGCTGACGGGCATGGACTTCTGGCGCGCACAGAACGGCTGTCCGGCGGACCCGTCGGAGGTGACCGAGACCGGCGACCTGCGCTGCGAGATCTGGCGCGGCTGCACGTCAGGCAGGGAGCTTCAGCTCTGCCTCCATCCGGGCGGACACATCATTCCTATGGACCACATGGCACGGGCGATCGCCTGGGCGGAGGCGCGTGCCGCCGAGCGATAACCGCTCAGTCGGCGACCTCCACCTCGACGCTGCCCAGCCCCTCCACGGTATAAACCGCCCGGTCGCCCGCCTTCGGATAGCGGGTCTTTACCGTCGATCCGGTCATGACCCAGTGGCCCGCCCGCAGGGGGCGGCCCTGCTCGGCAAGCAGGTTGGCGACCCAGGCGAGCGCGGTCAGCGGATTGCCCATGGCGGCCCCGGTCACCGCCTCCTCCACCTCGTCGTTGTACTCCAGACGCACCGGCGTGGTGACGAGGTCGAGCGACCGCCAGTCGCCGGTCGTCTCGCCCAGGACGATGCCCCCTGACCAGGCGTTGTCGGCGGCCATGGAGACTCCGTCGAGCCGGCTGTAGTCGGCATCGCGGTCCTCGATCAGCTCGAAGGCCGGCACCGCCAGTTCCACCGCATCGCGAACGATCTCTGCCGTAAATTTTCCTGAATTATCAAAAAGATCCGATCCCATTTTGAGGCAAAGCTCGAACTCCAGGCCGACCCGCACGAAATCGGACAGCTTCACCACGGCGGGGGATTTGTGGACGGTGGAGGCGAAGATGGCGCCGACCAGGGACTGATTGACGCCGCACAGCTCCTGCACGGCCTTGGAGGTCAGCGCGATCTTGTAGCCGGCGATCGGCCCCTTGGCGCCCGCCTCCCAGCCGGCGATCAGCCGGCGCTGGACGTCGTAGGCGGCGTCGAGATCGGGCAGCGCCAGATCGCCGGCCAGCGGCTCGTACCGGGCGCGGCGGGCATGCTGATCGGCCAGCGCGTCGGCGACGCGGACGATGCGGGTGGTGTCGGTCATGGTGGATCCTCCCTCTTTTCCGGGAGCATGGATCGAACCTCGATCGGGGAGAACCCCTCTTGCGCCTTGTCCCCGTCCCGCCCGCCTGATATCGGACCTTGATGGTCACGACGACATTCGCCTTCGACGCCACCCTGTCCCGCCTCACCATCGATCTGGGGGCGGTGCGGCAGAATTACCGGCGGCTGCGCCGGGAGCTCGGCGACGTGCCCTGCGCCGGCGTGGTGAAGGCGGACGGCTACGGCCTCGGCGCCGACCATGTGGCATCCGTCCTGTACGAGGAGGGCTGCCGCACCTTCTTCGTCGCCACCTTCGACGAGGCGGTGGGCCTGCGCCAGATCCTGCCCGAGGGCGACATCGCCTGCCTGAACGGTCTGCTGCCCGGCACCGAGGCGGCCTATGTCGAACACCGGCTCACCCCCGTGCTGAACGATCTCGGCCAGGTCGCCCGCTGGCGCGCGCACGGCGTGAAGACCGGCGCGCCGCTGGCCGCCATGCTGCACGTGGATACCGGCATGAACCGGCTCGGCCTGGACGGCCGCGAGATGGACCAAGTTGCCGAGGATCCTGCGCTGCTCGACGGCATCGACTGGCAATACGTGCTGTCGCACCTGTGCGCCGCCGACGCGCCGGACAGCCCGATGAACGCCCAGCAGCTCGCCCGCTTCACCGAAATGCGCCGCCGCCTGCCGGGAGCCATCAAGGCGAGCCTCGCCAATTCGTCGGGAATCTTTCTGGGATCCGACTATCACCACGATCTGGCCCGGCCGGGCATCGCCCTGTATGGCGGCCGCCCCTCGGCCGGCGGCGACAACCCGATGCGCTGCCCAATCCGAATCGAGGGCCGGATCCTCCAGGTACGGACGGTCGAGCGCGGCTGGACCGTCGGATACGGAGGCTCCTGGCGGGCCGGACGGGAGACCCGGATCGCCACGGTGGCGGCGGGTTACGCCGACGGCTACCTGCGCAGCCTCTCGTCGGTCGGACGCGTGGCGGTTGGTGGCCGGCTGTGCAACGTGGTAGGACGCGTCTCCATGGATATGATCATGGTCGACGTGACCGACATGGACCCGGCCGACACCGCTCCCGGAGGGATGGTGGAAGTGCTGGGTCCGACGGTGACGCCCGACGCGATGGCGGACCTGGCGGGCACCATCGGCTACGAGCTACTGACCTCGCTCGGCAGCCGCTATGTGCGCCATTACGTCGACAGCGCCGAATGACGGCCGGGATCGCTTGCATCAACGATCGATCGGGGTACTCCGTGCGATGAATCCTCTCGCGGCGATCGGCCGAGGCTTCCTGACACTCCTGGCCACCACGGGCCGCATCGGGCTATTCGCGTCCGCCGCGATCGGACACTGCGTGCGCCCGCCCTTCTATCCGCGGCTGATCCTGCGGCAGTTCATCGAGATCGGCTATTACTCCCTGCCGGTGGTCGGCATGACCACGCTGTTCTCGGGCATGGTGCTGGCGCTGCAGAGCTACACCGGCTTCGCACGGTTCTCCGCCGAGGGCGCGGTCGCCACCGTGGTCGTGCTGTCGATGACCCGCGAGCTGGCGCCGGTGCTGGCCGGGCTGATGGTCGCCGGCCGGGTCGGGGCCGCCATGGCGGCCGAGATCGGCACCATGCGGGTGACCGAACAGATCGACGCCCTGACCACCCTGTCGACCAACCCTTTCAAGTATCTGATCGCCCCCCGGGTCATCGCCGCCACCATCAGCCTGCCGATCCTGGTGCTGATCGGCGACATCATCGGCGTGTTCGGCGGCTATGTGGTCGGCGTCTACAAGCTCGACTTCAACGCCGCCAACTACATCAGCTCCACCATCCAGTATCTGGAGCGGATGGATGTGATCTCGGGTCTGGTCAAGGCGGCGGTGTTCGGGTTCCTGATCGCGCTGATGGGCTGCTATCACGGCTACAACTCGCGCGGCGGCGCCCAGGGCGTGGGGGCGGCGACGACCAACGCCGTGGTCACGGCCTCGATCATGATCCTGGTGGCGAACTACGTCATCACCGAGATGTTCTTTGCGGATTGAGGGCGAAGCAGATGAGCGACACCCCTAAACTGCGCATCCGGGACCTGAAGAAGAGCTTCGGCGCCAAGGTCGTGCTGAACGGCATCGACCTGGATATCGGCGCCGGCGAGAGCGTCGTCGTGATCGGCGGCTCCGGCACCGGCAAGTCGGTGCTGCTGAAATGCATCATCGGCCTGATGGAGCCGGATTCCGGCACCATCGAGATCGACGGCGAGAACGTGGTCGGCCTGCCGCGCTCCGAGCGCGAGGCCTATATGCGCAAGTTCGGCATGCTGTTCCAGGGCGGCGCGCTGTTCGACAGCCTGCCGGTCTGGGAGAACGTCGCCTTCGGCCTGATGGCCTCCAAGCAGGTGGACCGGGCCGACGCCCGCAAGGTCGCCATCGACAAGCTGGCCCAGGTGGGGCTGAGCGAGGATGTCGCCGCCCTGTCGCCGTCGGAGCTGTCCGGCGGCATGCAGAAGCGCGTGTCGCTGGCCCGCGCCATCGCCACCGACCCGGAGATCATCTTCTTCGACGAGCCGACCACCGGTCTCGACCCGATCATGGCTGACGTGATCAACGACCTGATCGTGAAATGTACCCGCGAGTTGGGCGCGACCGGCCTGTCGATCACCCACGACATGGCCAGCGCGCGCAAGATCGCCGACCGCATGGCCATGCTGTACCAGGGCAAGATCATCTGGGCCGGCCCGGTGTCGGACATCGACAGCTCGGGCAACGACTATGTCGACCAGTTCATCCACGGCCGGGCCGAAGGTCCGATCCAGATGGCCGTCCGGCGCGGCTGAGGACGGAGACACGGATGGCGAAATCGACCAGCCGCTACGTCTGCCAGGAATGCGGATCGGTGACGGCCAAGTGGGCCGGCAAATGCGACGCCTGCGGCGCCTGGAACACCCTGGTCGAAGAGGTCGTCGAGGCGGCGCCGAAAGGGCTTAAGCCCGGCGGCGGCCGGCGCATCAACTTCGTCGAACTCGCGGGCCAGAGCAAGGAGACGCCCCGGCGGATCACCGGCATCGGCGAGTTCGACCGCGTGCTTGGCGGCGGGCTGGTCCCCGGCTCCGCGACCCTCATCGGGGGCGATCCGGGGATCGGCAAGTCGACCGTGCTGCTGCAGGTGGTCGCCGGCCTGTCCGGCACCTGCCGCTGCGCCTATGTCTCCGGCGAGGAGGCGGTGGACCAGGTCCGAATGCGCGCCCAGCGTCTCGGCGTAGCCGGGGCCTCGGTCGGGCTGGCGGCGGCGACCAGCGTGCGCGACATCGTCTCCAGCCTGGAGGCCGCCGACAGCCCCGACGTGGTGGTGATCGACTCGATCCAGACCATGTATGTGGACGCGCTGGACAGCGCGCCGGGCACCGTCGCCCAGGTCCGCGCCTCGGCCCAGGAACTGATCCGGGTGGCCAAGAAGCGCGGCATCGCCCTGCTGCTGGTCGGCCACGTCACCAAGGAAGGCGCCATCGCCGGCCCCCGGGTGCTGGAGCACATGGTCGACACGGTGCTGTATTTCGAGGGCGAGCGCGGCCACCAGTTCCGCATCCTGCGCGGGGTGAAGAACCGCTTCGGTCCGACCGACGAGATCGGCGTGTTCGAGATGACCGAGGGCGGGCTGATGGAGGTCACCAACCCCTCGGCTCTGTTCCTGTCCGACCGCCAGGACGACATCTCCGGCGCCTGCGTCTTCGCCGGGGTTGAGGGCACCCGGCCGGTGCTGGTGGAGATCCAGGCGCTGATCGCCCCCTCCCCCTACGGCACCCCGCGTCGGGCGGTGGTCGGCTGGGACGGCAACCGGCTGGCCATGGTCACGGCCGTGCTGGAGGCGCGCTGCGGCGTCTCATTGGCGGGCAACGACGTGTTCCTCAACGTCGCCGGCGGGCTCCGCGTGTCGGAGCCGGCCGCCGATCTGGCGGTGGCTGCGGCCCTACTCTCCTCGCTGACCGGCGTGCCGGTGCCCAAGGGCTCCGTGGTGTTCGGCGAGATCGGCCTGTCGGCCGAGGTGCGCGCCGTCACCCAGGCCGAGGCCCGGCTGAAGGAGGCCGCCAAGCTCGGTTTCGAGAAGGCCCTGCTGCCCGCCTCGCGCCGCAAGGGCGGCAAGGCCCTGTCCGGCGGCCTCGATTTGGTCGAAATCTCCCGGCTACATGATCTGGTGGACCTGCTCCATGATCCCGGCGACGATGCCCGCATCGGTCGCCGAGTCGTCGCCTCCTGATACGGGCCCTCAATGGATTCCCTGCCGATCAACATCACCGACATCGCCGTCATCACCGTGGTGGTCCTGTCGGGCCTTCTGGCGCTCATGCGCGGTTTTGTCGCGGAGGTGTTCTCCATCGTCGCCTGGGTCGGCGCGCTGGCGGTCGGCATCTACGGCTACAAGCCGGCGACCCCCATCGTTGAGGACCTGACCGGCATCGACGGACCATTGGGCGAGTTGATTGCCGGCGGCGTGCTGTTCATCGTCGCCCTGATCATCTTCATGATCCTCGCCCGACTGGCGAGCGGAACCCTGCAGATGGTGGGGCTCGGCGCGGTCGACCGGTCGCTCGGCTTCCTGTTCGGGGTGTTGCGTGGCGTGGTCCTGGTCTGCGTCGCCTACCTGCTCGTGCTGTGGGCGGAACCGGACTCGCAGGATCACCCGACCTGGATCACCGAGGCGAAATCTCTACCTCTGATCGTGGCCGGATCGGACATGCTGGTCACCCTGGTGCCGGAACACCTGCGCAGCCAGGCCGACACAGAGGCGGCGCGACTCCGCAGGCAGGCTGAGGATGAAACCCGCGAGGCCTTGAAAGAGCGGCTGCTCAGCCCCACACCTCGCAGCGACACCCCGAATCCCGATGCGTCGGGGGGCAATCAGGGGTATACTGACAAGGAACGTCAGGAACTGAACCGGGCCATCCAAAGCACCCAATAGGTGGGTGCTGTTTCGTTTTGGAGGGCCGTCGCCGATCGGATGGGGTATGACCCCGTCCGACATCTCCCCCTCGAGCGAGGACCGGACCCGCGCATGACGCTCACGACCTCTCCCTATGACGACGACCATCTTCATGAAGAGTGTGCGATCTACGGCATCTTCGGCACGTCCGACGCCGCCGCGCACACCGCCCTGGGCCTCCACGCCCTGCAGCATCGCGGCCAGGAAGCGGCCGGGATCGTCGCCACCGACGGGACGACGTTCAACGTCCACCGCGGCCTCGGCCATGTCGGCGAGAATTTCGGCGAGGACAATCAGGAGGTCATGGACCAGCTCGTCGGTCACTCGGCGATCGGCCATACCCGCTACTCCACCACAGGCGAGACGGCGCTGCGCAACGTGCAGCCGCTGTTCGCGGATCTGGAGTTCGGCGGCTTCGCGCTGTGCCACAACGGCAACCTGACCAACGCCCTGCAGGTGCGCGAGGGTCTGGTGCGCCAGGGCTCGATCTTCCAGTCGACCATGGATACCGAGGTCATCATCCACCTGATCGCCCGCTCGCGCCGCGCGTCGGTGGTCGACCGGCTGGTCGAGGCGATGAACCAGGTCGAGGGCGGCTATTCCCTGATCTGCATGAGCAAGGACACACTGATCGGCCTGCGCGACCCGTTCGGCGTACGCCCGCTGGTGCTCGGCAAGATCGGCGACGCCTATATCCTGTGCTCGGAGACCTGCGGCCTGGACATCATCGGCGCCGATTTCGTCCGCGACATCAATCCGGGCGAGTTGGTGGTGATCGACGCCAAGGGTGTGCGCTCGTTCTTCCCGTTCCGTCCGCGGCCGAGCCGGTTCTGCATCTTCGAGTACATCTACTTCGCCCGCCCCGACAGTATGGTCGAGGGGCACAGCGTCTATGCCGCCCGCAAGGGGATCGGCGCCGAGCTGGCGAACGAGAGCGGGGTCGATGCCGACGTGGTCGTCCCGGTGCCGGATTCCGGCGTGCCGGCGGCGATCGGCTATGCCGAGGCCTCGGGCCTGCCGTTCGAGCTGGGCATCATCCGCAACCACTATGTCGGCCGGACCTTCATCCAGCCGACCGACAAGGTCCGCCACCTGGGCGTCAAGCTGAAGCACAACGCCAACCGCGGGCAGCTCGAAGGCAAGCGGGTGATCCTGGTCGACGATTCCATCGTCCGAGGCACCACCTCGACGAAGATCGTGGAGATGGTGCGCCAGGCCGGGGCGACCGAGGTGCACATGCGCATCGCCAGCCCGCCGACCACCCATTCCTGCTTCTACGGCGTCGACACGCCGGAGCGCTCCAAGCTGCTCGCCGCGCAGATGAGCGTGGAGGAGATGGCGGAGAAGATCGGCGTCGACAGCCTCGCCTTCATCTCCATCGACGGGCTGTACCGGGCGATGGGCGAAGCGGCGCGGAACAACGACGTGCCGCAGTTCTGCGACGCCTGTTTCACCGGCGACTATCCGATCTCGCTGACCGATTACACCGGCGGCCGGACGCGTCAGCTCTCCCTGCTCGCCGAAGCCTCCTGAGGGTTCTATGACTGGCATTCTCGAAGGGCGTGTCGCGCTCATCACCGGCGCGTCGCGCGGCATCGGTGCCGCCGTCGCCGAGGCCTTCGCCCGCGAGGGCGCCCACCTGATCCTGGTGGCGCGCACGGTCGGCGGCCTGGAGGAGACGGACGACCGGGTCAAGGCGGCCGGCGGCGAGGCCACCCTGGTCCCGATGGACCTCACCGATTTCGAAGCGATCAACCGCCTGGGCGCGTCGATCTACGAACGCTGGGGCAAGCTGGACGTGCTGGTGGCCAACCACGGCATCCTCGGGGTGCTCAGCCCGATCTCGCACTACGACCCCAAGCTCTGGGACGAGGTGATGACGGTCAACCTGAGCTCCTGCCAGCGGCTGGTGCGCAGCCTGGACCCGCTGCTGCGCCAGTCGGACGCCGGACGGGCGATCTTCGTGACCTCCGGTGCCGCCGTCGGCGAGCGACCGAACTGGGGCGCCTATGCGGTGTCCAAGGCCGCGCTGGAGGCCATGGTGCGCGCCTATGCCGGCGAGACCCGGCGCACCAACCTGCGGATCAATCTGCTGAACCCGGGCGGCACGCGCACAAAGATGCGGGCGACGGCCTTCCCGGGTGAGGATCCGATGACCCTGAAGACGCCGGAGGATATCGCCCCCGCGTTCCTCGACTTGGCCTCTCCGGCCTGCGTCGCCCATGGCGAACGGATCGACGCGCAAGGCTGACCACCCCGAAGAACCGACCGAAAAAACCACCCCGGAGAAGCACGTCGGCTCAGTTGCCGTTCGAGCGGTCCGGGCTCGGACCTGAGAACACCGGCAGGGTCGCCACGACCCGCGTTCCCTCTCCGGGGGCGCTGTCCACCTCGATCTGACCGCCGAAGCCGGCGATGATGCGTCGGGCGATCGCCAGCCCCAGACCCGGCCCCTCGGTACTGGCCCGCAGATGGGTGTCGGCCTTCCAGAACGGATCGAACACCCGCGGCAGATCGACCGGGTTGATGCCGCTGCCGCGGTCGACGATGCCGACCGTGACGCGCCGCGGATCCTTGCCCGGGCTGGGGGCCGCGGCGACCGAGACGGCCGAGCCGGGCCTGGAAAACTTGATGGCGTTGGACAGAAGCTGCTCCAGGGCGCGGGTCAGCATCGCCGGATCCGCCGCCACCGGCTCCAGCCGGCCATGCAGGGTCAGCTCCACAGTCACCCCGGCCGTCGCCGCCTCGCGGCTCACCGCGTCGATGGCATCCTCCAGCACGCCCGCGATATCCGTCGGCCGCGGCGCCGTGCCGACGGCCCCGCTTTCGTAGCGGGCGTATTCCAGGATGCGATCGACCATCTCCAGCAGCGTCGCCGCGCTGGCGCTGATATGGCCGATATACTGGCGGGCCTTCTCCGAGCCCATATCCGGCGCTCCCTGCAGCATCTCGGAGAACCCGGCGATGGCATTCAGCGGCGTGCGGAACTCGTGGCTCATCTGCGCCAGGAAGAGGGTCTTGGCCTGGTCGCTGCGCTCCGCCGCCTCGCGCGCCGCCACAATACCCGCCTCCAGGACGTTGGCCGTGGAGACGTCCTCGAGCACCAGCAGGATCCGGGCCTCGTCGCCGTCGCCGAGCGGCGACAGCAGGACCCCGTATTCCGCCTCCGCGCCGTCGGCGTCCGGCAGCACCGCCTCGCCGCGGATCGTGCGCCCTCCGGCCACCAGCTCGGCCTTGGCCGCGAACTCGGCTTCCGACATGCCCAGGACCGCGGTGTCGAGGCGGACATCGTCGCCGTCGCCGACCGACAGGGCGGTACGCGCCGCCCCGTTGGCGAAGCTCAGCCGCCGGTCGGCCTCCAGGATCGCGATCCCCACCGGCGCCCGCTCCATCGCCTCCACCAGCTCGCGCAGCCGGTCGATCAATGACAGCCGGGCAGCCTGGCGTTCGCTGATCATCTGACCAGCGGCGATCACCGCCTGGTCGATCTGCCGCATCTCTTTCGCCCCGGACACCGGCGCGCCGTCCCCATTGCCGCCGGCGCCGATGACCGCCAGCCGCGAGGAGATCGCCGCCATCGGCCGCTCGATCGCCCGGTGCCAGAACAGCAGCAGCAGGACGCCCGCCAGCAGACAGGCGGCGACGCTGATCGCCATGATCTCGTTACGCAGGCGGTAGACCCAGCCGAAGACGGCGTCCTCGGGCACGGCGACGACGATGCTCCAGGGCATGCCGGCCTCCGCGAAGCCGACCAGGTGGACGATGTAGGACCGACCGCCGACCACCACGTCGCGCAGCACCCTGCCGTCTCCGGCCGCCGCCAGCGCCTCTCGGTCGGCCTCGAGCAGGGCCAGGAGAAGGGCCGGGCGCCGGCTGTCGTCGGGCTCGGCGAACAGCGCCCGCCCCGCCTCCCCGATCTCCGCCGGCAGAGCGACCACCTCGCCGTCCCACCCGGCGATGAACGCCTCGCCGCCGCCGGGCAGGGCCAGGGAGGACAGGAACTTGGAAAAGGAACCGGTCTCGATGTCGACCGAGACCGCACCCCAGCTGTCGGCCGAGGTGCCCATCAGGGCGTTGGCAGTGGAGACGCCGGGCGCGCCGGAGGTGAAGAAGGTATAGGGCTCGGTCCAGCGCTGGATGTCGTCCTGGGCTTGTTCCTCGGCCTGCTCCTGGGCTACCCGGTACCAGGGCCGGGTGCGCGGGTCGAACGGGTCGTCGTCGTCGCGCCAGCGCCGCACCAGCTCGAACTGCCGGTCGCGCAGGCGAAACTCGACCGTACGGCCCTCTTCCGCGACGCGGATATGCTTTGTCAGGAAGGTCGGCGGCCCCGGCGCCCGGACCCGTTTGACCATCATGAACTCGCCGGTCGAGCGGCCCATGTAGAGCGCGTCCACCACCGGATGACTGGTCAACTGGTCGAACATGAATCGTTCGAAAGTGTCGAGGGACACGTCCACCGGACCGTGGCGCTGCAGGACGAAGCGGGCCAGGTCGACCGCGTCGGTCGCCGGATCGACGAACCGCTCGAAGCGCAGCCGCACCGTATCGGCGACGGCCCGGGTGGTGTGTGCGGTGTTGGTCGCCACCGAACCGGTCACCACCGCCCAGGTGCTCACGGCGACGATCCCGGCGGTGAGCGTCTGCACGCCGGCAAAGACCAGAAGCACCAGCCATTTCAGTTTCATAGGGTCATCCGCCCCAATTCAGCGGCCGGCGCCGCCCGGAATCGCGCGCCCGAAACGATCCCCCTTCTACCCGATGCCGTGGGCACCAGCCCAATCGTCTGGCGAATACTCAAACATCGGGGGTGCTCTGTATAGAGCCTACACGGACATAGGCTCGCCGGCCCTATAGCCCAGCGCGGCGGTTCGCCGGCGCCGAGCGCACCGGCACGGCGCTGAATTTGCTCGGCTCCAGCGCCTTCAGGATCCGTGTCACCCGGCCGCCCTCCGGACGGATCGGCAGCAGCAGCCGGACATAGCTCCACGGCTTTCCGTTGATCGAGACATAGGAGCGGTGGGTCAGCATCGGGGCCTCGGTTTCCGCGACCGTCAGCAGGCCGTCGAGCACGAGCTTCGCGTCCCGGGCGCCGAAGAAGTCGTGGACGCTGGTGCCCTTCAACTCGCGGCCATAGAGATCGCAGGCTGCCGTTCCGGCCAGACGGATCACCGCGTCCTTCGTCCCGTCGAGATCGACCAGCATCAGATAGGGCAGCGCCCGGGGCGGGAGGTCCAGGGCATCGACGCCCGTCGGCGCCGCGCCGTCACCGAGCCGCCGCCAGGTCTCGAAAACACCGGAGAGAACCGGGAAGCGCTCGATCGAGCCCATGTCCAGGGCGTCGTTGACCGACTCGAATGACTCCGGGCGTAACATGGAAAACAGTCCACAATCTGGTCTTGGACCGGCGGTACCGATCCGTACGTAAGGTCGGCACGGCACCGACGACGGAAACCCCAACCTTGTTGGCCGGGCGTCGGGTGTCAAGCCGTGGTCGCTGTCACAAACTCCGTGGGGAGGTTGGTCTATCGGTAGGCCCGCACCCTGCTTTCGTAGCTATCCAGGGTGAACGGGAGCGCCTCGCCGGAAGCCGTATCCCACAGCGTGCGTTCGATCCCGACGATGTCGCCCAGATAGACATGGACGCCGATCGACGGGGTCGGGTCCGGGTTGGCGATGGCGTGCACGTCGCGCGGGGCGAGCACCAGAATGCCGCCGGGACCGGCCGTCTGCTCCCGGTCCAGGGTGATGCGCTGCCCCTCCCGGCGGTAGCGGCGGTGGATCTCCACCCCCTCCAGCATGGCGATCACCGCCGTCATCCCGTGATCGTGCGGCGGCCCCGCCGTGTTCGGCGCCTGACGCACCAGGAAGACCGACAGGTCGTCGGCCCGGTGCAGCACGTAATCCTCGCCCTCGAAGTCGGGGATCTCGGCGATGGTCGTGTCCGGATCCGCCGTCACCAGCGACAGCGCGGCCTGCACCCCGGCGACCGGATCGGTCGATCCCGCCGCACGACGGCAATCCTCCACCAGCCTGTTGAGAATCTCGCCCACCCCGTCCTCACTCGCTCTTCAAGGTGTCTTCCATCCCGCGGATGGCCAGCTCCAGGTTCCGCAGGGTCTGCTCCAGCTCCCGCAGCTTGGAGCGGTCCATCGCCTCGGTCTGCAGCGCATAGCGGATGCCCGACGCGCGGGCCTTCAGCCGGGCCAGCCGCGTGCCGCCCTGGTTCACGGTGCCGGTCTGGTTCAGGGAACCGCGGCGCAGCGGCATGCGGCCCTTGGTGTAGCGGTGGGTCGGCGGCGTGCCGTCGTTCCGTCCGTCGTACATCCGCGCAAGGTCCGAGATCGAGACCCTGGCATCCAGCTTCGTCTTCCCGCGGCTTCGCATGGCGGCTCCGTCCTGCGCTGCGTGCGGCAGCCGCCCCGTCACCGCCTCTCGGCTAGCGGTCGTCGACGTAGGGGTTGCGCCGTTTGCGCAGATTAACCCGGATCGGCACTCCGGCCAGCCCGAATTCGTCCCGCAGGCCGCCGATCAGGTAGCGCACGTAGCTTTCCGGCAGCTCGTCCGCCTGGCTGACGAAGGCGGCGAAGGTCGGCGGACGGGCCTTGACCTGGGTCATGTAGCGCAGGCGCAGGCGCCGGCCCTTGGACAGCGGCGGCGGATGCTGATCGACCATGCGCTCCAGCCAGCGGTTGAGCCGGCTGGTCGGCACCCGGGTGTTCCAGACGTCGTAGATGTCGAACACCGCGTCCAGCAGCTTGTCCAGATTGCTGCCGCGCAGGGCGGAGACGGCGATCCAGGGAATGCCGCGCACCTGGGCGAGCGACGTGTCCAGCCGGTCGCGCAGGCGCTGGCCGGCGGCGTTCTTGTCGGCGACCGCGTCCCACTTGTTGACGGCGATGATCAGGGCGCGGCCCTGGTCCAGCACCGTGCGGGCGATGGCAAGGTCCTGCTTCTCCAGCATCTGCTCGCCGTCGAGCACCAGCATGACCACCTGGGCGAAGCGCACGGCCCGCATGCTGTCGGTGGTCGACATCCGCTCCAGCTTCTCCACCACCCGGGCCTTGCGGCGCAGACCGGCGGTGTCGATCAGGTGGATCTCCCGGCCCTTGTAGCTCCAGGGGATCTCGATGGAGTCGCGGGTGATGCCGGCCTCGGGGCCGGTCAGCAGCCGGTCCTCGCCGAGCAGCCGGTTGATCAGGGTCGACTTGCCGACGTTCGGACGGCCGACGATGGCGAGCTTCAGCGGACCCTTCGGCCCCCGATCCTGCAGGATCGCGTCCTCTTCCAGATCGGCCTCGTCGAGATCGACGCCGTCCAGGACCTCCTCGGGGAACGGGTCCTCCTCGTCCTCCGCATAGAGCTCGGCGGCGAGCACGGGATCGGCCTCGATCCGGGCGCGGATGATGTCGTAGAGCTCGCCCATGCCCTCGCCATGCTCGGCGGAGATCGGCACCGGGTCGCCGAGCCCCAGCTTATAGGCCTCGCTCAGCCCGGCGATACCGCCGCGTCCCTCGCACTTGTTGGCGAGCACGGTCACCGGCACCTTCACCCGGCGCAGCCAGTCGGCGAAATGGGCGTCCAGCGGCGTGACGCCGGCCCGGGCGTCGATCATCATGAAGACCAGATCGGCCTGCTGCACGGCCGCCTCGGTCTGGCGGCGCATGCGCCCTTCCAGGCTGTCGTCCTGGGCGTCCTCCAGGCCGGCGGTATCGACGATGCGGAAATTGAGGTCGGCGATCCGGCCGTCGCCTTCACGCCGGTCGCGGGTCACGCCGGGGGTGTCGTCGACCAGGGCGTGCTTGGTCCCGGTCAGCCGGTTGAACAGCGTCGACTTGCCGACATTCGGCCGGCCGATGATGGCGACCTTGAGCGCCATGGCGGGTCCCCTAGCGGTACGCGCGCAGTTGCGCGTCGTTGTCGAGGACGTAGATCGTGCCACCGGCGACGATGGGGGCGACATAGACCGGGTCCCCGACCTCGATCCGGCCGAGCAGTTTGCCGGTATACGGCGAAATCGCATAGACGAAGCCGTCGGACGAGCCGACCAGCAGCCGGTCGCCGACCAGAACCGGACCGGCGTACTGGATCGGCCCGGTCTGATCCTCCATGTCCTCGTAGCGCGGCAGGCGGTGCACCCAGCGCACCCGGCCGTCGCGCCGGGTCAGGGCCACCACCTCGCCGGTCAGGCTGACGACGAACACGAACTCGCCGGCCACCCAGGGCATCGAGGTGCTGCCGATGGCGCGTTCCCACACCCGGCGGCCGGAGCGCATGTCGATCGCCGCCATGCGGCCGGCATGGCTGACCGCGAAGGCCAGGTCGCCGTCGATCACCGGGCTGCCGCGGATGTCGGACAGGCGGGAGATGGCGTCCAGCGCCCGCAGGCTCGACAGGTTCTCGACCCAGACCACGCGACCGGTCTCGACACGCAGGGCGAAGAGCTGACCGGAGGAGTACGGCACCAGCACCGTCGAGCCCTGCACCGCCGGGGCGGCGCCGCCAAGCAGGGAGGCGATCTCGGTGATGCCCTGGTGCTCCCAGATCCGGGATCCGTCGGCGGTCGACAGGGCGATGGTGCGGTTCTCCAGGGTCACCGCGAACAGGCGCCCGTCGGCGATCGCCGGCGCCCCGCGCACCGGTCCCGGCAGGCGCACGCGCCAGTTCTCGGAGCCGTCGGCGATGGCGAAGGAGATCACCTCGCCGAAGCCGGTGGCGGCATAGACGTTCGCGGCGTCGGCGACGATGCCGCCCGGATAGACCGCGTCGTCCTCGTCCTCGGGCCGCAGGTCGTGCTCCCACAGCTCGCGGCCGTTGGCGGCGTTCAGCGCCCGCAGATTGGCCTCGCTGTCGAGCACGAGGACGGTGTCGTCCACCACCAGCGGCTGGGTCAGGAGCGACACCTCGTCGTCGCCGCCGCTGCCGATCGACACGGACCAGGCCTGTGCCAGGGCGTCGCCGGCATCCACATGGCCGAGCGCCTTGGAGGCGTTGCCGCCGGGCTGCGACCAGTAGGCGTTCACATAAGGACGCGGCAGCACGACCTGCAGGTCGGCGATGCTCGGGTCCTCCTTGAGGCCTTCGCCGATCTGCAGCACCGGAAGCCGCTCGCCCGGCAGCGGAATCTGGGCGTCCTCGCCGAAGAAGTCGCCGCTGCCGCAGCCGGCGAGCGCGAGGGTGGCGGCAAGGGAGGCGACGAGGGGGAAACGGGCGCCGAAGCGGATCACGCTGACCTCACCCGCCCAGGGCCTGGAGGAGTTCGCTGGCGCGCTGGCGCAGCTGCCCCGGCGTCTCCGGGTTGTCGGCGATCAGCTTCAGGGACTCCCGGGCGGCGTCGATGTCCCCCTCCTGGATCGAGATCGCCGCCTCGGTCTCGCGGGCCAGCGGCTCCCAGGCGTTGCCCGGGGTCAGCAGCGGCGCAAGGTCGCTGTGCAGGGTCGGGGCGTTGGCGGTGCCGATCCGCAGCCTTACGCCATGCAGCCGCGCCAGATCGCCATAGGGCGCCGGCACCGACGAGTCGTTGGCGATCGCCATGTAGGTTTCGGCGGCGGCCGGAATATCGTCGGCATCGACCAGGGCGGCGGCCTGGCTCAGCCGGGCGATCGCGGCATAGCCGGCATCGCCTGAATCGGCCAGGGCGGCGAAGGCCTCGGCGGCCTCGCGCGGCTTCTCCTGCCCGAGCAGGGCGGACGCCTCGGCATAAGCGGCGGCCTGTTCGGCCCGCTGGTTCGCCTTGTATTCGCGCCAGAAGACGTTGCCGGCGACGGCCAGGACGATGCCAACGCAGAGCGCGATGACCCAGCCGCCATACTTCTTCCACAGCGTCGCGGCGCGCTCCTGCTGCAGTTCTTCGTCGACTTCCCGGAAGATGTCGGCCACGGCATCGTTCTCCAAACTCAGGTGTCCGGCTCGCCCGCCGCATCCGGAACACGGTCATCCGCGGATATGCGGCGGTCGCGCAACCTAGCGGCGGGGCGTGCGGAAATCAACGCGCACCCGCCAACCGCCCTTGGCGGCGACGCGAGGGCTGGGACATGTCCCCGGGACATGACCGCTGGGGGTTTACCCCGCCGGGAAATTCAGAAAGACTTCCTAGCAGACAGGCTAGGTAACGCAAGGATATCCGCCGGCCGATGGAAAATCTCATCCGTCTCCCGAGCACGCGCAAGTCGGTCCGCCACTTCTTCTTCACCCGTCACGAGTTGGGTCAGTTGCTCTCGCTGTATGCGAGCCGCGTCGCCGCGGGCGAATGGCGGGACTATGCGCTGGACCGGCATGACGACATGGCGGTGTTCTCGATCTTCCGGCACACCCACGAACGGCCGCTCTATTCGGTGTCGAAGACCCAGCGCCGCGGCCAGAAGCGGCCGACCTTCGCCCTGTTCGCGGGCCAGAAGCGCCTGAAGAGCAGCACCAGCCTGCTGGACGTGCTCGCCGTCTTCGAGAAGCTGCCCCGGCTGGTACAGAGCTGAGGGCGCTCTGTGCCGATCACCTCGGGCGCGGCCACCTCCGAACTCACCCCCTCCCCCGCCGCCATCCCGTCCCGGATTAAATCCGGGATCGGTTCGGGATGACGAGTGAGTTGATAAATAAATACACAAACAAACATAAAGACGTCTTCAAACGCTTGCGTCGCTTCAACTGAATTGCACATTATCCAATACAACTTTTGACTGAATCCGCGACATGCAAAAGGCCGGTTGAATTTCGCTCCCAGTTGTTCGCCTCGAGTGTTCTTGTTATGTTCTCACTCGACAGAACGGGACGAGGACGGTCGCGGCATGGGACGGATGAAGCGGGAGTTGATGGACCGGAAGGACCGCGACCAGCGGGCGGCCCAGTTGGGGGATCTGCTGTCGGCCAAGGTTGGCGTGTTCTGCTGGTGCAACCGGTGCAGCCACTATGCAGAGGCGTCCACCGCCATGCTGATCGCCCAGCTCGGCCCGGCCTTCCCGGTGCCGGAGATCGGCGCGCGGATGCGGTGCAGCTCCTGCGGATCGAAGGACGTGTCGACCCGCCCCGCCTGGCCCAATCTCGGCCCGGTCAGCAAGCACACGGCCTAAAAAAACCACGGTCAGGCGAAACATCCGGTCGTGTGAAGTCGCTCTATCCTTAACGAGTTGGAGGGCGATTCACGGTCGGCCCACTGGGCAAAGGCGATCCACGCGGACGGCTCCGGCCGGGCAGATTCTGCCGCCGGCGCGGGCGCGTCGGACCGACGGCACGGCACGAATCGTTGGAAAACAACGCCCGCCGCCGTGACCTGCCGCCTTGGCACGCCGGTTGCTGGAGAACCGGCGGAGACCGTGCCCTCGGACACCGCCTCCGCAGGACACGATGAAGCATCAATCGGAGATGACCCCATGTCACCCACCCCCGCCCCGGGCAACCGCCAGGCCGACCGCCGCAGCACCCGCCGGATCTCCGCCCCCATGACCGTCGTCATCGGCAATGCACCCTATGCCATCGGCGACTGGAGCCTCGGCGGCCTCCGGGTGCTGGAGTATTCCGGCGCGCTGGAACCGGGCGACTGTACCGCCATGCGCGTCTTCGTGCCGACCGCCGGCCCGGGCGCCCTGTTCCGCACCAGTGGCGAGGTCCGGCGCAAGGACGACGATGACGGGTCGGTCGGCGTAGCGTTCAACAACCTGGATTCGGTCGCCTTCGCCACGCTGAACCGGTATTTTCGCGAACGAGTGCTCCGCGGCACCCTCTGATCGCGGGCAGCCCGATGTCGATGCGAGCGGAACAGCGTATGCGCCCACCGTCCAACCGCCCTGCCCCCAACCGCCCTGCCCACGCCGGCCCGCCCGCCCGGCGCGGCCCCGCCGGTGCCGGAGCCGCGGTCTCCCCCGGCCCGGTCTTCCGCGAGTCCCCCGCGAACTCCGATGACGGGCCGATCTATCCGAGCCTGAAGCGCAAGACGCCGAAGGAACGGGCCGACAGCATCGTCGCCGACCTGAAGGAGGCGATCCTCAATCCAGGCCGCCTGGACGGCAGCACCGGCATGGCCTACGGCGACTGGCAGAAGATCGCGCGCAACAAGATCACCCGCGCCATCGCCGAGGCCGAGGCGTCGGCCATGTTCCGCGAGCTGATGTCGGCCAACCGCATCGGCGGGCTGTGCATGCGCGTCGGCTTCCTGCTGCTGGCGGCGCTGGCCTCGTTCGGCGGGTTCTGGTTCGGCACCGTGTTCATCTGGGACACCTACGGTCCGGCCTGGGGCACGGGCGCCATGGCCTCGGCCATCGGCCTCGCGCTCGCCTTCGTCGTCGCCGGGGTGATGCTGAGCGGCAAGGACGTGGAGATCATCCGCAAGGACGTGCGCCAGAAACTCAACCTGGACGACTGAACCCGCATTTGAAGAACTGACGCGACGAACCGGCCCCCGCTATAGTCCCTGCGGCCAAGAAACCGAGTACCGGAGGGACCCCATGAAGCTCGATCTGACCGGCAAGCGCGCCATCATCACCGCAGGCGCCCAGGGCATCGGCCGCAGGACGGCGGAGGTCTTCGCCGCTGCCGGCGCCACCGTCTATACCTGCGACCTGGACGTGGACGCGCTGGAAGACGCCAAGGCGACGATCCCGGGCCTGCAGGGCGTGCCCTGCGACGTCGGCGACGCCGCCGCCTTCCAGGACTTCATGGACAAGGGCATCGAGACCCTGGGCGGGCTCGACATCATGGTGAACAACGCCGGCACCGCCGGGCCGACCGCGCCGGTGGAGGACGTCTCCCTGGAGGACTGGACCGCCTGCCTCACCATCAACCTGACCAGCGCCTTCCTGGGCACCCAGAAGGCGGTGCCGGCGCTGATCAAGTCGGGCGGCGGCAGCATCGTCAACCTGTCCTCGGCGGCCGGCAAGTTCGGCTTCCCGCTGCGCAGCCCCTATTCGGCGGCGAAGTTCGGCATCGTCGGCTTCACCCGCACCTGCGCCATGGAACTCGGCCCCCACGGCATCCGCGTGAACTGCGTCCAGCCGGGCCCGGTGGAGGGCGCGCGCATCGACCGGGTGATCAAGGCCAAGGCGGAAGCCGGCGGCATCTCCGAGAACGAGATGCGCACCAAGATGGCCGACGTGACGCTGATGAAGCGCTTCGTGACGGCGGGCGACATCGCCCATCAGATCCTGTTCATCTGCTCCGAGGCCGGCCGCAACATCACCGGCCAGTCGCTCAGCGTCGATGCCGGGCTGGAGGGACTGGCGTAGCGCCCCTCACCGCCCTCCCGACGCGCCCCGGATCCGCTTCGGGGCGCGTCCGGGATGACGGGAAGAGAAGCGAAGCCGACCCGGGCACTCCTGCCACCTCTCCCCTTCTCCCACTCCCCGGCCCTGTGCCAACGGGTGAGGCGTGCGCGGCCCAGCGGCAGCAGCACGCGGATGGGAAGGCCCCGGAATAAGTCCGGGCAGTGAGCAGAAGAAACGGAAACCGCCGCCTACGGCCGGTAGATATCCGGGATCAACGCCGGAGCGTACAGGGCCAGCACCACCGCCAGCGCCGCCGGCAGCGCCAGGATCCCCGCCAGGGCGATCGGACGCACCGCCTCCGATTTGGTCAGCGCGTTGGTCGCCACGAAGCGGCGGGCCAGCGGCTCGATCGCCAGGGCCGACAGCACCAGCAGCACGAGCACCACCGGTACGCGGGCCTGGTAGACCATGACCGCCGCCAGGGCGATCGCCACCGCACTGCCGCCGATCTCCCCCGGCGCGCCGAACGGCAGGCGCCGGTTCGGCCAGTTGCACACCACCCAGCCGAGCCCGGCCGCCGCCAGCGGCAAGCCGATCGACCAGGCGTATCCCGGTCCCGTCGCCAGCCCCACGGCGCCGAGCCCGGCAGCGATCACGATCAGCGCCACCGGGGCGCAGAGCTCGACCTCGGCGATCTGGTGCATCCGGCCGACGATCAGGCCGGCGACCGCCGAGACCTCGAACACCCGGTAGGGAAACTGATGGGCCGGCGTCTCGCCGGAGATGACAGCGGTCACGTCGATCCCGGAGGTCCAGACCACCGCCAGGAACGGCCAGAAGAACGCCGCCAGGGCCGAGATGAAGCGGGTCTGGGTGACCATCTCGATCAGGACGCCGATCAGCCCGCCGGCCGCCGCCAGCCAGACCAGCTTCTCCATCACCGTCACCGGCGGCGTCGGCGCCAGCCCGGGCAGCAGGGCCACGGCGACGATCAGCCCCACCGGAATGCCGAAAGCGGCCGTCCGCGCCCCCGTTCCGGCGCCGCCGATCAGCCGCAGCAGCACGGCCACGGCCACCGTCACCAGAACGGGTACTGCGAGGGTGGCGATCAGGGGATCGGTCAGCGTCATTGTCCTACCATGCCAAGTTTCAGTCCCGTCGTCATGCCCGCCGTGCCTCAGTCCCGACCAGACTCGGCCCCGACCAGACTCAGCCGCATCCAGACTCAGCCCCCGGACAGGGCCGCGTCGAGCGACGCCAGCCGCTCCTTCAGCCACTGGATGAAGGCCGGCGCGTCGACGCCGATCACGATATCAGCCGTCGGCTCGATGGAGGCGAAATCGGCCACCGTGCGACCCCGGGCCGCACCGCTGTCGGTCACCACGTCGATCCGGGCCGCCCGGGTCTCGAACAGCTCCGGTCGGATGGTCCAGGCCACCGCCATGGCGTCGTGCACGGCCTTGCCGCCCTGCGCCGCGGTGCTGGGCGTGTCGTAGCCGCCGAGCATCGCGGCGGCGATCCGACAGACCTTTCCGCCCGTCGCGGCGAGGTCGGCGATCCAATCCGGCGACAGCAGCGCCTGATGGGTGGCATCGAGCGGGAACAGCACCGGGCGGGCCGCCACCGGCCATTCAGTGGTGGTCAGCACGGTGCGGGCGGCTTCCGGGTCGGTGAAGACGTTGAACTCGGCCTGGGGCGTGACGTTCCCCTTCTCCACTCCGCCGCCCATGATCACCAGCCGGCGCCAGCGCGCCGCCGTCTCCGGCCGCTTGATCAGCGTGACCGCCACGTTGGTAAGCGGGCCGACGGCCACCAGCGTACGGCCCCGTTGAGCCTCGGCGATCAGCGCGTCGACCCCATGCGCCTCGGCGAGGCCCCCACGGCCTTCGGCATGGCCCCCGCGACCTTCGGCATGGCCATCGTCGCCGTCCGCCAGTTCGACTCCGCCCAGGCCGTTGCCGCCGTGGATATGGGCCGCGTCGTGCACCGGAGCGGTCAGCGGCCGCGGGCAGCCGGCATGCACCGGCACCTCCGGCAGGCCCGCCAGACTGCGCAGCCTGCAGGCGTTGCGGGCAGTGAGCGCCAGGCCGACATTGCCGTGGGTGGCGGTCAGCGCGGAGATCCGCACCTGCTGCGGGCAGGCGGCGGCCAGCAGAATGGCGATGGCGTCGTCGATGCCGGGATCGCAATCGATCACGATGTCGGTGGGTGCGGCGGCGGGCATGGCATGTGGGGCGGAAGGCGGCGACGTCATGGCGGGTCCTCGGCGGAAGTCAGCCCCCTTCTACGCGATCCGGGCGCGAGGCCAAACCGCCATCGCGGTTGCGCGACCACCGCCGCCTGCGATAAGCCGGGGTCGACAGCGAGATCATGCTCACTACATTGCCAACTCACTTCACCGCGAGGAGACCGACGTGACACCGAAGGAAATCGCTCAGGTACAGGCGTATCTGCGCAACCGCTTTTCGAACAATCGGATCGCCCTCGTCCCGCGCACCAACAAGGACGATTCGGTGGAGGTCATGCTCGACGACGAATTCCTCGGGGTGATCTTCCGCGACGATGAGGACGGCGAGGTCTGCTACCAGTTCAACATGACCGTCCTGGACATCGACCTGGCGTCGCTCTAAGGCCGGGCGCACCCGCAGCGGCGCACGACACCGTCCAAATCCCCACCTGATCGAACCGCCTCCGGTGCGCCGCCCCGGGTGCGGATACTCCCGCAATGACGTCCAACGCACTGCCGACGGTTGGCGCGGGCGTCATCCTTCCGCCGGATCCGCATCCCGGGCGGACGCCAGACCGACACCGAACCGCCCTGGTTTTCCAGAGCGGGCTAGGCCCTTGATCGTTCTTATGTCTTGTTTGAATGGGGCATGGGAACTTTCATGTGCGGGGGGATGTTCAGAAAGTCACATATCTTCCCGGTGTCCTGTTCTTTGGTAACGTCAATAATCAGAAGCTTACCTTCGGTCTCCGAGAAGTATCTTTTGATCTCAGCATTACGGCTTTGATACATGTTCACATAGTAATCTTTATCGTATAATTTTTCCCACAGCACTTCCCGGTTTTCGCCATTGAACACGCTGAGGAGCATTTTCTTATTGGCGTGATTGTACCCAGGATAAAGATACGTAAATTTATGAAGGATGTCCTCTTCCGTTACTTTTGACATCTCGCCCATGTCGAAAAGTTTTTTGTGAAAGTTGGACATTGAGGCGAACCACGCGTCGGGATCCCGCTCAGATAAAATGAACTTGCTGTTGGGAAATAATGCGTCGGCGGCGACGTAGGTCAGTCCTTGCGAAAACGGCATGTCCTGGAATGCATCGAAATTCCGACAGTATTCCTTAAATTCGGTGTAGTCGGTAGAGAACACCTGTCTCGTCAAGCGCACTTCCTGATCCTGCTGATCGGGAAGCTTATAGCCATAGAGCCGAAGAACCTGTTCTAATGTCGTTGTACCCGTTTTATTGTAGCCGATACAAAAAACCTTATTAAATGACTTATTGGAAATAACAGTTGGCGAAACAATCTTGGTGAACTCTTCTGGAGTCATGGTTTCTTTCGCCTGTCGGACAAGGCGCCTTTCCCGATCAAAGGTGAAGCAATTCCAGAAACTCTAAGATAAATCAATGAATTAAACCGTGCGATCACAGTTCATGCAAGTCAGAAACGCTGTCGAATAAATCGCCTATACATGTAACTCCCTCCGATCCGATCCTGCCTGCGCCTTCTGGCGGACAGCATGGGGCGCCGTGGAAGCCGCGCACCTCCGCCGCCGCCACGGACGCGCCCGATTTGAGAGCAACAATCGGAGTGTCCATCTGCCGTGCACAGGGGCAAATGCGCGCCGAACGGAGAGCAGGAGTGAAGTCCATGACGGAAGCCCGGATCGCCGCCTATGACTGGCCCGCGCTCACCAGCGAGTTGGACAATACCGGCTGCGCGGTCCTGTCCGGGCTCCTCACCCCGTCCGAATGCCGCGACACGGCCGCGCTCTATCCGGAGCCGGGTCGCTTCCGCAGCCACGTCATCATGGCCCGGCACGGGTTCGGCAAGGGGGAATACCGCTACTTCGACTATCCCCTGCCGGGCCTGCTCGCGGGCCTGCGCACGGCGCTCTATCCGCGTCTGGCGGGACTGGCGAGCCAGTGGAACGGGCGCATGGGCGTCGATGAGCGCTTTCCCGAGAGCCACGCGTCGTATCTCGCGCGCTGTCACGCCGCCGGTCAGACCCGACCGACGCCGCTGCTGCTGCAATACGGCCCGGGCGACTTCAACTGCCTGCATCAGGACCTGTACGGGGATCTCGTCTTCCCGATCCAGGTCGCCATCCTGCTCTCCGAGCCGGGCGAGGACTTCACGGGCGGCGAGTTCTGCATGACCGAACAGCGGCCCCGCATGCAGAGCCGGGTGGAGGTGGTGCCGCTACGCCAGGGCGATGCCGTCGCCTTCGCCGTCAACAACCGGCCGGTACGCGGCACCCGCGGGAGCTACCGCGTGAAGCTCCGCCACGGGGTGAGCCGGGTCCGCTCCGGCCTGCGCCATACGGCCGGGATCATCTTCCACGACGCCTGCTGACGCCGCCGGGGATTACTCCCACTCGATCGTGCCCGGCGGCTTGGAGGTGATGTCGTAGGTCACCCGGTTGATGCCGCGCACCTCGTTGATGATGCGGGTAGCGGTGCGGCCGAGGAAGTCGTGGGGGAACGGGTAGTAATCCGCCGTCATCCCGTCGCTCGACGTGACCGCCCGCAGGGCGCAGGCGTAGTCGTAGGTGCGGGCGTCGCCCATCACGCCGACCGTGCGCACCGGCAGCAGAACGGCGAAGGCCTGCCAGATCTCGTCGTACAGGCCCGCCTTGCGGATCTCGTCGAGATAGATCGCGTCGGCCTTGCGCAGGATGTCGAGCTTCTCGCGGGTGATCGCGCCCGGCACGCGGATGGCGAGGCCCGGACCGGGGAACGGATGGCGACCGACCAGGGTCTCCGGCAGGCCGAGCTCGCGGCCGAGTTCGCGGACCTCGTCCTTGAACAGCTCGCGCAGCGGCTCGACCAGTTCCAGCTTCATGTAGTCGGGCAGGCCGCCCACATTGTGGTGCGACTTGATGGTGACCGACGGGCCGCCCGTGGGCGACACGCTCTCGATCACGTCGGGATACAGCGTGCCCTGGGCCAGGAAGCGCGCGCCGTCGATCTTGTTGGCCTCGGCGTCGAACACGTCGATGAACAGCCGGCCGATGGTCTTGCGCTTGACCTCCGGGTCGTCGACGCCTTCCAACTCGCCCAGAAACACGTCGCTGGCATCGCGGGTGATCAGCGGGATGTTGTAGTGCTGACGGAACAGCCGGTCGACCTCCTCCGCCTCGCCGGCCCGCAGCAGGCCGTGATCGACGAAGACGCAGGTGAGCTGGTCGCCGATCGCCTCATGGATCAGCACGGCCGCCACCGAGCTGTCGACGCCGCCGGACAGGCCGCAGACGACCTTGCCGTCGCCGACCTGCTCGCGGATCTTGGCGATCGCCTGGTCCTTGTAGGCGGCCATGGTCCAGTCGCCCTTCAGGCCGACGACCTTATGGGTGAAGTTGCGCAGGAGCTGGCCGCCGCGCGGGGTATGTACCACCTCGGGATGGAACAGCAGGCCGTAGATCCGCTTCTCCTCGTTGGCGAAGGCGGCGAAGGGCGCGGACGGGGTGGTGGCGACGGTCTTGAAGCCCGGCGGGACGGCGGCGATGCGGTCGCCATGGCTCATCCAGACCGGTTCGACGGTGCCCCGCGTGAACAGGTCGTCGAACAGCAGGCAGCTGTCCTTCACCATGATCTCGGCGCGACCGAATTCCTGCTCGTCGCTCTTCTCCACGGTGCCGCCGAGCTGGTGGCACAGGAGCTGGGAGCCGTAGCAGATGCCGAGGATCGGCACGCCCATCTCGAACACCAGGTCCGGCGCCCGCGGCGCGTCCTCGCCATAGACCGAGGACGGCCCGCCCGACAGGATGATGCCGGCGGCGCCGAAGTCGCGGATCCGGTCGGGATCGACATTGAAAGGGAAGATTTCGCAGTAGACGCCGTTCTCGCGCACCCGGCGGGCGATCAGCTGTGTGACCTGGCTGCCGAAATC
Source organism: Thalassobaculum salexigens DSM 19539 (assembly GCF_000423805.1). Lineage (NCBI taxonomy): Bacteria > Pseudomonadati > Pseudomonadota > Alphaproteobacteria > Rhodospirillales > Thalassobaculaceae > Thalassobaculum > Thalassobaculum salexigens. Next base: position 174,995 of record NZ_AUIR01000012.1, read on the forward strand.
CAGGATAAGAACGCGATCGGTCATCTATGGCCCCCAGGCGCGGTGCTCAGGAAGCGCCGGAAGCTACTGCAAGCGCCGGGGTCCGGCAAGCGCCGGATTGCCGCGCGATCCGACCGTCATTTCCGGCACTGCCGCGGGGCCTAGCCCTGGGCGGTCTCGATACGCCGGACCAGGACCGAGATATCGCTCCAGACATAGGGAGTCTGGTCGATCGGTGTGCCGCTCACCACCGAGGGGACCGGATCCCCGGCCAGGCCGCCCAGCGCCTCGTAGAAGCGCCGGCCATGGCGGTTGGCCTCCAGCGTGAGGATGGTCAGCGCCTCGAACCCGTCCGACTCGAGCCCCTGGGCCACGTGACCGAGCAGGGCGCGGCCGAGTCCAAGGCCCTGGTAGTTCGGATCGACATAGAGGGCATAGACCTCGGCCATGCGGTCGCCCGAGTCGAGCCCCGCCGAGACGGCACGGCGCCCGTTCCCGCCATGGCAGAAACCGACCACGTCGCCGTCGACCTCGGCGACCGACAGCAGCTCCGGCTCCTCCAGCCCCGCCACCAGGCGCGTCCAGCGCACGGCGGCCCGCATCTCATCCAATTCGATCAGGGACTCGTCGGGCAGAATCCCGACATAGGCGTCGCGCCAGGTCTCGATCTGCACGCGGGCCAGACCGATGGCATCCGAGGTCTCCGCAGACCGGATGGAGACCGTGATCTGCTTCATGAGCTTCTCCCGAGCCGGTGGCGCCCCTCCACAACGGGAAGTCTGACCGACCGACTGTTACGAGTCTACCGGTGGAAACCTCACAAACCATTAAGGCACCGGCCGGTAATCCCCAGACCATTTGCGCCCCGGGACTGATGCTCGGGATCGGCGACGGTCCGCGTCGGCGATCTTGCAGTGCGGCGACGGGCGCGGCAGGCTGTCGTCAGACACGTCACAACCTCCGGACACCGCCCATGCCGCGCGCCCTCACCGTCACCGCCGGACCGCTCACCTTCGACGCCAGGTTCGAGGAGGATGCCGCCCCCAAGACCATCGCCGCGTTCCGCGCCCAGATGCCGTTCGTGAGCAAGGCGGTGCATGTCCGCTGGAGCGGCGAAGGCGTCTGGCTGCCGCTCGGCGACCTGCAGTTCGGCGTCGGCTACGAGAACCACACCAGTTACCCGGCCCCGGGCCAGATCCTGCTCTATCCGGGTGGCATCAGCGAGACCGAGATCCTGCTGGCCTATGGCGGCGTGCACTTCGCCTCGAAGATGGGCCAGCTTGCCGGCAACCATTTCATCACCCTCACCTCGGGCCTGGAGAACCTGGCCGAGCTCGGCCGCCTGTGCCTGTGGGAAGGGGCGCAGCCGATCACCTTCGAGGAGCGCTGACCCTGTCCGCCATCGATGAAGGCCCCGGCCACAGCATCCTGCTGCTGAACCCGAACAGCACCCGGGCCAGCACCGACCTGATGGGCGCCTTCGCCCAGGAAACGCTCGGCCCCGGCTGGACAGTCCGGCTGAAGACCAACGAGGACGCGCCGCCGATCATCACCGACGTGGCCGGCGCGGAGCGGGCGTCCGCCTCGCTGCTGACGCTGTTCCGCGACGGGCTCGACCCGTGCGAGGGGGTGATCCTGTCGGCCTTCCTGGATCCGGGGCTGGAGGATCTGCGGGCATTGCTGGACGTGCCGGTGGTCGGCATCGCCGAGGCCGCCATGCAGGCCGCCGGCCGCCATGGCCGCTTCGCCATCCTGTCGACCACGCCGGACCTGAACGCGCATCTGCGGGCGCTCGCCGTGGTCTATGGCGAGGGCGAGAGGCTGGTCGACATCCTGCGCATCAAGGGCGACCCCTATAAGGTCATGGGCGATCCGGATCTGCTGATGGCGACCCTGCGGGAGATGCTGACCGAGGCGACGGAGACGCTGGAGGTCGACGCGGTGATCGTCGGTGGCGGTCCCCTGGCCAAGGCCGCCCGCGCCCTGGGGGCGGAGGCCAGCCTGCCGATCGTGGAACCGGTACCCGCCGCCGCCCTCGCCCTCAAGGCGCTGATCGAGGCCGACGGTCCATGAGCCGCGACCTCAGGGGATACGGAGGCAACCCGCCGCATCCGCACTGGCCGGGCGACGCCCGGCTGGCGGTGTCCTTCGTGGTCAATGTGGAGGAAGGCGCCGAACTTTCGGTCTCCCTCGGCGACGAGCGCAACGAGGCGGTCTACGAGATCGTCGAGGAAGTGGTCGGCGTGCCCGACCCGGCCAAGGACACCCATTTCGACTACGGCACCCGCGCCGGCTACTGGCGGATTATGGAGCAGTTCGACCGATACGGGGTCAAGGCGCAGATGAACTGTTGCGCGCGCGCCCTCACCCTGTCGCCGTGGCTCGCCCAAGACATGGCCTGGCGCGGCCACGAGATCGCCTGCCACTCCTACCGCTGGGAGCGGCACGCCAATATGGACGAGGACCATGAGCGTGCCGTGATCGCCCGCTGCGTGGACGAGATCCGCGCCGCCGCCGGGGTGCGGCCGGTCGGCTGGCACACCCGCTCCGCCGCCAGCCCCAACACCCGCCGGCTGCTGGTCGAGGAAGGCGGCTTCCTCTACGACAGCGACCATTACGGCGACGACCTGCCGATGATCCTGACGGTCGAAGATCGCCCCCACGTGGTCCTGCCTTATGCCTTCGACACCAACGACATGCGGTTCCAGCGCGGCGGCGGGTTCCATTTCGCCGAGGATTTCGCCCGCTACTGCTGCGACGCCATCGACTGGCTGTGGGAGGAAGGGCGCACTGCCCCGAAGATGCTCTCCATCGGTCTGCATCTGCGGATCATCGGGCGTCCCGGCCGGATCGCCGGCCTTGCCCGGGTGCTGGAGCACATCGCCGCGAAGGGCGGCATCTGGATCGCCCGGCGCGACGAGATCGCCCGGCACTGGCGTGCCCTGAATGGCCTGCCGGAGACCTTCGACACAGCGTAACCTCGGCCGACATCAGACGCGTATTTTGTGTCAGTGCCGACAGCGAACGCCAAGGAACTGCCCTCCCTCACTGCCGTTGGTTAGGCATGCGGTCACCCACGCCGCCCAACGTATTGAGGGAAGAAAATGATCAAGAAGATGCTCGCCACCACGGCGCTCGTCGCATTGATGTCGGGCCCGGCGATAGCTGCGTCGACCGACGCTCAGACCAACATGCGCTTCGACTCCGTCGACACGATCGGTGCCAAGCAGGTCCGCGGCTACCTCGCGTCCAACCTGATGGGTCACTCCGTCTACGCCTCCACGGCCGACGACGCCGACCGGATCGGCGAGATCGACGACGCCGTCGTCAGCGAGGACGGCTCGATCAAGGCCGTGATCATCGGCGTCGGCGGTTTCCTCGGCATGGGGGAAAAGGACGTGGCCGTCGATTTCACCCGTCTCTCCTTCGAGAAGACCGGCGACAACGAGTACCGTCTGGTCTCGGCGCTGACCAAGGAAGAGCTTGAGAAGGCTGGTGCCTACGAGGCCCCGGAGCGCTCTTCGGCGATGAACGGCAAGACCGATAAGGAGCCGATGAAGAAGGAGTCGACGGCCAACAACGTGCCGGCGACCTCGACCGTCGCCGCGGTGGATAAGGACGCCACCACGACGGCCACGACCCCGGAGAACACCCGCGAGTCGTTCATGGAGGGCCGCTCCAAGCTCAGCTCCGAGAAGATCGAGGCCACCACCCTCGACGGTGCCTGGGCCTATGACAGCAACTACAACCGCATCGGCGAGGTCGGCGACGTGCTGGTGACGGCCGACGGCAAGATCGACGCCATGGTGATCGATGTCGGCGGCTTCCTCGGTCTCGGCGAAAAGCCGGTGGCGATGGCGTTCCAGGACGTCGAGCTGTACCGCAACGAATCCGACGAGATCTCGGTGATCGTCCCCTATACCGAGGAGCAGCTCGACGCGGCGACGGCCTATGACGCCGGCACTTATGCCGAGAAGTCCGACGGCATGCTGCTGACCCCGATGAACTGACCGACGCTCCAGTCGGATGCAGAAAGGCCCGCGCTCCGGCGCGGGCCTTTTTCGTCGTCAGGGGCGATGCCGACGCCCTACTTGCTGAGCATGAACTGCACCGGCGCCAGCACGATCTCCGGCACCAGGGTAATGATCAGGATACCCAACAGCATCAGGGCGAAGAACGGCATCGCCGCCTTCGTCACCTTCAGGATGTCGCGCCCGGTCATCCCCTGCAGGACGAACAGGTTGAAGCCGACCGGCGGGGTGATCTGCGCCATCTCCACCACGATGACGGTGAAGATGCCGAACCACAGCAGGTCGATCCCCGCCTTCTCCACCATCGGCAGCACCACCGCCGCCGTCAGCACCATCATCGACACACCGTCGAGGAAGCAGCCGAGGAAGATGTAGAGCACCGTCAGCAGGGCGATCAGCGCGAAGGGCGACAGGTTCCAGGCGTCCACGTAGCCGGCCAGCACGCGGGGCACGCCGGTGAAGCCCATGGCGATCGACAGGAACGCCGCCCCCGCCAGGATGAAGGCGATCATGCAGGAGGTCCGCACCGCCCCCATCAGGCTCTCCATGAAGGAGTCCCAGGTGAGCGACCGGCTGACCGCCGCCAGCACCAGGGCGCCGATCACGCCGATGGTCGCCGCCTCGGTCGGGGTGGCGAAGCCGCCGTAGATCGAGCCGAGCACGACGAAGATCAGCCCCATGACCGGGATCAGGAAGCGCGAGGCCCAGAGCTTCTCGCCGAAGCTCAGATGCCGGTCCGGCTTCGGCGCCAGGCTGGGATTGAGCGACGAGCGGATCGCCACATAGGTCATGAAGATGGCGATGATCATGACGCCCGGCACGATGCCGGCAATGAACAGCCGAGAGATGGAGACCTGGGCGACCACGCCATAGACGATCAGCATGATCGAGGGCGGGATCAGCAGACCCAGGGTACCCGACCCGGCCAGCGTGCCGATGGCCAGTCCCTCGTCATAGCCGCGCTTGCGCAGCTCGGGCATGGACATGCGGCCGACCGTGGCGCAGGTGACCGCGCTGGAGCCCGCGACCGCGGCCATGACGCCGCAGCCCAGGATGTTGACGTGCAGCAGCCCGCCCGGCAGGCGCGAGGTCCAGGGGGCGAGCCCGGTGAACATGTCCGACGACAGCCGCGTGCGGAACAGGATCTCGCCCATCCACACGAACAGCGGCAGCGCGGTCAGCGCCCAGTTCCAGCTCGCGTCCCAAACCGTGCTTGCCAACAGCGTGCCCGCCGGCGCCGGCGAGAACACCCCGAGCGCCACATAGCCGACCGCGATCAGCGTCGGCGCCACCCACAGCCCCGAGGCCAGCAGCGCCAGCAGCAGGACGAAGAGAATGAGCGAAATGACTCCGGCGTCCATCAGCCGCGCTCCCGGTCCAGAACGGCGGGGGTGTCGTCATGGGCCTCGTAGGCCTGCATGTCGTTCTCCACATAACTCGGCGTCTTGCCCATGAGCACGCAGACGATCTCGTCGAGCAGGGCGATCAGCAGGATCAGCGACCCGACCGCCATGGCCGAGCGCGGGATCCAGAAGGGAATGGCCAGCAGGCCCGGGCTGATGTCGTTGAACTTGAACGAAAAATAGACCAGGTCGAAGGACCAGTAGGTCATGAAGCCCATGATCACGATGAACGCCGAGAGGCTCCACAGATGGATCAGCCGGTCGACCATGCCGGTCGCCAGCCGGGTGACCAGGGTCACGCGGATATGAGCACCGTGGCGGAAGGTGTAGGCCAGGCCGAGAAAGGTCGAGGCGGCCAGGCAGAAGCCGGCGCTTTCGGTCGAGTCGACGACGATGACCTTCGGGAAGAAGCGGGCGACGACCTGGGCGATGATGGTCGCGGCGATCCCGACGAGGAAGATCGCGGACAGATACCCGCTCCAGAGATAGAGCCGGTCGAGAGCTTGGCGCATGGCGCGCGTCCTGCTGGTGGGTTTCCGGATAATAGAAAAGCCGCCGGCCCCGTGGGGAGCCGGCGGCGGCGGTCTGCCTTACTGCAGGGCCAGGTAGCGGTCGAGGATCGCGGCCGCCTCGGGGCTCGCGTCCTTGCGCCAGGTCTCCATCATCTTCAGGCCGATGGTCTTCATCTTCTCGATCACGGCCGGCGGCGCGCTGGCGGTCGTCATGCCGTTCTCCGCCAGCGTCTTCATCTGTGCGGCGGTGGTCTGCGCGCTCATCTCCCAGCCGCGCAGCTCGGCCTTCTCGGCGGCCTTCAGGATGGCCATCTGCTCCTCGACCGGCAGGGCCGAGAAGAAGGACTCGTTCACCACCACGGCGTTCTTCGAAAAGATCGCGCCGGCATAGGTGAAGTTCGAGGTGTTGTCCCAGGCCTGAATGTCGATACCGGTCTGCGGGCTGGTGAACAGCGCCTCGATCAGGCCGGTGGAGAACGCCTGCGGGATCTCGGCAAACGGCAGGATGGTGGCGTCGAAGCCGAGCATCTGGCCCATCTCCTGGGTCGCCGTGGAGTAGATCCGCAGCTTCTTGCCGGAGAAGTCCTCAACGCTGGTCACCGGGAACTTGGTGTAGAAGCCCTGACCCGGCCACGGCGAATAGTACAGGATGCGCAGGCCCTGCTCGGCGAAGATCTTGTCGAAATACTCCTTCTGCAGGTCCTTCAGCAGCCAGGCCTCGGTGTAGTCGGCGGCGATAAAAGGCAGGCCGGCGAGGACGTACATCGGGTCCTCGTTGCCATAGACGCCGAGGCGGATCTCGCCGATCGGGATCTGGCCACGCTGCAGCGCCGTCTTGATGGCGTCGAGCTTGATCAGCGTGTCATTTGAGTTGAGCTGAATCTTCAGCGAGGTGGAGGCCTCCACCTCCTCGATGAACGTCTGGATGTTCTGGGTGTGGAAGTTGCTGTCCGGATAACCGGACGCCATGATCCAGTCCGCCGCGGAGGCCGAGCCGGCCGTCAGGGCGATGGAGGCGCCGACCACCGCCGACATCACCGTGTTCCTCAAGATCCCCATATTTCTCTCTCCTGAATGTCCATTTTCCCGACCTCGCGGCCGGACGTTTCGTCACGTCATGCGGTTGGGTCCCTCCCGTCCCCTGGTGCCGGACCGGCATTGCGGGAGAGCGCATAGGCACATCTCGCAAGTGCAAAAACGGGACCACCCCGCCGACCGGCGGCTTCCGGCAGGTGACGAACCGTTCAACGGACGGGAACCCCCTTGTCGTGCTCACCGAATGGACATTTCATGCCTCATATCCAGGCACTCAATTCGGTCCGTCAGGGCAAGTCAGATGGGTTTTTGAGGCGGGCTGTTCGGGCGCGATCAGTAGTCCGGCGTGAAATCCGTGACCGGGCAATCGGGCAGGACATCCTCGATGGTTTCGCCCAGATCGATCTTCATGTGGGTCGAGATCACATGGGTCAGCCCCTCGCCGTCGGAGAACGGCAGGTCCAGGCCGAGGACCTTGATATGCGCCAGGCCGTGCTGGGACAGGAACCCGCAGGCCAGTCCGATGAAGGGCTTGCGGTCCATCTCCGCGAAATACTGGATCTCGGTCATCCGCCAGAGATCCGGGTTGGACGAGAGCTCGCCCAGGGTGCGGTTGGTGTAGTCGACCCGCCACCACTCCACCAGCTTCACCCCCCACAGGGTGAAGCGCAGGTTGAACGGCTCGCGCTCCACCTTGGCGATGAAGATGCGGCCGAGCCAGTCGGCGAAGTCCTCGAACTGAAAGTCGTCGCGCCGCGGCAGGACCTCGCCGCGCCGGATGCGCAGGCGCCACTGGGCCACCAGACCGCGAAACGGGCCGAACCCCATGAAATCCGTGTCGATCGGGCACATGGCATAGCGCCAGTCGACCGGCGTGCTGCCCTCTCGGGCGACCGCGCCGAAGGTCGCCCGCCTCGATTCGGTGCGCGCATCCTGCCCATCGTCATTCCCGTCGCCGGTCGGACGGAAGCCGACGACCGGCAGGCGCTGCGATCGTTCAGACAACGTCCCTATTCCCCGTTCCAGACCGGTCGGGCCGGATCGAAATGGTTACGCAGACCCTGCCAGCAATCCGGATACTTGACCTGCAGGGTCGGCAGACCCGCCGCGTAGCGGGTGAGCTGCTGCGGAAAGCGGGTCTCGAACATGAAGGCCAGCGTGTTGTCGAATTTCTGCGGTGTCAGTTCCTTGAGGGAGGCGCCGTAGAACGCTTCGGCATCGGGACCGTGCGGCAGCATCATGTTGTGCAGCGACATGCCGCCCGGCACGAAGCCCTGGGGCTTGGCGTCGTAGACGCCCTCGATCAGCCCCATGAACTCGCTCATCACGTTCATGTGGTACCAGGGCGGCCGAAAACTGTCCTCGGCCACCAGCCAGCGCGGCGGAAAGATCACGAAGTCGATATTCGCGGTGCCCGGCGTGCCGGAGGGCGCCGTCAGCACCGTGAAGATCGACGGGTCGGCATGGTCGTTCAGGATCGGTCCGACCGGCGAGAAGTGGCGCAGGTTATATTTGTACGGCGTGTAGTTGCCGTGCCAGGCGACCACGTCCAGCGGCGAGTGATCGATCTCGCAGGCGTTGAAGGTTCCGCCCCACTTAATGACGACCCGGTGGGTCTCGCCGTCGCGCTGCTCGTAGGCGGCCACGGGAGACAGGAAGTCGCGCCGGTTGGCGAGGCAGTTCGCCCCGATCGGCCCGCGTTCCGGACAGGTGAAGTGGTCGCCGTAATTCTCGCAGATATAGCCGCGCGCCTGATCCTCTCCGGCGAGCATGACCTTGAACTTGATGCCGCGCGGCAGCACGGCGATCTCGCCCGGCGCGATGTCGATCACACCCATCTCGGTGAAGAAGCGCAGCGCCCCGACCTCCGGCACCACCAGCATCTCGCCGTCGGCGTTCCAGAACACCTCGCTCTCCATGCTCTCGGTCACGGCGTAGGTATGGATCGCGAAGCCGGTCTGGGTGTGCACGTCGCCGCCGGTCGAGATCGTGCGCATGCCGGTCAGGAAGGTGCCGGCATCGGCCGGAATCGGGGCCGGGTCCCAGCGCATCGGCGCCAGCGGCAGATCGCTCTCGCCCACGGTGGGCGCGGAGCGCCAGTGCGGCAGGTCGATCCGCGCCATGTCGCCGATATGCTGCACCGTCGGCCGCATGCGGTAGAGCCAGGAGCGCTTGTTGGTCTCGCGCGGGGCGGTGAAGGGCGTGCCCGAAAGCTGCTCGGCATAGAGCCCGTAGGGGCAGCGCTGCGGCGAGTTCTGGCCGATCGGCAGCGCGCCCTCGAGCGCCTCGGTCTCGAAGTCGTTGCCGAAGCCGGGCATATAGCCTTCGTTGTATTTCGTCCGGCTGGCGGCGCGGAAAATTCGGGTCGATTGCTCGTTCATGGCGCCCTCCTGGGGGGTGCGGTGCGAACCAGAATACGGGCGGATCATTCCAACGCCGCGGCGGTCGCAGAGCAAGAAGATAGTTCCGCGCGCTCTGCCCGATGCCGCGGACCGCCGGGGTTTCGCCCTCTCTCGCTCCATATGGCACGGGAGCCCGGAGGCTGCTAGGCTTTCGCGCGTCGATTGCGGGGCGTATCTGATGAACGCAGCGGCAGCCCGCGGCAACTGCCGACCCCCTTCGGCCCCCAGGGTCCGGACATGAGCAGGGCGCTCTCCGGCCGGCTGATGGAGGATATCGACATCTGGGCCGTCTATGCCCCCAACATCACCCCCGATATGGAGGCCGGGATCGACGGCTGGAGCGATGCGAAACTCGTCCGGGCGGTGCGCGGGGGCGTGAGCAAGGACGGCCGCAGGCTGGATGTGCTTCGGGTATTATGCGCGTATTTCCGACGGCGACATGGCGGCGATCATCGCCCATCTGCGATTCCTGGCGGAGAAGTGAGGGCGCGCAGGCGCTATCATCCTGAAGCCCTCACGGCCTGCCGACCGCCCTGCCCGCAAATCCGGCACCTGTTCGTCATCCTGGCGAAAGTCAGAATACTCGCGGTTTCGGATGGGCAAACGGCCTGATCCGAACGTACGTCAGGACCAAGCCACGATCGCCGAACCCCGGTCCCGATGAAACCGGGATCATGCGGTGGGGCAGACCGCGCGCACTGCTTCACCTCAATCGTCATCCCGGCGACCTCCGGACCCGATCCGGAAGGCGGCCGGGACCCAGAGACTCGGCCGGGTCACGGTCCCGGTCTCGCCCCAGAACGGGTCCGGGGACGAACCGGGATGACGGTATGGGGGGAAACCAGCTCCTCACCGCCCCAGACACGCCGTCGCGGCCATATCCACGATGGACGCCGTGTCGATGCCGTAATGGGCGTAGACGTCCGGGATATCGCCGGACTGGCCGAAGCCGGTAACGCCCAGCGGGTAGACCCGCCGCCCGGTCGCCGAGCCGAGCCAGCTCAGGGTCGCCGGGTGGCCGTCCTGGGCCGTCACCAGGGACGCGCCCGGCGCCAGCTTCGACAGCACCTTCTCCACATGACTGGAACCAGGTCCGCTGCCGTTGCGGCCGCGCAGGCTCTTCTGCCAGCCGTGATAAAGCCGGTCGACCGACGGCACCGCCAGCACGCCCAGGCCCGGAATGTCGTCGGCCATCTCCGCGTAGGCCGCCAGCACCTCCGGGGCGACGGCCCCGCTATAGACCAGCGCCAGCTCGGCCTCCGGCCCCGGCTCCACCTGCCAGTACGCACCGGCCAGGATGTCGGCCACCGTGGCGTCGTCCAATTTGCGGTCGGGCTGCTCCAGGGAGCGGGTGGACAGCCGCAGATAGACCGAGCCGCCGTCATCGGCCTGCATGAACTCGAAACCCCAGCGCATGATCTGCGCCAGCTCGTCCGCATAGGCCGGCTCGAAGCTGGTGAGGCCGGGCTGGCCGAGACCGATCAGCGGGGTGGAGATCGACTGGTGCGCCCCGCCCTCCGGTGCCAGGGTCACGCCCGACGGGGTGGCGACCAGCATGAACCGGGCGTCCTGGTAGCAGGCGTAGTTCAACGCATCGAGGCCGCGGGCGATGAACGGGTCGTACAGGGTACCCACCGGCAGCAGTCGCGTGCCGAACAGCGGCCCGGACAGGCCGAGCGACGCCAGCAGGATGAACAGGTTGTTCTCGGCGATGCCCAGCTCCATGTGCTGGCCGCCGCCGTGGCGCATCCATTTCTGCGCCGAGGCCACCTGCTCCTGGCGGAACACGTCGTTGCGCACGTCGAGGGAGAAGATGCCGCGCTGGTTCACCCAGGCGCCGAGATTGGTCGATACCGTCACGTCCGGCGAGGTGGTGACGATGCGCGAGGCCAGGGCCGAGTTGCCGCGCGACAGCTCGTGCAGCACCGAGCCGAAGGCCATCTGGGTGGAGATCGTCTTCTGGCCGCGGATCGGCAGGACCGATGGGATCTCCACCTTGTCGGCCTTGTGGATGCGCGAGCCGGGGGCGTTGAAGTCCACCACCTGCACGAACTCGCGCAGGGTGCCCTCGTCCATGCCGGCGCGGGCGAACGGTTCCCACTCCTCGCCGTCCTCGATGCCGTGATCGGCCTTGAACCGGGCCATCTGGTCGGGGGTCATCAGGCCGGAGTGGTTGTCCTTATGGCCGGCCAGCGGCGTGTTGTAGCCTTTGACCGTATAGGCGATGAAGCAGCGTGGCCGGTCGTCGTTCACACCGTGGAACGCCTCCAGCACCGCCTCCATGTCCTGGCCGGCCAGGTTGGTCATCAGCTTGTGCAGCTCGACGTCGTCATGGTCGTCCAGGATCGCCTTGATGCCAGTGACGCCGCGCAGATCCTTCTTCAGGTGGTCGCGCCACACGCCCGCCTCGCCCGACCCGCCCTTGAAGGTCAGGGCCGAGTAGAGGTCGTTCGGGCATTCGTCGATCCAGTTGCGCAGGGTATCGCCGCCGGGCTGGGCGAAGACCCGCTCCAGCCGCTTGCCGTATTTCAGCATGACGACTTCCCAGTCGACCGTGCCGAAGAACTGGCGGATCTTCTGGAACAGTCCGTCGGACACCACCCCGTCCAGGCTCTGGCGGTTGTAGTCGATCACCCACCACAGGTTCCGGACGTCGTATTTCCAGCCCTCCAGCATCGCCTCGTAGACGTTGCCCTCGTCGAGCTCCGCGTCGCCGACCAGGGCCACCATGCGGCCGGGACTCTCGCCCACCCGCTCCGGATCCTGGACCAGGTGCTGCATGCGCACATAGTCCTGCACCATGGAGGAGAACAGGGTCATGGCCACGCCGAGGCCGACCGAGCCGGTCGAGAAGTCGACCTCGTCGGCATCCTTGGTGCGCGACGGATAGGACTGCGCCCCGCCATAGCCGCGGAACCGCTGGAGCTGGTCCACCGACTGGCGGCCCATCATGTACTGGATGGCGTGGAAGACCGGGCTGGCATGCGGCTTCACCGCGACCCGGTCCTGCGGGCGCAGCACGTCGAAATACAGCGCGCTCATGATGGTGTTGAGCGAAGCGCAGGACGCCTGGTGGCCGCCGACCTTCAGCCCGTCGCGGCTGTCGCGGATATGGTTGGCGTTGTGGATCGTCCACATCGCCAGCCACAGCACCTTGCGTTCCAGCGCCGTCATGATCTCGAGCTTCTGGGGGTCGATGAGACCGCCGCTGGGGACCGCGTTCGCTGCCCGCTTCGCCATGTCGATACCTTTCCACCGGTTAACGCCCCCGTTCTACCAAGGGGACGCAGACCCGTCGATGTCAGGAAATTGCGTCAGAAGCGCAGAGTCGCTCCGACGGTGAGGATGTCGATGGAGCCTTCGTAGGTGCCCCGCAGGGTGCCGGCCGCGGCACTCGACTCGTCCAGAGCGGCGCTATCCACGAAGATGTGCGTGTAGCCCGCCGAGATCTTCCAGCGATCGTCCACCTGGTAGTCGGCGCCGACGGCCAGCCAATACCGGTCCTGATCGGGTATCCGGGCGGTGCGGAAGTTGGCATCGACCGGGCTCTGATCGTAGGCCACGCCGGTGCGCAGCGTCCAATTGTCGTCGGGACGCCAGGTGGCGCCGAGCGAGACGAAGAAGGTGTCGTTCCAGTTCTCCCGCGTCACACTGTCCGCCTGGGCCGCATTGTCGAACTCGATACGCAGCTCCTCGAACCGGTGCCACGCCGTCCAGACCACGTCGCCCATCACGGCGACCTCGTCGGTGATGTCGTGATGCAGGCTGAGACCGATGGTCTCGGGCAAGGTGACCGTGCTGGAAATGTCGCTGTCGGTGAAGGCCCCCGTCGCGGTGAGGGCGCGGGCGCTGTTAGGCACGTCGAAATCCGCATCACCCTGGACACTGACCTTGGTCTGGCTGCGCCAGGACAGGCCGATCCGCGTGCCTTTCATCGGCTCATAGAGCAGACCGGCCGTCGCCCCCATCGACCAGTCGTCCCCGGATATGTCCACCTTGCCGTCGGCCTGCTGCGGCAAGGCGCCGAGAGCGGAGCAGCTGCCCGCCCCGAGCGCACCCACGCAGATCGTGCCGAAGTCGATGGCATTGGTCAGCCGGGCGCGGGCGTAGTTGACATACGGTCCGCCGCCGATACTCAGCTTGTCGCTGAGCTTCAGCGACGCCACACCGGTGATGGAGACGGTTTCCAGATCCGAGGTGATGGCGTGATAGCGTCCGGCCCAGTCGTCCTCGTAGGAGGTCCGCAGCCCGAACGGCACGTTGATGGCCAGGCCGACATTGACCTGATCGTTCACCGGCGCCACCAGGTAGGTGCTTGGCACGGCAGCCAGGCTACCGGCGTCGCCGCCTTCGCCACCGGACATGGTCCCCCCGGTGCCGTCGGTCGCCGACGAAATGCCCAGCTTGGCAGTCGGCTTGATGGCGGCCACCCCGGCCATGGCCTGCGGGTTCTTGAACAACGCGATGCCGGCAGGATTGTAGAACATGATGGACGCATCGTCGCCGGACGCGCCGGCCCCCGCGAAGGCATTGCCGAGCTTGCTGGAACTCTGTTCCTTGAGCTGGAAACCGGAAGCCAGGACAACATCCGCCGCCGTCAGGGACCCTCCCACGACGCTGCACGCAACGATGAGCGACATACGCATCCCGCATTCCCCCCACTCACCTGCCAGGATTCAGCCCCGGTCGTTTATGCCTTGAGTGTAGGGCACGTGTCGAAAATGTGAAGCCGCCTCCCGGCGACGGCCGCGCTGCCGTCAGCCGGTGGCGACGACCTCCTCCGTCCGGGTGGGCGCAGCCTCGTCCTCGCGGGTCTCCTGCTGGCGGCGCCACATGGCGGCGTAGGCGCCGTCGCGGGACAGCAGCTCGCCGTGGCGGCCGCGCTCGACGATCCGGCCCGCCTCCAGCACAAGGATCTGGTCGGCATCGACGATGGTCGACAGGCGGTGGGCGATGACCAGGGTGGTGCGGCCGCGCGACACCTCGCGCAGACTCTGCTGGATCGCCCGCTCCGTGTGGCTGTCCAGCGCCGACGTCGCCTCGTCGAACACGTAGATCCGAGGCTCCTTCAGGATCGTGCGGGCGATGGCGACGCGCTGCTTCTCGCCGCCCGACAGCTTGAGGCCGCGCTCGCCGACCGCCGTCTGGTAGCCGTCGGGCAGGCTCATGATGAAGTCGTGGATGCTGGCATGGCGGGCCGCGGCCTCGACCTCCGACGGCGAGGCCCCGGGCCGGCCATAGGCGATGTTGTAGTAGATCGTGTCGTTGAACAGCACCGTGTCCTGAGGAACGATCCCGAGCGCGGCCCGCACGCTCTGCTGGGTGACGTCGCGGATATCCTCGCCGTCGATCCGTACCGCCCCGCCGGTCACGTCGTAGAACCGGAACAGCAGCCGCGAGATCGTCGACTTGCCCGCCCCGCTCGGCCCGACGATGGCCACTGTCTGACCCGGCTCGACGCTGAAGGAGATGCCCTGCAGGATCTGGCGGTCCTCGCGATAGGCGAAGCGCACGTCCTCGAAGTCGACACGGCCGGGTCCCTGACCCAGGGCGGCGGCGTCCGGCTTGTCCGCGACCTCGCGCCGAACGTCGAGCAGGCGGAACATCGCCTCCATGTCGGCCAGGGACTGCTTCATCTCGCGGTAGACGAAGCCGAGGAAGTTCAGCGGCAGGAAGAGCTGGATCAGGTAGGTGTTCACCATCACGAAGTCGCCGACCGACATCGCCCCGGCCTTCACCCCGTAACCGGCCATCGACATCAGGGCGATCAGGCCGCCGGCGATGATGAAGCCCTGGCCGACGTTGAGCAGCGACAGCGAACTGCGCGAGGCGACGGCCGCATCCTCGTAGCGCCGCAGGGAGCCGTCGTAGCGGTCCGCCTCGTGCTGCTCGTTGCCGAAGTACTTCACCGTCTCGAAGTTCAGCAGGCTGTCGACCGCACGGGTATTCGCGGTCTGATCCTGTTCGTTCATCCGCCGACGGAACTTCAGACGCCATTCGGTCACGAACATCGTGAAGGCGATGTAGCCGGCGATCGTCACGAAGGTGACCACCGCGTACCAGACATCGAAGAAGTACCAGAGAATGCCGCAGACCATGGCGATCTCGATCAGCGTCGGCAGGATGCTGAACAGCATGAACGAGAGCAGGAATTCGATGCCCTTCACCCCGCGCTCGATGGCCCGCGACAGCCCGCCGGTCTGACGGTCCATGTGGAAGCGCAGGGACAGGGCGTGCAGGTGCCGGAAGGTCTTCAGCGCGACGGTGCGGATCGCCCGTTGGGCCACCCGGGCGAAGAAGAACTCGCGGAACTCCCCGAACGCCTGCTGGGCGACGCGCAGCAGGCCGTAGCCGACGACGATGCCGATCAGGGCGGTAATCGCGAAGTCGGAACCGTCGGAGATCAGATCGACCGCATCCTTGTACAGGATCGGGACGTAGACCGTGGCGAGCTTGGCGATGACCAGGCACAGCACGGCCGCCACCACCCGCGCGCGGATCCCCGTCTGGCCGGGCGGCCAGAGATACGGCATCAGCGTGCGAATGGTGTTCCAGTCGCCCTTGGCCTCAGGGCGGGTATCGGCATGGGCGGACATCGGAGCTCCGGGTTTCGGTCGCTCTGCCGATATGGGGCATCGTCACCGGCTAGGCCAGGATTGTTTTCCCACTTTCTTCGAAATACGCCGGCGGTCTTGGTGATTACCGGCTTGGCGATAAGCGGCGTGAAACCCCGATGCGGTCAGCGCTTGGCGTAGAACGCCTTCACCGCCGCCACGATGCGGTCGACATCCTCGGACGAGATGTCCAGGTGGGTCACCACCCGGATCTTCGCCGGGCGCGGCGACCCCAGCACGATCCCCTGCTCCTTCAGGAAGGCCCGCAGCGGCTCCACATCCTCGGCCGCCGGCTCGATGAACAGCATGTTGGTATCGATATCGTCCACATCGACCGTCAGCGGTCCCGCCTCGGCAAGCCCTTGGGCCAGGCGCCGGGCGTTGGCGTGGTCCTCGGCCATGCGGTCCACGTGGTGCTCCAGGGCGTGCAGTCCCGCCGCCGCCAGAATGCCGGCCTGGCGCATGCCGCCGCCGAGCATCTTGCGCAGACGCCGGGCCCGCTTGATGTAGTCGGCCGGGCCGCTCAGCACCGAACCCACCGGCGCGCCGAGGCCCTTGGACAGGCACAGGGACACGGTGTCGATCTTCGCCACCATGTCCTTCGCCTTCAGGCCCTGCTTGACCGCCGCGTTCATCAGACGGGCGCCGTCGATATGCACCTGCAGGCCCCGGGAATGGGCGGCGTCGGCCAGGGCGTCGATCCGGTCCTGGCTCTGCACCCGGCCGGCCACGGTGTTCTCCAGGGACAGCAGCCTGGTGATCGGCTTGTGGACGTCGTCCGGCTTGATCGCGTCCAGCACCTGCTGCGGCTCCAGCCCGCCGCGGGCGTCGGTGCGCAGCGGATAGGCGGCCACGCTGCCGAGCACGGCGGTCCCCATCGCCTCGTACTGGAACACGTGATAGCAGTCGCCGATCAGGAACTCCTCGCCGCGCTGGCAATGGGCCAGCACGCCGAGCAGGTTTGACTGGGTGCCGGAGGAGACGTAGAGCGCCGCCTCCTTGCCCATGATGCCGGCCACCTTGGCCTCCAGCGCCAGCACCGAGGGGTCCTCGCCGAACACATCGTCGCCGACATCGGCCTTGGCCATGGCCTCGCGCATCGCCGGGGTCGGCTGGGTGACCGTGTCGCTGCGCAGATCCAAGGTGCGGTTCGCGGGAACCGGGCGAAGGGCGGCGGCTGTCATGGAAGGCTCCTGGGATCGGGGCGGGTTGGGAAGACCTACACCGATACCCCGATCCGTCCGTGCCGCCAATACGGCGTCTGCCCTCTCCGCCCGGTCCGGACGACCGGCTTAGCCGCCGCGGACCTCCGCCAGGAAGCTGCCGACCTCGCGGCTGAGCAGATTGGACTGGCCGGACAGGTCCCCGGCCGCGGTCTCGATCTGCCGGGCGCCCTCGGAGGTCAGACCGACCGCCTGGTTCACGCCGGCAATGTTGGAGGAGACGTCGCGCGTGCCCGACGACGCTTCCTCCACGTTGCGGGCGATCTCGCTGGTCGCGGCCCCCTGCTGCTCGACCGCCGCCGCGACCGCCGCGGCGATCTCGTTCATCCGACCGATGGTCTGGGCGATGTGGGAGATGGCGGAGGCCGCCTCGCCGGTACCGGACTGGATGCTGCCGATCTGCTGGCTGATCTCCTCGGTCGCCTTGGCGGTCTGCCCGGCCAGCGCCTTCACCTCGGAGGCGACGACCGCGAAGCCCTTGCCGGCCTCCCCGGCCCGCGCGGCCTCGATGGTGGCGTTCAGGGCCAGCAGATTGGTCTGCTCGGCGATGTCCTGAATCAAGGTGACCACTGTCCCGATCCGCTCGGCCGACTGCGTCAGCCCGTTCACCATCGCGACCGTCTGCTCGACTTCGCTGGCCGCCGAGCTGGCGATCTGCGAGGAATTGGACACCTGTCGGCGGATCTCCTCGATGGAGCTCGACAGTTCCTCCGCCGCAGACGCGACCGTCTCGACATTGGCGGCCGCTTGGTCGGCCGCGGCCGCGACCGATGTGGACTGGGAGCCGGCCTGATCGGCGGCAGCGGTCATCGAGCTGGCGGAGTCCTTCAGATCGGCGGCCGCCTTGGCCACGGCGTCCACCACATTGCCGACCCGGTCCTCGAAGGCCTTGGCGACGGCCAGCATGTTCTGCTTGCGCTCCGCCTCCTGGCGCGCTTCGGATTCCTTCTGGCGCTCGGCCGCCCGGTCCGCCTCGACCAGATCGCCATGCAGCTTCACCAGGGAGGCTCCGACCGCGCCGAATTCGTCGCGACGGCCGCTGTCCAGGTTGATCGGCTCGGGCGCCCGGCGGGACACGATATCCAGATCGGCGAGCAGCTTGTCGATCGGCTCGCGGATCACCCGGAACAGGTAGATCGACAGAATGATCGCCACGAGGATGGCGATGCCGGCGGCGATGATCAGCATGTTGACGGATCGGGCCACATCGGAGCGGACCTGGGTCATGCTCTCGACGGCGTGTGCGGTCGTGGCAGCGCCTTTGCCCTCGATCAGTCCGCTGAGTTCGTCAAGCGCATCGGCCATGTTGGCCGCCGCGGCGTCGAACGCGCCCATCAGCCTGTTCCCGGCGGGCGCACCGCCCTCGATATAGGCATTGGCCATCCGCTCGCCTTCTCCGTAGAAGGCCGGCATGGCATCGGCCGTCCGCTTCAGCGCGGCGACCACGTCGGTATAGCCGAGATCTCGGGCCAATGCCTCGGCCTCGACGACGACGGTCTGGAACGACTGCCGGTGGCTGCGCGCCTCATCGAACCCGTCGTTCAGCCCGTCCTGCCCGCGGGTGGCGGAGATGTCGGTCAGCCACTGCTGAACCTGCACCACATGAAAGCGGACATCCTTCACCAGAAGGTCGAGCGGGACAATCTTGGTGAAGGCCGTGTTGACCTCTTCTTCCAGGCTCTCCAGGTGATTCAGATCACGGGAAAGGGAAACCGCTTCGTAGCCGATCGCGGCAACAAAGATGAGGATGATGCCCGCGAGACACGCGGCCATTTTCTGTCGGATGGTCATGGTCGGCGATATCCTGCTGAGCCAGGAAACCCTGGATTTGTGGGAGAAGAAGCGGTGGGGACGCTATCTTCGAACTCACCCCATAGCTACACAGCAGAAGAGTTATATTTTGTTAAAATTTCATGTTTTTAGCTTAAGCCGACACTAATGATTTCCAAGAATTGCAAAGGACGAATAATTAAACGCGCATGCCGGATCGCGCGCGGTTGCCTCTCGCAAAAAGGGGTCTGAGGCTTCACACCAAGAAACGTGAAACGAAGGCTCGGCGGGCTGCCCTTCCGCCGCAGCGGCGCTGCAGGTGATCGGGACCACGGTCTCCGCGAGATCAGCGTCTGCCGCATAGTCATAGAGTAAAAATGGGTATTCGGCTACCGCCGGAAGGCCGAAAGGCGGGAGCGATGCCCTTGCCCCTCTATGAAAAACGGCGGGCCCGAGAGCCCGCCGTCGATCACGCGTTGATCCGAAGGTCCGGTCTTATTCGAACCACCAGCGCTCCATCCAGCGCTCGCCGTCCAGATCCCAGTTCGACGCGAACTTGTCGTGGCCGATCTTATCGGAGGTCGCGAAGACATAGGAGGCGAACATCGGAATGACCACGCCGCCGGTCTCGTTCAGGATGACCTGCATCTCATAGTACATCTCGCGGCGCTTGGCCTCGTTGAGCTCGGCGCGGGCCTTGAGCAGCAGTTCGTCGAACCGCTCGTTGGACCAGAAGCTGTCGTTCCAGGCCACGCCGCTCTGATAGGCCGTCGAGAACATAAGGTCCTCGATCGGACGCCCGCCCCAGTACACCGCGCAGAACGGCTTCTTCATCCAGACGTCGGACCAGTAGCCGTCGTTCGGCTCGCGCACCGGGGTGATGTCGATGCCGGCCGCCTTGGCCGAGTTCTGGTACAGCACCGCCGCGTCGACCGCACCGCCGAAGGCCGCGTCGGCCGCCGACAGATTGACCGACAGGGAGTCCATGCCGGCCTGTTTCAGGTAGAACTTGGCCTTGTCCGGATCGTAGGAGGTCTGCGGCATCTCGCTGTTGAAGAAGCGCTGGTTCGGACCGATCGGCACGTCGTTGCCGACCGAGCCGTAGCCGAACAGGATCTTCTCGACCAATTCCTCGCGGTTGATGGCGTATTTCAGCGCGCGCCGGACATTCACATCGTTATACGGCGCCGCCCGGCAATCCATCGCGAAGGTGTAGTGCTGGGTACCGGCGACCGAGTTGATCTCGACGCCCGGCTTGCGGCCCAGCAGGCCGCTTGTCTTCAGGTCGAGACGGTCGATGGCGTGCACCTCGCCGGAGACCAGAGCCGTGGTACGGGCGTTCAGGTCGACCAGGCAGTGCATCTCCACGGCGTCGAAATGGCCGCGGTTGTCGTCCCAGAATCCGTCGTAGCGCTCGAAGGTGGCGATGACGCCCGGATCGAACCGGGTCAGCTTGTAGGCGCCGCAGCCGATACCCGACTTCCAATCGAGCTTGCCGTCCTTGGACGGGCCGATGGCCAGGTGATAGTCGCTGACCACGAAGGGGAAGTCGGCGTTGCCGCCGTCGAGCACGAAGGTGACGGTCGACGGGTTCTCGACCTTGATGTCCTTGATCGCCTTGACGATCGGACCGGCCGCCGAGGTCGACTGCTCGCCGCGGTGGTGATTGATGGCTGCGACCACGTCATCGGCGGTCAGTTCGCGGCCGTCATGGAAGGTCACGCCCTTGCGCAGCTTGAAGGTCCAGGAGGACGCGTCGGCGGAGGCCTCCCAGCTTTCGGCGACCCCCGGCTTCACGCCGCCATCGGCGCCGATCTCGGTCAGATAGCCGTGCAGGCCGAACAGCAGCGCGAGGGTGAAACCGTTTTCCGAAAGCCCCGGATCCAACGTGTCCGAGGTCGATCCATGGGCCTTGCCCATCTTCATCGTGCCGCCCTTCTTCGGCGCGGCAGACGCACCCGAGAGCGGAAGGCTGGCCGCGATACCGGCAACGGCCGTGGTTTGCATGAACCGGCGGCGATTGAAGGCGCCGCTCAAAATCTTGGTCATGTGGTATCCCCTTTTGTGAAGCCCAATCCAACGGTGCCCCAAGGCCGGCGCGGAACCTTCAGGCTCAACAGGTCCCATTTTCCCCGGACCCAAAGCTAACGCACATCAGCCAAACTGCCCGTCTGGCGAGGCCACCGTTTTCGGCATGGCCGGCTTATAGCACCCCGATCCCACAACCGCACCCCAGGGGACCGGACGGGTATTCGGTGCATCAAGCCTGCGCGAAGTCAACCAAACCGACCTATGCGTGTCCTGGCCGCATTTTCCTTTCACCCGCAAACACGTTCCGACACACTGCGGGCAACTGTAAACGAGGCCTTGCGCCCGTCGAAAACCGACACACCGATACTCATGGAGAGATACCACATGGCACAGGTCCTGGAGCCCGTGGCCGAATCCACCGGTCTTCCCGGCACGCCAGACTTCGACAGCTATCCGATCCAACACTGGCCCGTCGCCGCTCGGGCGGCCGAGGGCGGCGTCGACGTGGAATGGGATGACGGCAGTCGAAGCCGGTACCACCCGATGGTGCTGCGCGAGAACTCGCCGGACCCGGAGACCATCCACCCCGTGACCCGCGAGCAGGCGCGGATGCTGACCGAATTTCCGGCCGACCTGGCGGCGATCGAGGCGTCCATCGACCCGGCGGGCGCGCTGGCCGTGCGCTGGTCCGACGGTACCGCCAGCCGCTACCATCCGGGCTGGCTCTATACCTACCGCCCCGGCGAGGCGACCCGCGACGAGGACATGCCCGAGCGGGTGATCTGGGGCGGCGATCTGGACCTGTCGGCGGTGCGGGTCGACGGTTCCAACATCCTGGAGGACGAGGACCAGCTCGCGCGCTGGTGCGAGGCGCTGCACGTCCACGGCTTCGCGATCCTGGAGAACCTCGGGACGGACCGGTCGGTGATCGAGCAGGTCCCCGCCCTGCTCGGCCCACTGCGCGACAACAATTTCGGCCGCATCTTCGACGTGGTCACCAAGCCGGACGCGGATTCCAACGCCTATACCTCGATGGGCCTGCCGCTGCATGTGGACCTAGCGACGCGCGAGTACATGCCGGGCCTGCAGTTCCTGCACTGCCTTCAGAACGAGTCGACCGGTGGCGAGAGCCTGCTGGCGGACTCGTTCTTCATCGTCGAGAAGCTGCGCCGGGAGGCGCCCGAGCTGTACGAGGCGCTGTCGACCACGCCGATGACCTCGGCGAACAAGGCGGTGAACACCGATTACCGCTGGACGGTGCCGATGATCCACCTGGATCCGGCCACCGGCGAGCCGCTGGAGGTGCGCTGGAACCCGTGGCTGCGCGCCCCGCTGACGGCGGATTTCGAGACGGCGGACAAGGTCTACAAAGGCCTGCGCCGGCTGTTCCAGATGGGCGACAGCCCCGACAACACGGTGACGGTTCGCCTGAAGCCGGGCGAGATGCTCGGCTTCGACAACCGGCGGGTCCTGCACGGCCGCACCGCCTTCGACCCGTCCACCGGCGGACGCGCCCTGCGCGGCTGCTATGTGGAACGCGAGGAGCTGTGGTCCCGCCTACGGATCGTCGCCCGGCACAAGCGGGAGCGTCTGGTCTCCAACTGACCCCGCGACCTGCATCGATCGCTCCCCTGGACCGGGCATTGCCGCTCGGTCCGGGGCGGACGGCCGACCCCACCGCCTGGAGCAGATCACCAACAGATGGAAACATCTGATCGTGTGAGTTTGCTCTATTCGTTGTCGATATCGCCCGCCCCCGCTCCGCGGCGGCGCGACGTCCCGTCGGCCGGAACCAGGGTGCGCGCGGCCAGGGCCGACAGCGCCCGCCAGTCGCCCGGATCCACCTCTACCCCGTCGGGACAGCGCGCCTGCTGCGAAGCGTGGCCGCGTGTCAGGACCAGGGTCACGCCCCCCGCACTTGGTCGCAGGCCGCGGCACGGCGAGACGGAACCTGCCGTCACCGTGAGCCTGTCGTCGCCCGCAAGATCGACCGTGACCGCCCCACCCCGCGCGTCGCGGCCGAGCGCCTGACCGATCAGACCGATCAGCATCGCCGGCACGTCCACCCGATCGATCGCGAGCGGTTGTCCGGACGGACGGGCGAACAGCAGGTCGACCACGGCCGCCCCGTCTTGAGCGGCGGCGACAAGGTCCAGCTTTCCATCTTCCCCCGGCGGCTCCAGCGGGTGCGGCGGCGCGGTCTCGGCGGCGGTCAGCGCCACCAGAACCGGGCCGACGGCATCCTGTCCCACCTGCGCCAGCCAGGCGGCGGCATGGCCGATCTCGTCCGCCGTGCCGAAAGGCAGTCCGGCGCCGATCGCGGCCTTGCCGGCCATCGTGCGGATCTCGTTCAGGGACACTCTCACGGTCCGGTCCCGGCGACATCGCGTGCGAGGATCGGGAAGGCCCAGCCGTCGGGGTCGGCGGTGGCGATGTCGTCCAGGCCCGGCGCGCCCTGGAACAGCACGATACGGGTCCAGCGGTCGGATTTCGGGTCGAACCGCCCGGCGCCGAAGAACGACAGCTTGCAGCGCAGCATATCCACCGGCACGCAGCCGGCGCCGATCAGGTTGTCGCGGATTTCCGCATAGGGATGCCCGGCGGCGAGCTGCACCCGGCCGGCGGCGAACCGATGCTGGGGATGGCGCAGGAGAAATCGGACGAGGCGCTCGGCGGGATCGGCATCGGCGAGATCGCTGTCCAGCGCCTGCACCCGCCGGGCGACATCCAGCGGCATCTCCCGCTCCGCCCCCGCCTCCAGGCGGCGTTCGCCGAGGCGCGGCTCGCTCTTCTCCTCCGACACGTACCAGAACCGCTGGCACTCCGCCGGTTGGGAGAAGTCGATCGCCAGCGCCCAGTCGAAGGTGGTGTCGAGCGCGCGGCGCAGGTCGCCGACGGTGACGGTCGGGTCGAGCCGGGGTTCGCCGTCACTGGCCATGCAATCGGCCGTGTCGTCGATCAGCGCGCCATGGGGTTCGAGCGCCAGAGAGACCAGCAGTTCCTGGCCCTCCAGGGACAGCCGGTCCGCCTCCGCCATCAGCCGCTCCCACGGCCAGAGCCGGGAGAGCCAGGCGGCATCGAGCCAGCCTGAGACCGCCTCCAGTTCGACATCGAGCACTTCGATCCGGGCCATCTGGCGAGAATCGCTGACCCGCCAGTCGCGGACATGGGCCCGGACCCGGTCGAGCCCGGCGAGGAAGGCCGAGATCTCGGCCTCCGCCGCCCGTTCGATGCCGCGCACGCGGGCGAGCGCGGTCTCCCGCGCGGCGATCCAGTTGTGCAGCAGCAGCGGATGGTTGACCAGAAACGGCGCCATGCCCAGGCCGGTCGAATTGCCGATGCCGAGATATCGGCGGTAGCCCGGCGCCAGCGTCGCCGCCTGCGCTCCCCCGCGCCGCCGGGCGATATGCTCGACCAGATCCAGGGTGAAACCCCGGATCAGCCAGACCGCCAGCATTTCCGCCTGGAACGGTCCGCCGAGGCCCGGTCGGCCGGCGATGCGCGCCCGGTCGGCGATCCCGAACTTGCCATTGCCGTAGACCGCCGTGGTGCGCATCAGATAGCCGGTCTCGGCGATCAGGGTCCGATCCGGCTGGTCGCCACGGGCAAGCGCGTCGACCACATGGTCGAACAGCCGCACGCTGCGGTTGGCCCGGCTCAGCACCAGGTCCCGACCGGTATAGCGCGCCGCCTCCTGGCGCGGGACGGCGGCGGCGAGCCGGTCGATATCCGCCGCGTCCGGAATCCCGTCGAACAGGACGTAGCTGGTGTCCCAGGCCTCGGCGATGACCCGGTCGCTGCGGTCCTCGGGCGCCAGCTCGGTGGAGAACGCCACCAGGCTGTAGGGATGGCCGCCGAAATCCAGGCTGTAGACCGCCACGCCATAGCCCCGGTCGTCGATCCGCCAGACCGGACGGCGCACGACCGCGCCCTCGCCGTGCAGCCGGCGGATCATCGTACGCAGAAAGCTGATCCGGGTCGGAAAGAACGCGCCCAGGCGCGCCAGCCGCATGACGGTCGAAGCCGGACGCAAGGTCCCTTCCACCGCACTGCCGGCCGGCGCCGCTGTCATGCGGCGGCCATCGGGCCGACCGCCATCGGGCCGAACGAACGCTCGAAGAAATCGAGCCAGTTTCCGCCCATGATCCGGGCCACATCCTCCGCGTCGAAACCGACGGCCCGCAGCCCGTCCGCGAGCCCGGGGAAATCGGCATTGGAGGCGAACCAGTCCGGCTGCGGCGGGAAGCCCGCCTGGGCGGCGGAGCCCTCGCCGTAATCGATTTCCTTCGACCAGGTGCCGACCCGCATCCATTCCACGATGCTGTCCGGCTGGTCCTGGCAGAGGTCGCTGCCGAAGCCGATCCGTTCCACCCCCATCAACTCAGCGGTGCGGGCGATCATGGTGCAGAAGCTCTCCAGCGTGCAGTCCGACTTGCCGGCAAGGTGGTGCGGGTACATGGAGAAGCCGAGCATCCCGCCGCTCTCGGCCAGCGCCTTAAGCACCGTGTCCGACTTGTTGCGCAGCGCCGGATGCCAGGAGGCGGGGTTGGCATGGGTGATGGCGATCGGCCGCTCGGAGATCTCGATCGCCTCCAGGGTCGAGCGTTCGGCGGAGTGGCTCATGTCCACCACCAGACCGACCCGGTTCATCTCCTTGATCACCTGGCGGCCCATGCGGGTGATGCCCGGGTCCTCGGCCTCGTAGCAGCCGGTCGCCAGCAGCGACTGGTTGTTGTAGCTGAGCTGCATGAACCGGGCGCCCAGCCCGTGGCAGATCTCCACCAGACCGATATCGTCCTCGATCGGCGAGGGGTTCTGAAAGCCGAAGATGATCGCCGTGCGCCCGTCGGCATGGGCCTGTCGGACATCGGCAGCGGTGCGCGCCTGCACGATCAGGTCCGGGAACCGCTCGAACCAGCGGTTCCAGACGATCATGTTCTGCACCGTCTCACGGAAGTCCTCGTGATAGCAGATCGTGACATGGACGGCGCCCACGCCGCCCGCCCGCATCTCCCGGAAAATCTTCTCCGACCAGTTCGCGTACTGGCATCCATCGACGATCAGGGACCGTTCCGCCATCGATCTTCATCCCCCTGCTTTGCCTCGATCAGCCTAGCGGGGGAAATCCTGATGGTCGATGGGTGCGGTCCCTCAGATGTGCAGCGCGTGGCCCAGGGTGCGCAGCGCCGCCTCGTGGAACGCCTCGCCATGGGTCGGATGGGCGTGGATCGTGCCCGCGACGTCCTCCAGCCGGGCGCCCATCTCCAGCGCCAGGGCGAAACCGGCCGCCAGCTCCGACACATGGGCGCCGACCGCCTGCACGCCGAGCAGCAGGTGGTTGTCGGCCCGTGCGACGACGCGCACGAAGCCGTCCTCCCGCGCCGTGGTCATAGCCCGGCCGTTCGCCTGAAACGGGAACAGCTTGGAGATCGCCTTGTGCCCCTCGACCTCGGCATCGGCCGGGCTGAGGCCGACCGTGACGATCTCCGGGTCGGTGAAGCAGATCGCCGGAATCGCCACCTTGTCCCAGGACCGCCGCTCGCCGGCCAGGATCTCGGCCACCATCTCGCCTTGGGCCATGGCCCGGTGCGCCAGCATGGGCTCGCCCGACACGTCGCCGATGGCATAGACCCCGCGCATGGACGTCCGGCAGCGGTCGTCGATCCGGATGAAGCGGCCGGAACGGTCGAGATCCAGCTCCTCCAGCCTGTAGCCCTCGGTCTTCGGCCGGCGGCCGACGGTGACCAGGACCTTGTCGGCGGCCACGGTCTTGGCCTCGCCGCCGTGGTCGATCTTCAGGCCCTTCTTATCGACCCCGCCGGCCTTGGCGCCGGTCAGCACGGTCACGCCCAGTTCTTCCAGACGCGCCAGGACCGGGCGCACAAGTTCTGCGTCGTATTGCGGCAGCACGTGGTCGGCCGCTTCCACCACCGTCACCCGGCTGCCGAGCTTGGCGAAGGCGGTGCCCAATTCCAGGCCGATATAGCCGCCGCCGACGACCGCCATGGAACCCGGCACCTCGTTCAGCGCCAGCGCGCCGGTCGACGACATCACCCGGTCGCCGAAGGCCAGGTCCGGCAGTTCGACCGGCTCGGAGCCGGTGGCGATCACCACGCTCTCGGCGCGGATAGTCTGGGTGCCGGTATCGGTGGCGACCTCCACGGTCTTGCCGTCGACGAAGGTGGCCCAGCCGCGGATCGACTTGACCCCGGCCTTCTTCAGCAACCCGCCGACCCCCAGGTTCAGCCGTTCGACGATCCCGTCCTTCCAGGCGATGGTCTTGGTGAAATCGATCGTCGGGGACGACGCCGAGAGTCCGAACGGCGTGCTGCCCGCCGCCGCCGCCTCCAGCCTATGGAATTCGTCGGCGGCGTGGATCAGCGCCTTGGACGGGATGCAGCCGACGTTGAGGCAGGTGCCGCCCAACGGCGCGCCGTCGACGATCACCGTGTCCAAACCGAGCTGGCCGGCCCGGATGGCGCAGACATAGCCACCGGGGCCGGCGCCAATGACGAGAACCTTGCAGCTGATATCGCGCATCGCTCAGTCCTCCACGAACAGGGTGGCCGGGTTTTCGAGCTGCCGGCGGATCGCCTGCACGAAGACCGCCGCGTCCCAGCCGTCGACGACCCGGTGATCGAAGCTGGAGGACAGGTTCATCATTTTACGCGGCACGAATTGGGTGCCGTCCCAGACCGGGCGCATCTGCATCTTATTGACGCCGATGATGGCGACCTCCGGCCGGTTGATGATCGGCGTGGTGGCAATCCCGCCCATGGCGCCCAGCGAGGTGATGGTGATGGTCGAGCCGGACAACTCGTCCCGACTGGCCGATCCGGTGCGCGCCGCCTCGGCAAGACGGGTGACTTCCGCGGCACTGTCCCACAGCCCGCGCGCCTCCACATGGCGCACCACCGGCACCATCAGCCCGCCGGGGGCCTGGGTGGCGATGCCGATATGCACGCCGCCATACTGGTGGATCACGCCCGCATCGTCGTCGTAATGGGCGTTCAATGCCGGCTGCTTGGCGATGGCGTTGACCATGGCACGCATCAGGAACGGCAGCAGGGTGAGCTTCGGCCGCTCGCCCGCGTGTTCCTTGTTCAAGGTCTCGCGCAGCCGCTCCAGCTCGGTCATGTCGATCTCGTCGACATAGGTGATGTGGGCGACATGGGCGTTGGCTTCGGCCATGCGCGCGGCGATGCGGCGACGCAGGCCGACGACCTTGATCTCCTCCACCGCCGTGTTGGCGACCCGGCCGCCGCCGCTGCGCGCCTCGCCGGAGCCGCTGAACCAGAGGTCCAGATCCTCATGGGTGATGCGCCCGGCCGGGCCGGTGCCGCGCACCTGACGCAGATCGACCCCGCCCTCCTTCGCCCGGCGCCGGACGGAGGGGGCTGCAACCGGCCGGTCGTGCTCGCCGCGCGCCGGACCGCCGGTGGCGACCGGAGCGGGCTTGGCGGGTTGAGCGGGTTTGGAGGGCTTCTTGGGTTCCGGCTTCTCGGCCTTCTTCTCGGGCGCGGGTTTCGGCTGCGTCTCTTCTTCGTCCTCGCCCTCCGGCTCGTCAGGTTCGGGAGCCGCCTCCTTCGCGTCGGGTTCCGGCGCGGTGTTGCCGTCGCCATCGACCTCCAGCGTCACCAGCGGCGCGCCGACCGACAGGACCTCGCCGACCTGGCCGCCCAGGGACTGCACCGTGCCTGAGACGGGAGACGGAATCTCCACGGCGGCCTTGTCGGTCATCACCGTGGCGAGGATGTCGTCCTCCTGCACGATGGTGCCGACTTCCACGTTCCATTCGGTGAGTTCGGCCTCCGCGACCCCTTCGCCGACATCCGGAAGCTTGACGGTGTGGGTGCCCATCTCAGACCTCCAGAACTTCTTGCAGCGCCCGGGCGATGCGATCCGGCCCGGGGAAGTAGTCCCATTCCTGGGCGTGCGGGTATGGCGTGTCCCAGCCGGCGACCCGGCGCACCGGCGCCTCCAGATGGAAGAAGCACTCGTCCTGAACCAGGGCCGCCAGTTCGGCGCCGAAGCCGGAGGTGAGCGTCGCCTCATGGACCACAACGCAGCGCCCGGTCTTCAGCACCGACTGCTTGATGGTCTCCAGATCCAGCGGCACCAGGGTGCGCAGGTCGATGATCTCGGCATCCACGCCGGCCGCCTCGGCCGCCGCCAGGCTCACATGCACCATGGTGCCGTAGCTCAGCATGGTCACCGCCTTGCCCTCACGGACCACGTTGGCCTTGCCGAGCGGGACCGTGTAGTGGCCGTCCGGCACCTCGCCCAGATCGGAGCTCGACCAGGGCTTCACCGGCCGGTCGTGATAGCCGTCGAACGGACCGTTATAGAGCCGCTTGGGCTCCAGGAAGATCACCGGGTCGTCGTCCTCGATGGCGGCGATCAGCAGGCCCTTGGCATCGTGCGGATTGGACGGCACCACCGTCTTCAGGCCGGCCACATGGGTGAACAGCGCTTCCGGCGACTGGCTGTGGGTCTGGCCGCCGAAGATGCCGCCGCCGGTCGGCATCCGCACCACCATGGAGGCGGTGAACTGGCCGTTGGAGCGGTAGCGGATGCGCGCCGCCTCCGACACGATCTGGTCGTAGGCCGGGTAGACGTAGTCGGCGAACTGGATCTCCACGCAGGGCCGCAGCCCGTAGCCGGCCATGCCGATCGCGGCGCCGACAATGCCGGCCTCGCTGATCGGCGTGTCGAAACAGCGCGACGGCCCGTATTTCTTCTGCAGCCCGGCCGTGCAACGGAACACGCCGCCGAAGAAGCCCACATCCTCGCCGAACACCACCACGTCGTCGTTGCGCTCCATGGAGACGTCCATGGCATCGCGGATGGCCTCGATCATCGTGCGCCGGGTCATCGATCAGTACCCCGCCTGCTGGCGCTGACGGCGCAGATGCGGCGGCATTTCCGCATAGACGCCCTCGAACATGTCGCGCACCGAGGGGTGCTGGCCGGAATGCAGGGTGCCGTGCTTCTCGGCTTCCTTTTGGGCGGTGATGATCTCGTCACGGATCTCGGCCTCGGCCTGGGTGTGGCGTTCGTCCGACCATTCGCCCAGCTCGATCAGGTGGTTCTTCAGCCGCATGACCGGATCCCCCAGGGGCCAGGCATCGCTTTCCGTCTTCGGCCGGTAGGCGGCGGGATCGTCGGAGGTGGAATGGCCACCGACCCGGTAGGTCACATGCTCGATCAGGGTCGGACCGAGATTGCGCCGGGCCCGCTCGATCGCCCATTTGGCCACCGCGAAAACCGCAAGGTAGTCGTTGCCGTCGACCCTCAGCGACGGAATGCCGAAGCCGAGGCCGCGGGCAGCGAACGTCCCCGACCCGCCACGCGCGATGCCCTGGAAGGTGGAGATGGCCCACTGGTTGTTGACGATGTTCAGCACCACCGGAGCCTTGTAGGTCGAGGCGAAGACGAGGCCTGCGTGGAAGTCGGACTCGGCGGTCGAGCCGTCGCCGATCCACGCCGCCGAAATCTTGCTGTCGCCCTTGATCGCCGAGGCCATGCCCCACCCGACCGCCTGGATGAACTGGGTCGCGAGGTTGCCGGAGATCGAATAGAAGCCGTGATCCCGCGAGGAGTACATGATCGGGAGCTGGCGCCCCTTGAGCGGATCTTTCTCGTTCGAATAGATCTGGTTCATCATGTCGACCAGCGGATAGCCGGCGGCGATCAGCAGTCCCGCCTGACGATACGTCGGGAAGTTCATGTCGCCGGGCGTCAGCGCCTTCTGGAAGGCGCAGGCGATCGCCTCCTCCCCCAGGTTCTGCATGTAGAACGAGGTCTTGCCCTGGCGCTGGGCGATCATCATGCGGGCGTCGAAGGCGCGCAGGGTCATCATGTGCTTGAGACCGTCGCGCAGCTCTTCCGCCGTGAGCAGCCCGGCCCAGGGCCCGACCGCGACGGCGTCGCGGTTCAGCACGCGGATGATCGAGAACGCCATGTCGCGGATGTCGTCGGGGGCGACGTCCACCGGCGGGCGCGGCACCTGTCCGGCACGGGCGATGGTGACGTTGGAGAAGTCCGGCGTGTCGCCCGGACGCACGGCCGGTTCCGGCACGTGCAGGCTCAACGGAGTTTCAGGCCGAGTTCCGGTTCCGGTCTCCTCGCTCATGCTCCCTCCTCTCGGCGGCACCCGCACGGTCAACACCTTCGCGCCGCTCCAGTTCCCTCATGTGTCTCTTGCGACGACGGATTTCGAGGGTCGGCCGGTATTGGAACGCAGACTTATTTTGCAAATGTGCCGGATTGAATAGGATAGATGTCAAAATCATTTTGCATTTTCGTTGGCACAAGGGGGATCGGCGTGAACTGGGACGACCTGAAACTGTTTCTCGCCATCGGCCGGTTGGGCAAGCTGACCGCCGCCTCGCGTCGCCTCGGGCTCGACGTCGCCACCCTGAGCCGGCGGATGACCAGCCTGGAGCACAGCCTGGAGACCAAGCTGTTCGAGCGCAGTCCGAAAGGTTACGCGCTGAGCGAGGCGGGCCACGCCCTGATGCAGCATGCGGAAGCCATGGAGCTTGCGGCCGAGGCGGCGCGGGAGCAGGTCGGACAGGCTGCCGGCGCGTTGAGCGGGGCGGTGCGGATCGGCGTGCCCGAGGGCGTGGCGAACTTCCTGCTGTCCGATCTCTGCATCGAGCTGTGCAACAGCAATCCGGAATTGGACATGGAGGTTGTCGCCCTGCCCCGGGTGTTCAGCCTGTCCCAGCGCGAGGCCGACCTCGCCATCGCGGTCTCGCCCCCGCCCAGCGGCCGGCTGACGGTGCAGAAGATCACCGACTACCGGCTCCGGCTCTATGCCACCGATGCCCTTATTGCCCGCCATGGCGGCTTCGAGCGGGATTGGGAACTGCGGCAGGCACGCTGGATCGGCTACATCTCCGACCTCGTGTTCGACCCGTCGCTCGACTACATTCCGCATGTGGTGAGCGACGTGCGCCCGGCGCTGACCTCCACCAGCCTGCTGATCCAGCTGCGCTGGCTGCTCGCCGGGGCGGGGGTGTGCATCCTGCCCGACTTCATCGCCCGGGCGTATCCGGCCCTGAAGCCGGTGCGCGGCGACGCCATCGCCCTGAAGCGGTCGTTCTACCTGATCCGGCACGAGACCGACGTGCGGCTCAAGCGGGTCTCCGCCGTGGCCGACCGGATCGTCAGCGGCGTGCGCGAGCGGGTGCAGTCAGCCGGCTGAGGGATGCGCAAGACGGGACCGGAACCAGGCCAGCGCGCGCTCCACGTCCTGCGGTGCCGTCCGGTCGCTCCACACGAACCACCAGCCCCAGTCCGATCGCACCACCTCGGGGCCGACCGGCACGATCACGCCGCTCTCCAGCATCTCGTCGATCAGCGGTCGCCAGCCGAGCCCGATGCCGGTGCCGGACAGCACCTCCGACATCACCAGCGGATAATGGTTCAGCCGCACCCGGGCCGGCGGCGGCGTTCGGCGCACGCCGGCAAGCCGGAACCACTGCGCCCAGGTCATCCAGGGCCGGTCGCCCTCGTCCATATGGATCAGGGTGGCGTCGACCAGATCGTCCGGGGTCAGGGCCAACAGCTCCGGCCGCGCCTCCGCCAGCCGCCAGCCGACCACCGGCATCACCGTCTCTTCCGCCAGCAGCACGCCGTTCGGCCCCAGATCGGCGCGTGATCCATGGCGCACGCCGATATCGAATTCGGTGCGGTCGAACTCCGCCGAGCGGTCGGCGATGGACAGGCTGATCGACCGTCCGCCCAGCGCCTCGCGCAGCCCCTCCAGCCGCGGCATCAGCCATTGCTGGCCGAAACCGGAATGGGTGGACAGGGCCAGGACCGCCCCCTCCTCCGCCACGCGCAGACTGTCGACCACCGCGGCGATGTCACCGAACCCGGCGTTCACCGCCTGCCACAGGCGCAGACCCGGCTCGGTCAGGGTCACCCGGTTATGGGCGCGCTGGAACAGCAGGTGACCCACCGCCGCCTCCAGCCCGCGGATATGCCGGGTCACCGCCGGCTGGCTGATCCGCAGTTCGCGCGCCGCCCGGCTGAAGCCGCCGAGCCGCCCGGCCGCCTCGAACACCGCGAGCGCGTTGAGGGACGGCAGTCTGTGTCTCATCTCGGCCATAACGTGAGATTATAGCAGGCATCGGGATTTCATGTCTGTAACGCCTTCCGATTAAAGGGAAGACTCCCGCCCACTGCGACTGACCGACAGGACGGGGCGATGACCTGCTGCGACTTGGATCCGACGACCGGCCACCTCTGGATCGAACGGAATGGGCGCCGCGTCCCCCTGGTCCCGCTGTGGCTGCGGGAGCGCAGCGAGGCGCCGGAGCAGATGGACCTGAACAGCCATCAGCGGACTTACGACCCGACCCGCCTGTCAGCCGATCTGCGGATCGAGGACGCCCAGGCGGACGGCTCGGGCGTGGTACTCGGCTTCTCCGACGGGCATCGCTGCCGCTTCGAGCTGGACTGGCTCGCCGTGGAGGCCGGGCTTGCCCCGGACCCCACCGCCCTGCCCGACCCGATCGCCTGGACGTCGGACACGATCACCCGGCCCTCGGCCTCCTGGTCCGCCCTGGCGGAGCCGTCGGTAATGCAAAGCCTGCTCGACGGGTTCTTCGCCAGCGGCTTCGCCATCCTGCGCGACACGCCGACGCAGGAGGACAGCCTGCTCGACATCGCCCGCCGGTTCGGCCCGATCCGCGAGACCAACTGGGGCGTGCTGTTCAACGTGCGCACCGAGGCCCAGGCCAGCGACCTCGCCTACACCGGCCTCGCCCTGACCGCCCATTCCGACAATCCATACCGCCGCGCGGTCCCGGCGATCCAGTTCCTGCACTGCCTGGAGAACGGGGCGACCGGCGGCGACAGCACCCTGGCGGACGGTGTCGCCATCGCCGCCGCTCTGAAGCGGGACGCGCCGGAGGCTTATTCCGTCCTCACTCGGCTCCCGGTCACCTTCCGCTACCGCTCGGCCACCGTGGACGACCGGGCCACCGCGCCGATGATCGATGTCGACGAGGGGGGCCGCCTGCGGGCGATCCGGCTGTCGACCCGGCTGGATTTCCCGCCGGCCGCCGATCCGGAAATGCTCGCCCTGTTCTTCGAAGGCCGGCGGCGTCTGGCCGCCTATGCCGAGGACCCGGCCTTCCAGATCCGCTTCAAGCTGGCGCCCGGCGACTGCCTGGTGATGGACAACCACCGCACCCTGCACGGCCGCACCGCCTTCGCCGAGGATGGGCGGCGTTTCCTGCAGGGCTGCTACATCGACTATGACGGCCCGGAATGCCTCTACCGGCTGCACGCGCGGCGGCGGGAGGGTGGGGCCGGCGCCATCGCCGCCTGACATTTCCGAACTTGCGCCCCCGGCGCGACGGACCCATCTCGCAAAGGGCAGCGATACCCCCGGCTGCCCCGCTCACCAGTGCCAGGAGCTTGAGATGGCGACCGCCTCCCACGTGGTCGAAGACCAGAGCGCGGTCTTCGACTTCCTCGCCGACCCGGTCACCCATGCCGGTGCCGACGACGTCCACCGCATCGATACCCACGGGGCCGCCGTGTTCCTCGCCGGGGACGATGCCTACAAGGTGAAGCGGGCGGTGAAGTTCCCGTTCATGGACTTCTCCACCCTGGACAAGCGCAAGACCACCTGCGAGGCCGAGATCGCCGTGAACCGGCCGAACGCGCCGGACATCTATCTCGGCGCGGTCCCGATCACCCGCGACGGCAACGGCCTGGCGATCGACGGGGACGGCGAGCCGGTGGAGTGGTGCGTGCACATGCGCCGCTTCGACGTGGACATGACGCTGGACCGCATCGCCGAGCGCGACGGCCTGTCCGACGACCTGCTGCGCCGCACGGCCGCCGCCATCGCCGCGTCGCACCAGCGGGCAGCCCTGCGCGAAGGGACCGCCTTCGCCAAGGCGCTGGCCGAGATCGTCCGCAGCAACGGCAGCAGCCTGGCCGAGGCACCGGAGGTGTTCGACGACTTCCGGGCGGAGAACCTGACCTGCCGCTCCCAGAGCGCCCTGAAATCGGTGACCTCCGCCCTGGACGCCCGCGAACGCCAAGGACGGGTGCGGCGCTGCCACGGCGACCTGCACCTGCGCAACATCGTGCTGCTGGGCGACGAACCGACCCTGTTCGACGCCATCGAGTTCGACGAGGACCTCGCCACCACCGACGTGTTGTACGACCTCGCCTTCCTGCTGATGGATCTGGGCCAGCGCGGGCTGACGCGCGAGGCTAACCTGATCCTGAACCGCTACCTGGCCGAGGACCGCGATCCGAACCAGATCGCCGGGCTGGCGGCGATGCCGCTCTTCGTCAGCGTGCGGGCGGTGATCCGCGCCAAGGTGATCGCCGCCTCGGTGGAGAACGCACCGCAGGACAAGAAATCCGGCCTGATCGCCGAGGCCCAGCGGTATTTCGACTTCGCCGAGGCGGTGCTGGTGCCCTATCCGCCCCGGCTGGTCGCGGTCGGCGGCCTGTCCGGCACCGGCAAGAGCACGCTCGCCGCCCACCTTGCCGGCGACCTGACGCCGTTTCCCGGCGCGCTCCATCTGCGCAGCGACGTGATTCGCAAGCGGCTGATGGGCGTGGGCGAGCATGAGAAGCTGGGCGATGACGGCTATACCGAGGCGGTCACCCGGCAGGTCTACGACACCCTGCTGCAGGAAACCGCATCGGCCCTGCGCGCCGGCCAGAGCGTGGTGGTCGATGCGGTGAACCAGCGGCTCGAGGAGCGCGAGGCCCTGGCCGATCTGGCGAGCGAGATGGATGTGGACTTCACCGGCCTGTGGCTGGAGGCGCCGACCGAGACCCTGGTGGCCCGCGCCGACAATCGGGACCGCGACGCATCGGATGCCGACGGCTCGGTGGTCGTCAGCCAGGCGGAACGGGATCTGGGCTATCTCGACTGGTACCGCATCGATGCCGACGGCGGCCCGGAGCAGACGCTGCAGGCCGCCCGGGCGGCGGTAGGGATCTCATAGATACCCGTCTGCCCGGTTGATCCGTCTGCCCGGCTTATCCCCCCTCTTCCCGGCCTTGCACCGGGAAGAGGAAGAAATTTAAGAGTTTAGCCACCGCCATCCCCGCCTTCTCCGGGCGCAGCGCCCTATCCCCGCGCGTCGATCAGCTCGTACATCGCCTCCAGCGCCGTCACGTACCCCCGTGCGCCCAGACCGGCGATCACGGCGGTCACCGCCTTGGACAGGATGGAATGGCGGTGGTCCTCGTCGCGGGCGTGGATGTTGGAGATGTGCAGCTCGATCACCGGCCCGCCATAGATCTTCAGCGCGTCCTGGATCGCCACCGAATAGAAGCTGTAGGCGGCCGGGTTGATGATCACCCCGTCGGCCCTGCCGCGGGCGGCCTGCACCATGTCGACGATCTCGCCCTCGATGTTCGACTGCCTGAATTCCAGAGGCCCGCGCGCCGCGTCCCGGCACCAGCTCTCGATCTGGGCCAGAGTCGTGCTGCCGTAGATCTCCGGTTCGCGGATGCCGAGCGTGTTCAGGTTCGGACCGTTGATGATGTGGACGGTGGGCGCGGACATCGGTTTCCTCCAGGGCTTCTTCTTGATCAGGAACGGCGCGCCGCGGCGTGGCGGGCGGCGAGGTAGGCGAAGGCGATGGCCGGGCCGAGATTGATCCCCGGGGCCGGATAGACCCCGCCCATCACCGAGTGCATGTCGTTGCCGCAGGCATAGAGCCCGTCCAACGTCGCCCCGTCCGGCCCGAGCACTCTTGCGTCGGTATCGGTCTCCAGCCCGATCGCCGCGCCGATATCCCCGGGCCAGAGCCGGATCGCGTAGAACGGCGCCGTTCGGATCGGCCCGAGCGTCGGGTTCGGTCCGTGCTTCGGATCGCCGTTGGCGCGCTGATAGACATTGGTGCCGCGCTGAAAGTCGGTGTCCTCTCCGGTCTCCGCGAAGCCGTTCATGCGCTCGACGGTCTCGGCCAGCCCGGCCGGGTCGATCTCCAGCACGCCGGCCAGCTCCGCCAGCGTGTCGGCGCGCACCAGGTAGCCGTCGGCCAGGAACGGCACCAGCCCGCGCCCGCCCGGATGCACCATGCCCAGCCCGTATTTCCGCAGGGCGTCGGCGTCGCAGATCTCGAAGGCCGGGATGGTCGAGCCGTCCCGGTTGGCGGCGTACATGGCGGCGACGAACTGGTGATAGGACAGGCTCTCGTTCACGAAGCGCCGTCCGTCGCGGCCGACCGAGATGATTCCGGGCTTGGAGCGGTCGAGCACGAAATGCGGGAACACCGCCATCGACCCGTCGCGCCGCTTGCGGCGGGAGACCGGCGCCCAGAACACCGGCTGCTCGGCCCCCTCGCCGTAGCGGGCGCCGAGCGCCAAGGCGATGTCGTGCAGCGCGCCGGTATTGCCGGGGGCCGCCGGGCTGTATTCCGGCAGCGGGTCGGGCAGGAACTCGGCCCGGCGCTGCGGATGCCGGGCGAAACCGCCGGAGGCCAGGATCACCCCGCCGGTTGCCGTCAGTTGCACCTCGCGGCCGCCGCGTTTCGCGGTGACCGTCCGGGCCGCGCCGTCCCCGGCGATATCCGTGACCTCCGTCTCGGTCGCCACCGTCACGCCGGCATCGAGCGCCGCGCGCAGCAGCCGTCCGACCAGCGCGTTGCCCATGACCAGCCGCGCCCCGCGTCCGTGCCGCAGCCGGTCGACCGCGTAGCCGCTCAGTATTCGCGCCACATGGCCGAAGGATGTGCGCGATTTCGTCAGGTTCATCAGGTGGCCGATATCGTCTCGGTCGACCATCATGCCACCCAGCAGGGTGAATTCCGGGATCGGCGGCCGCAGCTTGCGCAGGGCCCGGCCCAGGGCGCCGCCGTCGAACGGCAGCGCTTCCAGCGCCCGCCCGCCGGACACCGATCCCTCGAGCTCATACAGATAGTCCGGGTGAAACGGCCGGGCACGGAACCGCACCACCGTCTGCTCCTCCAGCCGGCGTATCGCTTCGGGCCCGGCCTCCAGGAAGGCCTGGCGCATGGCGCGGGGTGCCCGGTTTCCGACGGCGGCGTCGAGGAAGGCCAGAGCCTGCTCGGGGCTGTCGGCGTTGCCGCTGGCATCGCCGTGGCGGGTGTTCGGGATCCACACCGTGCCCGCCGAGAGGGCCGAGGTGCCGCCGACATGCTCCGAGCGCTCGATCAGCAGGGTGCGCGCGCCGTCGAGGGCGGCGAAGAGTGCTGCCGCCAGACCGGCAGCCCCGCCGCCGAGCACGACAACGTCCCAGTCGGAGCGGAGAGGATCGGCGGGCATCGGCAAGGCATCGGCCATCGGGGTTCACACGGCGGGCTGAGGGTGGAAGTTAGAGGGTAGCAATCACGGAATATCCGAGCCTATCCGACCGCAGCGGGTTTTCAATCGCCGACGCCAGTTCCAACACGCATCACGCGCGGTGTAGGCTGACGGAAAATGGGAGGAAACAATGGACGACCTCAAGGTCGCCGTGATCGGCGCGGGCGTCATCGGCCGCACCCATATCGACATGCTGTCGAAGGCCGGAGGCGTCGCCCTGTCGGCCATCGTCGATCCGACACCCGCCGCCCGCGATCTCGCAGCACAGCGTCAGGTCCCGTATTTCACGGATATCGATGCGCTGCTGGCGGCGGGGATCTGCGACGCCGCCGTCATCGCCTCGCCCAACGACACCCATGTCGCCCTGGCGGAGCGGATGCTGGGCGCCGGCATCCCGATCCTGCTGGAGAAGCCGGTCGCCAGCACGCTGGCGGAGGCCGCGATCCTGGCCGAGGTGACGGCGCGCAGCGGCGTGCCGGTGCTGGTCGGCCATCACCGCCGCCACAACCCGCTGATCAAGACCGCCAAACGGGCGATTACCGACGGCGCCATCGGCCCGCTGGTCATGGCGACGGTGACCTGCGCCATGCTGAAGCAGCCGGATTATTTCGACGTGCCCTGGCGCCGCGATCCGGAGCAGGGCGGCCCGCTGCTGATCAACGCGATCCACGATATCGACCTGCTGCGGCATTTCTTCGGCGAGATCGCGACCGTCCAGGGCACACACTCAAACGCCACGCGGGGGCTCGACGTGGAGGACACCACCGCGGCGATCCTGACCTTCGAGCAGGGCGGCCTCGCCACCCTCGCCCTGTCGGACGCCGCGGTCGGCCCCTGGTCGTGGGAGGTCTCGTCGGGCGAGAACCCGGGCCGCTTCCCCAAGCACGACCACATCACCCATCTGTATTCCGGGCGCGAGGGTGGGCTCAGCCTGCCGGATCTGTCGCTGTGGACGTACGAACCCGGTGGCGACTGGACCCATCCCCTCACCCATCGGCGCCTTGAGGCCGGAACCGGCGACACCTACATCGCCCAGGCGGAACATTTCTGTGCCGTCGTACGGGGCGAGGTGAAACCTTTGGTCACCTGCGACGACGGCATCCGCAACATGCACGTGGTCGCCGCCATCAAGCGCTCGGCGCAGACCGGCCGGGCGGTCGCTCTGTCCGAACTGGAGTCCGTGACATGACCGCAGCCACATCCCGCGCCTATTCGCTTGGCTATCTAACCGGCAACGGCGTCGACCCGGTGACGGCGGTGAAGATCGCCGCCGAGCACGGCTACGACATGGTCAGTTTCCGCCTGCTGCCGGCCGCCGGCGAGCCCCTGCACCCGCTGCTCGACGACGACGCCCTGCTGGCCGAGGTCAAGGCGGCGATGCGCGACACCGGCGTGACCATGGCGGATGCGGAGATGATCCGCCTGAAGCCGGATACGCGTCTGGACAGCTTCACCCCGTTCCTCGACCGCATCGCCGGTCTCGGCGCGGCGCATGTGCTGGTCGCCATCGACGACACCGACCCGGCGCGCACCGAGGACAGCTACACCGCGCTGTGCCACCGGCTCGGGGAGTACCGTCTCACCGCCGATCTGGAGTTCATGCCCTGGACCGGCTGCAAGGATCTCGTCTCGGCCCGGCGGCTGGTGGAGGCCGCCGACCATCCGAGTGCCGCCGTGCTGTTCGACGCCCTGCATTTCGACCGCTGCGGCGCGACCCTGCAGGAGTTCGCCGAGCTTCCGGCGTCGCTGATGAACTACGTGCAGATCTGCGACGGCCCGGTGCCCTTCGACCCGTCCGACGAGGGTCTGATCGCCGTCGCCCGCACCGCGCGGATGATCCCCGGCGAAGGCGGCATCGATCTCGCGGCCATCGCCGCCCACGTTCCGCCCGGCATGACCGTCAGCGTCGAGGTGCCGAACGACGACCTCGCCGCCCGGCTCGGCCCGTCCGAGGTGGCGCGCCGGTCCCTGGAGGCGACCAAGCGCCTGCTGGGCGACTGATCACATCCACCGAACACGAAACCACGAGGAAACCCCATGGCCCTGACAGGCTCCGCCTTTCTGGCGCTGTTCCACGACATCGATCCGGCCTCCTGGACCGAATACATGGAGTGGCACACCCGCGAGCATATGCCCGAGCGGCTCTCCATTCCCGGCTTCACCGTAGGCAAGCGGCTGATCAACCACGCCCTGCCGCGCTACCGCTACGGCACGGTCTATGGCGGCGAGACGGCCGAGGTGTTCCGCTCGCCGGCCTATCTGGAGCGGCTGAACAACCCGACCGATTGGAGCAACAAGGTGCAGCCGACCTTCCGCAACTTCCTGCGGGTCGCCTGCGAGCGGCTGGTCTCCAGCGGCGTCGGAGACGGCGGGGCTATGGCCACCGTCCGGCTGGACTTCCTGGACGGCGCCGGCGAGGCCGATGTGCGGGCCAAGGCGGAACAGCTCAGCCGGACCCTGCTGGGGGTGACCGGGGCGTGTTGCGCCCATATCGGCCTCGCCCGGCGCGAGATCTCCGGGGTGAAGACGAAGGAGACCGAGCTGCGTCCGAAGATGAGCGAGAAGGAGTTCGACGCCATCGTCCTGGTGGAAGGCAGCGGGCTGCCCGAGCTGATCGCCTCGGCCGGCGACATCGAGGCGGCCATCGCCGACAGCGGCTGCGGCGTCGGCAGTCCGGCGACGATCGTCTACAACCTCGCCTATCAGCTCACCGCCGCCGACATGGCCGCGGGAGAGACGGCATGACCGTCCTGATCACCGGTGGCGGCGGGTTTCTCGGCGCCTGGATCATCCGCCGCCTCGCCGCCCGGGGCTTGGACGTGCGCGTCTTCGACCGGCGCGAGGAGCGCGGCATCGTGCGTGCGATCGCCGGGGACATGGCCGACCGGGTCGAGTGGCGCACCGGCGACGTCGCCTCGGGCGACGATGTACTGCGGGCGGCCGAGGGCTGCGACTTCGCGATCCATCTGGCCGCGCTGCTGACCCCGGCCTGTGCCGAGAACCCGATCCTCGGCGCCCAGGTCAACCTGATCGGCACCCTCA
This sequence comes from Thalassobaculum salexigens DSM 19539, assembly GCF_000423805.1. NCBI lineage: Bacteria > Pseudomonadati > Pseudomonadota > Alphaproteobacteria > Rhodospirillales > Thalassobaculaceae > Thalassobaculum > Thalassobaculum salexigens. The sequence goes on from NZ_AUIR01000012.1 coordinate 216,362, forward strand.
ACGTGTTCGAGGCGGCCAAGGCGCACGGGCTGCGCGGCGTCGCCTATGCCAGCAGCGCCGGCGTGTTCGGACCCGACGACGGCGCCATCCCCTACCCCACCACCCATTACGGCGCCTTCAAGCTGGCCTGCGAGGGCAGCGGGCGGGCCTACTGGCACGATGCCGGGATCTCCAGCGTCGGCTTCCGGCCGGCGATCGTCTACGGGCCGGGCCGCGAGACCGGGCTGACGGCAGGGCCGTCCATCGCCTGCCGCGAGGCGGTGGCCGGCCGACCCTATACGATCGGCTATTCCGGTGCCGCCGACATGATCTATGTGGACGACGTGGCCGCGGTGTTCGAGGCGGCGGCGACCCGGCCGTTCGAGGGCGCGCACGCCTTCTCCCTGGTCGGCGAGGTGGCGGATATCTCGGCGATCGCTGCCGGCATCGAGGATCTCGTGCCGGGTGCGGCGATCGACTGGGCCGGGCCGCCCCTGCCGCTGCACCCGGTCATCGCGCCGAGCCCGATCGGGGCGGTTCTCGGCGACCTCCCGCATACGGCGCTACGGGACGGACTGGCCCAGACGGTGGCGTTCTACCGAAACGCGGGGACGGGGTGAGGGTGACGGGAGCCGGGTGAGCGAGAGGGTGACGGGAGCCTGGCTGTCCTTCCCCCCTTCCTCGTCTTCCCGGCCCTGCGCCGGGACCGAGGCCGCCGCGCGCGGGAGCGCCCGGAATCACGCCTCCCACGCTCCGGCAAGCCTGTACCCTGAGCCCCGGCGCAAGGCTGGGGAGACGGATTGGGGGGTGCGACTGGAATGAGGCGGGAGGCGCCTAAACCTGCTCGGTCTCGGCGATGGCGGCGCGGCGGGCGCGTTCCTTGACCTGGGAGGGCGGGTAGCCGAATTCCCGGTGGAACGCCGTGGCGAAATTCGCCGGGCTGGAATAACCGGCCCGCTGGGCCACGTCCCCGACCGACAGCCCGTCCCGGTCCAGCAGGTCGCGCGCCATCTCCAGGCGGCGTACCCGGGCGAACTCCATCACCGTCTGGCCGAAGCAGTCGCGGAACACCCGCTGCAGGGTGCTGACGCTCATGCCGGTCTGCTCGGCGATATCCGGCAGGTGCAGGCCGTCGTCCAGGCTGCGCAGGATCAGCTCGCGCGCGGTCTGGGCCCGCACGATGTCGCGGGACCGCAGGTGGCGCGGCATCGGCCGCTGCTCGTCGTCACGGAAGGCCGAGAGCGCATCGGCCAGCATGTTCAGCATGTCGCGCTCACCGGCAATGCTGGCGAGCACGCCGCCGTCCGCGCTGCGGGCCAGGAGATCCTCGGCGCTGCGCACCGCGCCGGTCGACGGCTCCCACTCCTTCACCGAATTATGGGTTCGCAGGAAGGTGGCGAGTTCCCGCGACAGGGTCGAGGCCGGATCGCCGCAGCCGCGTTCCTCGAACCAGGCCAGCGGAATGCGCAGCGTCACCTTGCGCACATAGCGCCCGCGCGTGGACGTGCGCAGCAGGGTGGTGGGCCGGGTGACGGAAATGATCCGGCCGACCGGACCGCGCCGGGCATTGCACTGGATCGCCGTCCCCTCGACGGTCGCGTCGACCGCGCCTTCAAGCAGCAAGAGCAGGCTCACGCCCGGCTGCAGGGTGGCGCGGGACTGGATATCCGCCATCTCGATCGCGTCGGTCGCGTGCAGGCTTATGCCCGAGGCGAAATCCTGGAAGATCGATCGGCCGTCCATCGGATGGGACGGCACCGACATTTTCTCGCAACGCACCGAATAATCAGGCTCCCCATGCTGCAGGCCCGGTTGCAGGGGCTCGACGGCAAGATCGGACCGGTCGGCCGAGCGACGGCCCACTCGACGGCTGACGTGACTCATACGTGACGATCCTCGGACTGACATGCAGACGGCTCTAAAATAGGCAATTTGCGAATAGTTCGCAATCTCAACTGCGAGAAATGCACTGGTTTCCGGTCCAGGCTTCTCCGACCGCACGCCGGAAACGCGAAATGATTGCAAATAAGATGCGGCAACGGAAGCCGAAGAGTGGGCCGCCACTGATGCGAGTTACACATCTCTCGGGGGCGAGGACGGGCCAGATCGGCTACGATCAATCTTGCATTATGGTTAACACAAAGACCGGCACGACCCGACAGGCCTGTGTCGGTCGGCCAGATCAGGCCGCCTTATGGTAGAGCGCGGATACGGACGGCGACGGCCGCCCGTTCCCGTCGATGCCTTCGCACCTGCGGAACGGGCGGCCCGATAGGGTCCAGAGGCCCGCTGTCAGTCGACCGAGTCGCGGATCAGCGGCGAGGTCGAGCAGTGGATGCCGCCGCCGCCCTGGAAGATCTTGTCGTACTTCACCGGCACGATCTCGATGCCGAGCTTGTCCAGCGCGTCGGCGGTGTGCTTGGAGGCGCCCGCCTCCATGATCACCCGGCCCGGCTTCACGGCGATGCAGTTGACCACGCCGGAGGGATCGTCCGGATGCACCTCGATGGTGCGGATGCCCAGCTCCTTCAGTTTGCCGAGGAACCAGAACGGCAGCTGGGTCGGGTTGATGATCGCGGTGTCCACGTCGATCATCACCAGCGCGCCGTCGATATGCAGCCGGTAGCCGGTCAGGTCGACCCGGAGCAGTTCCACGCCCTGGGCGTTCAGCACTTCCTCGACCTGGCGGGTCCCCTCCTCGTTCACGCGGGAGGAGCGGCCGATCACGGCGGTCTTGGAATTCAGCCACACGAAGCTGCCGCCCTCCATCAGCCCGGTGCCGTGGACGGTGCGCAGGATCGGCATGCCGAGGGCGCCGAGGGTCTCGGTGACCGGGGCCTCCTCGCCGCGGCGCACGATCGGGCCGAGCCGGGTGACGATCGCCCCGCCCTTCACGCCGATGCAGCTGTCGCGGGTGTAGATCGACTTGTGCTTACCCGGCGCACAGCGTTTCAGGTAGACGACCTCCACGCCCTCGGCCCGCAGAGCGTCGGCCAGGCCGTCATGCTGCTCCTGCTGCTCTTCCATCGTGTGGATCTTGTCGCCGCGCCAGTACCAGGACTGACCCTCGGCGTCGCCGTAGGATCCCAGATGCTCCAGGCGCTTGGACGGGTCGAGGATCTTCATCTCCTCGCCCGGCCGATGCATCAGCACCATACGGAGCCGGCCGACATCGTTGTCGCAGCCCCACTTGCGGCCCCAGACCGTCTCCTGCTGCTCGGCGCTCTCGAAGCCCGGCTCCTCGTGGCTGGGGAAGGTCTTGATGGTCATGTTGTAGCGGTATTCGAACTCGCTGACCGCGCCCATGGCGGGTTTCCTCCTTCTGGTCGTCGTCTTCAATCAGTCCTGAACGGGCGGCGTCGGCATGACCCATTCCGGGCCGCGAACCGTCTCCACGTATTCCGGCCACGGGAAGTGGATCGGCGCCGGCGCGTTCTTGCCGAGCAGCGGCGGCACCCACTTGTCGCCGCCGATGCCGCCCCCGGTGCGCTCGTCGAACTCCGCCTTGCAGCGGGCCAGCGCTTCAGGACTTTCCATGAGCTCGAGCCCGGTGGTGGCGATCACCCTGCCGGCGGTGAGGAACATCGGGTCCATCGCCCCCGGCACGCCGCCGAGCGCGCAGTGGCACCAGTGCGGCACCTTCACCCCCGGCGCCGGGTTCTTCAGCGCCGCGCGACCGACATAGAGGCGCACGGTCGGGGTGTGCCAGGTCATGTCGGTGTAGTCGTCGGAGGTGTAGTTCTTCTGCCAGGACGGGATCTGCGAGCGCAGGATGGCCTCGCCCTCCTTCGGATCGACGAGCTGTTCCAGGATCTCCGGGAACGGCTCCTCCGGCGCGTCGTAGCCGAGGTTGCGGATGATCTCGCGGCCGAACTCCTTGGCCTCGTCGGTGAACTTCGGCGGGCCGACCAGCTCGAAATTGGCGTAGGTGATCTCGGCCAGGGCGTTGTTCGCCATGCCCGGCCGGGTCTTGGTCACCCACTCGGACGTGACCTGGCAATGGGTCAGGCCGGCGACATGCTCGGCGTTGTTGTCCAGCACCCGCTCGATCGCCTCGGCCATCTCGATGGACGGACAGCGCCAGGCGTACTGGATCTGCGAGAACCGCGGCGGCAGGTTGTCGGCCGTCGCGAACCCGCCGTTCAGGATCGCCTCGTTCAGGGTCCAGGACCCCCGGTGCGGCAGCATGTTCTCCTTGGTGTACTTGGTGGTCGTGTACATCAGGCACATGGCGTCCAGGGCCGCCGGCGCGCGGGCGATGGCGTGGCTGTTCTGCGAGCCCTTGCGCTCGCCGGCCGAGCCCCAGGTCTCCGGATCCACGGACTCGAAGGTGTAGACCTTCGACCAGTAGCAGCCGCAATGGGTCTCCCAGATCACCGTGTTGGAGAGATCCGGCAGCGAGGTCGGGTGGAAGCTGATGAGCGCGTCGATGTCGTCGTAATAGCCGTGGCTGGCGTGGATCGGCTTGGAGCCGCACATCTTCTCCGCTGGCTCGCCGAAAAACTTGATGCGCCCGGCGATGCTGTGTTCCTTCATCGCCGCCTGCATGGCCAGCGCGCCGGTCAGGCCGCCGAGGCCCAGCGCCGAGTGCGGATCGGTATGGCCGGCGGCATAGGGATGCACCCCCTCGCGCGGCTTGCGATACGGCACCGCCTCCTGGCTGGAGCCGACCACGGCGTCGTATTCGGCGTAGCAGCAGATCGTCGGCCCGCCGGTACCGTTCTCCCAGGTGGCGCACAGCGCCGTCGGCATCCCGGCCGATCCCGGCTCGACCTCGAAGCCTTCGGCCCGCAGGCGCTCGACATACCAGGCGGCCGACTTGTACTCGCGCCAGGACGGCTCGTGCAGGTGCCAGATCTCCATGTGATCGCGCGACAGGCGCTCGGCATTGGCCTCGACCCAGGCAAGGGCGGTCCGCTTGGCGGGCGTCAGCTCCGCGGTCATGGTCGTCTCCGTCGATGTGTAAGGCGACCGGCCGAAACCGGCGCCGGAAGATCAGGCTTCGCCGCCCTCGATCCGCTCGGTCAGCCGCGCCCGCCGCCGCTGACGGGCCCAAAGCTCGGTCAGCAGCAGGGCCAGCGTGATCACGATCAGCATGGTCGCGATCGAGGCGATGGTGGGATCGAGGTGATCCTGGATGCCGTCCCAGATCCGCTTCGGGAGGGTATAGACGTTGCGGCTGGTGATGAAGAGCGCCACGACGATCTCGTCGAACGAGATGGTGAAGGCGAACAGCGCGCCCGACAGCATGCCCGGCACGATGCTCGGCAGGATCACCCAACGGATGGTCTGCGAGGTCGAGGCGCCGAGATTGCGCGAGGCCTGCTCCAGCCGGACGTCGAAATTCGCCAGGGAGGCCGAGACGGTGATCACCACATAGGGGATGGCGATCAGGGTATGGGCCAGGATCAGGCCGAAATAGGTGTCCATGATCCCGAGATCGATCCAGAACCGGTACATGGCGAGCGCCTGCACGATGGTCGGCACGATGATCGGCGTCAGCATGAAGGTGCGCACGGACTCCGCCGCGTTGCTCGCCAGCCGCCAGCAGCCGATGGCGCAGAGCGTGCCGAGCACCAGCGCGGCGACGGTCGAGCAGGTGGCGACGATCACGCTGTCGAGCGTGGCGGCCAGCCAGATCTCCTTCTCGAAGAACGCCGCATAGTGCTGAAGCGACAGGCCTTCCTTGGGCAGCGACAGATAGTACTGGTCGGTGAACGAGACCGGCACGACGATGATCATCGGCAGGACAAGGAAGGCCAGCACGGTCCAGGCAAGGCCATAGACCACACAGCGGCCGAAGACGACGCGCGGATCCTTTTTCATCGCGCACCAAACACTTTCTTCAGGTCGACGAAGCGGGCCACCAGGGCGAGCGACAGGAACACTGAGAACAGCAGGGTCGAGGCCAGCATGGTCGCCTGCCCCCAGCGCAGCGTCTCCTCGAAGCTCACCTGGATGTACTCGGAGATCATCACCACCTTGCCGCCGCCGAGCAGGGCCGGGGTGATGAAGAAGCCGAGAGAGAACACGAAGACCAGAATGGTCGCGGCGATCAGGCCGGGCTTGCTCAGCGGCAGGTAGACGTCCTTGAACGCCACCCACGGCGAGGCGCCGAGGCCGCGCGCCGCGCTGACCAGCCGGTCCTGAATGCCGGTCATGTTGGAATAGATCGGCAGCACCGCCAGCGGCAGCATGAAATGCACCATGCCGACGATCACGCCGAACTCGTTGCGCACCAGGCGCAGCGGCTGGTCGATCAACCCGAGCTCCTGGAGCCCCGTGTTGATCAGGCCCTGGGTGCGCAGCAGCATCACCCAGGCGAAGGCGCGGATCAGCACGCTGAGCCAGAAGGTGAGCAGCACGCAGAACATCATCCAGGTGCGCTGGCGCTCGCCGACCTGGGCCATCGTGTAGGCGACGATGTAGCCGCAGACCACGGTGATGACCGTGGTGATGACGCAGACCCGGATCGTGGTCATCCAGATCCGGTGAATCAGCGCCCTGTCGATCAGTTCGCTGTAGTTGCCGAGCCCGGGCACGGGATCGGTCACGCTGATCCAGAGAACCTGGATCAGCGGATAGATGTAGAAGACGAGCATGAGCAGGACCGCCGGCGCGATCAGCCACCAATAGACCCGGCGAAGTGAAGCGTGCATGTGCGGCCTGCCAATGCCCTTTGTCTAGAGAGCGATCGGTTCAGATCGAATCGATCCGAACCGTGAACCGCCCTCTAAGCTCTTAAAGATAGAGCAAATTCACACGATCAGATGTCTCCATCTGATCGTGATTTGCTCTAATGACCGATCGGATTACGACGACAGGGCGTCGAGCCACTTCTCGCGCGACAGCTCGTCGTTTGTCAGGTTCCGAACGCCGCTGTCCTCTTCGTACCAGGGGCCGTTCTGCAGGACCTGGACGGCGAGATTCTCGGGCTGGCCCGGATCGATGTACTTCTTGTCGGCCGGCACCATGTCGGCGGCGGCCGGGTTGGCCGGGCCGTTGCCCATGGCGTTGAACAGAACCAGCTGCTGCTCCGGATCCTGGGCCGAGGCGATGAACTTCATCGCGGTCTCCACACCGGCCGGGTTGCCCTTCGGCACGTTCCACATGCCGGCGGTCACGATGCCGTCCTTCCAGGTCCAGGTCACGTCGCCATTGGTCTCCTGGTTCAGGAGGTTGGCGCGGGTGTGCCAGATGTTGCCCATCACCACTTCGCCGGTGCGGAACAGTTCCTGGCTCTGCGAGCCCGAGCCCCAGGCGATCACGTAGTCCTTGATCTCCTTGAGCTTGGAGACCGCCAGGTCGATGTCGATCGGATAGACCTCGTTCGGCGAGCGGCCGGCGGCCATCATGCAGGCCTCGAGCATGCCGTTCGGCTGCTTGCGCAGGGTGCGGTTGCCCGGGAACTTCTCCAGGTCCCAGAAGTCCTTCCAGCCGGTCGGCTCGGACGACACGGATTTCTTGTTGTAGGTCAGCGCGAAGCTGAACATGTAGTTCGCGCAGCCGTACTCGTAGGCGAACTTCTCCTGCATCTTCGACTTGTCGACGATCGAGTAGTCGATCGGCTCGAGCACGCCCTGCTTCTGCAGGACCAGCGTGGTGCCGGTGCCGGTGTCGCAGACGTCCCAGGTCACCGCACCCGCGTCGACCATCGCCTTGATCTTGGAGCCGAGCGGGCCGGTGCCGTCGATCACGACCTTGTTGCCGGTAGCCTTCTCGAACGGATCGCCGAACGCCTTCTGATAGGCTTCGACCGCCGGGCCGCCCCAGTTCACGACCACGACCTCGGTCGCCGCCTTGGCGGACCCGCCGCCCAGGGTCATGACGGACGTGCCGGCACCCAGGATCGCCATGGCCTGGAGGAAGGTGCGTCGGTCGATCTGCCCCTTCTCCAGCCGCTCCGCCGCGATCTCCACGCAGTCACGGGCGAAGTCGCTGTCTCCGGCGTCCTCGATCTCGGGATAGAGATCCTTTTCGTACAGGGTCTTGGTCAAGGTCATGCCAGGCTCCTCACATTGGCGGCCGGCCCCCTGCCAACCGCGGATTTCTAAAGGTTTCAGCGGTCGCGGACGACCACGGACGCGTCCGGCTCCCAACCGAGCCAGATCGTGTTGCCGATCGACGGCTCGATCTGACAGGTCCAGGCCGGCGTGGTGGCGATCAGTTCGCCCAGCGCCTCGGTCTGCACCTGAAAATGATAGGCCGAGCCGTAGTAGTTGAAGGCGGTGATCTTGCCGGAGACCGCATTGGTCGCCGCCGGCCGCTCGGCCGAGAGCGCGATCTTCTCCGGGCGCAGGGCCACGACGACGTCGCCGTTCACCTTGGTATGTTCGGCCGCCCCGACCTGCACCAGCGGCTGGCCGCCGCAGACATAGGTGAAGGCGCCGTCCTTCTTCTCGCCCACCGTGCCCTGCAGGAAGTTGGATTTTCCCAGGAAGTCGGCGACGAAACGGGTGGCCGGCTTCTCGTAGAGGGCGCCCGGCCGGCCCTGCTGCTCGATCTTGCCGTCACGCAGGATGATGATCGTGTCCGACATGGACAGCGCCTCTTCCTGGTCGTGGGTGACGTAGATGAATGTGGTGCCCAGGCGCTGGTGCAGCGATTTCAGCTCCCATTGCAGGTCGGCGCGCAGCTTCTTGTCCAGCGCCGACAGCGGCTCGTCGAGCAGCAGCAGGTCAGGCTCGAAGACGATGGCGCGGGCGAGCGCGACGCGCTGCTGCTGGCCGCCGGAGAGCTGCGAGGGATAGCGCTCGGCCAGATGGCCCATCTGCACCAGCTCCAGCGCGCTCTTGATCTTCGCCGTGGCATCCGCCTTGGAGACGCCGCGCACCTTGAGCGGGAACCAGATGTTGTCCGCCACGGTCATATGCGGGAACAGGGCATAGCCCTGGAACACCATGCCGAAGTTCCGCTTGTCCGGCGGGAACCGGGTGATGTCCTTGTCGTCCAGCAGGATGCTGCCGCCGCTCGGCTCCACGAAGCCGGCGATCGCCATCAGAATCGTCGTCTTGCCGGAGCCGGACGGGCCCAGCAACGTGAGGAACGATCCGCGCGGAACATCCAGGTCGACACCGTCGACCGCGGCAAGCGATCCATAGACCTTCGAAAGGTTCCGCAATGACAGGGCGTGGCCGCTCCGCGCCCCGGTCGATCCGTCCGGCATGTGTGTGTATCCCTTACTCACCGAATAGCGAGACCGGTATGCTGCGCTTTTAGGCAACAGGCGCGCAAGCCCAAATTTCGAGCATTAACTGCCCAAATATTGATCAATTAGAAATTGATACTTCGCCGGACCGAAGCTTTCCCTGTGTCCGCCATGCACCGCAGACACATTTAGTTGTTTTAGTCTGCGCATAGAAACAGCATAGGCAGCGGGATCGCTGTCCGGCAGGGTGTCGATCAGGAGGCCATCGTAGATCGTATCGCCGCCGAGGAGGACCCCCGTTTCCGCCTCCCACAGGCAGATCGAGCCGGGACTGTGGCCCGGCGTGTGCAGCACCTGGAAGCTGCGATCGCCGAGATCCACCGTGTCGCCCTCGGCCAGCAGCGCGGTCGGCTCCGCCCCGGGGACGCGCCACGTTTCCGGCTGGAACGACGGCGACGGCGAGGCGGCGATCAGCGCGCCCGACACATCGAAGCCGGACTTCCGCAGGTCTTCCTTCCGTTTCTCGCTGTACCCGTCGAAGGAGAGCTGCAGGTCGGCCGGCGGGTTGCGCATCACCTCCGCCTCGGCCGCGTGCATGCGCAGGTCTTCGGCGAACTCGTGGGCCGAGCCGATGTGATCCACATGGGCATGGCTCAGAACGTGCACCACCGGCTTGTCGATGAACGGGTCGAGAAAGCGGCGCAGGCTGCACACACCCATTCCCGCATCCACCAGCAGGTCGCGGTCGCGGCCGCGCACCAGGAACATGTTGGCCCGCAGCAGGCGGGAGACATGCGGCTCCCAGATCCGCAGCACGCCGAGGGGCAGCCATTCGATGGCGAACCAGTTGTCGGCGGTCGGCAGGCGGTCGAAAGTCGGGCCGGGGATGGAACCGGGCAGCATCGCTGTCTCCCTGATCAGGCGAAAAACGGAGGCCGCGAGGAAGGGCGCTTGTCTGGCACAGCGATCCTCGCGAGGATTGGCGGGCGCACAGCATGCCCTCCCTTCCCGCGCAAGCACAGCCGGAGACTTACATGACGAGCCTCGCCGCCGACCTGGTGATGACCAACGGGCGTATCGCCACCATGGATGCGGCCGGTAGCTTCGTGCAGGCGCTGGCGGCGCGCGACGGCCGGATCGTGGCGCTCGGCAACAACGCCGAGGTCAAGGCACTGATCGGGCCGGAGACCAAGGTCGTCGACCTGGGGGGCCGCACCGCCATCCCCGGCATCGTCGACAGCCACAATCACCCCGACGCCTACGCCGCCCGCCTCGCCTCCTGGGAGCTGTTGAGCCCCGACCGGATCCAGAGCCGCGAGGCGCTGCTGGCCCGCCTGTCCGACGTGGCGGCGAGCAAGGGACCCGACGAATGGGTCGCCGGATACCGTCTGAACGAGAACAAGTCCGGCGGCTATCCGACCATCGAGGAACTGGACCAGGCCGCCCAGGGCCGCCCGCTCTTCATCCTGCGCACCGACGGCCATATCGGCCTGGCGAACAGCCGCGCCTTCGCCGAGCTCGGCATCGACGAGACCACCCAACCGCCGGAATTCGGCGCCTTCGACAAGCATCCCGACACCGGCAAGCTGACCGGCATCGTGCGCGAGACGGCGGCCCATCTGTTCCTCGACCGGGTGCATGACGGCGACACGCCGGACAGCATCGCCGCCGGGCTGGAGAAGGTGTTCGCGGAGTGGACATCCTACGGCATCACCTCGGTCTACAACTCGCTGACCCCGTCCAAGGGCATCCGCGCCTACCAGATGATGAAGGACCAGGGCCGCCTGAACATGCGGGTCGGCATCATCGCCTCGGGCCGCGAGGCGGGCCTCGTGGAATCGCTGACCGCGGCAGGCATCCGCTCCGGTTTCGGCGACGACTGGGTGCGGATCATCGGCGTCGAGTGGTGCCCCGACTGTTCCACCTCCGGCCGCACCGCCGCCTACTACGAGCCCTATGTCGGCAAGAAGATCAAAGGCGAGCCGGAGCCGAATACCGGCGTCCTGCTGTACGAGCTGGAGGACCTGAAGCGCCGGGCGCTGGCCGCCCACAAGGCCGGGCTGCAGGTGATGATCGAGGGCGTGGGCGACCGCGGCATCGATTTCGCGCTGGACGCCATCGAGTACTGTCTGGAGCAGCACCCGATAGAGGACCACCGGATGCGGGTCGAGCATTGCTGCTACGTCACCCCACCCCTTCAGGAGCGCCTGAAGAAGCTCAGCGTGATCGACAGCTCGGCCACCGGCTTCATGTACGACCTGGGCGACGCCTATATCGCCAACCGCGGCCAGCAGGCCATGGCCCGCATGTGGCCGCACCGCGCGATGATCGACGCCGGGATCCCCGCCCCCGGCCACTCCGACGCCATGGTCTGTCAGGCGAACCCGTTCCTGGCGCTGTGGTCGATGGTCAACCGCATGTCGGATACCGGCGGCGACCTGGACGCCTCCCAGGCGATCACCCCGACCGAGGCGCTCAACGCCTATACCTGGCTCGGCGCCCATTCCGGCCGCGAGGAACACCTGAAGGGCTCGCTGGAAATCGGCAAGCTGGCCGACGTCGCGGTGCTCGACCGAGACTATTTCTCGATTCCGACCGAAGAGATTCGCGAAGTGCAGGTCGACATGACGGTCATAGGCGGTAGAGTCGTCCACCAGCGTTGAGTGAAATCCCCCGAAATCTTTGGGGGGTGACCGAGTCGCTTTCGCCGTCGTAGCCTGACGCGACGGAGCATTTTGTATGCAATCCCCCGCAGAAGAGGGGACCCCGCGTCATCGGGATGCGGGTCCGGGAAAGGAAAACGAGAAGGGCCATGTCCGACATTCGATATCTGGCGCCGCAGACGCTCGACGATGCGATCGCCCAATACGCCGCGGCCGAGGGCGCCGCGCGCATTCTCGCCGGCGGAACCGATCTTCTGGTGCAGATGCGCTCCGGCCTCCTGAAGCCGAGCACCATCCTCGACGTGAAAAAGATCCCGGAACTGACGGCGATCGAGAGGACCGCCGATGGCGGCTTCAAGATCGGCGCCGCCATCTCGGGCGCAGCCCTCGAGGAGGACCCGGACTTCGGCAAGGCCTGGCCGGGCGTGTTGGAGGCGCTGAACCTGATCGGCTCCACCCAGGTGCAGGGCCGCGCCTCCATGGGCGGCAACCTGTGCAACGGATCGCCGGCCGGCGATGCGGTCCCCGCCCTGGTCGCGGCCGGTGCCGTGGCGACGATCAAGGGACCGAACGGCAGCCGTGAGCTCAAGGTCGAGGACGTGCCCGCCGGGCCCGGCAAGACCAACCTGAAGCCGGGCGAGATCCTCGTCAGCTTCACCTTCCCCGCACGTCCCAAAGGGTCGAGCGACGCCTATCTGCGGATGATCCCGCGCACGGAGATGGACATCGCCGTGGTCGGCGTCGGCGTCAGCCTGACCCTGGAGGGGGGCACCTGCACTGCCGCCCGCGTCGGCCTGGGCGCCGTCGCCCCGACCGTGCTGCTCGTGGAGGACGCCGCCAAGGCGCTGATCGGCAGCACGCTCGACGATGCCGCGATCGAGAAGGCCGCCGCCGCCTGCTCTGCGGCCTGCAACCCGATCGACGACAAGCGCGGGACCATCGCTTACCGAACAAAGGTGGCCGGCGTGCTGCTCAAACGCACGACCGCAATCGCCGCCGAACGCGCCGGGAGGACCTGATACCAATGGCGAAGATTCACGTTTCCACCACCATCAACGGCGAGCCGACCGAGTTCCTGTGCGACGCGGCGGACAGCATGCTGGACGCGCTGCGCGACACGCTCGGCCTCACCGGATCCAAGGAAGGCTGCGGCACGGGCGACTGCGGCGCCTGCAGCATCACCCTGGACGGCCGGCTGGTCTGCTCCTGCCTGATGCTCGCGGCCGAGGCCGACGGGCACGAGATCGAGACGATCGAGGGCATGGCCGCGCCCGACAAGCTGCACCCGCTGCAGCAGAAGTTCCTGGAATCCGCCGCCCTGCAGTGCGGCATCTGCACCCCGGGCATGCTGGTGGCGGCCAAGTCGCTGCTGGAGCGCAACCCGAATCCGACCGAAACCGAAGTCCGTTTCTGGCTCGCCGGCAACCTGTGCCGGTGCACCGGCTACGACAAGATCGTCCGCGCGGTCATGGAGACCGCCGCCGACATGCGGGAGGCTGCCCGATGAACGACCAGAGCAACAAATGGATCGGTAAGCGCACCGTCCGTCCCGACGGAGCCGACAAGGTCACCGGCCGCGCCGCCTATGCGGCCGACGCCACCATGCCCGGGATGATCTGGGCCAAGGTGCTGCGCAGCCCGCATCCCCATGCGACCATCAAGTCGATCGACACCTCCAAGGCCGAGGCGCTGCCGGGCGTGAAGGCGGTGGCCACCGCCGCCGACTTCGTCGACTTCCCGGTCGACACGCCGGTGCCGCTCGGCATCCAGGACATGCGCTGGATGAGCCGCAACATGCTGGCCAAGGAAAAGGTCCTGTTCCACGGCCATCCCATCGCCGCCGTCGCCGCGATCAACGAGGAGATCGCCGCCGAGGCCTGCGCGCTGATCGAGGTCGAGTACGACGTCCTGCCCTTCGCCATCGAGATCGACGATGCCATCGCCAAGGACGCGCCGATCCTGCACGACTTCATGAAGTTCGACGGCAAGCCGTCCAACATCGCCGGCACCCTGGAGCACACCCTTGGCGACGTCGATGCCGGCTTCGCCGAGGCCGACGTGGTCATCGAGCGCAGCTTCACCACCAGGCCGGTGCACCAGGGCTATATCGAGACCCATGCCTGCGTGGTCAGCGTCGCCCCCGACAACCGAACCACGATCTGGAGCTCCAGCCAGGGCCAGTTCATGGTCCGGGCGATGACCGCCTATCTCACCGGCATCCCGCAATCCAACATCAAGGCCATCCCGGCCGAGATCGGCGGCGGATTCGGCGGCAAGACCATCGTCTATCTGGAGCCGGTCGCCACCATCCTGTCGAAGAAGTCCGGCCGTCCGGTGAAGATGGTCATGACCCGCGAAGAGGTCATGCGCGCCACAGGCCCGACCTCGGGCTCCAAGAGCACGGTCAAGATCGGCGCCAAGAAGGACGGCACCATCGTCGCCGGCCAGGGCACCTTCTACCTGCAGGCCGGCTGCCTTCCGGGCTCGCCGATCCGCGGGGCGGCGGGCTGCGCCTTCGCGCCGTACGACATCAAGAACGTGCATTCCTTCGGCTACGACGTGGTGTCCAACCGCTCCAAGGTCGCCGCCTACCGCGCCCCGGGTGCCCCGATCGGCGCCTTCGCGGTGGAAAGCGTGCTGGACGAGTTGGCCGTCGAGCTCGGCATGGATCCGCTGAAGCTGCGGCTGAAGAACGCCGCCAAGGAAGGCACCAAGGCGGCCCACGGCCCGACCTATCCGCGCATCGGCTATGCCGAAACCGTCGAGGCGGCGCTGAAGAGCGAGCACTACAACACGCCGCTCACCGGCAAGTTCCAGGGCCGGGGCGTGGCCTCGGGCTACTGGTTCAATGCCGGCGGCGAGTCGAGCGCCCAGGTGAACATCACCGAGGACGGCAACGTCGTGGTGACCACGGGCCACCCGGATATCGGCGGCTCGCGGGCGTCCATCGCCAACATCACCGCCGAGCTTCTGGGCATCAACTACGACCAGGTGTCGGTGCAGATCGGCGATACCGCGTCCATCGGCTACAGCAACCTCACCGGCGGCAGCCGCGTGCTGTTCGCCTCGGCCATGGTGGTCACCGAGTCGACTGAGCAGGTGATCGAGCAGCTCAAGGGCCGGGCCGCCAAGATCTGGGGCATCGATCCGTCCCAGGTGGTCTGGGAGGGCGGCGAAGCGCGTCCGATGGGCGAGCACAGCGCCAACTTCCCCTCCATGTCCCTGGAGGAGCTGGCCGCCAAGGCGAACGCCACCGGCGGCCCGATCGGCGCCGGCAGCCAGAGCAACACCGTCGGTGCCGAGGGTGGCTTCGCCACCCATGTCTGCGACGTCGAGGTGGATGTCGATCTCGGGATCGTGCGCGTGCTCCGCTACACCTGCTTCCAGGATGTCGGCCGGGCGATCCATCCGAGCTACGTGGAAGGCCAGCTCCAGGGCGGCGTCGCCCAGGGGATCGGTTGGGCGCTGAACGAGGAGTACATCTACAACAAGAAGGGTCAGGTCGATAATCCGGGCTTCCTCGACTACCGGATGCCGGTCTGTTCCGACCTGCCGATGCTCGATTGCGGCATCATCGAGATCCCGAACCCGAAGCACCCGCAGGGTGTGCGCGGCGTCGGCGAGGTGCCGCTGGTACCGGGCCCGGCCGCCGTCCGCAACGCCGTGCACGACGCGCTCGGCATCTGGATCGACGATCTGCCGCTGTCGCCGCCGAACGTCCTGGCGGCGATCGACGCCAACAGCAGCCTGCAGGCCGCGGAGTAACCCACACCGCTATCGGGCGTGCCGGCATTGACCGGCACGCCACGGTTCCGAAGGACCGGCCGCCGCGCTCATCATCGAGCCGGCGGCCGTTTCCTTTTCAGCTCTCCAAAGACTGCTGGATGATCGACAGGGCGCGGCGATCCGACCCAATGGCCCTAAGACTCCGTCCATGGTAGAACGGGAATTATAAGAAAAAGACCGGCGGAATCCATGTCTTCAAATCCCCTGCCCACGTCGGGTTTTGATGTCCCGCCTTGGTTTTACGCCGATCTATCGGCCGCGGTCTGCCATCCGACTTTGCGTGACCTGCTGCAGCACTGGGAATCCCTGAAAGACGGCGGCGACCTGCCGAAGGCGAGCCGGATCGATCCGCTGAACCTGCGCCCGCATCTCGGCGACCTGTTCATGGTCCGCGTCGACCATGAGGGCCAGACTTTCACCTATTCCCTGATCGGCACCCGGATCACCGATATCCTGGACCGCGACACGACAGGCCGCAGGGTCGAGGAAACCTTTCCCGCCGGCCATCCGGTGCTCGACGTCTACAAGCTGATCTATCAGCGGCGCGTGCCGGTGCGCACGCACGGCCAGCTGAACTGGGTCGATAAGGACTACAAGCGCTTCGAGAGCCTCATGATGCCGCTCGTCGATGACGCCGGCACGGTGATCAAGATCCTGGGGGCGGCGATCTATTTCTCCGACCCCTGACCACCGGCCGGACGAGGGCCGTACCGGCGTCCTACCCCTTCATGTGGTCCGACAGCTCGTTCAACAACCGCATGACCTCGTGGGAGGCGTCGGCCGCCTCGCCGACCAGGTGGGTCGCCCGGTCGAGATCCCCGGTGGCGAAGGCCTGGGCCGCCTCGATGCCGCAGCGATGCACCCGCTGATGCGGCGCCATCAGTGCCTTCCAGGCGGGCTGGCCGGTCAGACGCGGATCCTTCTGGGCGTCGTACCACTTGCCGAGGCGGCAGCTGTGATGATCGGCCAACTCGTCGGCCCGCAGCACCTCGCGGCCGACCAGCATCTGCGCCAGGCGGCGCATCCAGATCATGTGGTCGGACTTTGCGGCATGGATGGTCGCGTTCGGCACGCCGGCCTTCACGAAGCCGTCGATCGCCTGGGCGATGGTCGGTCCGGTTTTCTCGAGCAGGCCGATCGTGTTGTCGATCATATAGACGTTGCGGGCGCTCATGTCGGCGATGACGGTGACCCCCTCGGAGATCTCCTCCGTCGCGGTCTGCTGTTCGCCGAGGATCTGGGAGACCTCACCCATGCTGCGGGTGACCGAGCCGATGCGCTCGGCCAGGTTCTCCATCTCCCGGCCCACGGTCTGGATCGTACCGCGCCCCTCCTCGACCCGCTCCGCGCCGGAGCGCATCACGCCGACGATCTCCTCCATGTCGCCGCGGATTCCGGAGATCCGCTCGCGGATGTCGACGGTGGCGCTGGCGGTCTGGTTGGCGAGCGTCTTGACCTCGCTGGCGACCACCGCGAACCCCTTGCCCGCGTCGCCGGCCCGCGCGGCCTCGATGGTGGCGTTCAGGGCCAGCAGGTTGGTCTGCTTGGCGATGCTTTCGATGGTGGAGACGATGTCGCCGATGGCGACCGAGGCCTCGGCCAGCGCATCGACCTTCTGCACGGCGGACTGAACCACCTCGAACACGCTCTCCATGGCGTCGACCGCCTGGCCCGCCGCGACCCGGCCGCTGTCGGACACCGTGGCCGCCTCGGTCGCCTCGTCCGTCGCGCTCTGGGTGGTGTGGCTGATGGTCTGCACGGTGACCGTCAACTCCTCCACCGCCGAGGCGATCGACTGGGAGCGGTTGTCGACCTCGCGCAGCGAACTCATCATTTCCGACGTCTTGCGCACGCCGTCGCTGGCGGCGATCGACATGTCGACCCAGCGCTCCAGCCGGCCTTCGGCCTCGGTGTCGGAGCCGGCGAGCCGTAGGATCTTCTGGCCGATCTCCCCGCCCCGTTGCGCCACCAGGTCCCGGTTGCCGGCGAGCATTGCGTCGATCAGATCCTCGGTCGACAGGGACTCGTTGGCTTCCGCAACGCTCATAATCCGGGCTCCGAATTTCCTGGGATCAGACGACTGCTTCGACCTTGGCGCAGAGCGGTTTAAAATTCATTAAGGACGATGGGGTCAATCGGGACCGCCGCGCCGCCAATAGCCCGCGCAGGAAACCCGGCCGGCCGCCAGCCCTCGCTCCTCCCGGAACATGGTCCGCAGCCGACGCGCCGCCTCCGCCTCGCCGGCGAACCAGACGGATGCCGCACCCGACACCGGCAGCTTGACCGCCGTCATCGCCGCGCTCAGCGCCGCCTCGTCACCCACCACCCACTCGACGGCCACGCCGTCGGGACTAGCGATGTCCATACGGGCGTCGGCATGGCGCAGCCCGATCACGGCGCGCCCCCGGGCCCCTTGCGGCCGGTTCTCCAGGATGCGGGCGATGGCCGGCAGGGCGGTCTCGTCGCCGCCGATCAGCAGCCAGTCGCTCTCTGGGAAATAGCCGCCGCCCGGGCCGATCACGCCGACCCGCGCACCAGGCTCGACGTCTTCCGCCCAGTCGGCGACGGCTCCGCCGGCGTGGCGGACCACATCCACATCGATCTCGCCGCTTTCGGGCCGGATCGCCCGGATGGTGTAGACCCGGACGGTGAGCGCATCCTCGCCCTCGGGAAGGGCCACCGACCCGGACCGCGCACGCCGCGGCCAGACCGGCGCCCGGCCGCGCGGCGGCACCAGAAGCCGGATATGCAGTCCGCGCTCCGCGAAGGCGGCCATGTCCCGGCCCCGCAGGGTCAGGCGGATCATCCAGGGGCTGACCGGCCGGCGCTCGACCACCTGCATCTCCCGGAAATTGGCCGGCAGCGTCTCCTCGCGGTCGTGGCCGCGCCAGACCATGCGCTCGGCCAGTTCCGGATCATGGGCGGTCAGATAGTGGGAGACGGTCTCCTGCAGCACCTCCAGCCCGCCGACATCCCCGCTTTCGACCCGGACGCGCAGATCCTTGCCGCGGGCGCGGATGTGGAACGAGCCGTAGGGGCTGCGGAACTCCACCGCCTCGGCCGTGCGCAGGACCGGCAGGAGATCGTGCTGGGCCAGGTGCGCCACCTGGCTGTCCAGCCAGGCCCCGGCCCCGTCGAGGGACAGGGTCAGTTCGGCTTGCAGGCGGTCGGTCACGGCGCGGCTCCCGAGGGTCGGTTGGATCGGCTCTATTTATAATGCAACTCATTCGCATTAATAAATACGGAGTCAACCGAAACCCCAACAAAAAGGGCGCCCACCGGCTGGTGAGCGCCCTTCCGTCTTGGTCCCCGCCTCAGCCGGCCGGTGTCGGCTGGGGTGTTTCGTCCGGTCTGCCGCCCGGCGTCTCGTCCGGCCTGTCCGACTGCGGCGGCTCGGAACGGCGCCTGGAGAACAGCCGCATGACCAGCACGAAGAACAGCGGTACGAAGAAGATCGCCAGCACGGTGGCCGAGATCATCCCGCCCATGACGCTGGTGCCGATCGCCTGACGGCTCGCGGCACCCGCACCCGTGCTGATCGCCAGCGGCAGCACGCCGAGGGTGAAGGCCATGGAGGTCATGATGATCGGCCGGAAGCGCTGGCGCGCGGCCTCCACCGTCGCATCCAGCAGGTCCATGCCGTCGTCGTACAGCTCGCGGGCGAACTCCACGATCAGGATGGCATTCTTCGCCGACAGACCCACCGTGGTCAGCAGGCCGACCTGGAAATACACGTCGTTCGGCAGCACCCGGAGATGGGCCGCCGCCACCGCACCGAACACCCCGAGCGGCACCACCAGCATCACCGAGACCGGAATGCTCCAGCTCTCGTACAGGGCGGCCAGGCAGAGGAACACCACGAGCAGAGAAATCGCGTAGAGCATCGGCGCCTGATCGCCCGACATCCGCTCCTCGTAGGACAGGCCGGACCACTCGTATCCGACACCGTCGGGCAGGTTCTGAGCGATCTCCTGCATCGTCTGCATGGCCACGCCGGAGCTGACACCCGGCGCTGCCTGGCCCTGGATCTCGACCGAGGACGCGCCGTTGAAGCGCTCGAGCCGGGGCGACCCGTAGGTCCATTCCGAGGTCGCGAAGGCCGAGAACGGCACCATCTCGCCGAAGCTGTTGCGGACATACCAGCGGTCTAGGTCGTCCGGCATCATACGGAAGGGCGCGTCGGCCTGCAGGTAGACCTTCTTGACCCGACCGTCCTCCATGTAGTCGTTCACATAGGAGGCACCCCAGGCGGTCGAGAGCGTGGTGTTGATGTCGGCGATGGACAGCCCGAGCGCGCTGGCCTTCTCGTGGTCGACATCCACCCGGAACTGCGGTGTGTCGGAGAAGCCGTTCGGCCGCACCTGGGTGACGGTGTCTTCCTGTGCCGCCATGCCCAGGAGCTTTCCGCGGGCCTGCATCATCACGTCATGGCCGACACCGCCGCGGTCGACGAGTTGGAACTCGAAACCGGTGGCATTGCCCAGCTCGATGATGGCCGGCGGCGTGAAGGCGAAGATCTGCGCCTCGCGCACCTGGGACAGGGCGCCATAGGCCCGGCCGACGATGTCGGCGACCGGGTCCGGACGCTCGTCCCAGTGCTTCAGATTGATGAAGGCGATACCCGCATTCTGGCCGCGCCCGCTGAAACTGAAGCCGGCGACGGTGAACAGGCCGTTCACGTTGCGCTTCTCGTCCTCCAGGAAGTGCTTCTCGACCTTTTCCAGCACCTCGATGGTCCGCTCCTGGCTGGCGTTGTCCGGCAGCGAGATCATCGAGAACATGATGCCCTGGTCCTCGTTCGGCAGGAACGAGGTCGGCAGGCGCAGGAACAGCAAGGCGAGCCCGCCGACGATCAGCAGATAGACCAGTCCGTAGCGCCACTTGCGGCCGACCACATGGCCGACGCTGTTCTGGTAGAACCGGTTGGTCCAGTCGAAGCCGCGGTTGAACCAGCCGAACGGGCCGGTCTTGCTGCCGTGACCGTCCTTGGCCCGCAGCATCGAGGCGCAGAGGGCCGGCGTCAGCACGATGGCGACGATCACCGACAGCACCATCGACGACACGATGGTGATGGAGAACTGGCGATAGATCGCGCCGGTCGAGCCCCCGAAGAACGCCATCGGCACGAACACCGCCGACAGAACCATGGCGATGCCGACCAGCGCGCCGGTGATCTGCGACATCGATTTCTTCGTCGCCTCGCGCGGGCCGAGCCCGTCCTCGTGCATCACGCGCTCGACGTTCTCCACCACGACGATGGCATCGTCCACCAGCAGGCCGATGGCCAGCACCATGCCGAACATGGTCAGGGTGTTGATGGTGAAGCCGAAGGCCGCCAGCACGCCGAAGGTGCCGAGCAGAATGACCGGCACGGCGATCGTCGGGATCAGGGTGGCGCGGATGTTCTGCAGGAACAGGAACATCACCACGAAGACCAGCCCGATCGCCTCGAACAGGGTGTAGACCACCTCCTCGATCGAGATCTGGACGAACGGCGTGGTGTCGTAGGGGTAGACGACCTCGAGCCCGGCCGGGAAGAACGGCTGCAGCTCGCGGATCTTGGCGCGCACCCCATCGGCGGTATCCAGGGCGTTCGCCCCCGAGGCCAGGTTGAGGCCCATGCCGACCGCCGCCCGGCCGTTATAGCGCGCGACCGTGTCGTAGGAGGCGGCACCGATCTCCACCCGGGCGAGATCCTTCAGGCGCACCTGGGCGCCGTCGGTGTTGACCCGAACCAGGATGTTGCCGAATTCCTCCGGTGTCTCCAGCCGCGTCTGGGCGATCAGGGTGGCGTTGATCTGCTGTCCCGGAACGGCCGGCGCGCCGCCGATCTGACCGGCGGAGATCTCGGCGTTCTGGGCGGTGATGGCGCTGCGCACCTCGGAAATGGTGATGCCGTAGCTCTGCAGCTTGGCCGGGTCGAGCCAAATCCGCATGGCGTGCTCGGAGCCGAACAGGCGCACGGAGCCCACGCCTTCGACGCGGCTGATCGGATCGCGGACGTTGTCGGCGATGTAATTCGCGATGTCGCTCTGCGGCATGTCGAGGTCGGAGACGAAGCCGAGCACCATCAGGAAGCTGCCGCTGCTCTTCGCCACCCGGATGCCCTGCTCGACAACGCTCTCCGGGAGGAGAGAGGTGGCGAGCTGCAGCTTGTTCTGGGTCTGCACCTGGGCGATGTCCGGATCGGCTTCCGGATTGAAGGTCAGCGTGATCGTCGCCGTACCGCTGCTGTCGCTGGTCGACTTGATGTAGCGCAGGTGATCGAGACCGGTCATCTGCTGCTCGATGATCTGCGTCACCGAGTTCTCGAGCGTGCTCGCCGAGGCGCCGGGATAGGTCGCCGTGATCGTCACCGTCGGAGGGGCGACGGACGGGTACTGCTCGATCGGCAATTGCAGGATCGAGAGCCCGCCCGCGAGCATGATCACGATGGCGATGACCCAGGCGAAGACCGGGCGGTCGATGAAGAAGCTAGCCATTTGAAGACTCTCGGTTCGGCGTTCAGCTCTGCGCCTTGCTCTGGGCGGCCGGCGTGGGCTTCTGAACCTCCACCGGAGTGACCTGGGCGCCGGGGCGGATGCGCTGCAGCCCGTCGACCACGACCCGCTGGCCGTCGTTCAGCCCCTTGTCGATCAGCCAGTCCTTGCCGGCGGCGTCGACGATATGGACCTTGGCCTGGGTGACCGTGCTGTCCTCACCGATGACATAGACGTAGGGATCGCCCATTTCGTTGAAGCTGACGGCTGCCTGGGGCACCAGGAAACCGCGCTCGACCACGCCCTGATTGACCATGCCGTGGACGAACATGCCGGGCAGCAGCTCGCGGTCCGGGTTGGGGAACACGGCCCGCAGCCGCACCGATCCCGTGGTCTCGTCCACGGTCACTTCTGAGAACTGCATGGTCCCCTGCTGCTCGTACTCCAGGTCCACGGCATCGAGGATCAGGGTCACCGGCAGCTCTTCCTTGCTGCCCAGCACCCGCTCGCCGGTCCGGAACATCTGGCGCAGGCGCAGCAGCGCCGCACTCGACTGGGTGAAGTCCACGTTGATCGGGTCGAGCTGGGTGATTGTGGCGAGCGGCTCCGCCTGCCCGGCGGTGACCAGCGCGCCCTCGGTGATCGAGGACCGGCCGATCTGGCCGCCGATCGGTGCCAGCACCTCGGTGTAGCCGAGACTGATCTTGGCGGCGTCGAGCGCCGCCTGCGCGGCAGCGACGCTGGCCCGGTTCTCCTGCTCCTCGGCGACCACGTCGTCATAGGCCTGGCGGCTGACCGCGTTGGTCTTCACCAGGCTCTCGTAACGACGCAGCTTCGTGCGGGTCGAGTTCAGGGTCGCCGACGCCCGCGCCAGCTCGGCCTCGGCCATCTTGACCTCGGCCTCATAGACGGCGGCATCGATCTGATACAACGGTTGGCCGGCCTCGACGGTCGACCCCTCCGCGAACAGGCGCTTGGTCACGATCCCGTCGACCTGGGGCCGCACCTCGGCCATGCGGAAGGCGACGACGCGGCCGGGCAACCGGGCCGTTAGATCGACCGTTTCGGCCTTCACCGTGGTGAAGCCGACCTGGGCCGGCGGACGGGCCGCGGGCGCGGAGGAAGACTGCTGCTCCTCCTCGCAGGCGACGAGAGCGACGGCCGCCAGCAGGACGGCACAGAGACGTGTCAGGAAAACCTTCGGCACAGTCGAAATCCTTGTGCGTGAAATCGCATCCGTAGGCGGCGGTCCCGGCATGCGGGATTGCGCCATGGATCATTTGTGTACTATCTAGTACATATTGCATCGCACAACAAGAAAGATGTGCGGCCGACACCGCACGAAGGAGGATCCCCCGTCGATGTCCTGCTCCAAGGAAGACGGCAAGAAGCCCACGCGCGGAGAAATCCGTCGGCGCGCCCTCGTGGATGCCGCCTGGTCGCTGGTCAAGGAGAGCGGGATCGAGGCGATCACCCTCGACGAGATCATCGCCCGCGCCGGCGGTTCCCGGGCCACCATTTATTCCGCGTTCGGCGACAAGAACGGGCTGATCAAGGCTGCGGTCGGGGAAAACTGCTCGGCCTTCGCCGAACAGATGATGGAGATGCTCGACGACTGCGAGGAGCCGGCCGTCAGTCTGACCCGCCTGGCGTCTAATCTGGTCGGCCATATCTGGACGCCAGAGGCGACCCGGATCTTCGGCAGCTTCCTGACCGAGGGCGACCGGTTTCCCCAGGTGATCGATGCCTTCCTGCAGAACGGACCGGACCGTCTGCACCGTCGCCTCGCCCGGTACCTCGCCGAGTCGCCCGCCCGCAGTGCGGCGCCGGTCGAGGATCCGGAAGCCGCGGCGAAGCTGTTCCTCGACACCCTTCACGGCGACTGGCTGATCGGCTCCCTCGGCGGCCGACCGCCCCGCAATCCGGACACGCCCGAGACCAGGCGGTGGATCCGCTACGTCGTCGCCCGGACCCTGAACCTGCCGATCGACGCCGTTCCCCTCACCGCTCCGGGATAAGCCCCTTCGGCGCGAACCGCATCACCAGCAGCAGGATCGCCCCCATCAGCAGGTAGCGGGTATAGGCCGCCCCCATCATCAGGTGCGCCCCGATGGCGGAATCGTCCGGCAGCGGGGCGGTGACCGTCGCCATGAACCAGTTACCGAGCGGCTCGGCCTCGACCCACAGGAACCAGATCACGAAGCCGCCGAGCACGGCGCCCCAGTTGTTGCCGGAGCCGCCCAGGATCACCATCACCCAGATCAGGAAGGTGAAACGCAGCGGGATGTAGCTGGTCGGGGTGAGCTGGCCGTCCAGGGTCGCCAGCATGGCACCGGCGATGCCGCAGGTGGCGCAGCCCAGGACGAACACCTGGAGATGGCGGGCCTTCACGTCCTTGCCCATGGCCTCGGCGGCGTCGCGGTTGTCGCGGATCGCCCGCATCATCCGGCCCCAGGGCGATTTCAGCGCCCGCTCCGCCAGCCACATGACGATGGCGAGCACGACGATGAACAGCAGCCCGTAGCAGAACTTGACGAACAGGCTGGAGGCCTCGTTGATGTCCGTCGCCCCCAGGGACGTCGCGAGATCGACGAACCACTGGGTATCGACCAGGTCGACCTCGTAGGGCACCGGGCGCGGGATGCCGGTGACGTTCTTCACGCCGCGCGACAGCCACTCCTCGTACTTGATGATGGCGATGATGATCTCGGAGATGCCGAGGGTCGCGATGGCCAGATAATCGGCCCGCAGCCCCAGCGCGATCTTGCCGATCAACCACCCTGCCCCGGCCGCGACCACGCCGCCCAGCGGCCAGGCCAGCAGCACCGGCATGCCGAGACCGCCGAGATAGCCGGACAGGGCCGGGTCGATCGACTCGATCCGGTCGGTCGCCGGCAGGAAGAACACTCCGATCAGGAAATAGCCGGCGACCACCAGGATCGCGGTAACCAGCATCCGGAAGGCCGGCGGCACCATCCGTCGGGCCAGGACGATGCCGACAACCGTGGCGACGAGACACAGGAACGACAGCGCCAGATCGCCGCCGGCCACGGCCCAGGCCTCCTGCACCGGCGGCATGGACACCAGCACGGCGGTCAGCGCGCCGAGCGCGGTGAAGCCCATGATCCCGACATTGAACAGCCCGGCATAGCCCCACTGCATGTTCACGCCGAGCGCCATCACAGCGGAGATCAGGCACAGATTGAAGATGCCGAAGGCGACGTTCCAGCTCTGGAAGAAGCCGACGCCGATCAGCACCAGCAGCATGAGGCCGTACAGGAAGACCACGCGCCGGGTCATATGACTTTCCCCCGGATGATGCCGGTCGGTCGCACCAGCAGCACGACCACCAGGATGACGAAGGAGACCGCGAACTTGTAATCGGTCGACAACAGCTGGACCAAACCGTCCGGCGCCCAGCCGTCCGGGCCGAGATAGGCCAGGAACCGCTTGAAGGCATAGGTCACCGTGACTTCCGAGAACGCGACGATGAAGCCGCCGAGCACCGCGCCCACCGGCTGGCCGATGCCGCCGAGGATGGTGGCGGCGAAGATCGGCAGCAGGATCTGTAGGAAGATGAACGGCTTGTAGGTCTTGTCGAGGCCGTAGAGCGTGCCGGCGATGCAGGCCAGCGACCCGGCGATGATCCAGGCGATCAGCACCACCCGCTCCGGGTTGATGCCGGACAGCAGGGCCAGATCCTCGTCGTCGGAATAGGCGCGCATCGCCTTGCCCGAGCGGGTCTTCTGCAGGAACCAGAACAGGAAGGCGACGACGATCAGGGTGACGACGACGGTCACCACCTGGGTCTGCTTGATGGCGATCCCCTGGTCCCAGCCGGTCAGTTTCTTGAAGTCGCCGTAGCTGATCAGGAACCGTTCGCCATCGGCGAAACTGTGGTCGTCGGGGCCGATCACGATGCGGATGATGCCGGCCATCATGAACATCACGCCCACCGAGACGATGGCGAAGACGATCGGGTTCGCCCGTTTCTTTCGGTAGAAGCGGAAGACGAACCGGTCGGTCAGCACCGCCATGGCGACGGTCGCCAGGATACCCGCCGGCAACGCCAGCAGCGCCGTCGGCAGCGGGCCGAGGCCGATCCCGTTCATCTGCAGCAGCCAGGTCACCAGGATGGTCACCATGGCGCCGAAGGACATCAGCTCGCCGTGGGAAAAGTTGGCGAAGCGCAGGATGCCGAAGATGATCGTCACCCCGAGCGCGCCGAGCGCGAGCTGCGCGCCATAGGCGGTGGCCGGGACGATGACGAAGTTCGCGAGCAGCGCGAAGGCGTTGGCGATCTCCATCTCTCAGCCCCCCAGGAACGAGCGGCGGACTTCCTCGTTCGCCAGTAGCGCCTCGCCGGTATCGGTGAAGCGATTGGTGCCCTGGACCAGGACGAAGCCGTGATCGGCGATCTCCAGCGCCTGCCGGGCGTTCTGCTCGACCATCAGGATGGCGATGCCGGTCTTGGCGATCTCGACGATGCGGTCGAACAGCTCGTCCATGACGATCGGCGACACGCCGGCGGTCGGCTCGTCCAGCATCAGCAGCCGCGGCTGGGTCATCAGCGCCCGGCCGACGGCGACCTGCTGACGCTGGCCGCCGGACAGCTCGCCGGCCGGCTGGTTGCGTTTCTCGGCGAGGATCGGGAACAGCTCGAACACCTGTTCCTTGGATTGGGAGATGTCGTCGTCGCGGATGAACGCGCCCATCTCCAGGTTCTCTTCCACGCTCAGCGAGACGAAGACGTTACGGTTCTGCGGCACGAAGCCCATGCCGACCCGCACCCGCTCCTGGGGTGCGAGGCCGGTGATGTCGGTGCCGTCGAACACCACGCTGCCCTCGCGCAGGTTCAGCATGCCGAACACCGCCTTCATCGCGGTCGACTTGCCGGCACCGTTCGGGCCGACGACCACGGCGATCTCGCCGCGTTCCACCCGCAGCTCGCAGTCGGTGATGATATCGGCGCCGCCATATCCGCCGGTCATGCCGGTTGCAGCCAGGAAACTCATGCCTCCGACACCCGCTTGTGCTTGCGCCCGGTGCCCAGATAGGCCTCGATGACGTCCTCGTTGTTCATGACCTCGTCGGTCGTCCCCTGGGTCAGCAGCCGGCCCTCGGCCATGACGATGACCGGATCGCAGAGCCGGGCGATGAAATCCATGTCGTGCTCGATCAGACAGAAGGTGTAGCCGCGCTCCTGGTTCAGGCGCTGGATCGAGCGCGCGATCGTCTGCAGCAGCGTGCGGTTCACGCCGGCGCCGACCTCGTCCAGGAACACGATCTTAGCGTCGACCATCATGGTGCGGCCGAGTTCGAGCAGCTTCTTCTGGCCGCCGGACAGGTTGCCGGCGAGTTCGTTTTCCAGATGCGGGATCTCCAGGAACTCGATCACCTCGCGGGCGCGCTCGCGCACCCGGTTCTCGACCTCGCGCACCTTGGCGAAGTTGAACCAGGTATGGCGCAACTCCTCGCCCGGCTGTTCGCCCGGCACCACCATCAGGTTCTCCAGCACGGTCAGGCTGGAGAATTCGTGGGCGATCTGGAAGGTGCGCAGCAGGCCCTTGTGGAACAGCTCGTGCGGCTCCAGCGCGGTCACGTCCTCGCCGTCGAGGAAGATCGTCCCCGACGAGGGCGGGAAATGCCCTGCGATGATGTTGAACAGCGTGGTCTTGCCGGCCCCGTTCGGGCCGATCAGGCCGGTAATCGACCCCTGCGCGATCTCCAGCGAGACCCCGTCGACCGCGCGGATGCCACCAAAGTTCTTGGTGACGTTCTCAACTCTGATCATTCAGCAAATCCGAAATCGGAGAACGGTCGGACCGAAGCCCGACCGTCCCCTTGTCGTTGCCGACCGCCAGGCGGTCAGTGGTAAGACACCGTCTTCCAGGCGCCGCCCTCGATGATGGTCTCGCGGAAGCTGCCGGCGGACTCGCCCGGGCCGATCAGCTCCAGCGCGGTGCCGCCGACATAGTCGATGTCACCGCCATCGGCGAGGATCTTCAGGGCCTTGGCCAGCTCGCCCGGATAGATCTTCTCGCCCGGGGCGTTGGCGACCTTCTCGACATGGTCCTTGTAGACCGCGCTGTCGGTGCTGCCGGCGGACTGCATGGCGAGCAGCAGGACGGCGGCGGCGTCATAGGCCTCCGGGACGTACGGGTCGTCGCCCTTGAAGCCCTTCTTGCCGCCGAGTTCGGCCAGCATCTTCGCGCCCGGGCTGTCGGTGCCCGGGTTGGTGCCGATCGAGCCGTCGATGGCGTCCCCGAAATTCTCGGTCAGCGACTCGCCGACCATGCCGTCCGGCAGCAGGAACGTGTCGAACGCGCCGGTGTCCAGCGCGGCCTGGATCATGCCCTTGCCGCCCTGGTCGAGGTAGCCGGCCACGATCAGGAGTTCACCGCCGGCCGAGGCCAGGGTGGCGACTTCGGCCGAGTAGTCGGCCTTGCCGTCCTCGTGAGCGGCGACGGCGGTGATCTGGCCGCCGGTCTTCTCGAAAGCCGCCTGAATGGCGTCGGCGAGACCCTTGCCGTAGTCGTTGTTGGTGTAGGTCAGCGCCGCCGACTTGACCCCCTTGGACGACAGGATCTTGCCGATGATCTCGCCCTGGCGGGCGTCGGACGGGGCGGTGCGGAAGAACAGGCCGTCATCCTCGATCGTGCTCAGCGCCGGCGAGGTCGCGGACGGCGAGATCATGACGATGCCGTTCGGACGCACGATGTTGTTCAGGACCGCGGTGGTCGCGCCCGAGCAGGTCGCGCCGACGATGCCGACGACACCTTCCGACGTGATCAGCCGGTCGGCCGCGGCCGTGGCGGCCGACGCGTCGATGCAGGTGCTGTCACCGCGCACCGAGACGACCTTCTTGCCGCCCAGGAACAGGCCGCTGTCGGAAATCTCCTGGATCGCCGCCTCTCCGCCAAGCGCCATCGGCTTGACCAGCGACTCCGTCGGGCCGGTGAAGCCCTGAAGCATACCGACTTTGACTTCTTCCTGAGCGTGCGCTGCGGTGGAGAACACCGCCGCACACAGCAACGGTAGCAAACGTTTCATGGTCGTTTCCCCTTGTTGGATGCCAAGTTTCTGGTCTGCCCCACTATACATTTGTGGGCTGCGACAGCAATCGAAGCGACATACACACCCGACGCCGCGGCGTCGGGGAGAGGGGCCTCGTAATACGTTTCGCCATTGCGATATAACCTCCTAAGGTACCTTCGGACGCTGCAACCATCTGGATAGTCATGTCGATCAAGGCCGCGATCCACCACCTCACCCATTACCGCTACGACCGCCCGGTCAGCCTGGGCCCGCAGATCATCCGCCTGCGCCCGGCCCCCTACAGCCGGACCCGGGTGATCTCGCATTCGCTCAAGGTCACGCCGGATACGCACTTCGTGAACCACCAGCAGGATCCCTACGGCAACTGGCTGTCCCGCTTCGTGTTTCCCGAGCCGGTCCGCGAACTGAAGATCGAGGTCGATCTCGTCGCCGACATGACGGTCTACAACCCGTTCGACTTCTTCGTGGAGGAGAGCGCCTCGGAATGGCCTTTCGCCTATCCCGAGGAGCTGAGCGACGATCTGTCGATCTATCTGCGCCCCGAGCCGATCGGCCCGCGGATCGAGGCGTTCTTGAAACGCCTCGACCGGTCGCAGACGGGCACCGTGGACTTCGTCGTCGACCTGAACCGGCAGGTGTCTGAGGCGGTGAAATACCTGATCCGCATGGAGCCGGGCGTGCAGACGCCGGAGGAGACCCTGGAGCTGGCGAGCGGGTCGTGCCGGGATTCCAGCTGGCTGCTGGTCCAGGTACTGCGTCACCTGGGCTTCGCCGCTCGCTTCGTGTCCGGGTATCTGATCCAGCTCAAGCCGGATCTGGTCGCCCTGGACGGCCCGGCGGGGACCGATCACGACTTCACCGACCTGCACGCCTGGGCCGAGGTGTATCTGCCGGGCGCGGGCTGGATCGGCTTGGACCCGACCTCAGGCCTGCTGACCGGCGAGAGCCACATTCCGCTCGCCGCCTGCCCGCACTACCGCAACGCGGCGCCGATCTCCGGCATGGCGAGTGCCGCCAATGTGGATTTCGCCTTCGACATGTCGGTGCGGCGGGTGGCCGAGCATCCCCGCATCACCAAGCCGTTCTCCGAAGAGGCCTGGGAGGCCCTCGACACCCTGGGCGAGAAGGTCGACCGCGACCTGAGCGAGGGCGACGTGCGCCTGACCATGGGCGGCGAGCCGACCTTCGTGTCGATCGACGAGTTCGAGTCCGAGGAATGGAACACCGCCGCCGTCGGCCCGATGAAGCGCGGCCTGGCCGACGTGCTGATCCGCCGGCTGCGCCAGCGGTTCGCGCCGGGGGGTTTCCTGCATTACGGCCAGGGCAAGTGGTATCCGGGCGAGACCCTGCCGCGCTGGACCTTCTCCCTGTACTGGCGGCGCGACGAGCGGCCGATCTGGCGCGATCCCGACCTGATCGCCGGCGAGACCGAGACGCTGGATGCCGGCCCGAAGGAAGCCGAGGCGCTGCTGAAGGCGATCGCCGAGAACCTCACCATCGAGCGCGACTATGTCGTCCCCGCCTTCGAGGACCCGGCGGAATGGGTGCTGAAGGAGGCCAATCTTCCGGAGAACGTGACACCGGAGAACTCCAAACTGCGCGACGCCGAGGAACGCCACCGCATCGCCCGGGTGTTCAGCCGCGGCCTGACAGAGCCGGCCGGCTACGTCCTGCCGGTGCAGAGCTGGCAGTCCCGGTCACGCGAGACGCGGCGCTGGCAGTCGGAACTCTGGAAGCCCCGCCGCGGGCATGTGTTCCTGGTACCCGGCGACAGCCCGGTCGGGTTCCGCCTGCCGCTCGGCGCCCTGCCCTATGTGCCGCCGTCGCAGTACCCTTACGTCAACATCGCCGACCCCTGGGAGACCAAGGGTCCGCTGCCCGATTTCGACGCGGAGCGCGGACCGGGCGAAGCCGCCGCCGAGGAGGCGGCGCCGCATCAGGCCCGCGCCTCCTTCACCCCCGGCAGCCACGTCCAGAACGTGATCGAGCAGAAGGTCGGGGAGATCGGCGGGGCGGTGCGTACCGCCATCGCGGTGGAGCCGCGCGACGGCCGGCTGTGCGTGTTCATGCCGCCGGTCGAACGGGCCGACGACTATCTCGACCTGATCGACGCGGTGGAGCGCGCCGCCGCCCAGGTCGGCGTGAAGGTCCATATCGAGGGCTACGCGCCGCCGACCGACCCGCGCCTGAACGTGATCCGCGTCGCCCCGGACCCCGGCGTGATCGAGGTCAACGTCCATCCGGCCGCGAGCTGGAAGGAGTGCGTGGCGATCACCCAAGGCGTCTACGAGGAGGCGCGCCAATCCCGCCTCGGCGCCGACAAGTTCATGATCGACGGCAAGCATACCGGCACCGGCGGCGGCAACCACGTGGTGGTCGGCGGCGCCAACCCGGAGGACAGCCCGTTCCTGCGGCGGCCGGACCTGCTGCGCTCGCTGATCCTGCACTGGCAGCGCCATCCGAGCCTGTCCTACCTGTTCTCGGGCCTGTTCATCGGCCCGACCAGCCAGGCGCCGCGCATCGACGACGCCCGCCACGACACGCTCTACGAGTTGGAGATCGCGCTCGGCCAGATCCCGCATCCGGACAGCGGCACGCCGCCGGCGCCGTGGCTGGTCGACCGGCTGCTGCGCAACATGCTGACCGACGTCACCGGCAACACCCACCGTTCGGAGATCTGCATCGACAAGATGTACTCGCCGGACGGCCCCACCGGCCGGCTGGGGCTGGTGGAATTCCGCGGCTTCGAGATGCCGCCGGATCCTCGCATGAGCCTGGCCCAGCAGCTTCTCCTGCGCGCCCTGATCGCCCGGTTCTGGAAATCGCCGATCGGCGGCACCTTCACCCGCTGGGGCACCACCCTGCTCGACCGGTTCATGCTGCCCCACTTCGTGTGGTCGGACTTCATGGACGTTCTGCAGGACCTGCGTCTGAACGGCTTCGACTTCCGCTCCGAGTGGTACGAGGCGCAGGCCGAATTCCGATTCCCGTTCTGCGGCGAGGTCGAATACGAGGGCGTGCACCTGGAACTGCGGCAGGCGCTGGAGCCCTGGCACGTGTTGGGCGAGACCGGCGCGATCGGCGGCACCGCCCGCTACACCGACAGCTCGACCGAGCGCCTGCAGGTGAAGCTGACGGCGCTGGACCCCGGGCGCTATGTGGTGACCTGCAACCAGCGGCGCATGCCGCTGCACGGCACCGAGAGCAGCGGAGTCGCGGTCGGCGGCGTCCGGTTCAAGGCCTGGAAGCCGGCCATGGCCATGCACCCGGTGATCCCGGTCCACGCCCCCCTCACCTTCGACATCTACGACACCTGGTCGGGGCGGGCACTGGGCGGCTGCGTGTACCACGTGGCGCATCCGGGCGGGCGCAACTACGAGACCTTCCCGGTCAATGCCAACGAAGCGGATGCGCGCAGGCTCGCAAGGTTCGAGTATCATGGTCATACGCCGGGGGGCTATGTTCCGGCACCTGAGATGACTCACCCCGAGTTCCCCTTGACCCTCGACCTGAGACGCGCCGCCGGAACCTGATAATGAGCAAGCCGCTGCAGGCTGCCGACCGATCCGACTGGGGCACCCTTCTGGATGCCTACCGCACTCTGCCGGGCGTGGCCGACGAGCTGTTCGACAGCGCCGGGCGGGTGCGCCCGGTCTGGCAGCCGTTTCTGCGCGACCTCGCCGCCCTGGACGCAGACGCCCTCGACCATGCGCTGGCCCGGGGCGACCAGTATCTGCGCGATGCCGGCGTGTTCTTCCGCCAGTACGGCCCGACCGATTCGACCGAGCGCGACTGGCCGTTGAGCCACCTGCCGATGCTGATCGAGGCCGGGGAATGGCAGAACATCGCCACCGCCCTGATGCAGCGTGCCGACGTGCTGGAAGCGGCGATGGCCGATTTCTACGGGCCGAACCGGCTGGTCGCCGACGGCGTCGTGCCGGCCCGCCTGCTGGCGTCCAATCCGGAATGGCTGCGGCCGATGGTCGGCATCGAGCCCCGCCACGGCCATTACCTGCATTTCATCGCCTTCGATATCGGCCGCGGCCCCGACGGCAAGTGGTGGGTGCTGGGCGACCGGACCCAGGCGCCGTCCGGCGCCGGCTTCGCGCTGGAAACCCGCATGGCGACCTCGCGCAGCTTCTCCTCGCTGATGAGCAGCACCAACGTGATGCGGCTGGCCGGCTTCTTCCGCCGGTTCCGCGACACCCTGCTGGGGATGCGCAACGGCGACGGCAGCCGGGTGGCGATCCTGACGCCGGGCCCCCTGAACGACACCTATTTCGAGCACTCCTATATCGCCCGCTATCTCGGCCTGATGCTGGTGCAGGGTGCCGACCTGGCGGTGAAGGACAACCGGCTGATGGTCCGCACCGTCGGGGGACTGCAGCCGATCTCCGTGCTCTGGCGCCGCCTGGACGCGGAATGGACCGACCCGTTGGAACTCAACGAGAGATCGCGGCTCGGCACGCCGGGCATGATCGGCGCCCTGCGCTCCGGCTCCTTCACCATGGTCAACGCGCTCGGCTCCGGCGCGCTGGAGGCCCGCGCGCTCATGGCCTTCATGCCGCGCATGAGCGAGCACCTGACCGGCCAGCCGCTCGCCATGCCGAACATCGCCACCTGGTGGTGCGGCGGCGCGGGCGAGTGCGACTACGTCAAGGCGAACCTGGAACGCATGACCATCGACAGCGCTATGTCGACGCGCCTGCCCTTCGACCACGGCCCCAACGTGGTGATCGCCGGCAAGAAGCCGGACGGCACGCCGGTCGATCCGGCCTGGATCGACGCGCAGGGCCCGCTTCTGGCCGGACAGGAGATCGTCTCCCTGTCCACCGCCCCGGCCCTGGTCGACGGCAAGCTGGAGGCCCGGCCGATGAGCCTGCGGGTCTTCGTCGCCCGCTCGGGCAGCGGCTGGGTGGTCATGCCCGGCGGCTTCGCGCGGATCGGCCATTCGGCGGAAAGCGCCGACATCTCGATGCAGCGCGGCGGTGCCGTGTCCGACGTCTGGGTAGTGTCCGATGACGCCGGCCCGGCGGATACCCTGCTGGAGACCGGCGGCGGCACGGCCAAGCGGACGCTGGACGCGACCCTGCCGAGCACGGCGGCCGACAATCTGTTCTGGCTCGGCCGCTACGTCGAGCGCACGGATTTCAAGCTGCGTCTGCTGCGCGCCTACCACATCCGTCTGGCGGAAACCGGCGATGGCGACTACCCGCTGGCGGTGATGCTGTCCGAGTACCTGGAGTTCCTCGGCGCCGATGTCGCGGCGACGATCCCGGACAACGTGCTGGACGACATGCGGGCGGCCCTGCGCAGTTCGGGGCAGATCCGCGACCGGTTCTCCACCGACGCCTGGAACGCCCTGGTCGACCTGTCGCGCACCACCGAGATGTTCGCCACCCGCATCCAGCCGGGCGACGACGCCGCGCGGGCCTTCAGCGTGCTGCTGCGCAAGATCGCCGGCTTCGCCGGGCTGGTGCACGAGAACATGTACCGATTCACCGGCTGGCGCTTCCTCGGGATCGGCCGGGCGCTGGAGCGCGCCGGGCTTATGATGAACTTCCTGCGGGTCTTCACCGATGCCGATGCGCCGGAGGGCGCGCTGGATCTCGCCATCGAGGTCGGTGATTCGATCATGACCCACCGCCGCCGCTACGCCGCCGGAACCAGCCGCGACACGGTGATCGACCTGCTTCTGCTCGACGACATGAACCCGCGCTCGGTCCTGAACCAGCTCGTCTCGATCGACGACCACGCGTCCTACCTGCCGGTGACGGTCGAGGAGGTGCGGATGACCCCGTTCCAGCGCAAGGTGCTGGAGATCAAGACGGCCCTGACCACCGCCGCTCCGGGCGAAGTCAGCCCGGACAAACTGGAGCAGCTCTCGGGCGACACCGCCACCCTGTCCGGCCTGCTGGCCGACACCTATCTGCGGTAGCGCCGGCCATGCTGTACGACATCACTTTGAAGATCGAATACGCCTATGACAGCCTGGCCGATGCGGGCCGGCACATCCTGCGGCTGACCCCGGCCACCCTGCCGGGCCGCCAGCGGGTCATCGTCTCCAATCTCGACGTGAGCCCGACCCCGACCGAGCAGGGCTTCGCCTTCGACTTCTTCGACAACCGCTGCATCAGCATCTCCTATGACGAGGCGGTGGAGGAGACCGCCTTCCTGATGCAGGCCCGGGTCGACCGCGCCGCGCTGGAACCGCTGTTCGACGTGTCTCCCGACCTGCGCCGGCTGGCCAAGGAACTCGACACCCTCAACTCGGTCGCGTCGGAGGCGCCGCATCACTTCCGTGGTCGCTCGCCCAGGGTGCCGCCGGTCGCGGAGATCGCGACCTGGGCTGGCCGGCTGACCGCCGACAGTCAGAGCACGCTGGAGGCGGTGACCGCGGTCTGCACTGCCCTGCACCGCGAGATGGCCTTCGATCCGGAGGCGACCGCCGTCGACACGCCGCTGGAGGAGGCCTTCCGTGCCCGCCACGGCGTGTGCCAGGACTTCACCCATATCGCGATCTCGGCCCTGCGCAGCATCGGCGTGCCGGCCGGCTATGTGAGCGGCTTCCTGCGCACCATCCCGCCCAAGGGCGCCGCCCGGCTCGAGGGTGCCGACGCCATGCATGCCTGGGTGCGGGCCTGGTGCGGGCTGGAGATGGGCTGGGTGGAGTTCGATCCGACCAACAACATGATGGCCGGCGAGGATCATGTGGTGGTGGCGATTGGCCGCGACTATTTCGACGTGGCGCCGGTGAAGGGCATGTTTCGCACCGCCGGCTCCCAGGATACCTCGCAATCGGTCGATATGGTCGCCGTCCGGTCGTGAGCCATTCGGTGGAGGGCAGGATGAAACTCTACGGCCGCCCGTTCAGCGTCTATGTCCGTACCGTCCGGCTCTGCCTGGAGGAGAAGGGGTTGGCGTATGAGCTGATCCCCGTCGACCCGTTCGATCAGGCCGACCTGCCGGACTGGTATGCCGAGCTGCATCCGTTCGGAAAGATCCCGGCCTTCGAGGACGGCGACGTCCGGCTCTACGAGAGCGACGCGATCCAGCGCTATCTGGAGGCGCGCTATCCCGAGCCACCGCTACTGCCGACCGAACCCACGACTTTGGCCCGCGCAGTCCAGGCAATGCGGATCATGGACAACTACGCCTATCCGGCCATGGTCTGGAGCATCTTCGTCTGCGAGGCGCGGGACCTGGAGGAAGGCTGGATGCCCCGCGAAAAGGCGCTGGAGGTATCGCGCAAAGTGCTGGGCGAGCTGGAGCGGTGGCTGGCGGAGACTCCGTATCTGGCCGGCGATGCCCTGACCCTGGCCGATACGCATTTCCTGCCGGCGCTCGACCTGTTCGCCCGCACCGCGGTGGGACGGGAGATGATCGAGGCCCATCCGGCCGTCCACGCCTGGTGGCAGGGGCTGCGGGCTCGGCCCTCGGCGGTGGCCACGGCGTTTCCGCAGTGATCCCCCTTACCCGCCCCCCGTCATCCTGACGCACGTCAGGATCAAGCATCCCGCGCAGTCGGCTTGGTCCTGAATCAAGTTCGGGACGACGGGAGGGGGGTCGATCAGCCCCGCACACGCTACCCCTACCCCGACCCCATCGGCTGGTGCCGGCGCCGCACGCTTTCCGGGCGGCCGGGGATGGACAGCCGGGCGTCATTGCGCGCCTGCCGGGAGATCACCTTGCCCTTGGCGATCACGCAGAGCCGGTCCGGCCGCAGCCGCACCGCCTCGATCTTGTCGCCGGCATCCAGCACCACCAGCGACGCCGTGCAGCCGACCTCCAGCCCGTAGCCGTCCAGATGCATGATCTTCGCACTCTCTGCGGTGACCATGTCGAAGCAGCGGGCCATCTCTTCCGGCGCGCTCATCTGCGCCACGTGCAGCCCCATGAAGGCGACATCGAGCATGTCGCCGGTGCCCAGCGAGTACCACGGGTCGCGCACGCAGTCCTGGCCCCAGCCGACGGTGATGCCGAGCGCCTGCATCTCCTTCACCCGGGTCAGGCCCCGACGCTTGGGGAAGGTGTCGTGGCGGCCCTGGAGCATGATGTTGATCAGCGGGTTCGGGATCGCGGCCACCTGCGCCTCGGCCATCAGCGGCAGCAGCTTGGAGACGTAGTAGTTGTCCATGGAATGCATGGAGGTCAGGTGCGACCCGGTCACCCGCCCCTGGAGACCGAGCCGCTGGGCCTCATAGGCCAGGGTCTCGATGTGGCGGGACATCGGATCGTCGGTCTCGTCGCAATGCAGGTCGACCAGCAGCCCACGCTCGGCGGCGATCTCGCAGAGCGCCGTCACCGAGGCGACCCCATCGGCCATGGTTCGCTCGAAATGCGGGATGCCACCGACCACGTCGACGCCCATGTCCAGCGCGCGCACCGTGTTCTCATAGGCGGTGGGGTCGCGGTACAGCCCATCCTGCGGGAACGCGACGAGTTGCAGGTCGATATAGCCCTTCACCGCATCGCGCACGTCGAGCAGCGCCTGCACCCCGAGCAGCCGGTCGTCGCAGGTGTCCACATGGCTGCGGATCGCCAGCAGGCCGAGGCTCGCCGCCCAGTCGCAATAGGCCAGCGCCCGTTCCTTGACCTCGTCCACGGTCATCACCTGCTTCAGCTCACCCCACAGCGCGATGCCCTCCAGCAGAGTGCCGGACGCGTTGATCCGCGGCAGGCCGTAGCTGAGCGTGGCGTCCATGTGAAAATGCGGATCGACGAAGGGCGGGCTGACCAGATCGCCCGAGGCGTCGATCACCTCACCCGCTTCCACTGAGTCGTCCAGCCGCTCGACGGCGACAATACGACCGTCGCGGATGCCGATATCGGCGACCCGCCCGTCCGGCAGGGTGCCGCCCTTCACGACGATGTCGAACATCTCAGCGCTCTCCCCTGTTGAACGGCACCATCAGCGCCGCCGGTACTTCCGCCCGGCGCGACATCACCACGAGCGCCAGGATCGACAGCAGATACGGCATCATCAGGAAGATCTGGTAGGGAATATCGGCCCCCAGCGAGGTCTGCTGCAGCCGGATCTGCAGCGCGTCGAAGGCGGCGAATAGCAGCGCGCCGAGCAGCGCCTTGCCCGGCTTCCAGGCGCCGAACACCACCAGGGCGATGCAGATCCAGCCGCGTCCGTTGACCATCTCGAAGAAGAACGAGTTGAAGGCGGACATGGTCAGGAACGCCCCGCCGACGCCCATCAATCCGGAGCCGACCACCACCGCGCCCATGCGCAGGGCCGTCACCGAGAGGCCCTGGGCCTCCACCGAATGCGGGTTCTCGCCGACCGCCCGCACCGCCAGGCCCAGCGGCGTGCGGTACAGCACGAAGGCGACGACGGCGGCGGTGACGAAGGCGAGATAGGTCAGCGGTGTCTGCGCGAACAGGGCCTGCCCGACGATCGGGATGTCCGACAGCACCGGGATCGGCAGTTCCTTGAATGCCTCGATGCGCGGAGGGTTGGTGACCTGCGGCAGAGCCACCCGGTAGGCGAAATAGGTTGAGGCCGTCGCCAAAAGGGTGATGCCGAGGCCGACCACGTGCTGGCTGAGCCCGAACGGCACCGACAGGATCGCGTGCAGCAGCCCGAACAGCATCCCCGCCGCCATGGCCACCCCGACCCCGACCCAGAGATCGGCGCCGGAATAGACCG
Source organism: Thalassobaculum salexigens DSM 19539 (assembly GCF_000423805.1). Classification (NCBI taxonomy): domain Bacteria; kingdom Pseudomonadati; phylum Pseudomonadota; class Alphaproteobacteria; order Rhodospirillales; family Thalassobaculaceae; genus Thalassobaculum; species Thalassobaculum salexigens. Next base: position 255,134 of record NZ_AUIR01000012.1, read on the forward strand.
CCATCCAGCCGGCGAAGGCGCCGACCACCATGATGCCCTCGATGCCGAGGTTCAGCACACCGGCGCGCTCGCAGATCAGCTCGCCCAGGGTGGCGAAGATCAGCGGGCTGGCGATGCGCACGGCGGCCGCCCAGAAGCTGGCCGAGATCAGGATGTCGAGGATCTCCACCGCCTACCCCCTCACCACGCGAAAGCGCGTCAGCATGATCGCCAGCACCATCAGCAGCAGGGCCGTGGCGAGCAGGATGTCGGCGATATAGGTGGGCACGGCCGCCGCCCGGCTCATGCTGTCGGCGCCGACGAAGACACCCGCCACGAACAGGGCAGAGACGACCACGCCCAGCGGGTTCAGCAGGGCCAGCATGGCGACGATGATGCCGGTGTAGCCGAAGCCCGGGCTGAGGTCCAAGGTCAGGCTGCCCTTCAGCCCGGCCACCTCGGAGAAGCCGGCGAGACCGGCGAGGCCGCCGGAAATCAACGCGGTCTTGATCACCACCTTGGTCACCGGGATGCCGGCGAAGGCGGCGGCTCGCTGGTTCAGGCCGACCGCGCGGATCTCGTAGCCGAGCGTCGTGCGGGTCTGCATCACCCAGACCAAGAGCGCGCAGATCAGTGCCAGGCCGAAGCCCCAGTGCAGCCGCAGCCCGTCGACGATGCGCGGCAGCCGCGCCTCGGCGACCAGCCGCTCCGATTTCGGCCAGCCCATGCCCATGGGGTCCTTCAGCGGTCCCTCCAGCAGCATGGACACGAACAGGATCATCACGAAGTTCAGCAGCAGCGTGGTCACCACCTCGTCCACCCCGAGCCGGGTCTTCAGGAAGGCCGGGCCGAGCAGCATCAGCGCCCCGCCGGCGATGGCGGCCAGCATCAGGATCGGCAGCAGCAGGACCGCGGGCAGCGGCAGCAGCCCGGTGCCCAGGACCACCGCCAGCAGCGCGCCCATGTAGAGCTGCGCCTCCGCCCCGATGTTCCAGAGCTTGGCGCGGAAGGCGACGGCGACGGCAAGGCCGGTGAAGATCAGCGGTGTGGCCCGGTTCAGGGTCTCCAGCAGCGCGAATTTGGAGCCCACGGCGCCCTTGACGATCAGCCCGAGCACGGCGACCGGGTTGGATCCCGCAACCAGGGCGAGTGCCATCGCAATGGCGACCGTCCCGCCCAACGCCAGCGCCGGCAGGCCGAGGGTCCGGGACCAGCCGGGATCGGCGACAGGTTCAAGCCGCATGGCTATCTTCTTCCTCGAATCCCTGCCCCGCCATCCACACACCAAGCTCCGCCGGGGTCTTGGTGCCGCGGGCGAAGGCCGGCGACAGGCGGCCCTCGGAGATCACGTGGATGACGTCGGCCAGGGTCAGGATCTCGTCCAGGTCCTCGGAGATCAGCAGCACGGCGGCCCCGGCGTCCCGTGCCTCGATCAGCCGGTTCTGCACATAGGTGACAGCGCCGATATCGAGGCCCCGCACCGGCTGGACGGCGAGAATGATCTTCGGCTCGGCCTCAAGCGCGCGGCCCAGGATCAGCTTCTGCATGTTGCCGCCGGACAGCAGTCGGATGCGTGCATCGGGTCCGGGGCAACGGACGTCGTAGCGCTCGATGATCGCCCGCGTGTGCCGGTCGACCGCCGTCCAGTCGAACCATCCGCGCCTGGAAAAGGGTTCTTTTTCATAGGCTTCCAGGACTGCGTTCTCGGACAGCGTAAAATCAGAGATCGTGCCCGTGCGGTGCCGGTCTTCGGGGATGCGGCCGATCCTGGCGTCCAGGGCGGCGCGAGGGGTCCAGGCCCCCACGCCCTCGCCGGCCACCTCGAAGACGCCCGAGTCCGGCACGGTCTCGCCAGCGATCAGGTCTGCCAGGGCCGCCTGCCCGTTGCCCGACACGCCCGCCAGCCCGGTGATCTGTCCGGCCCGCAGGTCGAGGGACAGGGACCGCAGCCCGACCGCGTTGCCGACCGGCGTGGTCGAGACCTCGCGCAACCGCAGCAGCACCGCGCCGGGTGCCGCCCCGCCGACCTCGGGCGCTACGATCTCCGAGCCCACCATCAGGTGCGCGAGCTGGTGCCGGTCGGTGTCGGCCGTCGCCGCCTCGCCCACCAGCTTGCCGTGGCGCAGCACGAGCACCCGCGAGGAGATCGCCAGCACCTCATGCATCTTGTGGGAGATGAAGATGATCGACAGCCCGCGCGCCACCGCCTTGCGCAGGGTGGCGAACAGGTCGTCCGTCTCCTGCGGCGTCAGCACGGCCGTCGGCTCGTCCAAAATGAGAATGCGGGCGTCGCGGTACAGCGCCTTCAGGATCTCCACCCGCTGGCGCTCGCCGACACTGAGCGCACCCGCCTTGGCCTCTGGGTGCACCGCCAGACCGAAGTCGCGGCTGAGTTGCTCGATCCGCGCCCGCGCCGCCGCCCGCCCGGTCCCCAGACGCCACAGCGGCTCTGTGCCCAGGATGATATTGTCCAGGACGGAGAGGTTGTCGGCGAGAGTGAAGTGCTGGTGCACCATGCCCACACCCGCCTCCAGGGCGGCACGCGGGTTGCCCGGCGGCAGGGCGTGGCCGAAAACCTCGATGTCGCCCGCGTCGGCCGTGTAATGGCCGAACAGGATGTTCATCAGGGTGGTCTTGCCGGCCCCATTCTCGCCGAGCAGCGCGATCACCTCGCCCTCGTGCAGGTCGAAGGTGATCGCATCGTTGGCGGTCAGCGGGCCGAACCGCTTGGTGATGTTGCGGAGGCGCAGGACAGCCCGCGCCCCCGGATCGGTCGGCATCAGCTCGACTTCGGTTCTTCGTCGTTGATCTCGACGGTGTACTTGCCGGCCTTGATCGCCGCCTCGCGCTTCTCGACCAGGGCCATGGCCTCGGCCGGAACCTTGCCCTCGAAGGTGCCGAGCGGCGCCAGCGAGCAGCCGCCCTCCTTCATGAAGGAATACTTGCCGTAGTTGTCGGCCTTGAACGTGCCGTCCTGCACCTTCGCCAGCGCGGCGTTGAAGGTCGGCTCGAAATGCCAGAGCGCCGAGGCGACCACCGTGTTCGGATAGTCCGGCTGGGTCTCGATCACGTTGCCGATGGCCAGGATGCCCTTCTCCTGCGCCGCGTCCGACACGCCGAACCGCTCGGCATAGAGCACGTCGGCACCGTTCTCGATCATGGCGAAGGCGGTCTCCTTGGCCTTCGGCGGGTCGAACCAGGAACCGATGAAGCTCACCTGGAAGGTGATGTCCGGGTTCATCTCCTTCGCCCCGGCCATGAAGGCGTGCATCAGCCGGTTCACCTCGGGGATCGGGAAGCCGCCGACCATGCCGATATTGCCCGACTTCGTCATCGATCCGGCAATGATGCCAGAGAGATACGAGGCGTCCTGGATATAGTTATCGAACACGGCCAGGTTCGGATAGGCCGGATCCTCCAGGAAGCTGGAGCCCATCAGGAAGGCCACGTCCGGGTATTCCAGGGTGACCTCGCGGGCCTCCTGCTCGACGCCGAAGATCTCGCCGACGATCAGCTTCACGCCCTGCTCGGCATATTCCCGCATGACCCGGGGGTAGTCGGTATTGGCGGTGTTCTCGGAGAAGGTGTAGGTCACCTCGCCATTCGCCTGGGCGGCCTCGGCGGCCTTGTGGATGCGGCTCACCCACTGCTGCTCGACCGGGACGGTGTAGATGCCGGCGGTCTTGATCGGCTCGGCCGCGAACAGCGTCGACGGCTTGGTCAGCAGGCCGGCGGCCATGGCGGCACCGGACGCGCCCAGCACACCGCGCCGGGTCCAGCCGGCCCGACTCATCGGGAAATTCTTTTTCATGACACCACCCCTGTCCCTGTCATTGCGGAAATCGGCTCACGACGGTTTGTGCACCGTGACAAGCCCATGCTGCCGCAGTCCTTTAGCGGGCGCAATAAAGACGGGATATCGTTGAAATTCTTGGGGATGGCGCGGCGGCCGGCGCAGGCACCGCACCGCAGCAAAAACTTAGGCGGCCTGGACCTCCAGGCGGTCCCGGCCGGCGTTCTTGCTCGCGTACAGCGCCTGGTCCGCCCGGGCCAGGGCGGCGTCAATCGAGCCGTCGCCGGCCCGCAACGGCGTCATGCCTACGCTCGTGGTCACGGTAATCTCGAGCCCGTTCCAGACCACCGGCTCCTCCCGGACCGAGCGCAGCACCCGATCGGCCACGAGCGCACCCTGATCGACCGGCGTGCCGGCGGCCAGGATGGCGAACTCCTCCCCGCCCAGCCGGCCGAACGTGTCGGTCTCCCTCAACTGACCGGCGACCCGTTCGGCCACCTCACGCAGGACCGCATCCCCCGCGTCGTGGCCGTAGGAATCGTTCACCGACTTGAAGTGATCGAGGTCCATCATCATCACACAGGCTTCGCCGCCATACCGGTCGAGCCGCCGGAGTTCCTGGGTCATCCGCTCGCGGAAGGCGCGGCGGTTGGCGAGGCCGGTCAGGGAATCGGTGGTCGCCAGCCGCTCCAGTTCGACGTTCAGGTCCTCGAGCTGCTTGGCATAGGCGCGCAGCATGAGCTGGTTGCTGACCCGCGCCCGGACGATGGCAGGGTTGAACGGCTTGGTGATGTAGTCGATCGCGCCGAGGCGCAGGCCCGCTTCCTCATCCTCCACGTCGGCATGGCTGGTGACGAAGATCACCGGAATGAGCGCGGTGCGCGGATCACTCTTGAGCCGGATGATGACCTCGTGGCCGTTCATGTCCGGCATCTCGATATCGAGCAGGATCAGGTCCGGCAGGGTCGCCTTGGCCTTGGTCAGAGCATCCATCCCGCCGAGCGAGAACGACACGGCTGCCACATCCTTCAGGATCGTCGCCAGAATCCGCACGTTCTCGCGCGCATCGTCGACGATGAGAATGCGGGAACCGGAGATATCGAGATCGGTGTTCATCGCCTGACCGTCCTCATCCCGTGTTCAGCAAGGCGCTGAGCTTGCTGGCGGCCGCGCCGTAGTTCAGGTCGTCGATCGCCGTTGCGACCTCCTCCGCGACGGCGCCGTCACGCGCCCGCAGGGCCGGCTCCAGCGCCCGCCAGGTGTCCTCCGCTTCCATATCGCCGGACCGCAGCTGCTCGACCAGAGCGCGGATATCGGCCGGACCCGCCTTGGTCGGAAACGGCACCAGATTGGCTCCCGCCGTCTCCTGAGCGGTAGCCGCATCGATATCGGCGATCACGTCGGCCAGCGCATCGGCGAGGTCCTGCGCCAGTTCGCCTATCGCCGCCGCATCAACCAGACCGTCGGCATCGATCTTTAATTCCAGCGCCTTGGAAGCCTCGAAAACCGCCAGCGCCCGCAGGTTGCCCGCCACGCCCCGAATCTGATGGGCGATCCGGCGCGCCTGATCGCGATCCCCCTCCGCAATGGCCACTCGAAGCGCCTGCCCGGTGTCGGCCTGACCTTCACGGAACTTCAGCAGAAGTCGCGAGATCAGATCGTCAGGCAGGGCACGGCGGAGTTCGTCCGTATCGATCGTCGTCAGGCTGTCCACGTTGATGATCATCGGCGTCTCCGGGTCGGATGGCGTGGTCATGGCGGGCTCCGGCTGCGCAGCCGGACGGCTCTCGGCCGCCTCACAGTGACGGGCCAGGGCCTCGAACAGCCTTTCCTCGCCCAGGGGTTTGGCCACGTGGTCGCACATGCCGGCGGCGAAGCACTTCTGGCGCTCCTCCTCCAGGGCATGCGCCGTCATGGCAATGATCGGGAGCGTTCTGAAGCGGTCGTCGTGCTGGATGCGTCGGGTCGCCTCAAAGCCATCCATGATCGGCATCTGCACATCCATCAGGACCGCGTTGTAATACCCCGGTCCGGCCTCGAACACGCGCTCGACCGCGTCCTGGCCATTGTCGACCACGTCGACCCTGACACCCTGCTGTTGCAGCACGGCGACGGCGACCTCCTGATTGATCTCGTTGTCTTCGGCCAGCAGCACACGCAGACCGGGCAGAACCGTAATCGGCGGGCGGCGGGACGCCGCGTTGCGCGCATAGCGCTGGCCCGTGCGCCTGCCCACCGCCGTGGCGATCGCGTCGAAGAGCGTTGACTGGTTGACCGGCTTGGCCACATAGCCGGCCAGCCCCGACTCGGTCGCGGCCAGCACGGCCTCGTCCGGCATATAGGCCGAGACCAGAATGGTCGCGGGATGCGGGCCGTCGCCGCAGTTCTCGCGGATCCGTCGCGCCGTCTCGATGCCGTCCATCTCCGGCATCATCCAGTCCATCAGCACGATGTTGTAGGTGAGTTCGCCCCGGTCGACGCCGATCCGCCGCAGGGCCGACGGCCCGTCCACCGCCACATCGACCTCGAAGCCCATGGCCCGCAGGGTGTCGCCGATCACCAGACGGGCCATCTGGTTGTCGTCGACCACCAGGACCCGAAGGCTGCGCAGATCGGCCGGGAGCACCGCCTGCGGCTTCGCCCTGGTGGTCCCCAGCTCGAGGCGGGCGGTGAAGTGGAAGGTCGACCCGACGCCGGGCTCCGACTCGACCCAGATGCGCCCGTCCATCCGCTCGGCCAGCTCCTTGGAGATCGTGAGCCCGAGCCCGGTGCCGCCGAATTTCCGCGTGGTCGACACGTCCGCCTGGGTGAAGGGCCGGAAGATCTGACCGAGCTGCTCCGGCGTCATCCCGACCCCGCTGTCGCGCACCGAAACGAGAAGCTCGACTCGACCGTCGATCATCTCGGTCGGCCGCACGGACACGATGATCTCGCCCTCCGAGGTGAACTTGATGGCGTTGGAGCAGAGATTGGTGAGAATCTGACCGAGCCTGAGCGGATCGCCGACCAGTTCCTGTGGCGTATCCGGATCGACGCTGATCAGAAACTCCAGCTCCTTTTCGGCCGCCCGCGGCGCCACCATCGCGGTGACGTTCTCAATAACCTTCATCAGGCGGAACTCGGTCTTCTCAATCGAGATCTGGCCGGCCTCGATCTTCGAGAAGTCCAGAATGTCGTTGATGATGCCGAGCAGGTTCTCGGACGAGAACAGGACCTTCTGGGCGTAATCGAGCTGCTTGGGATTGAGGCTGGTCTGGGCCAGCAGCCGGCTCAGGCCGATGATGCCGTTCAGCGGCGTGCGGATCTCGTGGCTCATATTCGCCAGGAAGGACGACTTGGCCCGGGTTCCCTCCTCGGCCGCGTCGCGGGCCTCGGACAGGCGTTTCATCGTCCGGTCCTGCTCCAGCTCCATCCCGAGCCAGCGGCCCATCATCTCGACGAGAACCAGGTCGCTCTTGGAGAACGGCCGATCCCGCGGCTCGATGGAGGAGAAGTTTATCGTGCCATAGACCGCACCCTCGACGATCACCGGCGCGCCGATATAGGTCCGCCGCCCGAAGATCCGGAAGCACTCGGCATCCGCGAGCGTACTCTCTGCCACGTCATGGAAGGCAAGCGCGCGCTCATGGGCCAGGGTGTGCCGGCAGTATGTGGTCTCCAGATCGAAGGTGGTTCCAGGCACCCGGATCGGACCGGTTCCGACGGAATGCTCGACGATGTAGCGGCCGTCCGCCGTGCGGCTGGCGGTACCAAGTTCCGTACCGAAATGGTCGACGCCAAGCTGCAGAATGCGCCGGATACGCTCTTCCGTCGTCAGCGTGACGTCGGTCGACAGCTCCTGGAACTGGTGAAGGATCGCCGCCGTCATGTCGAGCTCGGAGGCGTAGCGCCGGAACACCTCCAACGATCCCGCCAAGTCGGCCACCTCACGCACCCGGCTCTCCACGCTCTCCACGGGGGAGAGGTCTCCGGTCGGGATCCGAACCATGGCGTCGGTGATATGGGACAGGGGGCGCTGGACGGCGTTGAGGACGATGCTGGCGATCACCGTGCCGATCACAAGCGCACCGATGGAGAAGATCACCACCAGCATATTGGTCAGACGGGAGACCGCGGTGAGGTTGCCATGGATCGTCTGGGTGAGCTGGTTCGCCTCCTCGGCGATGGCCTTCTCGAGGACGACAAGCGCCTTTAGGGCCGAGCCATCATCGACCCTGATCGCCGCATCGACCGCCGACGCGGGCGCGCCGCCCTGGACCATGCTGAGCGCGATGTCGATGTTGAGATCGTAGAAGTAGAGGGTGGTGTCGATGACCTCCAGCGCCTTGGATTCCTGCTCGGTCAGCGGGAGGGCGCGATAGCGTTCGATCGTGGCCCTCCCGAGTTCGACACCCCGTCGGGCCATTGGCGCGAAGGCGGTGTCGCCCAGCAGCACGAGCTTCTTGAAGAAGTCGATCATGCCGCCAAAGCCGATATCCCGCCGGAATTCACGCAGCAGCTCAAGTTTGGTCGGTTTGTCTGAATGAACGGCACGCCGTGCCGACTCGGCCTGGTGGAGGTCATCCAGGGCGAACAGCACCCCCGGCGACCACAGCGCCATGGCGCGCGCCGTTTCCTTCGGGGTGTTGCCATAGGCCCGCATGACCTGCGCGAGTTCTGACCGGTCGTAGAGGACGTTGACCAGGTCCTCGATCTCGCGGAGCGCGGCCCTTTCCTTGGGCGTGATGTCGACCGTGCGGTAGCGTTCGACCGCCGAGCGCACCGTACCGAGGTCGGCATGAAGCGAGTCGATATAGTCGTAGTCGCCGCGCAGGACGAAGTTCAGCAGGTGATGGATCGCACCGCCATAGCCCAGATAGTCAGTGATCTCGACCAGGGACCGGGCCCGCACGGCGCTGGCGTCGCGATACGCGTTCCAGCTCTCCTGGGTCTCCGCCACCCGATGGTTGACCCAGACCGTCGCGCCGATTCCGAAGGCTCCCGCCAGGAAAAGCAGGCCAACCAGGCCGATCGTTAATGTCCGCAGTGAAAAGCGCACCCCGGCGCCTCCATTCGACTAAACCAGTCACTGCGACACAATCTGCTCCACACAGTGACGCGGCGCTCCAAAACCTTGGTAACGCATGGGCGGTAAGCGAAACGTTAATGACCCAACCCCGGCGAACGGCCCTGCCCCTGCGTACGGGCATTCCATCACTTCAGATTACGGGTTAAATATATCTGACGAAGATAACCAAAAGTCGTACATGAACGGCATCTTGGTCCGACACACCAAGAATACCCGGGAGATCGGCCGGCGCCAATGACGGGCAGCATCAGTCTTACCCAGCAGACCACCGAGGCGCTGCGCGCCAAGATCGCAGAAGGTCCCATGAAACCCGGGGACCGTCTGCCCACGGAAAAGGAACTGGAGGCCGAGTTCGGGGTCAGCCGCACCGTGATCCGCGAAGCCGTGGCGGTGCTGAAGGCCGAGGGCCTGGTCGAACCGCGGCGCGGGGCCGGCATCTTCGTGCTCGACCCGGTGCTGTCCCGTCCGCGCGGCATGCCGTCCTTTCTGCCGGGGCAGATGTACCAGGCGCTGGATCTGCTGGAGCTGCGCATGGCGGTGGAGGTCGAGGCCGCCGGCCTCGCCGCGACCCGGCGCACCCTCTCCCAGGACGCGCGCATCCGCGAGCATATGGCCGATTTCGGCCGCGCGCTGGAGACCGGCGCGAAGACCGTCGAACTCGACATCGCGTTCCATGACGCGATCGCCCAAGGGACCAACAACGCCCTGTTCCCCGGCTTTCTGGAATCCCTCGGCCGCAACGCGATCCCCCGCAGCTCCCTGTCGGCCGAGCAGCGGGCGCGGCTGATCAGCCACGACTATCTGCAGCGGGTGCATCAGGAGCATCTGGCCATCGCCGACGCCATCAGCGCCGGGGATGCCGACCGGGCGCGCGATGCCATGCGGGCGCATCTGAGCGGCAGCATCGCCCGCTACCGCGCCTCGCTCTGAGAGGAGCGGTTGCCGATGACCTCCACCGTCGACTGCGTGCTGGATGCCGGCGCCACCCTGGGCGAGGGTATCGTCTGGGACGCGTCAGCCCAGCGACTCTGGTGGGTGGATATCGCCGCCCCTGCCCTGCACCGGTTCGACCCCGCAACCGGCAAGAACGAGACCTGGGCGATGCCGTCGGCGATCGGCTGCGTCGCACCGCGGGCGGACGGCGAGGCCGTGGTCGGACTTGAGGACGGCTGGTGTGCCTTCGATCCGGCGACCGGCGCGGTCGAGATACTCAACGCCGAGGCGCCGGGTGCATCGGGCATGCGGTTCAACGACGGCTGCGTCGATCCGGCCGGGCGGTTCTGGGCAGGCACCATGCCGAAGGCCGGCCCGGCGAACGCAGCCGCGGGAGAGCCCGGAAACGGGCTGCTGTTCCGGCTCGATGCCGATGGCACCTCTCCGCGGATCCTGGACGGGCTGTACACCCAGAACGGACTCGCCTTCTCGCCGGACGGGTCGGTCATGTACCTGTCCGACAGCCACCCGGCGGTCCGCACCATCTGGGCCTTCGACTTCCATCTGGAGAGCGGCACGCCGACCAACCGCCGGGTCTTCTTCGACACCCGCCAGGTCGCCGGACGGCCGGACGGCGCCGCCATGGACGCCGAGGGCTGCTATTGGATGGCCGGAATCGAAGGCTGGCAGGTGGTCCGCATCACCCCGGCCGGCGGCATCAACCGCATCATCGAGGTGCCGGTGGAGAAGCCGACCTGCCTCGCCTTCGGCGGTCCGCGGCTCGACACCCTCTATCTGACCTGCATGGGCCCCGGCCTGATCACCCCCGGCAGCGAGGCGCGCCAGCCCAGGGCCGGCGGCCTCTTCGCCCTGAACCCCGGCGTCCCCGGCTACGCACCCCCGCCCTGCGCGGCCTGACCTACCCGGCCAGCCAGTTCGGCAGGGTCAGCGAGATCGCCGGGATGAACGTGGTCAGCACCAGCGCCACCAGGATCGCCGCGTAGAACGGCCAGATCGTGCGCACCGCCCGCTCGATCGGCACCTTGCCGACGGCGCAGCCCAGGAACAGGCAGGCCCCCACCGGCGGCGTGCACAGGCCCAGGCCCAGGTTCATCATCAGGATCATGCCGAACTGCACCGGGTCCATGCCGAAGGCCACCACCACCGGCAGGAAGATCGGCGTGCAGATCAGGATCAGCGCCGCCATGTCCATGATCATCCCCAGCACCAGCAGCATGAGGTTGATCATCAGCAGGATCATGATCGGGTTCTCCGAGACCCCGGTCATGAACTCGATCATCTTGTTGGGCACCTGATAGAAGGTCAGCATGTAGGCGAAGGCCGTGGCCGAGGCGACCAGGATCAGCACCATCGAGGTCGTGCGCACCGAGTTGATCACCGCCGTGCTGAACGCCCGCCAGGTCATCGAGCGGTACACGATCAGCGTCACCGCGAAGGCGTAGAGCGTGCCGAAGGCGCCGGACTCGGTCACCGTGAACACCCCGGACAGCACGCCGCCCACGATGATCACGGCGGTGAACAGCCCGGGAATCGCCGCCACGAAGGTCAGCAGCAGGGCACTCATCCCCGGAAACGTCTCCGCCTTGTAGCCGCGCTTCACCGCGATCAGATAGGCGGCGACGGCCAGGCAGATGCACATCAGCATCCCCGGCACGACGCCGGCCAGGAACAGCGAGGAGATGGAAATCCCGCCGCCGGCGGCGATCGCATACAGAATCATGTTGTGGCTGGGCGGCACCAGGATGCCGGCGATCGACGAGGTGACGGTGACGTTGACCGCGTAGTCGTCGTCGTAGCCCTTCTCCTTCATCACCGGGATCAGGATTGAGCCCAGCGCCGAGATGTCGGCCACGGCCGAGCCGGAGATGCCACCGAACAGCATCGAGGAGAACACATTCACCACGCCGAGCCCGCCGCGCACCGCACCCACCGCCGCCGAGGCGAAGCGCACCAGCCGGATGGCGATGCCGCCGTGGAACATGAGCTCACCGGCGAAGATGAAGAACGGAATCGCCATCAGCGAAAAGACGTTGATGCCGGAAATGATGCGCTGGAACGCGATCACCATCGGCAGGCCCTCGTAGAAGAAGGCGGCGACGGCGGCAACGCCCAGGGCGAAGGCGACCGGCACCCCGATCACCACGCACAGTGCGAACACCCCGAGAAGGATCAGCAGGCCCATGGTGAGGTCTCCCTACTCGGCGGAAGGCGGGAGGCCGGCGGGCGGCGTCTCGAGTATCCGGTCGTCCAGGCGTTCGCCGGTGAAGAAGCGGATCAGGTGGCCGATCGAATAGGCCAGGGTGAAGGCGCCGCAGAGCGTCAGGGGCACGGCGCGCAGTCCTTCGGGCAGATGGATCAGCGGGATCTCCGCACTCCACTTGAACAGGACCAGCTTGTAGCTGTTGACCATCATCACGGCGCCGAACACCGCCATGATCAGGTAGGTCAGCAGTTCCATCGCCAGGCGCATCGGCCGCGGCGCGATATCGCGGAAATACGACACGCCCAGATGCGAGCGCTCATGCACGCCGGTCGAGGCGCCGAGGAAGCCGATCAGCGCGACCAGCAGCAGCGCCACCTGCTCCACCCATGTCGGGGTGGCGTTCAGCACGTAGCGGCCGAAGACCAGCCAGCCGAAGATCACGGTCAGGGTCACCATGGCGGCCCCCGAAACGACGAGGCTGACCTGGCAGACGGCGTCGAGGAGCCGGTAGAACGGCTGGAGGGCTGCATGCAGCGGCCCCCTGCGGCCGGCGTCGGTCTGCGAACTCGGCGTATGCATCGCGGCGCACCACCCCTGAAGATCCGGTGCGGCACCCGGGCCGCGGGAAAGAAAAAGGGCCGCCGGAGGTCGTGGGACCGACCGTTCCGGCGGCCTTGCAGGAAGCCCTTACTGCGTGGCCTGGATGGCTTCCACCAGGGGCTTCAGGTCGGGGTTGGATTCCAGGAATTTGGCGTAGACCGGCTTCATCGCGTCCTGGAAGGCCTTCTTGTCGGCGATGTCGTTGAACTTCACACCGGCCTTGATGACCTTCTCGCGGCTCGCCTCGGCCCGCTTGGCCCAGAGTTCGCGCTGCAGGACGGAGGATTCGCGGGCCGCGTTGCGCACCAGTTCCTTATCGGCGTCCGACAGGGCGTTGTAGACATCGGCGTTGATGCAGACGCATTCCGGGATGATCAGGTGCTCGGACATGGAGTAGAAGCCGGCGACCTCGAAATGCCCGGTGGACTCGTAGGACGGCCAGTTGTTCTCCGCCCCGTCGACCACGCCGGTCTTCAGCGACTGATAGACCTCGGAGAAGGCCATCGGCGAGGGGTTGCCGCCCATGGCCGAGATCATGCCGGAATACAGGTCGTTGTTCATGACCCGCACCTTCATGCCGGCGACGTCGTCGGGCTTATTGATCGGCTTCTTGGTGTTGTAGAAGGACCGCGCGCCGGAATCGTACCAGGCGAGTGCGACGATCCCGATCTTCTCCATGCCGGCGCTGATCTGCTCTCCGGGCGCGCCGTCCATGGCGCGGTGCATGTGGTCCTGGTCCTTGAAGATGAACGGCAGCGAGACGACGTTCGCCTCCGGCGCCACCGGACCGATCGGACCGAGGTTGAAGTTGGCGATCTCGATCGCGCCGATCCGCAGTTGCTCGATGGCGTCCGGCTGGCTGCCCAGCACACCGCCATGGAACATCTTCAGGGTGATCCGCCCGTCGCTGTTCTTGTCCAGCAGCTCGGCGAACTTGTCCATGGCGACCGTGTTCGGATAGTCCGGAACGTGGATGTTCCAGCCCTTCCACTCGGCCGCCTGGACAGCGCCGGAAAGTCCGGCCGCCACGACGACCGCAGCGGCGGTCGCACCAATCCTGTCGATCAGTTTCATCTCGTCCTCCCTATGGTTGCCCGATTTGCCCGGGCTTTTTGAGTCGCGCTTTGGCGAGCATCCGCCCGGCGGCCGCCGGTTGTCCGGTTGTCCGGTTCGGTCCTCGGGCGGAATTCTATTTTGGAGAGAAGTATGCCCCCTTTCGGGAATTGGTCAATCTATCTGTCCATTGATCGTATGTTTTAGGCTGCGGAGCTGAGTGGGGCCGCATCGCGGATCACCGCCGCCAGATCGGCGACGTCCTTTTCGGTCGGGTTCACCAGCGGCGGGCGCACCGATCCGGGATCGCGCCCAACCGCCTTCAGGCCGCCCTTGATCAGCGCGACGGGATAGCCCGGCACCCGGTCGCGGATATCGGCGAACGGATAGAAGAAGCTGTGCAGGATCCGGTCCATGGTGGCGTGGTCGCCGGCCCGCAGCGCGGCGTAGAACGACAGCGCCAGCTCCGGCACGAAGTTGAACACAGCCGAGGAATAGGTGGAGAAGCCGGCCGCGTCATAGGCCGAGGCGAACAGCTCGTGGGTCGGCATACCGCCGACATAGACCAGCCGGTCGCCCAGGGTGGCGCGGATGCGGGTCACCAGATCGATCTCCCCCACCCCGTCCTTGAAGCCGATCAGGTTCGGACAGGCCTCGGCCAGCCGGGCGACGGTCTCGGCCTTCAGCACCGAGCTGGCCCGGTTATAGACCACCACGCCGATGGACACCGCGTCGCAGACCGCCTTCACATGGGCGTACTGGCCCTCCTGGGTGCCGCCCATCAGATAGGTCGGCAGCAACAGCACGCCGTCGGCCCCCGCCGCCTCAGCCGCCTTGGCGTCGGCGATGGCGCGCCGCGTGTTCACCCCACAGCCGGCGACCACCGGGCAGCGCCCCTCGGCCGCGCCCACGGCGGCGGCGATGATCCAGGGGAACTCGTCCTGTCCGAGGGAGAAGTACTCCCCGGTGCCGCCGGCGGCGAACAAGGTCGCGGCGTCGTAGGAGGACAGCCAGGCGACATGCTCGCGATACGGCCCTTCGGCGAATTCCAGATTGGCGTCGAAATGGGTGACCGGGAAGGACAGCAGCCCCGACCCCATCTTGGCTTTCAGTTCCTGTGGCGACATGGGCATGAAGGATTCCCCCTGGGTCGGATGAGTCGGTTGGATCGGACCGGTTGTGGATCAGCGTTTGGCGGGCACGACGCGGCCGGGATCGCCCTGGTATTCGGTGCTGGCGAAGGGACCGCCCTGCACCCCGAGGGCAACCTCGTTGCCGGGCTCGGGCACATCGGAAGCGTCGACCTCCGGGATCCAGACATCTGCCGTGTCCTGCGGCGTAAAGCCCAGGCGCCTGGCGGTGCTGTTGTCCCACCAGGTGCGCGAATTGTCGGAGACGCCGTAGACGATCTCGTGGTGCAACTCGGGGATCTCGAGACCGAGGCGGCACAGGCGGGTCAGGTCGCCGATGCTCACCCAGCAGCCGAGCTGGCGCTGGGTCTCCGGCTTGGCGAAACACCAGCCGATACGCACCGACAGGATGCCGATGCCGTAATTGTCGGCGAAATACTGGGACAGGCCCTCACCGAACACCTTGCTCAGCCCGTAGCGGCAGTCCGGACGCGGCCGCTCGGTGCCGTCGAGCATGTGGCCGCGCGGGTAGAAGCCGACCGCATGGTTCGAGCTGGCGAAGACGATCCGCTTCACCCCGGCCTCGAAGGCGGCCTCGTACAGCCGGTAGGTGCCGTCGATATTGACCCGCAGGATGTCCTCCCAAGGGTTTTCGACCGACAGACCGCCCAGATGGATGATGCCGTCGACACCGTCGACCATGCGGGCGCGGTCGCCGGGATCGCAGATATCGCCGACGACGATCTCCTCGCCGTCGGCGGCCGGACCGAGGTCGGTCAGGTCGGACACCCGCAGGATCGGATAGGCGCCGCTCAACTCGCGGCGCATGCGCTTGCCGATCCCGCCACCGGCGCCGGTCAGAAGCACTCGTTTCATAGCGGACACATCCATATGATTAATATGCCTTATTGATCTAACTACATATGACCAATGCGTCCAGCCGTTTTCCGATTTCAGGGGATCGATTGGTGGCCTTACCCGCCTGGCTACCGAACGGTCCGCACGTATAGAGCGCGTTTGGACACGGCACCGGCCGATTGGCCGCAATCCGCCCACCACCTGCCCAAATATTGGGCGAAGCCGTTGATTTGCAGACTGGAAATGGCGGGAAACCGGGCCTCAGCCCATGGCACGGAACCTGCTTCGCGATCCGACAGCGGAGGGCTTCGGCCGATTCCGGGAGGGATCGCGCGCCCTTCCCAGGCGGGCGGATCGCTGAATACACTGCTGTTCGATGTCGTCCTTTTCGCGATCCGCGCCGTCGACGCCCTGGGAACGGCCCGGGGAACGACCCGGGGAACGGCCGAGGGAGAACCGAGGAGAACTGGTCTGATCATGCGCATCCTCGTCATCAACCCCAACACCACCGCCTCCATGACCGACAAGATCCGGGAGACCGCGGTGGCGGTCGCGGCACCCGGCACGGAGATCGTCGCTCTGAACCCGGCCGACGGACCGGTCAGCATCGAGGGACATTACGACGAGGCGTTCTGCCTGCCGGGCCTGCTGGAGGAAACGCGGAAGGGTGTGGCCGCCGGCGCCGATGCGGTGGTGATCGCCTGTTTCGACGACCCGGGCCTGGAGGCCTGCCGCGAGATTGTCGACGTGCCGGTGGTCGGCATCTGCGAGGCGGCGATGGCGGCCGCCTCCATGGTCGGCCACGGTTTCTCGGTGGTCAGCACCCTGGACCGCGCGATCCCGATCATCGAGGCGCTGGCCCTGAAATACGGCTTCGAGCGCCACTGCCGCCGGGTCCGCGCCGCCTCCATTCCGGTCCTGGCGCTGGAGGAGGAAGGCGGGGCCGCGGCCGCGAAGGTCCGCGAACAGGTGCTCGCCGCCATCGAGGAGGACCGAGCCGAGGCGGTGCTGCTGGGCTGCGCCGGCATGACGGATCTGGCCGACGCGCTGACCCGGGAGACGGGCGTGCCGGTGATCGACGGGGTGGCCGCGGCGGTGAAGTTCGCCGAGGCGCTGGTCGGGCTCGGTCTGAAGACCTGTAAGCGCGGCGCCTATGCCCCGCCCCGGATGAAATCCTATTCCGGCGCCCTCGCCCGCCATGCACCGCAGCCCCCCCTCAAAGCGGCCGAGTAACCGGAACGCTCCCACCCAAAGCCGCCCGTCCGGGCGCGGAGACAGGCATGAAACTGATTGGCGTCGATGTCGGCGGGACGTTCACCGATCTGGTCTATACGGACACCGACAGGGGCGAGACGGTGATCCACAAGACGCCGACCACTTCCGACGACCCGTCGCGCGGCGTGGTCGAGGGCGCGGTGGAGCTCTGCCGGCGGGTCGGTGTCGATCCGGCCAGCATCGATCACCTGATGCACGGCACCACCATCGCGACCAACGCGGTGCTGGAATATGACGGGGTGGAGGCCGGGCTGATCACCACCGAGGGCTACCGCGACATCCTGCATATCGGCCGCCATCAGCGCCCGCAGCACTACTCCATCATGCAGGAGATCCCCTGGCAGGACCGCCCACTGGTCAAGCGCCGCCACCGCAAGACCGTGACCGAGCGCCTGGCGCCGCCGCGCGGCGAGGTGCTGGTGCCGCTGGACGAGGACGCGGTGCGCCGGGCCGCCCGCGAGTTGAGGGAAGCGGGGGTGAAAGCCATCGCCATCGGCTTCCTGTTCTCCTATCTCAACCCGGCGCACGAGGAGCGGGCACGCGAGATCGTCATCGAGGAGCATCCGGACGCCTTCGTGACCACCTCGGCTTCGGTCGCCCCGCAGTTCCGCGAGTTCGAGCGCTTCACCACGGCGGCGATGAACGCCTTCATCGGCCCCAAGGTGCGCGACTATGTCAGCCACCTGGAAAGCGCCATGCGCGACAGCGGGCTCGGCTGCGACCTGCATGTGATGGGCTCGAACGGTGGGGCGGCGACGGCGAAGATGGTGGCGGAGAAGCCGATCCTAACCCTGCTCTCCGGTCCGGCGGCCGGTGTACTCGGCGGCGCATGGAGCGGCACTCTCTCCGGCCACGAATCCCTGATCACCCTGGATATCGGCGGCACCTCGGCGGATATCGGCATTACCGTGGACGGGGCATTCGCCGAGGCGACGGCGCGCGACACCTGGATCGGCGGCTATCCGGTGCTGGCGCCGATGATCGACATCCACACGATCGGGGCCGGCGGCGGCTCGATCGCCCACGTGGACGCCGGTGGGGCCCTTCGGGTCGGTCCGCGCAGCGCCGGCGCCCGGCCCGGTCCCGCCGCCTACGGCCATGGCGGCGACCAGCCCACCGTGACCGACGCCCATGTGGTGCTCGGCCGGCTCGACCCGCAGAACTTCCTGGGCGGCGAGATGTCCCTCGACGTGGACGCCTCCCGGAAGGTCACCTCCGGTTTCGCCGACAAGGTCGGGCTCGGCGTGCATGAGACGGCGGCCGGCATCCTGACCATCGTCAACGCCAACATGGCCAACGCCATCCGCTCCCGCACGGTGCAGAAGGGGCTCGATCCCCGCGATTTCGCCCTGGTGGCCTTCGGCGGCGCCGGGCCGCTGCATGCCGCGGACGTGGCCGACCTGCTCGGCATTCCGACGGTGCTGGTCCCGGCCTGGCCGGGCATCACCTCGGCGGTGGGCCTGCTGACCACGGACCTGAAATACGACGCGGTGAAGACCGAGTTCCAGGTCTCAACCGATATCGACCTCGCCCGCCTGAACGAGGATTTCACGGCGATGGAGGCCGATCTCGGCGCCCAGCTCGCCGCCGACAAGGTCGATCCGGCCGGTGTCACCTACAGGCGCGCCGGCGACCTGCGCTATGTCGGCCAGGGTTATGAGCTGCGGGTCGCCTTCCCTGAGGGTGCGGTCACCGACGCGGTCGTCAAGCAGGTGCTCGACGCCTTCGCCCGCGCCCACGAGGCCGAATACGGCCACGCCTTCCCCGGCAGCCCTGTCGAGATCGTGAATATCCGCGTCACCGCCAATGGCGAGGCCGCCAAGATCGCCCCGCCGAGCTTCACCGGCGGCGACAGCATCGAGGCCGCCACCGTCCACCGGGGCGAAGCCGTCTTTGCGACACCGGACGGGGTGAAGCCCCTCCCCACCGCCTTCCTCGACCGCTTCAAGCTGCCGCTGGACACCGACGTGCCCGGCCCGGCGGTGATCCTGCAGACCGACACGACGACCGTGGTCCCGCCCGGCTGGACCGCCCGCGCCGATGCCGCCGGCAACCTGCTGCTGACCAAGGGAGACGCGTGATGTCCATCCAGAGCAAACCGGGCGTCGATCCGGTCACCGTCGCCGTCGTTCAGGGCGCGCTGGAGAACATCGCGGTGGAAATGGGCTATCGGCTGATGCGGATGTCCTACTCCTCGATCATCCGGGAGTCGGAGGATTTCGGCGCCGGGCTGGTCGACGCGTCGGGCCGCGGCCTCGCCGAAAGCGCCCAGTCCACGCCGCTGCAGTCCGGGCCGATCCCCGGCTACATCCACGGCATCAACAAGATCCTGTCCGAGCGCGGCGAGACCGTGCGGCCGGGCGACGTGATCATGCATAACGACGCGTATTCCGGCGCCAGCCACGGCCCCGACGTCGCCTTCATGGTGCCGATCTTCCACGGCGAGCGGCTGATCGCCTGGGCCGGCACCACCGCCCACCACCTGGATATCGGCGCGCTGACCCCGGGAAGCTGCGGCATCGTCGACGCCATCGACGCCTATGCCGAAGGCCTGCAGTTCAAGGCGATCAAGGTCTACGACCAGGGGGTGAAGGTCGAGCCGGTCTGGCACATCCTGCGCGACAACATCCGCGTCTCCGACATGGTGGTCGGGGACATGGAGGCGCAGATCGCCGCCGCCCGCATCGGCGCCAAGCGCTTCGAGGAGCTGATGGCGCGCTACGGGGTGGAGACCCTGGAGGCCGCCTGCGAGGGCGCCATGGACCACGCCGAGCGGCTGATGCGCGGCGCCATCGCCAAGCTGCCGGACGGCGACTATTCGGCCACCACCTATATCGACGGGTTCCTGGATTCCGACGACCCGAAGAAGAAGGAGCTGCCGATCTGCGTCACCCTGCGGGTGCGCGGCGACGAGATCGAGGTGGATCTGGAGGGCACCGCGGACCAGGTGGACGACGCGCCGATCAACATGCCGCTGGTCGGCACCGCCGACATCGCCATCTGGCTGACCATCCGCTCGGTGCTGCTGGACACCGCCGTTCACGGGCATATTCCGGTCAACGACGGGCTGACCCGGCCGATCAAGATCAAGGCGCCGTATGGGTGCCTCGCCAACCCGATCTTCCCGGCCCCGACCATTGCCCGCTTCTGCCCGGGCAACCAGCTCGCCGACACGGTGATGAAGGCGCTGGCCCAGGCGATGCCGCACAACGTGTCGGCCGGGATCGGCAACCTGAAGGTCATCGCCTTCTCCGGGCTCAACGTCGGCAAACACTGGGTCCATATGGAGATCTTCGAGGGCAGCTATGGCGGCCGCCACGGCAGCGACGGCATGGACGCGGTCGACACGCTCTACGCCAACACCCGCAACAACCCGATCGAGGATATCGAGACCCATCTGCCGCTGCGGGTCTCGCGCTACGAGCTGCGCGAGGATGCGGTCGGCGCCGGCAAATGGCGCGGCGGCCTCGGCTCGGTGCGGGAGTTCGAGTATCTGGCCGATGGCGGCGCGTCAGTCGAGGGCGAGGGCCACGGCTTCGCCCCCTGGGGTTTCGACGGCGGATCGAGCGGCAAGCAGGCGGAGCTGCGGCTGCACACGCCCTCCGGGAACGTGCGCGAGCTACCGTCGAAGGTCCCGCATATGCGCATCGCCAAGGGCGACCGCTTCCGCTGCCTCGGCCCGGCCGGCGGCGGCTACGGCGACCCGATGACCCGCGACCCACAGGCGGTGGCCGAGGACGTGCTCGACGGGTTGATCTCGGTGAAAACGGCGGAAGAGGCTTTCGGCGTGGTTATCGCCGCGGATGGCAACGTGGACGCGGCGGCGACGGCGGCGAAGCGGGGGTAGCCGCCTCTCTCTCCCTTACCGTCATCCCGGCGGCCGCCGGACGTGATCCGGGGGTCGGCCGGAACCTGGCGCACGCGGCTGCTCTGGGTCCCGGCCCAGCTCCGGATCATGTCCGGGCCTGTCCGGGATGACGTAGCTTGGGGTGAGCTAGTTGGGGGTGAAACTCTTCCCTTTCCCGTCATCCTGAACTCGGTTCAGGATCTCCCGCCGCCGGCACTGCCCCGATGCTAGGCCTCGATCGGGCTGACCATGGAGGTCCTGAAGCGAGTTCAGGATAACCCAGGACAAAGGCTGCCCCCCACTCTCCTATTGCCCCCGCCCGTCCAAACTTCTAGTTCAAGGGTCCTCGCGACACCGAGCGCCGAAACGCACATCGACAAGGGAAGCGGCAGATCATGATTCGCCCCCGTTCCATCAGCGGCCTGCGGGAGTTCCTGCCCGCCGAGCAGATCACCTTCAACCGCTGCGTCGAGATCGTGCGCAAGCATTTCGAGCTGGCCGGTGCGGTGCCGCTGAGCACGCCCGCCTTCGAGCTGCGCGAGGTGCTGCTGGCCAAGGAAGGCGGCGACAGCGTCGACCGACAGGTCTATGGCGTGCACCGGCTGGCCGATGGCGGCGAGGACACCGACTTCGCCCTGCGCTTCGATCTGACCGTGCCGATGGCCCGCTTCGTCGCCCAGCATGCGGGCGAGCTCGTCTTCCCGTTCCGCCGCTACCAGATCCAACCCGTGTGGCGCGGCGAGCGGGCGCAGGCCGGGCGCTACCGCGAATTCATCCAGTGCGACATCGACGTGGTCGGCGACCAGACGCTCAGCCTGATCACCGATGCGGAGATCCCGGCGATCATCGACGGCATCTTCAAGGAAATGAATATCGGGCCGTTCCAGATCCGCATGAGCAACCGCAAGCTGCTGGAGGGTTTCCTGTCGGGCACCGGCATCCCGTCGGAGTCGATCTCCGACGCCATGCGGGTGATCGACAAGATCGACAAGGTCGGCCCCGACGAGATCCGCAAGGAACTGGCCGAGACCTACACGCTCGAGGACAGGCAGCTCGACCAGATCATGGCCTACGTCTCCCTGCGCGGCCCGGCCGAGGAGGTGATCGAGAAGCTGCTCGCCCTGGCGCCGGCCGACAGCCTGAACGAGACCTACAAGGGCGGGGTCGAGGAACTCACCACCGTCGCCCGCGCCGCCGCCAGCCTTGGCCTGACCCCGGAGACCTTCATTCTCGATCTCTCCGTCGCCCGCGGCCTCAGCTACTACACCGGCACGGTTTATGAGACGACCCTGGTCGACCACCCGTCCATCGGCAGCATCTGCTCCGGCGGGCGCTACGAGAACCTGGCCGGGCTCTACACCAGCCGCAAGCTGCCGGGCGTGGGGATCTCCATCGGCCTGACCCGTCTGGTCACCCGCCTGATGGAAGCCGGACTGCTGCCGGTGGAGCAGGCGACCACCGCGCCGGTACTGGTCACCGTGCTCGATCAGGGCAAGCTCGACCGCTACCTCACCGTGGCCGGCCTCCTGCGCAAGGCGGGCATCGGCGCGGAGGTGGCGACCGAGCAGCGCAAGGTCGGCCAGCAGTTCAAATACGCCGACCGCAAGGGCTTCAAACTGGCTCTCGTAGCAGGTGAGGACGAATTCGCCGCCGGCACCTGGCAGGTGAAGACCCTGGCTACAGGCGAACAGGTCGTCGTCGAGGAGACCAGGCTGGTGGAGACCCTCAAAGGCATGCTCGCCCCTTAGAGCCAGCCGCGGCTCCGCGTCGGGCCCTCGCCAGTCGACTTCATCGTTTCTTAAGTCACCGCATGCATTTTGCGTTGCAGTGCAACGGTGATGAGTGACTCCCGATGAATGCGATACGCACGATCCTTCTGGTCGCGGCCCTGCTTGGGCTGGGAGCCGGTCCTGCCTCCGCCGAGACCTCGCCGTCCCTGACGGAGAAGGCGGCACTCCAGGCGGCGATGCAGCGTCATATCGACCGTACCCTGGTCGACGGCGCGATCCTCCATCTCGACCGTGCCAGCGGCGAGGTGCAGCGGCTGCACCCGGTTACAGCCCATCCGATGATCCTGATCTACGGCGAGCACTTCGTGCTGTGCTTCGACTTCCGCGACGACGCCGGCAACAACGTTCCGATCGACTACTACATGGCCCGCCAGGGCGGCAGCTACACGGTGTTCCACACCGCCGTGGCCGATCGCGCCCTGCTCCAGGACCTGATGGCCGCCGGGAAGGTTACGAGGTAGCCGTGACCCGAGCTGGCCAGGCAATGCAGGACCGGAATATCCCGTCGCGGCCGCCATGGCCGCAGCGGCTGCATATCCGGTTCCTTGCCATCGTCAGTTTCGCCTTTCTGCTGATCATCGTGCCGTGCGCCTGGCTGATCTTCAGCCTGATGCACCAGGCGGACGACGCCATGCTGACCGCCCGTGTCGGCAACCTGTCCGCCCGGGCCGCCGGCGCGATCGAACGGCACGGCGCCTATGTCGATCCGGCTCTGGCCGGCGACCTGATGGCGCCCCTCGCCGCCGATCGGGCCTTTCTGTGCGCCGAGCTGAGAAACGGGACCTCCGTCGTCGCCGCCCTGCCCGCCAGCCAGGGCTGCGTCGCGGGACAGGAAGGGCACTATTTCGAAATCCCGGTCGACGACAAGGGCACCTGGATCCTGCGCGCCGGCTTCACCGACGCGGAGCTGGTCAAGCTCCGGAACCTGGAGATGCTGCTCGGCCTGGCGGCGATTTCCGTCGCCTTCTTCGCCGTGCTGGTCGCCGGCGGGGTGTCCTACCGCTTCCTCATCTGGCGTCCGCTCAACCGCCTGACAGACGGCATCCTGCACTCGGCCAGATCCGGGTCGCGCAGCGTCATCCCGTGGAACAGCCGCGACGAGATGGGTCTGGTGGTCGGCGCCTATAACAACCTCGTGCTGTCGGAAACCGAACGCGAGCGGCAACTGCAGGACTCCGTCGAGCGGATCCAGGCGTCGGAAAGCGCGCTGGCCACCCTGAACCAGGAACTGGAACAGAGGGTGCAGGAGCGGACCCTGGAACTGGAGATCGCCAAGCGCGAGGCGGACCGCGCCAACGACTCCAAAACCCAGTTCCTGTGGTCCATGAGCCACGAACTCAGAACCCCGCTCAACGCCATCCTCGGCTTCTCCGAGATCATGTCCCGGGAACTCTTCGGCCGGATCACGCCCGTCCGTTACAAGAGTTTCGCCGACGATATCCACTACAGCGGCCAGCACCTGCTCAAGGTGATCAACGACCTGCTGGACATCGCCCGGATCGAGGTCGGCCGCGAGACGCTGGTGGACGAGCCCACCGACATCGCGGCGCTGCTGGCCGAAACCCTGCGGGTCATCGCCCCCCTCGCCCATGACGGCGGCGTGCGGCTCGAGAGCCGGATGGACCGCAACAGCATGACGCTGCGGATCGATCCGGTGAAGATGCGGCAGATCCTGATCAACCTGCTGGGCAACGCGGTGAAACACACGCCGGCCGACGGCACGGTGTCGATCGAGGCCCGCATCGACCCCGACGGGCGCGTCGCCTTCGTCGTCGAAGATACCGGCCCCGGCATCCCCGCCGAGTTCCTGGACCAGGTGATGGAGCCGTTCGGCCGGGCGGAGGGCGTCTCGCCCCATCTGCAGAAGGGGACGGGGCTCGGCCTGCCGCTGGCCCGTAAGATGGCCGAGTTGCATGGCGGCGAGCTTGTTCTGCACAGCGAGGTGGGGGTCGGCACCCGGGTCACCGTCTACCTGCCCGCCAACCGGCATATCACCGACCGGCACATTACCGACCGGCACATCACCGACCGGGACATGGCCGACCTGCCCGTCGGTCGGACCGGTACCGACGCCTGACCGGCCACGCCCCCGTCAGCCTTCCGCGAACCCGACCCAGTCGGCATATGCCTTCAGCCGGTTGGTCAGTGCCGCCGGATTGTCGCGCGGTATCGGATCGATGCGGATGCGCGACAGCCGCTTGGTGGCGAAGTACCAGACCCCGTCTATCCTTCGGTAGGAATCCTCGTAGTGTCCGTAGCCGGTGAAGCCGGTATGGCCCGGCGCCTCGATCGGCTCGCGCCCGTCGAGGAACTGCACGACATCGACCATGGCCCAGACCGCCCGCGCCCGGTCCGGGCCGTCGAAGGCGATCTCCGCCATATGGCAGTGATGCACGGTCAGGGCCTCCTGCAGCCGCCCGCTGGCGCCGGCGACGAACTGGGCGGCGGTGGAGCCGGTGGGCGCCGAGCCGAATCCCTCGAACGTCGCCTCATCGAGGAACAGGCCGCGCAGCCGCGCCCACTGCTTGGTGTCGAGGAACCGGCAGTACTGGGCTTTCAGCGTCTTGATCTTCTCGCGGTCGACCAGGGTCTCTGCGGTGATGTGGTCCTGGGGCATGCGGGCTCTCCCTTCGGCATTTTCGCTATTTTCCTGAGTCCTAGCGCAGGCGCACTCTATGTGGGAACGCATGAAGGGGATCCGCCATGAACGATCTGACCGCACCCGCTCAGCAGACCGACGCCGACTTCTCGAAGGGCGCCGCCTTCTGCAACGGCCGCTATGTGCCCGCCGGCGAGGCGTCGATTTCGATCATGGACTGGGGCTTCGGCAAGTCCGACGTCACCTATGACGTTGTACATGTGTGGGGCGGGGCGTTCTTCCGCCTGGACCACCACCTGGCACGGTTCGAGAGATCCATGGCCGGGCTGCGCATGTCGCTGCCCCATGACCGCGGCGAGATCGCCGAAATCCTGACCCAATGCGTGCGCCTGTCAGGCCTGCGCGAGGCCTATGTGGCGATGATCGCGACGCGGGGTGTTCCCCTGCCCGGCATGCCGCGCCGGCCCAGCGCGATGCAGAACCGCTTCTACGCCTATGCCATCCCGTGGATCGACGTGATCCCGGCCGACGTGCAGGAGCGCGGCGCCCACCTCATTGTCGCCAAAACCCCGCGCATCGCGCCGGAAAGCGTCGACCCCACCATCAAGAACTTCCATTGGGGCGATCTGGTCCGCGCCATGTTCGAGGCCGAGGATGCCGGCGCCGACAACGCCGTTCTGCTCGATTCCGACGGCCTGGTGACCGAGGGCCCGGGCTTCAACGTGTTCATGGTCAAGGCTGGCGCCGTCGTCTCTCCGGACCGCGGCGCGCTGGAGGGGATCACCCGGCAGACGGTGTTCGACCTGTGCGACGACCTCGGCATTCCCTGGGAGATCCGGGCGATCACCGCCGACGAGCTGCGCGAAGCCGACGAGATCTTCACCTCGACCACCGCCGGCGGGGTGATGCCGGCCTCCCGCATCGACGGCACGATCCTGTCCAACGACCGACCCGGCCCTATCTCTGCCCGGCTGAAGGATACCTACTGGCAGTGGCACCGCGAGGGCCGCGACGCAACCCCGGTCGATTACGGCTGACCGCCTGCGTCCCACAAGGACTGGTGAGAACCGGGAGCGCGCCGACAAACGGCTCTGTGCCCTGGCCTGGACCTGCCTGAAATCGTCCCGCCGTTAAGGGATTGCTAATCGAAATGCATCAAAACTCTGTCGAATACTGTTCGATGGAGCTTAATATTGAGCGTTTCCTGGCAGAGCGTGAGACCGAAGCATCAGGTGCTGATCGGCGCGGCGATCGGCTTGATCGCGCTCGTCACCTCCTTCGCCTGGGACAAGTGGAATCTCTATCATGATGAGATGGCCCGGACGCAGGACAGCGCGCGCCGCACCTCGGAGCTGCTGGTCAAGCACACCGAGCGCGTGTTCGACGGCATCGACGCGGCCCTGCGGGAAATCACCAGAATCCGCCAGGAGGCTGAGGCCGGCCAGTTGAGCGCGCAGTCCATCCACCGGATGCTCCTGGCGGTCCATGGCGGCACGCCGGTACTGCGGTCGGTGGGCTGGGTCGACGGCGATGGCACCCGGCTCGCCACGTCGGATTCGGCGAGCCCGAGTCCGCTGAATATCGCCAACACGACCGGCTTCCGTATCCTGCGCAGCGTCAACAATCCCGACGCGCCCCCCTTTATATCCGAACAGTTCTATTCGGCCGTCCTCGATGCCGACATTTTCTTCGCCGGCCGCAGCATGGCCGATCAGAATGGCGCCTTCGCGGGCCTGGTCTACGGAACGGTCGATCCCCTCTACTTCACTCAGGTATTCTCGGCAGCCGATCTGGGTCTCGATGCCGTGGTGACTCTGTCGCGGCTCGACGGCTCGGTGCTTGCCCGGCATCCGGCGGGCCCGGATGACGAGTCGTCACAGCCCGTCTTCAAAGCCGGAGCCATCGAGGCGACCGGCTCAGGCATTCTCGCTTCCGAGCACTTGCAGGGCGATGCCTCCCCGATCGTCGGCTATGCGACGACGGCGGATCGGCGCTTCGTTCTGACCACCTCTGTCCAACGACCGGACGCCCTGGCCGACTTCTACGACGTGGCGGCCGGCGGTCTCTGGCGGCTGCTGCTGGTGATCATTCTGCTCGTGGCGGTCGCCATCGCGCTTTACATCCAGATCGACCGTCGAGAAGCGGTGGCCAATCGGCTGAGATATAGCGAAGCGCGTTTCCGCGATTACGCCGAAGCCTCGAGCGACTGGTTCTGGGAAACCGACGCCGAGCACCGGATGGTGTGGATGTCGCGGGCGGTCGAACATACCTCCCACGCCTCGGCCCAATGGCATATGGGCAAGCGGCGTATCGACATGTGCGCACGGGAGCTCATGTCGGACCCGAACAGCGTCCAGGAGCATCAGAAAACCCTGGAGCAGCATCTGCCGTTCTCCGATTTCGAGTATCCCCGGCGCTCGCCCAGCGGCATCCGCTGGATCCGGACCAGCGGCGTGCCGATCTTCGACGCCGACGGCACCTTTACCGGCTATCGCGGCAGTGCCCGCGACATCACCGACTTCGTCGACGCCAAGGAACGTCTGAGGGATGCCACGGACGCGATCCCCGGCGGCTTCATGCTGTTCAACGAAGCCGATGAACTGATCTACCAGAACGCCCCGTCGCAGCAGCCCACCGGCCACGGCTTCGTTGAACGTCTGGGCGACACTTTCGAGACCATCGTGCGCCGCGTCGTGGAGCGGGGGTTCATCGAGGAGGCGCGCGAGGATCCGGAGGGCTGGATCCGTTGGCGGATGAATCGCCACATGGCGGCGAACTCCACGACCCAGGTCCATATCAACGGCCGTGCCATCGAAATGGTCGAGCGCATGACGTCGGACGGCGGCCGGGTGCTTCTGCGCTTCGACGTGACCGACCGCGAGATGGCCTATGAGGAGATCCGCCAGGCCCGCGACGCCGCCGACGCCGCCAACAAGGCCAAGTCGGACTTCCTGGCGAGCATGAGCCACGAGTTGCGGACGCCGCTGAACGCGATCATCGGCTTCGGCGAGATCCTGCAGCGCGCCAAGGCCCGCGCGCTCTCCAGCGAACAGGTGACCGAATACAGCGGCTACATCGTCTCCAGCGGCCAACTCCTGTTGGGTCTGGTCAACGACGTGCTCGACCTCTCCAGCGTCGAGGCCGGCCGCATGAAGGTGAGCCTGGAGAGCCTCGACGTGCGCCAGATGATCGAGCGCGCCGTGGAGAGCGTCCGGCCCCTGGCCGACCATCGCTCGATCGAGCTGCAGGTGGAGATCCCCCCGCATGTCGGCAACGTGCGGGCCGACAGCCAGCGCTCCGTCCAGGTCCTGCTGAACCTGCTGTCCAACGCCATCAAGTACAACAAACCGAACGGGTTCGTGCAGGTTCATGTGGAGCAGGACGACGACCAGACCACCATCCTGGTCACCGATTCCGGCCCCGGCATCTCCGCCCACAAGGCGGCCCGCCTGTTCGCGCCCTTCGAACGGCTGGGGGCCGAGTTCGGCAATATCGAGGGTACCGGCATCGGCCTCGCGCTCAGCAAGAAACTGGTGACCGCCATGTCCGGCCAGATCGGCTACCTGCCGGCCGAGCCGGCGGGCAGCACGTTCTGGCTGAGTCTGCCGCGCTGCCACGAGATCGAGATCGACGCCGAGCCTGATCCCGCCACCGCCGCTGCTCCCGCCTCCGTTGCCGCCGCTGCACCCGCCCCGGCCCTCGCCGATCCCGACGTTGCCGATGTCGGCGGGTTCACCCTGCTGTGCATCGAGGACAACCCGATCAACATGCGCATCGTCGAGCACGCGGTCAGCACCCTGCCCGACGTCACGTTCGTGCAGGCGGAAACCGGCCTGGAAGGTATCGAGCGCGCCACCAGTCTGCTGCCCGACGTGATCGTGCTCGACCTGAATCTGCCGGATCTGCACGGCCACGAGGTGCACTCCCGTCTCCTGGCCAATCCGGATACCCGGGACATCCCGGTCATCGCCCTGACCGCCGCGGCGATGCCGCAGGAGGTCACCAAGGGGATGGCCAAGGGCTTCTTCAGTTATCTGACCAAGCCGATGGACTTCGACGCGTTTCGGAGCACCGTGACGGCTGCGCTATCGGCCGGCGATCAGGTCCCGGAACCGGTTCAGGCGGAGCGGAGCGGAACGGACCCGGTGCGCGATCAGGCGAGCGTCAGCCCGCAGATCGACCGCGCCCGCCTGTCCACCCTGCGCACCCTGACCCCGCGCGACACCTTCATCGACCTGGTCCGCGAGGCCTGCGCCGAGATCGATCAACGCACCGAGGAATTCCTCAAGGCCGCCGCCGAGCAGGATCTGTCGGTCCTTGTCCAGAACCTGCACACGCTCCGCGGCCTGTGCCTGAATATCGGCGCGTCGGACCTCGGCGGCCTCGCCGGAACGCTGGAGGAACAGGCCCGCGCCGGCGACCGGGCGGCTCTGGAACAGGCCGCGGCGGAGTTCAGGGCGGCCGGTGCCGAGACGGTGGCCAGCCTCACGCGCTACCTGGACACCCTGCCGCCGAAGGCCGTCAGCGCCGCCTGACCGGCGTTACGGCGCTGGGCGCGCCTGCCACGTATCCGATGCCGATTTGCCGCACGGACGGATTTCCGGCGCCGGAGCGTCCTATATCTGTAGGCACCCATCTCGGGACATCAAGGACCATCACATGAGCCAACCGATCGAGGACCACGACCTCGGTTTCCAACACGATCTGCCGAGGCTGATCGGTCGGCGCCGGGCCCTCTCCCTCCTGGGAGGTGTCGGCCTCGCGGCAGCCGGCGGCCTGCCGGCCCAGGCGGCCCGCTGCTTCGCCCTTCCCTGGGAAACCGAAGGCCCGTTCCCCGCCGACGGCTCGAACGGACGCGGCGGACGGGCCCTCAACCTGCTGCCCCAGGCCGGCGTGGTCCGCGACGACCTGCGTTCCTCCTTCGGCCCGATGATGCCGGTCGCCGACGGGGTCGCCCTGGAACTGGAGCTGACGCTGGTCAATGCCGATGGCTGCACGCCGCTGGAGGACCACGCGATCTACCTCTGGCACTGCGACGCGGCCGGCCGATATTCGCTCTACGATCTGCCCGACGCGAATTATCTGCGCGGGGTCGGCGTGACCGATTCCGACGGCGAGGTCGGCGTCACCACAATCGTCCCCGGCTGCTATGCCGGACGGTGGCCGCATATCCATTTCGAGATCTTCGAAAGCGCCGACGCGGCGGTCGCCGGTGCCCGCTCGCTGCTGACGTCGCAGATCGCCCTGCCGGAGATGGCAACCGCCGAGGTCTACAGGACCGGCGGCCCGTATGGCGACGCCCTGCGCAACCTGCGCCGCGTCGGCATACCCAGGGACACCGTCTTTCGCGACAACACCCCGCAGCAACTGGCGCAGCAGACCCTGTCGATGTCGGGAGACCCCGAGGACGGGTACACCGGAACGCTGACCATACCGGTCGATCTCAACGCCGACCGCCACTCTGCGGCCGGCCCGCGGCCGGGGGATGCGAGCGGCGCGCTGCCGCCCCCCACGCTGTTGAAGCGTTGAGGGGCGGTCGTCGGGCCTCGGACCGGCCAGAACGTCCTGTGGGCGGGAGTGCCCTGTCGGTCCGAACGTCCTGTCGGTCAGAACGTCTTGTCGGTTTGCGGCCGGTACCTGTTCTTCGGCGAGAAGCCGGAGCGGTCGGCATTGCGCGGGTCGCGCACCCAGACCTCTCGGTTCGGGTGCAGGCCGCCGCCGCGGGTCGCCGGCACCGCCGTGTGGCGGGCGCGGTGCAGCAGGCGGGTATCGGCGATGCCGCAGTTCGGGTGGATGCCGCCATTGTCGGCGACCTCCTTGTCCCACTTCGCCTGACGGGCCTCCCGCGTCGCCTTGTCGTTCAGGGCGGTGCAGGACAGCTCGTTGGTGTTGAGGTCGGCGACGATCTCGTCCCCGTCCTCGATCAGCGCGATCGGACCGCCGAGCGCGGCTTCCGGACCGACATGGCCGATCACCAGCCCCACCGAGCCGCCGGAGAAGCGGGCGTCGGTCATCAGGCCGACCGCGATGCCCCGCTCGCGGCACAGGGTGGTGATGCGCGAGGTCGGGTCCAGCATCTCCGGCATGCCCGGCGCGCCGCTCGGACCCTCGTAGCGCACGATGATCATGTCGTTGTTCTCGAAGCTGTCCGGGGTCTCGTCCAGCGCCTTGAGCAGGCCGGCCTCGCCCTCGAACACCCGCGCCTTGCCGACGAACTTGTTGTTCTCCAGCCCGACCTCGACGCCGGCGAGCTTCAGGATGGCGGAGAAGTCCGGGGACAGGTTGCCGCCCAGCACCCGCAGCCCACCGGTCGGCTTGTACGGATTTTCGACCGGGTAGATGACCTTGCCGTCCACCTTCTTGGTTTCCAGGCGCTCGACCTGCTCGGCCAGGGTCTCGCCGGTGCAGGTCAGCACGTCGCCGTTCAGCAGCCCGGCCTCCAGCAGCTCGCGCACGATCACCTGCACGCCGCCGACCGCGTCGATATCGACCATCGAATACTGGCCGTAGGGCCGCGCGTCGGTCAGCACCGGCACCACGTGCTGGGACAGGTGGTTGAACTCCTCCGGCGTGATGATCTCCTTCCAGAAATCGCCATAGCCGGCCGCCCGCGCGATCTCCGGCGCGTGCAGGGTGACGTTGGTCGAGCCGCCGATCGCCATGGACACGATCATGGCGTTGCGCAGGCTGTCGCGCACCACGATGTCGCGCGGCTTCAGATCCTTCTCGATCATGTTCGCCAGGTGCTTGACCAGCACCTCGGGGAACTCGGTCAGGCGGCGCGCATCGTCCGACGGCGGGGCGACCATCTCCAGCGGCTGCAGGCCGACCACGCCGATGAAGGTCTGCATCGTGTTGTAGGTGAACATGCCGCCGCAGCTGCCGAAGCCCGGGCAGGCGTGGCAGGAGATGTGGTGGCGGAACTCGGCGTCCGGATTGCCGGCGACCTGGTAGGCGCTGACGATGTCCAGCGCCTCGCCGGTGTTCGGATCGTGGCCCGGACGGATCGGCCCGTCGGACATGATGATGGCCGGCTGGTTGTGCTCCAGGATCGCCGCGAGCGTGCCGACCGGCGGCTTGTCGCAGGCGACGACGGCGATGGTGCCGGCCAGGCCCGTGGCCTCCAGATGCTCGCACAGCGCGTCATGGGTGACTTCGCGGCCGATCAGCGAGTAGCGCATCTCGCGGGTGCCGTTGCGGATGCCGTCGGAGGTGGCGATGGTGTATTCCGGCTGCACGAGGCGCAGGCGCAGCTTGTCGGCCTCGGAGCCGACATGGCTCTTCAGGGTCTGGTGGATCGCCTCGACCTTCGCCTGGACGCCGAGATAGCACTGGCTGTCGCCCTTGGTCCCGACCACGCCGACGGACGGCTCGTGGATCAGCTCCGGGTCGGTGCCGAGCTCGCGGGCGAGCCCGATGGTCTGGGCCGAGCGGCCCGGGTGGCGGTCGATCAGGACGGTTCTTGAGTTTTTCACAGGCGTTCCCTCTGGTCGGCACGAGACGGTCGGTTTTCCGGTTTGCGGCCCCTTGGCGGCGCCGCCCCCGATCCGGCCCGGATGGTAGTGCATGGCGCGGTATCCGGCCAAGGAGTGGAACCCCTGGAAAGCGTTGTCAATATGAGGTCGGCGCGGGACGCCTTTGCGCCGGCGTCCATCGGCGCGCGGCCGTTTTGCCGATCGGGGTGTTGTGCCGTGCGGCGGTCGGCGGGAAAGTAAGGGGACAGCCGCCACAAACGGATGCCCCATGTTCGATCTCACCCTCACCTTCGACAACGGCCCGGATCCGGAGGTCACGCCCCGCGTCCTCGACATCCTGCGGGCGCGCGGCCTGAAGGCGACCTTCTTCGTGGTCGGCCGAAAGCTGGAGCATCCGGACGGGCCCGGCCTGGTCCGCGCCGCGCTCGCCGACGGACACCGGATCGGCAACCACACCTATACCCACACCATTCCGCTCGGCGAGAACCTGGATCCCGACGTGGTCGAGGCGGAGATCGCCAGAACCGACCGCGCGCTGCGCGACACCGGGGCAGAGACCCGGCTGTTCCGGCCGTTCGGCGGCGGCGGCAATCTGGACGGGCGTCTGCTGCGGCGCTCGGTCGTCGACCACCTGACCGGCGAGGGCTATTCCTGCGTGCTGTGGAACGCGATCCCGCGCGACTGGGCCGATCCGGAGGGCTGGGTGGAGACCGCGCTGGCCCAGTGCAAGGCGCAGCCCTGGACCCTGATCGTGCTGCACGACCTGCCCACCGGGGCGATGGACCGGCTGGAGGAGTTCCTGGACAAGGCCACGGCGCTCGGCGCCCGGTTCCGCCAGGACTTCCCGGATGCCTGCGTACCGATCCGCGACGGCCGGATCGCCGCCCCGGTGGAGCCCTACATGTCGGACGCGGCCTGATCGGCCCGAGTTACGAGCCGATCAGAACTCCGCCACCTTGCCCCACGCCCCGGTGTCGAAGCGCGACAGCCGGTACTGGTCGGTGTCCACGTAGCTCGGCGTCCCAGTGACCATGTCGGCGATCATGTAGCCGGTGCCCGGGCCGATGCCGAAGCCATGGCCGCTGAACCCGGCCGCCAGGAGGCAGCCCGGCAGGCCCGGCACCTCGCCGATCACCGGCACCCCGTCGGGCGTGCTGTCGATATAGCCGGCCCAGCTCTGGGCGATGGTGGCGTCGCGCAGCCCCGGCATCACCCTGCGGGCCCGCGCCAGGGTCTCGTTCGTCACCCGACTCGAAGGCTTCGGGTCGAGGATCCGCGCCTTCTCCATCGGCGTCGGCTGGTCCATCACCCAGCGCACCATGGTCTCGTGGCCCCAGCACATACCTTGGAGACTGCCCGGCGAAACCGACTTCCGGCGCTTCAGCCACATCGGCATGAAGGGACCGGCGAAGCGCAGGGTCTGCAGGGTCGGATCGAGCTCGCCCCGACCGCCGATCGCCAGGGTAACGGTGCCGTCGGCGCGGCGGGTGATCGCGCTGTCCGGGGTGAAGACCGCATCGGGAATGTCCGTCGCCCCGGCGACCGACACCACGGTCGAACGGACGGTCGCCTGCGGGAAGCGGATGCCGTGCTGGCGGCAGAAGGACGAGGCCCAGGCGCCACCGGCCATGACGACCTGCGGTGTGCGGATCACCCCCTTCTCGGTGATCACGGCGCCGACCCGACCGGCATGAGCCTCCAGCCCGCGCGCGGCACAGGTCTGCACCACCGTGCCGCCGAACTTCTCAACCCCTTTGGCGAACATCGGGGCCGCCCGCGACGGGTCGGCGGTGCCGTCGCCGGGCGACCACACCCCACCCAGCCAGGTCTTGCCGGTGACGCCGCCGCGCTGCGCCAGTGCGGCACCGGACAACACGTGTGTCTCAACCCCCTGCCCCCTGGCGAAATCGCACCAAGCGCTCCAGGTGGCGAGTTGCTCCTCATCATCGGTCAGATAGGTCAGCCCGCAGCGGCGGAAACCCACATCCTCGCCGATCTCCCCGGGCAGCGCGTCCCACAGCGCCAGACTGCGGGTGGCCAGCGGCAGCTCGCGGGCGTCGCGGTTCTGCTGCCGGCACCAGCCCCAGTTCCGGCTCGACTGCTCGGCGCCGATCTGCCCCTTCTCCAGCAGCACCACCTTCACGCCGCGCCGGGCCAAATAATAGGCGGTGCAGGCACCGATGATGCCGCCGCCGATGACGACGACATCAGCCTCCTGCGGCAGGATATCGGACGTCTCGATGCGAACGATCGGCGCGGGCATGCGGATCTCCGTGGGTGGCGGGCGGCGGAGCGCGGGAGGCGGGACTGCGGAACCGGTCCGCAGCACGTCAGGCTAGAGCCAAATCCGACCATATTGAATCATTTCATGATTCAATATGGTCGGTGAATTTGTCTCTGAAACAATCAGATAGAGCAGATTCACGCACGTTGACGCGATCACGGAGTGATCCCGTCACCGCACGATCTGCTCTAGCGGGACGGCCGCGACTTCTCACCTGGTTTTCGCACCGCACAACGCCGGAGCATCGCCCCGCCGGGGCACCCCGCTCAGGCCGGTCCCTTCTACGGCCAGATCGCGTAGAGATAGCCCCCGTATCCCGCCAGCAGCAACGCGCCCTCCCGGCGACCGATCCGCAGTCCGGTATAGGCGAAGACCATCATCAGCACGGACACGCCGACCATCACCAGGTTGTCGAAGCCGACGATCTCGGCCGGCACCGTGCCGGGCGCGACCAGGGCGGTCATGCCGCCGATCCCGAGAATGTTGTAGATGTTCGAGCCGACGATATTGCCGAACGCCACGTCGCTCTGCCGCCGGATGCCGGCCATGACGGAGGTGACGAGTTCCGGCATCGACGTCCCGATCGCCACGATGGTCAGCCCGATCACCGTCTCCGAGATCTCAAGGTCGCGCGCGAGGGACACCGCGCCGTCGACCAGGAAATGGCCGCCCAGCACCACCAGCCCCAGGCCGAGGCCGGCGGTCGCCAGCGACAGCACCAGCGATCCGCCCGGCCCGGCCCCGGGCGACGCGCCGGGATCGGCGTCCTGCAGGGCCGCGCTCTTGTCGTAGACGGCGCCATGTCCATCCGGCACGGCGACCCGCTCCTGGCGGAAGGCGAGGTAGATATAGCCGGCCAGGGCCGCCAGGAAGGCCGCTCCGATCCCCGTCCCCATCGGCATCAGCGCGGACAGCCCGGCGAAGACCGCGACCACGGCCACCATCACGCCGCCGTCGCGCTTCAGGGCGCCCGACTGCACCGCGATCGGGCAGACCAGGGCGGCGATGCCGACGATCAGCAGGATGTTGGAGATGTTGGAGCCGACGATATTGCCGTAGGCGATCCCGGGCGCTCCGGCGAGCCCGGCCTGCAGCGAGGTGACCAGCTCCGGCATGGAGGTTCCGAACCCGACCAGCGTCAGGCCGATGACGAGCGGCGAGACGCCCAGGCGGGTGGCGACCTGAACGGCTCCGCGCACCAGCAGCTCGCCGCCAACGATCAGCAGCACCAGGCCGCCGAACAGCGGCATCCAGATTTCAAGCACGATGAATCAATCCCCCGGCACCCGCACCCGGCCTCCGCCGAGCGTCGATGCCCCCATATGGGGAGCCGCCCGCCGGCAGAGAATGGGACGGCGCGTCCGACGATCCGCTTTAATGCACAGAGCCCCGGCGGTGCACGGCGGCGGAACCCTCCGCGATCGGGAGCACGGCGGGCAAAAGAGAGAGCGGGCTGTTGGGGGTGGTGTGAGAATTGGCGGAGAGGATGTCCGACCAATGTTTAGCATTTCTGCGCACTACAGATCGATTCAGGACAAGTACCCATCATACAACCCATCAACGCGGCCCGGATAGCCGTGGATGCGTGTGGACAGCTTGCGGGGCGGATGACCACCGGAAGCCACGCGTGCTTGCTCCATCTCGAACGCCGGCGATATAATGAGACGATGCAGGGAAAGCGGCGGATTGTATCTTCAAAGGGACGTCTTCCAGGGCGGGCATTTAAAGGCCTTCATGCGCTGGTAAAAGATGAGGCCCTGTTCCAAAGGGGGATTGATCTAATCCGCCAAAGTCTCTCTCCAGCGATGTCGTTTTACCACGGCGACGACATGATTGCCTGGGGCCGAAATATGGGGTTCCTGGATGAGATGCCTGAATCCCCTAGCAGGGCCGACGTTCGGATCGCATGGCGAACGTATATTATCGAGAATCTTGCACGGCGCTGTGCGCGCTTGGATGGCGACCTGATGGAAATCGGCTGCTATCGAGGAGACACGGCAGCACGGGTGTTAGGTGCGGTTGACATGACCGGGAAGCGTTACTGGCTCTACGATCTGTTCGGTCATAACCCCGGCGATGCGCATCTCAAGCTAGCGTACCACATCGACGGTCTGGAGGCAGTGGTCAGGGGAAGATTTGAGGCGCGAGAAGATGTTCGCATTGTCGCCGGTTTAGTCCCTGAATCGCTGATAGATGGCCCCAGCGTAGTCTGTTTCGCGCATATCGATCTGAACAATGCGGGGGCCGAGGTCGGAGCCCTCGAATGGCTTCTGCCCCGTATGACCTTCGGTTCGGCAATCGTCTTCGATGACTACGGCTGGCAAGGGCTTTCAAACCAGAAGAAGGCCATAGACCAAGCGCTGGCAGATACAGAGCACCGGGTGATTGAGTTGCCGACCGGACAAGGTCTGCTCCTGCTTTAGGGGTGCCACTTCGACCACCTCTGATCCTCCGAAACACTCGGCTAGTCTGAAACTTTTTTTGGCGCCCTTTAGCAGAAGAAAAGGGGGGGCGGCGGTCTAGAGATGGTCCCTGTCGTTCGGACAGTTTGGCGGTTTGATTAAGCTATTCCCGGGTGTTGTTCATGCCGCCAGTCTGCTGCTTCCCGTTGCCGGGGCGCATCGCGATGTAGGTGATGTCGGCGCACCATACGTGGTTCGGCCGGTCGATCGTCAGGTGCCGGAGCAGATACTTGTAGGTCCGATGTGCCGGATGCGGCTCGCTTGTCCTGGGCTTCTGGTAGATCGCCGCGAGCACCATCTTCGCCATCAGGCGTCGAACGCGCTTGCGGCCGACGACATAGCCCCGGCGCGGCAGGTGCCGCGCCATCTGGCGGGCACCATAGAACGGCGTCTCCAGGAACTGCTCGTCGATCAGCCGCATCAATGCCAGATTCAGCGGCGTCTCACCGGTCGGCGCGTAGTAGAACGTCGAGCGGCCGATCGACACCAACCCGCATTGCCGCACGATCGACAAATGCGGATGCGCTGGATCGATCATCAGGCGTCTCCGGTCGACGCTCATCGACCGAAGGCTTTCGATAAAAAATCCTTCTCGATCACCAGTTGGCCGATCTTGGCGTGCAGCTTCGTCAGCTCCGCATCGCTCGTCGCCTGCACGGCCTCGGCCATGCCAGAGAACGTCCCGGCCATGCCCTCGATCGCCTGCTTCTTCCAGGCCACGATCATCGTCTGGTGGATCCCGTGCTTCGCCGACAACCCGGCCAGCGTCAACTCGCCCCGGATCGCCTCCAGGGCCACCTTCGCCTTGAAATCAGGCGTGTATCGCCTGCGAGTGACCTTGCCCATCCAATCCCGTCCTTCTCATCGACGGGAACAGCTGAACCGGCTGTCCGGATTTCGGGGGCCACCTCTGTTTTCGATGTCGGGGAGCGATAATGGGAGCGTGTGCCACCCGCGATATAAGATCGTATGATTTCAAAGGGAATTGGCGGAGGGGATGGCCGCCATTATGAGTTCCGATCCAATCCTTCATATTCCTATAACTATTTATTATTTATATATTTTCTGAGAATATTGTTCCCCTATCCTCTTGTGAGTTCCAGTGACTTTCGCCACTATGAGGGGGATAAAAAGGAGGATAAGAATTGTCACAAAAACCAGTCATAGCTCGTCCGACAGGGCTCACGGCGCTCTTCGTCGCCAACATAAAGGAACCGGGGAAGTACCACGACGGTCGTGGGAACGGCCTATTTCTCCGTATCGATCCAAAGGGCCGCAAACAGTGGGTTCAGCGGATCACTTTCGGCTCCAAGCGACGTGAAATTGGATTGGGTTCCTGCCCAACTGTCACACTGGCGATGGCCCGCGACGAAGCGCTGGAGAATAAACGGCGCGTTCGCCAGGGTTTGGACCCACTTGCGGAGAAGCGGAAGTCGCAGAAGGCCATGACCTTCTCCGATGCGATGGAACGCTATCTTGAGGTCAAGCTGAAAGAGTTCCGTAACGAGAAGCACCGCAAACAGTGGCGCTCATCGCTGGACGCTTACGCCATTCCGAAATTGCGCAATGTGCCGCTAGACGAAATAACGATGCAGCACGTTCAGAAAGTTCTAGAGCCGATATGGCTTGAGAAGACGGAGACAGCGCAGCGTCTTCGAGGACGCATCGAGAAGATCTTGGATTGGGCGACCGTGACCGAGCAACGGGAGGGCGAAAACCCGGCACGGTACAAGGGCAACTTGTCCGAGGTATTGCCGAAACCCGCGAGGATCACCAAGACGAAGCACCACCCAGCGCTCTCGATCAAGGGCGCACCGACATGGTGGGGCGCATTGCGGTCACGCACAGGCATTGCCGCCATGGCATTGCGCTTCGCCTGTCTTACAGCTGCGCGCTCCGGTGAAGTGCGCGGCATGACATGGGATGAAGTCGATCTGGATGAGGCACTTTGGATCATTCCGGCAGAGCGAATGAAGGGACAGCGTGAGCACCGAGTGCCGCTACCTGACGCAGCGGTCCAGATTCTCCGTGAAGTGCCGCGCATCGAAGGATCGGATTTCGTCTTTCCGGCTCCACGGGGAGGTAAGCTTTCCGACATGACCCTATCAGCGGTCATGCGCCGCATGCAGGACAACGAGGAAGCGGAAGGACGACCTGGATATCGGGATGAGCAGTCAGGACGCCCGGCCGTACCTCACGGCCTGCGTTCGACTTTCCGGGATTGGGCGGCGGAGCGAGGCTACGATCATATTCAAGCCGAACTTGCCCTGGCGCACACGGTTGGCACCAACGTCGAGCGCGCATATCGAAGGACGGACTTGCTGATCAAGCGTAGGCAAATGTTGGAGGATTGGAGCGACTTCCTCGAAAATCGCGGAGCGGCTTCTTCAACTCAATAAGGTGTTTCAGATTGATGAGGCCGTAAGCGAGAACCGCACAACCGGAATAATTCAGAACCACGCGTTTTGTTATGTATATAATCCCCCTGAAACAGCCATAACCACTCTATATATAATATAAATATCCCGCCTGCTGCTGCCATCGACTTGCCGGATCTCTTCAGCAGAAAAGGGATCTGCGCGGTGGTTACCGGCAGTCCTAACCACGTGTCGGTCCTGGTGCAGCTACACCGGAGCCGACGGGGTAATCAGGATCAACAGAGCGATCCCCGATCCCCTCAAAACTGCCGCCAACGGTCCCTGTCAAAGATCGATCGGGACAGACATAAGGCGGTGTTCAATGAGCGAACGCATTCTTCGCAGACCGGACGTTGAAGCCCTGGTCGGGCTCTCCTGCTCCACCCTGTACGCCATGATGGCCGATGGCACCTTCCCAAAGCCGATCAAGCTCGGTCGGCGAGCCGTTGGCTGGCGTGCAAGCGACATCGAAGCCTGGGTCTCCAGCCGTAACGTGCGGGAGGCTTAAACGATGACCGTCGCTATCGATCACATTAAAAGCCGCCAAACCGACTTCCGAGAAACCGCCGACGATTATCGGGGCGAGCTCTTCCGATTGGGCCGCTATCGGGTAGCCGTTTGCAGCTATGGCATCCAATGGCTTTTTCAGCGCCAGCGTCGCCGTTCTGCGGTTGGTGGAGCCGCATGGGACACGCTCGGCTATTGCGCGAGCCGAACCGGCCTAATCCGGCTCCACCGGGAGTACGGAGCGTCTGTGCACCATTCGCTGCGGCAGCTTCCCGAGCATTTCAAGCGGGATGGTCGGCAATGAGCGCGGCGCAATCAATCACCCGCGCCCTCAATGGCCGTTGGGATGGACGAAGAGGCATCGCCTGCTGTCCCGCTCATGAAGACCGAACACCGAGCTTGAGCCTCACCGATGCCGACGACGGGCGGCTGCTAATGTACTGCCATGCAGGGTGCAGTTTCACGGAGGTTGTCGACGCTTTGCGACGGAAGGGGCTGATCGAGCACCGGCGCTCGAATACACGGGTCAGTTCCGCCGAAGCTCGTCGGCACCGTGCCGTCGAGACGGACGCGATGAAGAAGCGTTCACGCATGGCGTGGAAGCTTTGGAACGCCGCTAGCCCAATAGCAGGGACGCTCGGCGAAACATACCTGAATGGACGGGGCATCGATTGCACACTGCCCGACACGCTCCGCTACATGGATTCCTGCTGGCATAGGGACTCGCAGAGCCTCCCCGCCATTGTCGCGCGTGTGGACGGTGGCG
Source organism: Thalassobaculum salexigens DSM 19539 (assembly GCF_000423805.1). Classification (NCBI taxonomy): domain Bacteria; kingdom Pseudomonadati; phylum Pseudomonadota; class Alphaproteobacteria; order Rhodospirillales; family Thalassobaculaceae; genus Thalassobaculum; species Thalassobaculum salexigens. The sequence goes on from NZ_AUIR01000012.1 coordinate 296,194, forward strand.
ATGGGTTCGCAATCCAACGCACCTATCTGACCCCAGATGGAACCGCCAAGGCTGACCACGTAGAGGCGAAGCTTTCGCTAGGCTGCATGCGGGGCGGGGCGGTACGGCTTTGCTCAGGGTTCACGCGCCTAGTCGTGGCAGAGGGCATCGAGACCGCGCTCTCGCTGAGGTGCGGCCTGCTGGATCTTCCCGCTTCCATCTGGGCGGCCCTTGGAGCCAGCGGCCTTCGCAATCTCCGTCTGCCGCAAACTCCCGGTGAGCTGATCGTCGCCATCGACGGAGACCCAACAGGCTGGAATGCCGGGCGTGAGCTTGCGCGCCGCGCGTATGCAATCGGCTGGTCCGTGTCCCTCCTACCCGCACCGAACGGCACGGACTGGAACGACGTTCTCAGGGGAAAGGCGGTGGCAGCATGAACTATCAGCCTCAACCAACCGAACTTGAGGAAGAGTGGCCGGAACCGGCACCGAGATTCCTGCGAGAGACGCTTCCGCCGCCGCCTATGCTGCCACTGGAGGAGGTGTTCACCGCAAAGTGGGCGCATTGGATCGGCGCCGCGGCCGAAGCGAAGTCAGCACCTCCAGACTACGTCATGGGAGGCCTACTAGCCACCGTTGGGGCTGCGATCGGTAACAGCCGCTGGGTCTCGCCTTGGGCAGGATGGAGCGAACCGCCGATCATCTGGACAATGCTCATTGGTGCTCCGTCGAGCAACAAGTCGCCTGCGCTTGACGCCGTTCTGACACCATTGAAAGCGGTGGAACGAGAGGCACGCCAAGACAAGGAACGTGACCTGCGAGCGTGGGCCGACGCCGACGAAGTCGCAAAGCTGGCTGAGGCCGCCTGGAAAGAGCGGGCGAAGGCGGCCCTGAAGCAGGGCAAAAAGGCACCACCCAAACCGACTGAGGCCCACCTTGGTCCGGAGCCGCACTTACCATGCCTAGTCGTCACAGACAGCACGGTCGAGCGATTGGGTGTCATTCTTGCGAACCAGACACGCGGTACCTTGATGGCACGGGATGAGCTCTCCGGCTGGCTTCTGGGCATGACCCGCTATGCCGGCGGTGGCTCCGACCGTCCATTCTGGCTCGAAGCCTATGGTGGCCGCAGCTACCGTGTGGAGCGCATCGGACGCGATCCAGCCTATGTCGAACGGCTGTCGGTTGGAGTTACCGGATCAATCCAGCCTGACCGGCTTCGAAGCCTCCTGATCAAATCTGACGATGACGGATTGCTCGCTCGCTTCCTGCCGATATGGCCCGACGCAGCGTCGCTCAAGCGACCAGCGGTCGGACCAGATGAGCCCTTCATCGAGCACGCCCTACGGCTTCTGCATGGCCTGCGTTTGGCAACAGACGATCAAGGCCAACAGCGACCTTGGCTCCTCCCATTCACAGAAGAGGCTTGTCAGTTGCTCGATGCATTCCGCATCGCTGTGCGCAGTTGGGAAGATGGAGCCGACGGGCTGGTGTTGTCGTTTATCGGCAAACTGCCGGGGCTCGCGGCACGCTTGGCGCTGATCCTGGTGCATCTCGACTGGCTTTCTGGAGAATCGGATGAGCCGCACGAGATTAGCGCGCACCATTTCAGGCGCGCTTCATGCCTTGTGGAAGCCTACGCCCTGCCGATGGCACGCCGGGCATACGGCGACGCATCCCTTCCACAGGATGACAGAGCCGCTCTGAGGTTGGTGGAGACGCTTCGGGAGAAGAGGTGGAGCCGGTTTACCTCCAGGGACGTTCTGCGGTTGGACCGGGCGGGTTTGGGCACTGCGAGGGAACTAAACCCCGTGCTCAGCACCCTGGAGGCCAATTGGATCATCCGCGCGGTTGAAGAGCGCAGTGGCTCCCAAGGGGGACGGCCCAGTCGGGTCTACAAAGTCAATCCCGTTCTCCATCGAGACCAAAAATGACGATCCGGCGACGAAATATAGCTTCATCTTCAGGAGCCTCGACAAAACCGACTTTTCCGACAGAACGTGACGGTCTGGCGGGGCGACCGTCAGGCAGTTGTGTCGGTTAAGTCGGATCTGTCACCCATAGGCCCTGTCAAATCACCACAAAAGCACTGAAGGCGACAGAAGATGACGCAACGAAAGTCACTCTAGACTACATTCGCCGTCTCCGGGCGAGTTCTCGAAGGCGATGGTAACGATGGTCGTCTTCGAGAACAGGTTCTGCTCGCAGCATCTGATCTAAGCAATCACCCAATTCGCGCCCAATCCACCCTTGCTCGCCTATGATTAAATCGAGCAACAATAGTGTCTCTTGCGGAAAGCTACAGCCCTTCCCAGAATCACGCAAAAGCTTTAAAATAAAAGCAAGGTGGCTTATTTCCTGAAGCCAGTCTTTCACTTCAAATACGGCTGAAGGAAATTCATCACCAGTATAGAGAACTAGCCTTACCAAAGATTCAGAAATGCTTGATGTCGCTAAATCGCGAGATTTAGGCCAGATCTGTTGCCAGAATGGTTTTGCGCGGTTTCTCCAGTAGTCTTCGCGTTGATCCGCTGCTCCTTCAATCGCCTGTGACAACGCTCTTGCGGCATGTTCGAGTCCTTCTCGCGGCAGCGAACCAAATGCAGAACGAAATTCTTCAATTGTGTAGTCGCCTACTGGCCCTAATGCAGCATAAGTCAAAAAAGCCGAATACTGCTGACCGTACTCCCCAAGATCGTCAAAATGATTTGCGCATTCCAAAAATTCTAGCTTCAAAGCTCCAAGCAACGGTTCGTATAATCGAGGGGACCATAGAAATCCTTGCCAAACAGATCTTGCCTCTTCAGGATTATTCCATTTAAAGAAAGGTAGAATATTCTCCTCAGTCCACGTGCGATCTACTCGAAAGAGCGCGATTAAACGCGAAGCAAGAACAACGCGCCCATGGCGGTATCGATGCACCCCTGGGTCGCATACGCTAGTGAAGACAGGTTTGATTGTATCTGGCAGGAGGTCGTTATCATTTGGCTCTTGCCTAAACCACATATTGATCAAGGACAATAAAGTCCGACCAATCGGGTGGTTGATTGCTTCTGTTACAGGTTGGTCAATTGGCTGACCGTTCCGTGTGATACCAGTGGCTGTATCAAGTGGCATCGCCAACACACGACCACTGAGGTTGAGCATTACGTCATCGTGACGGTCGGTTACCTTGGACGCAGATTCCATCCACCAGGTAACGGCGTGAGCTACCTCGTGAAGTTCTCGATCGGGCATTGTCTGCACCAAGGGAGCAGCGTGGCGCCAGGACCGTAAAACACCCCCTTCTTCGGACCAAGCCTGCAAAGCCTGACGCCATCTTGCGACCGGCCACACGCCTTCTTGACCCAAATCACACAAAGCGAAAAAACTGTGGAAGAAACGGGTACGGCAGACCTCCCGCCAAGTGTCCTCGTAGAACACTCGTCCTTCAGGAACGGGTTTCGCCAGCCAACCCACGAGATCACGACGTGTTCGCGGAGCAATGTCTACATCACGGCTGTCTTCATAATCTGGGTCGCCCGTTCCGCTCATCCAATGTGAAAATTCATCACGCTCATCGGCTGCCAATTGCCATTTTGGATTGGCATCGGAAAGCTCCCTCAGCCGATCTTCTGCAAGCGCTCCCAGTCCGAGCCCCGACACATTGAGTTTGGACAGATGCAGCCAAACCGATCGATCCACCAAATCTTGCCATTCATCTTCCGCCAGATCAGGCAAATACATTTCGCGAGGCGGACCAGCCAAGATCGCTGACTCGAGACGCTTCTGCTGATCTTCTGAAAGTTCGCCCCCTCGCAACACGATTAACCTATAGACTTCACGCTGCGTTTCGACGGCCCACAACCACCAACTGCCGTCGGCTAACAGCCAACGCACCCAGCGATCGGGCTCTATCCGGCTTTCCTGACTGGCAGCAAATAACGCTAAACGCTTGAAAGTAGGGTACGGAAAGTCAAACCATGCGAGGGCAATCCCAATTGCCCGTTCGTTATCCTTAGTGAGCACGCTCAGCCAAGCATCACGCAATAGTTCAATCAGAGTCACCCAGTCATGAAATCCTCGATTCTGCCAATGCGGCGAAATGGAGGGCAGATCCCAAAATGACCGATCACGAAAATCAGTAGCCCCACCTAACTCCCGCGCCAGATCCAAAGCATCACGTAGTAGTTGCTGAAAGTCATCCAGTAGGTGGGGAAAGACCGACTTCCAATGCTCATCGTCAGTATCTGGGATGACCGAGCGAACATGATCAGCCGATAACACAAGTTCCCAGTCGACAAGCTGGTCCTTTTGATCTCCAACATCCTCCTCTACGTTATCATCGAGCCATCGAAATGGTTTCTTTAACGCTACCTTGGGAGAAATCAGTTCTCGTAACTCTAAGCGAAGAGTTGCAGATAACCCCGCTAACTTGAGTCTCTCATTCCAGCGGAATAGATCTGGGTCATGCCACGGCGATTTTAGCCGTCCGCTGAGCAGCAAGTTCCACAAAGTCCTCATGAAAGGGCTAGGGATAGCATTTGGTGCCTGTGAACGGATCTCATCCAGTTCAGACAGCTTGTTGTCACGCTCTAGGGATGTCAGTTGCTTCAGTGCATCTTCGATGAACCATGCCCATCGGTCGTGGAGTTGACCTCCACGTTGCGCAATCCAAAGGATCAACCTTGGATCGCCCAAGTGACGAGTCAGCCATCGGGCTAGATGAGACATCACATCGTCCCAATGGCTACTGGCGATTCCGCCAAAGGCCAGCACCATGGGGGGCGCGCGGTCATATGGCACTGGTCGATTAACCAGGCTGAAACTTAACGTGTCGTCCACAACATCACGAGGCGGCACGTCAAAACGAACCAAGTCTAAATGTCCAAACCGGTCCTCTGAGAAGGCTTCAAGCAACCAATCCAAGGAGGGGACGGGATTAAAATCTGCGAACCGCTTCGCCGGTATTCCGGACTTGTCCGACAATGCCCACAGCATTCGACCAACATAGTCGTCTTGCTGTGTGCTGTTCTGCGGTCGTGCTAACGCATGTTTTACGACAATTGATTCTTTTCCTTGGACGCCATCGCGATAGGTATTCGCCCAAGCCTGGAGAGTCTGATGCAGGATGGAATGGTTATTAGTTCCAGCGGGCACATCATAGAGAATGGGCGTGACACCTTTGGCTTCCCACTCGATCGTCTTTTGCTTCTGATTTGCCGGCGCACAGTCGCCTAACGCCCAAGCTTCAGGCGTGACTTCGCCGAGCATCCGATCGGCGGCCAGCGCGTCCATCATGTATCGGAGCACAGGGTCGTTGATACTGTAGCCTACAAAACAAACCGTATAGTTTCGAAACAGTTCGCTGACAAACCGTGCAGCCCACCGTTCTGTAAGGTAGGCAAGACCGAAGTCACCACTTGTTATGACTAGCCGATTGAGAGCCGTTTCGTCGGGTTTCTGAGGCAGTAGGCCATGGAGATAGACCACCCCATCCCAACGGCTGCTTTTTGGTATCGGGAGCATAGGCGCAGCGTATGTCTGGAGAGTTTGGCGAGTCCGTCTTGCTGCCGCATGGAAGACGCGATCGAAATTTGTGGTGACCAACCGCATTGATCCTTCTCGGCTCCGCGCAAGCCGAAGAAGGGCTACATGTGTGTCGACTGCTCCTTTCCTGCGAAGCTTCGGCTCTAATACCTCAGCCAGCTTACTTCTAACCGCCATACGTTGGCCTGGAAGGCGCCGCTCTAGGAGATCAAGCGCTGCGTCAAACTGCTTACGGTCCAAAGCCTCCTGCTCAATGGCCGTAGGAGTTGTGCCGTTCAACGAGTATATCTCCGTCACCAGCCCCTCAAAGCCGGGCAGGCCTGCTGGATAAGAAATACCGGCGCCACAGAAAAAAACGACGCGACCCTCTTCGTGCGCTTGCAGAAGCGCATCAGGAATATCCGGGCCATTAGTCGTAAACTGCAAGGTGTGCGTACCTCCGAGACTGTTTTACAGAATAAAGAACCGAACCATCATATTCTATGATGAATTGAAAAAGATGGCCGTTCCTGGCTACGCGGCTTCGATCCCTGCGACATCTCACATGACCTGCTATCCGCTTGTCCAAAACCAGAGGAGATCGTCAGCAAGCCGACGCAGGGCGATGTTCTGCTCAGCTAGATCGGGCATACCGGACGCGTTCTGTGGATCGGGTTGCGATCGCGAAAAAATGCGGACGTCCGTTCTCCAGCTCGTTAGTGACCTTCATGACCCAGCCTGCCAACGCTAGCGCTTGGCTGCATCCCAGCGTAACCCATCGACAGAACGCTTGAGACAAGTGACGCCGCACACATTTGGCACGATGCGAATTGAAGCCCAAGGCGATCGATCTCGAAATTCCTCGCATACTTTTGCGAGCTAGCTACGGCAAGGGGCGAGGCGCACGGCCGTGAGGCCAAGGGGACAAGCAGGGGGATACAAGCCTGTCCCAGTCCAAATTCTCAATATTTTTAATTAGTTACAAAATAAGTTGGCGGAGGGGATGGGATTCGAACCCACGATAGGGGTTTCCCCCTATAACGGTTTAGCAAACCGCCGCCTTCAGCCACTCGGCCACCCCTCCGCCGGGAGGGCGTTCGGGGGACGGTTTCCCGGCCCCCGCACGGCGTATGCGCGCCCCTTCTACGGGCCGCCGGCCGCCGCCGTCAAGCGTCCTGCATCGGCCGGACAGGGACGGGCGCCGGAAGCCCGCCTCCCGCCGCCTCGCGAGCCGCTCAGAAGTCGAGCGCCTGGGTCAGGTCCTCGATCAGATCCTCCGTCGCCTCGATGCCCACCGCCAGACGGATCAGGTCGTCCGGCACCGGCGAGTCCGGACCCTCGGTGGAGCGCCGGTGCTCGGCCAAGCTCTCGGTGCCGCCCAGCGAGGTGGCGCTGGTGAACACCGCCATCCGGCGCATGGTCTCCAAAGCCGCCTCCTTGCCGCCGGCCACCTGGATCGACAGCATGCCGCTGAACCCGCCCTGCATCTGCCGGGCCGCCACCGCGTGGCCCGGATGGTCCGGCAGGCCCGGATAGAGCACATGGGTGACCTTGGGATGGGCCTGCATCGCCTGGGCGATCGCCAGGGCGTTCTCGCAGGCCTTGCGCACGCGGATGTGCAGGGTGCGCATGCCGCGCAGCAGCAGCCAGGCCTCCTGCGGACCGATCACCATGCCCAGGTCCTTGCGCACCATGCGGATGCGCTGCCAGAAGTCGTCGTCGCGGGCGGTGATCAGCGCGCCGGCCAGCACGTCGCTATGGCCGTTCAGGAACTTGGTCGCCGAATGCATGACCAGGTCGGCGCCATGCTCCAGCGGCCGGGTCAGCACCGGGGTGGCGACGGTGGAATCCACCGCCAGCCGGGCGCCGGCCGCATGGGCGATCTCCGCCGCCGCGGCGATGTCGACCACGTTCCACAGCGGGTTGGCCGGGGTCTCTACCCAGACCAGCTTGGTCTCGCCCGGCCGCATGGCGGCGCGCAGGGCGTCCAGATCGCCGGCCGACACGTACTGGACCTTCAACCCCCAATGGGTGGCGAAGTCGTTCAGCCAGGCGCGCACGCCCCAGTACAGCACGTCCTGCACCACCACATGGTCGCCCGGTCCCAGCGCCAGGAAGGGGGCCGTCACCGCCGACATGCCGGAGGCCAGGACCAGCGCCTCCTCCCCGCCCTCCAGCCGGGCCAGCAGCGCCTCGACCTGGGCGTAGGTCGGGTTGTCGGTGCGGGTGTAGTTGTAGCCGGGGCCGACGATGCCGCCGGGCGGGCGCTCGAAGGTGGTGGCGCTGTGGATCGGCGGCACCAGGGCGCCGTTCTCCGGGTCGATGAACCCGAGCGCCTGGGCGGCGAGGGTCTCGGGGGCGAGCGGCCGGTTGGTCTTCATGTAACAATCCTCAAGGCGTGGATGGCGTGGGCGGCAGCGCGAAATAGCGCTGCGGCGACAGAAGGCCCGCCAGACGGGCGCGGGTCACGGTTTCCTGATGCGCGTCGGGATCGGCGATCAGCAGGGCGGTGCCGGGCGGCAGGCCGGCATCGGCCAGCAGGGCGGCCAGCGCCTCCGCCGTCTCCCGCCCCCCACCGGCCGGAAGGATCCCGCACGCCGCCGTGCGCCAGCCGGCCGACCGGACAGTGGCCGCCAGCGCGTCGGCCACCGCCCCGCGGGCCGGGCCGCCCGTCGGGGCCGGGGCGACCAGGACGATCTCCGGGCGGGACAGCCCGGCGAGCTTCTCCGCCACCTCTTCCCGCAGCGCCAGGCTCCCCTCGGCGGCGATCCTCGGGCCGAAGGCGCCATAGGCGATCACGGCGCGCGACAGGACCACGATCAACGTCCGGGGCGTGGCCCCGGCATGGGCCAGCACGGCGGCATAGGTGGGATAGTCGAGGCCCAGCTCGGCGGCACGGCGCAGGCGGATCGCCAGCACCTCGCGCGACGGCGCCCTGCGGGACTTCGCGGTCGCCTTGCGCCAGCAGAACGCGTTCCAGCTCGCCGGCGACGGCAGCGGCGGGCCGCCATTGTGGCCGAGCAGCGACTGGAACGCCGTGTCGCGCCCTCGCACATGCCTGAATTTCGGTTTGCGCCCGCGCATTCGTCTCTCGATTTCCACGATAGTGATGATATATTCCACTAATGAGGAATCAATGACAAGAGACGATCCGGCGCTCGACCTGGCGGCCCTGGGTCTGCGGATCCGGGCCATGCGCAAGGGCCAGTCCCTGACCCTGGCGGAGCTCGCCGGACGGGCCGAGATCAGCCTCAGCATGCTGTCTTCGGTCGAACGCGGCGAGAAGGCGGCGACCGTCCTGGTGCTGCACCGCATCGCCACGGGCCTCGGCACCTCCATCGCCCGGCTGGTGGAGGACGAAAGCCCGGCCCGCGCCGTGGTGCTGCGCCGGAGCGATCAGGTCGTGGTCCCCGGACCCGGCGACTGGACCCGGCGGATCCTCTCACCGGTCATTCCCGGCGTCGAGTTCGAGATGATGCAGACCACGATTCCGCCCGGGGTCGATACCGGTACCTACGGCCCGCATCCGGCCGGCTCGCACGAGTATCTGATGGTGGAGGCCGGGACGCTGACCCTGACCCTGGACGCGGAAACCCACCGGCTGGGGGCCGGCGACTCGATCTATTACGACGGCGCCTGCCGCCACGGTTACCGCAACGATGGCGAGGCGCCCTGCCGGTATGTCCTGGCGATGATGGTCCGGCGGCCGCGGTGATAGCGAAACCGGTGATGGCGAAACCGGCGACGGCAGAAACCGGCGACGGCAGAAACGGCAGCGGCGCCATCGAGGGATGACGCCGCGCGATCGTTCGTTGGGGCCCGGTGCCCCGTCGGGGCCGCTCAGGCCCGCATCATGTCGCCGCAGTCGCCGCAGCCGAGCTTGGTGGTGGCGCGGCGGCCGAGCGCCGACCGGGCCGTGGCATAGAGCCAGCGGCCCATTCCCAGGGTCATCGCTGCGATCGCCTGGGACCGCAGCAGGCGGCCATGGCTGACGGCCCGGTCGATAACCTTCGGCGGGATAGCGGCGGTGCTCCAGCGGTCGGTCCCGGCAGCCTCGGTCACACCGGCCGCTGCCGCGCCGCTCTGGACATGCGTCAAGTCGATGCTGGTCATCTCTACCTCCGTGAATCCGGTGCCTGGAAATGCTCTCGGCGCCGTTGTGAGACCGAGATGTAAAACTTTTCAGGGGGTATTTAATCAAGTAAGATGGCACCGAATTCATGCTCCGGATGAATTAATTCTGGGCGGTTAAGGGGATGGTTCCGCTATGGACGTACTGACCGGAATGTCGATTTTCGCGGCCGTTGTGGAGAACAACAGCCTGGCGGGGGCGGCACGGCACATGAACCTGTCGCCGTCGGTCGTCTCCAAGCAGCTTTCCGCTCTGGAGGACCGGCTCGGCGTGCGGCTGCTGAACCGCACGACGCGGCGGGTGAGCCTGACCGAGGTCGGCTCCGCCTATTACGACCGATGCAAGCGGATCCTCGCCGATGTGGACGAGGCCGAGGCGGCGGTGACCACGGCACATAGCTCGCCGCGCGGGCTGCTGAAGATCACGGCCCCCTCGACCTTTGCGCACCGCCATGTCGCCCCGCACCTGCCCGGTTTCCTCGACCGCTTCCCCGAGGTGCAGGTGCAGCTGCTGGTGGCCGACCGCCTGGTCGATCTGGTGGAGGAAGGCGTCGATCTCGCCATCCGCATCGCCCAGCTCAAGGACAGCTCGCTGATCGCGCGCAAGCTCGCCCCGAACCACCGCAAGCTGGTCGCCTCGCCGACCTATCTGGAGAAGTGGGGCGTGCCGGCCAAGCCGGAGGACCTGTCGGACCACGCGCTCATCACCCTGCAGCCGGGCAGCCCGATCAACGACTGGCACTTCCGCGTCGACGGCGAGGAGAAGATCGTGCGCGCCCGCGGCACCATCGCCACCAATCACGGGGATTCGATTCTGGCCCTGGCCCTGTCCGGCGCCGGCCTGACCATGCTTGCCGCCCATGTGGCGGGCGAATACGTGCAGGACGGCCGGCTGGTCTCGGTACTCGACGACCTGGTCAGCGAGGACGTGCCGATCTACGCCGTCTACCCGTCGAACCGGCACCTGTCGCCCAAGGTCCGCGCCTTCGTCGACTATCTGGTGGAGATGTACGGCCCCCGCCCCTACTGGCTCGACCGCACCGCCACCCGCGGCCGGGACGCCGCCGAGTAAGGTTTCGGGAACACCCTCTCCAAACGCACAGCCCGGCACAAGGCCGGGACGTGACGGAAGGGAAAAAGGGGAAAGAGACGCCGGCTCCGTCCGCCAAGATGGCCGGTTGAAATCCCCGCGCTGCAGGGGCACCGTCCTCCACGACATAACGAGACCCGTGGAGGACGACGACGATGGCCCGCTGGCTGAAGACCGCCCGCTCTGATGAGGAACGCCAGGAGGACGACGCCAAGGTGCGCGCCGTCGTCGAGGCGACGCTGGCGGATATCGCCAAGCGCGGCGACGCCGCCGTACGCGCGCTGTCGGAGAAGTTCGACAAGTGGTCGCCCGACAGCTTCAAGCTGAGCGAGGCGCAGATCGAGCAGGCCCTGGCCGAGCTCGATCCGTCCGATCTCGACGACATCCGCTTCGCCCAGACCCAGATCCGCACCTTCGCCGAACACCAGAAGGCCGCCCTGCAGGACATCGAGGTGGAGACCATGCCGGGCGTCATGCTCGGCCATAAGAACATCCCGGTGAATGCGGTCGGCTGCTACGTGCCCGGCGGCAAGTACCCGCTGGTCGCGTCGGCCCATATGAGCGTGGTGACCGCCAAGGTCGCCGGCGTGAAGCGCATCATCACCTGCGCCCCGCCCTATCAGGGCCGCCCGAACCCGGCGATCGTCGCCGCCCAGCACCTCGGCGGGGCCGACGAGATCTACTGCATCGGCGGCATCCAGGCGGTGGGCGCGATGGCGCTCGGCACCGAGACCATCGGCGGCGTCGACATGCTGGTCGGGCCGGGCAACGCCTTCGTCGCCGAGGCCAAGCGCCAGCTCTTCGGCCGGGTCGGCATCGACCTGTTCGCCGGGCCGACCGAGACCCTGATCGTCGCCGACGAGACCGTGGACGGCGAGATCTGCGCCGTCGACCTGCTGGGACAGGCCGAGCACGGCCCGACCTCTCCGGCGATCCTGGTGACCAATTCTGAGAAGCTGGCCCGCGATACCATGGCCGAGGTGGAGCGCCAGCTTAAGACGCTCGCCACGGCGGAGATCGCCGCACAGGCCTGGCGCGACTACGGCCAGGTGATCGTCTGCGAGGATCTGGCCGAGATGGCCAAGGTGGCCGACGAGATCGCCAGCGAGCACGTGCAGATCATGACCGCCGACGACGACTATTTCCTGAACACCATGACCAATTACGGCGCCCTGTTCCTCGGCCCGCGCACCAACGTCTCCTATGGCGACAAGGTGATCGGCACCAACCACACGCTGCCGACCATGAAGGCGGCGCGCTACACCGGCGGCCTTTGGGTCGGCAAGTTCATGAAGACCTGCACCTACCAGCGGGTGCTGACGGACGAGGCCAGCGTCAAGGTCGGCGAGGTCTGCTCGCGGCTCTGCGCCCTGGAGGGCTTCGCCGGGCACAAGGAGCAGGCCGATATCCGCGTGCGCCGCTATGGAGGCAGGAATGCCTGAGCAGACGGGCGACGACAGGCCGATCCGGGTCGCCCACCGCTTCCGCCTGGACGGCAAGCGGGTGCTGGTCACCGGCGCCGGCAAGGGGCTGGGGGCGGCCTGCGCCGAGGCGATCGCCGAGGCCGGGGCGCATGTGATCCTGCTGAGCCGCTCCTCCGAACCGCTGGACCGGGTGAAGGCGAAGATCGAGGCGCAGGGCGGCTCGGCCGACACGGTGGTGCAGGACGTCACGGATATCGAGGGCACGCGGGCGGCCCTCGAGGAGATCGGGCCGGTGGACGGGCTGGTGAACAACGCCGGCTCGAACCAGCCGGAGCCGTTCACCCAGGTCTCGGTGGAGACCTATGACCGGCTGTTCGGCGTGAACGTACGGGCCTGCTTCTTCGTCGCCCAGGCGGTTGTGACGGCGATGATCGACGCCGGCATCAAGGGGACGATCGTCAACATGTCGTCCCAGATGGGCCATGTGGGCGCGCCGAACCGCACGGTCTACTGCGCCGGCAAGCACGCGGTGGAGGGCTTGACCAAGGCGATGGCCTGGGACCTGGGCGGCCATGGAATCCGGGTGAACACGGTCTGCCCGACCTTCGTGGAGACGCCGCTGACACGGCCGTTCTTCGAGGATCCGGCGTTCAAGGCCGACACCCTGTCGCGGCTCGCGCTGGGAGAATTGGGGCAGCTGGAGGACGTTGCGGCGGCGACGCTCTACCTGATCTCGCCGGCCTCGGGGTCCGTGACCGGGTCGTCGGTGATGGTCGACGGCGGCTGGACGGCGCGGTGACCCAATTCTCCAGCAGCATATCGTCGCCCCGGCGTACGCCGGGATGACGGGTATCATCGATTGGGCCGCCCGGGCTTAACTGCCGCCTCAGCCCCGGCGGTCGGCGTCCGCGTCGGTGCCGGCGATGACCCCGCCATAGACGGCACCCACGGTGCCCGACACGGCGTGGGTCGGACGGCCGGCCATCTCGCTGGCGGCCTGCTGCTGCTCGACGGACCAGCGGACCTGGAACTCGTCGTGATACTTGACCTTGTAGTAGCTCTGATAGGTGGCCACCGGTATCTCCATCGCTGGGGTGTTACCTTTGAAGGTGTTACCCAGGAAGATGCGTCGGGTCCGGGCGCGCTTCCAGCGCAGATACCGCAATGCAGCATTGCTGTGCCCGCATCATTGAACGCCGAAAAGCCGGCTTTCGGCCGGCTTGGTTAATAATTCAAAGATGACGGGACGGAACCCCGCTCAGGGCAGCCAGTCGGCGATGACGTAGGGAACCCGGTCGCGCGGCACCTCGGGATGATGCCAGGTATAGACCTTCTGCGCCGCCTCGAAGGCCACGCGCTCATCGGCGCCGTTCTCGCGCATCTGCGCGTAGGTACGTGTAACCGCCTGGTGACAGGCGGCACTGGGGCTACAGGCGACGATCTCTCGTACGTCCGTCATGATGGCTTCCGACTCAGTGCTGCTTTTTCCGGCGGGTGCCGAACAGCTCCAGATGATGATCCACAAGATCGAAGCCGAGGTCGCGGGCGATCCGCTTCTTCAGGTCTTCGAGTTCCTGATTATAAAACTCCAGAACCTCGCCGGTCTCAACATCAATCATATGATGATGGTGGTCTTCCGGGCCGGATTGCGGCTCGTAGCGGGCCCGGCCGTCGCCGAAATCCCGCTTGGAGACGATATCCATCTCCTCGAACAGCTTCATCGTGCGGTAAATCGTCGCCATGGAGATCGTCGGATCGACCTCCTTGACCCGATCGTACAGCGCTTCGGCATCGGGATGATCCTCCGCCGCCGACAGCACGCGGGCGATCACCCGGCGTGGCTCGGTCATGCGCAGCCCGCGCTTGGCACACAGATCCTCGATCCGCGTTTCCACGGCGTCTGTGTCCTTTACCGGAATCTGAACCGCCACTGGCCCGTCCTCAGCCTGCCCCAACACTCTGGATAACCTCGGCCTTGCCGGCCTTCATGTCGAACTTCAACCGGTCGACGGTGCCGAGGTCGGTGCCGGTGACGCGCACGAAGCGCGCGCCCTCCGGATAGTCGATCGCATGGATCGCGCCCACGTCATATAGGCCGGCATGGCCCGGCGTCAGGCGGTAGGTCTTCACTTTTTCGATCGAGGCCTCGCCGGCACCCGCGCCGCCATCGACACGGCGGTACTCGCTCATGTCGGTATACTTGGTCGCCTGACCGTAGATCGCCCAGGAAGAGCCGTGATCATGCGGCGGCGACTGGCGCGGCGCGTCGTTGATATGGGCCAGCACGACGAAATCGAAGTCCGGATCGCGATAGATCTGGTGCACTCCGATTTCGGCCTGGGGGCCGCAGGTCTGCTCGACGAATTCTTTGTTCTGCAGCAGCTTCTCGAGCTGCGCGCGGATCCGCTCCCTGCCGGCCGGGCCGGAATCGGCCGACAGCGCATCGTGAGCGTCCTGGCAGAACTGTTCAAAGGAATAGGCCATCTCAGCGTCCTGGAAGGGAAAACCGCATCGCTTCCCAAACCCTACGCCAACCGGCGCCATGCCTCAACAGAGTTGAGGCAATGGGTGCGATAGCGGATCCCTATGGGTCGCCGAGACGGCCGGTTCCCCGGCGCTCCTAGACCGCGGTATGCGCCGGTTTTCCGGCCACGCCCTTGTAGAGAACGCCCTGGCGGAAGGCCATGATCCGGGCATGCTCGGCCCGGGCGGCGGCGTCCATGTCGGCGGCCGGCGGGGTCTCGTGGATGAAGTTGCCATGGGTGTCGCTGCCCCGGCACAGCAGGGCGGCATCCTTGTCGCCGTTGATCTGGCGCACATGCGGGGCGACATAGCGGATGGCGACGCCGATGCGCCGGTCGTCGCTCTCGTTCGGCTTGCTGGCATGGGCGACCAGCACGTGGTGCAGGGACATCTCGCCCGGCGCCAACGGCATGGCCACCGACTCCTCCTCGTTCACCTCGACCGCCATCTCCTGGCCGCGGGTCAGCAGGTTCTCCTTGGCGAGGGTGTCCCGGTGCTCGATCTGCTGCCACTTCTGGCTGCCGGGGATCACCTTCATGCAGCCGCTTTCCAACGTCGCCGGCGACAGGGCGATCCAGGCGGTGACCACGTCCGGCCGGTCCAGCCCCCAATAGGTGGCGTCCTGGTGCCAGGACACGAAGCTCGGGTTCTGCGCGTCCTTCACGAACAGCGAGGTGCCCCAGCACAGGATGTCGGGTCCGAGCACGTCCTCCACCGCGTCGAGCACCTTCGGGTGCTGGACCAGGTCGGAGACCCAGGTCTGCAAAAGATAGAGCTTCTGGCCCTTGGACAGCTCGTACCAGCCGCCATTGGCGGTCTCGTAGGCCTCGAAGCGCCGGCGGAAGGACGCCGCGTCCGCCGCGTCCATCACCCGGATCGGGTAGGCGTAGCCGTCGCTGTGATAGCGGTCGATCGCCGCCTGATCGAGCATCTTGCCCATGGCCTTCTCCCTTGTCGCATGTCTCTCGCCGCCTCGCCTGAGCAGCGTTCATCTTTTGGCCCAGTATGCGGATCGGATTTCGCAGCGACAAATGATACTATTGCAGCAGTCGACTGAGGAATTTTCACCTGACATGGATACCCTCCCTCCCCTGACCGCGTTGCGCGCCTTCGAAGCGGTCGCCACGCGGCTGAGCGTGAAGGCGGCGGCCGAGGCGTTGTCGATCACCCCCTCGGCGCTGTCGCACCAGCTCCGCGTCCTGGAGGAGGCGCTCGGCCTGAAGCTGTTCCATCGGCTGAACCGGCGGCTGCTGCTGACCGACGCGGGGCAGGTGTATTTCTCCAAGATCGCCCCGGCCTTCGAGACCCTGCGCGCGGCCACCGCCGAGATCGCCGAGCGCGGCCAAGCCGATACGCTGGTGGTCACCGCCCCGGCCAGCTTCGCCGAGATCTGGCTGCTGCCCCGCCTGCCGCGCTTCCTGGCGGAGCACCCGGAGGTGGATCTGCGGATCGAGGCGACGTCGCGGCCGATCGACTACGGGCGCGAGGCGGTCGATGCCAGCATCCGCTACGGCATGGGCCCCTGGCCGGGCCTCGAGAGCCGACGGCTGGTCTCGGAACGGCTGGTGGCGCTCTGCGCCCCGGCGCTGGTGCACGGACGCGATCGGATCCGCACCCCGGCCGACCTCGCGCGCCAGACCCTGATCCATTCCGACCAGCGGCTGACCGGATGGACGGCCTGGCTGCGCCGGCACAAGCTCGTCGGCCTGCGCGGGTCCCGCAACCTGCGCTTCTCGCAGTCTGCACACTCGCTGCGAGCCGCGGTCCAGGGGCTGGGGGTGGTGCTGGAGAACCGGATCATGGCCCAGGACGCGCTGACGTCGGGCGCGCTGGTGGAACCCTTCGCCGACCTGGCACCGGTGGACGAAGGGGTGGCCTATCACCTGGTGGCGCCGCCGGACCGCATGGCGATGCCGAAGGTCCGGGCGCTGGTCGCGTGGCTGGAGGCGGAGGCTGAAGCCCCACCCCGGCCCTGATTTAATCCATGAAACAGACGCGGATCAGCGAATCGCCACGATACAGGGCGGCGGCGAAGCGGTGGTTGCCGTCCTGGATGCGGCCGTCGCGCAGGGTCAGCGAGCAGCCGTCGCGGGCGACGTTGCGGACCAGCCATGCGACCCGTCCGGCATGTTCGGCCGCCGGCACCGGCGCGTTCGGATCGCGGCCGTCATCCGGCTCGATCAGATCGTCATTGGCCAGATGATGGTCGATCAGCGCGTCATCGACCGTCACATCCCCGGCCCAGCGCGGGAAACCCGCGATCCCGGCCAGCGCCTTCACCTCGTCGACCGGCAATGTCGCCAAACGAATAGCCATGACCCCGTGCCTCCCCCACAACAGGCGCGTCGGACGAAAAAGCGCCGCTCGACCGGCAGAGAGCCAGAGGCGACGCATCCCGAAAATGTACGTAAGCCGCAAAGACCGACCCGTGCCGACCCGGCCTTGGCGACGAGGGTCATGTAGCGGAAAATCACGACAGAAAAAACTATAAATCCGACGTCCCATGTCGCGCTTGGAGCATCGGCGTCGCGGATGAGCTAACCGTTTGGTAACGAAGCGCTTATATGATGATGTCGGTCCTTGGAAACGGGGGCCGGCTTTCGTGTTTTTCGGGCCGGGATTGGGCCCCTGAAGATAAGGACGCAGATCATGCCGCAGGGAGCCGAGAGCCTGCACGTCGCCGGGGCCGGAAACGTCGATCCGTTTCTGCTGGCGATCGTATGCGTGATTTTCGTCATCGGCGCCGTGGTGCCGATCGCCGCCGCCATCCTGTCGAGCATGCGCGACGACCGGGAGGCCAAGCGCGCCGCCCTCGCCGACCAGCAGGTCAGCAACCCGGTGGCCGAGAATGTCGTCGTCGCCGTCGACGTGGTCGAACTGGAGCCGGTCGCTCCGGAGATGTTCGCCGACGTCGCCAACGACCAGCCGCACCTCAAGGCGGCCGGCGGCACGCGCTGATCCGGCGCCGACCGAAGCCGGCGCCGGTTCAGAACCGGCGCGGCAGGTAGGTCGACAGCCAGGCCGTCGCCAGCAGCAGCACGCCCAGGGCGATGAACACCGACGACAGCGGAAAATACAGCAGCAGCAGCGCATAGACCGCCGCCGGCAGAAGCTGCGACACCTCGATATAGGTGCGGAAGACCGAGGTCATCTCGGAGCGCTCATAGGCATGGACCGAGCGCAGGAACGGGATGTTGCCCAGCGCGTCCAGGGTCATCGCCCCGGCGGATCCGACGAAGAACAGCAGCGCCACAATCGCCGGCGAGGGCCGGATCGCCCCGGCGATCAGGCAGATCGCCCCGGTGAAGATGAAGGCGAGGATGATCACCCGCCGCATTCCCAGTTCCCGCGCCAGCCTGCCCGCCAGCGGGGCGGCGAACAGCATCCCCTGCCCAGCCGACAGCATCATCGCCGACAGCATCTCGTCGCCGCCGTATTTGGCGATATAGAGCGGCGGATAGACGAAGAACGCCGCCCAGTAGGAACTGCGCGCGAAGGGAATCGCCCAGGCCAGCCGCAGGCGCGGCTGCGCCAGGTAGCGGCGGATATTGGCCCAGGGGGTGGGCGGCCGCCGCTTGGCCGGCGCCACCCGCGGGTCCTCACGCATCCGCAGCACCCAGAAATAGGCCAGCGCGATCACCGCGAAGACGGCGCTGGGCAGGCAGACCGCCTCCAGCCCGAAGGTCTTGTACAGATAGATCCCGAGCCCCGGCCCGGTGAACCAGGCCACGCCCATGAAGGCGAGACGCCGCGGTTCGGCGGTGACGAAATCCTTCCGGGCGATGTAGTCGAGGATATAGAGGTTGAGGGAGATGTTGACGCAGACCACGGCCAGCGCACGGAACTGCAGCGCGCCGACGAAGGGAACGACGGTCTCCGCCAGCATCAGCAGCGGCGCCATGAACATGAAGACGCAGCCGGCGCTGAAGATCCACTTGCGGCGGATCACCCGGATCACCACCGGCACCGCGAAGCTCGCCAGCAGGGCCACCACCCCGATCACCGTGTAGGCGATGCTGACGTCCCTGGCGGATTCCAGAAGCCGGTAGGCCTCCAGCGGAATCACGCCGGCGACCAGGGCCCGCGAGAAGGCCTCGGTCGCGGACAATGTGGCGAAGACCGTCGCACCGGGTCGGTCGACAACCCGAAGCCACATGGGGAAGCGGATTTCCAAAACCTATGCCCTGCGGTGAACCGGTCCGGTGAAGGTTCCAGTATCAAACGCAACGACGCCGCGCGCATCCCCTTAGACCGCCGAAACCGCATGAAAATGCTAGGGTGTCTTGCGACCTGCCTCGGCGTCCCGGGCGGCCAGGATGGCGGCGACCAGATCCTCCGGAATCGCGACCAGCGCCTCGGCCTCGGGCCGGGTCAGCGTGTCGGCCGCCATGTCCCGCACCTTGCGGTAGGCGGCGACATACCGCAGGCAGACCGGACAGGTGCGCATGTGGAGATCGACCGTCGCCCGCGCCACCGGTCCCAGCTCACCGTCGATATAGGCGTCCACCAGCGCCTCGAACTGGGCACAGGTCAGCAGCCCCGGCAGCCGGGCCTCCAACCAGTGCTGGATGCGCCATCTGAGCTTGCGACGCGTGATCATGCCGTCCCCAACTCGTCCCACAGGGGTTCGACCAGCGTCTTCAGCGCCGCGCGGGCACGGTGCAGCCGAACCTTCAACGCTCCCTCCGCGACCCCCACCATCTCGGCCGCTTCCCGGGTGCTGTATCCCTCAATGTCGCGAAGGAGCAGAACGATACGGTAGCCGTCGGGCAGTTCGTCGATTTTCTGCCGCATGTAGACCCGGATCCGGGCCGCCTCCAGGGCATCCTCCGGATTGCGGATCTCGGTGCGCGGCTCGCCGATCCGGATCCCGTCGGGATCGAAGGCCGGCAGAAGCTCGTCGATCGAGGTTTCCGCCAGCCGTTTGTTGGCGCGCAGCCGCATCAGGCAGGCATTGACCGTGATCCGATGCAGCCAGCCGCCGAGCGACCCGGTCGGCTCGAACCGACCGATCGCCCGGTGCACCGACAGAAAAGCGTCCTGCAGACAGTCCTGGGCGGTGGCCTCGTCGCGCACCATGCGCCGGGCGACGGCGAGCATCCGCGCACCATGCTCGCGCACCAGCCGTTCGAAGGCGACGCGTTCTCCGGCCTGCAGCGCGGCGACGAACGCCCTCTCGTCTGTCGGGTCGCCGCCCGTGCTCTCCATGCCCCTGATCTCCCGGCGCCGGTCGCCGCCCTTAGCCGGGCCATCCCCGTTCCGATCGCCTTCTAGCATGGCGCGCGCCAGCCCATCGATCATCCATGGCGGCCGATCATCTGGATTTGATCCACATCAAGGCCGATCCGCCACGGCGTTCCTAGAGTTTCGCGCAAGGGTGGACAGGATACAGGAGGCCAGGCTCCCCGCCTCCGTCGCGGAGGCCGAGGGGCGCGGAGTCGGCAACATCGAGACCGTGACAGGGGGCCATGGGCTCGGCAAGACTGTCGGTTCCGCCGCCGGGCGGGAGGCAAAGCAAGGGAGTGCGCGCATGAAGGCAATCATCATCGGCGGCGGCATCGGCGGCCTCGCCACCGCGCTCAGCCTCCACGAACAGGGCATCGACGCCCATGTCTACGAGCAGTCGATGACGATCCGCGAGCTCGGCGTGGGCATCAACACCCTGCCCCACGCGATCAAGGAGCTCGCCGCATTGGGCCTGCTCGACAGGCTCGACGCCATCGGCATCCGCACCTACGAGCTGATCTACCAGAACCGCTTCGGCCAGGAGATCTGGCGCGACCTGCGCGGCACCGATGCCGGCTACGACTTCCCGCAGTTCTCGATCCATCGCGGCAAGCTGCAGGCCGTCCTGCTGGAGGCGGCGCGCGAGCGGCTGGGCGACGACCATGTGCATACCGGACACCAGCTTACCGGCTTCGAGGATGACGGCGGCACCGTGACCGCGCGTTTCGAGCGGCGCGACACCGCCACGAAGGTGACGGTGACCGGCGACGTGCTGATCGGCTGCGACGGCATCCATTCCAAGGTGCGCGAGACGTTCTATCCCGACGAGGGACCGCCGAGCTGGAACGGGCTGATGCTGTGGCGCGGGGCCGTGGAGGGCGAGCCGTTCCTGACCGGAAAGTCGATGATCATCGCCGGCGGCATGAACGCCAAGTTCGTCTGCTATCCGATCTACAACGACCCGGACACGCCGGACAAAACCCTGATCAACTGGGCCGTGGTCGCACGGCTGGGCGACGGCACCCGTCCGCCGCCGAGACGCGAGAACTGGAGCCGGCTCGGCGATCGGGCCGACGTGATGCAGTATGTGGACGGCGTGTTCGAGTTGGATCTGATCGATCCGGTGGACCTGATCACCAAGACCGTCGATTTCTACGAGTTCCCGATGTGCGACCGCGACCCGGTCGACCGCTGGTCGTTCGGCCGGGTCACCCTGCTCGGCGACGCGGCCCATCCGATGTACCCGGTCGGCTCCAACGGGGCCAGCCAGGCGATCCTGGATGCCCGCTGTCTCGCGCCGCTGCTGGCGACGTGCGGCGGCGACGTGGAGGGCGCGCTGAAGACCTACGAGGCCGAACGCCTGCCAACGACGGCGGAGATCGTGCGCACCAACCGAGGCGGCGGTCCGGAGGGGGTGATCGACCTGGTCGAGGAACGGGCACCGGACGGGTTCACCGCGCTGGACCAGGTCGCCAGCCGGGAGGAACTGGAAGCGATCGTGCGCGGCTATGCCACGCTCGCCAAGTTCAGCCAATCGGACGTTAACCGCGCCCGGGGATAGGTCGGCGGCCCGCGTCAGGTCCCGACGCGTTGGCCGAAACTGGCCGGATCGTAGATCAGGCAGTACCTGTCGCGTTTTGTCCCGTCGCTGCTGAGCGGCAGGATCAGGCGCATGTAGGCCCAGCGCCGGTTGCGCGAGCCGACGAACTCGTGACGGGCAAGGCTCGGCTCTCCCGCCTCCAGGGTCGTCTGCAGCCGCTCCCTCACGCCCGCATATTCCTCGTCACGGTAGATATCCAGCATCCGGGTACCGGTCATCGAACGGCCATGCCCCTGGTCCATGAGGGTGGCGGACAGCCGGATCACCCAGTCCTCTAT
Organism: Thalassobaculum salexigens DSM 19539; assembly: GCF_000423805.1. Lineage (NCBI taxonomy): Bacteria > Pseudomonadati > Pseudomonadota > Alphaproteobacteria > Rhodospirillales > Thalassobaculaceae > Thalassobaculum > Thalassobaculum salexigens. The sequence continues at coordinate 317,952 of NZ_AUIR01000012.1, forward strand.
CTTGGGGTCCCAATCGACCAGGCTGATCCCCTTGATCGCCTCCACCGGCATCTCCACCGGATCGATGGTGGCCGGAAGCCGGTCGGCCGAGTGCTTGCGCCACACCGCAAGGCAACGGGCGAGGGTCGGGTAGCCGTCGATGTCCTCCAGAGCCACGGGCACATGGAGCCTCGGCATCGTCAGCAGGCGTTCGTTCAGGTTGTGCAATGGCATAAGCGAGGTCCCGTACCGTTGAGACGCACCGTTCTGAAAGTAGAGTTGCATCTGTACATCCGCTATCGCAAGCGGATTGCCCTGTACCGCTTTCGGATTTCAATACGGCGGCCAGCGACGCTCGGATTAGCCCGATATAGCCAGAAAAAGACCAGGGGGTATGCGGCGTTCGCCCAAAACGATAGACCGGTTAATGGATTATTAACGGGTATTCAGCCATACTCTTAAATGCACGCACGCCCTATACTTGCGAAAGTACTTATTGGAAATGTGGCCGAAGCCAGAAAACGAAGACAGTAACTTCTTTAGGCTGCCTAGTGTGCATATCCCGATGCCCATCGGGAAAATCGACGACTATCCGGTCCTGGCTGCGTGTCTTGAGGCGTGGCGCCCGACAGCGGCGAATGGATTTCCGCAGTCCATCGATCCGCTCGACATGCCGCCGGCTGCCATCAAGGCCATCAGTCTGGTCGAGTGGAGCGATGAGCACGGCGACTGGGTCCTGCGGCTCTCCTCAACGCTGATCGACGAGTCCCACGGGCGATCGATGCGGGGCACGACCTTTTCGGAGGCTTTCGTGCCGGAGGATCTGGCCAAGGTGCATGCCCGGCTCAATGAGATTATGCAGCGGGGCAAGCCGGATCTCGGCCAGCATGAGTTCTACGACACCAGGGATCGTGTCTGGTCGTTCGTGCGGTTGATCCTGCCGCTGAGCAGCGACGGCGTGAAGCGCGACCGCTACTGCCTGATCTACGACCCCGAGACCTTCGGCCGGCGCATCGGCACCTGAGGCCTGGACGCCGTCCCGACTGGTCACGGCGGCGGCAGGAACTCCACCTCGTACTGGGCCGCCAGACGCACCACCTCGGCCGGATCGGCGACGTTGTGGATCTTCTCGAAAAGCTGACGCAGGGAGCGCGCCGGCGACACCCAGAACAGCGCCTTCACGTCCTTGCCGGAATTGTTGAAGATGCCATGCGGGATGCCCATCGGCATGTGGATCAGGTCGCCTGTCACCGCCTGTGCCTTCCGGCCATCCAGAACCAGATCGAAGGTACCCTCCAGCATGTAGATGAATTCGTCCTGGGCGGCATGAATGTGCGGCGGCACGAAGGTGCCGTGCGGGAACAGCGTCTCGAAGGTGAAGCAGCTCTCGCTTTCCTGCTTCGGCTTGTAGGTCTGCCCGAGGATCGACCAGACGACGCCGTCCACCCCTTCACCGGCGGGCGTGATCCCCGCTTCCATCACCGTCATGATCTGTCCTCCCGTTTCGTTCGGTGGCAGGATTGAACCATCGAAGTCCCGCTTCCGGAAGCCCGCGATGACCGCTGTGACCATCCGCCCGTCGGAGCCCTCCGACATCACCGCCATCACCGAAATCTACGCCCATCACGTCCGGCACGGCACCGCGTCCTTCGAGGAGGAGGCGCCGGGCGAGCCGGAGATGGCGGAACGCCGCGCCGGGATCCTGGAGGCGGGCTTCCCCTACATCGTCGCCGAGCGCGACGGGGCGGTGGTCGGCTACGCCTATCTCAGCAAGTATCGTCCCCGCTCGGCCTACCGCTTCACCGTGGAGAACTCGATCTACATCGCCCACGATGCGATCCGGCAAGGCATCGGCCGGGCCTTGATGGCCGAACTCGTGCGGATCGCCGAGGCCGGACCCTGGAAGCAGATGATGGCGGTGATCAGCGATCCGGCCTCCGGTTCGGAGCCGATGCACGCCGCCTTCGGCTTCCGCAAGGTGGGGCACATGGAGAAGATCGGCTTCAAGTTCGGCCAGTGGATCGACGTGGTCGTCATGCAGCGGGCCACCGGCTGATCGCACCGAACGGTCACCCCTGCTGACCCAAACGGACTGGACCCCGCCCCGGTCCGCTGGAATAGTCGCGGGACGACATCGCTGCGTCGCGGTACCGCTCCGGGACGCGGCGCACGGGCTGATCGCCGGGAACGGCGACAAAGGGGGCCGATGCTGGGGATCATGCGCGGCTATGTGCGCGCCGTGGAAGCCATGAACCGGGCCATCGGGCGCTGCGCGATGTACTTGGTGTTCGTGCTGATGGGCGTGCTGCTCTGGTCCTCGGCGTCGAAGACCTTCTTCGATCCGTCGCTGTGGACCCTCGAGACCGCGCAGTTCGTGATGGTCGCCTACTATATTCTCGGCGGCCCCTACTCGATCCAGCTCGGTTCCAACGTGCGCATGGACCTGTTCTACGGCGACTGGTCGCTGCGCACCAAGGCCTGGGTCGACAGCTTCTCGGTGCTGTTCCTGATGTTCTATCTGGGCGTCCTGTTCTACGGCGCGGTCAGCTCCACCGCCTATTCGCTGGGCTATTTCGGCATGGAGCCCTTCGCCTTCTTCGGTGAGCTGCTCTGGGCCTTCGTCACCGGCGGCCCCGACGCGGCGGCGGAGACGATGGGCTACCTGGAGCGCAGCTCGACCGCCTGGCGGCCGCTGATCTGGCCGGTGAAGGTGACCCTGTGCCTCGGCGTGCTGCTGATGCTGCTGCAGGCGCTGGCGGAGCTGTTCAAGGACATCGACCGCCTCGCCGCCGGCGAAACGACGCAGCGCGGAGAGGCGTGATGTCCTACGAGCTGATCGCCCTGCTGATGTTCTCGTCGATGATGCTGATGCTGATGACCGGCCAGCGGGTGTTCGGCGCCATCGGCTTCGTCGGTGCCGCCGCCGGCGTGCTGCTCTGGGGTGTGGGCGGGGTGGAGATCCCGTTCGCCGCCGCCATGAAGCTCATGAAGTGGTATCCGCTGCTCACCCTGCCGATGTTCATCTTCATGGGCTACGTGCTGTCGGAGAGCCGGATCGCCGACGATCTCTACCGGATGTTCCACGTGTGGATGGGCCCCGTGCGCGGCGGGCTTGCCATCGGCACGATCGGGCTGATGGTGCTGATCTCCGCAATGAACGGGCTGTCGGTCGCGGGCATGGCGATCGGCGCCACCATCGCCCTGCCCGAGCTGCTGCGCCGGGGCTACGACAAGATCATGGTCACCGGGGTAATCCAGGCCGGCTCGTCGCTGGGCATCCTGGTGCCGCCCTCGGTCGTGCTGGTGCTCTACGCCATGATCGCCCGCCAGCCGGTCGGCCAGCTCTGGCTCGCCGGGGTGATGCCGGGACTGATGATGGCCGCCCTGTTCATCGTCTACATCTATGTGCGCTGCCAGTTGCAGCCCCATCTCGGCCCGCCGCTCGACAAGGCGGAGCGCGAGCGGATCGATATGGCGGAGAAACTTCGGCTGCTGCGCGCCGGACTGCTGCCGCTGGCGATCTTCGCGTCGATGATGGTGCCCTTCGTCAACGGCTGGACCTCGCTGGTGGAGAGTTCCGCCATCGGTGCCCTCGCCGCCTTCCTCGCCGCCGTGCTGAAGGGCCGGATGACGCGGCAGGTGTTCGAGAACACGACCCGCAACACGCTGGCGATCTCCTGCATGTTCATGTGGATCATCCTGGCGGCGCTCGGCTTCGGCGCGATCTTCGACGGGCTGGGCGCGGTCAAGGCGATCGAGGACCTGTTCACCGAAAAGCTGGGCCTCAGCCCCTGGACGATCCTGATCCTGATGCAGCTCAGCTTCATCATCATGGGCACGTTCCTGGACGACACCGCCATGCTGGTGATCGTCGCCCCGCTCTACGTGCCGCTGGTCGGCGCGATGGGGTTCGACCTGATCTGGTACGGCGTGCTCTACACGATCACCACCCAGATCGCCTACATGACCCCGCCCTTCGGCTACAACCTGTTCCTGATGCGGGCCATGGCGCCGCCGGAGATCAGCCTGCGCGACATCTACCGTTCGATCCTGCCCTTCGCGGTGGTCATGGTGATGGCGCTCGCCCTGGTCATGGCGTTCCCGCAGATCGCCCTGTGGCTGCCGGAACTGGTGTACGGAAAATAATTTTCGCCGCACCGCAAAATACGGTCATCATATCGCCCTCAACAAAAAGTTTAGGAGGGCTTCATGACCACGAGACGCACATTCCTTAAGGGTGCCGCCGCGGCCGCCCCCGCCGCGGCGCTGGCGACACCGGCGATCGCGCAGTCCACCATCAAATGGCGTATGCAGACCTATGCCGGCCCGGCGCTGGCCGAGCACGTGGTCAAACCGGCCATCGACATGTTCAACAAGATCGCCGGCGACCGCATGCAGATCGAGCTGTTCTTCGCCGACCAGCTCGTGCCCACGGGCGAGCTGTTCCGCGCCCTGCAGCGCGGCACTATCGACGCGGTGCAGTCGGACGACGACAGCATGGCCTCGCCGACCGAAGTGACCGTGTTCGGCGGCTACTTCCCCTTCGCCTCGCGTTACTCGTTGGACGTGCCGGTGCTGTTCAACCAGTACGGCCTCGCCCAGATCTGGGAGGAGGAATACGCCAAGGTCGGGGTGAAGCACATCTCCGCCGGCGCCTGGGACCCCTGCCATTTCGCCACCAAGGATCCGATCAACTCGCTGAAGGATCTGGAGGGCAAACGGGTCTTCACCTTCCCGACCGCCGGCCGTTTCCTGACCCAGTTCGGCGTCGTGCCGGTCACCCTGCCCTGGGAAGACATCGAGGTCGCGGTGCAGACCGGCGAGCTGGACGGCATCGCCTGGTCGGGCATCACCGAGGACTACACGGTCGGCTGGGCCGACGTGACCAACTACTTCCTGACCAACAACATCTCCGGCGCCTGGTGCGGATCGTTCTTCGCCAATATGGGCCGCTGGGAGGAGCTGCCGGAGGATCTGCAGACCCTGTTCCGGGTGTGCTGCGACCAGTCGCACTATTATCGGCAGTACTGGTACTGGGGCGGCGAGGCCAGCCTGCGGGTGAACGGCACCAAGATGGAGCTCACCACCATTCCCGACGCCGAATGGGCGACGGTCGAGGCGGCCGCCCGGGTGTTCTGGGACGAGATCGCCAAGGAATCCCCGCTCAAGGCGAAGGTCGTCGGCATCTTCAAGCAGTACAACGAGGACATGGAGAAGGCCGGGCGGCCCTACCGCTACACCTGACCCCGTCGATCAGTCCCGGAGCGGCGGTGGACCCGCCGCTCCGTCGGACAACACCTTACTCGGCCGCTTCGGCCGGGGCGTCGACGATCCGGGTCTCGAAGTTCGCCGGCGAGACGATCTCCAGCAGCTCCATGTCCGGCGAGCACTCGATCTCGCGATGCGGGATCAGCGGCCGCTGGTTGATGCAGTCACCGGCGCGGATGGTGTGCACGCCCTCGCCCGCATACTCGAACTTGGCCCAGCCCTTGAGCACGTAGACCATCTGGAAGTCGCAGTCGTGCACGTGCCAGTGCTGCACCTCGTCGGTGTCCTTGCGGCCGTTCGCCTTGACGATATGGGCCACGTAGTCGCCGTTGGTCGCGTCCTTCACGCCCAGATCCCGGTATTCGAAGATCTTGCGCATGCCCTCGGTGAAGACGGCGTTCGCCGCTTCGTTATGGCTGAACTTCCAGGTTTCCTTACCCATCGCGTCCTCTCTCCTCGTCGGCTGTTCTTGTTGTTGGGGAAACGATAACGCGGGCGGCGCGGCGCGCCAACGGGTCGGATGGCGTCAGTTCGGCGCCGGGAACAGCACGGCATCAAGCCGCTGCTTGAGCTGCTTGGGCGAGACCGGCTTCACCAGGTAGCCATCGACCCGCAGATCCTTGGCTTCCACGACCGTGCCACGCTCGGCATCGGCAGTCAGGAAGATCACCGGCACCCGGGTGAATTCCGGCTTGCCCAGGGAGCGCAGCTTGCGCAGGAAGTTGAGACCGTCGATCGGCTCCATATGGATGTCGCACAGGATCACCTGGGGATTGACCCGCAGCAGTTCCTTGAACCCGTCGGCGCCATTGGCGGCTTCGTGGATCAGCCGGAAGCCGATCTGCCGCAGCAGCCGCACGATGATCTGGCGGATATGGCTCTCGTCCTCGAGCACCAGGATACGGATGTTCTCGTAGGGGTTCGCCTGATTGAAATCGACCACCGTTCTGCCCCCTCGTCACTGCCCGTCATGCTGGAACCGAAGGAAAATACTCCCCCAGATCGCGCGGCGATCACAACGCCATAATTTTAGGTAAAAGCTCTTCGAATTCCTCCAGGGTCGACGGCAGCAGCTCGGCCATGATCCCCGCCATGTCCAGATCGCCATCGTCGAGATAGTCCTGCAGGTCGGCCGCGATCCGGCCGAGCCTCTTGGCGCCCACGGACAGGGCCGCCCCTTTCAGGGAATGGGCGGCATCCCGCGCCCGCTTGACGTCGCCGGCGGCCAGCCCGGCCTCGATCTCGGAAATGCGTCCGGGCCAGGCGGCCGAGGCTCCGCGGATCAGTTCCTTCGCCTCTTCGTCCAGCGCACCGAACGTCTCGGTCAGCGTGGCCGGATCGAAGATCTCCGGGTCCCAGTCGATGGCCGGAGCCGCCTCGTCCACCGCCGCCTCGTCCACCGCCGCCTGCTCGACCTGCCGGCGTAGGGCAAGACCCTGGGGCAGATGATCTGCCAGCAGCGCGCCCAGCTTGCGGCTGTCGATCGGCTTGGTCAGATAGCCGTCCATGCCGGCTTCCGCACAGCGCTCCTCGGTACCGGCGAGCGCGTCGGCGGTCAGCGCCACGATGGGCAGCCGATCGCCGTCTTCGCCCTCGCGGGCGCGCACCGCCCGGGCCAGTTCGAAGCCGTCCATCACCGGCATGTTCACGTCGGTCAGCAGCAATCCGTAGCCGGACGCTTCGGACAGCCGCTCGAGCGCGACCGCGCCGTTCTCCGCGATCTCGCAGGCGAACCCCATGCGGCCGAGCATCTGTCGTACGACCACCTGGTTGGTCTCGTTGTCCTCGGCCACCAGGACAAGGGCGCCGGCGGCCCGCGCCTCTTCCACCGGCGGCGGCGCGAAGGCCATGTCGTCGCGCTGCTGGACCTCGATCTCCTCGGCCGGTCGTAGACCGAGCCCGATCGCCACCGCCCGCCACAATCCGTTGCGCGACACCGGCACGGTCAGCAGCGCGCTGGCCCTGGACTTCAGGTCCGGCGACAGGTCGGCCAGCTCGCCGCGATAGCCCAGAAACGCGATGCGCCCCTCGATCCCGCCCAGATCCTCCGGCGCCAGCCTCCCGGCACCGCAGCGCAGGATCCACAGGGTGCGTTCCCCCGCCGCCTCCCCAGCCGCGGCGAAGCGGTCGATCCGCTCGATCCCGGTGGCCCGCAGGTAGAGTTCGGCGACCTCCGCCACCCGGTCGGACAGCCCCACCAGGGCGACCGAGGCGGCGGACAGGTCGTCCGGGTAGCGCGGCGGCGCATCTCCGACGGCGGCCAGCGGCAGTTCGAACCAGAAGGTCGAGCCCGCGCCCGGCTCGCTGTCCACTCCGATGGATCCGCCCATCAGCTCGGTCAGCCGCTGGCAGATCGACAGGCCGAGCCCGGTGCCGCCGTATTTACGCGAGGTCGAACTGTCGGCCTGCACGAACGCCCGGAACAGGCGCGCGCGCTGTTCCTCGTTGAGGCCGATGCCGGTATCGGTCACCTCGAACCGCAGCCGCTCGGCGCTATCGGTCGCCTCGGATCCGCCCCCGATCCGGCGTACACGGATGTCGATCCGGCCCTCGTCGGTGAACTTCACCGCATTGCCGCCCAGGTTCAGCAGGATCTGCCGCAGCCGGGTCGGGTCGCCCAGGCGCAGGTCGATCAGGGACGGGTCGTTATGGACAACCAGGTCCAGGCCCTTGGCCTCGGCCCGGGGGGCGAGCAGCTCCGCCGATCCGCCGACCACGGACATCAGCGAGAACTCGACCGCCTCGATCTCCAGCTTGCCGGCTTCGATCTTCGAGAAGTCGAGGATGTCGTTGATGATGGTCAGAAGGGCCGTGGCCGAGTCGATGATGATCCGCGCCATGCGCCGCTGCTCGCCGTCGAGCCGGGTGAGACCGAGCAGCTCCGCCATCGACATCACTCCGTTCATCGGCGTGCGGATCTCGTGGCTCATGGTGGCGAGGAAGGTGGATTTCGCCTGGGTTGCCGCCTCGGCGATGTCGCGCGCCTCGATCAGTTCCGCCTCGGCCTGGCGGCGCAGGGCCATCTCGACCTGCAGCTTCACCGCGTAGGACGCGACGACCCCGAACACCACGACCGCCACGAACGCGAACAGCACGTTGCGATAGACCACGGCCCGGGCCGCGGCGAGCACCTGCTCCAGATCGCGCGCCAGGTAGATCTGCATCGGCATGGCCCGCGCGGGATCCAGATCCGCCTTGGTGGTCAGATAGCTGCGGCCCTCAGCCTCGACCATCTGCAGCGGCGGGCCCTCCTTGAGCTGCCGCGGAGCCAGGCTCTCGAACGACGTCGGGTCGCGGTAGCGCTCCAGGAACTCCGAGGTGCTCGACCGGATCTCCGTCGTGTCGCTCGCCAGCTCCGGATGGCCGAGCACGGAATCCGCCAGATCGGTGGCAAACACGATATCCGCCGCCTGGGCCAGAGCCGACGAGGTGGTCAGCAGGGTCTGCGACAGCGAGCCGAGCGACAGGTCGACCCCGAGCACCGCCCACAGCGACCCATCCGGATTAAAGATCGGCTGGGCATAGGTGACGCCGAGCCGTCGACTGGAGGCGAACTGATACACGTCGGTCCAATGAGCCCGACCGTCCGCCGCCACCTGCCGGTACCAGTTCCGGGTGCGCGGGTCGTAGGCCTGGGTCACGCGCGGCGACATCTTCGCGCGTCCGGTCTGCGGATCGTAGACCTGCCATCGTCCGCGCGGATTGATCGCAGGGGTGTCTATGATCCGCCGGTAGATCCCGCGGCTGGTCCGGTCCCCGCCGGTCGCGCGTTTCGGGCCGGCAACCTCCAGGTCCTGGACATGCAGGAAACGGCCGTCGGGAAAGCCCAGAAAGGCGCCGTTCATCTGCTCGAACTGGCGCACCGGGCCGGTGGCGATGGCGAAGAACAGCGTCGGCCACTGGTTGGGCGGCGCATGGCGGATGCCGGAATCCGCGACCGTGCCGCCCAGGGTCAGCGCCGGCTCGAACACGCTGTTCAGGGCCTGGGTGAAGGCGACCGTGGCGTCGGTCAGTTCATGGCCCGCGTCGGAGACCAGCTCGTCGCGCTGGGCATGATAGACCCAGTAGGAGATCCCCCCACTGCCGCACAGCACGGCCAGGGCCAGGACGCAGAACATAACCCAGCGGCGCGTGAGCACGTTCCGCTTCCCCCGCAACTCGTGACGACCCTCCGCGGATCAGGACCGGGAGAACTGTATCCCCCGGTCCGCGTTCCGCAAACCGCGTTCGTCCGGCTCCGGCTCAGGCCGGCCGCCTAGAGCTCGGCCGCGACCGTCTTCAGCGCCGTCTGCGTCGCGGCGACGATCTTGTCGGCCTCCGCGCGGGTCAGGCAGAGCGGCGGGGCGAGGCCGAGAATGTCGCCCTGGGGCATGGCCCGGCCGATGACACCCTCTTCCAACAGCTTGCCGACGATCCGCCCGCCGACCTTCTGGGCCGGATCGAAATAGGTCCGGTCCGTCTTGTCGGCGACGAATTCGACGGCGCAGAGCAGCCCCTCGCCGCGGACCTCGCCCACATTCGGGTGGTCGCCGACGGCGTCGGTGAGCACCTGCTTCAGATAGGCGCCGACGCTGCCGGCATTCTCCACCAGCCCCAGGCTGTCGATCAGCTTCAGGTTGGCGACACCGGCCGCCGCCCCGATCGGATGGGCGGAGTAGGTCCAGCCATGGCCGATCGCCCCGAACTCGTCGGTGCCCTGCTCCAGCACTTTCCAGACCCGGTCGGACACGATGGAGCCGGAGAGCGGCGCATAGGCCGAGGTCAGCCCCTTGGCGATGGTGATGAAGTCCGGGCGGATGCCGTAATGGTCGGAGCCGAACATCGAGCCCAGACGGCCGAAGCCGGTGACCACCTCGTCGGCGATCATCAGGATGTCGTGCTTGTCCAGCACCGCCTGGATCGCCGGCCAGTAGCCTTCCGGCGGCGGCACCAAGCCGCCGGTGCCGAGTGCGGGCTCGCCGATGAAGGCGGCGATGGTGTCGGCCCCCTCGCGCTCGATCAGCGCCTCCAGGTCGGCGACGCACTCGGCGACGAACTCGGCCTCGCTGCTGGCCAGGTTCTCGCGGCGGTAATAGACCGGCGCCGTGGTGTGCAGGATGCGGTCGAGCGGCAGGTCGAACTTCTTGTGGAACAGCTCCAGACCGGTGAGCGAGCCGGTGACCAGGCCCGAGCCGTGATAGCCCCGCCAGCGCGAGATGATCTTCTTCTTCTCCGGCCGGCCCAGGATGTTGTTGTAGTACCAGACCAGCTTGATGTTGGTCTCGTTGGCGTCGGAGCCGCCGAGGCCGAAATACACCTTCGACATGCCAGCCGGCGCGCGGTCCATGACCATCTGCGCGAGCGTGATGGAGGCCTCGGTGCCGTGGCCGACATAGGCGTGGTAATAGGCCAGCTCCTTCGCCTGGGCGGCGATCGCCTCGGCGATCTCGGGGCGGCCGTAGCCGACATTCACGCAGTACAGGCCGGCGAAGCCGTCGAGCAGCCGGTTACCGTCGCGGTCCTCGATATAGACACCGGACCCGCCGGTGACGATCCGGTTCGGGCTTTCGCCGCGGGCGTGCTGCGCCAGATGGGTGGAGGGATGGAAGAAGGACTCCCGGTCCCACTTGTCGAGCTGGTCGTTGGTCAGCATGGCCGCCGTCCTCGCGCTGTCAGAAATGCCGATTATGCCCCGGACATCGCGCAAATCGCCCGCCGCTGCAACCCTAGTGGCCGGATTGGTTCCGCTCAGGCGCGGATCACCGTACCGGCCGCGCGGTCCTTCGCGCGGGTCATGGCGAAACTGGCGATGGCGGTGTCCTGGGCGCCAGTGCCGGTGAGGTCGACCAGGGTGATGTCGTCCAGGGACTTGCGGCCCAACGCCGGCTCGGAGACCACCATGCCGAGCTCGGCATAGGTCCGCTCCTCCGGCACCGCGCCGGCGGCCAGCGCGCTGCGCAGCTCCCCCTGGGTCCGGCACTGGCTCTCCCGATCCGGGACATAGACCGACAGACGGTCGAAGACGGCCGGATCGATCTCGTTCTTGCCGGGCTGGTCGGAGCCCATGGCGGTGATGTGCAGGCCCGGATGCAGCCACTCGGCCCGCAGCACCGGATCGCGCGCCGGGGTGGTGGTGACGACGAGCTGGCTTTCGCCCACCACCCGGGCGGGATCGGCCTCGACCACGACCTCGATGCCGAGCCGCTCGGCCAGGTCATAGGCGCAGATCTCCGCCTTCACCGGGTCGCGCCCCCAGACCAGCACCCGTTCGAACGGCCGCACCAGCCGCGCCGCCTCGATCTGCAGCCGCGCCTGCACCCCTGTGCCGAGCACGCCGGCGGTGCGCACCTCCGGCGCCAGATGGCGGGCGGCGACGGCACCGGCGGCGGCGGTGCGCACATCGGTCAGATACCCGTTGTCCAGCAGCAGCGCCTCCACCAGGCCGGTCCTGGCGGAGAACAGCACCATCAGGCCGTTCAGGCTCGGCAGGCCGATCTTCGGGTTGTCGAAGAAGCCGGGGCTGACCTTGATGGCGAAACCGTCGAAGCCGGGCAGATAGGCGGTCTTCACGTCGACCTCGGCATTGGCGACGGGAAGCTCCATCGACAGGATCGGCGGCATCACCACCCCCTCGCCGGCCAGGGCGGTGAAGGCACGTTCGACCACGTCGACCGCCGCCGCGTCCAGCGGCACCAGCTCGCGCAGGTCGGCTTCGGTCAGGATGGAGATGTCATGCATGATACGGCTGTCCGTTGATGGTGAGATCGCCGAGCACCACGTCGCGGCCCTGCATGATGTCGGCATGGATCTTCATGTCGAGATTGCGCCCGGTGATGATCGTCGCGATCGGGCCCGGGGATGGGGCCAGCTTGCCGGCCTGCAGCGCAGCGATGCCGACGACGCAGGCGCCCTCGCAGACCAGCCGGTCCTCGTAATAGACGGTCTGCAGCGCCCGGTAGATCTCCGCCTCGCCGACCAGCACCACCTCGTCCAGCAGGGTGCGGCAGAGCTCGAAGGAGAAGCGGTTGTCGAGGCCGATGCCGCCGCCCAGGGAATCCGCGAGGCTGGCCACCTCCTCCACCTCGACCGGCCGGCCGGCGGCGATGGAGGCGTGCATCGCACCCCCCCGGTCCATGGAGATGCCGATGATGCGGACCGACGGCTTCACCGCCTTGATCGCCGCGGCGATCCCGCCGGCCAGCCCGCCGCCGGACAGCGGCACCAGCACGGTCGCCAGGTCCGGGCACTGCTCCAGCAGTTCCAGGCCGATCGTGCCCTGGCCGGCGATGACGGCCGGGTCGTCGAACGGAGAGATCTCAACCAGCCCCTCGTCGACGACCAGACGCCGGCTATGGGCCATCGCCTCGTCCTGGGAGCGTCCGACGATCTGCACCTCGGCCCCCAGCGCCCTGATGCCGTCGATCTTGGTCTGCGGCACCAGCGACGACATGCAGATCACCGCGCGCAGGCCGCGCCGCCGGGCGGCGTAAGCGACGCCGCGGCCGTGATTGCCGGTGGAGCAGCAGGTCACGCCCGCCGTGCCTTCCGGCAGGCGCATGACCGCGTTGGCGGCCCCGCGCAGCTTGAAAGCCCCCATCGGCTGGACGATCTCGAGCTTGAGAAGGAACTCCCGTCCGGCCAGGGACGAGAGGTGTGGCGACGGCACCAAAGGCGTCGCCACGGCGGTCTCGGCGATGATCCGCCGGGCGGCCTCGATCTCGCTGAGGGCTACGGATGCCATCGCCTCCTCGCGCCGACGCTGACACGGCAACGGGAAGGCAGGCGCCGCCCGCCTTCCCGCCGGGCATGACCGGCGATCAGACGGTGGCCGCCTCGCCGATATTGTCGACCCCGCGCTCCTCGAGCACCGTGGTCAGCCAGTTCGGATCCATCTCCGGCACCGAGGACAGCAGCAGGTCGGTATAGGGATGGTGCGGCGGGGTGAACATCTCGTTCTTCGGGCCGGAATCGACCACCTCGCCCTGCTTCATGACCACCACCTCGTCGGCGATCGAGCGCACGGTGGCGAGATCGTGGGTGATGAACATATAGGCGAGGTTCAGTTCCTTCTGCAGCCGGTCGAGCAGCTTCAGGATGCCCTCGGCCACGAGCTGGTCCAGCGCGCTGGTGACCTCGTCGCAGATGATGAAATTGGGCTCCGCCGCCAGCGCCCGGGCGATGCCGATCCGCTGCTTCTGGCCGCCCGACAGCTCGGTTGGGTAGCGGCTATAGTATTTCGACGGCTCCAACTCGATCAGGTCGAGCAGTTCGTCCACCCGGCTCTTCAGGGCACCGCCCTTCAGACCCATGTAGAATTGCGCCGGCCGGCCGATGATGTCGCAGATCCGCACCTTCGGGTTCAGCGCGGTATCGGCCATCTGATAGATCATCTGGGCCTGACGAAGTTGCTCCTTGGAGCGCTGCTTGTAGCCCGGCGGCATCTCGACGCCGTTCATCACGATCTTGCCGCTGCTCGGCGGCAGCAGACCGGTGATGCAGCGCGCGGTGGTCGATTTGCCCGATCCGGACTCGCCCACCACCGCCACGGTCATGCCGGCATAGATGTCGAACGACACGTCGTGCAGGACCGGCGTGTCGCCGTAGGAGGCATCCACGTTCTGCACCGAGACGACTGGCACCGCACCACCGCCGGGTCGCTCCTTCTGCTCGCGCTTGAAGCTGCGCACCGCCCAGAGCGACTTGGTATAGTCCTCCTTCGGGTTGCTCAGCATGGTCTCGGTATCGGCTTCCTCGACCTCGTTGCCCTTGAGCAGCACCTTGATGGTGTCGGCCATCTGCGCCACCACCGCGAGGTCGTGGGTGATGTAGATCGCCGCGGTGTTGAACTGCTCGACGATGTCTCGGATCGCGGCCAGCACCTCGATCTGCGTGGTCACGTCGAGTGCGGTGGTCGGCTCGTCGAAGATGATCAGGTCGGGACGGCAGGCCATCGCCATGGCGGTCATCGCGCGCTGGAGCTGGCCGCCGGACACCTGGTGCGGATAGCGGAAGCCGATCTCCTGCGGGTTGGGAAGACGCAGGCGCTCGTAGAGCTCCATCGCGTCCTCCTGCGCCTCCAACCGCTTGCGGATGCGGTAGTGGATCGGCGCCTCGGTGTGCTGGTCGATGATCTTGTGCGCCGGATTGAACGACGCCGCCGCCGACTGCGCCACATAGGCGATGCGCGAGCCACGCAGGGCCCGGCGGTCGCTCTCCGAGGTGGTCGTCAGCTCCATGCCGTCGAACTCGATCGAGCCGCCGGAGATTCGGCATCCGTCGCGGGCGAAGCCCATGGCCGCGAGGCCGATGGTCGACTTGCCGGCCCCGGACTCGCCGATCAGGCCCATGACCTCGCCCTTGTGCAGGGTGAGGTCGATGCCATGGACGATCTCGAGCCACTTCTCGTCGGAATAGCCCTCGATCCGCAGGTCGCGAATCTTGAGCAGAAGGTCCTTTTTCGTATCAGCCATATCCTTACCCCTTCAGTCCGGAGGACCGGAACAGCATCCAGTCGACGACGAAGTTCACCGCCACGGTCAGCAGCGCGATGGCGCCGGCCGGGAACAGCGGCGTGATCTCGCCGAACGAGATCAGGGTCGCGTTCTCGCGCACCATCGACCCCCAATCCGCGGTCGGCGGCTGGATGCCCAGGCCCAGGAACGACAGGCCCGCCACCAGCAGGAAGACGAAGCAGAACTCCAGGCCGAATTCCGCGATGAGCGGTGCGGTGGAGTTCGGCAGGATCTCCCGGCGGATCAGGTACCAGAGCCCCTCGCCGCGCAGCCGGGCCGCCTCGATATAGTCCATCACCACCACATTGCCGGCGACCGCCCGGGTGAGGCGGAAGACGCGCGGCGCGTAGATGATCGCGATGATGAAGATCAGGACGAAGGCGTTGGTGCCCATGATCGACAGCAGCAGCAGAGCGAAGATCAGCGACGGCACCGACATGATGACGTCCACGACCCGGCTCATGAGGTTGTCGAAGAACCCGCCCAGGGTCGCCGCGATCAGCCCGGCCACCGCGCCCAGGAGGAACGCGAAGGTGGTCGCCAGCAGGGCGATGCCGACCGTGTTCCGCGCACCGAAGACCAGGCGGCTGAACAGGTCGCGGCCGAGCTGGTCGGCCCCCAGCAGCATATTCTCGTCGGCCGGGGCGAACGCGCCGGCGATGATCTCGGCCTCGCCGTACGGCGCGATGACCGGCGCGAAGAAGCCGGCGATCGCATAGGTCATGATGACGAACAGACCGAAGGTCGCCGTCAGAGGCGCGGTCTTGATCGCCTTCGAGCCCTCGCCCCACAGGACGATCACCAGGAACTCCCGGAACGCGTAGGCGGTCCCGATGCACAGGGCGAGGATGCCGGCGCAGATGGTGATGGTCCACAGGGCGGACTCGCCGCCGACGATGCCGACGATGAAGGAGACCAGCGTCAGCGAGAACAGCAGCAAGAAGGCCGAGCGCACCGAGTAGTAGGCCGCCAGGCAGGAGGCTCCGATGAGGAGAGCGTAGTATCCGATGACAAAGTAATTCATGACGCTTCCCTCACTTCGGATGACGCAGGCGGGGGTTCGTCAGAATCGCCCCCACATCTGCCGCGAGGTTCAACAGGATGAACGTCGCCGCGAAGATCAGGCAGCAGGCCTGAACCACTGGGAAGTCGCGCTTGGTCACGCTGTCGACCAGAAGCTGGCCGATACCCGGATAGACGAACACCACCTCAACCAGCACCACGCCGGTGATCAGGTAGGCGAGGTTGAGCGCCACGACGTTGATGATCGGCGCCCAGGCGTTGGGCAGCGCGTGCTTGACGATCACCTTCCAGGCGGGGGTGCCCTTCAGGCGCGCCATCTCGATATAGGGCGAGGCCAGCAGGTTGATGATCGAGGCCCGGGTCATCCGCATCATGTGCGCGACCACGACGAGCACCATCGTCAGCGCCGGCAGGAAGGTCCGGTAGTACAGTTCGACGGTGCCGATATCCTGGAAGTTGACGTTCGCCAGGGCGGGGAACCAGGGGTTCTTCACCGCCAGATACAGGATCAGGACGTAGCCGAGAAAGAACTCCGGCGAAGAGATCGAGGTCAGGGTCAGCACGTTGGCGACACGGTCGAAGATGCTGTCGCGCAGCAGCGCCACGATGATGCCGAGAAGAATGGCGATCGGCACGGCGATCACCGCCGCGTAGCTCGCCAGGAACAGCGTCGCCGCGAAACGTGGGCCGATGGTCTCGGCCACCGAGCGACCGGAAATCAGCGACACGCCGAAGTCACCCTGCACCGCTCCCCCGAGCCACTCCAGGTAACGGAAGATCGCGGGCTGGTTCAGTCCGAGCTGCTCGCGCAACGCTTTCAGGTTTTCTTCGGTGGCGCCCTGCCCAAGAACGGCTTGGGCAATGTCGCCCGGCAGGAGTTCCACTGCGAAGAAAATCAGGATGGAGATCACCAGCAACGTGATCAATCCAAGGCCGAGCCGTTTGAGCACGATGCTCAATACGTCGCTCATCATCCGCCTCCTCTGCAATCGCTTCTAGTTGGCTTGCTGCCAAGTGCGCCTGCGCCGATGTCCCCCGGCGTACAGTGCAGTCCAGCGACAGCCCCCCGGCTACTGTTATTATCGATAAGCTGAACCAGCAGACCTCCCGGCACGGGCCGGAAGGTCCACCAGTATCGAACGATCGGTGACGGGTTCTGGCCCGAACCCGTCACCGATCAGTGTCGATTTAAGAGTCGAACCACCAGCGGCTGCAGGCCCGCGCGCCGTCCATCTGCCAGCTGGCCGCCAGGTTCTCACCATGGGCGACGTTCTTGGCGCGCGCGTAGACGAAGTTGGTGAACATCGGAATGATGGTCCCACCGTCGTCACGGGCGAGCTGAGCCATCTCGCGGTACATCTCGGCCCGCTTCTCCTGGTCGAGTTCGGCCTTGGCCTGCAGCAGCAGCTCGTTGAACCGCTCGTTCTGCCAGTGGCTCTCGTTCCAGGCGGCGTCGTCCTTGTAGGCCAGGCTGAGCATGACGTCCGGCGTCGGACGCGCGCCCCACTGCACCATACAGAACGGCTTCTTCAGCCAGACCTCGGAGTAGTAGCCGTCGTTCGGCTCGCGGTTCACGTTGATGTTGATGCCGGCGGCCTTGGCATGCTCGGCATAGAGCACGCACATGTCGACCGCGCCGGAATACACGCTGTCGGCGGTGGAGAGATCGACCGTCAGGTTCTCCTGGCCGGCCTTCTTCAGGTGGAACTTGGCCTTGTCCGGATCGTAGGTGCGCTGCGGCAGATCCGGCCAGTACGGCATGTTCGGAGAAATGTGGAAGTCGTTGCCCGGGATCGCCGTGTCGAAGGTGATCTTCTTGATGATGTCCTCGCGGTCGATCGCCAGCTTGAGGGCCATGCGGACGTCCACGTTGTCGAACGGCGCCACGTCGCAGAACATCGGCATGGTGATCGCCGCACCGGACGGCACGTTGTCCACCAGGATGTTCGGGTTGCGCTGGAGCAGCGACAGCGTCTTCAGTTCGAGCTGGGTGATGCCGTCGACCTCGCCGGTGACCAGCGCGGTCTGCCGGGCGTTCGGGTCGTTGAGCACGGTCATCTCGACGGCGTCGAAATACGCGCCCTCGCCGTGCCAGCCGTCGTGACGCTCCAGCTTCGTGCCGACGCCGAACTCGTTATGGACGATCTTGTACGGGCCGGTGCCGTCGCCGGACTGCCAGTCGATCGTGCCGTCGCTGTTCGCCGGGCACATGGCCAGGTGATAGTCGGTCATCAGCCACGGCAGGTCGGCGTTGCCGGTCGCGAGCTTGACGGTGATCGTGTGCTCGTCGTCCTTGACGATGTCGGTGACGTCCTTGAGCAGCGCCTTGGCTGCCGACGTGCTCTTCTCGCCGCGGTGATGGTTCAGCGAGGCGATCGCGTCATCGGCCGTGAACGGCTTGCCGCTGTGGAACGACGCGCCCTTCTGCAGCTTGAACGTCCACTCCGTGGCGTCGTCCGTCGCGCTCCAGGAAGCGGCCGCATCCGGACCGAGTTCGTTGGTCGGCGTGATCTGGGTCAGGTAGCTGCGATAGGTATGCGCGAGCTGGATAATGGAGAAACTGAGATAGGTGCCCGGATCGTGCGTATCCGAGGTGTTCCCGTCATGGGTGCCAAGACGGAACGTTCCGCCGCGCTTGGGGGCGGCAAGTGCCGCCTTGGACGTCCAAAGACCTCCAGCGGCCGATGCAGTAACGCCGGCGGCCATGGCATAGTGCATGAAGTCGCGCCGAGAGAGTCGGCCTCGCTTCGCCTCGACGGCCATGCGATCGATCAAGTCGTCGCGGTATTTGTCAGACATGGTAGCTCCCTTCCGATTAGTCCTATGCGAGCGATTTTCGCGGGTCGCTGCGTGTTTGGCTGTTGGATGTTTATAGGACCCTATCGTTCCCATCCGAGATGGGTACCGTAACACTGCAGAAACAGACTGTCGTCCCCGGCGGCCGATTTTCTTGGATTTTCGCAAATTGTCCCGGTCCTGCGACCGTGTTGGAAATGCAGTCGCCCGCGGGTTGTCCCCCAGGGAAATAATGTTCCAAAACCGACATCGCCCCGCTGCGTTCCCAGGAGTAGAAACCGTGAACGCGCGACCGTCGGTCCGGTTCCAAACACGGCGTTGGGGCAGGTCGTCGGCCGGCCGAATCGTCCGCGGCGTCAGCCGGCAGAGGCCTCGGACCGCTCCTGCAGCCAGCCTTCCAGCGCATCGGCGAAGGGCGCCATGCTCTTGTAGCCGCGCATGTCGGCCGGCATGGTCCGCAACGAGCCCAGCATCGCCGCGGCCAGGTCCGGGCGTCCGGCGATGGCGGCGATCGGGTCGATCAGGGTCTTGATTCCGAACACCAATACCCCTGTGCGCGGCAGACGGCGGAAGGTCTGGCGCTCGATACGGATGTGTAGCCGCTCGGTGATGTTGCGCGGCGTGATGGTCGGGTCCAGGTCCCTGCGCCCGTGCCCGGTCGGCTGAAACAGCGCCGGGTCTTCCAGCACCGACCAGTTCAGCCGCATGTAGGTCTGGCCCGCGGCGATGCCGGTGAAGAACCGCTCCACCGGCCGGTTCAGCCTGTCGTTGAAGCCCGGAACCGGGTCGTGGATCGCGCTCATCGGCCGGCCGATCTTGTCGGCCAGACGCCACCGTGCCGGAAAGCAGAGCGAGGCGGCGATCAGCTTGTGTCCTTCGTCCGACGGCTGCATCAGGCACAGATCCTCCTGTACCAGCCGGCCGGCGAGATCCAGCGGCGCCGATTCGAAATCCGACGGGTTCAGCGTCGCGCCGTCCCAGGCGGTATGGACCCCGCTCCCATCGGCTGCGATCAGGTCCGGATGGAACGCCGTCATATGCGCCAGCACCGCCTCCAGGCAGTCCCGCTGAGCCGGCAGGCTGTCGGGCAGACCGGCGAAGACCTCGCCATGACGTGCGTCGAGCAGCCGCCTCTTCTCGGCCATATGCTCGGCGTACTGGGCGTCCACGTCGATCCAGTCGGTGGCCGCGATCTCCTTGATGCCGAGGGTGAGCTGGAACCGCCCCTTCTCGTACGGAGCGAAGCGCAGGTGCGGCGCCGGGGTCGCAGTCATGGCAGCCACCGCGGCGCGCCGAACGCCACCTCGTCGGACGGGCGGGTCACCCCGGTACGGATCTCCACCCGCATGCCGGGCTCGAGCCGGGCCGGCCGCAGGGCCAGCCAGAACCAGCCGGGCGCGACCGCCCGGTCCAATGCCACCGTGTCCAGTACCGTGCCACCTGAATCCAGGAGCGTGACATCGGCACCGGCGGGATGGCGACCTGTGTGGAGCGGCACCAGAACACCGCGCGCCTCTCCCGGCTGTCCCAGGGTGAGCACGGCGGTGAAGCGGCGCCTGGCCAGGCCGAAATTGCCGTGAACCGGCAGCGCCTCGGGCGGAACCGCCGCGTTGCCGATGCCGCCTGTGGGCGCATTGGCAACGAAGGTCCAGCCGCCCGTACCCGCCGGCCGTGCGCCGGGCGGCAGCTCGGCGAGATAGGTTGGCTCCGACGCCGCGACCGTGCCCGGCAGGCGGCAGCGGCTGCCGTCATCGAACACGCCTTCGACCGTCACAAACTCGGCGGTGCCGTCCGATGCTTCCCCGAAGGCCCGCAGGCCGCGGGCCAGGACCCCCGACTCAGGGATCGGCGCCCGATCGCTCCGCGGCTCCAGCGCCGCGCCCCAGGCGAGAACCCGACCCTGCGGCGACCGCACGACCATCCAGGGCGGTCGCCGGCCGCTCCGATCGCTGGCGAGCGTGGCGGACAGGGTGACGCCGGTCACCGGATCGACACGCAGGCGGCCGACGCTGCCGGTGCAGTGCGGGTCGTCGGCCACCGGTCCATCGGCAAGCGCGCCGTCGGGCGGTCGGTAGCGCCCGACCACCGAGAACGGGCCGAGGCCGGCCGCCTGCATCGCCTCCAGCACCCGGGCGGCACGCGACGGCAGGGGAGGATAGATCGGCTCGAGCATCTCCGGACGGTATCCGCCCGCCAGATGGCTGACAATCGCCAGATCGGCGAGATCCAGGGCCGCAAGCCGGTCCTTCAGGTCCCGCACCGCATGCACGTCGCCCGGAACCAACAGAAGCACGACACCGAGGGGAAGCGCCCAGCCGAGCGTCCGGGGGCGATGCCTCAGCAGGTGGTCGAAACCCAGCAACCCGGCGGCCACCAGGAACACCATGGAGGGCGTGGTGTAGCGCGAGGTGTTGGCGATGCCGAGGCCGATATGCAGACGGCCGAGCGCGGTCGCGACGGCGCCGGCCATGACGAAGGCGCAGACGGCGTACAGCGCCATGCGGGCCGGTGCGGGCCGCTCGACACGGGCCAGCCCCCGCAGGCCCGCAGCCGTCACGGCGACCACGAGGAGGATGCCGACGATCTCCTGGCCGAGCGTGCCGATATCGCCGATGCCCGACGTCAGGTAGCGGAGGGTGAACCGCAGGATGGTCCACGCCCCAGACCCGAAACCAAGGGCACCGCCGCCTTCCGGCCGGTTCAGGAAGCCGAGGCACTCCGCCGCCAGGACCGCGGCCCCCACGGCGACGAGGCACGCCGACCAGGCCGGAGGCAGCCGCCGCCACAGCGCCAGGACCACGAGAATCGGCCAGACCGCCAGCCCGTTGAACATGCTGTAGCTGGAGCACAGGCCTGCGACCGTCGCACCGATCACACACAGGGCGAGGCCGACCGGCCGCCCCTGCCCCACCGGCGCCCAGGCGATCAGGGCGAAGGCCAGGCTGGCGAAGAGCCAGACCTGGACGAACTGCACCTGGAAGCCGTTCAGCAGGTTCTCGTACTGCACCGGCGACAGCAGGGCGGCGGCGGCGATGGCGAAGGCGACGGCGGCGGCCGTCCGGGAATGCCCCAACCCGCCGAACAGGACCGCCAGCACCCCGGCATGCAGGACCGCGGAGACGGCGATCACCGTCAGCAGCAGGGTCTGCCGCGCGTCGGCCACGGCGATATCCGCCAGGAACCAGAGCTTCGGCAGGAACAGACGGTGCTCGTTGTGCCACTGGTAAAGATCGGCGAGCCCGTAGCCGGCGAAGCCGCCCGCCGCGAAGAACCGGTCGTAGAAATCGACGATGTCGCCGGAAGGGACCGGCGTGGATAGAAAGATCTGATAGGCGATGCCGGAGGCTGCGGTCACCAGGGCCAGGGCCAGGGAGAACGCGACCGCCGTTCTCATATCCCGTCGCGCTCCGATCCGACGTCCTCGACGGAAGCGCGGCGGGCGGCGAAGGAGAAGTGGCGATGGCCGAGATAGCTGGTCACCGCCGGGATCACCACGCCGATCAGATGGGCCACGTCGTCCGCATACCAGGTGAAGCCGAGCGCCGGGAACAGGTAGCGGGCCAGGCCCACGCTCACCAGCCAGACCTGGGCCAGCGCCACCACGTTGACGATGGCGAAGCGGAAGAACTCGTCACGCGCCGTGCGCCCCGACGCCTCGAACACGAACAGTTTGGCGAGCACATATGCCGTCGTCATGCCGACGAGATAGGCGACCACCACGGCCGCCTCGAACGGCATGACGAAATTGAACAGCCAGCGCGACAGCACATTGGCGCCGGCCGCGATGCCGCCGGTGATCAGGAACCGTCCGAACTCGCCGATGACCAGGGCACGCGCCACGTCCCCTCCCCTAGCCGGCGATCGACGCGGGGATCGCCGCCGCCATCTCCTCAGCGACCCGGGCGCTCTCACTGATGCCCCGGTCCTCGGGGTAGTAGAACGAGGTGTCGGCGATCTGCAGACCGCGGATCGGCGTCTGGATCGGCGGGATCTTGGCGAGGAAGCCGGGCTCGCAGACCGGCTGGGCGTAGCGCAGGCGGCCGACGGTCCAGGCCTTCAGGTCGCCGTCGGCGATGTCCGGGTTCAGGTGCTTCAGGCAGGCCATGCTCTCGTCGATGAAGGCCTGGTCGTCGCGGCCGAATTTCGGGTGGGTCGTCGGCATGTAGAACGGCACATAGACCACCGTGTCCTCGACCGGCCGGAGGTTGGAGAACTGGATGATACCGGGGATCTCCACGTCCTTGTCGTTGATGTTGACCCAGAAATGTTCGGTCACCGACTTCTTCAGCCGCAGCAACACGCAGACCACGCCGATGTTCACGATGGCGTCGTACTTCGCCTTCCAGTCGGCCGGCAGGGACGGCACCAGGGAGGAGACAAAGGGCGTCGGCATGGTGGAGATCGCCGCCTCGGCCGGCTCCACGCCCGCATCGGTGCGCACACCCGTCACCTTGCCGTCCTCGACCACCACCTCGCGGGCCGGGGTGGCGAGCTTGATCACCCCGCCGCTCGTCTCGATGGCCTGCACCAGCGCGGTGACCAGGGTCTCCGACCCGCCCTCGATATAGCCGAGCTCCTCTTGCATCAGCGACCGCCGCGAGGTGCCGACCCGCTTGATCCGGGTCCAGATCCAGGCGGCCGAGACGTTGTCGGCATATTCGAAGAACTTCAGGTCGAACAGCCGGCGCCAAAGCACGTCATAGGCCCGCTTGCCCGATCCCTTCTCGATCCAGTCCTTGGCCGAAACGGTCTCAAGATCGGACCAGTCGCTGCGCTTGGTCGACAGGAACATCTGCAGGCCGTAGCGGAACTTGGAGATCCAATCGATCTTCGGGAAGGTCAGCAGCGCGATCGGATCGCCCCAGCGATACATCTTGCCGTCGACGAAATAGCCCATGGAGGTGCCGGTCCAGCGCATCTTGTCGCCGATGCCCAGCCGCTCCAACAGCTTGAAGGTAGGCTTATCCGCCTTGCAGACGAAGTGGTAGAACCGCTCAATCGACAGCCCGTCCAGGTCGAGATGCGCCGCCATGCCGCCGGCCACGGAATCCGCCTCGTAGACGGTCACCTCGTGCCCCGCCTCCAGCGCGTGATAGGCGGCGGCGAGGCCCATCGCGCCGGCGCCGATGATCGCGACCTTGGCCATCGCGGCCTCCTCAGAAATCCAGAACGACGCCCGAGTATTTCGGGTCGTTGAAGGTGATGGCGAGCGCCTCGTCCAGCGGGGTGGCGCGCACGCCGAAGATCGACGGCCAGTCGATCACCTCGAAGCTGTCCGGCGTCACCAGCGCTTCCAATTGCTTGGTGGTGAAGGGCGGATCCCGGTCGAACACCGCATAGACGCGCAACAGCATCCAGAACAGGCTGTAGGGGATATGGACGATCGGCGTCTTCGCCCCGCTCGCCTTGCGCACCGCCTTGATCAAGTCGACATAGTCGATCTTCTCCTGGCCGGAGATGTTCCAGGCGCCCTGGCGCCGCCCGTCCAGGCAGGCCAGGACGATGCCGGAGAAATCGCCGCCATAGAGCGGCTGGCGCATATAGCGGCCGCTGCCCGGGATCGGGAAGACCGGCGCCTTCTTCATGAAGCGGGCGAGCCAGCCCAGATGCTTGCGGTCGAACCAGCCGTACATCAGCGTCGGGCGCAGGGTGGCATGGGCGATGCCGCTCTCCACCACCAGCTTTTCCTGGGCCTTCTTGCTCTCGGTGTAGAAATCCACCGCCTTGGAATTCACCACCGAGGAGGAGACGTGCACGAGATACGGCACGCTCTCGGCCTTCATCGCGTCGAGCACCAGTCGGGTGGCGCGCACGTTGTTGGCCTCGAACTCCTCGGCGTCGAGCCCGCCGATTTGGGCGTGAAGCTGGATGACCGCATCGGCGCCCTTGAACGCGCCGGTCCAGACGCCGGGCTGGGCGAGATCCGCCGCGATCACCTCGATGCCGGGATGCAGCCGCGCCAGCACCGCCGTGTTGGACGGATGCTTGTCGATGGCGACGATCTGCAGGTCGCCGCGATCAGCGATCCCGGCGATCAGATTCTGACCGACCAGGCCGGCGGCGCCGGTGATGACGATACGCGCCATGGGATCAGATCTTCATCTTGTTGAAGATGGGGCGCGGCAGATGGCGGATGATCAGCATCACGAAGCGCCAGAACCAGCGGGTGTAGATTTCCGGCTTCTTCTTCTCCACCGCCTTCTGGATGTCCTCGGCGACCTGTTCCGGTGTGGCCCAGAGTGGGCCGTCGCGGCCGTCGATATGGGCCGTCATCGGCGTGGCGACGAAGCCCGGCTTCACGCAGACCACGGTGATCTCCGTCCCGGCGAAGCGATGGGCCATGCCCTCCAGATAGGTCGACAGCCCGGCCTTGGCGGCGCCATAGGCATAGTTGGTGCGCCGGCCCCGGTCGCCCGCCACCGAGGAGATGCCGACCAGCGTGCCCGCCCCTGCCAGATCGAAGGCCCGCGCGGCGAGTTCGCACCAGACAATCGCACTGGTGAAGTTGGCCTGCACGCCGCGGAGCAGCGCGTCGGTATCGCGCTGCGCCTCCGCCTGGTCACCGAGGATGCCATAGGCCAGGAACACGATATCGACACCGCCCAGGGTCTGGACCCAGCCGGAGAAGCGACCGTCGGCACCGTCGGTGTCCGCCAGATCCTCGCTCGCGGTGTGAACCTCGCCGGCGCCCCGCGCCTTCAGGTCGTCGGCGATGGCGGTGAGCTTCTCGCCGTCGCGCGCCACCAGCAGCAGCGTGTCGCCGGCGGCGGCGCGCAGGCGGCACCAGCGCTCGGCGATGGCGGAGGTGGCCCCCAGGACCAGGATACGGCGTTTCGCGGCCATTGCGGATCAGGCCTCCTCGGTCATGCGGCGCCAGAAACTCGACATCAGGAGCGGATCGCGCGCGGCCTCGAGCTCCGTCCAGCGCGGGAAGCCCGCCCGGAACATCGCCTGCGGCAGGCGTCCGTCCTTGGCCGGGTATAGACGCCCGCCCGCCTCGGCCACAACCCGGTCGAGCCGGGCCAGCAGCGACAGCGTGTCCTGGCCCCGGTTGGCGAAGTCGAGCGCCAGGGTCGCGCCGGGCATCGGGAAGGACAGCACGCCCGGCGACGGCACGTCGCCGAAGGTCTTCAGAACCGCCAGAAACGAGGCGTCGCCGCTGGCCGCCACCGTGTCCAGCAACGTGCGCGTCGCCTCGCGCATGGTCGCCACCGGCACCGCGCATTGCCACTGGTAGAAGCCGCGCGGGCCGTACATCCGGTTCCAGTCGCGCAGCCGATCCAGCGGATAGAAGAACGGATCGTAATGCTGGCGGCCATGGAATCGCGCGCCGGGCCGTGCCCGGTAAAGCCGGTTGAAGGCGCCGACCGTCACGCTGTTCAGCAACCCGCCCGGGGGCGTCACCGGCAGGCGGGGCCCGCCCGGACGGTGCGGCTCCAGTCCGCCGGTCTGCGCCCAGCGCCCGCGCGAGAAGATGCCACGCCCCAGCCCCGCGCCGCGCGCCAGGGTATCAACCCAGGCGACGGTGAACGGCCAGCTCTCCGAACGCTCTGCCAGGGAGAAGAAGCCATCGAGATCGTCGAAGGGCAGGTTCTCGACATCCAGCATCGCCGAGGCGATCCGCTCCAGCCGCAGTTCGACCCAGGTGATCACGCCGGTCAGGCCGAGACCGCCAATGGTCAGCGCGAACAGGTCGGCATTGTCCTCAACCGAGCATTCGATCTCGCCCCGGTCGCTGCGCCACAGACCGAAACGGGAGACATGGCAGCCGAAGCTGCCGGCCAGGTGATGGTTCTTGCCGTGGACGTCGTTGGCGACGGCGCCGCCGAGGGTGACGAACTTGGTCCCGGGCGTCACCGGCACGAACCAGCCGGTCGGCACCGCCACCCGCAGCACCGCGTCCAGCGACACGCCGGCGTCGGCGCGCAGCAGGCCGGTCTCCCGGTCGAAGGCGATCAGCCGGTCGATCCCGGTCGTGCGCACCAGCCCGCCGCCGAGGTTCAGACCGCTGTCGCCATAGGACCGGCCCAGGCCATGACCCAGGGTGGTCCCCCCGGCCGCCGCCGTCTCGCGCACGGCTGCCCCGACCTCGCCCCGTGTCGCCGGCTCGGCCACCTGGTGGCGGCCGCGATGCACCCGCCCCCACGCCAGAACCCCAGAGTCGTCGCGCACGCTCATGCCGCCCCCAGAATGGCGAGCAGCGCGATCACCCCGAGCAGCAGGCTCGGCGGATCCTTCAGGGCGAAGACAACCGGATCGTCGTGCACCTCGCCGCGGCGGGCCAGTAGCCAGACCCGCGGCAGCCAGAAGCCGATCGCCGCCGGCACCACCCAAAGCCATCCCGGATTTTCCAGCCGCACCGCATGGGCCGGCTCGATCGCCAGATAGATCATGAAGATCAGCACCGAGGCGACGCTCGAGG
This sequence comes from Thalassobaculum salexigens DSM 19539, assembly GCF_000423805.1. Taxonomy (NCBI): domain Bacteria; kingdom Pseudomonadati; phylum Pseudomonadota; class Alphaproteobacteria; order Rhodospirillales; family Thalassobaculaceae; genus Thalassobaculum; species Thalassobaculum salexigens. The sequence goes on from NZ_AUIR01000012.1 coordinate 344,931, forward strand.
TAATGCCGAACATCTCGATGAACCCGCTGTCCCCCGCGCGGTATCCCCGCCCCGGAATCTCCGCCAGGCCGCGCGCCTCGAGACCGCGCACCTCCACCAGCCGCTTTACCAGAGCGAGACTGGTGAACAGGAACATGGAGAAGCCGAGCAGCCAGACCGGCGTGCCGTCATCCACCAGCGTGTGTCCCGCATAGAGGCGCAGGGTGAACAGGGCGCCGAGCACCACCACATCCACCACGGCCATGGACTTCACGCCGAAGGAATAGGACAGGGTCAGCACCAGATAGGCCACGAGGATGGCGAGTACGCCCCACCCGGCCAGGCCCGCCAGAACCAGGCCGATGAGGATCAGCGCGGGTGCCGCGGCCATGCCGACCACCAGCGGCAGCCGCCCCGAGGCCAACGCCCGACGGCTCTTGCGAGGATGACTGCGGTCGGCGGCCAGATCCAGCAGGTCGTTCAGCAGGTACGTCCCGCTCGCAGCCAGGGAGAAGCCGAAGAACGCCGCCAGGGCCGCCAGCACGATCGCGGGCTGCGTATAGGTGCTGGTCAGCAGCAGCGGCAGGAAGATCAGGACGTTCTTGGCCCATTGGTGCAGGCGCATGCCCGAGCGCAGGGCCCTGAAGGTGTTCAGGGGCTTGCCGAAGGCCGCCTCCACCGGCGTCACGCGCTCGATCGAGGCACGACGGGCCAGGGCCGCATTCACCGGCACCGCAGCGCTCGCCACCTTCCAGACGTCGGAATCCACGGTGCTGTCGCCGGCATAGACGAAGCCTTCGGGATGCCGGCCAGCGAGCGCCGACGCCTTGGCCGCGCCCTTCAGGTTGACGGTGCCGTTGCTGCCCTCGACATGGTCGAACAGATCGCCGAACCGTGCCGCCACCTTGGCGACCAGAAGCTGATCGGAGGCGGAGACCAGTTCGATCCGCCGCCCGGCCGCCTTTTCCGCGCGCAGATAGGCCACCAGATCCTCGGTCGCCGGCAAGGTCTCGACCTCCAGCGGCTCGGTGGCGATCAGCGCCAGGCGGCGTTTCAGGACGGAGCGGCCCGCGAGCACCCAGAACGGCAGGAGAAAGAGGATCCAAGGCCGCCGGCGCAGGGCGACGAGAAGCGACTCGTACAGCAGGTCGGTGCGCAACAAGGTGCCATCGAGATCGACGCAGATCGGCGGCTTCATCCCCTTCGCGGCCCGGCAAACCGGTCCGCCCCCAAGTGTCGGCGCTGGCTACGGCGACGTTCTAGAGCACCGTCGGATCAAATTGAAACAAATAGATCAATCGGCCGCCGCGACGGGCATGCCCGGCAAGCGCGCTGTCACTGCGGCAGGCCGGTATCCCGATTGCGGTCCCCATGGGCCGTCTGCCACCGATCGGCCCGGGATTCGGCGTCCGCGATCTCGGTCGGGCCCAGCAACTGGCGGACCGCCGCGGACATCGAGTCCCCCTGATCGAGGCCCGCCCGGTCGGCGAGAATCAGCCACTGCAGCGCGGCGACCAGATCCTGGTCCACCACTTCTCCCTGGGCCATCAGCCCGGCGAGGTTCAGGAAGGCCTCCGGAATGCCGCCGGCCGCAGCGTCGCGGTACAGCGTCACGGCGCGCTCGGCATCGACGTCGCCGCCCTCGCCGGTCTCCAGCATGACGGCGAGATTGTATTGGGCATCGGCGAGCCCCTGGTCCGCCGCCTTGCCGTACCAGTCGCGCGCCATCGCGGAATCCTGCGCCACGAGCTGGCCGAACTGGTAGAGCTGGCCGAGCTTGAACTGGGCGAGCGCGAAGCCCTTGTCGGCCGACTTGCGGTACCAGGCGATCGCGTCCTTTGGATCGCCGCCGGCCCGCAGCCCCTGCTCAAGGGTGAGCCCGAGATAGAACATCGCCTTGGGATCGCCGGCATCGGCCGCTTCGCGATACCAGTTCATCGCCTCGCCATAGGTCCGGGGGACCGGCACCTCGGCATCGGCGGATTCGGAATTGGCCGATTGCGCCGTCGCGGCGGGAGCCAAGACCGTCTGCGCCGCGAGGGGGATGGCGCAGAGGCTGACCAGAACGAACAGGCTGGGAAGGCGCGTAGTCACCGGAGGATCCGACCCGATGGCGCCGAGCGTATGTCTGACGTCACGGGCTGAGAGGTCCTGTGCCGCTATGCGCCCGCGGTGCCGGCCCCTGATAGCCGACCAGCCGGTTCGCCTCGCTCGCCGGCAGGGGCTGCGGATAGCAGTTCACCTTGCCGAGCGTCCGGTAGCAGTAGCGCGGCTCGATCGCCGGCGTCGGTTGTTCTTTCGGTGGATCGAAGGCCGTCGTCACGCCGTCGACGGCCGATCGCATGGAAGCCCCCACTTCCGCGCAGCCGGCCAGCAGCCCGACACAAGCGACCACCAGAACGGCCCGAAGCGGACCTTGTCCCAGTGTCCTCATCGCTCTTCACCCCCGTCCAAACATCAGCGGCCCCCCGCTGTCAGTCGGGGAGTGTAGAGTAATCGGCCAAGTTATTGAAGAGTGTAGCGAAACCCCGTCGCTACACTCTCCTCGTTGGTTAATGGAGGGTGCGCAGCACGTCACCGATCGTGTCGGCGATGAAGTCGATCTGCCCCTTCTCGACGATCAGCGGCGGCGACAGGGCGATGATGTCGCCGGTGGTGCGGACCAGCAGGCCCTTGTCGTAGCACTGCTTGAACGCGTCCATCGCCCGGGCCGTCGGCTTGCCGGCGATGCCCTCAAGCTCGATGGCGCCGACCATGCCGAGGTTGCGGATGTCGATGACGTGGTTGCTGCCCTTCAGGGAGTGCATGGCGTCCTCCCAGTACGGCGCCAACTCGGCCGCGCGCTCGAACAGGCCCTCGTCGCGGTACAGGTCGATGGTCGCCAGACCGGCGGCGCAGGCCAGCGGGTGGCCGGAATAGGTGTAGCCGTGGAACAGCTCGATGGCGCCTTCCGGCGCGTCCATGAAGGCGTCGTAGATGCCGTCGCGGCAGAACACCGCCCCCATCGGCACGGTGGCGTTGGTGATGCCCTTGGCCGTGGTGAAGATGTCGGGCTTCACGCCGAAATAGTCGCTGCCGAACGGCGTGCCGAGGCGACCGAAGCCGGTGATGACCTCGTCGAAGATCAGCAGGATACCGTGCTTGTCGCAGATGTCGCGCAGGCGCTGCAGATAGCCCTTCGGCGGGATCAGCACGCCGGTGGAGCCGGCCACCGGCTCGACGATGACGGCGGCGATGGTCGAGGCGTCGTGCAGGGCGACGATCCGCTCCAGGTCGTCGGCCAGATGCGCGCCCCAGTCCGGCTCGCCCTTGGTATAGGCGTTGTGCTCCATGTCGTGGGTGTGGCGCATGTGGTCGACGCCGTTCAGCAGGGTGCCGAACTGCTTGCGGTTGCCGACGATGCCGCCGACCGAGATGCCGCCGAAACCGACCCCGTGATAGCCGCGCTCGCGGCCGATCAGCCGGGTCCGCGTCCCCTGGCCCCGGGCGCGCTGATAGGCGAGCGCGATCTTCAGGGCGGTATCCACCGACTCGGAGCCCGAGTTGGTGAAGAACACGTGGTCGAAGCCCTCGATCATCTGGGTCAGCCGCGAGGCGAACTCGAAGGAGAGCGGATGGCCCATCTGGAACGCCGGCGCGAAGTCGAGCACCTCGGCCTGCTTCTTGATGGCGTCGACGATCGGCTTGCGCCGGTGCCCGGCGTTGGAGCACCACAGGCCCGAGGTGCCGTCCAGCACCCGGCGGCCGTCGGCGGTGATGTAGTGCATGCCCTCGGCCTCGACGAACAGCCGCGGGTTCTGCTTGAAGTCGCGATTGGACGTGAACGGCATCCAGAACGATTCAAGATCGTTCGGTTTGGTCGACTCATTGGCCGCGAGGGGCATGGCAAGCTCCATTGAAGATGGTCGGTCGATACTAGGAGCGATTGGGCGCTCACTCCACCTCGTACTTGAGAGAAACGGCGCCGGTCTCGTAGGCATCGACCGAGACCAGATGCAGGCCGAGCGCCTCCGCTTCGCCGGCGAACAGCGGAATGCCGGCGCCGAGCAGCACCGGCATGACGAACAGCTCCACCGTGTCCAGCGCGCCCATCGCCCGGCACCCCTCCACCGCGGCCGGACCGCCGACGATCCAGACCTGGGCGCCGTCCTCGCGCAGTTCGACGATCAGCCCGGCGAGGTCGGACGTACCCTCCACGCCTTGCGGCGCGTCGTCGATCGGCCGCGACGTCAGCACGAAGACCCGCTTGCCGGCATAGGGCCACGCGCCGAACCCGATCACCTGATCGTAGGTCGCTCGCCCCATGATCAGGGTGTCGATCTCGGCCATGAACGCCTCGGTGCCGTAGTCGACGCCGGTCTCGTAGTCGTTCAGCCAGTCGATCCCGCCCTCCGCGTCGGCGACATAGCCGTCGAGGCTGGCGGCCATGTAGAGACGGAACGTGGCCTCGGCCATTTGACAATCCTTCGGTCTTTGGCGCACTGACGGCGCGGGCCGGGTGGTGTAGGCATTTGTCCGGGCGGAACGCAAGGATGCGAGGGGAGCAGATCGTGGGGAAGACGCTGGTCATCCAGCCCCTGCCGGGTATCGGCGACATGGTGTGGCACCTGCCGCACCTGAAGGCGATCGCCGAGAACGCGCCGGACGGCAAGATCGCGCTGGTGACCAAGCGTCGGTCGGCCGCCGACCAGATGCTGGAGGGCGCGCCGTGGATCTCGCAGATCGGCTGGCTCGACCGCGCCCAGGGCAAGGAGAAGGCCGGGCGCCATGACGGCCCGCTCGGGGCCATGCGTCTGGGTTCCGACCTGAAGGCGTTCGAGGCCGAGACGGTGTGGATCCTGCACCGCTCCTGGCGCTACCTGACCGCGACCCGGATGGCCGGCATCCCGAACCGGATCAGCTACCGCGAGCTGCCGAACGACGGCCGGGACCTGCACCAGGCGGACAAGGCGACCGCCCTGCTACGCGCTCGCGGTCTGACGGTCGACCCGACCCCGCGTCTCGCCCCGTCGGCATCCGCCAAGGCGGAGATCCAGCGGCTCTATGGGGAGCTGCCCCGGCCCTGGCTGCTGCTGGGGATCGGCGCGTCGGAGCCGTTCAAGCGCTGGCCGGAGGCGAATTTCTCGGCGCTGGCCCGCGCCTTCACCGACCGCACCGGCGGCAGCGTGATCCTGGTCGGCGGCGAGGCGGAGAAGGAGAGTGCGGAGCGCATCCTGCAGAACGCCCGGGGCGAGGTGGTGCTGGCGATCAACCGGCCGATCGGCCAGGCGGCGGCCCTGGCGGCGACGGCGGACGCGTTTCTCGGCAATGACAGCGGGATGCTGAACCTGGCCGCGGCGACGGGGGCGCCGACCATCGGCCTGTTCGGCGGGTCCCCGCCGCTCACCCTGTATCCGAATCTCGACGCGCTTCAGCCGGAGGGCGGGGCCGAATATCGGATCGACCGCATGGCCGAGATCGAGGTGGAAGCGACGATGAACGCGCTCAGCCGGGCGCTGGGGTAGCCCGCGCCTCCCCGCCGTCTTCCCGGCCCCGCGCCGGGATCTGGGATCCGCGCAGCCGGAGCGCCGGAAAACACGCTTCTATCGCTCCAGCGACCCCGCTCTGGATCCCGGGTCAGGCCCGGGAAGACGAAGTGAGGGAAGAAGGAACCACCCCCCATTTACACTTCCCGGTCCTGTGCCGGGATCCACGCGTCCACCCTATCATTCAATCGACCGAGTTGGTTCCGGCACGACGTGGGGAGTGCAGAAAGGGTTGTGCGTCACCCCGTAGAGGCGATGACCCGAATTTCGATGATCGTGTCGGCGCTGGCGAAACCGGAGACCTCGATTGCGGTCCAGGCCGGATACGGCTCGCGCACGAACTCGGCCCGCACCGCTCGGAATAGCTCCAGATGGTCGCGCAGCCCGATATGGAAAGTGGTCATCTCCACCACTGCGCTGAAATCGAGTCCCGCTTCCCGGAGCACCATCTCAACTTGGGCGAAGGCGGTTCTGAACTGAGTTTCAGGATCGGCAGAGCATGTGCCGTTCGGACCCGTTCCGGTAAAGCCGGTCAGGAAAACGTGGTCACCTGAGATCAGGCCGGGCGACATCTTCCAATCGTCGTAGTAGCCCTTAAGTTCCGCCGGAACCACTGCCGTCCGCCCCATGACATTCCCTTAAAACTTTTTGCTGCCTAACAGATCTCGCGCCGCCGCCTCGACTGTGTCAACGCAGAGCCCCGCCATCAGCGCCCCCGGCGCCCGGCCCACCTCCTGCGACCGTGCGAGCAGCGCCTCCGCACTCTCCGGCGCGCGCACCCAGGCGGTCACCGGCCCCGCCGGGGCGTAGTGGGTGTCCTTGCTCGGTCCGAACAGGCCCAGGGTCGGTGCCCCGGATGCCGCTGCCAGGTGCATCAACCCGCTGTCGTTCGCCACCACCAGCTGGCAGCGCGCGAAGGCGGCCGCCAGCGTCATCAGCGGCACCCGGTCGACCAGATCCACCAGCCGCTCTGCCGGCACCGCCGCCAGCACGGGTGCCGCCAGCTCCCGTTCCCCCGGTCCGCCGGCGACCAGTACCCGCGCGCCTTCCAGCGGCGCGCCCACGCCCGTCAGCCGCCCGATCAGCTCGGCGAAGCGCTCTGCCGGCCAGGCCTTCGGCGGCCAGTTCGCCGTCGGCGCCACCGCCAGCAGTGGGCGGTCGTCCGCGCCCAGGATCTTCGCCGCCGCCGTCCGGTCCGCCTCGGTCAGCCAAAGCCTCGGCATCAGCGGCGTCGACAGACCCAGCGCCGCCGCCATCTGCGCCAGACGGTGGGCATCGCCGCGCTGGGTGCGATAGATCGACCGCCGGCCCGCCAGCAGCGTCCAGGCCAGGGCCGAGCCGCGCATATCGATCACCCGGTCCCACCATGTGCCGGCCACCTGTCGCCAGAGCATCCACCAGTGACGGCCGCCCTTCTGCTTGCGCCAGGCGATGACGCGCTCCACCTGGGGCACACCCTCGAACAGGGATGCCGCCACCGGACCGCAGGCCACCGTCACCCTTGCCTCCGGATGCCCGTCGAGCAGGCGCGCCAAAACCGCCGTGGACAGCACGGCGTCGCCGAGACGGTTCGATGTGATGAAGAGCGTGCGCATGCCCCCGGATAGCGCGCCCGGCGCCGCCGCGCGAGCCTATTCGGTGTTCGCTATTCCGCCGCCGACTGCATCGCGCGCACGGGATGCAGACCGAGCCGGTCGAACAGGGACAGGGTCCACTTGCGCACCCCGTCGTGGAACAGCTCCCAGCCCTTGACCTGGGCGCGCTTCGGCTGGCCGCCCGGCACCCCCAGACGATGGCCGCCGCCCATGTTCCAGCGGTGGATCATGTCGATGGTGATCTCGGGGTGGAACTGCAGCCCATAGGCCTTGTCGCCGTAGCGGAAGGCCTGGTTCGGGAAGGAGTTCGTGCCCGTCGCCAGCAGCTCGGCGCCCGCCGGGACCTCGAAGCCTTCGCGGTGCCACTGGTAGAAATGGGTCGAGTGCTCGAACAGCCCCTCGCGCTCGGCGAGCTCGGTGGGGACGACCTCGGTATAGCCGATTTCGGCATGCTTTTCGGGATGCGGCGAGACGGTACTGCCGAGCGCGCGGGACAGGATCTGGGCGCCGAGGCACAGGCCGAGATACGGCACGTCCGCGTCCAGGGCGCGCTTGGTGAAGTCGATCTCGTATCGGATGCCGTCCAGGCGCTGGCAGTCATTGGCGCTCATCGGGCCGCCAAACACCGCAATCCCCGCATAGTCCTTCAGGTTCTCCGGCAGGTCGTCGCCGATACAGGGGCAGCGCCTGTCGAGCCGGTAACCCCGCTCCTCCAACAGTTGGCCGACGCGGCCGGGGGTGGAGGTCTTCTGGTGAACGACGATGAGAAACCGGTCGGAACTCATGACTCTCCTTTGCGCAGCAGGAACTCGCGGCCGACCTTAACACGCGGCTCGCCATCGTAATCGATGATGTCGGCGGTTGCGTAGGTCTCGCTCCACTTGTCGGGGAGATAGGATCCGGTACCCACAACGTCCACCGGCGCCTTGGCCAAAGCCATCACCCGGCACTTCTCCGGCCCGAAGCCGGAAGAGGCGACGATGCGCACCTTGGGGAAGCCGGCCGCGTCCAGCCGCTCGCGCATCGACCAGATCGCCGCCGCCGACACGCCGGTGCCGATCAGCGAGCGCAGCTCGGCCTCCGTACGGTACCCGCGGATCGCCTCCGGCGCCTTGCGGTCCAGCACCGCATAGGCCTCGGCGGTGTCCAGCCCCTCGATATAGCGCCCGCCATGGGTGTCGAGCCGCACCGCCAGCCTGCCCTCGGCCGCCAGTTCCGGGAAGCGGCGGGCGACGGCGAGCGCGTCGGTGATCTCCTGGCCGAAATAGTCGACCAGCACGGTCAGGTTCTCGGCCGGGTGGGTCTCGTGGAACATCTCGGCGGCGCGCACGGTGGAGCCGGCATAGCCGATCAGGGCGTGCGGCATGGTGCCGAAACCACGGTTCTGGTCGAAGTAGCTGGCCGTCGCGTCGGTGGCATTGCCGACGAAGCCGATGGCGCCGACCTTCTTCTTCGCCTTGGCCGAGCCGACGCTAGCGCCGTAGGCCATGATCTCCGCCATCTCGGTGCCGGCGCAATGCCGGGCGTCCATGGCCAGGAACGCCGTCTTCGGCAGTTCCACGCACATGGTGTAGGCGTTGTACGCGGCGACGCAGGCGGCCCCCAGCTTCTGCAGATACTGGGTCTCCAGATCGACCAGGTGATAGAACGAGCCGGTGATGTAGAGCATCGGCTCGCCCGCGCCGACCCAGGCGCCTTCCTTGTGGAGGACCTGGATATCGACCTCCGCGCCGCGCTCGGCCATCATCCATTTCAGCCACTCGACGGAGAGCTTCGTGGCGCAGGTGACGGGGCGGCGCATGAAGACGGCATAGGTCACCCGCTTGTCGCCGAAGGCGGCGACGCAGTCCTTGGTGCGGGTGAAATACTTGTCGACATACCCCGACAGGGTATCCGGGGTGGGGTGACGAAGGGTGGTCGGCCAGCCGTTGCCGGCCGGATCCAACCGGTGATCGTCATCCCGTTCGATCGCGCTCATGGGACGTTCCGCTAATCTCAAGGCCTTAGAGAGTAGCGCTTGAGATGCGGCCGGGAAAAGAGGCGATGCGGAACGGCACCCCTCCTCACCCGCTACGAGCTCAGCTCGCCGCCTTCAGGGGCTGGGCGCCGACGCCGCCGCGACGACGGACCAGCATCTCGCCCACCAGGAACGCAAGCTCGAGCGACTGGGCGGCGTTGAGGCGCGGATCGCAATGGGTGTGGTAACGGTCCGACAGCGCGGCCTCGGTCACCCCGGTGGCGCCGCCGATGCACTCGGTGACGTCGCGGCCGGTCATCTCGAAATGCACGCCGCCGGCATAGGTCCCCTCCTCCTCGTGCACCTCGAAGAACGAGCGCACCTCGGCCAGGATCCGGTCGAACGGCCGGGTCTTGTAGCCGGTGGAGGACTTCACCGTGTTGCCGTGCATCGGGTCGCAGGACCACACAACGTGACGGCCCTCGCGCTCGACGGCGCGCACCAGCGGCGGGAGGCCGTCGCGGACCTTGTCGGAGCCGAAGCGCGCGATCAGGGTCAGGCGGCCCGGGTCGTTCTCCGGGTTCAGCGCGTCGATCAGCTTGAGCAGCTCGTCCGGATCCAGGCTCGGGCCGCACTTCAGGCCGATCGGGTTGTGGATGCCCTTGAAGTATTCCACATGGGCGCCGTCGAGGTTCCGGGTGCGGTCGCCGATCCAGACCATATGGGCGGCGGTGTTGTACCAGCCCCGGTCGTCGGTGATCGTGTCGCGCCGGGTCAGCGTCTCCTCGTAGTCGAGCAGCAGCGCCTCGTGGCTGGTGTAGACGTCGGTCTCGCGCAGCTGGGCGACGCTCTCCGGCGTCACGCCGCAGGCGCGCATGAAGGCCAGACATTCTTCGATACGGCCGGCGATCTGCTCGAACTTCTCGCCCTCGGGGCTCTTCTCCACGAAGCTGAGCGTCCAGCGATGCACATCTTCCAGATTGGCCAGACCGCCGGTGGCGAAGGCGCGGACCAGGTTCAGCGTCGCCGCCGACTGATTGTAGACCCGCAGCAGCCGCTCCGGATCGGGGATACGCGACGCCGGGTCGAAATCCATGCCGTTGATGATGTCGCCGCGGTAGCTCGGCAGCTCGACACCGTCGATCACCTCGGTCGGCGCGGAGCGCGGCTTGGCGAACTGGCCCGCGAGACGGCCGATCTTCACCACCGGCAGGGCGGCGCCGAAGGTCAGCACCACCGCCATCTGCAGCAGCACCTTCACGGTGTCGCGGATGTTGTCGGCGGAGAACTCCGCGAAGCTCTCCGCGCAGTCGCCGCCCTGCAGCAGGAACGCCTTGCCGGCCGCCACATCGGCCAGGGACGCGCGCAGGCGCTGGGTTTCGCCGGCGAAGACCAGCGGCGGGAAGGTGCGCAGGGTCGACAGCACACCGTCCAGCTTCTCCCGGTCGGGATACTCGGGCACCTGCCGGATCGGCCGGTCGCGCCAGGTCGTCGGGGTCCACTCGGTCGTCATAGCGCCCTCCCTCGGGGGATTGGGATCTCGAAAGCGTACGTTTGTTTTGCCGGTTTCTAACAGCGCGATGCCTGCACTGGAAGCCGATTCGCGCGGAAATCCGGCCTCATGCGCATCTCGTCGCGTTGCGCGGTGCCTTGGGAGGGGGCATCGTGCTCCCAATCAAACCTTGTGAGGCATTCATGACCGACACCTACCCGCCCGCGACTTCCGCCATGCATATCGACGACGAGAAGGTCCGGGTGACCGAATGGACCCTGGAGGCCGGCTCGGCGACCGGCTGGCACAAGCACGAGATGGCCTATGTCATCGTCCCGACCAGCGGCGGCCCCCTGCGCATCGCCACCCCGGACGGCGACGTCGCGGCGGAGATGGTAGTCGGCAAGCCCTACATCCGCCCCGCCGGAGTCGAGCACAACGTGATCAACGACGGCCCGGCGAAGGTCGTGTTCATGGAGATCGAGCTGAAGGAACCCGCTTCGGCCTAACGCCCGCGATGGCCCGATGACCGACACGCTCCCGCCAGAGCACATCCGGCGCCTCGCCGTCACCCGCGCCAGTGATCCCAGGGTTCTGTTTGCCTGGGCCGGGCAGCGGATGGCGGAGGCGCCTCTGGAGGGGCTGACCTGGTCGCGGCGCGCGCGGATCGCCGATCCGTTCGCGCCGCCGCCCCGGCATCGCGAGGCCCTGGCGCTGTGGAGTCTGGGCCGACCGCGCGACGCCGATGCCGCCGCAAGGCGCGGCCTGCTGCTCGGCCCCGGCGACGGCCCTGCCTGGATCAATTTCAGCAATGTGAAGAAGCGCCTGGGCGAGGATCCGCTGGCGCTCAAGCTCTGCGGCTGGGCGCGGGCCGCCGGCGCGCCGGCCCATATGGCCGACATGAATGCGGCGGTGCTGCTCCTGCGCCGCGGCGATTTCGCTCGGGGCTGGCAGCTCTACCGCGCCCGCCACAGGACGCTCGGTGCCGACCCGGCGACGATCTGGCCGGCGCTGCCGGAATGGGACGGGACGCCGATGGGCGGCCGACTGCGGCTGGTCACCGAGCAGGGTATCGGCGACGCGATCATGTTCCTGACCCTGGTGGACGCCCTGCGGGACCGGGTCGGATCGCTCACCCTGCTGGTGACCGCGCGGCTGCGGGCACTGGTGCAGCGCAGCTTCCCCGATCTCCACGTCGTCGCCCCCGACATCGACCGCCCGGTGGGGCCGCTGCCGCCGGCCGAGGCCTGGATCTGCGCCGGCGATCTGCCCGCCGCTCTCGGCCTCGCCCCGTCCGGCGCCGTCCGCCCGTCCAGATATCTCAAGCCCGATCCCCGCCGTCGGCAGCGCCTGCGGGCGGAGCTTCAACGGCGGCATCCCGGCAAGCGGCTGGTCGGCATCACCTGGACCAGCCGGGCGGAGGACGGCTGGCGACGGACCGTGGCGCCGGCCCTCTGGCGGCCGATCGCGACGCTGGGGGACGTGGCCCTCGTCTCGCTGCAGTACAGCGCGCGCCGGGCCGACCTGGCGGCATTCGGCGACCTGCTGGACATCGATCACGGGATCGAGCCGGCCGACGATCTCGACGGGCTTGCCGCGCTGGTCGCGGCGATGGACGTGGTAGTCTCGCCGCCGAACAACACGGTGCATTTCGCCGGCGCCCTGGGCGTTCCCTGTCACGTCATGCTGCCGGTCGACCCGGACTGGCGATGGGGAGAAGACGACAACTACCTTAGATGGTACGATAGATTGTATTGTCATCGCCAAAGACGCATCGGCGATTGGGCGCCGGTCGTCGACAGCGTCGTTCAGGATCTGCGCCATTCCCGTGAGCCGAAAGTCCCTCGATCTCCTGAATGAAGGTATCCGCCGGCAGAAGGCCGGGTTCCGCGCCCATGCCGCCAGCCTCTACACCCAGGTGCCCCAAGACGACCCGTATCACGCCGATGCGCTGAACCTGCTTGGCACCGTGCTGTTCGAGGAGGGGCGGATGCAGGACGCCGCCCGGCTCATCGGCCAGGCGGTCCGAAACAGCCCCGGCAACGCCGCCGCCTGGGCCAATCTGGGCGGCGTGGCCCGCCATATCACCCGACCGGACGCGGCGCTCGCCTGCTACCGCCGCGCCGTGCTGCTGGCGCCGAACAGAGCGGACGGGCTCGCCGGCCTGACCGGTCTCTCGGGCGGACGGCACCGCAGGACCACGCTGCGCCGGCGGCTGGCGCTCTGGCCGCTGGACGTGGACGCCCACATCGAGTTCGGCAACGAGCTGGCGGCCGACGGGGCGAACGACCGGGCCGCCCTGGCGTTCCGTCGGGTCCAGCTGCTGGCTCCCGCCTCCCCGGCCGGCGCCTACAACCACGGCAATGCGCTGCGCGATACCGGCGAAATCGACGGCGCCGATCTGTGCTATCGGCGCGCCCTGTCGATCGCCCCCGGATCCGCGGACATCCTGAACAACCGCGGACTGCTGTTCTTCAGCGGCGGGAGTTGGCCGGCGGCGGAAGCCTGTTTCCGCCAGGCTCTCGCCCACGCGCCGGACCATGCCGCCGCCAACGGCAATCTCGCCCGCACCCTGCAGAAGCGCGAGCAGCCGGATGCCGCCGTGCAGGCCTATCGGCGCGGCCTGCTGAGCGACCCGGCGAGTGTCCCGGCCTGTTGCGAGATCGCAGGGCTGATGGAGGCGGAAAGCTGGGCGCGTCGGGCGCTGACAATCAATCCGTTCGCGGCGGAGCCTTATAGCCGGCTGGCCCTGCTCGCCACGCGGGACCCAGCACGCACCGACGTGCTGTGGCGGCTGCGCCAGGGCGCCTGCATACGGCCCGAGACCGCGGATGTCTGGTACAATATCGGGGTCGAGCGTGGCCGCAGCGGCGACGCGGCCGCCGCCGTACGCTATTGCCGCCGGGCCACCCAGATAGATGACGGCCATGCGCTCGCCCATCTGAACACCGCCCTGGCCCTGCTAGTGCAGGAGCGGTTCGCCGAGGGCTGGGAGGAGCATCGCCGCCGGCTCGACTCGCCCGAAGCCGCCCCCTTCCTTCGGCGCTTCGCCATTCCGGAGTGGACCGGACAGGATCTCGCCGGGGCGCGGCTGCTGGTCTGGGGCGAACAGGGGATCGGCGACGAGATCCAGTTCCTCACCCTCGCGCCCGCGCTGCTCCGCCGCGGGGCGGCGCTGACTGTCCTCACCGAGCCGCGCCTGCGCCCGATCCTGCGCCGCAGCTTCCCCGGCATCGCCGTGCCCGAGGTCGCCTGCCCCACCGGCGGATGGGAAGACCATCACGGCTGCGACCTTCAGCACCAGCTGGCGCTGTTCTGCGGCGGAGAGGTGCGGCCGGAGCCGTGGATCGTGCCCGACCCGGAGCGGGCGAAGGTCCTGCGCGCCGGGCTGCAGGCGCGTCACCGGGGCAAGCGGCTGGTAGGCATCACCTGGCGCTCGATCGCGCCGAAGACCGGGGCGCGGCGCAGCATCCCGATCGACCTCTGGCGCGCAGTCGCGGCGATGCCGGAGGTGGCGCTGGTCTCCCTGCAATACGGCGCGGCACCGGAGGATTACGCCGCCTTCGCCGCGCAGACCGGCCAGCCGATCGACCATGCCCACGGGATCGAGCCGCTGGTCGACCTGGACGGACTGGCCGCCCTGGTGGCGGCGGTCGATCTGGTCGTCGCGCCGGCCAACAACACGGTGCATTTCGCCGGTGCGCTGGCCAAGCCGTGCTGGACCCTGCTGCCGACGCGGCCGGACTGGCGCTGGGGGCTGACCCGCGACGACTCGCTCTGGTATCCGCAGACCAGGGTGTTCCGACAGCAGCGCGACGGCGACTGGGAGCCGGTGATGGTGCGGGTGGCGGCGGCGCTCGGCGAGTGGGTGGAGGGACAATCCGCACGCGCCCCCTCGTCTTCCCAGACCTGATCCGGGAAGACGGCCATTGCGAATGCGACGGCCGCCTATCGGAAAGACATCACCAGGCCGGAGACGAAATCCGCCACCTTGCCCAGGGGCAGCACCGTGTCGGCGCCGCCATTCTCGAACGCCGCCTTGGGCATGCCGTAGACGATGGAGGTCGCCTCGTCCTGGGCCACGGTGCGGGCGCCGGCCTCACGCATGGCCAGCAGCCCGTCGGCCCCGTCCCGGCCCATGCCGGTCAGCACCACGCCGATCGCCCGCTTGCCGAGTTGCTCTGCGGCCGAATTCATCAGCACGTCCACCGCCGGACAGTGGCCACCGAAACGGCCGGTCTCGCCCGAGCGGGTCCAGATCCCTTTCGCATCCTTGCGCAGCCGGAGCTGGCGGCCGCCCGGCGCCACCACCGCGAGCCCCATGCGCAGCGGCAGGTCGTCCTGGGCCAGGGACACGTCCAGCGGCGAGGAGCGGTCGAGCCGGGCGGCGAAATCGCCGACATAGGCCTCCGGCATGTGCTGGACGATGACGATGGGCGGGCTGGTGCGCGGGGTCTTGGACAGGATCGCCAGCAGCGCGTCCGTGCCGCCGGTCGACGCGCCGATGCAGATGACGACGCCGAGATAGGGCGCGCCCGGCGCCACCGGTCGCGGCACCGCCGGAGCGCGGGTGGGGGCCGTGGCGGTGGCGGAGGCGGGGTCGGCCGCGGGAACCTGCGCCGCTTCGGCCCGGCGTAGAAGGTCGGCGATCTTCGGCGCCGCCGAGGCGAGCTGGGCGCGGATGTCGAGGTCCGCCACCTTCACCGAGAAGGTGCCCGGCGTGCCGAGGGCCAGCAGGGCCGGAGCTCCGCCCTCGCCCACGGTGACGAACACAATCGGGCGGCCGGCACCGATGGCGGCGGCCACCGCCGGCTTGAGGGTGCGGGCGTCGGCGTCGGTCCCGACGATCAGCACCGCGTCGGTCGCGGTCATCCGGTCCGGTGTCGCCCGGGTCGGGGTAACCGCGGTCACCTCGCCCAGTGTCTTCAGATCGTTCAGGGATTCCGATACCGCCTTGCGCAGCAGCGGGTCGGCCGCTACCACCACAACCCGCAGACTGCTCACGACCCGGCCCTCTTGCGAAAGATCGCCGGACGCTGCTGGTCGAGATATTTCCGCGCGAACTCGGCGTCGTCCGTGTGGCCGATGAACAGATAGCCGCCCGGCGCCAGCAGATGGGTCAGCGACTGGACCAGCCGCTCACGGGTCGGAGCGTCGAAATAGATCATCACGTTGCGGCAGAAGATAACGTGGAAGCCGCCGCGCAGAGCGCTCATCGACCCGACCAGATTGAGCCACCGGAACATGACGTCGTCGCGCACCGCCCTGATCACCCGTAAGCTGTCCTCGCCCGCCGGCTCCAGGAAGGAATCGCGCCAGGCCTGGGGGATGTGACGGAAGGTCTCCGACCGGTACACGCCCTCAGCACCCCTTTGCAGCGAGCGCTTGGCAATGTCGGTGGCCAGCACTCCGGCATCCATATCCTGGTAGTGCGCGCCGTAGAAGGTGCGCATCGCCATGGCGATGGAATAGGCCTCCTCGCCGGCCGCGGCTGCCGCGCTCCAGATCCGCAGGTCGCGCGACCGCTGGCGGCGCAGCCGCTCGGTGATCTCCGGCAGGGCGACCGAGGACAGGAACTCGAAATGCGCCGGCTCGCGGTAGAAATAGCTGTGGTTGGTGGAGAGCTGTTCGACGATGTCGATGAACAGGTCGCCGTTGCTCTCCGCCTCGGCGGCCTGCAGCAGCGCCTCCAGGTCCCGATGGCCGGTCCGGTCCATCAGGGTGCGCAGGCGCGACTGCAGAAAGCTCTCCGCATTGTCGGGCAGAACGATCCCGAACCGCGAATGGGCGAGCCGGCGGAAACTCTGAAGCTCCACTGTCGAAGCCTCAATACTTCCCGAAATTGCCGGACGTGATGGCGTCGTCGGTGTCCCGGTCGTCCTCCGCCTCGTCCTCCGCCACCTTGGCCGGCGCCTTCGACTTCTTGCGGGGCGGAGGGGCGTCATCGGCGTTGCCGCCGCCGGCGGTGTCGAGCTTGAACTGGGCCATCGACTTCTGCAGATCGGTGCCCTGACCGGCGATGGACGCCGAGGTGGCGGCCATCTGCTGGGCGGCGGCGGCGTTCTGCTGGACCACCGAGTTCAGGCGGTGAATGGCGACATTGATCTCGTCAGCCCCGACCGACTGCTCGTCGCTGGCGGCGCTGATGCCCTGAACCAGGTCCTTCACCCGGGTGATCTCCGGCAGCAGGTCGCTCAGCAGACGGTTGGTGTTCTCCGCCGCCTCGCGGCCGTCGGCCGAGGCGTCCTGGATCTCGCTGGCCGCCTGCTTGGAGATTTCCGCCAGGCGCGACACTTCCGAGGCGACCACGGCGAAACCGCGGCCATGCTCGCCGGCGCGCGCCGCCTCGACCGAGGCGTTCAGGGCCAGCAGCTCGATCTTCCGGGTGATCTCCTCCACAACCAGGATCTTGGCGGAGATGTCCTTCATTGCCGCCGCGGTCTGGGTCATGGCGTCGGCGCAGCGCCCGGCCTCCTGCGCCATCCGCTCGGAAACCTTCTCGGTCTCCTCGGAGTTCTTCGCGTTCTGACGGATACCGGCGGTCATTTCCTCCATCGCCGCGGAGGTCTCCTGGATACTGGAGGCCTGGTCGTTCACTCCGTCGGAGACCTGGCGCGCGGTCTGGCGCAACTCGTTGCTGCCGGTGGTGATGCCGTTCCCCACGGAGCTGATCGTGCCGAGGATGCCGATCAGGTTCTCCTGCATGTGCGCCAGCGCGGTCAGCACCCTGCCGATCTCGTCCTTGGCGTTGACCTTGCTGATCGGCACGGTCATGTCACCCATGGCGAAGCGGTCGACGGTGGCGACCGCGTTGGCCAGGCGGCTGCGAATGCGCATGGCCAGGGTGATGCCGACGAGCAGCGAGATGGCGCCGATGATCACGGCGGCGATGATCAGATGCTGGATCACCGTGTATTCGGCGGCCTGGATCTCGGCGACCGAGTCTTCGGTCAGTTTGTTGACCTTGTGGACGAAGTCGTCGATCGAGACCATCAGCTGGATCTGAAGCTTCTCGATTTCCTCCATCTTCGAGCCCAGGGTCGACAGGCGCGGAATGCGGGCGCCGGCGGCCTTGACCAGAGCCCGGTACTGGGTGATCACGCGGCCGGCGATCGTCGTGACCTGATCGCGCAGCTGGCGGATTTCCCGCAGGTTGCCCTTAAGATCCTGATAGAGCGCCTCGCGCTCATCCGGGATCTCCATGGCGGCGTCGATCACCGCTTCGATCGTGTTCAGCTCGGCCGCGACCTGTGCCGAGTATTCCTCGTATTTGGCGATGTAGCCTTCGCCGAGATCGCTGCGCCCCTGGCCGGAAACGGAGATCGCCACATGCAGCGCCAACTCCTGCTGGAGCTGGGCTTCAACCACCTTGAAGGCGCTCTGGGAGATCGGGGTTTCGGTCGTCGCGATATGGTCGACCTGCTTTGCCACCTGGGACAATGACAGGACCGTGTAACCGGCGAACGCGAACAGCGCCGCCGTCATGAACACCACAAGCGCGATGAGCTTTGTGGAAATATTGCTCAGCATCTGTCATCCCCCGATCGACCGGCCAGGCCCGATTCCATGGCCCTATTCTGACCGTTGGCTGGAAAAGCGCAATTAGTGGTTTGAATCCGAGGCTTGGCGAGGGCCACCCGCGTCTCGCCGCGGCGCGGTCGCCTGACGGACAGGCGAATCACCGCGCGGCGGGCAGGGCGGCCAGCACGACGACGATCACCATCGACAGCGCCATCAGCTTGTTGATGACCGACTGGGTGCGCGGCGACAGGTCGAGCCGCTTGAGCGACACCCCGGCCCACAGCCAGGTCAGGTGCACCGGGATCCAGATCACGTTGATGATCGCGAACTTGATCGCGATCTCCAGCGTCGGGTTCTCGGCCATGAAGTGAAAGCCGGAGAACAGGGTCGTGTTCACCGCGTAGGATTTCGGATTGATGAGCTGAAGCCCGATGCCGCCGGGGATGCCCGGCGCGCTCTTGCGCTCGACGAAGGCGACCCGCGATCCGGCCCAACCGATGCGGAACGCGAGATACAGCAGATAGGCGAGCGAGGCGTAGAGCAGGGTCGGGCCGATGATCGGATGGGCCAGGACCACGGCCGCGATCCCGGTCACCACCAGGAGCGCCGCCAGATTGGTGCCGATGAACAGGCCGACCAGAAACCGGATGCCCGATCCCGCGCCGAAGCCGGCGCCGATGCCGGCGGTCGTCAGCACCCCGATCCCAGGCGTGATGATCAGGAAGAACAGGGCGACGGCGAAGGTGAGCATGGGCGGGTCCGCGGGCGGGCAGGACGATCAGCCTAGCACGGCAGCCGCGGCCGACAGCACCCCAGACGGGCGGATCACATCCCCCCGCTCACCCGCAGGGTCTGGCCGGTCACCCACTCGGCATGGTCGGAGGCGAAGAACAGCACGGCGTTGGCGATGTCCTTCGGCGTGCCGATCCGGCCCATGGGGATGCGCTTGACCATGGCGGTCTGCCCCTCCTCCCCGTAGGACTCCCACTGCCGGACATAATCGGGGCTGGTCGGCATGAAGCCCGGGGCGACCGAGTTCACGGTGATGCCGAACGGGCCGAGTTCGGCGGAGAGCTGCCGTACGAAGCCGACCTGGGCGCTCTTCGCCGTGCCGTAGCTGTGGATGCCGGTCAGGCTGACATTGAACGCCGCCCCGCTGGAGATCACCACGATGCGGCCGGTGCCGGCCTGCTTCATGCCGGGCGCCACCGCCTTGGCCAGGTGGAAGGCGCCGTCCAGATTGACCGCCTGGATCGCCCGCCAATCCTCCAGAGTCACCTCCTCGATCGGGCGCTTCGACTGGCCCTTCACGCCGCCGGCCACATGCACCGCCACGTCCACTGCGCCCGACGCACTCTCAGCCTCTGCCGCCTCGACCGCCGCCTTCACCGCGTCGAAATCGGTGACGTCGACCACGTGGGGGTGGATGGTCCCCCCGCGCTCGGGCGACGCCGTCCTGCGGGTCTCCTGCAGACCGTCGGCGAGAATGTCCCAGGCATGCACCGTCGCTCCGAGCGCGGCGAAGGCATGGGCGATGCCCTGGCCGATGCCGCGCACGGCGCCGGTGACGACGACGGTCCTGCCCTCGAAGCCGATCTCCATGGCTCAGGCCGCCAGCGCGGCGCGGAGCTGCGGGAAGCGCTCCACCACCCCGTCGAAGGCTGCGCGCAAGTCGGAGCCGTCGCCGGCCAGCGTTGCCGGATCCAACGCGTCGATCGCCTCGAAGACCCGATGCTTCACGAAAAACCGCCAATGCACCGGCGTGGCCGCCAGCAGCTCGGTCAGGGCGTCGTAATTCGCCCGGGTCCAGATCTTCTCGTAGGCGAGCCGGTTGGCCCCGTAATCGAAGAACCCCTCCTGCTTCGGCCGTTCGCGGGCCAGGTCGGCGCGCAGCCTGGCCGTTGCCGCCTCGTCCACCCCGCCCGGCGTCAGCACCACGCCGTAGCTTTGCTTCGCCGCCTTGGTCGACACGAAGCCGCGCCGCACGTCCCACAGCACGGCCGCCGGATCGCGCTCCAGCGGATCGCCCCAGCCGCCGGAGCCGCCGGACGCGATATGCACCACGTCCCCCGGGCCGATGGTCAGGATGTCCACATTGCCCAGGTTCTCCTCGCGGTTGCTCCCCGGGTTCAGCACGAACTTGGAATGGCTGCCCGCCTTGCCGCCGAGGATTCCCCAGGAGGAGAACCGGGTGCGGTCGCGGTTGCGGGCGGTGACGCGGGTGTTCGGCGCGTGCGCCTGGAAGATCATCTCCAGCGCGTTGCCGCCGCGATACTTGCCAGCGCCGCCGGAATCCTGACACAGGCCGTAGCGCAGGATCTTGAACGGCACCTCGGCCTCGTTGATCTCCACCGGCGTGTTCTTCAGGAACGAGGCGTTGGCGCCCGAGCCTTCCGTACCGTCGCCGCGCGGACTGCCGCCGGCCCCACCGGAGATCGCGCCGATCGCCGCCATCACGCGCCGGCCGGTGCGGTTGTCGATGGTGTTCACGTTCATGATCGGTCCGCCCGAGGCCGGGCTCGACGGCAGACGATCCGGCGCCGCCTGGGCGAAGGCGCCGAAGATCACGCCTTGCAGACGCTGCACCGACAGGGTGCGCAGGCCGACCGCGGCCGGGAAGACCGGGTTCACGATGGTGCCCTCGGGCAGGATCGACTCCGCCACCCGGCACACGCCGGAATTCAGGAACAGGGTCGGGTCGAGCGAGTAGAGGATATAGACGAAGCCCACCATCAGCAGCGCATGACGGGGCTGGCCGCCCGTCGGCATGTTCACCGAGGACTCGATCTGCGGGTCGCTGCCGGTGAAGTCGAGCACGCAGGTCTCGCCGCGGATCTTCAGGGTGAGCGCGATGCGGCAGGGGAAGCCGCCCGCGGCATCTTCGTCCAGGTAGTCGTCGAAGAAATAATCCCCGTCCGGCAGGGTCGCCATGATCGAGCGGGCCTGCTGTTCGGCATAGTCCAGCAGCCCGGCGACGCCGGCTTTGAAGGTCTCAACGCCGAACTTGGCGATCATCTCGTGGACCCGGCGCTCGCCGGTGTTCATGGCGGCGATCTGGGCCTTCAGGTCGCCCCAGTTCTGCTCCGGCATGCGGACATTGGCGAGCATCACGTCGATGAGCTCGTGGTTGAACGCCCCCTTCTTCACCACCTTGGCCGGCGGGATGCGGATGCCTTCCTGATGCACTTCGGACAGGGTGCGCGAGATGCTGGCCGGGACGGCGCCGCCGACATCGGTGTTGTGGATATGGCCGACCACGAAGCAGACGATCTCGCCCTCGTGGAACACCGGCTTCCAGATATGCATGTCCGGCGAGTGGGTGCAGACGTGACCGCTATAGGGGTCGTTCGTCATGCAGATGTCGCCCTCGTCGTAATGGTCGATCATCCGGATGACGGTGCCGTAGTTCAGGCCGACGAACCATGTGGCGCCCAACTCGACCGGCGTGGCGAAGGTCTCACCCTCCGGCGTGGTAAGGCCGGTGGTGAAGTCCTCGGTCTCCTTCACGAAGGTCGAGTGCGCCGTGCGGTAGAGGGTGAAGGCCATGCTCTCGGCGGCGGCCCGGCAGTGATTCTTCAGGATCTCCAGCGTGACCTTGTCGATCGCCATGGCTCAGCCCTCCCGGCTCAGAATCAGGTTACCGCTCGGGTCCACCGTCGCGGTGAAGCCGCCGAGCACACAGGTGGTGCAGTCGTCCTGGGTCACGATGGCGGGCCCCGGGAAACTCTGGCCGGCGTAGAGATCGCCGCGCGCGTAGACAGCCGCCGTGTGGGTGGCACCGTCGTAGAAGACCGGCACCGAGGCGGTCGCCACCGGCGCCGCGTCGGAGGTCTCGACCGGGGCGAATTTCGGCTTCGGCGGGGTACCCACGACGACCAGGCGCAGGTTGATGATCTGCACCGGCGCGTCGGCGTCGGCATGCTCGTAGATCCGCTCGTGGGCCGCATGGAAGGCGCCCGCCATGGCATCCAGGTCGCCGCTGTCGATCCACTCCGCGTCCAGCGGCGTCTCGATCTCGTAGGACTGGCCGCGGTAGCGCATGTCGGCCGAGTGCAACAGCGTCACCGCGCCCTCATAGCCGTGCTCGTCGCGGATCCAGGCAATGGCGGCCTCGCGCAGGTCGGCATAGACGGCGCGCATCTCCTCCAGCGAGCCGGTCTCCAGGTCGAGATACACGGTGCGGATGAAGTCGTTCTTGATGTCGGCGATCAGGCCGCCGAAGGCGCTCAGCACGCCCGGCACCCGGGGGATGACGACCTCGCGCATCCCCAGTTCGCGGGCGAGGAAGCAGGCCATCATCGGGCCGGCCCCGCCGAAGGCGATCAGCGACAGCTCGCGCGGATCGATGCCGTGGCGCGACACCAGCTTCGACACCTCCAGATACATGCCGGAGGTGGCGACCCGGATCACCGCTTCCGCCGTGTCCTGAACGCTCTTACCGATCTTCTCGGCGACCGTGGCCATGGCCGTTTCCGACAGGTCGGTGCGCATCGACACCGCGCTGTAGCCGAGCGCCGCCTGGCCGAGGAAACCGCAGACCACGAAGGCGTCGGTGATCGCCGGCCGCTCGCCGCCCCGGTCGTAGCAGGCCGGGCCCGGGGTGGAGCCGGCACTCTCCGGGCCGACCTTCAGCACCCCATGCGGATCGACCCAGGCGATGGACCCGCCGCCCTCGCCGATGGACGTGACCGAGACGGTCGGGATGTAGATCGGGAACTCGCCGATCACCTCGCCGATGCCGTATTGCGGGGTGCCGTCGCGGATGATCGCCACGTCGGCGCTGGTGCCGCCGATATCCAGGCTCATCGCCGCCCTGGCCCCGGTCTCCATGGCGACGCTGGCCGCGCCGATCACGCCGGACGCGGTGCCGGACAGCAGCATCTGGGCGCATTCCTGCTTACCGATCTCCGCCGTCATCACCCCGCCGTTGGACTTGGTGATCATCGGTTCCGCCGGCACGCCGGCCGAGGCCAGCGCCTTCTGGAGCGAGTCCAGGTAATGGGCGACCCGGCCCTGGACATAGCCGGCGACCACGGCGGTCACCGTGCGCTCGTATTCGCGGATCACCGGCCAGACCTCGCTGGCGCAGGTCACGGTCAGCTCCGGCGCCTTAGCCTTGATGATCTCGGCAACCCGCTGTTCATGCGTCGGGTTGCGGTAGGCGTGCAGCAGGGCGACCACCACGCCCTCGCCGCCGACGGCCCTCACCCCTTCGATGGCGGCGTCGACGCTGGCCTCGTCCAGCGGTGTGTCGACCGACCCGTCGAACAGCATGCGTTCGTCGATGGAGAACACCCGGTCGCGGGTCACCAGCGGCTCCGGCCGGCCGGAGAACAGGTCGTAGGGGTCCGGCATCTTGAGGCGCGCGACCTCCAGCACGTCCTCGAAGCCACGGGTGGTGAACAGGCACAGGGTGATGCCCCGGCGCTGGATCACCGTGTTCACGCCGACGGTGGTGCCATGGGTGAAGTAGGTGACCTGCTGCGGCGTCACACCGTAGCGCTCGGCGAGGCCGGTGATGCCGGCGATCACTTCCTGACCGGGGGTCTGCGGCGTGGAGAAGACCTTGAGCGTGTGCAGCGCACCGCTGTCCTCGTCGAAGGCGCAGAAATCAGTGAACGTTCCGCCGATATCGACGCCGACGCGATAACCCATGCCCGTCTTCCCCTTCAGACCTACTGGTGGACCGCAGCGCCGGAACGCTGCGGGATACGCGTGTCGAGTTGCTCGGCCACGGTGGCGACCGCGCGCTGCAGGGCCGCCACCAGCGTGGTGCGCCGGCGGCGGTAGCGCACCGGAACGGTGCCGATGTTGAGCGCCCCCAGAACGGTGCCGCCCTGCCCCAGGATCGGGGCCGCGAGGCCGACGGCGCCGAGGAACCGCTCCTCCTGGTTCAGCGCCCAGCCGCGCTGCCGGTTCTCCGCCAGCCTGGCGCGGAACGCCTGCGGGTCGGTGATGGTGCGGTCGGTCAGCGGCTCGAACGGGCAGCGCGCGATATAGGCGTCGATCGCCTCCTGGCTCTGAAACGCCAGCATGGCCTGCCCGAGCGCGGTGCAATAGGCGGGAATGACGGAGATACGGCTCTGGTCGTAGCGCACGGTCAGCGGCGACAGCCGGTTGGCCACCACCCGGACATCGCCCTCCAGCGTCGGCACGCCGAGCACGACGGTCTCCTCCAGCCGGTCGACCAGGTCGCGCATCACCGGCTCGGCAATGCGGATCAGGCGCATGGTATGGCCGCCGATGAAGCAGCCACCGCCCTCCTCGTCGCTCTGCCAGACCGGGTCCAGCACATAGCGGTCGCCGTCGCGCACCAGATAGCCGCGACCCTCCAGTGTGCGCAGCAGCATGAGCGCGCTGCTTTTCGGAATGCCGAGCTGGCCCGCGATATCGCGCAACGCGAGAGGGGCGCGGAACATGGCGAAGACTTCGAGGATGTCGAGCACCCTCTCCGCAGATTTTACGACTGTATTCATATATGTGAACACGCTTCAGATGTGTGAATGAATTGTTGACCCGCCATGCGAGCGCCGTCAACATTCATCAAAAGGCGGTAAGCCAGGGAAACCGGGGGACATGAAAGTCGTGAACGACTCACAACCACGGGTGGCGATCGTCACCGGAGGCGCGAAAGGCATTGGCCGGGGCTGTGCCCTCGAGCTGGCCGCCTGCGGCATGGACATCGCCCTGGTCGATCTGCTCGACGACGAGCTGGCCCGCACCAAAAGTGAGATCGAGGCGCTCGGCCGCCGCTGCCTGACTTTCCACGCCGATGTGGCCGATTTCGCAGCCGCACAAAAAATCGGCGCCGACATCGCCAACCAATGGGGCCGCATCGACGTCCTGTTCAACAACGCCGGCAAGGCGAACCCGAAGGGACTGCTGGACATCTCCGAGGAGGAGTTCGACCGGACGATCGACATCAACCTGAAGAGCTGCTTCAACTGGTGCCGCGCCGTGGTCCCGAGCATGCAGGCCCAGGGGGCCGGCCGCATCATCAACATGTCGTCGATCAACGCCCATTCCGGCGGCGTCACCAGCGCGGTCAGCAAATTCTCCTATGCCGCGGCCAAGGCCGGCATCCTCGGCCTCACCCGCTCGCTGGCCAAGGAGCTGGGGCCGCAGATCACCGTCAACGCGCTCTGCCCCGGCCTGATCAAGACCGAGACGCCGAACGCGGTGATCCGCGCCCGCGAGGAGGAGCTGGTCACCGGCATCGTGCTGAACCGCTGCGGCACCCCGCAGGACATCGCCCAGGTGGTGAAGTTCCTGGCGACCTCGGAGCCGATGTTCATCACCGGCCAGGATTTCATCATCGACGGTTTCCAATGGAAGCTCTGAGCGACCGATTTCCCCCGCCGCGTGCGGCAGCCCGGCGAACGCCGGTTGCGGTATTGCGCGGGCGCGAAATCCGGCGCCAGACTCCCTGGAAGCTTCTGTCACCGCATCCCGCCACGGTGCCCGCCACAAGTGCGCCGGACGACAGCGCCGCCAACCCGGCCTTCCGGGCAAGGGGGCGTACCCTTGAACAGAGGAGGTGATTGAAATGTCCACCATGAGATACGGCCCGTGGGCCGCTCTGCGCAGCCTGCGCCGGGCGGCGGTCATCGGCCTGACCGGTCTGGCCCTCGCCACCGCGTCCTCGGCCCTGCCGAGCGTCGCCGAAGCGAAGAACACGTTCATCTTCGCCAATTCCAGCGCCTACGACACCATGGACCCCCATGCGGTCTTCGATGTCGGCCGCGTGGCCTACCGCATCAACCTGTATGACGGGCTGATGCGCTGGGAGGACAATCCGCCGGAACTGAAGCTCTGGCTCGCCGAGAGCTACGACATCTCCGACGATGGCCTGAAGTACTCCTTCAAGCTGCGCGAGGGCGCGAAGTTCCACGACGGCAGCGAGATCGAGGCGTCCGACGTCGTCTACTCGATCGAGCGGATCCTGGCCCTGAAGAAGGGGGCGTCGGCGCTGTTTCAGGACAGCATCGCTCCCGGGTCCACCAAGGCGGTCGACAAGCACACGGTGGAGTTCAACCTGAACGCCCCCTCGGCGATCTTCATGGCCACCGTGCCGGAGATCCATGTCGTGAACGCCGACCTTGTGAAGGCGAACGAGAAGGACGGCGACTGGGGTTCGGCCTGGCTGTCGAGCAACGACGCCGGGTCCGGTTCCTTCGTGCTGAAGCGCTTCGATCCGGCCAAGGGCTTCCAGGCGGACCGGTTCCCCGACCATTTCATGGGCTGGGGCGAGAAGTATCTCGACGCCATCGAGTTCCGCACGGTGGTCGAGATCAACAGCCGCGTGCTCGGCCTGATGAAGGGCGATTTCCACGGTTCCGACGGCTACATGCCGCAGGACCAGATCATCCGCCTCAAGGAAGCCGAGAACATCGAGGTGATGGAAGCGGAGTCGATGCGCATCTTCTACGGTGCCATCCACAACGGCCGGCCGCCGATGAACGACATCAACTTCCGCAAGGCGCTGGCCCATTCCTTCGACTATGACGGCTTCATCAACGACATCCTCAGCGGTTCCGTCGCCCGCAATCCGGCGCCGCTGCCGAACAACATCTGGGGCGCGCCGCAGGATCTCGAGGGCTACACCTACGACATCGACAAGGCGAAGGAATACCTGGCCAAGGTGAAGGAGCCGCTGCGCAAGATCACCATCGGCGCGCTCGCCGGTTACGGCCAGACCGAGCAGGCGGCCGCCCTGATGCAGAACGGCCTGGCCAAGGCCGGCATCGAGAGCGAGATCGTCTCCGAGCCGTGGCCGGTGGTGTCGGGCAAGATGCGCGACGAGCAGCAGATGTACGACATGCTGTTCCTGTGGAAGAGCACCTACTACGCCGATCCGAACAACTGGGTGGGCGAGATGTATGACGGCGCCAAGATCGGTACCCGCAACAACAGCTGGTACCAGAACCCGGAGGTCGACAAGCTCCTGCACGAGGCGCAGACGACCACCGATCAGGCGGTGCGCGAGGCGAACTACGCCAAGGCGGCCACCATCGTGGCGAACGATGCCGCCGGCGTGTTCATCTACAACACCAAGTGGTTCGGCCCGATCAACAAGAAGGCCACCGGCTTCCGCTTCTGCCCGATCGGCAACGGTCAGGAGATGCGCTGGGTGCACTTCAAGTAACCCCCGACAGTCGACGGGCGCCGGCCGCACAGCGCTGCGGACGGCCGGCGTCCGCCCGTCACGCCTTCTGGGTCCACGGATACGCCGGTGAAACTTCTCGTCCTCATCCTGAACCGACTGTTCTGGTTCGTGCCGACGGTGCTCGGGCTGATCGTGATCACCTTCACCATCAGCCATATCATCCCCGCCGACCCGGTCGCCTTCGTCGCCGGCGACAACGCGACCGCCGAACAGATCGAGGAACTTCGCCGGCAACTCGGCCTCGACCAGCCGATGCACATCCAGCTCTGGCGGTACATCGTCGCCGTTCTGGAGGGCGATTTCGGCGTCAGCCTCTACACCCTGCGCCCGATCTCCGAAGACCTGGCCTCCCGCCTGCCCGCCACCCTTGAGCTGACCTTCGTGTCGGTCTTCGTCTCCGCCCTGATCGGCATTCCGCTCGGTGTGGTCTCCGCCCTGAAGCGGAACTCCCTGCTCGATCACGTGCTGCGGATCATCACGGTCTCCGGCCTCGCCATCGCCAGCTTCTGGCTCGCCATCCTGTTTCAGCTCCTGTTCGCCATGGAGCTCGGCTGGACGCCGTTGCAGGGCCGCGTCGCCGGCTGGGGGCCGGACGTGATCACCGGTTTCTTCCTGATCGACTCGCTCATCATGGGGGACCTGGAGACCTTCTGGGACGTGGTCAGCCACATGATCCTGCCGGTCATGACCCTGGCCTTCCCGGCACTGGCCACCATCGTGCGCTTCACCCGCGCCGGCGTGCTGGAGGCGATCAACTCGAACTACGTGATGTACGAGGAGGCCATGGGCATGCCGCGCCGCGTCATCGTGTGGAAATACGTGCTGCGCAACGCGCTGATCGGCACGGTGACCCAGATCGGTCTGATCTTCGGCATCCTGATCGCCGGCGCGGTGGTGGTGGAGGCGGTGTTCGACTGGCCCGGCCTAGGCTCCTATGCGGTGCAGTCGATCCTGCAGTCCGACTACAACGCGATCATGGGCTTCACCGTCGTCTCCGGCGTGATCTTCATCGTCGTGAACCTGACCGTGGACGTCGTCCACGGCTTCATCGATCCCCGCGAAAGCCGGTAGGCGCCCGATGGAAACCCTCTCCTTCGTGTTCCGCAAGCTGGTGGAGGACCGCGTCGCCCTGATCGGCGCGGTGATCATCCTGCTGCTGATCCTGACGGCGGTCTTCGCGCCGATCCTCGCCACCCATCCCGAGGACGTCTTCGAGTTCCACCCCTCGGAGCGCCTGCAGGGACCGGGCGCCGACCACTTCTTCGGCACCGACCGGATGGGGAGCGACATCTACAGCCGCATCCTGTTCGGCGCCCGGATCACCATCTCCATCGCGGTCATCGCCATCGGTGCCTCGGTGCTGATCGGCGTGCCGATCGGCCTGCTGGCCGGCTATTACCACTCCTGGGTCAGCGACGCGCTGATGCGGGTCTCCGACATCTTCCTCGCGGTGCCGCAGATCGTGCTGGCAATCGCCATCGCCCAGACCCTGGGACCGTCGATCGAGAACGTGATCCTGGCGCTGTCGGTGACCTATTGGCCGTTCTGGGCGCGGCTGGTCTATGCCGAGACCCGCTCGGTACAGAAGGAAGTGTTCATCGAGGCCAGCATCGCGCTGGGCGCGTCGCCGTTCCGGGTGATGGTGCTGCACATCCTGCCGAACATCATGTCCTCGATCATCGTGCGCACGACCATCGGCATGGGCGGTACGATCCTGACCGCCGCCGCCCTGGGCTTCCTCGGCCTCGGCGCCCCGGCCCCGTCGCCGGAATGGGGCCGGATGATCTCGGAATCCCGCGAGTTCCTGCCGGATGCCTGGTGGTACGCCACCGCGCCGGGCATCGCGATCTTCCTCGTGGTGATGGGGTTCAACCTGCTCGGCGACGGGCTGCGCGACATCCTCGACCCCCGTATCCGACGGAGCAGCCGCCATGACAAGTGACCTGCTGCGGGTGCGCGACCTGAAGGTCAGCTTCGCCACCGACGGCGGGACGGCCCAGGTGCTCGACCATGTGAACCTGACCATCGGCCGCGGCCAGATCGTCGGGCTGGTCGGCGAAAGCGGGTGTGGAAAGACCACGCTCGCCCGCTCGATCCTCGGCGTGCTGCCGAAGAACTCGGCCCGGCTGGAGGCCGGCACCATCGAGTTCGACGGTGTCGACCTGCTGAGGGTCGACCCGAACCGGCTGGCCGCCACCGTGCGCGGCCGGCGGATCTCGTTCATCCCGCAGGATCCGTTCAGCTCGTTCAATCCGGTCTTCACCATCGGCGCCCAGATCATGGACCTGATGAAATGGAAGTCCCCGGAGCTGGACGACGCCGATGCCGGCCGTTCCGGTTGGCTGCCGCGCCTGCACGGATCGCGGCGCTACAAGGCGGACCGGGAGCGGGTGCTCGACCTGCTGCGCCAGGTCCAGCTTCCCGACCCCGAGGGGGTTCTGAAGAAGTACCCGCACGAGGTCAGCGGCGGCCAGCGCCAGCGGCTGATGATCGCCATGGCCCTTTTGCCGGAACCGAAGCTGATCATCGCCGACGAGCCGACCACCGCGCTCGACGTGACCATCCAGGCGCAGATCCTGAAGCTGCTGCGCGATCTGGCGACCGACCACGGCATCTCGGTGCTGTTCACCACCCACGACCTGGGCACGGCGTGGGAGATCTGCGACAGCATCACCGTGATGTATGCCGGCCAGGAGATGGAGGCCGCCTCCAGCGAGGGCTTCTTCAAGCGACCGAGCCATCCCTACACCAACCGCCTGCTGAAGAGCCTGCCGAGCCGAGGGGGGAGTCTCAGCGGCATCCCCGGCAGCATCCCGGCGCTGGTCGATCCGCCGACCGGTTGCCGCTTCAACCCGCGCTGCGAGTTCGCCACCGATATCTGCCGGCAGACCCGGCCCGAGGTCACGTCGGTCGGACCCGGACACGACGTGCGCTGCTACCATCCGGTCGCCGAGGAAAAGAGGCACGCACTGGCATGAACGTGGACGCACCCGCCCCGACCCGGCGCACCCAGGTCAACGAGCGCACGATCCTCGACGCCCGCGGCCTGACGAAGCATTTCCCGATCCGCAACGCCTTCGGTTGGCAGACCGGTGTGCTGCGTGCGCTGGACGACGTGTCCTTCACCGTCGACAAGGGCGAGATCCTCGGCATCGTCGGCGAGAGCGGCTGCGGCAAGTCCACACTCGGCAAGACCATCATGGGCATCCACCAACCCACCGACGGCAGCCTGATCTTCGAGGGCAACGACATCGCCGGCGCAGCACCGAGTGCCGCGCGCGAGCGGCGCCGGCACCTGCAGTATTCCTATCAGGACCCGGGCGCCTCGCTCGATCCGCGCTGGAAGATCCGCCGCTCCCTGCACGAGCCCCTGGTGATCCATCACAGCGGCCTGAACTACGACGAACGCGAGGAGCGGGTGCGTGCCATCCTCCAGGCGGTCGGTCTGCCTGTCGGCCATCTGGATTTGTATCCGCACGAGATCAGCGGCGGCCAGCAGCGGCGCGTCGGCCTGGCCCGCATCCTGACCCTGCAGCCGAGCCTGGTGGTGCTGGACGAGCCGACCTCCGGCCTCGACGTGTCGGTGCAGGCGACGATCCTCAACCTGCTGATGGATCTGCGCAAACAGTTCGACCTGACCTACCTGTTCATCTCCCACGACCTGTCGGTGGTGCGGATGATCTGCAATCGGATCGCGGTGATGTATCTCGGCAAGGTGGTCGAGTTCGGCGAGACCGAAGCGGTGTTCGAGACGCCGCGCCACCCCTATACCCGCTCGCTGCTGTCGGCGATCCCGACCATCGGCGGCGCGCGGGTGATCGACACCTTCTCGCTGGAGGGCGAGCCGCCGAACCCGGGCAACCTGCCGTCCGGCTGCCGGTTCCGCAACCGCTGCCCCATGGCCCAGCAGACCTGCGCGGAGGTCGAGCCGGAACTGCGCGCCGACTGGCCCGGCCAGGAAGCCGCCTGCCACTTCGCGCAATGAGCAGCGATCTGCCGGACACGGTGATCGTTACCGGTGCGGCCTCCGGCATCGGCCACGCCATCGCCCGTCACCTGCTCGCCCAGGGCGTGACCGTCGCCGGCATCGACATCGATGCCGACGGACTCTCCGAAACGCGGGAAGCATTGGGCGAGCGCTTTCACCCCTTCGCCGGCGATCTGTGCGATCCGGAGATTCCCGAGCGGCTGGTTGGGGCTTCCTGGGACGCGGTCGGCCCGGTCGCGGGGCTGGTGAACGCCGCCGGGATCTACCCCGTCACCCCGCTGTTCGACATGGCCGTGGCGGAATGGGACGCGGTGCTGAACCTGAACCTGCGGGCCCCGTTCCTGATGGTGCAGGCCCTGGGCCGACGCATGACGGCGGCCGGGATCGGCGGAGCGGTGGTCAATATCGGCTCCAGCGCCTCGACCCTTGCGCGCCCCGGTATCGCCCATTACGGGTCGTCCAAGGCCGGCTTCTCCCAGCTCACCCGCAATCTGGCGATCGAACTGGCGCCGCATGGCATCCGGGTCAACGCGGTCGCTCCCGGCCTGATCGGCACCGACCGGGTGATGGAGCATGCCCAGGGCGTCGGGCGGGTCGAACACGCGGCCAAGGTCGCGCGCATTCCGCTCGGCCGCGAGGGCCGGCCGGAGGAGCTGGTCGACCTCGTCGCCTATCTGCTGTCCGAGCGGGCGAGCTACGTGACCGGCAGCATTCTGTTCGTCGACGGCGGCCTCACCCTGGGCATTCCCAGCTACTGAGACCGCCGTCGGAACAAGCTAAAGCCCGGCGCTGTCCTTGCAGTACTGCGCCACCTCGGCATGGGTGGCGATCCACACCCCGTCATGGCCCTGGATATATTCGATCAGCTTTTCGAGCAGGGCGATGCGCGAGCGGTGGCCGATCATGTGCGGGTGCATGGTCAGCAGGAACAGCCCGCCCTCGACATAGGCGCCGTCGAACTCGGCCTTGAAGAC
This sequence comes from Thalassobaculum salexigens DSM 19539, assembly GCF_000423805.1. NCBI lineage: Bacteria > Pseudomonadati > Pseudomonadota > Alphaproteobacteria > Rhodospirillales > Thalassobaculaceae > Thalassobaculum > Thalassobaculum salexigens. The sequence continues at coordinate 377,128 of NZ_AUIR01000012.1, forward strand.
CTCCAGCACGCCGGATGGCGGGGTGTAGGGCCGCAGGGCGGAGAACCGGTCCATGTTGAAGTAGACAGCGTCGTCGCGGATCCACTCCACCGGCAACTCGACCATGCCGGTCGGCTTGCCCTCCTCCAGCAGCTCGTAGGGCTCGTCATCGGCCATCAGGGAACTGTCATAGAGCAGGCCCATCTCGCGGGCGATCGCCAGGGTGTGGTCGGAGAAATCCCAGGAGGCGGTGCGCACGCCGACCGGCCGCTTGCCGCTGATCTTCTCCAGCACGTCGGCGGCGCGCATCATCAGGTCGCGCTCGTCGGCCGGCGGCAGCTGGCTGTTCAGTTCGTGGATCCAGCCGTGGATGCCGATCTCGTGACCTTCATCCACCAGACCACGCTGTTCGTCCGGGTGGATCTTGGCGACCACGGCGGGCACGAAGAACGAGGCCTTCACGTCGTACTTGGCCAACAGCTTGCGGATGCGCGGGATCGCCACCCGGCCGCCATATTGACCCTGGGAAAGCTTGCCCGGCGAGGTATGACCCCAGCGCAGGGTGCTGGTCTCGTGGTCGCTGTCGAAGGAGATGGCGACGGCGCATTTCGCCCCGCCCTTCCAGCTCTCCGGCTTCAGGCTGCGCCCGGCGCGGACCTTGTCGACGATCGCCTGCCAGCGTTCGTCCGGCCACTGCCAGGGCTCGAGTTCCTTGGTGTCGGGCTTAGCCGTCGGCGACATCGCTGTCTCCCCTATTGAAGCGGAATCACGCGGGCGAAAACCACCCGCCCGGCTATCCCAGCAGTATCGGGAGGATCGTGACGACTTGTCCAGCGCGCGGGCCGGTGCGGTGCGGAATTTTACTCCTGCGATCAGCGCCTTAAACCCGACTGGCGCCTGCATTTCACTTCCGACCTGCGTCGTCCTACGGTTGACGCCGCCAACAGGCGCCAACAAGAACCACGAGGGAGGCGATGCGATGACGCTCCGGGCGATCGACTGCCACATGCATATTTTCGGCGATCGGACGGCGTATCCCTTCGCGGAGCCGCGCAGCTACACGGTGCCGCCCGCCGGCGTCGACGCCTACTGGAAGGCGGTGGCCGGTACCGACATAGCTCGGGTGGTGGTGGTTCAGCCCAGCGCCTACGCCACCGATAACCGCTGTACGCTGGATGCGCTCGACGCTTTCGGGGACGCGGCGCGCGGCGTGGCGGTGCTCGATCCGGACAGCATCGGCGATACGGAACTCGCCGCCCTGCATGCCCGTCGGGTGCGCGGGGTTCGGGTGAACCTGCGCTCGGTGCGGGCGGCGGCGGCCCCGGTCGACGCCGTCCTGCCCAAGCTTGACCGGCTGCTCTGCGGCAGCGACTGGCACATTCAGGTGTTCTGCGATCCCGGCGTTCTGGCCGATCTCGTCGCGATCCAGCCGAAACTCCGCGTGCCGCTGGTGCTCGACCATTTCGGCTCGATCGACCCGCTCGGCCCCGACCGGCACGTGGCCGACATGCGCCGGCTGGTGGAGGGCGGGGCCTGGGCGAAACTGTCGGGCTCCTACCGGATCTCCACCGGCCCCGACGGCGCGGGCGTGGCCGACCTCGCCCGCACGATCCGCGACATGGCACCGGACCGTATGGTCTGGGCGAGCGACTGGCCGCACACGCCCAAGCATTCCGGCGCCACGACGAACCGCGACACGGTGCTGCAATACCAGCCGCTCGACACTGCCGGGCTCTATCACGCGGTGGCCGATTGGTTCCCCGACGCGGACGTCCGCCAGCAGATCCTGCAGGACAACCCCGCCCGGCTCTACGGCTGGTCGACTTGATGGGACGCGGTTCGCATCTTCCCTTCGCACCTGCAACATTCCATCATTCCGGATCGCCGCTCCTGACCCGGGATGACCGCCCATGCGCCCCCTCACCGTCGCCGCCGCCCAGCTCGGTCCCATCGCCCTGGAGACGTCGCGCAGCGCGACCGTGAGCAGGCTCGTCGGCCTGATGGAGGCGGCCAAGGCCCGGGGGGCGGACCTGATCGTCTATCCCGAACTGGCGCTGACCACCTTCTTCCCGCGCTGGTATTTCGAGGACGAGGCCGAGCTCGACCGGTTCTACGAGCGCGAGATGCCCGGGCCGGAGACCAGGCCCCTGTTCGATGCCGCCCGCGATCTCGGGATCGGCTTCCATCTCGGCTATGCGGAACTGACGGCCGACGGCACCCGGTTCAACACCGCCATCCTGGTGGACCGGTCCGGGTCCATCGTCGGCAAGTACCGCAAGATCCACCTGCCCGGCCATGGCGAGCACGAGCCCTGGCGGGCGTTCCAGCACCTGGAGAAGCGCTATTTCACGCCGGGCAATCTGGGGTTCCGTGTGTTCGACGCCTTCGGCGGCCGCATCGGCATGGCGATCTGCAACGACCGCCGCTGGTCGGAGACCTATCGGGTGCTCGGCCTGCAGGGCGCGGAGATGGTGCTGATCGGCTACAACACGCCGATCCACAACCCGCCCGCCCCCGAGCACGACCGGCTGTCCTGGCACCACAACGCGTTGGTGATGCAGGCCGGCGCGTATCAGAACGCCACCTTCGTGGTCGGCGTCGCCAAGGCCGGGGTGGAGGAAGGCGTGCACCAGATGGGCGGCAGCCTGATCGTCGCCCCCACCGGCGAGACCGTCGCCCAGGCGGTGACCGAGGAGGATGAGCTGGTCGTCGCCACCTGCGACCTCGACCTGTGCAGATCCTACCGGGACAGCGTCTTCGCCTTCGAACGACACCGGGAGCCCGGGGCCTATGCCCTGATCACCGGAACCAAGGGACCGGTCGCCCCGGACGAAGCCGGGCGGATCGACCCGGCCCTCGCCCGCCCCGACGACTGAGCGGCCTCCTGCGGATCAGGCCGCGCGCGGCACCCGACGGGTGGGACGCCTCACCGGGGCCGGCGTCTCGAAGCGGCGCCAGTTGGCGATCAGGCGCCGACCCGAGCGATAGACATGCTCGCGCGCCAGATATTCGGCCCGCGCACCCTGCCGGTCGGCGATCGCCTCGAAGATCTCAAGATGGTCCGAATACGACTCCGCCAGGGTGTCCAGGTCGTGCCAGCGGAACTTCACCGCCTGAAGCTGCGGGATCGAACGCGACTTGCCGATCAGCTCGCGCAGGTGACGGTTCTCCGCAGCCTCGAAGATCGCCTCGTGAAACGCCTCGTTCAGCCGGGACCAGGCGTCGCGGACCTCCTCGCTCCATTCCTGGGCGTCGCACAACGCCTGGGTCTCCGACAGTACCTTGTGCAACATGCCGCGATGATGGTCGGACAGCCCGCGCTCGGCCACGGTCCGGGCCGCAAGCCCCTCCAGAACCGAACGGGCGGCGTAGACGTCCTCCACATCCTGAACTGTATACCGCCGCACCACGTAGCCGCTGTTGGGTACGTAATCCAGCAGGCCCTCGGCCGCCAGCACGCCCAGGGCGCCGCGCACCGGCGTCCGCGACACGCCGAGCGCATTGGAGATGTCGACCTCGTTCATCCGCGCGCCGGGCTTGTAGGTCCCGTCGAGCACGCCGTCCCGCAGGGTGCGGGCGACGGATTGTCCGCGTGTTGCCATTGACTGTCTCATCCCCAACCATGGGCCGTCCGCTACCGGCGGCCCCATTTTTCCTACTTACCCGTGGCGGCGGTTCCGGTGGAAACCCGTCCATGCCCCACGCACCGGTTCTTGTGCCGGTACCCAACTTTATATCACTCCCGATCCGCGTTAGGTAGCGTTCACACTCATTCCGTCAAGGCGTATTGCATCCAATATCCATCGGGTGCATGGATAGGGAACTTGGCCGCAGGTCCGGCCCACTCGCCAGAAAGCCCGATTACGTGTCAAGCGACCCCCAGGCGAACACGCCGCTGGACCCCAGTTCGTCCTCCCGTTTCTTTCATTCTTTCAATGTCTTCAGAACCAGTATCGAGCGTATTTCCACCCCCGGAAGAACCGCATTCGCTGCCCTGACCCCCAATGCGCGCGGCGCGGTCTGGGTGGTCGTCGCCGGGTTCTTCTTCACCCTCATGACGGCGCTGATCAAGGAGATCGGTGATACAATCCCCGTGGTGCAGATCCTGATGTTCCGTCAGATCACCATGACCTGCACCGTCCTGCCGGTGTTGATCTCCGGATATCCGGGCATTCTGAAGACCAACCATGTGACGCTGCATCTCGCGCGGGTGTGCATGGCGGTGATCGCCATGACCTGCGGCTTCACCGCCTTCGTCCACCTGCCGCTGGCGGAGGCGACGGCGCTCAGCTTCGCCAAGAGCCTGTTCGTCACCCTGCTCGCCCTGGTCTTCCTGCATGAGGTCGCCGGCCCGCGACGCTGGTTCGCGGTGCTGCTCGGCTTCGTCGGCGTGCTGGTGATGGTCAAGCCCGACGCCAACGGCTTCAACATGTATTCCCTGCTCGCCGTGGCCGGTGCGGCGGCCGCCGCCACGGTCATGGTCATCATCCGCAAGGTTTCGCAGTACGACAGGCCGGTCACGATCCTGAGCTACCAGGCGATCATGGTCGGCATCATCATGATCGTGCCGACGGCGTATTACTGGGTAACGCCGACCCTGAAGGAATGGGGGATCATGTTCGCCATCGGCCTGCTGTCGGTGGTCGGCCAGCTCTGCAACATCCAGGGCTTCAAGGAGGGCGAAGCCTCCGCCGTGGCGCCGATGGACTATTCCCGGCTGGTCTTCGCCACGATCATCGGCTTTGTCATCTTCCTGGAACTTCCCGATGTTACGACGCTGGTGGGCGCGGCCCTGATCTGCGCCACCTCGTTCTACACCGTGCGGGCCGAACAGCGGGCCGCGCGGATCCGGCGGGCGGCGGCCGACAAGGAGTAGCCTCTCCCACAAAAAGCGGGATGCAGGACACAAACTTCCGCTAATTTTCCGAATTGTATCCAATCGGAGCCGAGTCTACGGTTTCCTCTGACAGGGACCGCCGGCCCGGGACACGCCCGCGTCGGCCTTCAGGGAGACATACCATGGACGACGACGCCCTCCGCCGTCAGTACGACGGCCTGATCGAGCGTGCGGGCCTGCGCATCCCGCAGGACCGCGAGCAGACCATGTTCAACGCCTTCAAGCAGGTCCAGGCCTGGACCGACGTGGTGCGCAGCCGCAAATCGGCCGCGCTGGAGCCCGCCAACGTGTTCGCCTACGAGACCGTCAGCCGGCTCGCCGAGGGCGGCAAGGGAGGTGCGCCATGAGCGAGCTGCTGGATCTCTCCATCGCCGAGCTCGGCCGCGGCTACCGCGACGGCTCGGTCTCCCCGGTCGCCGTCACCGAAGCCGCGCTGGAGCGGATCGAGGCCACCAACGACACGCTGCACAGCTTCAACACCGTGACGGCCGATCTGGCGCTGGCCCGCGCGGCGGCGGCCGAAAAGGAACTGGCGAGCGGCACCGATCTCGGCCCGATGCATGGCGTGCCGTTCGGGGTGAAGGACATCTACAACACCGAAGGCGTGCTCACCTCCTGCCAGTCGCACCTGCGCTCCGAGTTCGTGCCCGACGCCAATGCCCATTCGGTGCAGCTCCTGCTCGACGGCGGCGCGGTGATGCTCGGCAAGTGCGCGACCATCGAGTTCGCCACCGGCGCGCCGAACGACGAGACCTTCTTCCCGCCGGCGCGCAATCCGTGGAACCTCGACCACATCCCGGGCGGCTCCTCCTCCGGCTCCGGAGCGGCGGTCGCCGTGGGCATCACGCGCATGGCGCTCGGCTCCGACACCGGCGGCTCGATCCGCGGCCCGGCCGCCCTGTGCGGCACGGTGGGCATGAAGCCGACCTACGGACGGGTGAGCCGGCGCGGCGTGTTTCCGCTGTCCTACACCATGGACCATTGCGGCCCGCTGAGCTGGAGCGTTGAGGACGCGGCGATCTCGCTGTCGGTGATGGCCGGCTTCGATCCGCTCGACCCGGCCTGCGCCGATGTCCCGGTGCCGGACTACACCGCCGCCCTCGGCAGGGGCGTGGCCGGCATGAAGATCGCCTTTGTCGAGCACTGGATCGAGGAGGAAGGCACCGCCGACCCGGAAGCGGTCAAGGCGATCCACACCGCCCTCGACGTGCTGCGCTCCGAAGGGGCGACGGTGGAGACCGTGCAGCTCTCGCCCTACGACCTCTATCAGGCCTGCGCCCGCCTGCTGGTGCTGCCGGAATGCTACGCGATCCACGAGCACGACCTGATCGAGCGGCCGGAACTCTACGGCCGGCCGACCCGGGAGCGGCTGATGGCCGGCGCCTTCGTGCGCGGCTCCGACTATGTCGAGGCCCTGCGGGTTCGGCGCGAGCTGGCGATCGAGGTGAACAACGTGATCCTGGGCCAATACGACGCCCTGATCGCGCCGTGCTCGGTGGTGACCGCCGGCCGGTTCGACGCCCTGGGCGACGACCCGATGAAGCTGTCCGGCATGATGACCCAGCCGTTCAACGTCACCGGCAACCCGGCCATGTCGGTCTGCGCCGGCTATCACAGCAACGGCCTGCCGCTGTCGATGCAGATCGTCGGCAAGGCGTTCGACGAGGCGGCGGTGTTCCAGGTCGGGGCCGCCTACGAGGCCGCCACGGAATGGCGCAAGCACCGCCCCTCGAAGCTCGCCGCCCGGGCCGCCGCCGCGGAGTGACCGGTCACAGCCTGGGGGCCCGCCGCGCGCGCCCCTCGCTGCGGTAGACGACCCAGGTGCTGGCGAGCACCAGCGCGGAGCCCGCCAGCACCACCGGCCCCGGCCAGTCGCCGAAGGCGAAAAAGCCGATCAGCAGCGCCCAGATCATCTTGGTGTAGTTCATCGGCGCGATGGTCGCCGCCGGCGCGTGGAACAGCGCCCGCGTGGTCATGTACTGCGCCCCGCCCGAGGCCAGCCCCATGGCGATCAGCCCGGCGAGCTGCCACGGCGTCGGGGTCACCCACACCGCCGGCAGCAGCGGGATGACCATGGCAGAGGACAGCCCCATGAACGCGAACACGATGGTCATGGTGGAATCGTGCTTGCTGAGATGGCGGGTGATCAGCACCGCACCGGCCGACAGCACCGTGCCGGCGAGGCTGTAGAGCGCCCCCGGACGGATCACGTCCCCGCCCGGCTGGACCATGAACATCACCCCGGCGAAGCCGACGCCGACAGCCACCCATTTCACCCACCCCACGGCCTCCCGCAGCAGCGGCGCCGACAGGGCGGTCACGATCAGCGGTGCCGCGAAATTGATCGCCGTCGCATCGGCCAGCGGGAGGCGCTCGTAGCCGGCGAAGATCAGCCCGATCGCGGCGGACATGAGCGCGGCATGCAGCAGATGCCACGCCGGCATACGCGTCCGCAGCCGCCGCCAGCCGCCGAACCACATGATCACCATCGCCAGCGGGATCATGGCGAAGGCGTTGCGGAAGAACATGATCTGTACGACCGGGAACAGCTCGGTCTGCGCCTTGACCACGCCGTTCAGGATCGAGAACAGCAGAAGGCCGACCAGCATCAGGAGAATGCCGCGCCGGCCGTCCGGCTGCGTGGGAGCCGGCAGGACCGGATCCGCCGCATTGGCGGGATCGGCGGTCGCCATGGAGTGATCTCCGTCAGTAGGTGGCGAAGATCCGCTCGATCTCCGCCGGGTCGCTGGTCACCGACAGGGCGAAGGCCAGCAGGATGCGGGCCTTCTGCGGGTTGAGGTTGTCGGCGATGAGGAAGCCGTTCTCCTTGAGCTTGGTGCTCTTGAAGGTCCGCCCGCTGCCGGCCCGGCTGGACTGGACGACGGTGATCCCCGCCTCCACCGCCTCCTTCAGCGGCCCCTCGTCCCCCGGGCCGCAGAAGCCCGGCGCGAAGCCGGCCGACACGATGCCCTTGGCCCCGGCCTCGATGAAGGCGCGGGCGGCCGTGCCGTCGGAACCGCAATAGGCATAGACGATGTCGACCCGGGGCAGGCTGTCCATGGTGCGGATGTCGAACTCGGTATCCGGGGCGTGGCGGCGCAGCGGCTTGCGGTAGAACGCCACCGCGTCGCCGTCGGCATGGCCGAGGCAGCCGAAATCCGGGCTGCGGAAGGTCTGCATCCGATAGGTGGAGGTTTTGGTCACCTCGCGCGCCGACTGGATCTCGTCGTTGAGCAGGGTCATCACCCCCATTCCCCAGGCCTGCGGGCTGGCCGCCGTGCGGATGCCGTTGACCAGGTTGAACCCGGCATCGGTCGACAGCGCGCTGGACGGCCGCTGGGAGCCGATGACCACCACCGGGAGCTCGGTCTTGACCGTCAGGTGGAGCACATAGGCGGTCTCCTCCAGCGAGGCCGTGCCGTGGGTGACCACGAAGCCGGCGAGGTCCGGATTGGCCGCCGCCACCTCGTCGATCTTGAGCACCAGCTCCTTCCATTCGGCGAAGCCCATGGACGGGCTGGGGATGGCGCGGAACGGCACGACGAGGACGTCGGCCACCTCATGCACTTCGGGGAACAGCTCGACGATCTTGTCGACCTCGAGCATGGAATTGTTGGCCCCGTAATCGAGGATATCGAGGGGACCCTTGCCGATCGACGCGATGGTGCCGCCGGTGCCGATCACTGCGACCTTGGGCTTGCTCATTCGGCGGCCACCTGAGCGCTATCGGCTTTCTTGTGCAGGATCTCGACCAGTTCGTCGGTGCTGTAGATGTCACCGAAGGTCAGGTAGAAGTTGGTCAGGGCCGAGTTGTGCTCGATATCGGTGATCGCGGCGTTGCCGTCGGTCACCATCACGACCTTGTAGTTCAGCATCATCGCGTCGCGCGCCGAGGACTCGCAGCACACATTGGTCAGCGTACCGGTGATCAGCAGCGTGTCGATGCCCTCGGCCTTCAGGATCTCGTGCAGGTCGGAGGAGCCCTCCACGAAAGCGGAATAGCGGTTCTTCAGAACCTTGCGGTCGCCGTCCTTCACGTCGAGCTCGGCCCAGAGCTGGTGGCCGAGGCCGCCCGGCGACATGGACTCGATGCGCTTGGCGACCTTGGCGGGCGGGGTCATGGCGTGCAGGTTCGACCAGCTCTCCAGACAGTTCTCGTCGTGGGTGTTCTGGATCCAGTAGACCTGCCCGCCGGTGGCGCGCACCGCCTCCGCCAGCCGGTTCACATTGGGAACGATGTCTCGGGCCTGGACGCAGAGCGCGTGGGCCACGTCGTCCATCATGAAGCCGTTCTGCAGGTCGATGACGATCAGCGCGGTCTTCGAGGGATCGAGGCCGGCATGGGGATGGGGTGTGCCCAGCCGGGCGGTCACGAAGTCGATCACGCGCTGGGAAATGTCGGTCTTGTTCATCATGTCAGCCTCCCTGGCGACAGCGTTTCCTGTTGGGGATCATTCGGCGGGAACGAGTTCCTTCTGACGCACGGAATCCGGCGCCACCTTGATGCAGCGGGCCATGCGCCCGGCATCGAAGATCACCTCCGGCGGCAGGGCCGTGGTGCAGGCGGCCTCGGCATACTTGCAGCGCGGGGCGAAGGCACAGCCCGGCGGCATGGCGCGCAGGTCGGGCGGGCTGCCGGGGATCGCCTCGATATCCTTGCCGCGCATGTTGCCGTGCACGGTGGAGGACAGCATGCCCTGGGTGTAGGGGTGCTTGGGGTTGCCGAGCACCTCCTGCACAGTCCCGGTTTCGACGATCCGCCCGGCATACATGACCGCAACCCGGTCGGCGATCTCCGCCGCCACGCCCAGATCGTGGGTGACGAAGATCACCCCCATGCCCATCTCCGCCTGGATCTTGCGCAGCAGGATCAGCACCTGGATCTGCACCGTGGCGTCCAGCGCCGTGGTCGGCTCGTCGGCCAGCAGCAGCTTCGGTCGGCAGGACAGCGCCATGGCGATCATCGCGCGCTGGCGCAGGCCGCCGGACAGTTCGTGCGGGAACGCCCTCAGCCGCCGTTCGGCCGACGGGACCTTGACCAGTTCCAGCAGCTCCAGCGCCCGCTCCATGCCCTGATCGTAGGTGCAGCCCTCGTGCCGGCGCACGGTTTCGGCGATCTGGTGACCGACGGTGTAGACCGGGTCCAGGGCCGTCATCGGCTCCTGGAAAATCATGGAGACCAGGCCGCCGCGCAGGTCGGACAGCTCCTTCCCCTTGAGCGACAGCACGTCCTTGCCATCGACCTCGACGGTGCCGGTGATCCGGGCCCGGCGCTCCGGCAGCAGGCGCATCAGGGCGCGCATGCTCACGCTCTTGCCGGAGCCGGACTCGCCGATGATGCAGAGCACCTCGCCGGCCTTGAGGGTGAGGTTCACGTCGTTCACCGCGCTGACCGTGCTCTCGCGGGTGACGAACTTGACGTTGAGGTCCTGGAGGCGGACCAGCGGGGGGGTGCCGGTATCAGTCATCGCGCTGCCCTCCTTCTCAATCGCCGCCGGCCATGGCGGCCTCGGTACGTTTCGGGGTCGGCGGTACCGGCGCACCGGCGGCGACCGAGTGGCCGGAATTCGGCACGAACATATGGCAGGCGGTGACATGGGCCTCCGCCGACAGCCACTCGCCGAGGATCGGCCGATCGATCTCGCAGATCTTCTCCGCGTGCTTGCAGCGGGTGCGGAAGCGGCAGCCAGAGGGCGGATTGATCGGGTTCGGCGGATCGCCGACCAGCGGCGGCTCCTCGATCCGGTCGTCCGGGTCCATGGACAGGCGCGAGGCCAGCAGGGCCTGGGTATAGGGGTGCTTGGGGTTCTCGTAGATCTCGTCCACCGGACCGATCTCGACCACCTCGCCCAGATACATCACCAGCACGCGGTCGCTGACGTATTGGACCACGTTCAGGTCGTGGGAGATGAAGACATAGGTCAGGTTGAAATGTTGCTTGAGGTAGCGCAGCAGGTTCAGCACCTGGGCCTCGACCGACTTGTCCAGGGCGGAGACCGCCTCGTCCAGGATCACCACGCGCGGCTCCAACACCAGAGCACGGGCGATGTTCACCCGCTGCTTCTGGCCGCCGGACAGCTCGTGCGGATAGCGCGGGCCGAACAGGTTCGGATCGAGCCCGACCTTGGTCAGCAGCTCGCGCGCCGCCGCCTTGGCCTCCGCCTCGCTCGCCCCGTGCACCTTCTTGCCGTAGGCGATCGAGTCCTCGACCGGCATGCGCGGGTTCAGGGACGAGTAGCTGTCCTGGAACACCATCTGCATCAGCCGGCGCATGTCGCGCACCAGCAGCCCGTCCTTCTCGCCGACCGCGTCGCCGTCGAAGATCAGCTCGCCGCTGTCCGGCTCGATCAGATGCATCAGCAGCCGGGCGAGCGTGGACTTGCCGCAGCCGGACTCGCCGACCACGCCCAGGGTCTCGCCCTTCATCACCGTGAAGCTCACGCCGTCCACCGCGCGGACATGGCCGACCGCCCGGTTGAACACCCCGCCGGTGATCGGGAAATGCTTCTTCAGCTCGCGGGCGATGAGCATCGGCTGGCGCTCGCCGCCTCGGTCGCGGAGGTCCTTGCGATCGACGGCACTCAACGCCGGCGCCTTACGGGTATCCTCGGTCACGGTCATCGGCTCGCTCCTTACAATCGGACATCCATGGCCGAGCGCAGTCCGTCGCTGACCAGGTTGAAGCAGATCGAGGTGATCAGGATGGCCACCCCCGGGATCGCGCAGACCACCGGGTTGATGTAGATGGCCTGGCGCAGGGTGTTCAGCATCAGCCCCCAATCCGGCTCCGGCGGGGTCACGCCGAGACCGAGAAAGGACAGACCGGAGGCCAGCAGGATGCTGACGCTCACCATGCTCGAGGAGTAGACGAGGATCGGGCCCAGCACATTGCCGAGGATATGGACCCGGATGATGCTGAACGTCTTCGCACCCGTGGCCCGGGCCGCCTCGACGAAGTCGAGATTGCGGACCTGGGATGTCGCGGTCTCCGCCACCCGACAGAGCGGCGGAATGAACACCAGGGTGAGGGACAGCATACCGTTGACGACGCCGCCCCCCATGGCGCCGGAGATGGCGACCGCCAGCAGGATCGAGGGGAAGGCGTAGAACACGTCGACCACGCGCATGATCAGCATATTGGTCCGGCCGCCGACGAAGCCGGCGACGATGCCGAGCGTGCCGCCGACCAGGGTCGCCACCAGCACCGGCATGATGCCCATGGTGAGCGAGATCCGTCCGCCATAGAGCATGCGCGACAGGATATCGCGGCCGAGCTCGTCGGTGCCGAGAATGAAGTCCTTATAGCCGATCGGCTTCAGCCGGTTGATCAGGCTGCTCTCGTAAGGATCCATCGGCGCCAGAAGCGGCGCGAAGACCGCCGACAGCAGGATCAGCATCACCATCGCGCCGAAGAACAGCGTCAGGTAGTCGTAGCGCAGCCGATAACCGACATTCTGCCAGTAGCTGCGAACCCGGACGGCCGGGGCGCCTTGGACGGCCACCGCATCGGCCGGGGACATGGTGATGTTCGCCATGGGGGATACCCTCCTCTGCCTCAGCTGCGCTTCAGCCGCGGATCGACCATCGTCTGCAGCAGATCGATGACCAGGTTGGTGGCGACGAAGATCATCGCCAGCACGAGGATCGTGCCCTGCAGGACCGGAAGGTCGCGGGTCAGGATCGCCTTGTTCAGCAGAAAGCCGGTGCCGGGCCAGGTGAAGATCGTCTCCACCAGGATCGACCCGCCCATCAGATAGCCGAACTGCAGCCCCATCACGGCCAGCACCTGCGGCAGGGCATTCTTGATGACGTGAACCAGGATCTCCCGCTCGCCCAGCCCCTTTGCCCGCAGCGTCTCGACGAAGTCCTGGTTCAGAACCTCGGCCACCGCGGCGCGGGTGGTGCGGGTGATGATGCCGATCGGGATCATCGACAGGGTGAGCATCGGCATCAGCAGATGGCGGAAGTGATCCCACTCCCAGAAATTGAAGGTGTCGGATCCGCGCGGTCCCATACCGGTGGCCGGCAGCACGTTCAGCTCGACGGCGAAAATGATGACCAGAACGATCCCGAGCCAGTAGTTCGGGATACTGACGCCGATCACCGCGATACCGGTCACCGCGCGGTCCACCGGACCACCGGAGTGGTAGCCGGCGACGAGGCCCATGACGAAGGCCAGAGAGAAGGCGACGACGACGGCGCCCCCGGCGAGCAGGATCGTGTTGCCGAGCGCCTTGAAGAGATCGTCGGTGACGGCGCGGCCGGAGGCGATGGAATTTCCGAAGTCGCCGGTCAGAACCTTGCCGAGCCAGATGAAGTACTGAACCGGGATCGGCTTGTCGAAGCCGTAGGCCTTCTTGACCATGGCGATGGTCTCGGCGCTTGCATCCTCGGGAAGCAGCGTGTTCAGCGGATCGCCCGGCGCGATATACACCAGAGCGAAGCAGACGATGCTCACGCCCAGGGCAATGGGAATCACGAACAGCAAGCGGCGCAGAATATAGGCGATCATCGAAAGGTCCCTTCGGCTCGGAGAGGGCTCTGGCGAGGGAGGTCCGGCCGACCCCGGGTGGGCGGGCCGGCCGGACCGTCGTGGGTCGGGGCTTACTCGACCACGATGGGGGTCAGGTCCTGGAACCAGCTCTGGGCCTGAACGAAACCCTTCACGTTCGGCGCGATGGCCCGTGGGTTTACGTCGTGGGCGACCATGAGCATCGTCGCGTCATCGACCATCATCTCGTGCAGCTTGGTCAGCTTCTCCATGCGCACCTGCGGGTCGAAGGCGGCGTAGATCTCGTCGATCACGGTATCGACCTCGGGGTTGGTGTAGTGCCCCCAGTTCGACCCCTTCGGCGCATGTTGCAGGGTATAAACGTGGCGGATCAGGGCGCTGAACGGATCCTGCAGGGCGCGGCTGATGTTGATGCCGTCGATCTGCGGGTTCTTCTCACGGCCCGGGCGGCCGACATCGAGCAGCGCGTTCCAGTCCATGACGTCCAGGGTGGTGTCGAAACCGACCGCATCGAGCTGGCTCTTCACCAGTTCGTTCATCGGCAGCGGCTGCATCTGACCGGACCCCGAGGTGGAGATCGCCAGGGTGATCTTGCACGGGTGGCAGCCGGCCTCCTTCAGCAGCGCGGTCGCCTTCTCCGGGTCGTACTCGTAGACGTATTCCGGCTTGCCGTAATACGGCGTCGACGGCGGCACGATGCCGTAGCCCTCGATCATGTAGCCGCCGAGCAGGGCCTTGAACTCAGACCGGTTGAGCGCGTAGTTCGCGGCGCGGCGGACCTTCACGTCCTTGAAGGCGCCGTCGACGAAGTTGAGCTGGTAGGACCAGTTGTGCGGGTACGGGGCCGTCACGATGGTCATGCCCGAGGATTCGAGCCGTGGAATGGTATCCGGCGACGGCGCCTCGATGAAGTCGACCTGGCCCGACAGCAGGGCGGCGGCCCGGGTCGTCGCCTCCGGCATCGGGATCAGCACCAGCCGGTCGTGCTTCGGGATCCGCTTCTCGTCCCAGTAGTCGGCGTTCTTGACCAGCTCCAGGCGCTCCTGCGCCACCATGCTGGCGAACTTGTACGGACCGGTGCCGGACGGATCGACGGCGTACTTCTCATAGTCGTTGCCGAGCTCGGTGAGCTTGCAGCGGCTGATCATGAACCAGTACGAGAGCTGGTAGGGGAACAGCGCGTCCGGCTGCTTGGTGATGAAGGCGACCGTGTGGTCGTCGATCACCTCGACCTTGTCGATGATGCCGGTCCGGTTCCGGATGTCGGCGAACTGCTTGGCGTTGAACTGCGGGGCCTTGTCGTCCGAGACGCGGGCGAAGTTCCAGGCCACGTCCTCGGCGACGAAATCGCAGCCGTCATGCCACTTCACGCCCTCGCGCAGCTTGACGATCCAACGGGTGTGGTCGTTGGGATCGATGTCCCAAGAGGTCGCCAGACCCGGCTTGATGTCGGCGGCGGTTTCGCCCTGGGACAGGTCCCAGAGCGTCAGGGTGTCGTACAGATTGTAGCCGACGAACCGGTAGCCCTCGAACCCCTGGTCGGGCTGACCGATCGTGACCGGAATGTCGCCTGCCGTCATGGCAACGCGAAGCACGGACTCGGCCGACGCCGGAAGCGCCGCCATCGCCAGTCCGGCAGACACGGCGATCGCCGATGCCAGTGTCTTGAAGTTACGCATTGTGAAGCCTCCTTGCGTGTACCCGCCGCACTGTTCGCAACGCCCCGAACCCGCTTGGACCGCCCCGTTTGGGAGATCCGCCGGACTTCCTTCGGCGCTGCCCGTCCCAGCACTCCGAAGAGAGCGGGGCCGGGCGCACGTTCCGCGACATGGCTTCAAGGTTTTGCAATCGGCGTGCCGAAATAGGCCAAATTGTATCCAATACACTTTGACGCATCGATTTTGGACCGGACCCTGCGTCGTATAATCGAACGCATTCAAAGCTATAGCAGAGCCTCATTGAATTTAAGCGGCTGCAGGAAGGATCGAATTCCGGCTTTCCGGGTTCACAAACCCCACCTCAACATCATGCTGCATCGCAATATTGTGCACAGTTAGAATCCAGTTTATGCGCGTTTGATGACCACAGTTGTAATTTTCGGAAATACAGAATCTGTATATCCGACATAAATACCTGAAATCACTGATATATGCGAATCTGATCCCGCCGCTTAATTGTGCAACGCAAAAAGACTCGACGAAACGGGGCTAATTTTGGATACAATTTATCTGCGCGCGTGATGCCATCCGCGTGTCGACCGGCCATTTCCCGAGGAGTTCCGCGATGTCCACCGACGATCGAACCGCGTCCATGCGCCATGCCTTCGAGGCCATGACCGCCCTCAACGGTCTCACCCTCCCGCCCGAGCGGGTGGAGACGATCTACGAGGGTTTCGTCGGCCTGCAGGCGATGACCGCCGATCTGCGCCGTCCGCGCACGGCGGCCGCCGAGCCGGCCGGCATCTTCGTTCCCGACACCATCATCCGGAGTGCCGCACCATGACCGAACCTTTGGAAACCCTCTCCATCGCCGACCTCGGCACCGGGCTGCGCAACGGGTCCCTCACGTCGGCCAAGATCACCGAACACTGCCTCAGCCGCATCGCCGAGCTGGATCCGGCGCTGAACGCCTTCATCACGGTGACCGGCGACCGCGCCATGCAGGACGCCGCCAAGGCCGACAGGGAACTGGCCGACGGCACCGACCGCGGCCCGATGCATGGCATCCCCTATGGCCTGAAGGACATCTACGACACCGCCGGCATCCGCACGACGTGCCATTCCAAACTGCGCGAGGACGTGATCCCGGCGACCGACAGTGTCTGCGCCGAGAAGCTGGCGCAGGCCGGCGGCGTGCTGCTCGGCAAGCTGTCGACCCATGAGTTCGCCTTCGGCGGCCCGTCCTTCGACCTGCCCTTCCCGCCGGCGCGCAATCCTTGGAATCGCGACCACGGCCCGGGCGGCTCGTCCAGCGGCTCGGGGGCGGCGGTCGCCATGGGCATGATGCGCACGGCCATGGGCTCCGACACCGGCGGCTCGATCCGCGGTCCGGCAGCCTATTGCGGCGTCATCGGCATCAAGCCGACCTACGGCCTGGTCAGCCGGCGCGGCGTGTTCCCGCTGTCCTACACCATGGACCATTGCGGCCCGCTGTCGAAGACGGTGGAGGACGCGGCGATCACCTTGCAGGCGGTGGCGGGCTACGACGCCATCGACCCGGCCTGCGCCGACATGCCGGTGCCGGATTTCCGCGCGTCGCTGAATGCCGGCGTGAAGGGCATGAAGATCGGCCTGCTGCGCTCGTTCTACGCCGACGCCGAGGGCATGGCGCCGGAGAGCAGTTCGGCCATCGACGCAGCGGCGGAGACCCTTCGGAGCCTCGGCGCCGAGGTCGAGGACGTCCAGGGCGCCTCGCCCTTCACCCAGTACAATTCCTGCGGCCGGGTGATCCTGCTGGCCGAGGCCTATGCGATTCATGAGGAGGATCTGAAGACCCGGCCGCTCGACTTCGGCCAGCTCACCATGGAGCGGATCATGCTGGGCGCCTATATCTCGGCCGCCGATCTGGTCCAGGCCCAGCGCCTGCGCCGCGAGCTGAGCCAGGAGGTGAACAGCATCTTCCTGAAGCAGTACGACGTCCTGCTGGCCCCGTCTTCGATGACCCCGGCCCCGCGGATCGATGCGCCGCAGAAGGGATTCCCCCTCGCCTGGCCGATGCAGACCATGCCGTTTAATGTCACCGGCAACCCGGCGATGTCGATCCCGATCGGCTTCAGCGACAGCGGCCTGCCGCTGTCGATGCAGATCGTCGGCGGCTATTTCGACGAGGCGACGGTGTTCCGGGTCGGCCAAGCCTACGAGGCGGCGACCCAATGGCACCTGAAATGGCCGGAGCCGGCCCTGGTGGAAGCCGCCTGACCGCCAGACCGAACGGCAACCGGCCGCGCCGCCTTTCGGAAGCGCGGCCGGCCGGTCTTCTACAATAGAGCCGGACTTCTACACTAAAGATGAGCGATCAGTCGCCCATCTCGTCCTTATGGATCTCGCGGTACTTGGCACCGAGCTCGCGCGCCTTGTCGTCGGACAGCACGTCGGAGACCAGCGGCAGCACGTCCTCCTCTTCCTCCTCCAGGTGATGGAAGACGTCGTGGCGGAGTTCCTCGAATTTCTCGTCCCAGTCCTCGTCGTCCGGGGACATGGCCTCCATCTGCTCTATCACCTTCTTGTGCTCGCCATGCTCGGAGATGGCATGCAGGCTCTCGTGGCGGGCGTCCTTGGAGGTCTGGACCAGAGCGTTGAACAGGCTCTCTTCCTCCGCCTCGTGATGGGCCAGGAGTTCCTGCTTGGCCTTGGCCCACAGGTCGTTTCGGGCCTTCTTGTCGGCGTCCTTCTCGGCGTGGAGGCGATCGAACAGCGCGCGCAGCCGGTTATGCTCGGCAGCGATCACGTCGACGATGGTGTCCGACTTCTTCCCGCTGGCGGATTGGCGCTCCATGGTGTTCGTCGCCATTTCACTCTCCTGACATGGTGGTGAGCGTACGTTCCGCCGGTCGGCGTGTCCGCTCGTCATGATGCTGATGTGATGAAGGGAACGACCTACAAGTCGAACGGTTCCAAACCGTCGACCTGCGGTCCCGCGGCATCGGCGACTGGTCGCATTGCACCGCAACATCGAATGCTTCATACCGGGGCGACATAGATACGCTGCGGATGCGACCCCATGGCTTTCCCGACCGGCCTGACACAGGAAGAAGCGGAGAACCGCCTGCGGCAATACGGCCCCAACCGGCTGCCGGAACCGAAGGCGCCCGGGCTCGCCGTCCTTTTTATCCGCCAGTTCCTCAGCCCGTTCATCTACATCCTGATGATCGCGGCGGCGGTCTCCTTCGCCATCGGCCAGGTGCCGAGCGGCGCCTTCATCGTCGCCGTGCTGCTGATCAACGCGCTGATCGGCACGGTGCAGGAGCATGCCGCCCAGAAATCGGCCTCGGCCCTACGCAAGATGGTACGCGGCTCCGCCCGGGTGATCCGCGACGGCCGGCCCCACACGATCGACAGCGAGGCGGTGGTGCCCGGCGACCTGCTGCTGCTCGCCTCGGGCGACAAGGTTCCGTCAGATGTGAAACTGCGCGACGCCCAGAATCTGGCGGTCGACGAGTCCATGCTGACCGGGGAGTCCGTTGCCGTCAGCAAGAGCGTGGCGGTGGCCATTCCGGCCGACGCCCCCCTCGCCGAGCGCCGGGACACCTGCTTCGCCGGCACTGTCGTCACCCATGGTCGGGCGGAGGGCGAGGTCATCGCCACCGGCCTCGCCACCGAGCTGGGCTCCATCGCCGGGGAGGTCTCCGCCCGTCGGGTGTCCGAGCCGCCGCTGATGATCCGGGTGCGCCGCTTCACCTATCAGGTCGCCGCCGGCATCGCGGTCGCCATCGCCGCCCTGGTCGCCCTGATGCTGGCGGTCGGCGGCTACAGCACCTCGGAAATGGCGCTGATGGCGATCGGTCTCGCGGTGTCGACCATCCCCGAGGGCCTTCCCGCCGCCCTGACCGTGGCGCTCGCCATCGGCATGGACCGCATGGCCAGGCACAACGTCATCATCCGCAAGCTGATCGCCGTGGAGGCGCTGGGTTCCTGCACCTTCATCTGCTCCGACAAGACCGGCACCCTGACGGTCAACGAGATGACGGCCAGCCGGATCGTCCTGCCCGACGGAATCAGCTTCGCGGTCACCGGCGCCGGCATCGGTCCCGGCACGGTCGAGGAGCACGACACCGGCAATGGCGCCTCCGTGCCGGTCGGCCCGCATCTGGACCGCCTGCGGGCGCTGTGCACCACCGGCACCCTGGCGAACGAGAGCCACCTGGACTATGCCGGCCGCGAGACCTGGGACTTCGACGGCGACATCGTCGACGTGGCGTTCCTGGTGCTGGCCAAGAAGCTAGGCCTGTCGATCAGCGGTCTGCATGCCGAGCAGGACCGGGTGGAACTGGTGCCCTACGAGTCCGAACGGGCGCTGTCGGGCAGTCTCACCCGCTGGTCGGAGCGGCATTTCCTGCATGTGAAGGGCAGCCCGGAAAAGCTGCTGGCGATGTCCACGCATATGCAGACCGCCGCCGGTCGGGTGCCGATCGACCATGCCGCCGTCACCGCTCAGTTCGAAGGTCTGGCCAGCGACGGTTATCGGGTGATCGCATTGGCCCGCCGCGAGCTGCCGGAGCGCGGGCCGGCGCTGCGGGCGATGGAGGAGATGACCCTGCTGGGCATGGTCGCGATGATCGACCCGATCCGCCCGGAGGCGCGCGAGGCCGTCGACCGCTGTCGCGCCGGCGGGATCGAGGTCGCGATGATCACCGGCGACCACCCGGCCACCGCCCATGCCATCGCCCGGGATCTGGACATCGCCGGACCTGACGATCCGGTGGTCACCGGCAGCGACCTGAAGGCGGCCGAGGCGAAGGGCCTGGAGCATATCGACGCCCTGGTCCGCGATGCCCGGGTCTTCGCCCGGATCGAGCCGCTGCAGAAACAGCAGATCGTGGAATCCCTGATGCGGGCCGGGCATTTCGTGGCGGTCACCGGCGATGGGGTGAACGACGCCCCGGCCATGCACCGGGCCAATGTCGGCATCGCCATGGGCAAGCGCGGCACCGATGTCGCCAAGGAGGCGGCCGACCTGATCATCACCGACGACAAATTCTCCTCCATCGTCGATGGGGTCGAGCAGGGCCGGGTGGTCTACAACAACATCCGCAAGGTGGTCGGCCTGCTGATCGCCACCGGCTTCTCCGCCATCCTGCT
This sequence comes from Thalassobaculum salexigens DSM 19539, assembly GCF_000423805.1. Lineage (NCBI taxonomy): Bacteria > Pseudomonadati > Pseudomonadota > Alphaproteobacteria > Rhodospirillales > Thalassobaculaceae > Thalassobaculum > Thalassobaculum salexigens. Next base: position 397,313 of record NZ_AUIR01000012.1, read on the forward strand.
GTTCTTCCTGTGCGTGCTGACCGGCCTGCCGATGCCGCTGACCGCAGTCCAACTGCTCTGGCTGAACCTGGTCGCCAACGGGCTGCAGGATGTCGCCCTGGCTTTCGAGCCGAAGGAGGGCGGCGAGCTGTCGAAGCGACCGCGCCGGCCGGGCGAGCCGATCTTCGAGCGGCGCATCGTCGAGCATGTGCTGATCATCGGCGGCGCGATGGGCGTGCTGGCCTACGCCACGTTCGAGGCCCTGCTGGCGATGGGCTACGACCTCGACATGGCGCGCAACCTGACGCTGATGCTGATGGTGCTGTTCGGCAATATCCACGCCCTGTGCAGCCGGTCGGAGACCCGCTCGATCTTCCGCATCCCGCTGCTGGCCAACCCGTTCCTGATGCTGGCGGTCCCGATCGCCCAGCTCGTCCATATCGGCTCGATGTACGTGCCGGGGCTCAGCGACGTGCTGGCGATCCAGCCGATCGGCTGGCACGAATGGGCCTCGATGCTGGCGGTGGCCCTGGTGCTGCTGGCCCTGGAGGAAGCGCACAAGGCCTGGCACCGGCGGACGGTCTAAGCCACCCCGTATCCGCCGCCGGAGGAGTCGGCGATCATCCGGTCGCCCCTGGCGATGCGCAGGTTGGTCTTGCCAGGCAGCGCCGCCTCGGTGCCGTCGGCCCGCTCGCGGTAGACCCGGCGTAGCCCGTCGCCGTCGGCCAGGACGTGCTGCGCAAGCGCGGGCTGATCGCCACGGTGCCGGCTTTCACCAATCTGTGAGAGGCACTCTCTGGAGGTTTTATTAAGCATCTGATTATACGAATGCTTAAGGCCTCCTGCCTATCATGACACGCGACAGAAGTTGGACATCCGCTCGAGGGTTCGCCGGATACCCGTACAAACTCTCGCGGCATGGCCGCTTGAGGTAGGTCATCTCGTTTCCGCAGTCTCCGGTCAGGCGCCCCTCGAACTCGAAGACGTGACAGGTCAAGAATGTCGAAGATTGAGCAAAGTCTGGACTACTGGCAGTCGATCCGAGGCGATCGGCCGACTCCGCAGCGGATCGACTTCGATCCCGCGGACATCCCGGGATTGCTGCCCAATGTGGTGTTTCTCGACGTCCTGGACCGCGGCGGCGACTTCCGATTCCGGGTGATCGGTGACGCCGTGCGCTCGGCCTCCCGCGGCAACTATACCGGCCAGTTGGTGGGCTCACTGCCCCATATCACCGACGACGGGCCACTGATGACCGCCCTGCGCAAGGCGGTGGCGACCCGCGCGCCGGTGCATGCGCCGGTGCCCTATGCGGGGCCCTTCAAGGAAGTCACCCTGCGCGATCACCTGATCATGCCGCTGACCGGCGAGAACGGCGAGGTCTCGCACCTGCTGGTGACCATCGACCTGGTGGACTCGCGCCGCTGAAAGTTGCGGGCCGGTTCAGCCGCTCTCGATCACGACCAGCGCTTCGGTATCCGGTTCCAGCGCCTCGTAGACATGCTCCCGGGCCGCCGGGAAGGTGAGGTAGTCGCCGGGCAGCAGATCCTCCTCGGCGCCGACAGGCCCGACCCGCGCCCGCCCCGACAGCAGCACGATATGCTCGACTCGCGCCGTGGCATGCGGGGCCGACACCTTGCGCGCGCCCGGCTGGAAGGCCACCCGGTAGAGATCGCGAGTCGCACCCGCGGGGCAGCGCGACAGAAGCGTCACCCCGTAATCGGCCGCATCCGCGCGCAGGTCGCTCGCCTCGCCCCGCCGGACCAGCCGGGCCTGGCCGCCCGGCTGGTCGATCAGGTCGCTCACGCTGACGTTCAGGGCGCCGCTCAGGGCCCAGAGGGTCTCCAGGCTCGGGTTCCCCTCACCGGACTCCAGCCGCGACAGGTTCGACTTGGCGATCCCCGCCGCCCTTGCCACCTCGCTGAGGGACATGCCTGTCTGTTTGCGTCTGGCCTGCAGCACCTGGGCGAAGGCGCGGCGGCGGGCGGCATCGTCCCGGTCCTCATTGGTCATGGCGCGGCACTCCGAGTTTGACGGTAGCGACGTTCGTTCCATATATTGAACGAACGATCGAATGAGAGACCGCCATGACTTATCCCGATCCCGACCCCACCGTCACCCAGAAACCCGCCGCGCGGACGCCGAAGACCATCGGCATCGTCGCCTGCTCGTCGGAGGGTGCCGCCCTGTGTTACCGGACGCTGTGCGCCCGGGCACCCGCCCTGCTGGGGCCGCACGCCCACCCGGAGATCGCGCTACACGGCACCTCGCTGGCCGCGTATGTCGCGGCCCTCGATGCCGGCGACCTGGCGGAAGTTGGGGCGATCATGCTGAGATCGGCGCAGAAGCTGGCGGCAGCGGGAGCGGAGTTCCTGATCTGTCCGGACAACACGATCCACGCCGCCATGGACCATGTGCGGCCGCACTCGCCCCTGCCATGGCTGCATATCGCCGAGGCCGTGACCGACGAGGCCCGACGCCGCGGCGTGCGGCGGGCGGCCCTGCTCGGCACCCGCTGGCTGGTCGACAGCTCGGTCTATCCCGACGCGCTGGCCGACCAGGGCATCGGATTCCTGAGGCCGGAGGAGGACGAGAAGGACGCCGTCGCCCGCATCATCATGGACGAGTTGGTGAACGACATTCAGGTCGAGAGCTCGACCGCCTATCTGCAGGGGCTGATCGCGCGGATGCGGGACCGCGGCTGCGACGCCGTCATCCTGGGCTGCACCGAACTGCCGCTGGTCCTGTCGGACGGGAACTCGGCCCTGCCGACCCTGGATTCCACCCGCCTGCTCGCCGATGCGGCCCTTCGGCACGCGATCGGCGGGGCAACGAAGTCTTAGCTGCCCACCGCCGCGAGATCGTTGACCGGAGTGGGGACGGCGACCCGCCCTTCCATTTCCGCCCGGGTGTCTTGGAACAGCCGAACCAGAGCGTCCATGACCACGCGGATGCGCGGCAGCGACCGCATATCGCGGTGCACCAGCATCCATTCGTCGACCACCACCTCGCTGAGGATCGGGGTCAGCCGGACAAGGGCCGGATCCGTGTCGCCGAGGAAACAGGGCAGCACGCCCACCCCGTGGCCGTTATGGATCGCGTGGTACAGCACCACCCCGTTATTGGTGCGCACCTCCGGCGCGGTTCCCTGGAGCAGATCCACCTGCCATTGCTGGCCCGGCATGTAGACATGGTCGTCGTCGAAGCCGATCCACGGCAGCGCGCGCAGGGCGGCCGGACTGCCGTCGGACCCGGCCGCAAACTCGCGGACGCCATAGACCGCATAGGCGAAGCGGCCGAGCTTGCGGCCCACCAGATGGGCGCTGTCGGGGAAGGTGTTGCGGATCAGCAGGTCGGCCTCGCGCCGCGACAGGTTGGCCGAGGTATGGGCGACGGCGATCTCGAACTCGATGCAGCGGTGGTTCTCGCGCAGGCGCATCAGGTGGCGGGAGATGAACTCCGCCATGGTCTCGTCGACCGAGATCCGCACGGTGCCGAGATGGGTATCGGTCAGGCCGGCGCTGCGCCGGGCCAGCGCCTGGGCCGCCTGCTCCATCGCCCGGACCTCGTCCAGCAGATGGGTCGCCGCCAGGGTCGGCACGAAGCGGTCGGGCAGCCGTTCGAACAGCCGCGAGCCGAGTTCGTCCTCCAGCGCCTTAACCCGGCGCGCGACGGTCGGATGGCTGACCTTCAGCTTGCGGGCGGCGGCCGTCAGGCTGCCTTCCTCGGCCAGGGCGAGAAACACCCGGAGATTGTCCCAGTCGCTGATCATCGCATCCTCCGATCACGGCAGAAGCCGCCCAGCCTGATCTCTTCATTCGATACTGAGCGTTCATACCGCGCCGCATCAATGTTCAAATTCGTACACGCGGTCTTCGCAATCGTCCATCTAGTTCGGAGTCATTCTCAACTAGGATGAACGTGACATCGATTCTGAGGGATGACCCCCATGCATTTCGAGACGCGGCTTTGGGCATTCACGCAGGGCGTTCGCTGGCGTATCGCGCTGGCGGTCGTGGTCGGATTGGCGGCGGTGGCGCTGGGCGTGGCCCGGCTCGCCCTGCTCGGCTGGCTGATCGGCCGCATCTTCGCCGGCGACACGGTGGAGCAGCTCATGTGGCCGATCGCGGCGATCGCCGCCGTCATGGTTCTGCGCGGCGCCTTCGAGCACTGGCGCAACACGGTCGCGCACCGCACCGCCGCCATCGTGCAGAAGAAGCTGCGGCGCAAGCTGTTCGACAAGCTGGCCGAACTCGGCCCGGCCTATGTCGGGCGCGAGCGCTCCGGCGGGATCACCCTCACCCTGGTCGACGGGGTGGAGCAGTTGGAAACCTATTTCGGCCAGTATCTGCCCCAGGGGCTGGTCTCGCTCCTGACGCCGGTCCTGATCTTCGCCTTCGCCGCCTTCCTCGACCTGCCGGTGGCGGGCGTGCTGCTGGTCTTCGCGCTGATCTCGCTGTTCGCGCCGGCGATCTGGCACAGCCTCGACCAGCGCAATTCCCTGCGCCGGCAGAAGGCCTATTCCGCCTTCGCCGCCGAGTTCCTGGACAGCATCCAGGGCCTGCCGACCCTGAAGGCCTTCGGCCAGGGCACCCAGCGGGCCGACACGCTGGCCGCCAAGGCGCGGGACCTGTTCAAGCGCACCATGTGGGTGCTGGCGACCAACTCGCTGGCCCGCGGCATCACCGACACCGCCATCGCCTGCGGGGCGGCGGCGGCGCTGGCCGTCGGCGCCTGGCGGGTGGATTCCGGCGCGATGGAGCTGACCGAGCTGCTGATCATCATGATGCTCGGCGTGGAGATCTTCCGGCCCATGCGCGAACTGCGCAACGTGCTGCACCAGGGCATGGTCGGCATGTCGGCGGCCAAGGGCGTCTATCACCTGCTGGACGGCGTTCCGGCGGTGGTCGACGGTGCGCACAACCCGGCGGCAGAGAGCCTGACCCCGTCGGTCTCGTTCGAGGGCGTCGGTTTCCGCTATCCGGGTGCCCGCCGCATGGTGCATGACGGGCTCGGCTTCCATGTCGCCGCCGGCGAGCGGGTCGGCCTGGTCGGACCCAGCGGCTGCGGCAAGTCCTCGGTGGTGCGCCTGCTGCTGCGCTTCTTCGATCCCGAGCAGGGCCGCGTGAGCATCGGCGGTGTCGACCTGCGCGAGATGTCCTTCGAGCAGATCCGCTCGCGCATCTCCGTCGTCAATCAGGACACGTTCCTGTTCCACGGCACCATCGGCGACAACATCCGCATGGGCTGGCCCGAGGCATCGGACGAGGATGTCATCGCCGCCGCCCAGGCCGCCAATATCCACGGCTTCATCGCCGGTTTGCCCGAAGGCTATCAGACGGTGGTGGGCGAGAAGGGCATCAAGCTGTCCGGCGGCCAGCGCCAGCGCGTGGCGATCGCCCGCGCTTTGCTGCGCGACACCCCGATCCTGGTGCTGGACGAGGCGTTGAGCGCGGTCGATGCCGAGAACGAGGCGGTGATCCAGGACGCCCTGAACCGGCTGATGAAGGGCCGCACCACCCTTGTGCTCGCCCACCGTCTGTCCAGCGTCATCGACTGCGACCGTATCCTGGTGCTCGACAAGGGCCAGGTGGTTGAGGAAGGCGCCCACGACGCGCTGATGGCCAAGGGCGACGTCTACGCCCGGCTGATGGCCGAGCAGGCGCGGGAATCCCAGCGTGCCGAGGGCGATGCCGTGATCGATCCCAAGCCGGCGGCGGAGACCCTGTCGTCGGTGCCGGGCGGGGCCAAGCAGGCACCGACCGAGGGCATCATCAAGGCCGAGGGCCTGGGCTGGTTCCAGGTGGTGAAAGCGCTGATGGCCACCGCCCTGCCCTGGTGGGGCCGGCTGACCCTGACCTTCGCCTTCGGCGTCCTGCGGGTGCTCGCCTTCATCGGTGTCGGCGTGTTCAGCGCGCTGACGATCCTGGCGCTGAAGAACGGAACCTCATACGACCAGTGGCTGATCGCGCTGGCCGTGATCGCGCCGCTGTCGGGCCTGCTGCACTGGCTGGAATCCTGGCTCGCCCACGACATGGCGTTCCGCCTGCTGGCCGAAATGCGCATCGCCGCCTTTCGCAAGCTCGACGCCCTGTCGCCGGCCTATCTGGTGCGCCGGCGCACCGGCGACCTGATGTCGCTCGCCACCCATGACATCGAGCTGATCGAGTATTTCTTCGCCCATACGGTCGCCCCGGCCTTCGTCGCCGTCCTGGTACCGGCCGCCGTGGTGGCGGTGCTGGCGAGCCAGAGCGTCTGGGTGGCGGTGGCCCTGGTGCCGTTCCTGGCGGCGGTGGCGCTGGCGCCGTTCCTGATGCGCGGCAAGGTCGACCAGCTCGGCTCCGAAGCGCGGGAGGCGGCAGGCGAGCTCGGCGCCGTCGCCGTGGACTCGGTCCAGGGCCTCGGCGAGATCGTCGCCTTCCAGCAGGAGGACCGGCGCGGTCAGCTCATCGAGAAGCTGACCCAGCGTCACATCGACCTGCGCCTGCCGTTCTTCGAGGAACTGACCCTGCAGCAGAGCCTGCTGGAGATCTTCACCGGTCTCGGCGGCCTGGCGGTGGTGGTGACCGGGGCGGTGATGGCGTCCAACGGCGTGATCGATCCGGGCCTCCTGCCGCTGCTCACGTTGCTGGCGATGGCGGCGTTCCTGCCGGTGTCCGAGATCGCCCAGATCGGCCGGCAGCTCGCCGACACCCTGGGGGCGACCCGGCGCTACTACGGGCTGGAGAACGAGCCGGTGCCGGTGACCGACGGCCCCGGTGTACCGGCCGCCGAGGGTCCGGCCTCCATGGCGTTGGACGGCGTCTCCTTCACCTATCCCGGCCAGCACCGCTACGCCCTGAACGCGGTCAGCCTGGAGATCCCGGCGGGGTCCACGGTCGCCATGGTCGGCACCTCGGGCGCCGGCAAGACCACGACCGCGCAGCTGCTCATGCGGTTCTGGGACCCCGATGCCGGACGGGTCACCATGAACGGGGTGGACCTGAAGGAGTACGGGCTGGACGACCTGCGCGGCCGGATCGCCCTGGTGGCCCAGGACACCTACCTGTTCAACGACACCCTGCGGGCCAACATCCTGGTCGCCCGGCCCGACGCCTCCGAGGAGGATCTTCAGGCGGCGGTGCGCCACGCCTCGTTGCAGGAACTGGTGGACACCCTCCCCGAAGGCATCGACACGCCGGTCGGCGAGCGCGGCACGTCGCTGTCCGGCGGCCAGCGGCAGCGGGTGGCGATCGCCCGCGCGTTCCTGAAGGACGCGCCGATCCTGATCCTGGACGAGGCGACCTCCCACCTGGACGCGGTCAACGAACAGGCGGTGCGCGGGGCGCTCGACAAGCTGAAGGCCGACCGCACCACCATCGTGATCGCCCATCGCCTGTCCACGATCCGCGACGCCGACAAGATCGTGGTGCTGGAGGAAGGACGGCTGGTCGAGGAAGGCAGCCACGAGGTGCTGCTGGCCAAGGGCGGGCTGTATGCCCAGCTTGTCTCGCGCCAGCTTGCCTCGGCCTGGGCGGCTCAATAGGCCTGTACGAGAAGACCCCGCGGCCTGAGCCGCGGGGTCCGACGTCGGAGCGCTGTGGCGCTTCGGGGGGAGCTCGGGGGAATAACGCCAGGCCCCGACGCGTTACGTTCGGGCGATCAGCCCTCGTAGTTCGGCAGGTCCTTGATCTCGGCCGCGCGGAGGCTGACCCGGGCACGACCCTCGGAGATCAGGGTGAAATCGGCGATCGGGATGGCGACCCGTTTGTCGCCGACGCCGAGGATCCCTTCGTATTCGACGACCGCCTTGGGCGACCCGCCGTCGTCAACGATCTTCCGGACCTCGCCGGCCTCCTTCTCGTCGATCGAGATCACCGTGGCTCCGACCAGCCGCTTTTCACGGATGGAGGTCGCCTCGTCGACCTGCGGCCGGCCCACCGGGTTCACCTCCACGGCGGGCACCCTCGAGGTCTCGGGCACCGTGACCTGCGAATTCGCGGGCTCCGCAACGGCGACGATCTGGGCGGCTCCCGCCATGAATGCGGCACTCAAGACGGTAGTAGTCAGCTTCGCTCTCAATGCTACCTCCCTCGGTCGCGACTGAAACGGACCCGGTCCGTCTGCATGGGATCCCGCCGGCGCCGCGGGTGGGGGTGGGGGAAACGGCGCCGGCGGGCCCAAGGCGGATCGGCGGGGACGATGGGGAGAGCCCCCGGCCGATCCGAATTCCGCGTGACCCTTGATCAGGCGGCGACGGCCGCGGCCTCGGGCGCCTGCCCCTCGTCCATCCGAACCTTCAGGGTCTCGCGACCGCGAAACAGGCGGGACATCACGGTCCCCACCGGCACCCCCAGGCGCTCGGCGGCGGCGCGGTAGGACATGCCGTCCACCGCGATCATCTGGACGACGTCGTGCTGCTGCTCCGGCAGCGCATTGATGGCGTCCTGCATTTCGTGAATCCGATGACGCTGATACTGGTTCGGCAGCACACCGAGGCTGCCCTGTACGTCGTCGAGATCGACGACCGGACCCTGACGCTTTTTGCGTGCATAGTCGTCGGCGATGACGTTGCGCACGATGCGGTTCAGATAGCCGCGCCAGTTCTCCACCTTGCGACCGTCGCGCACATAGACGATGGCCCGCAGCAGCGCCTCCTGAGCTATGTCGTCGGCGTCGGCACGGTTGCCGACAAGCCGCCGGGCCGTGCGCTGCACGCTGCTGTAATGCTCTTTGGCCTGCATTTCGGTGATGGTCATTGCTCTGCTCCCACAACCTTCAAAGTGTTCGGCTGTTCGCCGTCGTCTGAATAAGACTTAGCGGGGCCGCTGTGATGTTGCTGGGCCAGAGCTGTGACAAGTGTGTGCCATGCCGGCCCCAAGCTGTGAACGTCGCGGGATCGGGGAGGTTCCGGCAAGAACGCGGCACGCTTACGTTTTATTGCCATCCCACGGGAAGCAATCTTCCGCCCCTCGTCATGGCGGGTGCCGAGACCCTAGGAAAACCGGGACTTCTCGGTGTTACGTCGTGACGGCGCCGGCTTGGCGACCCGCCGCGCAGCGGAGGATCGGGCCCCCAGGTGCAGGGCCCGCCGAAGCGAGCCCTGCAGGGGAGTGGGGCAATGACGCGGCAATTTTGTTGGCCGCTGACATCATGACCCTAGCCGGAGCGATGTTATTCCGCGGGTCAGGGTTTTTCCGCGATGGGCAGGGAGATGGTCACTTCCAGGCCGGGCTCGGCGTTGCGGGCGGAGACCGATCCGTTCAGGGCTTCGACGTTGCGGCTGACGATCCACATCCCGAGACCGAAATGCCCGCCGCCCCCCTCGTCCACGGCCGCGGCCGGGCGCTTGGTGAAGCCCTTGTCGAAGAGCTGGCCGAGAACCTCGTTCGAGGCGCCGGGTCCGACATCGCGCACCACGATGCGCACGTCCCCCGCGACCCGACCGAGCCGGACGGAAACGGTCGCCCCCTTCGGCGAGAAGCCGACCGCGTTCTCGATGACGTTCTCGAAGACCGCCTCCAGCATCTCGTCGCTGCCGAGGACGACCGCCTCGGCGGCGATCTCGGCATGGAGATGAATGCCCCGCGCCTCGCACGGTCCCTCGAAATCGGCGCAGAGGCCGCGCAGGAGAACGTCGATGCGAACCGGGTCGCGCGGCGGCGAGGCCAGCAGAGCCGCCGCCTCGGTGGTACGCTGACCGGCGACGATCAGGCTGCTGAGCCGCTGGCGCGACTGGTCGATGATGCCGAGCATGCGATGGGCACGCGCATTGTCCGATGGCACGGCGCGGCGCAGGGCCTCGATGGACTGGGCGATGGTGCCGATCGGGGTCTTCAGGGCATGCACCTGCTCCTCCGCCGAGGCGCGGATATCGACCGCCACGTCGTGCAGGCGCTGGACCATGGCGTCGAACTCGCCGGCCACACCGTCGAGCTCCGGCACCCGGTTCAGCCGGCGGAACGACCGCCCGGCACCGCCCGCGCTGGCGATGCGCTGCGCGTGCCGCTCGAACCGCCGCAGGGCCCCGCGCACGTCCAGCAGGACGACGATGAGAATGGAGGCCATCGCCATATAGATCACCACGGCGGCGATCACCTCCGGGCGCTGCCAGTACGGTTCGATCAGCGAGGCGGCGACCTCGTCCTCCAGGGCCAGCGAGGCGATCAGCGCCCAGCACCCCTGGGCGGTGCGGATCGGGGTGATGGACACCAACAGTTCGCGTCCGCCATCGGGTACCGGGGTGACGCGACTGAGTTCCAGCATGCCGGAGCAGGACGACCAGACATCGCTCAGCAGCCCGGTCTCGCGGAACAGCCGGCGCTCCACCTCGAGCTGCTCGGCGCTGGAGGGCGGGGTGGTGGCGACGTAGAAGAAGTCGGCGACGTTATCGTCACCGGCGGGGCTGAACAGCAGGCGCAGGCGCATGCCCGGCGTCTCGAACAGGTGCAGCCGCTCGGGCACGTCGGCGAAGACGTCGGCCTCGGGCCGTCCCACGTCGTCGGCCAAGGCCTGGGCGATGGCGGCACCATGGCTGCGCACGCTCTCCAGCATGAAGGCCCGACGCTCCTGATCGGCCATCTGGAACCGGCCGTAGAGCACCGCCGGCACCACAAGGAACAGGATCAGGACGATCAGCAGCTTGGCGGCGATCGAGCGGCTATATCGTGAGAATACCGATGCGGGGGGCCCCTGGTTCACCGATCGCCTATTCCGGCTCGCGCCAGCGATAGCCGAAACCCGGATAGTTCTCTATCTGCTCGAAGCTCTCGTCCATGTCCTTGAACTTCTGTCGTATTCGCTTCACGAAGCTGCGGACATTCGCGCGGTAGCCGTCGCCGCCGGTGCCGACGAAAAAGTTCTCGCCATGCACCAGGTTGTACAGGTCGCGATACTTGATATCGCGTCCCGGCTTGGAGGCCAGTTCGTCGACAAGCTGGTACTCGGTCAGGGTGAGCGGTACCTGCGCGTCGTTCCAGAACGCCCGTCCGGCCTTGCGGTCCAGGGTGAGCGCGCCGACGACGATGCGGCCCGCCTCGCCGACGCCCGCGGATCCCTCGTCCTCGCCCGAATTGTTCCGGCCGCGCACGCCGGACAGGATGATCTGCACCCGGCGCAGCACGATGGAGAAGCTGCGGGACTTGTCCACGAAGTCCACCGCCCCGGTCGCCAGTGCCGACTCCTCGAAGATCTGGTCGGTCAAACTGGTCAGGATGATCGCCGGCAGGTCGAGGCCGGCCGCGTTCATCGCCTTCAGCGTATCCAGCCCGGACATGCCCGGCATCTTCCAGTCCAGGATCACCAGGTCGAAATTCGCGTCCTCCGACAGCCGGCGCATGGCCGCCTCGCCGGACTCCGCCGTCTCGGTCTCGATGCCGTTATCCTCGAGATTGATCGCCAGGGTCTCGAGAATAAGAGCGTCGTCATCGACGATGAGGACGCGTGCGGGGGGACCGGGTGGCATTACGAAGCACGTGTCCTCGAAGCTAACTTCGTTAAGCATGCCGTGCGCTCCTCTTCGCCGAGGGAAGAGGGCAGGAACTTATGCCCGAGGACGGCGTATTGCGACGCGGAGATCTGCGGGAAGAGATAGAGCTCAACCGAGCATCCGCCTTCGCGGTAGATCCAGACCTCGCCCGGAGGCTGGTCGCGGACCTCATCGGCCGGCCCGAGAAGGGACTGGAGCCGCGGCCGGTCCGCGCCGGCGAGCGTGTCCATATCGACGGGCGGACGAGTTGTGACCGATGCGGCCGGGATGCCGGAACCGGACTGGTCCTGGCCGCTCGGCGCGGCGGCGCTGTTCTTGCCGGAGCCGGGGCTTTTGCCGGAGTCGGGCGATCGCCGGGGCACAGGGGGGCGCGGTTCGGGCACGGGCGCCCGCACGCCGGTTCCCTCGGCCGGCTTGGCATTCGGCTGAACGCCGATCGCCGCTTCCTGACGGCCGGACGTTCCGGCGCAGGCAGCCAGCGATAGGACACAAGCGGTAGCGATGAACAGGCGCATCGATGAGACATCGCCTCACCGCCCGTTTCTGTCAATCCTCTCAGCATGTCACTCTCAATCATCCGGAGATTCGCGGGAGGGCCCGGCCGGTGTCGGGGACCGACGGTCCCGGACCGGGGTGGGTGAGGATCACGGATTGACCTTGACCTCGTCCTCGCTGGTGAAGGCGCCGATCGCCGCACCGGCGGCCCCGCCGATCAGGCCGCCGGCGAACCAGCTGCCGCCGGTCAGAGCGCCCGCGGCGACACCGACGCCGGCGCCGAGCGCGCCGCCGGAAAGAGTTCTCTGTTCGCGATTATTGAGATTGGAACAGCCGCCAAGAAGAACACCGGCGACGAGGATTGCGGATATAGATTTGACAACGTTCTTCGGGGACATTTCAGCTACTCCGAATTTCGACGATGTAGCTGATCTATTTCAGAAAACAGGCGCTTTCAAGCGATGCACAGCGTTGTCACAGGTTGCCACAGAAAGGACACGAAGAACGATTGTTGGAACGCAAAAAAGGACCCCAGCCGCGAGGCTGGGGTCCCAAGTCGACAGTCTGGAAAGACTGTCTTAGTTGGTGGTGACGGTCGTGACCCTGGAGGTCTCGGTCACCGCGCCCTGGGCGATGATCTCGACGCGGCGGTTCAGCTGCTCGCGGACACCGTCGCCGGTCTGCACGGCCAGGTTCTCCTCACCGTCGGCGGCGATCTCAAGGTCGTCGATATCACCGGTGGCCATGCCCTGGCGGTCCAGCTCGGCACGCACGTTCGCGGCGCGGCGGGCGGACAGGTCCTTGTTGTAGGCATTCGAGCCGGAGGTGTCGGTGTGACCGGTGATGAACAGCGTGATGCCCTTCAGCTTCCGCATCTCCATCACGAAGGCGTCGATCTTGGCCTGCGCGTCCGGGTTGATGTTGTCCTTGTCGAAATCGAAGTAGACGATCTCGCGGGCAACCTCGGCGTAGGTCTGGGTCACATCGGTGGTCGCGACCTTCGGCTCCATCGCGGACTTCAGGTTCTGCAGAGCGGCGAGGAAGGTGTCACGGCACGCCGCGATGTGGGTCGGCTGGTGACCCTCTTCCTGCTGCTCGACCCAGCAGTCGTACTTCGCCTGAGCGATGGCGGCCTCGGACGGAGCCATCTCGCGGCCGCCGGCATCCAGCAGGCCGACCAGCTCGGTGCGGGCCGACTTCAGTTCGGCCATCTTCGCGCCGTTCTCGATACCCCAGTTCTCCGGGTCGTACGGCATCGGAGTCTTGCCGCCCTGGGCCATCACGCCCTTGGTCGCGTGGTTCTCGGCATCGAACCAGTCGTACATCTCGTCGGCCTCGAAGAGGGCGATCTCCTTGTACTCCTTGACCAGCTCCTGGTTGAAGTTGCCGCCGGTCGGCTGCGCCATGCGCATGGCATGGACGTTCGGGAACAGAACACCGTCATTGGCCTGGGCAGCAGTGGAGCCGACGGACATCAGCGTCACCAGAGCGATCGGCACGGCATACATCACGGATTTACGCATTATGGTTCTCCTTCGTTCTTTCTGAATCACGGGTAGAAGTTTCGATTGCGGGTACTCAGGTCACGAGCGCGCCCGAAGCGCCACCACGGACCCAATGACCAGTGCGGCGGAGCCACCGACGATCTGCAGCATCGTCCGGTCCGAATACTGCCCCGTGAGCCCGTGCCTCAGCTCGGCAAGCGGGGCATCAGCCGCGCTCACGCCGAGAGCCAGAAACACGCCACCGACCACGGCAACGGCAAGTCCACCAACACGTGTCGAAAACATCCACTTCTCCCAATCGATCTGGCGACCGGACAACCCCTCGCCACTTGGTTTCGACATAGGCAGGACGGAAAACATGATCCGATTATTCCGTGAACGTTTTTCTAGTTCTGTCGGATCGCGTTATTCAGATCCCCGCCGCGTCAATGAAACGCAAGACAAGGCGAACGGTTCCAATTTTTTGCGTAGTACGCGGCGGAAACCTTCGACGCCGATCGAAATCGGCGGATATCCAGGGGTCGCGGCGATTTCCCCGCCGACTGTCCGACCGGCGACGTCCGCGTCGGCGGGTCGGTCAGCACTCCGGCAGGTTCACCGCGATGCCGCCGGTGGAGGTTTCCTTGTACTTCAGGCTCATGTCGCGGCCGGTCTCCAGCATCACCCGGACGCAGTTGTCGAGCGGCATGAAGTGCTGACCGTCCCCGCGCAGCGCCAGGCTGGCGGACGACACCGCCTTGATCGCGCCCAGGGCATTGCGCTCGATGCAGGGGACCTGGACCAGGCCGCCCGCCGGATCGCAGGTCATGCCGAGATGATGTTCGAGGGCGATCTCGGCGGCGTTCTCCACCTGGGCGTTGGTGCCGCCGAGCGCCGCGCACAGGCCGCCCGCCGCCATGGCGGAGGCCGACCCCACCTCCCCCTGGCAGCCGACCTCGGCCCCTGAAATGGAGGCGTTGTGCTTGATCAGCCCGCCGATGGCCGCCGCCACCAGCAGAATGTCGCGCTGCCCGTCCCGGCTCGCTCCGATGCAATGGTCGCGGTAGTAGCGCAGCACGGCAGGAACCACGCCGGCCGCCCCGTTGGTGGGCGAGGTGACGACCCGCCCGCCGGCGGCGTTCTCCTCGTTCACCGCCATGGCGTAGACGCTCATCCAGTCGTTCACCGCATGCGGCTGAACCCGGTTCAGGCCTCGCTCGGCCAGCAGCGCGTCGTGGATTGCCTTGGCCCGGCGCCGGACCTTCAGCCCGCCGGGCAGGATGCCGGTCCCGGACAGGCCGCGATCGATGCAGTCGTCCATGGCGTCCAGCACCCGGTCGAGCGCCGCGTCCAGCCCGGCCCCGTACGCGACGGCCTCGTTGGCGCGCTTCATCTCGGCGATGCTGAGCCCCGCGAGCGCACCCATGGCCAGCATCTCCGCCGCCGAGCCGAAGGGATAGGGATAACCCAGGTTCTCCTTCTCCGCCCCGAGACCCTCCGGGTCGCCGGCCTGCTGTTCGGACAACTCCGCGGCGGTCACCACGAAGCCGCCGCCGACGGAATAGTACGTCTCCGACAGAACGCGCTCGCCGGCCGCGTTCAGGGCATCGATCACCAGTCCGTTGGCGTGACCGGGCAACGGGTCGCCGTAGTCGAAGACGAGATCGGTCTCGGGCGCGAAGGCGAGCGGTCCGATCCCCTCGACCTCGATCCGTCCACGCGCGTGCACCTCGGCGACCAGGGCGTCGGCCAGGTCGGGATTCAGGGTCTCGGGCCGCATGCCGATCAGCCCCAGGATCACCGCCCGGTCGGTCGCGTGCCCCTTGCCGGTGAAGGCCAGCGAGCCGTGCAGGGTCACCCGCAGGCCAGTCGGCGCGCATCCGCAGGCCTGCCTCAGGACGGAGAGAAACCGGGCGGCGGCCAGCATCGGCCCCATGGTGTGGGAGGAGGACGGGCCGACGCCGATCTTGAAGATGTCGAAAACCGACAGGAACATCACCCCTCCGCCCGCACCATCTGTTGCGCCACTCAAGCATAGGCCGACTTGCCCGACGCGTTGGGGCGTTTGCGTCGGATCGCCGCCTGTTTCCGTCATCGCGGCTTTCGCCGTGAGACTGATTGTTGACAATCTTACAATCTGAATGGAAGGTGGCCCCGATCAACATCGAGGCGGCGCCGTGTCCCTGTCCCAGATCCGCTACATCACCTTCGACTGCTACGGCACGCTGACAAACTTCCGGGTCGGCGACGTTACCCGGGAACGGCTCGCCGACCGGATCGATGCCGTCACCATAGAGGCCTTCCTGGCCGATTTCAGCGCCTACCGGTTCGACGAGGTGCTGGGGGCGTGGAAGCCGTATCCGGAGGTGCTGCACCGCTCGCTGGAGCGCACCTGCAAACGCTGGAGCGTAGCCTTCCGGGCCGAGGACGCCCAGGCCATCGTCGAGGCGATCCCGAGCTGGGGACCGCATGCGGATGTTCCGGCCGGCCTCGCCCGCGCGGCGGAGAAGCTGCCGCTGGTGGCGCTGTCGAACGCCTCCGACAGTCAGATCCAGTCGAACGTGGACAAGCTCGGCGCCCCGTTCCACGCAGTCCTGACCGCCGAACAGGCGCAGGCCTACAAGCCGCGCTTCCGGGCCTTTGAGTATATGTTCGACACGCTCGGCTGCGGGCCGGAGCATGTGATGCATGTCTCCTCCAGCCTGCGCTACGACCTGATGACCGCCCATGACCTGCACATCGCCCGGCGGGTGTTCGTGGAGCGCGGCCATGGACCGGGCAATCCGGCCTATGGCTACCAGGCGATCCGCGATATCGGCGGCCTGCCCGGCCTCCTGGGGCTCTGAGTCCATGGGCGCACCCAGACCGATCGAGAAGCTCACCCTCTCCGTCCAGGTGGCGGAACGTCTGCGCGGCGACATCCTTGCCGGCACCCATGGCCCGGGCGAGCAACTCCACGAGGTGGAACTGGCCCTGAGCCTCGGGATCAGCCGCGGCCCCCTGCGCGAGGCGATGCAGCGGCTGGTGCAGGAGGGGCTGCTGAAGAGCATTCCCCATCGCGGCGTCTTCGTGGTCGACCTGAGCGAGGACGACATGCTCGACGTCTTCTTCGTGCGCGCCAGCCTGGAGGAGGCCGCGATCCGGCGCCTGGTCGGCGGCGGCGACGGGGGCGGCGGCGACCGGGCCGCCACCGCCCGGCGGCTGACCGTCATTTCCGAGCGCATGGACCGGGCGATGCGCGGCGGCGACCACGCCCGCGGCGGCGATCTCGACCTGGAATATCACCGCACCCTGGTTGATGCCGCCGGCAGCCTGCGGCTGTCGCGCACCTACGCCACGGTGCAGGCCGAGACCCGGCTGTGCCTGCACCGGCTGATGGGGGGCTATCGCAGCCGCGACGATCTCGCCGTGGAGCATTTCCGCCTGGCGGAGCTGATCGGCTCCGCGCCGGTGGAGGTCATCCTGCCGGAACTTCATCGCCATTTCGGCGACCCCGCCGCGATCCTGCGTCGCCTGCGCCAGGACGCCCCCGACGCAGCCCCCGACGCCGAGCAGAGACAGGATCGATGACCGCCTCCCCGCTTCACTACGGCACCGTTCAACCGGACGACCTCGATGCCGTCACCGAGCTTGTGAAGCTGCTGCGGTGGCCGCATCGACGCGAGGATATAGACCTGTTCATGCGCCTGGGCGCCGGGCATGCCGCCAAGGACGAGGCCGGCAGCCTGCAGGGCGTGGCCCTGTGGTGGGCGTTCGAGCCCGCCGCCGCCCGATTGGGACTGGTGATGGTCAATCCCGACAGCCAGGGTCGCGGTATCGGCCGCCGGCTGGTACAGCAGGTGCTGGACGATGCGGCCGACCGCTCGATGATGCTGCTCGCCACCGAGGCGGGGAAGCCGCTCTACGACAAGCTGGGCTTCGAGACGGTCGGCGCCTGTCGTCAGTATCAGGGGACCTGCGAAGGACGTCCTGCCCCCGATCCGCAGATCCGCCCGGCGACGCCGGACGACATGCCGGCCATCCTGTCCCTCGACCGGACCGCCTTCGGTGCCGGACGCGCCGACGCCCTGCAGGCGCTGAGCGAGATCGGGCGCGTCGCGGTGATCGACCCAGGCTCGGGCATCGCCGGTTATGCGATCGAACGCAACTTCGGGCGCGGCACCGTGGTCGGCCCGATCGTCGCCGGATCGGAGACGGACGCGATCCGGCTGTTCCGCGCCCTCGCCCTGCCCGGCTTCGTGCGGGTCGATGCGCCCGTCGGATGCGACGGGTTCGCCCGGTTCATCGAAGACCAGGGCCTCGCGGCCGTCGGCGCCGACTCGCCGGTCATGGTCCGCGGCTCCTGGCCCGAGCCGGCGGGCCAGGCCCGGCTCTTCGCCCTGTCCAGTCACGCGCTCGGTTGAGGAGCCCGCCCATGCATAAGGTCATCGTTGTCGGCCGCGGATTGATCGGCAGCGCCGCGGGGCGGCATCTGGCCGGTCTGACCGACGGCGTCGCCCTGCTCGGCCCGGACGAGCCCAAGGACCGCGCCACCCATACCGGCGTCTTCGCCAGCCACTACGACGAGGGGCGGATGACCCGGACCGTCGATCCGGACCCGGTCTGGGCGGTGACCGCCAAACGTTCCATCGACCGTTACGAGGAGATCGAGGCGGAAAGCGGCATCCGCTTCTTCACCCCGTCGGGCTATCTCGGGATCAGCGGTCCCGGTTCCGACTATCTCGACCGCTCGGAGGCCGCCGGCCGGCCGTTGGGCGCGCAGACCGGATGGCTCGACGCCGACGCGATCCGCCGGCGCTTCCCGTTCCTCAGCGTCGCCGATGACACGCGCGGCCTGCATGAGGGCGGCAAGGCCGGTCATCTGAGCCCGCGTGCCATGGTCGCCGCTCAATGCACCGCCGCCCAGAAGCGCGGCGCCACGATCATCGCAGACGAGGCCGCCGCCATCCGCCCGGTACCCGGCGGGGTCGAGGTCGAGACGGCTGCCGGCGCGGTCCACAGGGCCGAGCGGGTGCTGGTTGCCGCCGGCGCCTTCACCGGTGCCTGGGGCCTGAGCCCGGTCGACCTGAAGCTCCGGGTCTTCGGCCGCACCGTCACCCTGGCCCGGATCGAGGGCGATCTGATCGAGGAACTGGCAGCCATGCCGACCATGGGACACGCGGAGAGCGGCGCCTATATCCTGCCGCCGATCCGCTATCCCGACGGGCACCTGTACCTGAAGATCGGCATCGGCAGCACCGACGACGCCGACCTGCGCAACCGCGACGACTTCGCCCGCTGGTTCAAGAGCAGCGGGTCGGCCGACA
The DNA here is from genome assembly GCF_000423805.1 of Thalassobaculum salexigens DSM 19539. Classification (NCBI taxonomy): domain Bacteria; kingdom Pseudomonadati; phylum Pseudomonadota; class Alphaproteobacteria; order Rhodospirillales; family Thalassobaculaceae; genus Thalassobaculum; species Thalassobaculum salexigens. Next base: position 416,044 of record NZ_AUIR01000012.1, read on the forward strand.
ACCGTCGGGACTTCCAAGACGTTCTCACCACCCTGATCCCCGGTCTCGCCCACGCCAGCCACTGGCACACGGATACCTGCGCCGTCGCCTGGACCGCCACCGGCTATCCGCATATCGACTGGGTCGAGGACGGCCGCGTCGCGGTCGCCGTGGGCGGCAACGGCAAGGGCGCGAAATCCGCCGACGACTGGGGCTGGCTCGCCGCCCGCCTGGTCGCCGGCGAGGATTGGGATCACCCGGTCTCCCGCGACAAACTCCGCCTGCCCGCCAAAGGCTGAGAGCGACACAGAAGCTTCACGAAACCGGCCTTGCCGCGTCGCCCGCGAGGCGATTACATGCGCGGCTTATGCGACTGCGGGGCCGCGGAATGAGTTATGATATCGCCATTGTCGGTGCCGGCATCCTCGGCCTCGCCCATGCGCTGGCCGCCGCCCGCCGCGGCAAGCGCGTGGTGGTGATCGAGCGCGATGCCTTCGCCACCGGCGCCTCCATCCGAAATTTCGGCTTCGTCACCGTGACCGGCCAGGAAGCCGGCGACTGCTGGACATTGGCCCGCCGCTCCCGCGACGTCTGGGCCGAGGTCGCGGCGGCGGCCAGGATCCCGGTGCTGCACGAGGGCCTGATCGTCACCGCCCGCCATCCCGAGGCCGAGGCGGTGATCGACGCCTTTCTGGAAACGGATATGGGGGCCGAGTGCCGGCGCCTGTCCCGAGAGGAGGCCCGCGCCCGCTGCCCCGCCCTGCGCCCCGACGGGGTCACCGCCGCGCTGTACTCACCGCACGAGCTGCGGGTCGAATCCCGCACCGCCATCGCCGCCCTGGCCCGCTGGCTGGCCGAGGCACATGGGGTGGATTTCCTGTGGTCGACGCTGGTCCATTCGGTCGAGACGCCCATGCTCGAGACCAGCCGGGGCCGGGTCGAGGCGGAGACCGTGGTCGTCTGCCCGGGCGACAACTTCCAGGGCCTGTTCGCCGACCGCATCGCCGCCTATGCCCCGACCCGGTGCAAGCTGCAGATGATGCGGGTGGTGCCGGAACGACCGGTGGCGCTGGGATCGGCGGTGATGTCGGACCACGGCCTCGCCCGCTACCATGGCTACGCCGACCTGCCCGAAGCAGCCGCCCTGAAGGAGCGGCTGGACCGCGAGCAGCCAGCCAAGCGGCAACACGGCATCCATCTAATTGTCGTGCAGTCTGAGGACGGCTCGCTGGTCGTCGGCGACACCCACGAATACGGCGAGACGCTCGACCCCTTCATCTCCGACGAGCTCAACGCCCTTGTCCTGGACGAGTTGGACAGCGTGCTCGACCTCGGCGCGCGGCGGGTGAGCGAGACCTGGATCGGCACCTATGCCAGCGCCGGCGATCGCTGGCGCTTCACCGACGCGCCGGACGACGCCACCCGGGTGGTGATGGTCACGGCCGGCTGCGGCGCGTCCACCGCCTTCGGCATCGGCGAGGAAACCATCCACACCCTGTTCGGGAGCGTGACGGAATGAGCAAGTTCAAGGCGGTGGTCTTCGACTGGGCCGGAACGACGATCGATTTCGGCTCCTTCGCGCCGATGGGCGTCTTCGTCGAGGCCTTTAAGCGCTTCGGCATCGAGACCAGCATCGAGGACGCCCGCGGCCCGATGGGCGCGCCGAAATGGCACCATATCGACGCCATGATGAAGCTGCCCTCCGTGGCCGACCAATGGACCGCCAAATACGGTCGCGCCCCGCAGAAGACCGACGTGGACGAGGTCTACGCTGTCTTCGTGCCGATGAACGAGGAGGTGGTGGCCGACTACGCCACGCTGGTGCCGGGCACCAAAGATGTCGTGGACTGGCTGCGCGGCCGGGGCATGAAGATCGGTTCGACCACCGGCTATACCCGCTCGATCATGGAACGGGTCCTGCCGCTCGCCGCCGAGCAGGGCTATGCGCCGGACAGCCTGGTCTGCGCCGACGACCTGCCGGAGGGCCGGCCGGGGCCTCTCATGATGTACAAATGCTTCGTCGACCTGGTGGTCTACCCGCCCAGCGCGGTCATCAAGGTGGACGACACCGAACCGGGCATCGCCGAGGGCGTCGCCGCCGGCTGCGTGACCGTCGGCGTGACCCTGTCCGGAAACGCGGTGGGCAAGACGCCGGAGGACCTGGCCGCGATGTCTGAGGCGGAGATCGCCCCGCTACGCGCCAAGGCGACCGAGCTGCTCACCGCGGCCGGCGCCGACCATGTCATCGACACCATCGCCGACCTCCCCGCCCTGATCGAGCGGCTGGAGGCTCAGGCGGAGAAATAGCCCGCGAGGTTGGCGCGGATGCGGTCCAGCGGCGTGACGCCGGAGACGTCCGGCACGAAGCTCTGCCCGGTGATCGCCTCGAAGGCCTCCACATAGACGTTGGCCGTGCGGTCGACCAACTCCTTCGGGATCTCCGGAATGTCATCGTTGTAGGGATCGCAGCGGGCGTCGACCCAGGCGCGGATGACATCCTTGTCGAAAGACGGCGGCCGGCTCCCTTCCGCGAACGCCGTCTCGTATCCCTCGGCCAGCCAGAAGCGGGAGCTGTCCGGCGTGTGGATCTCGTCCGCCAGCACGATCGCCCCGTCCGCGTCGGTGCCGAACTCGTACTTCGTATCCGCCAGGATCAGCCCGCGGGCTGCGGCCATTTCCTGTCCTCGCGCGAACAGGGCCAGGGCGATGGACGACACGCTCTCCCACTGCGCTTCCGTGAGAAGACCCTGGGACAGGATCTCGTCGGCGGTCAGCGGCGCGTCATGGCCACCGTCGAACGCCTTGGTCGTCGGGGTGATGATCGGGGTCGGCAGCCTGGCGTTGTCGCGCAGGCCGTCGGGGAAGCTGTGCCCGTAGATCACCCGCTCGCCCTTCTTGTAGCGGGTCAGGATGGACGTGCTGGTCGTGCCCGCCAGATAGCCGCGCACGACGATCTCCACCGGCAGGATCCGAACCTTCTGGGCGATCACCACATTGGGGTCGGGGTATTCAAGCACATGGTTGCGGCAGATATCCGCCGTGTGCTCGAACCAGTAGCGCGCCATCTGGGTCAGCACCTGCCCCTTGAACGGAATCGCGGCGAGGATCCTGTCGAAGGCAGAGATCCGGTCCGAGGCGATCAGGATACGCCGGCCGTCGGGCAGGTCGTAGCAGTCCCGGACCTTGCCGAAATACGGATTGCTGAGCTCGGGAATGCGGGCGTGGTCAAGCACGCGATCAGGAAGGGTCATCGACGGAGGTCCCAGGGTGAACGCACGTGTTTGCCAGACCGGCTAACACAGTCGGAGCCGGATGTCGCGCTACCGCTTGCCGTCCGCCGTGGCGATCGCCCCGTAGAGCTCCGGCCTTCGGTCGCGGAACACGCCCCAGCCGAGCCGGCGGGCGCGTACCGCGTCCAGGTCGAAACTGGCGGTGATCACCGCATCGTCGGCCCCTTGCGCATCGGCAACCACCGCCCCGGTCTCGTCGGCGATGAAGGAGGTGCCGTAGAAGGTGATCTCCGAGGTCTGACCGATCTCGCGGCCGACCCGGTTGCTGGCGATCAGCGGCGTCAGGTTGGCCCCGGCATGGCCCTGCATCACCCGGCGCCAATGGGCCGAGCTGTCGAGCGGCGGGGCCGGCGGCGGCTCGCTGCCGATGGCGGTCGGATAGAACAGGAGCTCGGCGCCCTGCAGCGCCATGGCCCGGGCGGATTCCGGGAACCACTGGTCCCAGCAGATCGCGCAGCCGAGCCTGCCATAGGCGGTGTCCCAGACCCGGAAGCCGGTATCGCCGGGCGTGAAGTAGAACTTCTCCTGATAGCCCGGCCCGTCGGGGATATGCGCCTTGCGGTACAGGTCCAGCACCGCGCCGTCGGCATCGATCATCACCAGGCTGTTGAAGTGGGCGTTGTGCGCCGCCTCGAAGAAACTGAAGGGCAGCACCACCGACAGCTCGCGGGCCAGATCGGCGAAGCGGGCGATCACCGGATTGCCCTCCACCGGACGGGCGAGGCCGAAGAAGGCCGCGTCCTGGTCCTTGCAGAAATACGGGGTCTCGAACAGTTCCTGCAGCAGAATGACCTGCGCCCCCTCGCCGGCGGCGCGGCGCACCAGCGCCTCGGCCCGGTCGAGGTTGCTCGCGGCATCGGCGCCACAGGACATCTGCGTCGCCGCGACGGTAACGGACCGGGTCATCTCAGCGTCCGTAGCGCACGACAACCTGGCGGTCGCCGCCACGCGGGACCGGGCCGTTCACAACCGGTTTCTGGCCGAGATGCGCGCGGCGCGCGCGGGCCACATCCTCGCTGTCGAGCTTCATCAGGTCGATGGCGATGAGGCTGGCGAAGGCCGCCATGATCTTCTCGATAAGGAGCACGCGACCCTCCCTGGGCCAGTGACAGCAACGGCCAGCATGGTAAGCTGTGCGCCGCACAACGCCAAGCTGAACCCCTGTACATTTCTGGTCCCATGACGCTCGAAACCGTTCGGTCCAAACCCGCAGGCCTACCATCCACAGACCTTCCCCCGATCGTTTTCATTCCCGCTAGGGACGAGGATATCGACCGTCTGGTCGACCTCAAGGTGGCGGTGATGCGCGGCCAGCTGGAGCGTCTGGGCCGCTACACGCCGGAGCGGGCGCGCGAGAAGTTCGTCGCGCGGTTCAGCCCCGAACGCACGCGGCTGATCGACCTGGACGGTCGCTTCGCCGGATGCGTGACCGTCACCGACCACGGCGCGCATGTGGAGATCGAGCACCTGTACCTGATGCCGGCGTGCCACGGCAGCGGGCTCGGCAGCCGGATCATGGGCGTGCTGATGGACGAGGCCCGCGCATTGGGCAAGCCGATCCGGCTCACCGTGCTGAACGGCAGCCCGGCCAACCGGTTCTATCAACGCCTCGGCTTCGTGGAGACCGAACGCGACCCGATCGACATCCAGTATTTCTGGACGCCGTAACACTTCGCTCAGAGCTCGGCCGTCTCCGGCTCCTTCACTTTCGCGCGCGTCTCCTTCAGCCCGCAGAACCGGTCGAACGCCTCCCAGAGCTGGTCGCGGATCGGGTCGATCTCGCCCAGGATCTCATGCTCGGCCTCGGGGATTCGGAGTCCGACTCCATGCGGCAGGCGTTGGATCGCCCGCTTGGTCGCCACGTTGTCGACGATCCGGTCGCGGCCGGCCAGGACGACGAGGATCGGCGCGCGGATCGACTCGAACCAGCCGGGCCGGTGGGTGAGCTGAATCGATCGCCATGCCGCCCGGGCCCAGCCGAAGGTCGGATCGGCCACCGCCAGATCCGGATTCTCCGCGATCAGCCGGTGGGCCCGGTCGAAGCGAACCGGGTCGGTGGTCAGCTTGTTGCCTTCGAACTGGCGGCGGCGGGGACCGTAGGGACTGCCGCCGAAAACGTAGCGTCCGGACATGCCCACCGTGCAGAACACCGCCAGGAGGCTGCCGATGGACGGCTTCAGCGCAGCCACCCCGATCATCGGTGCGATCGCCACGCCCCGCTTCACCCGCTCGGGATGACGCCGGCAGTACCAGATGGCCAGATGGCCACCCATGGAATGCCCGACGACCGTCAGCGGACCGACATCGTCGAGGCCCGCATCAGCGATCACCGCGTCGAGATCGGCCAGATGGGTGTCGAAACTGTCCACATGTCCCTTGGAGCGGTCGGGCAGGTAGCGTGCCGACAGGCCCTGGCCGCGCCAGTCCAGGCACAGCACGCCGAAGCCGCGCGCCCGCAGGTCGGCCGCCGTTTCCAGGTGCTTCTCGATGAATTCGGTATAGCCGGGCAGGAACACGCACCAGCCGGCCGGCCCGGCCGGGCCGAACACGGCGTATCTGAGGTGCATTCCGTCGGGTCTATCCAGCCATCTGGTCTCGCCGCCTGCCTCTTCGATCGTATCCGGTATGCTCACCTTTCCAGAACCACTCCACATGTTGCCGTCCAGGAGAGATATACAGGATCCTCCCAGGTAAAGGCGCGTCGCGTGACCCGGTCCAGGTTCGCGCTGGAAACCTTCATCAGCGGCAGGTCCGGGGAAATCCGGACATGATAGACCGAGGTCTCGCCTAGATAGGTAACTTCTTCGACCATTCCAGACACGGTATTAGCGTCTGCCTCGCCGGTCGGTTCCTTGGTGATGTCGATCTTTTCCGGCCGCAGCGCCACCCAGGCGGTGCTGCCGACCGGCGGTGCGACTTCGTGCTCCATCTCGATCGGCGTGGCGATGCCGGGGCAGGCCAGCCGCACCCGGCCGTTCGACGCGCTCTCGATCCGGCCCTCGATCATGTTCACCGAGCCGATGAAATCGGCGACGAAGCGGCTGGACGGGAATTCGTAGAGCTCCGCCGGCGGGGCGATCTGCTGCACCTGGCCCTGATTCATCACCGCGATCCGGCCGGCCATGGACAGCGCCTCGGACTGGTCGTGGGTAACGATGACAAAGGTGATGCCGACGGTCTCCTGCAGGTTGACCAGCTCCAGACGCATCGCCTCGCGCAGCTTGGCGTCCAGTGCGGAGAGCGGCTCGTCCAGCAGCAGCACCTTCGGCCGCTTCACCAGCGCCCGGGCCAGGGCCACGCGCTGGCGCTGGCCGCCGGAAAGCTGGTCCGGCCGGCGCGCGGCGAATCCGTCGAGCTTGACCAGCGCCAGGGCCTCCTCGGCCCGCCGCCGGATCTCGTCGCGGGGCACCCCGTCGATCCGCAGCCCGTAGCCCACATTGTCCAGCACCGACATGTGCGGGAACACGGCATAGGACTGGAACACCATGTTGACCGGGCGCTTGTTGGCCGGGACCAGGGACATGTCCTGGCCGTCGATCCGGATCGTGCCTTCGCTCGGCAGCTCCAGCCCGGCCAGCATGCGCAGCAGCGTGGTCTTGCCGCAGCCGGACGGTCCCAGCAGCGCGAAGAACTCGCCCCGGCCGATCTTCAGGTCGACATCCTCGACGGCGGAGAAGGATCCGAACCGCTTGCACAGGCCGGAGATCTCGATGATCGGCGCATCGTTCCCCGCGATAGGGGCGGCTCCGCTGGTGCTCATGACTTGTCCTTCTCCTGTCGGAACTGCATCCACAGGGCGATGCCCGTCAACACCACGGTCAGTAAGATCAGAACGGTCGAGGCGGCATTCACCTCCGGCGTCACCGAGAACCGCACCATCGAGTAGACCTTGACCGGGAAGGTTACCGTGTCCGGGCCGGAGGTGAAGAAGGTGATGACGAAATCGTCCAGCGACAGGGTGAAGGCCAGCAGCGCGCCGGCCACCAGGCCCGGGCGCATGAACGGCACCATCACGTCCCAGAACACCCGCCACTCACTGGCCCCCAGATCCTGGGCCGCCTCGGCCAACTCCTGGTTGAAGCCGGCCAGTCGGGCGCGCACCACCACGGCGACGAAGGGGAAGCTGAACGACACATGGGCGATGATGATGGCCGACAGGGAGAACGGCCAGGGCAGCCCGCTCGGCCAGCCGACCTTGGCGAAGAACGCCAGCATCGCCACGCCCATGCAGATCTCCGGGATGACGATCGGCAGGGCCATCGCCCCCTCGTACCCCGCCTTGAACGGGAAGCGGAACCGCCAGAGCAGCAGCGCGGTCAGCGCGCCCAGGACCGTCGCGATCAACGTCGACAGCAGGGCGATCGCCAGCGAGTTGACGAAGGCCTCGATCAGCTCCGAATTGCCCAGGGCCTTCTCGTAGTATTTCAGGGTGAAGCCGCGCCACACGATGTTGCGGCGGCTGTCGTTGAAGCTGAACGCCACCAGGGTGACGATCGGCGCGTAGAGGAAGATGAAGGTCGCCAGCAGGGTCAGACGCATCCAGGTGCGTCGCGTGTATTCCAGCGGGCCGACCGGTGTGCGCGCCATGGTCAGATCCCTCCCCGGCCGCGCGACACCACCGCCCTCAGGGCCAGGGCGGCGAAGGTCAGGTACATCAGCAGGAACGACAGCGCCGCGCCGAACGGCCAGTCATTGGCACTCTTGAACTGGCGCTCGATCACGTTGGCGATCATCTGGCTGTCGGTGCCGCCCAGCAGGTCCGGGGTCAGGAACGAGCCCAGCGCCGGAATGAACACCAGGATCGCGCCGGAGACGATGCCCGGCATCGACAGCGGCACGACCACCGTCAGGAACGCCCGCCACTGGGAGGCGCCCAGGTCGAGCGCCGCCTCGATCAGCGACCGGTCGAGTTTCTCAAGGGCGGCGTAGAGCGGCAGCACCATGAAGGGCAGGTGGACATAGACCAGCCCGATGATCACGGCGGTGTTGTTGTACAGCAGCTCCAGCGGCTCGAACCGCTCGCCCAGGAGCTGGTACGACCCGAGCCCGAGCAGCGACAGCAGGGTGTTCGACTGGTCCCAGAACCATTCCAGGGTGAAGTTGGCGAAGCCCCGCACCCGCAGCACGGCGATCAGGGCGTAGGTGCGGATCAGCAGGTTGGTCCAGAACGGCAGGATCACCAGCAGCAGCAGAACCGGCCGCCAGCGCGGCGGGGCGAAGACGATCGCCAGCGCCACTGGAAAGCCGACGATGAGCGACACCACCATCGTCAATCCGGCGAACACCACCGACTTGCCGAAGACCCCTAGATAGAGCGGGTCGAGGGCGCGGGCATAGTTGTCGAGAGTGCCCGTGACCTCCATGTCGACCAGGCCGCGCAGCTCGGCGAAGCTGTACAGCCAGACGATCGCCAGAGGCACCAGGAAGAAGACGACGAGCCAGACGGTCGGCCCGAGGCCGATCAGCCAGAATGCGGATCGACCCCGCCGCCAGTTCTCCACCGCGTCCCCCGCGCCTGCCTACTGTCGACTCAGGCCGCGCCGATCTTGGTCCAGAGACGGTCGACGAGCTGGGTGTAGTCCGTCCCCTGGTAGATCGCGGTCTCCGAATTGCGGATGACCTCGTCGGTCGGGAAGATCGCCGGATTGTTCCTGTATTCGTCCGACATCAGCGCCTTGGCCGCCGCGTTCGGCGTGGCGTACTGGATGAAGTCGGCGATCGCCGCCCCCGCCTTGGCGTCGAGCAGGAAGTTGATGAAGGCGTGAGCGTTCTCCGGATGCGGCGCGCCGGTGGGGATGCACAGCGTGTCCTCCCACAGCAGCCCGCCTTCCTTCGGCACGACGTAGGAGATGTCGTCGTCCTCGGCCATCACCTGCAGGATGTCGCCATTCCACTCCATGGTCAGGTCGACCTCGCCCGACAGCAGCAGGTCCTGCCCGTTATCCTCGGCGAAGACCTTGATGTTCGGCTTCTGCTTGATGAGCATGTCGGCGACCTTCTCGAGCACCGCCGGATCGCTCTCGTTCAGTGGGTAGCCGAGATACTTGCAGCCGACCTGAAGCACCGTGCTCGGCGCCGCCAGCAGAGCGATCTTGCCGGCGTATTTGTCGCTGTCGTACAGCACCTTCCAGCTATCCGGCACCGCGTCCACGCGGCTCTTGCGGTAGCCGATGCCGATCGAGCCCCACATGTAGGGCAGCGAATAGGTCCGGCCCGGATCGAAGGCCGGGTTCAGGAAGGCCGGATCGACGTTCTTGATGTTCGGGATCTTGGAATGGTCCAGCTTGACCAGCATGTCGGCAGAGATCATGCGCTCGACATAGTCGTTGGTCGGCACGATGACGTCGTAGCCCGGATTGCCGGCCTTCAGCTTGGCGAACAGCTCGTCATTGTCGGCGAACAGATCCATGTTCACCGACACGCCCGTCGCGTCGCTGAAATCGTCGAGCGTCGTCTCGCCGATATAGGTGTCCCAGTTGTAGAAGTTGAGGACCTTCTCCTCGGCGGCGAAGCCCTTGCCGGAGAATGTCAGACCGGCCGCCACCGCGCCGGTTCCCGCGAGAAACGAGCGGCGGGAGACGCCGGACGGGATCTGCCGGGTTAGGTTGCGCTTGGTCATCAAAGCCCCCTGTTTTGATATGGCACCTTGTGCGGTGCACAACATTAGATCGGATTCAACGGCGCCTGCCGGGGAGTGTCAATGGCGCTGAACGCCTAAGCTGGAGATTGCGTACCAGCGGAAAATCTCGATTTTCGGTTTCCTTTTTACCAATCGTCTGAATAGTGAGCGCCGAATTGGGGATGAGCCAGGGTCGTCTACATGGAACTTCTTCAGCCGCTGATTACCAATATCGGGCTGCTGGCCCTTGCGGCCCTGGTCTACTCCGCCACACGGGGACTGAGCGACGGCATCAATCCCCTCACCCGCTCGCTGATCCTCGGGATCGCCCTTGGCGCCGCCTCGGCCCTTGTGATGCTGTTCCCGATCGAATTCGCGCCGGGCATGATCTTCGACGCGCGCGCCAGCCCCATCCTTCTTTCCGGCATTCTGGGCGGCCCCGTGACCGCTTTGGTCGCGGCGATCCCGCCCATGGCGCTGCGCGCCTGGATCGGCGGTGTCGGCGCCCCCACGGGGGTCATCGCCATGGTGGTCTATGCCCTGTGCAGCACGATCGCCTGGTATGTGATGCAGCGCCGGCGGTTCGACCGTCCAATGCTGGCGCTGCTGGCCTACGCGGTGGTGAGCACGCTGGTCTGTCTGCCGACCATGCTGCTGCTCCCCAGCCTGGATCTGGCGCTGACGATCATGACCACGTTCGGTCCGGTCCTGCTCTTCGCGAATGCCGCGGGCGTCGCCATCTTCGGCCTGCTGATCTCCGTCGAAAACCGCCGTCGCGAGATCGTCGCGTCGCTGAAGGAGAGCGAGACCGCCGCGCAGGAAGCCCTGCAAGTGCGCAACCGCTTCATCGCGATGATGAGCCATGAAGTGCGCACCCCGCTGAACGCCATTCTCGGCTTCGCCCAGCTCCTGCGCAGCGACGCATCCGTCCAGAGCCGGGCCGAACAGGTGGACCGGCTCAGTGTGGCCGCCAAGACCCTGCTGCGCATGATCGACGACATTCTCCACGCTTCCCAGATCCAGGGCGTAAAGGAGGAAGCGGTCGTCGCGCCATGCTCTCTGCCCAAGCTCATCGACGACGCCATGGGCGAGTTCCGGACCGAGGCCGCGCTGAAGGGTATCGATCTGAAGGTTGCCGGCGACGGCATTGCCAATTTGATCGTCACGGTCGACGGACCGCGCCTGCAGCGATGTCTGGTCAATATCCTGTCGAACTCGGTGAAGTTCACCGAGCAGGGACATGTGACGGTGGCGGCCGTGATCGACGCCGCCGCCCAGGGCGAGGTGCTGCGGCTGACGGTGACCGATACCGGCACCGGCATGGACGAGGATCGCCTCGCCGTGATCTTCGAGCCTTTCGAGCGGATCGGCACCACGTCCATATCGGGCAATGGCTTGGGCATGGCGATCGTCCATGCGGGCGTGGAGGTCATGGGCGGGACGGTGCACATCACATCCGCGCCGGGTGCCGGCACCACCGTGACGCTGGAGATCCCGACCACGACCCACGGCCCCGCGGAGAGCCCCGCCCTCCCGGTCGGGACGCCGAAGGACTACACGCTCAGAAAGACAGCGCCGCGGATCCTTGTTGTCGACGATATCGAGATCAACAGCGACGTCGCCTGCGCGCTTCTGGAGACGATCGGCTGCGAGACGGCCACGGCGGCCAACGGGGCCGACGCAATGGCGGCCGTCCGCGCCGGCGGCTTCGACGCCGTGCTCATGGATATCGAGATGCCGGTGATGGACGGCATCGAGGCGACGCGGCGCCTGCGTGCTCCGGACACCCCCGAGCCCGCACGCTCGATTCCGATCATCGCGCTGACCGCCTATGTGTCGCGGGACGATATGAGCGCCTGCCTGGATGCCGGCATGAACGGCTATCTGGCCAAGCCGGTCGATAAGGAGGCGCTCTACGATGCCCTCGCCCGAGTGGGTGTCCTGCAGGTCCAGGCGGCACAGGATGCAACGCCGGCGGCGGACAACCGCCCGAGCGGCGAGCCGATCTTCAGCCAGGAACGCTTTGACTCCCTGACGAAGTTGATCCCCGGGGAAACCCTGGCGATGGTGCTGCAGCAGGCGGCGTCAGAAATCACCGTTCTGGGTGCGAAGGTGGGCGAGCCGTCCGCCGACCAGGAGGAAAAACGCCAGGCGCTGCACAAGCTGGTCTCGATCGCCGGCAATATCGGCCTGCTCCGCCTCAGCGGTTTGAGCCGGCGGTACCAGGAAACCATCCGCGCGGGGACGCCCTTCGTAGAGGAGAATGCCAGGGAGGTCGCGACGGTCATCGAACCGTCCTTGGCGAAGCTCGCCGAACTCCAGTCAAAGGGTCCGGAGTCAGTCTGATCCGCATGCCTATCGAACGACAGATCCTGCTTCTGGAAGACGACTTGATCCAGACGATGCTGTTCCGCGCGGCGGTCGACGGCGTTCTGGGAGCCGTGATGAACTTCACCGATGTGTCGGATGCCTTCACGATCATGCAGCGATCCCGGATCGACCTCTGCGTGGTCGATCTCGGGATCTTCACCCATCCGGGCGTGTTTCATGAGGAAGGCGGCAACCGGTTCATAACCCAGGTGCGAAGAGACGTGAGCAGGACCACACCGATCATCGTCGCCACCAGCGGCCGCAAGCCGGAGAGCCTGATCGCCAGCTTCCGCGCCGGTGCGGACGATTACGTCCTCAAGGACGAAGGCCTCAACAAGGTGATAGATCGGATCCGGATCTGGATCAGCGAACTGCCGATCCAGGAGCACCAGCTCGACGCAAAGCGCGCGCGAATCCTCAAGTTCCTGGAGAATGCCCAGAAGAACAAGCTCGACCTGCCGGAATGACCCGCGAGAGTCACCGGCCGACCGCGCCCGACCTCACACCGCCAGGTTGACGAAGGATCCGCGCCCGGTGGTATCGCCGGTGACCGCCGCGATCTGTGCCGCAACGATTGCCTGCGACGCCTCGTCCTCGACCGCCCCGCCATCGGACGTGCCGCCCGCCGCTTGCTCGGGCTCCGGCTCGGAGCGGGCACGGACCTCGTCGGCGAACTGGCGTCTCGCCTCGGTGCGAATCTCTTCCCGCCGGGCTTCGGACAGGGCCTTGCGGACCTCGTGAAGTTCCTCCGTCGCCCGACCGGCGACATCGACCAGCGCAACGCCGGAGCGCAACCCGCTGCCGAGCGCAATCGATCCGCGCGCGCCGAAGGGAAGCCCCTCGGCCCTTTGCGGTGTCGCCGCCCCGACCGGGGTCAACGACGCAAATGTAGATTGGATCATGATTAACGTACTCCCTCTCCCACCCTTAGGATGATGGTTAAGGAAACGTTAATCAAGCCAGTTTTAACTGCATTCTATTCAACTTTTCGTCGCTAGAATTCAGATACTGGCGCCGGAAATCAGATATCGGCGTACGTTCTGTCCAGACAGAGCTTCAGCGTCGACACCAGCCGGTCGATCTCGGGTCGGGTGATCACCAGCGGCGGCGAACAGACCATGGCGTCGCGCACCGCCCGCATCACCAGATTGTTGGCGAAACAGTGATCGCGGCAGATGGTGCCGACCCGGCCGATCGGGTCGAAGAAGACCGGCCCGTCCTTGTCCTTCACCAGTTCCAGGGCGCCGATCATACCGACGCCGCGCACCTCGCCGACCAGCGGATGATCGGCCAGCGACCGCAAACCGTCCTGAAGATACGGTCCGGTGTCGCTGCGGGCGCGCTCGACAAGGCCCTCCGCCTCGATGATCCGCAGGTTCTCCAGCGCTACCGCACAGGCCACCGGGTGCCCCGAATAGGTGAAGCCGTGATAGAACTCGCCGCCCTCCTCGATCAGGGTCTTGGCCACCCGCTCGCCGACCATGACGGCCGAGATCGGCGCGTAGCCGGAGGACAGGCCCTTGGCCAGGGTCATCATATCGGGCTGCAGGTCGAAGGTCTGGCTGGCGAACCAGTTGCCGGTGCGCCCGAAGCCGGTGATGACCTCGTCGACGATGAACAGGATGTCGTGGTTGCGGCAGATCCGCTGGATTTCCGGGAAATAGCTCGCCGGCGGGATGATCACGCCGCCCGCCCCCTGGATCGGCTCGGCGATGAACGCGGCGATGGTGTCGGCCCCCAGTTCCTGGATGCGGTCCTCCAGCGCCTGGGCGGCGGCGATGCCGAACTCCTCCTCGGTCATGTTGCCGCCGTCGCGCACGAAATAGGGCGGGCGGATGTGGGAGAACCCGGGAAGCGGCATGTCCACCTGGGCATGCATCGCGGTCATGCCGCCCAGGCTGGTCGCGATCATGGTCGAGCCGTGATAGGCGAATTCCCGGCTGATGAGGGTCTTCTTGTTCGGCTTGCCGCGGAGCTGCCAGAAATGCCGGACCATGCGCACGATCGTGTCGTTCGCCTCGGAGCCGGAATTGGCGAAGAAGGCATAGTTCAGCCCGTCGGGCGTCAGCTCCGCCAGCTTGGCCGCCAGCTCGGTCGCCGGCACGTTCGTGGTCTTGAAGAAGGTGTTGTAATACGGCAGCGCCATCATTTGCCGCGACGCCGCCTCGGCCAACTCCTTGCGGCCGTAGCCGACATTCACGCACCACAGGCCGGCCATCCCGTCTAGGATCTCGTTGCCCTTGGAGTCCCAGAGCAGGCTGCCTTCGGCCTTCACGATCACCCGGGTCCCCTCGGCGTTCAGCGCCTTGGTGTCGGTGAACGGGTGCCAGTGGTGGGCGGCGTCGAGGCTACGGATGCGATCGGTGTCAATAGCAGGGGCGGCGGTGCTCATCTTGTGCGGTCCGGCATGGAGAACGATCCCACGACTATACCGGCGCGCAGCGGAAAACGGCAGCATTCTGAAAAGAAAATGAAGCGCTTAACGGTTTGTTCACGTTCCCCCGTCATGGTGCGTCTCGGGCATGACGTGGGGCGCAGGGGATCAGCGATGACGTATGAGGACGGGCAGGAGCAGATGGACACGACCAACGCGCGGGCGATCGAGGCCCTGCGGGCCGCGGCTCTGGATTCCGGCCGGACTCAGATGTACGGCGAGGCGCTCGCCATGGTCCGCGAGGTTGCGGCGGAAACCGCCCGCATGGTCGCCGAGATCGAAGCCGAGCAGATCCGCGACGCCGCCTGATCCGGAAGATATTCCTGGGGCACGATCGGTTTAGAATGAACCGGTCGTGCCCTTTTCTTTTTCTGCCTACACGTTCAGCAGCAGGTATTGCCGCTCCCAGGCGCTGATGACCTGGAGATAAGCCTTCGATTCCTGCTCCTTGACCTGGGTCAGCACGTTGATGAAGCGCTGGCCGAGGATGTCGCGCAGGGGCTTCGAGCGGTTCAGGCGCAACAGCGCGTCCTCGAGATGCCGCGGCAGGTTGGCCGCCAGATTATAGGCGCTGCCCTCCACAGGCTTAGACGGGTCCAACTGCTCCACCAGGCCCAGATAGCCGCAGGCGAGCGACGCGGCGAAGGCCAGATACGGATTGGCGTCGGCCCCCGGCACCCGGTTCTCCACCCGCCGGCTTTCCGGCCGCGATACGGGCACCCGGAACCCGGTGGTGCGGTTGTCGACCCCCCAATGCACGTTCACCGGCGCGTCGGAATCCGGCACCAGACGGCGATACGAGTTCACATACGGCGCGAACAGCGCCATCGAGGGCGGCACGTATTTCTGCAGGCCGCCGATGAAGTTCAGGAAGAAGTCCGAGTTCTTCCCGTCCTTGCCGGCGAACAGGTTCTCGCCCGTCTCGCTGTCCACCACCGAGATGTGCATGTGCATGGAGCTGCCGGGCTCGTACTGCATCGGTTTGGCCATGAAGGTCGCGTAGATCTTATGGTCCAGGGCCGCCTGGCGCACCGTGCGCTTGAACAGGAAGGTCTGGTCGGCGAGCGACATCGCCTCGCCGTGGTTGAAGTTGATCTCCATCTGCGCCGCGCCGCTCTCATGGATCAGCGTATCGACGTCGATCTCCTGCGCCTCGCAATAGTCGTAGATATCCTCGAACAGCGGGTCGAACTCGTTCACCGCGTCGATGCCGTAGGCTTGGCGCGCGGTCTCCGGCCGCCCGGAGCGGCCGACTGGCGGCTCCAGCGGGTAGTCGGGATCCTCGTTCACCTTGACCAGGAAGAATTCCAGTTCCGGCGCGACGATCGGCGTCCAGCCCTTCTCGGCATACAGGTCCAGTACCCGGCGCAGGACGTGGCGGGCGGCGATGTCCACCGGGGTGCCGTCGAAGTAGAACGCGTCATGGATCACCTGGGCGGTCGGCTCCGCGTACCAGGGCACCATGCGGATGGTCTCGGCGACCGGGCGCAGGAACACGTCGCTGGCCCGCGGGTCGAGGTCGATCTCGTCGATATACTCGCCGGTCACCGTCTGGCCGAAGATCGATTCCGGCAGGCGCAGACCCTGATCCCGGGTGGCGCGCAGGAACTTCTGGGCCGGCAGGATCTTGCCGCGGGCGATGCCGGAGAGGTCGGAGACGAGACACTCCACCTCCGTGATCCGACGCTCGCGGATCCAGGCTTCGAGATCGACTGTCATGGGGAGCCTCGCGGATTGGACTTCCCAGTGAATACAACACTGTCCGACCGGCGGCAACGCCGGCCCGTCTACCCTTTGCCGGGCCGGTCGATGCGGCAGAGCACGCGCCAGACCACCGGCAGCAGCGCCGTCGCCACCGCGAAGATCACGAATTCGGCCTCCAGCCCCACCCCGATCGCCCAGCCATGCAGCGGCGGGCCGGAGGCGGCACCGAGCAGCAGCGTGCCGGCGATCCAGCGGCCGGTGACCTTCGCCCCGGTCGCGGCGATGCTGCCCTGCATCTGCGCCGACAGGGAGTTGAACGCGATCTGGAACAGGATCAGGAAGCCGAACAGGTACTGGATCTCCGCCGCCTTCGACATGCCGTAGCCGCCGACCGCGACCAGCACGCCGAGCACCGTCATCCGGAACACCGAGGAGCCCGGTTTGGAGAGTCGGGAGGCAGTGACCAGCCAGAGACCGGAGCCGACCTTGCAGGCCGCGAAGGCCCAGGCGGCCGAGGACAGATCCATCCCCCGCTCGACCGCCGAGAACAGGACATAGGCGACCAGCCCGGTCTGGCCGACGAACAGCACATAGGCGGCGACCAGCCCGGCCGCCATCTTCGCGGTGAAGCCGCCGGCGGCGGCGGCGTCGGTTGTGTGCTCGACCGGCGGAATCGGGGCGTAGAGGAGGTTGCCGACGGCCAGGACGGCGGCGATGGAGATGCCGAACCAGACGAGATAGGTGTCGTAGGATCCGGCCGCGCCGCTGATCTGGATCAGCCCGGTACTGGCGCCGGCGAGGACCAGGACCACGCCGAGCCGCAGGGTAAAGGCGAGCGACGGTGTGGCGAAATGGGCGGCGGAAACGGTTCCCAGAAACAGCAGCATGCCGCAGCACAGGCCGACGGCGAACCAGCCGCCGAGAAGCGCGAAGAACCCGTCCGAGCCCGACAGGACGAGCCCCGCCAGCAGGGCCAGGGAGATCGCGCCGGCCCACAGACGCGATATGGCGGTTACCTTCAGCAGCGGAAGGCCGATGGAGGACGCCAACTGGCCGATCAGCATGGCCGAGGCGATCAGACCCGCCGTCTCCGGCGAGGCCGAGGTACCGGCGACCACCGCGGTGATGGTCACCGGCAGCAGGTGGGTGGGCAGCGACCCCGCGGCGGAAATCAGGCTGGCGCCGACCAGATGGCGCGGGCGTCCGGCCGGAACGGTGCCGTCAACGGCTGCGGAGGTCATATCCGGCTCCCTCCGCAACGGGGCAGACCCATGGGACCGTCAGACCGGCCAAGACTTCTGAAAACCCTCATGGCGCGCCCTCCCCCGCACTCCGCTAGCGCCATGATGGTAGCGCCCTCCCCACCGGGGAAATGCGAGTTTCCTCACAAACGGCCGTCGGGAGAGCGGGTTTTCAGGCGCCCCGAAATGAGAAGTCGAAGGCGTCGCCGTGGCGCACGAAATGGCCGATCGAGGGCGAGCGGAAATGCGCGGAACAGATCAGCGTGTCGGTCTCGCAATACTTGTCCATGGTGGCCACCCGCGTTGCCTTGGCCTGCTCGCGGTCGAAGTCCGGAGCCGCCACGAGATCGGGATGCCGGCATTGCAGCGGCGAATGGATCATGTCGCCGATCAGCAGCGCGTCGGCCCCGTTGGAGGTCAGATGGACCGCGAAATGGTCCGGCGAATGCCCGGGCGTCGGCTCCAGGTGCAGAAAGTCGTCGAAGGCATGGTCGCTGGTCACCTCGACCACGCGCCCGGCTTCCACCACCGGCAGGACGCTGTCGACGATATGCGGCAGCGGGGTCTCGGCGTTGCGCGCGGTCCAGTGCGCCAGTTCTTTGGCCGAGAACACGTACTTCGCGTTCGGGAAGGTCGGAACCCAGCGGCCGTCGAGAAGCCGGGTGTTCCAGCCTACGTGATCGGGGTGCAGGTGGGTGCACATGACGTAGTCGATATCCTCCACGCTCAGCCCGGCTTTGGCCAACGCGTCGACATACGTCGTGTCGGTCTTCTGGTGCCAGTTCGGCCGGGTCGGCCGGTCCTTGTGATTGCCGACGCAGGTATCGACCAGAATAGTGTGCTTGCCGGTGCGAATCACGTAGGACTGCATCGGGAAGATGAACAGACCGGTGGCCGGATCCAGGCTCAGCGGCTCAAGCCACGACCGGTTGGCCTCCAGGATCTCTGGCGTCAGGGTCGGCAGGAAGGTGAAGGGATCGAAGCCCGGCAGTTCCTGTTCGAGGATCCGGTCGACCCGAAGGTCGCCGACGGCGAAGCTGAGCGTCATGGGGTCCTCCCGCATCGGTTGGTCAGCGGCAGTGTCGGCCGGGCGGAGCGGATGGCGCAAGATCGCATTCCACAGGACCTTCGCGCCATGGTATGAGCGGTAAACCTTTTGAGTGTCTCATAATCATGTCCTCTTCCCGACCGACCTCCGTGCCTTCGCCCAAGATCGCGACCGAATTCCTCGAGGCCCATCCCGAAGTGGCCACAATCGACGTCCTGCTGCCCGACCTGTCCGGGGTCGTGCGCGGCAAGCGCATCGGCCGCGATCAGCTCGAGGGCACGTTCAAAGAGGGCGCGGCCTTCCCTGCTTCGGTTTTCGGCACCGACGTTACCGGCGACAGCGTGGATTCCAGCGGCCTGGTCTGGGAGCTCGGCGACGCCGACTATCCGTGCTGGCCGGTGGCGGGGTCGCTGGTTCAGGTCCCCTGGACCGCGCGCCCCTCGGCCCAGGTCATGCTCACCATGGCGGAGCCGGACGGCACGCCGTTCTACGCCGATCCGCGCGTCGTGCTGCAGCGGGTCGCCCAGCGTTATGCCGACAAGGGCTGGCGGCCGGTCGTGGCTCTGGAGCTGGAATTCTACCTGATCGACAAGACCCGCGAGGCGCACCTGCCGCCGAGCCCGGCGATCAGCCCGGTGACCGGCTCGCGCCAGTCCACCACCCAGGTCTACGGGCTGGACGAACTCGACGATTTCGAGGCGGTGCTGGACGACGTGGCCAATGCCTGCCAGCTCCAGGGCATTCCGGCGATGGCGGCCTCGGCCGAATACGCGCCGGGCCAGTTCGAGATCAACCTGACCCATGTGGACGACCCGGTGCAGGCGGCCGACCACGCCGTGATGCTGAAGCGGGTGGTCAAGGGTGTGGCCCGCGCCCACGGCATGAACGCGACCTTCATGGCCAAGCCGTTCGGCGACGAGACGGGCAACGGCCTGCACATGCATGTCAGCGTGCTGGACAAGGACGGCAACAACATCTTCGCCAGCGAGGAGGATCCGGAACACGGCTCTCCCCTGCTGCGCCACGCGGTCGGTGGGCTGTGCCAGACGATGAACGACTGCATGGCCCTGTTCGCGCCGACCGCCAACGCCTACCGCCGCATCCGGCCGAACGCCTATGTGCCGCTCTCGGCCTGCTGGGGCTACAACAACCGGACCTGCGCCTTCCGGGTGCCCGCCTCCTCGCCCGACGGGGTGCGGATCGAGCATCGGGTGGCCGGGGCCGACGCCAACCCCTACCTCGCCGGCGCCGCCATCCTGGCCGCCATCCTGCACGGCATCGAGACCGAGGCCGAAGCGCCGCCGCCGGTCGATGGCAACGCCTACGAATCCCAGGAGCCGTCGGTGCCCAAAACCTGGGCGGAATCGCTCGAACTGTTCGAGAAGAGCGACTTCATCGCCGAGTGGCTGGGCGAGGGCTTCCAGCGGGTCTTCCACGCGGTGAAGGAGAGTGAGCGCCGGGATTTCGAATCCGAGGTCACGCCGCTGGAATGGGCCTGGTACCTGAAGACCGTGTGATGCTGGCTATGTGGCGATGACCGAGGCCCTCACCTGGTATCACGCGACCGCCGCCGCCCCTGAGCGGCCACGCCTGATCGGCGACCGGTCGTGTGATGTGTGCGTGATTGGCGGCGGGCTGTCCGGCGTGTCCACCGCCCTGCACTGCGCGGAACGGGGCCTCGACACGGTACTGCTGGAGGCCGAAACCATCGGCTATGGCGCGTCGGGCCGCAACGGCGGACAGGTGCTCCAGAGCCTCAGCGCCGATGTCTCGGTGGTCGAGCGCCAGGTCGGCAAGGACGGGGCCCGCACCTTCTTCAACATGGCGCGCGAAGCGGTCGACGACATGAAGGACCGGGTCGCTCGCCACGCGCCCGACGCGGATCTGCGCTTCGGCTACCTGCACGCCACCCTTAACGAGCGGCAGTTGGAGGAGATGCGCGGGGTCTGCGAGGCGTGGCACGCCTGGGGTTATACCGGTCCGAAGATCATCCAGGGCTCCGACGTTCGGGAATGGATCGGTAGCGACCGCTACACGGGTGCGATGGTCGACCCGGAGAGCGGGCAGATCCATCCGCTGCGCTACCTGTACGGCCTCGCCCGCGCGGCGGAGACGGCCGGGGCCACGCTGTTCGAGCACAGCCTCGTGCGCGATGTCGAAGGAACGGTGGTCCGCACGGCCGGCGGTGCCGTCACCGCCAAGCATGTCGTCTATTGCGGGAATGCCTATCTCGGGCCGCTGCAGCCCAAGCTGCGCTCCAAGATCATGCCGGTCGCCTCCTTCATCGCCGTGACCGAGCCGCTGAGCGAGGGTCTGGCGACTAAGCTCTTCCCGCAGGACGTGGCGGTGGCCGACTGCAACGTGGCGCTCGACTACTTCCGCCTGACCGACGATCGCCGTCTGCTGTTCGGCGCCGGGGCCAGCTATTCCGCGATCACCCCACCGGGGTTGGAGCGCTGGATGCGAGGCAAGATCGGCCGCGTGTTTCCCGACCTGTCCGATGTGCGGATCGACCATCTGTGGGGCGGGTTGATCGGCATCACCCTCAACCGGGTCCCCGATATCGGGCGGACGGCTCCAGACGTATTCCATGCCCAGGGCTTTTCCGGACAAGGCGTGGTGCTCACCGGCCTCGCCGGCAAGATCATCGCCGAGGCGATCACCGGCGACGACAGCCGTCTTAAGCTGTTCGAGAAGATCCGCCACCTGCCCTTCCCCGGCGGCCCGCTGAAGACGCCGGCCCTGGTGGCCGGGATGACATGGGCGAAGCTGCGGGATTGGATCGGGGTCTAACAGATCGCGGCCCTTCGACACGCCGCCGGATCAAGCCCGGGAGTTGCTACAGCCGCAGTGCCTCTTCGGCCGGGGTGAACGGCAGGCCGTGGGCGTCGGCGACCGCCTTGTAGGTCACGCGGCCCTCGTGGACGTTCAGCCCCTCCTTCAGATACGCGTTGTCGTACAGCGCCTGGCGCCAGCCCTTGTCGGCAAGCGACAGGGTGAACGGCAGGGTCGCGTTGTTCAGCGCGAAGGTGGAGGTGCGCGCCACGCCGCCGGGCATGTTGGCGACGCAGTAATGCACCACCTCGTCGACGATATAGGTCGGCTCCGCATGGGTGGTCGGCTTCGAGGTCTCGAAACAGCCGCCCTGGTCGATCGCCACATCGACGAGGACCGAGCCGCGCTTCATCCGCGAGACCATGTCGCGGGAGATCAGCTTCGGCGCGGCCGCACCCGGCACCAGCACCGCGCCGATCACCAGATCGGCCTGCATCACATACTCTTCCACCGCGTCGCGGGTCGAAAAGATGGTGTTCAGGGTGGCGCCGAACTGCATGTCGAGTTCGTAGAGCCGGTGCAGCGACATGTCGAAGATCGTGACCTTGGCCTCAAGCCCCATGGCCATGCGCGCCGCGTTGGTGCCGACCACGCCGCCGCCGAGGATGACCACGTTGGCGGCCGCCACGCCCGGCACCCCGCCGAGTAGCATGCCGTTGCCGCCCTGCGCCTTCTCCAGGCAATGGGCGCCGGCCTGGATCGACATCCGGCCCGCCACCTCGCTCATCGGCGCCAGCAGCGGCAGGCGGCCATGGGCATCGGTCACCGTCTCGTAGGCGATGGCGATGCAACCGCTGTCGATCAGCCCCTTGGTCTGCTCCAGATCCGGGGCAAGGTGGAGATAGGTGAACAGAATCTGACCGGGGCGCAGCCGGGCGATCTCCACCGGCTGGGGTTCCTTGACCTTCACGATCATGTCGGCGGTGGCGAACACCTCCTCCGGCGTCGACAGGATGGTGGCGCCGGCCGCCTCGTAACGGTCGTCGTCCAGGCCGATGCCGTAACCGGCATGGGTCTCGACGACCACCTCGTGACCATGGGCGACGAGTTCGCGGACGCTGGAAGGCACGAGGCCCACCCGGTATTCGTGATTCTTGATTTCTTTCGGAACGCCGATGCGCATGGGTGCCTCCTGAACTGGCGAGACAGCGACGGTATGCCTCTACCGCCGGCGCTTCAATGTCGGCGTCCCTGTGTGTGCGTGCGGCCGCTGGCCGCGCCGGCGCCCGATCCTGACGGCAAGAACCGGGAAGCCTTGCGGCCGGTGCCGACCTAGGGTGCGCTCCGCCTGACCTTCGGAGACCCCGTATGCCCCCCGCCGATACCCGCATGACCAGCCTCGACTGGCTGCTGCTGATCGCCCTGTCCCTGCTCTGGGGCTGCTCGTTCCTGTTCGGCCGGGTCGCCGTGGCGGAGGTGCCGCCGCTCACCCTGGTCCTCGCCCGTGTCGGGGTCGCCGCCATCGCGCTGCATCTTGTTTTGCGCGTCATCGGCATCCGCTTCGCGCCAGAGGCCGGGCGCTGGCGCGACTACGCGGTGATGGGTCTGCTGAACAATCTGGTGCCGTTCGGTCTGATCTTCTTCGGCCAGCTCGAGATCGGCGCCGGTCTCGCCGCCGTGATCAACGGCATGACCCCGTTCTGGTCGGCGTTGATCGCTCGAGCGTCGGGCGTGGAGCGGCTGGCCCTGCGCAAGGCTGTCGGCGTGATCCTGGGTTTCGCCGGACTGGCCGTCACCGTCGGTCCTGCCGCGCTGGACGGGTTGGACGCGCCGCTGATCGCCCAGATCGCCGTGGTCGGGGCGACGATCTCCTACGGCGCGGCCAGCGTCTTCGGTCGGCGCTTCGCCGGCCAGGCGCCGCTGGTGACGGCCACCGGCCAGCTTTCGGCAAGCACGCTGCTGGTCCTGCCCCTGGCCCTGATCGTCGACACGCCGTGGCTGCTGCCGACCCCGAGCCCGGCGGCGCTGGGCGCGATGCTGGGCATCGCCCTGATCAGCACGGCCCTGGCCTATATCCTATTCTTCCGGGTGCTCGCCAGCGCCGGGGCGACCAATGTCGCCCTGGTCACCCTGCTCATCCCGGTCAGCGCCATCGCCCTGGGGGCGGTGGTGCTGGGCGAGACCGTCGAGGCGCGGCAGATCGGCGGCATGGCGATGATCGCCCTCGGCCTTGCGGTCATCGACGGACGGCTGCTCGCATTCTGCCGGACAGGCAGGCGGTCCGGGGTTGATGACCGGCCGATCATGCCCAGGTGAAAGGGACTGGCAACAGCGACCACCAACCAAAAGAAGGAGGACGCAATGGCCCAGTTACATGACCGCTACAAGGCCGCACCGTTTGGAGATGCGGACACGTGGCGCATCAGCGACACCCGGACCGGCGCGCTCATATCCGTCGTGAAGGGGTCGGAGAATCTCAAACGGCGTCTCGCCCAGTTGAACGGCGAAGATACGGTTCGCCAGGGCGCGGTCGCCCAGCCTGAGCGGGTCTGACGGCCGCCAGACTGTCCCTCTGCCCGGGAGCCTGACCGGGGCTCCCGGGTTCTTCGGTTGACTTAGCCGCGGCTGCGTCAGCGTTTGCCGAGTCAGCGTTTGCCGAGTCAGCGTTTGCCGTCGAGAACCGCCTGCACGCCCTCGCGGCTCTCCTCGATATGCACGCCGGCCCGCTCGGTCTGAAGCTGCAGCACGGCGCGGGAATCCAACGCGTCCCAGCCGCGGTTGCGGGCCTCGGTCATCTCCTCCAGCACCAGATTGATCAGCCGCATCGGCACCGCGTTGTCCCGGCCCATCTGACAGGCCAGGGACACGTCCTTATGCGCCAGCTTCAAGGCGAAGGACGGCGGGTCGTAGGTGTTCAGCAGGAACTGCTCGCCCAGACTGTCGAAAGTCCGCTGACGGCCCCGCGCGCCCTGGCGGATCGCGCTCCACAGGGCCAGCGGCTCGACGCCGGCCTTCACCCCGGCGGTGAAGGCCTCCACCAGGGCCACCTGGACCGCATAGCCGACGCTGTTATGCACCAGCTTCGCCGTCGACCCCGCACCGACCTCGCCGATATAGGCCACCTGGTCGCCCAGCGCGTCGAGCACCCGGCGGTGGGCGTCGAACGTCGCCTTCTCGCCGCCGACCCAGATCGCCAGCTTGCCGGAGGCCGCCCCCTTGGGCCCGCCGCTGACCGGGGCGTCGAGGAAGCTGATCCCCTTCTCCGCCAGAGCGGCGTGCACCTTGCGCACCGATGTCGGCGCATTGGTCGACAGGTCGAAGACCACGCCGCCTGGCTTCATGCCCGCCGCGATCCCCGTCTCCGGATCGAGCGCCACCGCCTCCACCTCGGGCGGGCCCGGCAGCGAGGTCAGGATCACATCCGCCGCCTCGGCCACCGCCTTGGGCGTGTCGGCCCATTCGGCGCCGGCCGCCAGTTGGCTCTCCGCCGCCTCGCGCCGCATGTCGCAGACCACCACCTTGAACTGCGCCTTGATCAGGTTGGTGGCGAAATGTCCGCCCATCAGGCCGAGACCGATAAATCCGACTTTCATCTCTGTTTCCTCGCTCCCTCGGGATTCGATTTTTTATTGGCCGACGGGGAGCGTAGAGCAGCGCGGAGCCGGGCGGGAGCCGCGGAGTGCGCTCATTGCCTCACTGGATGAAACGGTGCATGCCGCCATCGACGGGAATGACGCAGCCGGTGATGTAGTCGGCCAGCGGCGAGCACAGGAAGGCGACCAGATTGCCGAACTCCTCCGGCTCGCCGAACCGGCCGGCCGGAATGTTGGCGTCGATGAAGGCCTTGCGGCTTTCCTCGGTCGGGTGCAGCCGGTTCATGATCTGCTCGCTCACGATCCGCCCCGGCGGCAGGCAGTTCACGGTGATGCCCTCCGGTGCGAGGTCGCGCGACATGCCCTTGGCCCAGGCATGGGTCGCGGCACAACCGGCGAGCCCGGCATTGGTGGTGGTCGGCTCCAGAATGCCGGTGACGTGGATGATCCGTCCCCAGCCATGGGCCCGCAGCTCGGGCAGGAACGCGGTGGTCAGGCGCCGGCCCATGGTGAACTTGAGCATCATCGCCTCGTCCCAGGCGCTGTCCGGCGCGTCCACCGGCACGGTGCGCGAGGAGCCGGCGTTGTTGATCAGAATGTCCAGGCGCCCATGCGCCTTCAGCACCGCCGCGCGCACCGCCGCCGGCCCGTCATCCGCCATGAGGTCGGCCTCGATCACGGTCGGCGCCGGCGCACCAGATGCGGCGCCGACAGCGGCGAGTTCGGCCGCGAGGTCCTCCAGCCGGTCCCGCCGCCGGGCGGTCAGGGCCAGGGTCGCCCCTTCCGCCGCCAACACCCGCGCGATACCGGCACCGATGCCGGCACTCGCTCCGGTGACGAGGGCAACCTTGCCCGCCAGCTTGAGATCCATGCTCCGTCCTCCCTCGCCCCCGAACGGATCGAGGGTACTATTGAATGCAAAATTTTCTCCGGGTGCGGGCAATTCCTGTCATCTCATGCAGGCATATGCAATTCATGACATGATTTAAGGCTAAGATTTGTTTACTATCCGTCTTCGGGAGTTGGGGGAGCAAGAATCGCTCCGCCGAAACATCAGATGCGAGCATAGAAATGTTCGGCGGAACAACCTTCGAGATCCTCGCACTACGCGAGGGCCGTTGGATAATTGAGGCCACGGCCAAGCACCAGGAGGTGGCTCAGGCGGAGGCGGCTAAGATACTGAGCCGCGCCGGAATCCTGGGTGTCCGGGTCATCAAGGAAGCCAAGGGCTCGATCGACCGGCTTAAGCCGGAAGACATCCTGTTTGAAAAGATGAAGCCGAAGACCGAGGAAAAGGTCTTCATTCAGGACGTGGACGACGCCCCGCTCTGCCACGCGCCGAGCGACCTGTTCGTCGGCGAGGCCCGGGCGACCATCAACCGGCTGTTCCGCAATTACCTCGACAAGAACAACCTCACCGCCACCGAGGTGATGCACGCACCCCGCGAGTTGAAGCGTCTGCTCGACGAGGGCACGCTGCTGTTCTCGGCGGTCGGCAAGGTCTCCACCTTCCAGGTCCGCAAGATGGAGGACGCGACCGTCAACCAGCGGCGGGACGTGCTGTTCGATTTCATCAGCAAGATCCAGGCCCGGGCAAACAACGCCGCCGAGCAGCGCCTGCCGCGCATCCGGGTGGACGGGTTCAACGAGGTGCTGGACGGCATCATCGCCAACGCCCCGAAGGAGCATGTCTCCTACCTGATCCGCTACGTCATGTCGGTGGAACTGATCGAGAACCGCAGCTTCCTCGGCAAGTTCGGCCAGCTCATGGAATGGGGCTGGAAGGCGCAGACGCCCCAGGCGATGGAGGCCATCGACATCTTCGTGTCAGACACGCTCTATAATACGGACGTGCTGCGCGACATGATCGGCAATCCGCGCGAGCTCGGCACCGCGCTGGTCACCCTGCTCTGCGTCGCCGAAGGGCGTCCGCTGGTCGAGGAGGAGGAGGACGAGGAGCCGGTCGAGCTGACGCCGGAGCATCAGGACTTCTCGAACAGCACCTTCATCCGCCTGATCGCCGCCGGCAAGCTGCCGGAGAGCAAGCAGGTGCTCGTCGACCGGGTGCGCCGCCAGCTCGAGGGTCTCAGCCCGCTGACCCGCGGCGACCGCGAGGAGGAGCGCGAGGTGTTCGTCGGCCTGCTGGACAAGCTGATCCCCGATATCGACATCATCGGCGGCCCCTCCATGGCCCAGGCCATGACCGCGCGCCAGTCGACCATCATCAACAAGGGCGGCAACAAGGGCATGCGCGAGGCGGCGGAGACCATGCTGCCGGCGCTGGGCGACCCGGGACGGGCGACCGGCTATCTGCTGGCGATGATGGACAGCGAGATCGGCCAGACCGTGCTGCGCAACGACCTGGAGACCCTGCTCGACAAGCTGCTGGTCCATTCCCAGACCATCAACCATCTGATCCGCGACAAGCTGCCGCCGAACAAGAAGATGGCGAAGGTCACCTCGATCTATCACCACATCCAGAAATCCAACCTGCCGGAGCAGCGCAAGGCGGCGCTGACCGATCGGCTGGACGAGCTGCTGGTGTCCTACATCACCGAGGGCAAGATCCTCGACAAGCTCGACAATCCGGAAAAGCCGCTGCACGTGCGCGCCTTCATGCTGGTCAGCATGGTGCAGCCGGAGATGCTGCCGAAGGGCAAGGCGTCGAACCTGGCGCGCAACATCATCGTGGGGCACCTGCGCCGGCCGAATTTTGAGGACGAACTGGTCGCCGGCATCCCCGATCCGAGCGAGAAGGCCAAGACCCTGCGGAAGTTCCACGAGCAGCTGCACCGCTGCGGGTTCTTCGGGTGAGGGTCGGCTGAGGCGGTCGTCGCCAAACTCCCGTCATCCTGAATAGCGCTGGCGCGCTTTCAGGAAGACGGGGACGGTGCGTGATACCCCGGTGCGCGTGGCTTACGTGAACTCCGCCTCGATCTCGTCGGCGAAGTCGCCCCATTCGTCCTCGTCGGCCACCTGGGTCGGGGCCGTCGCACGCGCTTCCTCGATCATCGCCTCCAGCAGCCGGTCGAACTCGTCCCAGGCCTCCGCCCGGCGGGTCGCCTTGGACGCGGCCCAGGCGGCGGCGAGGCCGGTGGATCGGGCCGCATGGGTCCGGGCCGCCGCCGCGCGCGCCGCCTCGCCGGCGGCCGCCGCCTGCGGCTCGTCCGAGAGAACCGCCTCGCGCGATGCCTGCCGCGCGGCACCGCGGGCGGCCACCCGCAGGTTGTCGTTGCCGGTCTCCAGGAAACGGCGGACCTCGTCGGGCATGTCCCAGAACCCGGCCACGTCGAGCGCCACCTTGCGGGCGAAGGCGCGCAGCACCTCATCGCCGTCGAGGCGCCACACGATGGTCCGCGCGCCGCAGACGAACTTGTCCGACTGCCGCTCGCCGACGTCGTCGCACTCGACCCGGCAGATGGTGTTGCCCGGCGCGAATTTCAGCGCGTCGAGCACCCGTTCCGACGCATGCAGCCCGCCCTCGCACAGGCTGACCGGCCCGTCATGGGTCAGCCGCTCGCCGTCGGCCGGCACCGGACGGCCGTCCTTCAGGGTCTCGTCGACAAAATGCCAAGCCAACACGCGGGCCCCCGTCGTGGTCTCCAGTGACTGTTCCCGCGATGGTACAATGGCCCGCGCCCTCCGCAGAAGCCGATTCCGCAGGGCGAGTCCGAAACGGGCCCACAAACGGGTAGGCAAACCATCGCCGATATGGAACGATTGAGCACTTAGATTTCAAGGCCTTGGTTGAACTCGGGAAGACGGCCGGCGGATGCCCAAAGTACTGATCGTCGATGACTCGAAGCTTGTTCGGCTCACGATCAAGAACATCCTGGCGCGTGCCGAGGGGTTCGAGGTCGTCGGCGAGGCGGAGAACGGCCGCGAGGGCGTGGACATGGCCCGCGAGCTGTCGCCGGACGTGGTCACCCTGGATATCGAGATGCCCGTCATGGACGGGATCGAGTGCCTGCGGCGGCTGAAGATCCTGTCGCCGGCCAAGGTCATCGTGCTGTCCTCCCTCACCCATCCGGCCTCGCCGAAAGCGGTGGAGGCCCGGCTGGTCGGCGCCGACGCGGTGATCGGCAAGCCGTCCGGCTCGGTCAGCAAGGACGTGGACGCGTCCGGCGGCGGCCTACTGGTCGACACCATCAACCGGCTGCTGACCCCCGTCCCTGCGGGAGCGGCGCCATGAACGCGGTGGTGGGCGGCGGCAAGCCGGGCGGCAGCCAGGAACGCATCCCGGTCCTGCTCTTCATGTCCGACGGCCGTCGCTTCGGCATCCCGCTGGCCCGGGTGCGCGAGGTCGTCGAGATCGAGCGGATGGAGCCGATCGAAGGCGACTCCGAGGATTACATCGGCGTCATGGTTCTGCGCGACGAGCCGATTCCCCTGGTGGTGATGCGGCTGCATCCGCGCGAGGAGGAACTCGACCTCGCCATGTGCATCGTCCTGCAGCGCGGCAGCGCGGTGATCGGGCTGGCGGTCGAGCGCATCCTGGGCATCCGCGATTTCGGCCCGGCCAAGCCGATGCACGGGCTGGTCGCCGGCAACGAGGTGCAGCACGCCTTCCTCGACGAGAAGGGCGAGCTGGTGCAGGCGGTCGATGCGGATCGCTGGTTCAACGCCCAGAGCGCCCTGCCCCTGCTCGCCGACCAGCGTGCCGTCGCCGAGCGCGCCGATCCGGACGAGATCCGGGTCCGCCAGCGGCCGAAATACATGGCGATCACGGTCGGCGGCCAGCTCTTCGCCATCGACAGCAGCATCGTGGAGCGGGCCATCGACGATATCGACACCGCCCCTCTGCCCCGGCGGCCGGGCGTGAAGATCGACTCCGTCATCGAGGTCAGCGGCAACATCCTGCCGGTGCTGCGCCTGACCGAGGACGGGTTCGAGAACCAGTCGATCCACATCATCGTCAGCCATTTCGACCAGAAATGGGCGATCGCCACCGAGGGCGTGCTCGGCATTGTCGACGACGAGAGCCCGCCGGGTCCCGCCGACGAGGAAGGACAGGCCCGGGTGATCACCCATAAGGGCACCTTCCACGAGGTGGTCGACCTGACCGGACTGATCGCCTCCCATGTGCCGGAGTTCCACCGGGGCGGCGACCGCAGCGTGGCCCTCACATGAGCGGGTTCGACGACAATTCGGAGATGTGGGAGCTGTTCGAGCAGGAGAGCGAGGATTACCTCGCACAGCTCGAGGCCAACCTGTCCGGCTCGACCGCCGATCTGGAGAATCCGGACATCATGGGTGCGCTGTTCCGCGCCATCCATTCGCTGAAGGGGGTGTCGGCGTCGCTCGGCCTGACCGGGATGGAGACGGTCGCCCACGCGGCCGAAGACCTGCTCGACATGTTCCGCAACGGCGAGGCCCGGCCGAACGAGGCGTCGCGCGAGCTGCTGCTGCAGTCGGCCGACGCCCTGGTCGATCTGCGCGAGGCCTGCCTGGAGAGCCGCAGCGACGTCGCCGGGAATGCCGGCCTGATCGCCGCCCTGAAACAGGCCAAGGCGCAACTGAAGAGCGGGGGCGAGGTGACCGCCGCGGCCCAGCCGGGTCCGGCCGTCGCCGCCGCACCGCCGCCGCCCGCCGTCCCGACGCAGGCTCCCATCGCCGAAGCGCCGCCCGCCTACGACCCGCCGGAGCCCGAACCGGAACCGGAGGAAGAGACCGCCGCCGCTACGCAGAGCCGCATGGCGATCCAGGTCTCGCAGAAGCCGGCGAACGACGACGAGGCGGAGTTCCAGCCCGGCACCGTGCAGCCGTTCAACGCGGTGGTCACCGCCGAGCTCGGCCAGTTGGCCGAGGCGCTGGAGAACCCGGCGATGGACTCCCTGGACAGCCAGGCCATCGTGTCTTCCATGCTGGCGATCCGCGAGGCGGCGAACGATGTCGGGTATCTCGGCATCGCCGGCGTGCTGGGCGACATCCTCGGCGTTCTGGAGGGCGACCAGTCGGGCGACCGCACCGCCCTGATCCGCGCCCTGTGCATCTTCATCCACCGCCTGCGGGTGCTGTCGGAACTGGCGGATGCCGGCATCGCCATGGACGACGTGGACGATTCCATGGCGCCGCACATCTCGCGCGAGGCCCGCGCGGTGGTCGACAGGCTGTCGATCCGCGGAGGCGCGTCTGCCGACTGGGAACTGGTCGGCATCCTCGCCCGCGCGCTCGGCGTGTTCCGGATCTCCGCCCTGGCCCGCCTGGCCAGCGAACTGACGCTGATGGAGGCCTGGACCGAGCGTTCCGGCGCCCTGGAGGTGGCCGACGAGATCCGCCGAGAGAGCGAGGTGATCGGCATCGAGGGACTGACCGTCTCCTCCCTCGACATGCCGCGCGAGACCTATGACCGGCTGCGCGACGAGCTGGCCCTGCTGCTCACCGGCGCGGGTGCCGCCGTCGCCGAGCTGCGCAAGGTGTTGGGCGACGACCTGTTCGACAGCATGTCCCCCGCCGCCCGCAACGAGGCGGTGGAGTTCCTGGAGCAGCCGGGCGCCCGTCTCGTGCAGGTCCAGGTCATGGTCCCGGACGGCGCCCCGGCCAGCGGCGAGATTCTCGGTCTGCTCTATCGCCAGCAGGTGATCTCCAACCGCGTGCTGGTCGATATCGACCCGGACCTCTACCAATTCCTGATCGGCGTGACCGGCGACGACGCGCCGGTGGAAGCCTCGGTGCGCACCCTCGACACCAGCGGCGATGTGCTGCGCGCCTGGACGGTGCTGGTGATCGGCGACAAGGCGGCCACCGCCTCCGCGCCGACGGCCCCTGCGGCACCGCCGCCCGCCGCCGAAGCGCCGACACCGCCGGCCGCCGAGACCGACGGCCATGTGCTGTTCGTCGACGACAGCTCCTGGGACTCGGCCCTGCAGTCCGGCTGGTCGCCGGAGCAGCAGGAGGGTTTCGCAGCGCCGTTCGGCGACAGCCCGGCCCCACCGCCACAGCCTGCCCCGAAGCCCGCCCCGGCGCAGCCCCGCGCCGCGACCCCGCCACAATCCGATCCGCCGCCATCCGCTTCGTCTCGGACCCCCGACGCCGCCCCCGCAGCGCCACCGGCGAGACCCGCCGAAAGACCTGCCGAACCGCCGGCCACTGCCGCCGATGGCAGCGTGCCGGCCGAACGCGGCGAGGCCTCGCCGTCCCGCAGCACGAGCGCCGGCGTTCCCGGCAGTGCCGGGGGCAGCTCCCTGCGGGTCTCCTCCGCGCTGATCGACAGCTACCTCGACACGGTGGCCGAGTTGCGGCTCAGCCTGTCCCGGCTGGACCAGGGCGCCTCGGAGGCCGGGTTCGGCGCCACGGCGGCCGAGCTGCGTTCGCTGGCGGGCCAGATCGACGACCGCAAGGCCGAGCGGCTCTACGCCGCCGCCGCCCGGATCGACGATGCCGGCAAGGTCTTCGCCAACCAGATCGCCCGGGCCGAAGTCACCCTGCGCATGCTGCATTCGGTCACCCTCGACCTGCGGGTGGTGCCGATAAGTATCGTGTTCGGCCGCATGCCGCGCCTGGTGCGCGACCTCGCCCGTTCGCTCGGCAAGCAGGTGACGCTGGAGATCGACGACGGCGACATCCAGATCGACAAATCCATGGTCGACGCCCTGATGGAGCCCATGGTCCACATGATCCGCAACGCCATGGATCATGGGATCGAGGGCCCGCAGGAGCGGCTGGACGCCGGCAAGCCGGAGAAGGCGACGCTGACCCTTCGGGCCACTCAGCACGGCAATGTGGCGCAGATCATGATCGCCGAGGACGGGCGCGGGCTGAACACCAACCGCATCCGCAACAAGGCGCTGGAAAAAGGCCTGATCACCGAGCAGGACGCCGCCCGCATGACCGAGCGGGAGATCCACCGGCAGATTTTTGCTCCAGGCTTCTCCACGGCCGCGGCGGTGACCGAGACCTCGGGCCGGGGTGTGGGCATGGACGTGGTGCTGACCACCCTGCGGCGGCTCGGCGGCGCCATCGACATCGACAGCGAGGACGGCGAAGGCACCCGCTTCTACCTCAGCTTCCCGGTCTCCGCCGCCCTGCAGCGCATCGTCGTGGTCAGCGACGGCACCCGCGACCTCGGCCTGCCGGAACGCGCCATCATCGAGGTCATCGAGGTCGACCGGAAGCAGATCCAGACCGTGGGCGAGCGCGCCGGCATCCAGCACCGCGACGGCTTCCTCACCGTGCGGGCGATCGAGACCATGCTGGGCTGGGAAACGCCGGAGGTGGCGGTCGACCAGCAGGCCTTCCCGGTCGTCATCATCGGCACGCCCCAGCGCCGCATCGGCGTGGCGGTGCACCGGGTGAAGCGGCGCCAGGAAGTGTTCATGAAGGAACTGCACCCGGCCCTGAACTCGGTCGACGTGCTGGCCGGGGCGACGGTGATGGGCGAAGGCCAGCCACTGCTGGTGCTCGACCCGGAGACGCTGATCGCCATCGCAGGGGGGTAGAGAGAGGCGGCGTTTTACTCCGCCGCCTGACGCTCCTCGGGGTCCGGGCGCTTTTCGCGCATGGTGACGAATTCCTCGGCCGCGGTCGGGTGGATGCCGATGGTGCGGTCGAAGTCCTTCTTGGTCGCGCCCATCTTCACCGCGATCGCCACGCCCTGGATGATCTCCGGACTGTCGAGCCCGACCATGTGGGCGCCGACCACCTTCTGGCTGGCCCGGTCGACCACCAGCTTCATCAGGCCGCGTTCGGTGTTCTCGGTCAGCGTGTATTTCATCGGCCGGAAACCGGACACGTAGATGTCCAGCGCGCCGTACTTCTCGCGCGCCGCCTCCTCGGTCAGGCCGACGGTGCCGATCGGCGGCTGGCTGAACACCGCGCTGGCCACGTTCTCGTGGTCCGGCGACATCGGGTTGTCGTTGAACTCGGTCTCCGCGAAACAGGTCCCCTCGGCCAGCGCCACCGGGGTCAGGTTGATCCGGTCGGTCACGTCGCCGATCGCCCAGATGGAGGGGATGTTGGTGCGGGAGTATTCGTCCACCTTCACCGCGCCGTTCCTGTCCATCTCGACACCGACCTCCTCCAGGCCGATGCCCTTGGTGTTCGGATGGCGGCCGGTGGCGTACATCACCGCGTCGACCTCCAGGGTCTCGCCATCGGTCAGATGAACGAGATAGCTGTCCCCGGCCTTCTCGATCCGCGACGGCAGGGTCTCGCAATGCAGGTGGATGCCCTTCTTCGCCATCTCCTCGTCCAGGGCGGTGCGGACATCCTCGTCGAAGCCGCGCAGCACCTTGGGCGCGCGGTAGATCAGATGGGTGTCGCTGCCGTAGCCGTGGAAGATGCCGGCGAACTCGACGGCGATGAAACCGCTGCCCACGATGGCGATCCGCTCCGGCCGCTGCGGCAGCTCCAGCGCCTCGTTGGAGGTGATGGCGTGCTCGATGCCCGGCACGTCCGGCAGGCTCGGCCAGCCGCCGGTGGCGATGAGAATGCGTTCGGCGGTGTAGCGCTTGCCGGCGACCTCCACCGTGTGGGGATCGACGATCTTGCCCTTGCCGTCGAGCACGTCGTTGCCCGCACCGCTGAGCAGCTTCAGGTAGATGCCGTGGAGCCGGTCGAGCTCCTTCTCCTTGGTGGCGATCAGCGCCGACCAGTCATGGCTCACGCCCTCCACGGACCAGCCGTAGCCGCGCATGTCCTCGATCTCATGCGGCAGGTGCGAGCCGTAGACCAGCAGCTTCTTGGGCACGCAGCCGCGCAGCACGCAGGTACCGCCGACGCGCAGTTCCTCGACGACGGCGACCTTGGCGCCGTAGCGCCCGGCCATGCGCGAGGCGCGCACCCCGCCGGAGCCGCCGCCGATGGTGATCAGGTCGTAATCGTAGCCGGCCATCGCCGTTCTCCCGCCTCAGTCCGAAATCGCTTCACCGCAACATAGTGCGCCGCAGCGCGGAAGGTTACCCCCGCCGTTCCGGCACGGAGATTTTCCAGCTTGGAATGGGCAGGTTGGCAGGATTACCAGAATCGTATATCCAAAATTTCTATCATCCATAGCAGCCGACAACATGTCGGCTGGCTGGCGTGGCTGCACATTCCAGGCAAAGACCGAGGGGAACCGCCCGATGCACACCACCATATTTGCCGGTCTCGTCGCTGCCGTCGCGCTGGCAGGATGCGCGAACAAATCGGCTCCCATGGTCGAGAACGGGCCGTTGACCCTGGGCCGGAACCAGGGTGCGGTCCTGTTCGTCCTGCAACGGGACCCGCTCCTGTTGCAGACGCCTCTGACGATGACGATCCGACGCTACGACCCCGCGACGAATGCTTTCCTGGAAGCGTCGCCAGGGGGCGATGACGACGGGGACGACCCGAATGTCATCGAGATCAAATACGCGACGCAGGCACAGCTCGGCCGGAACGATCGATACTGGACCTATGTCGTGCCGCCCGGGCACTACGCCATCGAAAGCGTGGAGATCACGAAGACCTACAACAGTGTCCAGTTCATCGGCGGCAATCCGATTATCGGTCTGGCGGCCACCCTGGTCGTCGCCGCCGCCAGTGCCGCAGCCGCAGAAATCACGCACGAGCAGATCGCCTTTTCGAACGAGGGCTACCTCACTCCTGACGCGCCCCGATTCACTGTGACGGGAGGTCAGGCGACCTACATCGGCGACTTCTCGTTCCAGGGCGAAGAGCAGGTCACCCAGGTGACCACGTCGCGCAGTTTCAATGACCCCGAGCTCAACGAGACCCGCACCGTGTCCGATATGCGCGTGATCCTCGATTATCAGTTTCATCCCGAGGGGATCGCTTGGTACGCGGGCCGCCGCGGGCTCGGAGCAGGTCAGGTCGTCGGTCAACGCCTGGCGGCCTTCGATGACGCCCGGTTCCTGGTGAAGGATTTCTCGTCGGCGGATCAGAACCGGCGGAAGCTGGCCCGCGCGCCCTCCATGAATCCGCAGCCGAGCGGCCAGGTACCCCCTCCCTTCCCCATGGCAGCTGAACCGGGGACCGCCGAACCCGTG
This sequence comes from Thalassobaculum salexigens DSM 19539, assembly GCF_000423805.1. Taxonomy (NCBI): domain Bacteria; kingdom Pseudomonadati; phylum Pseudomonadota; class Alphaproteobacteria; order Rhodospirillales; family Thalassobaculaceae; genus Thalassobaculum; species Thalassobaculum salexigens. The sequence goes on from NZ_AUIR01000012.1 coordinate 452,064, forward strand.
GCCGCCGAACCCGTGGCCGCCGAACCCGTGGCCGCCGAACCGGGGCTCGACAGGAACCGCCTGAGCGCCTTGCCCAAGTCAGAACTCCAGCGCCGATTCCTCTCCGGCGAGATCAGCATGGACGAATACAACAAGGCACGGGCCGGACAGTGATCCCTGCCCGGCCCGCGGTCGTCCCCATCTGACGGTGCGGCTTACGGCGCGCCGAGGCCGCCCATCAGGATGTACTTGATCTCGGTGAACTCGTCGGTGCCGTACTTGGAGCCCTCGCGGCCGAGACCGCTCTCCTTCATGCCGCCGAACGGTGCCACCTCGGTGGAGATACCGCCCTCGTTGACACCGACCATGCCGTATTCAAGCGCCTCGGCGACCCGCCACACGCGACCCAGGTCGCGGGCGTAGAAGTAGCTCGCCAGGCCGTACTCGGTGTCGTTGGCCTGCCGGATGACCTCTTCCTCGGTCTTGAAGCGGAACAGCGGTGCCACCGGGCCGAAGGTCTCCTCGCGGAAGATCTGCATGTCCGGGGTCGCCCCGGTCAGCACCGTGGGCGCGAAGAAGTTGGCGCCCATGTCCTTCATCCGCGATCCGCCGGTGGCGACCTTGGCCCCCTTGCCGACCGCGTCCATCACATGCTCTTCGACCTTGTCGACGGCCGAGCCCTCGATCAGCGGGCCGAGCACGACGCCGTCGTCGAAGCCGTTGCCCTGCTTCATCTTGTTCACCGCTGCGGCCAGCGCTTCGGAGAATTTGTCGTAGATGCCGTCCTGCACGAAGATCCGGTTGGCGCAGACGCAGGTCTGGCCGGTGTTGCGGAACTTGGACAGGATCGTGCCTTCCACCGCCGCATCGATATCGGCGTCGTCGAAGATGATCATCGGCGCGTTGCCGCCGAGCTCCAGGCTGACCTTCTTCACCGTGCCGGCGGCCATGGCCATGATCTGCTTGCCGATCGGCGTGGAGCCGGTGAAGCCGATCTTGCGTACGATCGGGTTGGTGGCGAGCTCGTTGCCGATGGCCGACGCGCTCTTGCCGACGACGATGTTGAAGACGCCCGCCGGCATGCCCGCCCGTTCGGCCAGCACGGCCAGGGCGAGGGCCGAGTACGGCGTCATCTTCGCCGGCTTGATCACCACCGGACAGCCGACCGCCAGGGCCGGCGCGCATTTGCGGGTGATCATCGAGTTGGGGAAATTCCACGGCGTGATGGCGCCGACGACACCGACCGGCTGCTTGATGACCACGATGCGCTTGCCCGGCGCGTGGTTCGGGATCACGTCGCCGTAGTTGCGTTTGGCCTCCTCGGAGAACCACTCCACGAAGGACGCCCCGTAGGCGATCTCGCCCTTGGCCTCGGCCAGCGGCTTGCCCTGCTCGGCGGTCATGATCGCGCCCAGGTCGTCCTGGGCGGCCATCATCAGCTCGAACCACTTGCGCAGGATCTGGGCGCGCTCCTTGCCGGTCTTCTCGCGCCAGCCTTTCCAGGCGGCGTTGGCGGCCTCGATCGCGCGGCGGGTCTCGGCCTCGCCCATGTCGGGGATCGTGCCGATCTTCTTCCCGGTCGCCGGGTCATCGACATCCACGGTACCACCGCCATCGGCGCCGACCCACTGGCCGTTGATATAGCCCTGCTGCTTGAAAAGCTCCGGATCCTTCAGACGGCTGGCGAGATCCATTTTGGTGTGCTCCCTCATGTGCCTTGGTGGCGTCGGTCCGCTGGCACGGGCCCAGAGGCCCATGCCGTCATGGCGGATGACGTTTATCGCGTTGTCGGTACTATAGGCAGCGCCGCCGCGATTTGAAGGGACCGAAACACGCGGCGACCGAAATCCCCCGGCCGATCAGCCGCTCTTGGACACCCCCGGAACGGCGCAGTCGCCAGTGGTGTAGATCGTCCGCACGGCGGTCGTGCCGGACAGATGCATCGCCAGGTTGCCGGTACAGTCCGAGAACGCGATCCAGGCGCTGTAGGACAGGGAGCCCGGCGCCTCGCCGCCCTGATCGTCCGGCGCCACGAAGACCTCGCGGATCCGGGACCGGTCGATGCCGAGTTCGTCGATCACCGCCTGAACCTTGGCCCGCACCTCGTCGATCCGCCGGGCCTCCGCCGGACCGGTAAAGACCGCGGTCAGCATCAGAACCGCCGCCGAAGAACCAACCAGACACTTGAGCATTTCCATCTCCGTCGCTGACACGCTCGGCAAGAGATGGGCGGCCGGTGCGGTCGGATTAAGTCACGAAGGCGGGAGATCGTCGTGCCGGGCGCGCACGAAATCCGTGATCTCCTGGACCACCGGGCGGGCCAGCAGCATTCGGGCATGGCCGAACCGCTCGGTCAGCAGCAGTTTCGCGTCCGGTCGCAGGGCCGCCAGAGCCTCCGCGTCGCTCGCCGGCACCTCGTCGTCGCTCCGGTCGTGCAGCAGCAGAAGCCGCTCCGGCAGGTCGTTTGCCACTTTCAGCAGGTCGAACCGCGCTCCGTCGAAGCCACGACGGGTCAGCTCGGCCATCAGATCGACGCTGCGCGACTGCGGCTCGCCCGCCATCTCCAGCCAGCGCCGCGTCGCCGAGGCGAGATGCACGGGCGTGGAGATCAGAGCGAGCGAGGGCACCGCCAGCGCCATACCTGCGATCACATCGCGCACGCAGGCAAGCCCAGCCGCCAGACCACCGAAGGAATAGCCGACCACCGCCGTCACGGGTGTCCCCGCCTCGGCCAAGTCGGCGCAGAGCAGACGGAGCCCGGTGGCGATGCGTGGCAGGCTTGCCGTCGTTCCGCCGCTCTCCCCATGGCCGGGCGCGTCGAAGGCGGCACAGCGGACACCGGCCTGGGTCAGGGCGCGGATGATTGCTGCGAAATGGGTCGAGCGCGAGCCCCAGCCATGGACAAGCACCACGCAGGGGTTGCCGGCCGCAGGTTCGGCCGGCTCCCAGAGATAGGTGCGGATATCGTCGACCATTCCGTCCTGCACGCCGGAGATGACCAGCGAGCCGCGGGTGGCCTTATCGCCGAGTGCCGTATCCCCCGGCCGGGTGTCCGGCACTCCCGGGGTGCACCAGCGCTCGAACAGCGCCTCTGCGTCCGCCTGGGTCACTCGACCGTCACGCTCTTCGCCAGGTTGCGGGGCTGGTCGGCGTCGGTTCCCTTCTCCACCGCCGCCAGATAGGCCAGGAGCTGCACCGGGATCGAGTACAGGATCGGCGCCACCTCCGGCGCCACGTCGGGCAGCACGACCAGATGGTCCGCCGACCCGCCGAGTTCCTTCGCGCCATGGGCATCGGTCAGCAGAATCACCCGGCCGCCGCGCGCCCGCACCTCGGCCATGTTGGAGGCGGTCTTGTCGAACCAGCCGTCGCTGGGGGCGACGATGACCACCGGGACATGCTCGTCGATCAGGGCGATCGGGCCGTGCTTCATCTCGCCGGCGGCATAGCCCTCGGCGTGCACGTAGGTGATCTCCTTGAGCTTCAACGCGCCTTCCAGGGCGATCGGATAGGACAGACCGCGCCCGAGATAGAGCACGTCCTTCGCCCGCGACAGCTCATGGGCGATGGCGTGATAGGCGCTGGTGTCCTTCAGCGCCTCGGCGACACGGCCCGGCACGCCCTCCAGGGCGGTGACAAGGCGCAGCACCTCATCCTTGTCGATATGGCCGCGCGCCTGGCCGAGCGCGATGGCGAGGCCGAGGAAGGCGGTGAGCTGGGCGGTAAAGGCCTTGGTCGAGGCGACGCCGAATTCCGGCCCGGCGCGGGTCAGCAGCACGCCGTCGGACTCCCGGGCGATGGTGCTCTCCGGCACGTTGACCAGGGCCAGCACCTTCTGCCCCAGGCTCTTGCCGTGGCGCAGCGCCATCAGCGTGTCCAGGCTCTCGCCCGACTGGGAGACGGCGATGACCACCCCGCCCTTCGGAAGCACCGCCTTGCGGTCGCGGAACTCGGAGGCGAGATCGACCTCGCAGGCCACGCCGCCGATGCTCTCCAGCCAGTAGCGCGCGGTCAGCCCCGAATAGAAGCTGGTGCCCGCCGCCAGGATGGTGATCTTCGACACCGACTCCGCGTCGTCCAGCGGATACGGCAGGGTCGCGACCCCGGTGCCGGGGTCGATCACCGTGTGCAGGGTATGGGCGATGGCCTCCGGCTGGTCGTAGATCTCCTTCTCCATGAAGTGGCGGAAGTTGCCCTTGCCGATCATCGCGGCGGAGACGGTGGAGACGTGCTCCGGGCGCTGGACGGGCGTGCCGTCGCCGGTGAACACGGACACGCCGGACCGGCGCAGCACCGCCCAGTCGCCGTCGTCGAGATAGATGATGCGGCGGGTCAGCGGCGCCAGCGCCACCGCGTCGGAGCCGACATAGGCCGCCCCGTCGCCGATGCCGATCGCCAGCGGCGAGGCCCGGCGGGCGGCGAGCAGCAGGTCCTCCTCGCCAGCGATCAGCACGACGAAGGCGAAGGCGCCGGTCAGCCGGGGCATGACCCGGGCCATGGCCTCCTGCGGGGAGGCGCCGTCGGCGAGCTCGCGCTCCAGCAGATGGGCGACCACCTCGGTGTCGGTGGCGCTTTCGAAGGTCGAGCCGGCAGCCGACAGTTCGGCACGCAGGGCGGCGTGGTTCTCGATGATGCCGTTATGGACCACGGCGACCCGGCCGGCCACGTGCGGGTGGGCGTTCTCCAGGGTGGGCGGACCGTGGGTCGCCCAGCGGGTGTGGCCGATCCCGGACACTCCCTTCAGCGGCTCGCGCTCAAGCACCTCCTGCAGGGCCGACAGCTTGCCCGCCGCGCGCCGCCGGGTGAGCCCCCCCTCCGACACAGTCGCAAGACCGGCGGAGTCGTAGCCCCGGTATTCCAGGCGCCGCAACGCATCCATCATCAACGGAGCCGCCGGTTGGCCCGACAGCACGCCTACGATCCCGCACATGGTTCAGCCTTTCGTCTTCTTCTTCGCAAGATTGCGCTGGCGCAGGCGCTCGCCCCCGCCGGAAATGGTCTTGGTCTCGCCGCGCACCACCACCAGGTCGTCGCCGGCCACGTCCCGGGTGACGGTCGAGCCCGCACCGATGATCGCGCCGTCGCCGACCTTGACCGGCGCCACCAGGGCTGTGTTCGAGCCGATGAAGGACCGCGCGCCGATATCGGTGTGGTGCTTGTTGGTGCCGTCGTAGTTGCAGGTGATGGTCCCGGCCCCGATATTGGCGCCGCTGCCGACCCGGGCGTCGCCGATATAGCTCAGATGGTTGGCCTTGGCGCCGGCCTCGATCTCGGCGTTCTTCACTTCCACGAAATTGCCGATATGGGCCTGCGCGCCGATCCGGGCGCCGGGACGCAGGCGGGCATAGGGTCCGACCAGCGCGCCGGGTCCGACATGCGCGCCCTCCAGGTGACTGAAGGCGCGGATCTCCGCTCCCTCCTCGACCGCGACCTTGGGGCCGAACACCACGTGCGGGCCGACCGTCACGTCCTGGGCGAGGCGCGTGTCATGGGTCAGGAACACCGTTTCCGGTGCGGTCATCGTCACCCCGCCTTCCAGGGCCGCCGCGCGGAGCCGGTCCTGCATCGCCGCTTCCGCCCGGGCGAGGCCGGCCCGGGAATCCACCCCCTGGGTCTCCAGCGGATCGCAGGTCACCACATGGCAGCGCCGGCCGTCGCGATGGGCGATCCCCACCAGATCCGTCAGGTAGAACTCGCCCTTGGCGTTGTCGTTGCCGATCCGCCGCAGCATGTCGAACAGGATCGACGCGTCGATCGCCATCACCCCGCCGTTGCACAGCCTGATCGACAGCACCTCGGGTGTGGCGTCGCGGGCCTCGATGATCCGCTCCAGGACCATGTCCGGCCCCAGCACGAGACGGCCGTACTGGCCCGGATCCTCCGGCTCGAACCCCAGGACGACGACGGCGGGATCGTCCGCCGCCTGTCTGGCGGCCACCAGACGGGACAGGGTCTGCGGGGTGATCATCGGCGTGTCGCCGAAGCAGACGAGAACCGTACCGCCGCCGCGGCACCACGTCTCCAGCGCCTCGGCGGAGGCCAGCACCGCGTGGCCGGTACCGAGCGGCGGGTCCTGCACCGCCACCGCGGCCCGACCGCTGACCGCCTCGCGCACCGTGTCATGGGCGGGCGCGGTGACAACAACCACCGGATCGGCGCCGCTGCCGGCGACCGCATCCAGCACCCAGCCGATCATCGGTTTGCCGGCCACCGGGTGCAGCACCTTGGGCAGGGCCGACTTCATGCGCGTCCCCATGCCGGCGGACAGGATGACGGCGGCGACTCGTTCGCTCATCGGCGGCAGGCTCCTTATCTTGCTCTGTTCCGGTCTGGCTCTGTTCCGGTCTGGCCCGACCCCAATCCGGCCCGGTTCCAGTCTGGCTCGCTCCCAGTCCGGCCCGACTCCGGCGACACGGTCGGGCGCGGAATGTCGGCGGGCTATAAATGCCATCGGCCGGGACCATTGACGAACACACGTTTTGCAACGGAGTGTAACAACCTCAAGCCTTTCAGATACATTCCATCGACGGTCCCCATGCCCCTCCCGACGAAAGCCGCCGCGGTCGTCTTCGATCTCGACGGTACCCTGATCGACAGTGCCGACGATCTCGGCGCCGCCGCCAACCGCCTGCTCGCCAGCGAAGGGCGCCGGCCGCTGACACCGCACGAGGTCCGGCGCTTCATCGGCGACGGCAGCCGGGTCTTCGTCGACCGGGCCTGGGCAGCCACCGGCACGCCGGCGGACGGCTCGGGCGGGAGCCAGGGTCTCGACGCCCTTGTCGCCCGCTTCATCGCCGAGTACCAGAGCGACGTGGCCGGCCATACCCGCGCCTATGCGGGCGCGGTCGACACCGTCGCGGCGCTCAAGGCGGCGGGTATCGCCGTGGCGGTCTGCACCAACAAGCCGCAGCGCCCAGCCGAACTGGTGCTGGAGGCGCTCGGCTTCGCGCCCTATGTGGACGCGGTGGCCGGCGGCGACCGCTTCGCCCATCGCAAGCCCGATCCGCGCCATCTGCTGGACACGCTGGCGCTGCTGGGGGCGTCACCCGAGGCCGCGGTCATGGTCGGCGACAACGAGCACGACATGGCCGTGGCCCATGGCGCCGGGACCGGCGCGGTTCTGGTCAGCTACGGCTATGCCCGCCTGCCGCTGGAGGAAATCGAGGCCGACGCCCGCATCGACAGCCTGACCGACTTGCCCGGTCTGCTCGGGCTGTGAGGGTCGCCGGCGATGCCGGGCCGCAGATTGCGCCAGATGGGGCGTTGAGTGATTGACAAGCCCGGCCGCTCCCCGTAGATACCGGCGTCCCGACACGGACCGGGCGCGTAGCTCAGCGGGAGAGCACTGCCTTCACACGGCAGGGGTCGCTGGTTCAATCCCAGCCGCGCCCACCATTCTAGACTTACCCCCACAATACAGCCCTAAAACCCGCAGTGGCTCTGCGATTGCGGCGGTTCGAAACCCCTCATTCCGGCAGTACCGAACGGGGCTCAGGAAGGTCAACCGGAGTACCAAACGGCGATAGTCGACCCGCCCGGAATCCCATATTTTCCAGGGATTTGAGAGGAATGTGAGGGCGGTTCGAAATGACTCCTCAAAAGACGTCGCCGGGCGGACGTTCTTGGCCGCGATTTCCCGCAAGCCCGCCTTTGCGAGTTCCAGCTTCTCGATCTCGCGCTCATAGGCAGCGATGATGGCGGTCTGATCGGTCTGCAAAGTCCGCTCGACCAGCTTGGCGATCTTGCTATCAATAACCCGGAGTTCGCGCTTCGCGCCCGCGACCTGCCCTTGCGCTTGAGCGGCCTGTTGCTCCCACGCATCGGCGAACATCGCGCGGGCGATCTTAACCAGCGCCGGACCGGGCGTGACCGACTGCAACAGCGCCTCGAAATCCCCCTCGACCTTATCCTTGCGGATCGACTTGCCGTAGAGATCGCATTCGCGCTTGAAGCATTTGTAATAGCCGTAGAGCGCGCTGCGTCCCTTCGACCACGCCGCCGTCATCGGATTGCCGCAGCCATCGCAGCACACGAAGCCGCGCAAGATGAAATCATCGCGGATATCTTCGCGCGCCGGGGCGAGCGCGCGCCCGTCGAGGCGGTCTTGCGCCTTTTGCCATGTGGCGACGCTGACAATCGCGGCGTGTTGGCCCGGCTTCATGTGAACGCCGAGGCGCGGCACGTTGACAAGCCCGGCATAGAGCGGATTTCGCAGGACATTGAACGTCCGCTGCCAATTGGCCTGGCCCCGCTGCTTGGTGCGGAACTCAGCGAAGCCGTTGAAGAAGCGCGTGACCTCCGCCGCGTTCTGAAAACGCCCAGACGCGAGACCCTCGAAGGCTTCGCGGATGATGCTTGCCTGCGGCTCTTCGGGGGTAAGGACCTTCCCGCCGCTCGGGTGCTTCTCGTAGCTGTACCCGACGATCTTGCCGAAGCAGTAGAACCCGTTCTCGACGCGGGCGCGCATTTTCTGGGTGACCTGCCGCCCGTTTTGCTCGCGCTCCAGCTCACCTTGCGCAGCGGCGATGGTCTCGAAGAAGCGCCCTTCCGGGCTGTCTTCGAAATTGAAGTTCAGGCATTCGCGCGTCGCACCGCCATGATCCGGCGCAGGCGCAGATGGAATTCCGTATCGCGGGCATAGCGCTTGAGATCATCGAAGATCACGACGAACTGCTCTTTCGGCTTGGCGTCCATATAGGCCAGCAAGGCGACCATGCCGGGGCGGTTCATAAAGTCCCCGCCGCCCGACACGTCATCGGGAAACACAGCCTCGACCGTATAGCCTTTGGCCTCCGCGTACTGGCGGCAGCGGTGCTCCTGGCTGACGAGGCCCGAGCCTTCCTGACTTTGGCGTTTGCTGGATACGCGGCAATAGACCAGCGCCTTTCGGGAGCCCTGAACCGTTCCGGTCTCACCCATCATCATGGCGCCTCCTTTTGCGTATCACCTGCATCGTTGCAGCGAATAATGTCGAAATTGGGATGTCCCAATTCTACCACATCACCGCCTGCACGAGCGGGATCAGCGAAGGAATTCGAGAGTTTTCCACAGGCACGTTCGCCCGGCTGGAGCGGGCGCACGGCATACCCCAGGGCGACAAACTGCGTGATGATCGACCAGAGTGCGGCAAGATATTCGATCTTCTCTGCGTCGCTCCATTCGGTGTCGGCAAGAAGGTGTTCGTAAGCCTCGACATCGAGTGTGAGGGAGGTGTTGTTTGGGGCGGGGGTATCGTGGGGCATGTGGGTCCTTTTCTATGGTCTGGTCGCCGATCTCCTTTGGTTGGCGAAAAAGAACATTTATAGAACAGAATGGACAAAACATCAATGAAATTAGGAATTTATTACTACATCAGCTTGGTTTAATCGCCACCTTCGGAGCCAGCGCGGTTGCAGGCGCTAACAGGCATGCCATGTCTTGGATGTGGCGATGGACGGAAGGTTGGCGGTTTGTATGCAGCAGGCTTGAAAACTTTGACCAACTACCGAAACGTGATAAAGTATTAGTATGAGCGAAGTAAAAACCATTGACGTTTCCAGCGTATCCTTCTCCTCCACCGTATTCCCAAGTGATGCGGACATGGAGCTTTGGAACTCGCTGAGCGAGAAAGAGCAACGCGCCGTTGTCCGGCGTGACCTCGACGCCGCCGAAGCCAGTGGCGTTGCCGAGCCCGAAACTGCCGCCGAAATCCTTGAGCGCGTCCGCTCCTCGCCGCTTGAATGATCTACGAGATAAGCCGCAAGGCTCTACGGCAGATTGAGGACATTATCCGCTACACCGACGAGAACTTTGGCGAAAGCCAGACCGACCTCTATATCGGCGGCCTCTACAACAGCTTCGACATCCTGAGCGACAACCCGCATATGGGCGTGCAATACGACCAGCGCCGCCGTCGCTACATCTACCGTAGCCATCAGGTCTATTACCGCGTCCTCAAGGACCGCGTCCTGATCGTCGACATTCGCAATTCTCGTCAGAGCCCGCCCGAGGTTGGCAGGTAAGCCAATCTCGTTCGGCCCGACCCTCTCACCGCAATGCCATCGTATGCGCGGCTGTCATGACACGGTTCAATCTGATCCGGTTTGATGCGGCTGAATTTGCAGAAAGCGTTACACGCAAGATGTGCGTGGTAAGACCACGCCATCTTCTCGGGATCGCTCCGCGACCCTCGGGAAGGGGGCGTGCCGCCCCCTGTCCAACCCCCTGCTATTGGCGTCTGGCGACACCATCGAAGCGGTCCGGCGTTCCATCATGGCAAACCGTCAGCACGGTTTGATCGCGCTTCTTACGCTTGCCATTCTCGCCTCGAATCATGAATGCTCGCAAAATAGGCGACCTGAATTTATATGTTGTGTGGATTTTCAACCAGGATCGCTGAGAATTTCTACCATTGTGAATGAACGAGAGATTTTAGTCGCAAGCTTGATGAAATCAATCAAAAATGGTTAATTCAGAGTCATGAGCATGGTTATCGTTAAACTTCATTCGCCCGATCTGTCAGAGGGTCTTAAGAGGCACTTGGGATGAACGACGACCCAAACAAAGATTTTAAACTGGTCACTGAAGAAATTCCCGACCCTCCCCAACAAGGTACGGTATCTTCTGGTAAAATAATACATGGAAAATTGATACCACCGCAGCAACAGATTTTCTTGTTCTCGGCTGATGAGTGGGAAGCGTTTGTCGAGGAGTGGCTTCACTTTCAGAAAACGCAATACAGTCTTGTGACGAGACTTTCTGGCGCGTCTGATATGGGAGTAGATGTTGCGGGTTTAAGTGATGATAAAGGCTTTCAGGGAGTGTGGGATAACTACCAATGTAAGCATTATGGCGATCCCCTAACTCCAAAAACCGCCATATCTGAGATTGGAAAATGTATCTGGCATGCGTCCCAGGGACACTTTAAGCCACCGCGAGCGTACTTCTTTATAGCCCCTAAAGATTGCGGTATGAGCCTGAAAAAGCTTCTCCTTAATATTCCCGATCTCAAGAAAAAGCTTTTTGAGAAATGGGATGATTGGTGCGCAACCTCCATAACCTCAACTCAGGAAATAAAACTAGAAGGCGATTTTCTCTCTTATGTAGACTCATTTGATTTTTCAATTTTTTCATTTAAGCCCACTTTAGACATTATAGAAGAACACAGAAAGACTCCGTATTTCGTTGCGCGTTTTGGTGGGGGGTTGCCGGATCGGCCGCGTGTAGAAGCTCCTCCCTCAGCCCCGGACCCGACCGAAAGCCGATATCTGAAACAGCTTCTGGATTCTTACGAAGACCACGAGGGGCAACTTTGCGCTGATGCAACGGACCTCGCGAAATGGCCCGATTTGTTACAGCATTTTAATCGCCAAAGAGAGGTGTTCTATCACGCCGAATCTTTGAGAAACTTCGCACGAGACAATGTTCCCCAAGGGACTTTCGAAGATCTACAGGATGAAGTTTTTGCAGGGGTAATCGACGTAGAGAGCGCTACGCATGATGATGGCTTTTCGCGCGTGAACGCTGTAACTCAGGCGGCGGCTCAGCTGCCCTTGACTGCGAATGGTTTGATTAGCGTCACGAAGATACAGGACAAAAAAGGCATATGCCATCAGCTAGCCAACGATGATCGTCTCACGTGGGTAAAATCATGACCTATGAGCGCACCCGGAATCGCCCATTCAATTCAGCTCTCGAGACGGGACTCCGCTCTGTCAGCCTGCTTGTAGCCGCTTATCCACAGACATTCGATCTCCAGCGCCTAGTGACCTTCGATCATCTTGTTGTCCACACCGGGGATGTAGGAGGCCCGACAAGCTTGCATGCTGCGGTTCCTATGCGAGCGGCTGAGCTACTCGTAAGGCGTGGCCTTGTTGAGCGTGGCCTGCTCTTGATGGTTGGTAAGGGACTTGCCGAAAGAAACGTCGAACAGACTGGCATTGTCTACAATGCTGGTGAGTTTGCTGAGACATTTCTTTCAAGCCTGACCAGTACATACGTTCGGACACTTACAGAGCGCGCTGAATGGGTCGTTCAGGAATTTGGAAACCTCACCGATCGTGAGTTAAAAACACGGATCGGTGAGTATTTCGATGATTGGATTGAGCAATTTCAGGCGCCGCATCAAAGTATGGTGGGCGATCAATGACAGAGAACAATTTAGTACTCCGCCATATTGCTTTTGTCGGCCCGAAGAAAGAAACGGCTCAACTCACGTTCTCATCTGGATTGAACGTGATTCACGGCGCTTCTGAGACTGGAAAGTCATTCTTGGTCGAGGCTATCGATTTCATGCTGGGCTCAAGCAAGCAGTTGCGCGACATCCCAGAGCGGGTTGGATACGAGACAATTTTTTTGGGTTTCGAAGCAGGTGACGGGTCAGAATTTACTCTTGAGCGAGCGACCGCAGGCGGGAGCTTTAGGTGCTATGAGGGCCTTCATAAAACGAGGCCGCGCGGCGAAGGCGTAAAAACGCTGGGGCCAAAGCACAATCCAACCAATCAAGAAAACATTTCAATGTTCTTGCTCAATAAGATTGGTTTGGATGGAAAACGAATCCGAAAAAATGCCCGGGGAGAAACAAATTCCTTAAGCTTCCGTAACTTGGCTCACTTGTGCCTGATAACTGAAGGTGTGATCCAAAAGGAAGGTTCTCCTATTGAAACCGGCCAACACATAAGTCGCACGGTTGAGTTCTCAGTGTTCAAGCTTCTGTTAACAGGGATAGACGATAGCGCCGTTGAGCCTGAGGAAGCGCAGCGAACTAAGCGGCTATCACGTACAGCCAAGATTGAAGTCATTGATGATCTGATTCTTGAGAATAAGGAGCGCTTGGCCGGATTGATTGGTGACGATGACGATGAGAACGATCTCGTTGAACAAATGCAGCGGCTTAATCGTTCCTTAGAACGTGAAAAGGACGCGCTGGATGAGTCCGAAGATGACTATCGGGCTGCAGCTTCAAGGCGGAATGCTGTTAGACGCAAGATTGAGAACGCACGTGAACGCAGGGCCGAGATCTCCGAACTTTTAGAGAGGTTTGAGCTCCTCGACAGCCACTATCAGTCGGACCTAGTCCGCTTGGAAGGCATCCGTGAAAGCGGGGTTTTGGTGTCTGCTCTCGACGCTCAAATCTGCCCGCTATGTGGTGCAGCACCAGATGCTCAGCATCTAGAAGGCGATTGCGATGGTAATGTTGAAGCGGTGATTCAGGCTGCTAATGCGGAATTTGAAAAAATTAGAACACTCCGGGAAGAACTAGCCGAGACAGTCGCGCAACTGAATGCCGAAGTTCAGGAATACGATATTCTTGCTCCCAAGCTAGGCGAGCAACTGGAATTCGCAGTCGGTGAACTACAGGAAATCAGTCCTGACCTTCGATCTCAACGAGCAGCATATACGGAGTTGCTAAACCGTCGATCTGCCGTCGAATCAGCATTAAGAATTCTCTCTACGATATCTGAACTTGAGGAACGGCGTGCAGAACTTGAGGCGCTACCCGAGACCAAGTCCACGCAAAATGAACCGGTTTCTGATCTTTCTCTTAGTACATTGAATTCGTTCTCTAAGGTCTATGAAGAAATTTTGGGTAACTGGAATTTTCCTGACTCGGATAGAGTGTACTTCGATCAGCCCTCACGCGATTTCGTGATATCAGGCAAGCCGCGCGGCGCTCGCGGCAAAGGTATGCGTGCGCTCTCATATGCGGCTTTTACAGTGTCTTTGTTGGAGTTCACGAAGCGAAACGAATTAGCTCACCCTGGTTTCATCGTGCTGGATACCCCATTGCTTGCTTACCGTGAGCCAGACGGCGACGACGATGACCTCACAGGGACAGACGTTCATCAGCGCTTCTATGAGAATTTGTATTCTATCTCTGATCGACAAGTTATTATCCTCGAAAATGTCGATCCACCTAATGAAATTAGGAAAGGGGGTCACTGCACATTCTTCAGCAAGAATCCCCACAGCGGTCGCTATGGGTTCTTCCCTATATGAGTACTAGTAATATTAGAAAATAGGCGTGGAGCTATTTTTGGTTTCTTGAGATAATTTTTCTCCTTAGGGGCCAGCCCCTCAGCGCACTCCACGAAAAACAATCGGTCTCCCGAGGCTCGGCTGCGCCTGCGCCCGCCGTCAGTTTTTCGATCCGTTTGCCCACCCCGTTCTCGGCGAAAGCCAAGGGTTGCAATCGCAACCCCTTTCCATTTCTTAAGATGAACAGTCAGCGCTCATAGCTGGGGCCGTCGCGTGATCGACTCCGACGCCTTGGTCGGTCTTCGCTGCGCCGTCGTTCCTTGAAAGCTTCGAGGCGTGCGTTGCGGTCCGGTGCTGCATCGGCCTCCATTTGGCGGAACACCTTCGCGTCCTCGGTCAAATCACGCGCGGTGGCCTTGGTTTCCTCGTGTTTCCGGGATTGCTCCATCACCGTCACACGGTGTTGCGACAGTTGAGACTCGCTCAGCCTTTCCCTGGCGTCCTTGTCCCGGCGTTGCGCCATTTCGGCTTCCAGCCTGTTGCGCTCCAGCGTCCGTTTGCGTTCACCGCGCAGGCGATCCCATAGACCCGCCAAGCCTGTCCGCAGGCGGTTTTGCCGTTCCCGTTCTTCGGCCTGTGCCCGAAGCCGTGCGGCCTCTTGATGGGCTTGCCGTTCCGCGCGTTGACGCGCCTCAAGCACTTCGCGGGTTTTGGTGGCTTCGACCCTCTCACGTTCCTCGCGTTCCGCGACTTCCCGCTGGAAGTCCTGCATCTTCGCCTGCATCGCGCGGGCAATCTCGATCTTGGTATCCGAAACAGACGGCAGCTCCTCCATATCGCCGATGCGCTCCCGCACCGCCTTGGTGCGAATGCCGACCCGCTTGGCGATGTTGTGGACCTCTCCATGACGGTCCACCGCCACATATCCCCGCTGATCGCCGCGCGCCAGCCAGTAGCCGCGTTCCTGGAGGGCATGGGCCAAAGCGGCCTTGCTATCTGAGATCGCCCAGGAATCCTGAAACGCGGCTTTGATCTCGCGCGGGGATTCCTTGATCCGTCTCGCCTGCTGCCATTCGGCAAGCGTGAAGTTGCGGGGGTCCCGCTCCCCACTGACAGCCAGGCCGCGCGGCATCTGCCAACCGTGTTCAAGGTAGAGATCGCGGGCAACGTCCTGGAGCTTGCGCTTGGAGTGCGGCAGCGGGATCGCCTTCATCTCCTCCACGTCGATCCGGCTCCAGACGACATGCGCATGACGGCGCACCCGTCCGTCATCGCCGCACTTTTCATGGAACACCAGGGCGCGGGGTTGATCCGTCAGGCCGAGCTTGGCTTCCGCTTGATCCACCGCCTGGAAGAATGCGGAATCCGCAACGGCGGCATCCCTCGGCGGGTTGAGGCTGAGGGAGAACAGATATTGCCGACACTGCGTTCCTCGGCTGATCGCGTAGGTCTCCCGGAACGCGCCGTCGAGATCATCGGCGATAAAGCCGCGCAGCTCCGCCACCACGACCCGTTCGTTGTCGGTCTTCATGAGGTGCTGCGCGAGATCACGCCCGCCGCCGCGCGGATTGCCAACGAGAATCATTCCTCGTCCTCCATAGCCTTGGCGTCGGAGGATCGTTCGGCACCCCGCAGGCCCAGCGCCTGCATCAGCATGGAGCGCATGTCCCGGATATCGGCGCAGGCCATATCGAGAGCGGCCCGCTCTTTCTCGGCGAGTTCAACGCGATCCGCTTCCGCCGCGACCGACAGCAGGAACAGGCAGGAAACCTGATCGGACTTCCCCAGCTTGCCGAGCAGTTGGGCGAGCAGTGCGTAATCAATGGACGGTTTCGATGAGGCTTTGCGGCGCGGCTCCTGATCCGCGCCGAGCGCCCGCTCGCGGACATAGGCACCAACCGAGCGCTTCCCCGCCTTATGCTTCAAAGCCTCGCGCTCCGCATCACTCACGCGGATCGAAATTGACGACGCACGGCGGCGCTTCGACGAACGCTTGGCGGAGTTCTTGAAGGTTTCGGTGGCGGACTGGCTCATGGCTCCGGTCCCCCGAAATCTCTGGGGATATCGTCACCGAGCGCCTTTAGCTGGTCCTCCCAATCCGATAGCGTGGAGAAAATCCGGTTCGAACTATCAGGCGATAGTTCCACCATTCCCCCCTCCGTCATCCGATCACCGGCCGCAGCCTCACGCATAGGGCTGCGTCGATGCGACCGACTCCCGCTGCTGCTGCCGCTCGCGCCACGCCGACAGCGTCGGCAGATCGGCAAGCCAGTCGCGGTCGGGAAACCGGAAACCGATGTAGTCCACCACCGTGACCGCCGCGTAGCCGGCAATATCGGGACGGTCGGCGAAGTCGCGGGGCGGCATGGCGTCGAGGCGCATCAAACCCTCCCGCATGGTGCGGTGGCGCTTGATGCCGACGGCGTCGCTGTCGAATGTCGGGCTGGACTTGCGGCCGATGATGATCGAGGTCGCCGCCTCGATGGCACCGAGGGCGACCGCGGCAACGGTCAGGGTGCGCTCCAGATCCCGGGCCGGCCATACCGACGGCTCGGGCGCGATCGCGTCGAGATATCGCAGGATGAGAAGGGCCTCGGCGATCGGCGTGCCGTCATCGGTCACCAGCGTCGGCACCCGCGCCGCCGCGTTGGCGCGCAGGAACGGTTCCGCGTCGCCCCAGGGGTCCACGATCTCCGTCTCGACCCGCCCGGCCAGTCCCTTCTCGGCGATCGCCAGGCGAACCAGCCGCACGAAGGGCGATGTGGTGTTGATGTAGAGCTTCATGAGACCCTCCCGACCCGTCATGGCTCCGACCTTGGTGGCCGGACGCGCGCCCGCGGACGGGGACGCCCGGGGCGGAAGAGTGTCTCATGCGGGCCGCCGGCCCGCCACGGTCAGGCCGTGAAGAGAGCGACGCCCCCCACGGCGACGACGGCGATTGCAACCGAGATTGCCAGAACCACCAGGACTGGGAATCCGCGTCGGGCCTGACGGGCTTCAGTAGGGGTGAGTTTGGTCATTGTGAGCTCCTTTCCCGTCCATTGCGGACGCTATAACTCTCCCCTAGAGGTAGGCTTGTACCGCCGTCTGTCGACCCCGGCGGCCGTGGCAATCCCGGAATCCAGGCACATATTGGAACCAGCCCGACGCGTTCACCGACCCGGATCAGCACGCCGATGAGCCTCACCCGACGCCAGTTCGCGACGGCCAGCGCGGCCGCGCTCGCCGCCCCCTTCTTGATCCCGGCCGCGGCATCCCGGAACGCCGCCGCCCAGGCACCGGGGCCGGCCATCGGCGAGGCCGCCCGGTCGTTTCCAAGGCTGCATTCGATCCTGGTCCAGCGCGGCGACGAGATGGTCTTCGCCGAGGCGTTGCGCGGACCGGGGCTCGACCGGACAGCGAACATCAAGTCCTGCTCGAAGAGCCTCGTGGCATTGCTGCTCGGCATCGCCATCGACCGCGGCGAGGTGCCGGGAGTCGACGCCCGGCTGGCCGAGGTGGCGCCGCGGCTCGTGCCCGACGACGCCGAGGCCGAGGTGGCACAGATCACCCTGCAGGACCTGGTGACCATGCGCGCCGGGCTGGGGGCCACCTCGGGACGGGAATACGGCGCCTGGGTCAATTCCCGCGACTGGGTCTCCTATGCCCTGCGCCGCCCCGTGGTGGGGGAGCCGGGTGGGCGGATGATCTATTCCACCGGCTCGAGCCACGTGCTCGGCGCCGCCCTCGCGGTGGCCGCCGGCGAAAGCCTGCTGGACCAGGCCCGGAACCGGCTGGGCGATCCGCTGGGGATAGAGATCCCCGCCTGGACCCGGGACCCGCAGGGCTACTACATGGGCGGCAACCAGATGGCGCTGACCCCGCGGGCGATGCTGCGCGTGGCCATGCTGATGCGCGACGGGGGCATGTTCGACGGCCGGCAGGTCGTCTCGCGCGCCTGGGTGGACGCCTCGGCCGAGCCACGTACCCGGTCGCCCTGGTCGGGGCTCGGCTACGGCTACGGCTGGTTCGTCTCCGACAGCGGGTACCTGATCGCGCGCGGCTATGGCGGTCAGGTGATCGCCGCCCATCGCGCGCGCAACCTGGCCGTCGCCATCACGTCCGATCCGGCTCAACCGGCCCGCTCGCAGGGCTATTTCGGCGACCTGATGGCGTTCCTCGACGGGCCGATCCTGGAGGCCTAGCACCGCGTCCCGGCCGCAGGGTGGGCATAGGATTCCCGGCATGTGCCAGGGGTTATTGACGAAATTTTAAGACTATTTTTTCCATTGTCCTGATCTCTGCTCGATACAGGACGAAAGCGATGTTTGCGTGGCTGCCACAGTTCATCAGTGGCCTTGGCCTCCTGGTCATGCTGTCGGTCTGCGTGGCCTATATCGAATCGCTGGCGGCCGCCGGCGTCCGGCGTGTCCTGCATAACGTCATCATCGGATCCCTGTTCGGGATCGTCATCGTGCTGGTCATGCTGAAGCCGATCGAGTTGCCGGTCGGTTCGACCTTCGACCCGCGCGCCGGCCCCGCCATTCTCGCCGCGGTCTTCGGCGGGCCGATCGGCGCGATCGTCGCCGCCGCCATTGGAGCTGCGGGCCGCTATTATCTGATCGGCGGACCGGTGGCGCTCGGCGGCGCGATCGGCTTCCTGATCTACGGCGCCTTCGGCCTGCTGGTCATGACGGTCCTGCGGCGCCGGGGGCTGCGACTCACGCCCGTCACCCTGGCCGTCATCGGCGCGCTCGGATCGGTCGCCGTGCTGCCTGCCTTCTTCGTCAGCGTCGACGCGGCGACGGCGATTCAGATCATCCGGAAGGCCGGCCTGATCTTCCTCGCGAACAACATCGCGGGAACCGTGATCATCGGGCTCGCCCTGGAGGCCTGCCGCAAATACGTGCAGCTTCGCGCCAACCTGATCAAACGGCAGCAGGAGGACGCGAAACTGTCCCTCGTCGCCAGGGAGACGACGAACTCGGTGATCATCACCGACGGGGACGGGCATATCGAATGGGTCAACGAAGGGTTCACGCGCGCCACCGGATACACGCTGGCGGAAGCCGCGGGCCTGAAACCGGGCGACCTGCTCCAGGGACCGGACACAAATCCCGAGACGGTCAGGCTGATGAGCGAAGCCCTTGCCCGCGGGGCCGGCTTCGACGTGGAGATTGTCAACTACCGCAAGGACGGCACCCCGTTCTGGGTGGAGATCAGCTGCCAGGCGATCCAGGAGCCCGGCCAGCCCAAGAAGTTCATCGCGATCGAAAACGACATCACATTGCGGAAGAAGGAGTCCGAGCGGGCCGAGAAGGCGGAGCAGATGCTTCTGATGGCCATCGACTCGATCGACGATGGTTTCGTGCTGTTCGACAGGGACGACCGGCTGATCCTCGCCAACCGCAAATACAAGAATTTCTTCCCGCGCGGTCACGACATCATAAAGCCAGGGGTCGATTTCGAGACGATCCTGCGGGCCTCGGCCGAGGACAACAGCTACGTCATCCCAGGCACGTCCGGTCGCACGCAGCCGGCATCGGGCGATGCCGCGTTCGAAGAGCACATCCAGAGCCGACTGGCCGCACACCGGGCCGGGGGCGAGATGAACCAGAAGCTCAGCGACGGGCGCTGGCTGAAGCTGCGGGAGCGGAGGACGCCGGAAGGCGGGGTCGTGGGCCTGCGGATCGACATCACCGAGCTGAAGGCCGCCCAGGAGGCCGCCGAGGCCGCCAACCTGACCAAGTCCGAATTCCTGGCCTCGATGAGCCACGAGATCCGAACGCCGATGACCGGGATCATGGGCATGGCAGACCTCCTCCTGGACGAGGATCTCAAGCCCGAGTGGGCGGCCAGGGTCCGGCGGATCAAGGGCGCCTCGGCCGGACTGCTGCGGATCCTGAACGACATCCTGGACCTCTCCAAACTGGACGCCGGAAAGATGCTGGTGGAGGAGATCGCCTTCGAGGTCCGGCCGCTGATCGATGACGTCCTGAGCCTCACGCAGCAGATCAGCCAGACCTCGAAGATCGAGCGGATCGCCATTTCCGCGCAGATCGACAAAGCCGTCCCCCGCACGGTCAGGGGCGACCCGGCGCGCCTGCGCCAGATTCTGATCAACCTGCTCGGCAACGCCATCAAGTTCACCGAGCACGGATCCGTCACCCTGCACTGCGGCGTCGGCCAGTCCGGAGACGGTCTGTCGTTCAAGGTGATCGACACCGGCATCGGCATAAAGCCCGAGGTGCTGCCCAACCTGTTCACCGCCTTCACCCAGGCCGACGCCTCGATCAGCCGGACCTATCAGGGCACAGGGCTGGGCCTCGCCATCTGCCAGCGGCTGGTCAACCTGATGAACGGGAGCATCGGCGTGGAGAGCCGGTTCGGCGAGGGAAGCACCTTCTCCGTCCACCTGCCGTTCCAGGCGCTCGCGGAGAATGGGGCCGAGGGGGAAGGCGCGACCGCCGGACCCGCTGCGCCGGTCAGCCGGCTCAAGGTCCTGGTGGTCGAGGATGTCGAGATCAACCGGATGATCGTCGAGGCGATGCTGGCGAAGAACGGCCATACCGCGGTTCTGGCGACGAACGGGGCCGAAGCCGTAGACGCGGTCGAGGCCGAGGACTTCGACGTCATCCTGATGGATCTCCGGATGCCGGTGATGTCGGGCATCGAAGCGACCCGGCGGATCCGGCAGATGCCCGGGAGCAAGGCGCAGATCCCCATCATCGCCCTGACGGCCGACGTGGTCGAGGGCAGCAGGGAAGCCTGCAAAGCGGTGGGAATCGGCGGATTCGTCCCGAAGCCCATCGAGGTGGACGCGCTGAACCAGGCGCTGCGGGACGCGGTCGCGGCGCGCAGGACCGATCCGGTGGGCTGACCGGCCGTGACGGCACACTGGCCATCGTGTCGGCGGCGGTGGTGAGCTGACTCACGCCAAACCGGACGGGCCCACGGGTCGTCCAGAAGACGTGCGAGCTGGCCGGTTTCATGTCGATCCAGATCATCGCCGTCTGCGCCTGTGCCGGCATCATCGTCGGCGTGTTCCTGCTGCCGGCAGGCGTCCAGGGCTGGTCCCTGGGCGGTCGGAATGTCCTTACCAAGAGGGAACGGAGAGGCCGTCCCTCTCCGGTAGCGCCTCAGATCGCGCGGAAGTCGGTGGAGCGGATACGGTCCGTCAGGTCGATCTCGTCTTCCAGCACGGTCTCGCTCATCAGCATGCCGCGGCGGATCAATTCGCGGATGGCGGCCGCGAGGCTGGGCATGCGATGACGATAGCGCCAGTCATCGATCGAATCCAATTCGTCCCTGTCCAGCATGATCTGCAGACGAACGGTCCGGAGGCCGGATTGGTCCGAGGCAGGCATCGTTGCATTTCTCCGAATACAGCCTCGTACCGACGCTTGGCCGAGCAGCCGTATCAACGCTACAGCGACGCCCGTTAGTCAATAGCGACAACGTGCTACAGCCTACGACGCAGGCGCTTTTCGCTACCGCCTGCTGTGAGTCACGCCTTCCACCGAACCCGATCCGCGACTAGGGTGAAATCCGCGTATTCGGGCGGGTGGCCGCCGCCCGGGTAAGTGGTTGCGAACGGACAGCGAGTCGGCATCGACGGCGATCCGGCAACCGCAGTTACCGGCCTTCGCCGCCCCCGCCCCGCACTCCGATCGATGTCTGCCCCATCAGGAGGTCTGCCCCATGAGACTGAGAGACCACCTCAGACAGCAAACCAGGCCCCTGCACCGGCGGACGGAACAGCTGCTGGACGGGCTGGATATCCGGACCCGGTCGGGCCTCGACCGCTTCCTCCTGGTGCACCATGCGGCCGTCATGCCGATCGAGCGCCGGCTTGCCGCCTCTACCATGGCGGAGCGCTGGCCGTTCCGGCTCACCGACCTGATCGCCCAGGACCTGGCGACGCGAAAACTGACGCCGACACAAGGGGTAATGGCGGCACAGTTCCAGCACGCGCATCCCCTC
Organism: Thalassobaculum salexigens DSM 19539; assembly: GCF_000423805.1. Classification (NCBI taxonomy): domain Bacteria; kingdom Pseudomonadati; phylum Pseudomonadota; class Alphaproteobacteria; order Rhodospirillales; family Thalassobaculaceae; genus Thalassobaculum; species Thalassobaculum salexigens. The sequence goes on from NZ_AUIR01000012.1 coordinate 473,961, forward strand.
GGCCTATGCTATGTGCTCGGAGGTTCCAGGCTCGGCGCCCGTTTCCTGCTCAAACGCCTGAGCGGTGCGGAGCCGGCGCCGCGGTATCTGACCCGGGCACCGGACCACGCGATCTGGCCCTGGACACTGTCCCTTCTGAACTCTCCCGAGGCGGACGCGGCGCCCTGGGATGCCGTTGTGAATGCCGCCGAGACCGCCTTCGCCAGTTTCGCCGACGCCCTGACCCTGGTCGAGACATCCAAGGAGAGCATCGATGAGCTCGCTGTCTGAAACGCCGCCGGCCATCGACCCGTCAGAATGCGAGCGCGAGCCGATCCACCGGCCCGGCCGCGTTCAGTTCTTCGGCTTCCTGATCGCGGTGTCGCCCGACTGGACCATTACCCAGGTCTCGGCCAATACCGGAACCTATATCGGGCTCGAGCCCGAGGACCTTCTCGGCTCGGACCTGAACTCCGTGCTGAACCGTGAGGCGATCCACAACATCCGCACCCGCATGCAGATGCTGCAGGACGAGGACACCGTGGAGCGGCTGTTCCGCATCCGGATCCTCGACAACCTGAACCGGGAATTCGACATCGCGCTGCATGTGACCGGCCAGACCACGATCCTGGAGTTCGAGCCGAATTCGGACGTCCAGCAGGACTACACCGCCTATGTCCAGCCGATGATCAACCGGGTCTCGAAGCCCGAGACCGTCAAGGAGGCCTGCGTATCCGCGGCCAAGGCGGTCCGGGCGCTGACCGGGTTCGACCGGGTGATGGTCTACCGGTTCCACAACGACGATTCGGGCGAGGTGATCGCCGAGGTCTGCAACCCGGGCGCCGAGAGCTATCTCGGTCTGCGCTATCCGGCCTCCGACATTCCGTCCCAGGCCCGGCGGATGTACCTGCGCAGCACGCTGCGCATCGTCTCCGACATCCAGGCTCCGACCGCCGAGATCCTGCCGGAAAAGGACCCCTCGACCGGCGAGCCCCTCGACCTGTCGCTGTCCAGCCTGCGGGCGGTATCGCCGGTCCATCTGGAGTATCTGGCCAATATGGGGGTCCAGGCCTCCATGTCCGTCTCCATCGTCATGCGCGGCAAGCTGTGGGGACTGATCGCCTGTCACCACAACAGCCCGCGGGTGCTGAGCTTCCAGGCACGATCGGCCACCCAGATGTTCGGCCAGCTCTTCGCCCTGATCCTGGAGAAGAAGGACAACGAGATCAGCAGCCTCGACCGGGAACGCGCCCAGGCCCTGCACGACGGGTTGATGGCGCGCCTGGCCACCGGGTCCTCGATCGCCCGACAGTTCCAGGACCTGGCCGACATGATCTCCCAGGTGATCCCCTGCGACGGGATGATCGGCTGGACCGAGGGGGTGTACAACGCGGTCGGCGAGGTGCCGAGCCAGGAGGAACTGACCGACTTGCTGCCGTTCCTGTCCTCCATGGCGTCGGGCCGGATCTACGCCACCCACGATCTGGCCAGCGTGCTGCCCGAGGGCGTGTCCGCGCCCGCCTCCGTCGCCGGTCTGCTGGCGATCCCGGTGTCGCGCTCCACCCGCGATTTCATCGTGCTCGTGCGCCGGGAGATCAGCAAGACGATCGAGTGGGCGGGCGCCCCCGACAAGGCGGTGACGAAGCGCGACGGCGCGGAGCGGCTGAGCCCGCGCACCAGTTTCGCCGCCTGGCAGGAGGTCGTCCGCGGGCAGTCGGCGCTCTGGACCGACAGCGACATCCGAACGGCCGAATCCCTGCGTGTCACGCTGACCGAGGTGATCCTGAAGATGTCGGAGACGGCGCTGGCGGAGCGCACGGCCGCCAACGAGCGCCAGGAGATCCTGATCGCCGAGCTGAACCACCGGGTCCGCAACATCTTCAACGTGATCCGGGGCATCTGGTCCCAGAGCTCGGCATCCGGCGGCGGGACCGTCACCGGGCTGACCGAAACCGTCGGCGGCCGAATCCAGGCGCTCGCCCGCGCCTATGATCAGGTGACCGAGGTCGACTGGCGTCCGGCGTCCCTGTGGCGCCTGTGCGCCACCGAGCTCGCCGCCTATTCGGGTTCCGGCCGCGACCGGCTGGAGCTGCGGGGCCAGGATGCCCTGCTGCTGCCCAACGCGGTCTCCGCCACCTCGCTGGTGATGCACGAGCTCACCACCAACTCGATCAAGTACGGCTCGCTCAGCGCGCCCTCGGGCTGGATCACGGTGACCTCGACGGGAAACACGGATGGCGGCCTGACCATCGAGTGGCGGGAGCAGGGCGGGCCTCCGGTCTCGCCGCCGGAGCGCATCGGCTTCGGCACGACGATCATCGAGCAGTCGGTGCCTCACGAGCTTGGCGGAACGACGGCCGTGCGCTTCGTCGCCGACGGGTTGGAGGTGGATATCACCATCCCGGCCCGCTTCGTCGCCGGGATGGTCAATACGCCGCCCCCCTCGGTCGGCCAGTTCCGCGAGGCGCCGCCGCCGAAGCAGACGATCAGCGGCTCGGTTCTGCTGCTGGAGGACAACCTGATCATCGCCCTGGCCTCGGAGGACATGCTGCGCAATGTCGGCGCCGACCATGTCTGGATCTGCTCGACCGTGCCCCAGGCCCTGCGGGTTATCGAGACCAGCGATATCGATTTCGGCGTGCTCGACGTCAATCTGGGCGACACGAATGCGGGCGACGTGGCGCGGGAACTCAGCCGGCGCGGCGTCCCCTTCATGTTCGTCACCGGCTACGGCGAGCGGTCGCCGATGAAGCAGGCCTACCCTAACGCACCGGTCCTGCAGAAGCCGTTCGCCGAGGAACGGCTCGCCCTGGCCCTGGCCACCCTCAGCGGCCAGGGTTAGAGCGCGATGCGGCAATCGGAGAGTTCGACGGCGGACGACCCGTGTCAGCCTATGTCGCGCTCGGCCTCGGCATCGATCACGGAGCCGAGCCGGTCGCGGGCGGCGATCGTGTAGCCCAGGGCGGCGCGGATGGCCTCCGGCTTGAAGGGCTTGGCGACGATCACCGCCGGCTCGTCGTCCAGTCCGGTGAGCACCTCGTCGGGATACGCGGTGACGTAGATGGTGGCGAACTCGCCGTCGGCCCGCAGCTTCTCGATGGCCTGCAGCCCGGTATCGCCGCCTTCGAGCATCTGGTCGGAGACGATGATCTCCGGCCAGTTCCGGCGGCAGACCTTTATGGCGTCCGCCTCGTTGGCGACGATGCCGATCACCGACAGCCCGGTCTCGCCGATGATGTCGGAGAGGTCCTGGGCGATCAGGCCGTGGTCCTCGAGTATCAGAACCGGCAGCGGCGGCAGGTTCCGGGTCAGCTTCCGGCCTTCCTCCAGCTCGACCGCCCCCTGCTCCGGGGTCAGTTCCAGCAGCTTGGCGCCTTCCTCGACCGTGAAGCCGACGAAGTCGCACAACAGCAGCATCTGCTCGCAGACCGGCGGCAGGTTCGGAACGAAGGTGCGCAGCCGGTCGTCGGTGAACGGCAGCGGGTCGCCCTTCGTCTCGCCGTCGCCCTCGGTGGCGTTCTGGAACGCCCACTCGCGGAAGAAATCCTTGAAGACCTGGAATTTCGCGGAGGCCGTGGCCGTCCCGCTGAGAACCTCGTCGGTTTCGGCGCTGGCATAGGTCAGCCGCAGCCACTCTTCCGCCCAGACCGTATCGACGTTCAAAGCGCGCAGGAACCGGCGAAGCGGGCGCACACTCTGATGATTAAGCCATTTTCGCATAGACACTTTACCTGAGTCGCGCAAAGCCGCGCGGAATCCACATCCCAACAAAGAAGACCAATTTAACGCCGATTCGGCAATGCGGTTCTCCAATTTCTACCGGGTGCGGGTCGAAGTTTCGTTGAGTATGCAAGAGTTGAGCGGCAAATTACCCAGCAATATCCCGCTATACTAGAGCTCCTTGACGGTCCTTAACCAAACTACGCGGCCTCCGGCGCGGTCCTGCGGCACCCTTCAGGCGGCCTGCTCGATGGCGCCGGTGATCAGACCGGTGACCTCTTCGGGCGAGGACTGAGAGGCCGGCTTGTCGGTCACCAGTGTGCCGCGCCGCAGAACGGCGATGCGGTCCGCCACGGCGAAGACATCGGGCATGCGGTGGCTGATCAGCACCACCGCGATCCCCTGGTCGCGCAGGCGCCGAATGAGGTCGAGTACCTCGGCCACCTGGCGCACACTGATCGCCGCGGTCGGTTCGTCCATCAGCACGATCTTCGGATCGGACAGCCGGGTGCGGGCGATCGCCACCGCCTGGCGCTGGCCGCCCGACATGCGCCGCACCAGATCGTAAGGTCGGGTCTCGGATTTCAGTTCCTCGAACAGCACCCCGGCCCGGGCATACATCGCCCGGTTGTCGAGCACCCGGAACGGCCCGAAACCGCGCATCATCTCGCGTCCAAGGAACACGTTCGCCGCCGCGGTCAGGTTGTTGCACAGCGCCAGGTCCTGATAGACCACCTCCACCCCGGCATCGCGGGCCTCGCGGGGATTGTGGAACTCCGCCGGCGTCCCGCCCACCAGCACCTGCCCGGCGCTGGGACGGAAATTGCCGGAGATGATCTTCACCAGCGTCGATTTGCCCGCGCCGTTGTCGCCCATCAGGCCGACGATCTGCCCCGGCTCGACCGCAAGGGAAATGTCCGACAGTGCCTGGATGGCGCCGAACCGCTTGGAGACACCGCGCAACTCGAGAACCGACATGAAACCTCCCGCCGCGGCCCTGTTGATCGGGCCCTCGATATTTTTTCATATCATCAACTTATTTTAGAGGAACAACGCCGGGCCGGCCACAGAAACTCACCGCATCGGCTTGACCACCCCCGATTTCAGCCGAATAATTTCACTGAAGAAGCAAAAACGATCCGCGCCGCCGGCCGGTGCCGGTGGGTCGATCCGAGGAAGCGGCTGGGCTATTCGTCTTGGAGAAAGATAACAGTCGGACACGCATCCTGCGCCTGCTGCGCCGCCATGGCGCCATGCCGCGCGTGGAGCTGGTGCGCCGTACGGGTCTGAGCGCTGCGGCGGTCTCGACCATCACCTCCGACCTGATCGGCAACGGCGTGCTGGTCGAGGCGGCCGAAGAACCGGCGCCCGGCAGCGCGCGGGGCCGTCCGCCGGTCAATCTGGCCTTCAAGCCCGACTTTGGTCGGGTCGCCGCCGCCTCGATCCGCATGGACGTGATCGACGCGGTGATCGCGGATTTCCAGGGCAATATCCTGGCCCGGGAGCTGGTCCCCTGCACCACCCGCGACCTGAAGGGCGACGAGGCGGCCCATGCCTGCGGCGACGCCATCGAGAGGGTCATGGCCACCCTGCCGGGTCCCGGGCCGAGTACGCTGGGCATCGCGTTCCAGGGCATCGTCGATCCGGTCGCCGGCCGCCAGGTCTGGAGCCCGATCCTGGCGATCCGCGACACCGACGTGGTGACCCCGCTGACCGACCGCTTCCGGGTCCCGGTGGTGATCGAGAACGATGCCGCCGCCACCGCGCTCGCAGTCACCTCGCGCGACGGCCGGCTGCAGGAAGGGCTCGTGGCGGTGCTGATGATCGGCCACGGCGTCGGCATGGGCCTGTTGAGCCATGGCGGCCCCTTCCCCGGCACCCACGGCTTCTCCTCGGAGATCGGCCATGTGCGGCGGCAGCCGTCGGGCGCCCAGTGCCGCTGTGGGCAACGCGGCTGCATCGAGGCCTATCTTGCAGATTACGCCCTGTATCGCGACGCCCGCTCGATTGCCAACCTGCCCATCGCCAACCACCAGCAGCCGAGCGAGGAGCAGATGACGGTCCTGGTCCGCCGCGCCGAGGAGGGCGACGGGGGCTTGCAGCGGCTGTTCGACGAGGCCGGGTCCAGCCTGTCCGACGCGGTGCGCACGGTGGCCTCGGTCCTCGCACCCCACCGGATCGCCATCGCCGGGTCCGGGATGCGGGGCTATCACCTGATGAAAGCGAGCTTCGAGGCGGGATTGCGGGATTCCCTGAACCCGTCCTACGACCCGCTGTCGCGGATCGTCATCGCCGAGGGCGGCGTGGACCTGATCGTGGAGGGCATGGTGCAACTCGCCCTCCAGCGCCTCGACGCGGAACTCGCCACCGGCGTGCCTGTGCGGGAGGCGGGATAGGCCGCCTCGCCCGACGTTCTTCGGCCCTGTGTGGAGGCTCACCCGTCCGCGTGACAGGACGGAAGATCGCGCGAACCCGGTCGTCGCCCCGGCACTAGGCCGGGGAGTCTGGATATAGGGGAGTCTGGATATATAAGAGGCGGACGCTGTGGAGCGCCTTACGTCCGCACATCGGGTTCGGTGCGGCCCAGGCGGTCTCTGATACCGGCAAGCGTTTCCACCGCGGCAATCACCTGAGACAGCGCCGCCTGCGGGTCCTCGCCCTGCCCGGCCGGATCCGGCTCGAAGCGCTCCAGATAGACCCGCAGCGTCGCGCCGACCGTACCCGTCCCGGACAGGCGCAGAACCGCGCGGGCTGCATCGCCGAAGACGATTCGAATGCCCTGCTTCGACGCGGTCGATCCGTCCACCGGATCGGTATAGGCGAAGTCGTCCGCCTCGGTGACGGTCAGACCCTCGACCGTCTGTCCCGGCAGGTCGGCCAGGGCCGCGCGCAGGTCGTCCATCAGCGCCTCGGCCGCAGCCTTGTCCACTTCCTCGTAGTCATGGCGCGAGTAATAGTCGCGGCCGTAGGTCGCCCAGTGCTCCGCCATGACCTCGGCGACCGACATCTTCTTCGCCGCCAGCACGTTCAGCCACAGCAGCACGGCCCACAGCCCGTCCTTCTCGCGCACATGGCTGGAGCCGGTGCCGGCACTCTCCTCGCCGCAGATCGTCACCCGGCCGGCATCCAGCAGCGTGCCGAAGAACTTCCAGCCGGTCGGCGTGGCGAAGGCCTCCACGCCCAGCTTCTCGGCGACCCGGTCGGCGGCGCGCGAGGTCGGCATCGACCGGGCGACCCCCGCGATACCCTCGGCGTAGCCCGGCGCCAGATGGGCGTTGGCGGCCAGCACCGCGAGACTGTCGGACGGTGTCACATAGGTGTTGCGCCCGACGATCATGTTGCGGTCGCCGTCGCCGTCCGAGGCGGCGCCGAAGTCCGGGGCGTCGGCGGAGAACATCTCCGCCATCAGCGCGGCGGCATAGACCGGGTTCGGGTCCGGATGGCCGCCGCCGAAATCCGGCAGGGGCGTGCCGTTGATCACCGTCCCCGACGGCGCGCCGAGTTCGTTCTCCAGAATGGACGTGGCATACGGGCCGGTGACGGCGTGCATGGCGTCGAACCGCATGCGGAAGCCGGAGGCGAACAGCGCGCGGATGGCGTCGAAATCGAACAGCGCGCGCATCAGCTCGGCATAGATCGCCACCGGGTCGATGACCTCCACGGCCATGCCGCCGAGGTCGGTCTCGCCGTCCCGGGTCAAGTCGATATCGGCGGCGTCAAGGATGCGGTACTCGGTGATCTCGGCCGTGCGGGCATGGATCGCGCCGGTGATGCTTTCCGGCGCGGGACCGCCGGCGGGAATGTTGTACTTGATGCCGAAATCGCCGGTCTCGCCGCCGGGGTTGTGGCTGGCCGACAGGATCAGGCCGCCATCGGTCTTGCGGTGGCGGATCACCGCCGAGGCCGCCGGGGTCGACAGCAGCCCGTCGCGGCCGACCACCACCCGGGCGGCGCCATTCGCCGCCGCCATCTTCAGGATGGTCTGAATCGCCTGGCTGTTGAAGAAGCGGCCGTCGCCGCCGAGGGTCAGCGTCATGCCCGTCAGCGGGCCGACCGTGTCGAACACCGACTGGACGAAGTTCTCCAGGTAGTTCGGCTGCATGAAGACGGTGGTCTTGGCCCGCAACCCGGATGTGCCCGGCTTCTGTCCGTCAAAGGGCTTGGTTGCGATCGTCTTCACGGTCATCAGGGTCTCCGTCGCTTTCCGGTATCGCCGGTCGGTGCCACACGCGAAGCCACAGAATGTCACAACCCGGCTTCGAAACCGACCGCCGCGGGCGCATTCTTATTCCCCGGCAGGCGGCCGGTCCGCGGCGCCGGCCGGGGACGCGATCAGTGGGATTGCGGGGCCGCGTCGTCCCAGGCGGACAGTCTGCTCTCGATGAATTCGACGACCTGCTCCTGGGCGCCGCGGCTGTCGGCGTCGATGGTGATGGGCGCGCCGACCGCGAAGCGGACGGGACGTTTGGGAACGATCCAGCCGATATCCTGCAGCCAGCGTCCCTCGCTCCAGGCCGATGTCTGCAGGGCGATCGGCACGATGGGCACGCCGGCGGCACGGGCCAGCCGCACCCCGATCGTGTTGAAGCCCTTGCGGTCGAAAGCCACCGTGCGATGCGCCTGGGGAAAGACGATGACCGACATGCCCGCGGCCAGACGCTTGCCGCCCTCGCTCAGCACCTGGCGCAGATCCGCTCTGGGATCGACCCGGTCGACCACAATGGGATCGAAACCCTTCAAGACCGGACCGAAGACCGGATAGCGTAAGAGGCTGGATTTCACCACGAATGTGCAGGGGGCGACCGAACTCAGGATCGAGGGAAGGATTTGGGTCTCCAGCGCGCTCATGTGGTTCGCGGCGAAGACATAGGGCCCGCCGCTCGTGTCCATGTTCTCAAGGCCGGAGATCTCGAACCGCACGCCCACCGCTTCCAGCGATCTGCGCAGCGCGTGGCTGCCCTGAACCAGTCGGGCATTGGTCAGCCGGCCCCGCCGCGCCTGATAGGCGGCCGATCCGATATGGGCGGCGGCTTGGGCGTAGAACAGCACCGACGGAAAGAACACGCGAAACACGGCATTCCCCTATTAATGGGCAGAGAAACGATAACGTCGCCGAACCGGTAGCGACCAGCGTTTCTCACCTCTGCGCTCAACCGCGCGGGTCTTCAGGTCACGCCCGCCGAGATACAGCAGGAATGAGGCAGGAATCATGGCGACTTGGACGGTCTGATACAGGCCGCCGGCGGCGGCGTCGACAGCGAAGGCGATCACCAGGCCGCCGGGCGTGGCCACGCGTATCGGCTAGCGCCCCCAGCGGGCCTTGCTGCCCCGGCCATCGGAGTGCACGAACGGGCCGTGAACCGCGTTGGCCGAATAGGACCCGAGCCCGCCCGGCGCGACGTCCCGGCGCTTGGCGAACAGGCGTTCGGCGATGTCGTAGAGGAAGTCTGCATCCGCCTTGGTGATCCGCCCGTCGCCGTTCAGATCGTCCATCACCCCGTCGCGCGGATCCACATCGACATAGATGTCCGAAGCATCCCCGTACATGTGCCGGGACAACCGCGCCGAGCCGATGGCGGCGTTGTAGTAGGGCGTGCGGAACCCGCTCATCACGAAGAACGCGGGCGCGTCGGTAAGCTCCTTGTCGCGCAAGTGGGCCAGCAGGACCTCCAGGCGATGGATGTTGGCGCCGGTCACCAGCAGGAACTTCGGGAAGTATCCGGGCTGCTGCTTGCAGATGAACTGGCCGATCTTGAAGTTCGGCGAGATCGGCAGGTCCAGATCGTCCGGTCCCAACCGGATGAACCCCGCCGGAGCGTTCCGCGGATAGCGTCCGATCCGGTAGCCTTCCAGATAGCCGCGGGAATCGATGCTGCGGGCCGGTTTCAGCACGAACAGCGTGACCGTCTGGACAAGATCGCCTGCGCCGTCGACAACCCGCAGCCGGTGATGTCCCGGGGCTTCGGGCGCCACCCAGTGCCCGGTGACCGGCGCGTCGTCGATCGTCGCCTTATGGCCCTTCGGGATGTCCAGCCGGACGGCCTTTCCCGGCATCACCAGACGGTGCCAGACGGGATGCGGCGGCGCGTCGCCGTTCAGGCGTACGCCGCGGCTCTCCGCGAAGGCCAACGGGGCGGCGACCAGGATCAGGCCGCACAGCATCGCCGTCCATAGACTACTCCAGGCAAATCGCATCAATCAGCCGGCGTCGTTCCCATGCTGTCGAGCGCGACGCTGGCCGTGGTCTGCACGTCCGGCGGGCCATGACGCTCGACGAAATGAATCTCGTCGTCGCGCTTGTAAATGTCCCTCCAGAAATTCGGAACCCCCTCTTCGTCGACCGTCACGGTGATGTAGGTGAGGTGGACCGGAATCGGGGCCCCGAAGCGGATATGCCGGTTCTCGCCGGACGCCACCGCTTCGCGGATCTGCGCGGCGCTGGCCGAGGTGTCGTGGGAGGCGAGCCAGTTGGCCATCGCCACCGGCTTCTCCAGGCGGATGCAGCCGGAACTGAAGGCGCGGTTGGCCCGCTTGAACAGGGAGACGCCGGGGGTGCCGTGCAGGTAGACCGAGTGGCGGTTGGGGAAGATGATCTTCAACTCGCCCAGGGCATTCATGGCACCCGGGTCCTGAACCAGCCGATAACGGGTCGCCGCGGTCGGATCACCCCAGTCGACCGCCGACGCCCGGACCCGCAGGCCGGTGCTGCGCTCATAGACTGCGAAACCCTTGCGGTCGGCATAGGTGCTGTCCTCGACCAGCTTCGGCAGCTTGTCCCGGCGCGCGATACTGACCGGCACGTACCATTTCGGATTGGCCACCGTGTACTCGATCTCGTCGGAGAAGATCGGCGTCTCGCGGGACGGCTGGCCGACGATCGTCTTCATCTGGATCTCCCGGCGGCCGGCCTTCCAGCCTTCCACCGTGAAGGACGGAATGTTCGCCCAGACATACCGGTCGCCGAGCGCGCCCTGACGACGCCACTGCTCCATCGCCCGCACGATCCGCTGGATCTTGGAATCCACACTTTCGTTCAGGGCCGCCAGGGTCATCGGGCCGAGCACGCCGTCGGGTTCCAGGCCGTGGCGGGACTGAAATTCCTTCAGGACCGCGACCAGCGGCGCGTCCAGCAGGGTCGGATCGGTGAGCTGGCCGGCGGACTGATCATCGACGGTCGATGGCGGGCCCAAGGAGACTTCGACCAGGGGTTCGGTCCCGGACGTCGGTGTGGAGATCGGCGCGCGCTGCGGACCCTCCGTGCCCCAATCGATGGCGTAGCCCTCCGCCCGCAGCCGGGCCCGCAGCGCCGGGATGCGCTCGTCGCGGTCGCCCTCGCGCACCAGGTCGCCCCGCGGAATGGCATACCAGCCGCCCCGGGCGCGGATGTCCCGGTATTCGAGCAGCGCCCGCTTCAGCCCGTCGTACTGGGCGTTATCGATCTCGAACGGCTCCAGAGTGCCGATGGCGTCGCCATCGCCCGCCCGGCGCAGGGCGGTCGTCAGAAGCGAGCGCGACGGCCGGCTCGACAGGGACGCGACCGCCGCCCCCTCGTCCTCCAGTCCGCCGCTGACCGCCGCGGCGATCCGAAGCCAGGCTGCGGTGAGCTGCAGGTCCGCCTGCGCACGGTCGGCGGCCGCAGCTGCGTCGAAGCGCGTCTCGACCACCTGCTGCACCGTGTGGCCGACGACCTGCTCCACCTGCAGACCGTAGTCGAACAGACGATTGCCGAGGGTGACCAGAGAGGCGGCGCCCTCCCGCGACCAGATCGGCTGGAAAAGGTCCTGGGCATAGGCCATACGGGCGGCCTGGACCGTGCTGGCGCCAAGGTCGTCGCCGAGATCGGCCGCCAGAGCATCCTGCATCACCAGGCGTTCGATATCGCCCGTGAGGTCGCCCCGGACGGGATCTCCCAGCATGTCGGCGGCCGGCACAGCCGACACGTCCTCCGCGGAGGGCACCGCGATCGAGGCCGGAACCGCATGCTGCGCGACCGCCGGAGACAGGCCTATGAGAAGCGAAGACCCGGCGACAAATCCGGCCAAGAGGGATCTGGAATAGAACATTCGTCGATTCTCCGTTGGCGTCGCCGCCCGCTCCGGGCGGTCCATCCGTTCCCGACACGCGACAATCAAATCTGCCTGGGTAACGGAGCCGAACGGGCGCTGGTTCCGGAGACAGTGAGTCTTTCTCTGAGCCTTTCCGGCTTTGCGCCTATCTGGCGGCGGCCGGATGCATCAGCGCTCGGAACGCCACACGCCCCGCTCTCCGGCAAGTCCCTATCGGTATAGAGGTCGGGGCGCGAAAGCCGGCACTTCCGGCCGTCGCTTGGCTGCTTCGAAATTATTTGCGGGAACCGACCCGGGTCCGACCCGTTATCCCAGCGAACACACGAGGTCTTGCTGAAGACACTGCGAATGGAGGTTAGTCATGAAGAACATCGTTTGGGCCAGTCTGCTTGCTGGTTTTCTCTCCCTCGGTCTCTCGGCCTGCTACGACCAGGACGGCCCGATGGAGCAGGTGGGCGAGGCCGCCGATGAGGCGGTGAACGATACCCAGCGCGCCATCAAGGACGCCGCCGACTAAGCCGCATCCCCATCCCCGATCCGACTCCCGATCAGCCGCCCTGTCCCCGCAGGGCGGCTGTCGCTTTTTGTGAGGGTGCTCTTTGAGCCAGGGGGATTACGGGAACCTCAGCGCACGATGTGCGTTTCGTACTCAGAATGTAACAGCGAGGAGATTGAGCCATGCGTAAGCTTGCTACCGCTGCCCTGGTGACCGTCGGCCTAACGCTGGGCGCCTGCTCGGGCATGAACAGTACCCAGCAGAGTACCCTGTCCGGTGGCGCCATCGGCGCCGGCGTCGGCGCGGCCGGCGCCGCGGTGACGGGCGGTTGCGTTGCCTGCGGCGCTGCGATCGGCGGTGCCGTCGGCGCCGGCACCGGCTACATCATCGACGAGTCCAAGAAGGACTGATCGAAGCGGCACAGGCCGGGTCCGCGGCGGGACGCCGCGACCAGGACCCGCGACACCGTAAGCGGTGCCGGAATGGCTCAGGGGGAAGGAACCGCGGTTCCTTCCCCCTATTTCGTTCTCTCATCCGGAAAATGCAGGTAGTCGTCCGAGAACTCGCAGATCTCCCGCAGGCGGTCGAGATCGAGCAGACGCACCGAATTGCGCTCCATGGCAATGAGGCCGCTGCGCACCAGGTCGCGCAGCACACGGTTGGTGTGGATCATGCTGATGCCCAGGGAGTCGGCGAGATCCTCCTGGGTCAGCGGCATCTGGAACTGCTCGCCGCTGCGCACCAGGTCGACCACCTGCAACCGGCGATGAATCTCGCAGAGCAGATGCGCGGCCCGCTGGCGCGCGCTGCGCCGGCCCAGCGACACCAGCCGCTCGGAGACCACCCCCTCCTCCTGCGCCGCCGTCCAGGCCAGGGCGACGGCGAGCTGCGGCTGGTTGTTCAGCAGGTCGGAGAACGGCCGGATCGGGATGGAGAAGGCGTCCAGGGAGGTATGCGCCTGGACATAGACCTCCGCCTTGTCGAACAACGCGGCGTTGAAACAGAGGATATCGCCCGGAACGGCGAAATTGATGATCTGGCGCGCCCCGTTGCTGGTCAGCTTGGAGCGTGTCGCCCACCCGTCGACGATGAGATAGACGGACCGGAAATCGTGGCCCGGCTGAACGATATAGTCGCCTTTGGCGAACCGGACCTTGTCCGTGCAGACCACCGAGAAGGCGGACTTCATCACCTCGGTGACCGCGATCATGCCCGACAATTTGCGGAACAGGTATTCGGTCATGATATTCAATTGCTTGCCCGCCTTGTCGGTGACCATGCCATCGCGTCCTATGGAATAAAGCCCTTCCGGAAAACGCCTATACATTAACCCATGATGAAGATCAGACACGGAAATACAGGTAGTAAGTCTGCATGGAACATCAGAATGGGACTGCGTTGATACGAACTGGCCCCCCGCCGGAAGGATCAGATATTACTATGACGGAAGGGACGCAAACTCGCGGCAAACGGACCGAACGTTTGCAGATCATGCTGAACGATGACGAATTGGGCGAAATCGAAGATTGGCGATTCATACACCGCGTCAATTCGCGGTCAAGCGCCATTCGTATGCTCATCAGGCTTGGCCTGGACGCATCGAAACAGGGTGTGAAGCCATCGGAAGAACTTCCCCTGGGTCGGCCAAAATCCTGACCCCGCGCGGGCGACAGACGAATTGTCGCCACCCGCGGCTGTCAGCGAGACGAAACGACGAAGCCCCCGCCAACCGGCGGGGGCTTCGCTTCATTTCGGCTGCCGCTTGGCTTGCCGGAAATTGATGCTGCCGGGGTTTACTGGCTGACCGCGGCGGTCTGGTCGATCACCTTGGTCACCTGCCCGTGGGCGATGATCTCCACCCGGCGGTTCCGCGGCTCGCGGACCCCGTCGGCGGTCGGCACGGCGAGATCGGTCTCGCCCTCGGCCTCGACCTCCAGATCGCTGTAGTCGCCGACATTCATGCCCTGGCGCTCAAGCTCGGCGCGCACGGACGCGGCCCGGTCCCGGGACAGGTCAACGTTATAGTCGTTCGGCCCGGTGGTGTCGGCGTGGCCGGCGATATACAGGGTGACCACCGGCTGGATCTGCTTCATCTCGGCGACAAAGCTGTCGATCTTGGCCTGCGCCTGGCCGGTGATGGTCGACTTGTCGAACTCGAAATACACCGTCTCGCGGGCGATCTCGTCCTGAACCACGGCCGTGGTCTTGACCGGCTCCGGAGCCACCGCGGCCTTCAGATCGTCCAGCGCCGCCAGATAGGCGTCACGGCAGGCTGCGATATGCGTGGGCTGATGGCCCTCTTCCTGCTGCTCGACCCAGCAATCGTATTTCGCCTGGGCGACGGCCGCCTCGCGCGGTGCGCTCATGCGGGCACCGTCGTCGAGGATGGTCACCAGCTCGGCACGGGCGAGTTCCAACTCGCGCAGCTCAGTCTGGGTCGCGATGTTCCACTCGGCCGGGATGTACGGCAGCGGCGTCTTGCCTTCGGCCGCCATGTTGCCCTTGGTCGCGTGGTTTTCCGCATCGACCCAGTCATACATCTCGTCCGCCTCGAACAGGGCGATCTTCTTGTATTCCTGGACCAGCTGGGCGTTGAACGTGTTGCCCGCCGGCGCGCGGTCACGGATCTCGGCGACGTCGTTGTAGATCAGACCGGCGGCCACGGGCGTGCTTATCAGCCCGGCGAGCACGATCGGGGTCGAACGACGGAGAAGGGTTTTGATAGTCATGCGTGTCTCCTGTTTCTGTATGGGAAACAGGACCCGCTGTAACAGCGGCACCAAGCAGTGCCGGCCGATGTTCCAAATCGGGTCCCGCATGGCACGATCGGTATGGGTTCCAACCGCCCCCATGTCCCGACAACGACGCACCCCCGAGCGGGGTTCCAGATTTTTCTTTAACATTTATCAATGTTTGCCTCTGGGTTTGCCTCCGGCCGGACCGGTGGGACCGAAGCGCCGCCGCCACAAGGCCGAGACGAACGCGAACAACGCCGCGCGCCGATCGGGTCCTCGGCTCCGTCCCGATGAATATACGGCGTACCGCCCAGGTCCCTGCCCGAACATCACAGGCGCTCGGTAGTTGCCGCCGACTTGCTGTCTTATTTTTATCGGCGCTTTTCAGGAACCGTTCTTTTGACCTCGCGTTTAACCGTCACACAACAACACAATGCGTTGGATCCGTTCGGTCGCCAGCGCTGACTGAAAGATGGAGACACAAATGCTTGGTTGGAGTCTGATGTTCCTGGTGCTGGCGATTATCGCCGGCGTGTTTGGTTTTGGCGGCGTCGCGGCGGCTTCCGCCGACATCGCTCAGATTCTCTTCGTGGTCTTCCTGGTGCTGCTCGTCATCAGCGCCGTTGCCGGAGCGATCCGTGGCCGACGGCCCATGTGACGCAGCCCGGCGCGAACCACAACGCCGAAACCAAGATGCCCAGCTCACGAAGCTGGGCATCTAGATTTATTAAAGTAAAATACATACTAGACGGGTGTCATTCCTCGATCGGAATAGCCCTATACTCAGTTGACTTCATATCCCGCTGATCCGGCATGTCGACATCGGAGTCGACCACATCTTCGTAGAGCATCCCGCGTCGGATAAGCTCCCGGATCGCAGCCGCACGGGTGGGGATACGATTGTCGAAGCGCCAATCGTCAATCCGCGTCAGTTCCTCGTCGTCCAGCATGAGCTGCAATCGCTCGGTACGACGACCAGACTTCTGTTCTTCACCCATCGGGTTCTCCAAGGTGCCAGGCTTTGCCACCCCACCCACGTCGTCGTATCTCCGGCACCACGTTAGCGCCCGCGGATCGTATTCATCCGAATTTGAGCACTAACACCATTTGGTTCCGGCAGATAGCGCCTTACGGGGCACTGGCCTGGCTATCATATACTCATAGTACGCCTCTTACTCAACTGCCGCCAGCTGTGCGTATTGCCACATCGGCTACAAATGTTCATTCACCCCAATTCGCCCAAATCGCCCCTTAGGCTCATAGTGAGTTCAATAATCAATATGACAACGAGACACCTCTTCTGTCCGTTCCTCATGTTGCTGAATTTGCCTCCATTATACAAACCGCCCAAATGGAGTGACATGCTTTAGAGTGGGTAGCGCTTTTTATTGAACGGATCGCTTAGAAGTACTTTATAGTTGGTCATCGCAACGAGTTCAGGTGACCAAGATGAGTCCGAACGTGGCCAAAGAAATCGAACAGCTGCTTCCTACCCTGCGCCGCTTCGCCCGGTCGCTGACCCGGGACGCCGCCCGCGCCGATGATCTGGTCCAGGACACCGTCGAGCGCGCGCTCAAGCGCATCGACAGCTTCGAGGAAGGGTCCAACCTCAAGGCGTGGATGTTCACCATCATGCGCAACCACTTCATCTCCGAGTGCCGCCGGCCGCGCCCGGTCGCCGGTTCGGAGGAGCTGGACTCCGGCAAGTACGAGCAGTCTATTCCGGGCGCCCAGCTGGACACCGTCGAGCTCAAGGAGTTCATGACCGCGTTCTCGCACCTCGATAAGGGCGATCAGGAGCTGCTGATCCTCGCCGGTCTCGAAAACGTTCCGTATCCCGACATCGCCAACATGCTCGACGTTGCCGTGGGTACGGTGAAATCCCGGGTGGCCCGGGCCCGCATGCGCCTGCGCGAGCTGCATGTCGGCGGATCCCATCGCTCCGCCGCGCCTGCCTATGCCACGTCCATGCGGTCGCGCAACGGCGTCATCGCTCACCACGCGGGCGTTGCCTGAGCAACCCCACGCAGCGTGAACGGCGAAGCGACCTAGATCAGGAGACAGACACATGAAAACGGCTATGGAGCAAACCATCACCGGCATGCCCCCGGCGCTGCAGCGTACGGTCCTCACCGTCGGGTGCGCGGCCGCCACCACGCTCTGGGCTCAGATTCTCCTCGTCGTGGCGGGAGGGTGAGACCATGCGGATCCGTTCCATCGCCATTGCCACGGGCGCTGCGCTCATAGCCCTCGTCGCCATGCCGGCCGCCCTGCTCGGCGGCGCCATGCTGGCCCAGTCCTACGCGCCCGACACCCTGAGAGGCGCGGTCCACGCCGCCACCGGTTTCGCCGAGGACGGCCTGGAAGCCCACGAGATCCAGACTGTCTGGACCGAAGTCCGGAATAGAATGGACCTGAACGTGGTCAAGACAGCGACAGCCGACGAGATCGGTTCCCAGCCGGGCGAGCCCCAACCGGCCCGCTGATCTTCAGCCTGCCGAAATTTGGCCCGCCGACATTTCAGCGCGCTGAACCTCAGAAGATGCGGCACACGCGCCGCACCTCCCCGACGGAAACACCGCTCAGGCGAGCCTGTCGCACGTAAGGCCGCCGTCCGCCTTTCAAGTTTCACAGAAACGGTCCTCGATGACGTTCCCGGCGGCCTCGATGCAGCCCCGCACTCCGCAGCTCAACCACGCCACCACCTCGACCGCGATGGATGCAACACAGGAGTTTGGGGTGATCCACGACCAGGAGCCTGACGGCGCCGCCGACTCCGCGCCCGAAGAAACGATCACCCCGCTCATCGAGGCCAGCGAAGCCTATCCGGTCCTCGAAGAACGGATCTTCGAGGCGCGCGACGAGGTGCTGCTCGGCTTCCGGATTCTGGATCCCGCCACAAGGCTACGGTCCCCGCGGGTCACCGAGGCGGGCCTGGAGACCTGGGGCGACCTGATCGCCGCGGTCTCGGCGCGCGGCGTCGATGTCCGCATCCTGCTGACCGATTTCGAACCCACCGTCGCCACGGACCTGCACAAGCTCACCTGGGCCTCGGTGCGCGGCTTTCACAATGCCCGCGCCGCCGTCGACGCCCGCCCGGATGCGACGCGGACGCTGCAGATCGTCGCCGCCCTGCACGAGGCCAAGGTCGGAAAAATGCTGCGCTGGGTCTTCTGGCCCCTGGTCTGGTTCAGGGTCCGCGGCATGGCCCGTGCCCAGGGCATGCAGACCGGAGCCCTGCTGGCCGACGCGCCCGGCCTCGCCCCCCTGCTCGGCACGCGCGACGCCAGTACCCTGCTGCCCCGGCTCGGCCCGCCGCCGCGCCTGCGCCCGGCGACCTACCACCAGAAGCTGGCGGTCATCGACGGCTCTTTCGTCGTCATCGGCGGCCTCGACATCAACGAACGGCGCTACGACACCGCGGCCCACGACCGGCCGTCGGACGAGACCTGGCACGACGTCAGTCTGGCCGTCACGGGACCGATCTGCGCCGACGCCCGCGCCCATTTCATCGACTGCTGGAACCGCGAGGTGAAACCGTTCAACCAGAGGGTCCGGCGCCTGCGCCGGTTCGTGCGGAACATGCCGGCCCTGGTCGAGCGGATGGATCCGACCCATTCCGAGCCCCGGCCCGCCGGCGCGGAGGTCGGCGCACTCCGATTCATCAAGACGGTATCGCGCCAGCGGCGCACGCTGACGGAGTTCGGCCCCCGTCCCGCCTTCATGGAGATCGAACAGGCGCATATCGACGCCATCCGCCAGGCGGAGGGGCTGATCTATATCGAGACCCAGTTCCTGCGCTCGCGCAGCGTCGTCCAGGCCCTCGTCGACGCCGCCCGGCGCCAGCCGGAGCTGCGGCTGATCCTGCTGCTGCCGGCGGCGCCGCAGGAGGTGCTGTTCGAGGATGCGACCGATCCGCCCCATCGCCACGGCGAGTGGCTGCAGATGCGCTGCGTGGACGCGGTGAAGGAGGCGTTCGGCGAGCGGGCAGCGTTCTTTTCGCTGGTGAACCGGTATCGGCAGTCGACGACCGAGGACCGGCGCTCGATCGACGGTCATCCCATTGTCTATATCCACTCCAAGGTGTTCATCGTCGATCACCGCCTGGCGATCGTGAGTTCCGCCAATCTCAACGGCCGCAGCCTGAGGTGGGACACCGAAGCCGGGGTGGTGTGGGAGGATATCAAGGGCGTACGGGCATTCGAGCGGCGGATCTGGGACGCCCACCTGGGATCCCTCCTCGCCGGCCGAGAGATCGACGGGAACAATGCCGAACTGTTCGATCTGTGGCGGGAGGCGGCTCAAGGCGGACCCGCAGACGCCGAAAGGCGGCCGTATGTCGCCGCCTTCCCGGAAGATCAGGGCCGGGACTTCGCCAGGAAATCCTGGTTCGTGCCGGACGATCTCGTTTGAGGATGTTAATCGGAATGACGCGGATGTACGGCGGTCTTCGCAACCGCGTCGTCAGTATCCAGGCACTTAGACTCTAGCGCCTGCGAACCCGGACAGCGCCTGTCGCGCCGCGCCAACGCGGCGTTCAGGCCGCGCCGTCGGTATGCGACCGTATCAGGTCCAGAAGCCGTTTCGGGGTCGGCTCGTCCTTCATGGGATCCAGAGCTCGGTGCAACAGGGCGTTCTGGGCCATGAACGCGCCGAGCGTCTCGGCGCAGCGGTCGTCCTGCAGCTCGAGTTCCTCGATCGCTTCGGACAGATCGCCATCCGCCTGCCCGTCCACGAACGCAGAGAGATCGTCGATCGTGATGACGTCCAGCAGGGTTGGCATCTCATGATCTCCGTATCGCGACAATGACATACTCCGCCTCGCTTTGTTGCTCGCATACAGAACGTACGGATCGCAGGCTGGTTCCGTAAAATACGACAGAACCCAATATATTCCAGGGCGAACAAGAAAATTAAGACTTAACCCTAAACGCTGGTGGGAGATCGTTTTAGTTTCCTTCGCGGCGGGAGTCTTCCTGTATTCGAAGGTGTCTTTGGCGCCCGCCATACACCTTACGGATAGACGGCGACCTCGATGAGATTGCGGTCCGGATCGTAGAAATAAACCGAGGTCATCGGGCCGAGCGCGCCGATCTGGGCGACCGGCCCCTTGGCGATCTCCACACCGCAGGCCTTCAGATGGCCCACGACCGCCTCGATCGGGTCGGTGGAGATCAGGCAGATGTCGAGCGTGCCCGGCGTATCGTTGTCGACGCTCCACCAGTGCGCGGTGCCGGTCGGGCGTACATTGAACTTCTGCCGGCCGTATTTGAGCGCCACATGGGTGTGCTCCCCATAGGCGAACTCCTCACGCTCCAGGCCCAGTACCCGCTGGTACCAGGCGACCGTGGCGTCCAGGTCGCTGCAGTTGATGACGATGTGGTCGACCCGGTCGATCGTGAATCCCATGGCGTTCGTCCTTCGTATGCTTTGGCCGGTTCCGGCGCGTCAGGCCGCCAGGGTCGCTTGGCTGTGCTTTTCGCGCAAGGCGGCGGCCGACCGGCGGACCACCTCCGCCACCTCGGCGAGCTGCGGAGCCAGCGGGCTCGTCTTGCGCCAGATCATGCCAACCGTGCGCGACGGCTGCGGTTCGCCGAACCGAGCGACCGCGACGGCGGCGGAGCGGGTTTCCACGTCGGCGGCCATTTCCGGAATCAGCGTCACGCCGATCCCCGCCCCCACCATCTGCACCAAGGTCGACAGGGAGCTGCCGTCCAGGGTCTCGCGCGGCAGGGCGGAGCGGATATGGCAGAACGAAAGGGCCTGGTCGCGGAAGCAGTGCCCCTCCTCCAGCAGCAGCAACCGCATCTCGCGCAGACTGGCCGGGCTTGGCACCGGCTCGTCCCGCGCCCCGATTTGACGCACCAGCAGGAAATTCTCGGTGAACAGCGCCACCTCGGTGAAGGCCGGCTCGGAGATCGGCAGGGCGACGATGGCGGCGTCGATCCGGCCGTTGGACAGTTCCTGCAGCAGGCGCGGCGTCAGGCTCTCGCGCACATGGATGTCGAGGCCGGCATGCCGCTCGGTCAGATCGCCGATCAGCGAGGGCAGCAGATACGGTGCGATGGTCGGGATGATGCCCAGACGCAGCCGCCCCATGAGACCGTCCCGCGCCGCGCGCGCCATGTCGCCGAGTTCGTCCGTCGCGCGCAGCAGTTCGCGCACCCGCACCGAAAACGCCTCGCCGAAGGTGGTCAGCCGGACCTTGCGGGCGCTGCGGTCGAACAGCGAGACGCCGAGGGTTTGCTCCAGTTCCTTGATCTGCATCGACATGGCCGGCTGCGAGATCGCACAGCTCTCCGCCGCCCGGCCGAAATGGCCGGCGCGGGTGACGGCATCGAAATAGCGAAGCTGCTTCAGGGTGATGTTTATCATAAGCCGATCTTATCGAACTGATCAGTAAATGAAAATTCCTTGGATCGTTCAGTTTTGATAGATTCTAAATTAGCGATGACGCGGGGCCCGTCGGGTTCTACGATGCGATCGGGAAGACGGACGAACCGTCGACCTCTTTCGGGCTCCGGGCCGTCGCGAACGCTTTTGACGCTTTCTGTCCGGCGCGCGCGAACGGCGGTGCCCCGCGGAGAGACCAATCCGAATTGCCATGCTGGGAGGTAGTAATGGACGGCAGTAACAAGTCAGGCGGATGCCCATTTATGCACGGGCACACGCTGGCATCTGCGGTGACCAACCGTGACTGGTGGCCGAACCAGATCAATCTGAAGATCCTGCATCAGAATCCGCCGATGTCCGACCCGCTGGGCGAGGACTTCAACTACGCGGAGGCCTTCAACGCGCTCAACTACGACGCGCTGAAGAAGGACCTCACGGCGCTGATGACGGAATCCCAGGACTGGTGGCCGGCCGACTACGGTCACTACGGCGGATTGTTCATCCGCATGGCCTGGCACAGCGCCGGCACCTACCGCACGGGCGACGGCCGCGGCGGTGCCTCTTCGGGCACCCAGCGCTTCGCCCCGCTGAACAGCTGGCCCGACAACG
This sequence comes from Thalassobaculum salexigens DSM 19539, assembly GCF_000423805.1. Lineage (NCBI taxonomy): Bacteria > Pseudomonadati > Pseudomonadota > Alphaproteobacteria > Rhodospirillales > Thalassobaculaceae > Thalassobaculum > Thalassobaculum salexigens. The sequence continues at coordinate 495,959 of NZ_AUIR01000012.1, forward strand.
GCAACCTGGACAAGGCGCGCCGCCTGCTGTGGCCGATCAAGCAGAAATACGGCAACGGCCTCTCCTGGGCCGACCTGATGATCCTGGCCGGCAACGTCGCGCTCGAGTCGATGGGCTTCAAGACCTTCGGCTTCGGCGGCGGCCGCGAGGACATCTGGGAGCCGGAGGAGGACATCTACTGGGGTCGCGAGACCGAGTGGCTGGCGACCTCCGACAAGGAGAACAGCCGCTATTCCGGCGACCGTATGCTGGAGAACCCGCTCGCCGCGGTGCAGATGGGTCTGATCTACGTCAACCCGGAAGGCCCGGACGGCAACCCCGATCCCCTCGCCTCGGCCAAGGACATCCGCGAGACCTTCGCGCGCATGGCCATGAACGACGAGGAGACCGTCGCCCTGGTGGCCGGCGGCCACACATTCGGCAAGTGCCACGGTGCCGGCGATGCATCGCTGGTCGGTGCCGAGCCGGAGGGCGGCGACATCGTCGATCAGGGTCTCGGCTGGAAGAACAGCTTCGAGTCCGGCATGGGCGCCCACACCACCACCTCCGGTCTGGAAGGTGCATGGACGCCCAACCCGACCCAGTGGGACATGGGCTATTTCGACATGCTGTTCGGCTACGAGTGGGAGCTGACCAAGAGCCCCGCCGGCGCCAACCAGTGGGCCCCGAAGAACGTCGCCGAGAAGGACATGGCGCCGGACGCCCATGATCCCTCGAAGAAGGTCCCGACCATGATGTCCACCGCCGACATGGCGATGCGCATGGACCCGACCTACGAGAAGATCTCGCGGCGCTTCCATGCCAATCCGGACGAGTTCGCCGATGCCTTCGCCCGCGCGTGGTTCAAGCTGACCCACCGCGACATGGGTCCGCGCGTCCGCTATCTCGGCCCGGAGGTCCCGAGCGAGGAGCTGATCTGGCAGGATCCGGTCCCGGACGTCGACCATCCGCTGGTGGACGACAAGGACGTGGCCGACCTGAAGGCGAAGATCCTGTCCTCCGGCATCCCGGCGGCGGACCTGATCGCCACCGCCTGGAACGCGGCGGCCAGCTTCCGCGGGTCCGACAAGCGGGGCGGCGCCAACGGTGCCCGCATCCGTCTGGCCCCGCAGAAGGACTGGGAGGCCAACGAGCCGGTCAAGCTCTCCGCCACCCTGGAGAAGCTCGAGGGTATCCAGAAGGCGTTCAACGACGGCCAGTCCGGCGGCAAGAAGATCTCGCTCGCCGACCTGATCGTGCTGGCCGGTTCGGCCGCGGTGGAAGATGCCGCCAAGAAGGCCGGCCATGACGTGAAGGTCCCCTTCGCGCCGGGCCGCACCGACGCCAGCCAGGAGCAGACCGACGCCGAGGCCTTCGAGCCGCTCGAGCCGACTGCCGATGGCTTCCGCAACTACCATCCGCGGAAGTACAGCGTCGCCGACGAGGAGCTTCTGGTCGACCGGGCCCAGCTCCTGGGCCTGAGCGCCCCGGAAATGACCGTCCTGGTCGGCGGCATGCGGGCGCTGAACGCCAATTACGGCGGGTCGGACCTGGGTGTTCTCACGGACAAGCCGGGCACGCTCACGAACGACTTCTTCGTCAACCTGCTTAACATGCGCACCGTGTGGACAGCAGCCAACGAGGACGAGACGGAGTTCGAGGGCCGTGACCGGACCAGCGGCGCGCTGAAGTGGAAGGCGTCCCGCGCCGACCTGGTCTTCGGCTCCAACTCGCAGCTTCGCGCCGTCGCCGAGGTCTATGCCCAGGAGGATGCCAAGGCGAAGTTCGCCAAGGACTTCGTGAAGGCCTGGACCAAGGTGATGAACGCCGACCGGTTCGACCTCGCCTGATCGCGGTCGATCCATACCGATCCGAACCGGGGGGCGGCGTCTCGACAGAGGCGCCGCCCCCTCTGCTTTTGGAACCGGTGCTGCGACCGTCCGTTTCCTAACGTGAGACTTTGACGCCACACGACCAGGAGGACCCTATGACCGATCGGATCGTCTGGAAATTCAGCCCCGTCGCCCATGCCGAGGATCCGCGCTGGCTCGACCGGGAAATCGCGCAGACCCTGTTCGTCGAGGCGCCGACCTCGGGGGAGGCGATCGTCGCCGCTACAGCCTGGGACAGCCGCAACGTGAGCGGCCATGTGGGCAACGAAAGCGCCCATGACCACAGCGCCTTCGCCGACGAGAAGCTCTACCGGGTCGATCGCGCGACACCGCAGGAGATCGATACGCTCGAGACCGCAGCGGGGCCGATCTGGCCGGGCCACGACACCAAGGTGCTGAACAACCTGACCAACTGAGTGTCGATTGCCGGGTCCAACTACCGCCTCCCGCCCCACAATTTCCCCACCTCCACCGTCGTCCCGGACGAGACCGGACCTGATCCGGGCTCGGGCCGGGACCCAGAGGGCACGGGCAAGGTTCCGGTCCGCCCCCGGGTCGAAGCCCGGGGTCGTCCGGGATGACGAAGGAGGGGAAAGAGACACGATATCGCCCTCGCCGGGCTACAAATTTAGCCCAACTTCCGGCGCTCTTCTGTTAATATACGAATGAAATAACAGTGCATTAGGAAGCGCCGACATATCGATGGCGGACTCTCTTTCCCTTCGCCCCACCCAACCGCGTCGCATGTCGCGCGAGGAGAAGGCACGCGAGACCTACAGATTGCTTCTCGAAGCCGCGGCTCAGGTGGTCGGCACCGACGGTTATGCCGATGCCTCGATCTCGAAGATTACCCAGCTCGCCGGCGTCGCCCAGGGAACCTTCTACAACTATTTCGAATCCCGGCAGGATGTCTTGAACCGGCTGCTGCCGTATATGGGCCGGCAGATGCTGGACCACATCGCCTCCTCCATGCCCCGCGACCTCACCGGTCCGGCGCGCGAGGAGGCCCGGCTGCGGGCGTTCTTCGGCTATCTCGACACCCACCCGACCTTCTATCGGATTCTCTACGAGGCCGAGGTCTTCGCACCCGAGGCGCACGCGGAGCATTTCCGCATCCTGGTGGAGGGCTACAAGGCCGCTCTCGGCCGGGCGGTGCAGCGCGGCGAGATCCAGGGTTTCGACGAGAACGAGCTGGAGGCGATCATCTATATGCTGCTGGCCTCGCGCGCCTATATCGCCATGCGCTACGCCCGCGACAGGAACGGCCACACCGGTCCGGTGCCCGAGCATGTGATCCAGGCCTATATGAAGATGCTGCGCCGGGGCCTGTTCTCGGAAGCCTGAGCCGAACGGCCCGGCTTCCGAGATAGAAGGGTCAGATCGCCAGGTACCGCTTGGTGACCTCTTCGTTGGCCCGCAGGCCGGCGATGGTGTCGCGGTAGACGATATGTCCCTTGTCGATCACCGCCGCATCCTCGGAGATGCCGAGGCAGAAATGCATGTTCTGCTCGGCCAGGACGATGGTGACGCCGGTCTCCCGTAGGGTGCGGATCAGGTCGCCGATCGCCTGCACGATGATCGGGGCCAGGCCTTCCGACGGCTCGTCCAGCAGAAGCACGTCCGGGTTGCCCATCAGGGTGCGGGCGATGGTCAGCATCTGCTGCTCGCCGCCGGACATCAGCCCGGCCCTGCGGTCCTTCATGCGGGCCAGGATCGGGAAGGTGTCGTAGACCCGCTCCAGGGTCCAGTCCTCCTGCCCCCGTATACCCTTCTTCATGCCAATGAGAAGGTTGTCCTCGACGCTGTGCATGGTGAAGACTTGGCGGTCCTCGGGCACATAGCCGATGCCGGCCCGCGCAATGATGTCGGGTCGTTCGCCGGCCAGGTTCTGGCCTTCCATGGTGATCGAGCCCTTGCGCGGCCTGGCGATGCCGGCGATCGCCTTCATGGTCGTGCTCTTGCCCGCACCGTTGCGTCCGAGCAGGGCCAGGGTGCGCCCGCGCCCGACCTCCAGGTCGACGCCGAACAGGATCTTGGAGGCGCCGTAGAAGACGTCGATACCCTCGACCTTGAGGATCACGTCGCCGGCCGTGCTGCCGTTCGTCCCGCCGGTCATTGCGAGGCCTCCGCCGTCGTCTCCGTTCCGAGATAGGCCTCGACGACCTCCGGATGATTGCGAATCTCGTCCGCCGTGCCCTGGGCCAGAACGGCGCCGTAGCTCAGCACGGTGATCCCCTGGGCGACCTCGAAGACGATGTCCATGTCGTGCTCGATGAAGATCAGGGTCATGCCCCCCTGCTCCCACAGGCGACGCACGGTGCCGATCATCTGCCAGCGTTCCTCCGGGCCCATGCCGGCGGTCGGCTCGTCGAGCATCAGCACCTTCGGCTCCAGCGCCAGGGCCAGGCCGATATCCAGCAGCTTCTGGTCGCCGTGGGAAATGTTGGCGCTGAGCAGCTTGGCCACCGAGCCCATGCCCAGCAGCTCGATCAGCTCCTCGGTCCGCCGCCGCACATTGGTCGGCGGGAACACCGACAGCAGCGCTTCGGACTCCCGGAAATGCGAGGCGACGGCGCACATCAGCGACTGCTCGACCGTCATGCTCGGGAAGATGCTGGCGATCTGGAAGGCGCGGCCGATGCCCTTGCGCACGATATCCACCGGCGCCTTGCCGACGATATCCTCTTCCTCCAGCAGGATGCGCCCGCTATCCGGCACCAGATGGCCGGTGACCAGGTTGAACAGCGTCGTCTTGCCGGCACCGTTCGGACCGATCACCGCGCTGAGGGAGCCCGCGGGAAAGTTCAGGGAGACGTCGTTGGTGGCGACCACGCCGCCGAACGACTTGACCACATTCTCAAGGCGCAGCATCAGCGGTTCCCCTGTCGGCGCACGCCGCCATACGGATGCCAGGAGCCGGCGCTGAAGAAGCCGACATCCACCGGAAGCGCGATGCCGGTGACGGCGGACGCTTCGTCGGAGGCGAGGAAGGCGACCGCCTTGGCGATCTCCTCCGGCTCGACCATGCGGCCCAGCGTGGAGTTCTCCTCCAGCAGGGTGACGTCGCGATGGCCCCGGTCGATCTGATCCTGCAGCGCCGGGGTGCGGGTATAGCCCGGCTCCACCGTGTTGACCCGGATGCCCGCCCGGCCCCATTCGGCGGCCAGGTTCATGGTCATGTTGGTCACCGCAGCCTTGCTCGGCGCGTAGGCGTGCAGCGGCACCGAGCGCTCGGCCGTGACCGAGCTGATGGTGACGATCGAGCCGCTGCGCCGGGCCACCATGCGCAGCCCGTAGGCCTTGGCGCACAGATAGGTGCCGCGCAGGTTCACCGCGATCACGTTGTCGTAAAGCTCCAGCGACAGCTCCTCCGGCGGCAGCGGCGGCTGCACGATGCCGGCCGAGGTCACCAGGATGTCGGTCGGGCCGACCTCGCGCTCGCTCTTCTCGGCAAGGGCCTCGATGGCGTCGGCGTCGCGCACGTCGACGCCATAGCCGACGCCGCCGATCTCGCCCGCGACCTTGGCCGCCGCCTCTTCATTCACGTCGGCGACGACAACGCGCGCCCCGCGCGCCGCCATCACCCGGGCACAGGCGGCGCCGATGCCGCTGGCTCCGCCGGTGACGACCGCGATGCGGTCCTTCAGGGATCCCACGTCACTCATCCTTCACGTCCATTCCGGTTTTCCGCCGCCAGACGCGCCTGCTGCTTCTCGACCCACCAGTCCTTGACGAAGTCGAGAATGCCGCGGCGCAGACCGAGCACGACGAACATGATCACCAGGCCGATCACGATCTCGGTGTGCGAGGTGTACATCTGAACGACGTCGTTCAGGATGCGCAGCGCCACCGCGCCGAGGATCGGGCCGAGGAAGACGTTGAGCCCGCCGAGCATGATCATGAAGATCGCCTCGCCCGACTGCGCCCAGAACGCCCATTCCGGATAGGCGCCGGAGGTGAACAGGGCGAGGATCACGCCGCCGACCGCCGCGATCGAGGACGATACAACGAAGCAGATCAGCTTCACCCGGGTCACGTTAACGCCCAGGAAGGCCGCCCGGGTGGCGTTGTCTCGGATCATCCGCAGGGTGTAGCCGAACGGGCTCTCGGTCATGATCCGCATGATCATCACGCAGACCACGAACAGCACCGCACAGAAGACGTAGCGGTGATACTGGTCACCCAGGTCGATGCCCAGGAACTCGGGGCGCGGGATGCCGCCCATCAGCCCCTGGTCGCCGCCGGTCAGGTCGACCCAGCTCAGGATCACGCTGTACAGGAACATCTGGAAGGCCAGCGTCAGGAAGGCGAAGTAGATCTCCGTCAGCCGCACGCAGATCGCGCCGATCACCACGGCATACAGGCCGGTGCCGACCACCGCCGCCACCAGGGCCAGCGGCACCGAGGCGGCTCCCATCGCGCCGGTGAAGGCCTGGGACTGCAGCAGCAGGCCGAAGATGTAGCCGCCGAGCGCGAAGAACGCCGCATGGCCGAAGGACACCAGACCGGTGTAGCCGATCAGCATGTTCAGCGACATGGCCAGCAGGCCGGCGGCGAAGATCGCCGTCAGGAAGTCGCGCGGCCACGCATGCTCGATGCCGAGGCCGATGGCGACCAGCACGACAAGGGCGGCGGCGGCGATCAGCAGATCGCGCCGGAACTGGACAATGAGATTCATCGCACCGCTCCCTGGCCCAGCAGTCCGGTCGGCCGGAAGATCAGCACCAGCGCCATGATCATGAACATCGCCCCGTCAACGAAGAGCGGGAAGCCGACGCTGCCGATGGAGCGGGTCAGACCGAGGATGATGGCCGCCAGGAAGGCGCCGGGGATCGACCCCATGCCGCCGATGACCGTGACGATGAAGCTCTCCACCAGAATGCCGAGACCCATGCCCGGGGTCAGCGAGCGCACGGGTGCGGCCAAGGCGCCGGCGACACCCGCCAGGGCGCAGCCGAAGCCGAACAGCAGCGCGAAATAGACGTTCACCCGGATGCCCAGCGCCGAGACCATGGGCGCGTTCAGCGCCGCCGCCCGCACGATCTTGCCGAAACGCGTCTTGGTGACCAGAAGCACCGAGCCGACGCCGATGAACACGGCGATGCCGACCAGGAACAGATAGAACGGCGGCACGAACCCGCCGGCGAAGCGCAGCGGCGGCAGGCGGAACTCGGCCGGGATGCCCATGGCCAGGTATTCCGCGCCCCAGATGATCTTCACCAGGTCGTCGACGATCAGGATGAAGGCGTAGCAGACCAGGAGCTGCATCAGCAGGTTCTGGCCGTAGACACGGCTGATGATCAGCCGTTCGAACAGGATGCCGCAAATACCGGCGCCCACCGCACCGACCAGGGCCGCGAGGAAGTAGTTCCCCGTCAGCACATAGGTCGTATACGCGAAATACGCCCCGATCATATAGAAGCTGCCATGGGCGAAATTGATGACGTGGAGCACGCCGAAGATCAGCGTGACGCCAGACGCCACCAGGAAAAGCAGCATGCCGATGATCAGTCCGCTCGTCGCCTGGTTCACCAGGCAGGCCGAGGTCGACAGACAGGCGGCAAGCGCGTCAAAATCGATCATAAGGGTCAATCCGCAGAAACGAACAGAGACGGGCGCCGGCCTGTGACCGACGCCCGGGAGAGATCCGGGCGGAGGTCAGTCCCTCCGCCCGAACGGCGCATCAGACGTAGCCGTTGCGCTTCTTCCAGTCCGCCTCGTGCTTGTAGATCTCCGACCAGGCGGTCTGGTCGAAGCCCACCACATAGGGCTCGTCCACGATGGTCTTGGAATAGCCGACCATATAGTTGACCAGCGTGTGGTCCTCCTCGCGGATGGTCAGCGTGCCGTCGACGCCGAACGGCGAGTCGATGGTCAGGCCGGCGGTGGCCTCCGCCATCTTCATCGTGTCGGCGTCGCCACCGGTCTTCTTCAGCGCCTCGGCGACGAAGTTCACCGCCGCCGCGTTCTGCCAGGCCCAGTTGGTCGGCAGCACGTCGGAATTGGCCATGTAGCTCTCGTACCAGGCCTCGTTCTCCGGGGTATCCGGAATGTCCTTGTGGTAGCGGCTACCGGAATACACACCGGCCGGACGGCTCTTGATCGCCGTAAGCACCGGATAGTCGCCCAGGTTGACCGCGAAGGCGGTGAACTGGTCGAACAGGCCGTAGAGGCTGGCCTGGTCGAAGAACGCGACGAGGTCGCCGCCCCACAGGCAGGAGTACAGCACCTCCGGCTGGGCGTTCAGCAGCGCGGTCACGTTCTCGGTGTAGTCCGGCTGGAACAGCTTCGGCCAGGTCTCGGTGATCACCTCGGTCTCGGGCGCGAAGAGCTTCACGTATTCCATGAACTCTTCGGTGTTGGCGCGGCCGTAGGCATAGTCCGGAGAGATGGTGGCCCACTTCTTCAGGCCCTTCTCCTTCACCACCTTGGCGGCGACCAGACCGCCGCCGACGGCGTCGTGGATGCCCTGGCGGCAGGAGCGGAAGACCCAGTCGACCTGGTTCTTCGGATCGGCGGTCAGCGACGAGGTCTCGGAGTTGGTGTGGATGCAGAACTGCTGCATGTCCCGCACCACCTCGTTGACGGCGAAGGACGCGCCCGAGGCCTCGGCGTCGAGAATGATCTCGCAGCCCTCGTTGTTCACGAGGTCACGGGTCATGCGTGCCGCCTCGTCGGGCTTGCCGCGCGAATCACGGAACACCGCCTCCAGCGTGCGCCCTTCGATGCCACCCGCTTCGTTGATCTTGCGGATCTCGTTATTGATGGCGGAGACGGAGGACTCGCCGAGAATGGCGACGCGGCCCGACAGGATGGTCGGAACGCCGATCTTGATCGGCGTGTTCGCAGCCTTCAGATAGGCCGGAAAGCCGGTGATGCCGGTACCGACGGCGGCAGCCGCGGCGGCACCCTTCAGGACGGTGCGCCGATCGAGGCCCCGGCGCGGGCTGGAATACGACTTCTTCATTGCGATCCTCACTTGATGACGACCCTCTTGCATCACGGTACGTGGCGAGGGTTCGGTTTTTTTTGTGGTCTTATTGACCGGAGCATGGTGATCCAACGCTCCGGCTGTCAAGGTCAATGAATAATGACTCATGGGTCATTTCATTGGCGTCCTCCCTCCCCGCTTCGATCGGGGTTGCGGCCGGTCAGCGCGGCCCAATTACCCTTCTCGATTGATCGCGCACCGCCCTAAGCCCGAGCGCGTTCGGCCACCCCGTGCTCCCGCAGGAGCTCGCAGAGCAGGTCGATGCGGTCGCCGCCCCAGAACAACTCACCGTCGAACACGAACATCGGCACACCGAAGACTCCCAGAGCCTCGGCCTCGGCGATGACCGCGTCCATCTCGGCCCGCCCTGGACCTTCCACATAGGCCTCGTAGGCCCTCGCATCGCCCCCGAGATCGGCGACCAGCGCCGACATCTCGGCCAGCACGTCGAGATCCAGGTCCCGCTTCCAGAACCGCTCGAACACGGTGTCGTTATAGGCCCGGAAGAAACCCTCGCGCTGGGCGAAGAGCATCCCGGCATTGGCGTAGTAGCCGTTATAGACCCGCGTCGGCCCCTTCAGGGTGAGCCCCTGCTTGTTGGCGTAGCGCCGGGCATCCATGTAGGAATAGCGCACCCGCCGCCAGGAATGCTCGGTGCGGGTTTCAACCGCTCCAAGATATTCCTCGATCCGCAGAGTGTAGGGCCGCCACTCCAGCGCGACGTCGAACCGGTCCTCCAGGGCGTAGGTCGGCGCCACCGCGACGAAGGCGTAGGGGCTCTTGTAATCGGTGTAGACCCGGATGACCGGCTTGGTCATGGAGACGATCCTTCAATTTTCGGCCGACGGGATGCGTCGCGCCCGGTGCCCCGATCCCAGCAATCCGGGGACAGTCCGGCGGCGCGGAGGACGTGTTTTTCGACCTTGGCGGTCGGCGTTTTCGGCAGGGCGTCGACGATGCGGATGTAGCGCGGGATCATGAAGCCCGGCAGGCGCGATTCCAGGAAGGCGATGACGGCCGCCGGATCGATGCTCCGGCCCTCGACCGGGGCCAGCACGGCCAGCACCTCGTCCTCGGTGACGTCGCTCGGCACCGCCACCACGGCGGCCTCGCGCACGTCGGGATGGGCCAGGATCTCGACCTCCACCTCATAGGAGGAGATGTTCTCGCCACGCCGGCGGATCGCGTCCTTCAGGCGGTCGACGAACTGGTAGTCGCCGTCGGTGTCGCGCACGAACATGTCGCCGGTATGGAACCAGCCGTTGCGCCAGGCGGCCGCCGTCGCCTCCGGCCGGCCGTGATAGCCGTGGGTCATGGTCCAGGGCGCATCGGAGCGGATGATCAACTCGCCCGGCATGCCGTCGGCCACCGGGATGTCGTTGGCGTCGACCAGCCGCACCTCCACGCCATCGCGCGGCCGCCCGCAGATGTTCGGCTTGCCCGGGTTGGCGCCCGAGATCAGCGGGGTGCTGATCTCGGTCATGTTGAACAGGGTGTAGACATCAACGCCGAACCGCTCCCGGAACGGCGGACCGGCCTGCCCCAGCGGCACGATCATCACCGCCCGCAGCGGGTGGTCGCGGTCGTCCTCGCGCGGCGGCTGCTTCAGCAGGAAGGTGGCCATCGCGCCGAGCAGGAACACGCAGGTCACCTCCAGCCGGCGCACCACCGGCCAGAAGTCGTCGGTGCGGAACCGCTCGACCACCGCGATGGACGCGCCGACGCACAGCGCCATCGACGCGATGAAGGCGCCGCCGATATGGAAAATCGGCATGTGCAGCAGATGCCGGTCGTCGGCCCGGGTGCACGTCCAGGTGTCCGGGTTCATCGCCGTGTAGCAGTGGAGGTAGGAGGACAGGACGCCCTTCGACCGTCCGGTGGTGCCGGAGGTGAAGATGATCGACTGGGTGTCCCAGGGCGCGATCGGCGCGTCCAGCGGTTCGGGCTCGCGTCCCTCCTCCAGCAGCACGGCCTCGCCATACAGGGCCAGGCCGTCGGGCGCTTCCCGCCCCGGTTCCGGCGCCGCCACCACGATGCGGGTCAGCGCGGCGGTGGACACTTCCAGCAGCCGGTCGAGGCAGTCGGGATGGACGACCGCGACGGTCGCTCCGGAATCCGCTACCACATGCTCCAGAATGGCGCCGCGATAGGCCGGGTTCACCGGCACCGAGACCGCGCCGATATAGTTGGCGCCGAATATCGCCCGCAGCCCGAACGCCCCGTTCGGCATCATCGCCAGCACCGCGTCGCCCCGCCCGACACCGAGCCGCTGGAGCCCGGCCGCGGTCGCGCGCACCCGGGCCAGCGTCTCGGCGAAGGTCCAGCCTCCGCCCTCCTCGAACACCGCGTAGACGTCGTTGCCGCGCGTCGCGGCATGCCGCTCCAGGGCATAGCGCAGGACGCAGGTCTCGGCGGACGGCGCGGCGCTCGTCACGGACATTTCCTCCTCCAAGCGGCCCGGGGTGTCGTGGCGCATCCCTTTGGCCGGGTCATTCCTCGGCAGGCAGCAGCATCGCCTTCACATTGGCGCGCAGGGTGGCGCGGAACCGGTCGACCGCCTCGTCCCGGCTCTCCAACGCCAGCATCTGCTGGATGGTGACGGTGGAGGCCCGGAAATGGGTGATCGCGCCGGTGAGGTAGAACGCGACCATCTCCGGATCGCACGGCCCGAACAGGCTCTTCGCCTGGCCTTCCCGGATCGCCGCCGCATAGGCTTCAATGAGCGGCAGCAGATACCAGCGCCGCGCCTTGGTCGCCCGCGACGGGTTCTCCATCAGCTCGCGCAGCAGCAGCGCCGCGTAGTCGCCGTGGTCCAGCGACCAATCGAGGAACCGTTCGACCATCGCCACCACGCCGTCGAGATCGGGCTCGAACCCGTCCGGCTCCGGCATGTAGGGCGTGATGCTGTCGGCGATCCGTCCCAGCACCTTGCCGTACAGCTTTTCCTTGGAGCCGAAATGGTAGATCAGCGTGGCGATGGAGACGCCGGCCGCCGCGCCGATCTGGCGCAGGCCGGTGGCGGCGAAGCCCTGGGTCGCGAACAGCCGCTCTGCCGCCTCAAGGCAGGCCTCGCGAGTGTCCGGCGCGCCGAGAGGGCGTCCTGCCTTACGCGCCTGGGCTGTCGCCGCCAAACTCGTCTCCATAATTAATCGATCGATAGATTAAATAACCCAAAAAAGAGGGTCAACGGCGGAAATCTCCTCCGTTGACCCAGGACAGGGGCCTGGCATTGGGGGGACCAGGCCTCAGGGATTTGGATGGTCTGGCCTCGGCTCAGGCGTTGACCGCCTCGGCCTGGCTGTCGGCATTGTCGCGGGACAGCACGAAGCCCTCATAGCCCTTCTCCGCCACCTCGTCGCAGATGCCGCGGAACCGCGCCATGCCGCCGGCATAGGGCATGAAGACCCGGGGCTTGCCCGGAACGTTGGCCCCAAGATACCAGGAATGGCCGGCCTGCGGCAGCAGGGTGGCGTTGGCGACCTCGTTGACATGGTCGACCCAGCCGGTCACCGCTTCTTCGGTCGGCTCGATCCGGTCGATGCCGTCCTTCTCCATCGTCTCGATGCAGTCGGCGACCCATTCCACATGCTGCTCGATGGCGACCGGCATGTTGCAGAGCACCGACGGGCTCCCCGGTCCGGTGATCGTGAACATGTTCGGGAAGCCGGCCGCCTGGATGCCCAGATAGGTGCGCGGCCCCGCCTCCCAGGCCTTGTTCAGGGTCACGCCGTCGCGGCCGACGATGCCGAGCTTCAGCAGCGAGCCGGTCATGGCGTCGAAGCCGGTTGCGAAGACGATGATGTCGAGCTCGTATTCCCCGTCGGTGGTCTTCACGCCGTTCTCGGTGATCTCGACGATCGGCGTGTCGCGCAGGTTCACAAGGCTGACATTGTCCCGGTTATAGGCTTCGAAATAGCCGGTATCGATCGGCGGCCGCTTCGTGGCGAAGGGGTGGTCGATCGCCGCCAGATTCTTGGCCGTCACCGGATCCTTCACGATCTCGCCGATCTTGCTTTTCAGGAAGTCGGCCGCCGTGTCGTTGGCCGCCTTGTCGAGCAGCAGGTCATTGAACGACGCGCGGAACCGCAGGCCGCCGACCTCCCACGCCTTCTCGTAGATCTTGCGGCGCTCCTCGGCGGAGACGTCGAACACCTTGCGCTCGTTGATCAGGAACGGGTGACCGTTGGTCGAGGCCCGCATGGTCTGGCGGATCTCGTCGATATTCTCCTTCGCCCAGGCCTTGAACTCGGCCGACAGCGGGTGGTTCTGCGCCGGGATCGAGTAGTTCGCGGTGCGCTGGAACACGGTGAGGTGCTTGGCGGTCTCGGCGATCACCGGCACCGCCTGGATGCCGGTCGAGCCGGTGCCGATCTGGCCGACCCGCTTGCCGGTGAAGTCCACGCCCTCATGCGGCCACTGGCCGGTGTGGTACCACTTGCCCTTGAACGTATCGCGCCCGGGAATATCCGGCACGTTGGCCGAGGACAGGCAGCCCACCGCGGTGATCAGGTACTTGGCCGAGACGGTCTCGCCGTCGTCGGTGGACACCCGCCACAGATTGGCCTTCTCGTCGTAGACCGCGCCGGTGACCGTGGTGTCGAACTGGATGTCGCGCTTCAGGTCGAGCTTGTCGGCCACGAAGTTCAGGTACCGCACGATCTCCGGCTGCTGCGGATAGCGCTCCGACCACTCCCACTCCTTCAGCAGCTCGTCGGAGAAGTAGTAGCTGTAGGAATGGCTCTCGGAATCGCAGCGCGCGCCGGGATAACGGTTCCAGTACCAGGTCCCGCCGACCCCGTCCCCGCGCTCGATCACCCGGGCGTTCAGGCCGAGGCGGTCGCGCAGCAGATGGAGCTGGTACATCCCGGAAAACCCGGCGCCGATGATGACGGCGTCATACTGGGCCGCGCCATCGCGCTTGGCGGCAGAAGTCGATCCGATGGTCATGAGTCTTGGTATCCTCCTGATGCTCGGGGTGAATAATGAACCATCGTTCATATTCTAGCAAGCGGTCATCTGTACCACCGCGCACGGTTTCGGGACGCAGAATGCCGTGCCGGGAGCCGCCCTTCTGCGCTTAAGGATATTGACCTTTCGCGCAATTATCGAGGATGCTCGCGTATGCAGCGTTTGGGTTGAGTCACCGCCTTGATCCGCAGCATTGGACCGACATCGAGGGAATGTCGGTCGGCGGGTCGGCCTTGGGCCGCGAAGACAGCCCGACCAGTGCCCAGGTACTCGGCAACGGGTGCCGCGAATAGCCGAAGAGTGGGGGCTCTAAGGCAGCGCATGGATATTCCGGCCTGCCCGTCGTTTTGGGGGAAGACGAAATGGCGCTGGATTCAGCCCTGCCGTCGGTGTCGCTTATTCCGGGTACTTTATCGAACGAGGAGCTGTTCTGGCGCTGGCGGACGGGGATCTCGCATTATTTCCGTTCGGTGCCGCTGGTCGATCCGCGTCGGCCGACCCGGGCGCCCAAGGTTCACTTCTACAACGCCGGCGGCTTCCATTTTTACCACACCGACCTGTCGGAGCAGCAATACGTGCGCGATCCTGCATGGCTGCGACGCAACGACGACTCCGATCCGGTGGCGATCCAACTCTTCCTGCAGGGTACCAACCACGTGGAGAACGCCGGACGGACCTACGTCATGGCGCCCGGCATGATCAATTCCGTCAATCTGGGTTACGAGGTCCGTTCCTCCTGTACGGACGCGGAGGCGCTGACCCTCGCGCTGCCTCGGCTGATGGTGGCGGAACACCTGCCGAGCCTGCATGAGACCCATGGGCCTCTGTTCGCACTGGACAGCACCGCGGGACGGCTGCTGGGCGATTTCATGCATTCCCTGCGCGAGACGCTGCCGGCGGCATCGGCTGCCGACGCGCCGGTCCTCTGCCAGGCCCTGTTCGGTCTGCTGCAGGTCCTGATCGCGAATGGGGATCCGCATTCCGTCGATGCGCGCGACGGCACCTTCATTGCCGTGCGACGCCATATCGATCGGAACCTGGGCGATCCGAACCTGGGGGTGGCCAGCATCTGCGCCAAGTACCGGATGTCGCGGGCGACCCTGTACCGGCTGCTCCAGGACGAGGGCGGCGTGCGGGGCTACATCCTGCGCCGCCGGCTGCTGGCCTGTTTCACGGCGCTGAGCAGCGAGACCCAGATGAAGCGCGGGATCTTCGACATCGCCCTGGATTACGGCTTTACCAGTCCGAGCCATTTCGCCACCCGCTTCCGCGACGAGTTCGGCATGACGCCCAGCGAGGTCCGCGAGGCCGCCCAGGCCCAACACGCCCGGGGTCAGTCACCCATATTCACCGCCGCCTCGGCCGACCTGCCGGACGTTGAACTGATGCAGCGGTGGTCGCTGGAACTGGGCAGCCAGGACAGGCGGAATCCGGCCAACGACCCGTTCTGAGGTCCGTCACTCCGCCGCGTCGGGCCGGCGCAGCGCAAAGACCTCGGTGACCGCCGCGTAATCCATGTAGCCGCAGCGCGCCAGCGCCTGGGCGGCAGCCGTGTCGAACAGCCCGTCCTTCAGATAGGCCTCGTCGATATGGACGCCGACCACCTCGCCCAGAACCATGTAGCGGGACGTCGGCTCGCCCTGGAGGTTCTTGAGCTGGATGAAATCGGTGACCTTGCATTCCAGCGCGGCCGGCGACGCGGCGACCCGCAGCGGACGGACCAGCCGGCACGGCGCGGTCTCGAGCCCGGCCAGCTCGAACTCGTCGACCTCGGCCCCCACCGGGCCGGACGACGCGTTCATCTCCTGCGCCAGCCCCAGGGTGGAGAGGTTGCAGACGAACTCGCCGGTGTCCCGGGCATTGACCGGACTGTCCTTCAGCCCTTCGCTGGTGAAGCTGACCATCGGCGGGTTGGTGTTGATGGCGCTGAAAAAGCTATAGGGCGCCAGGTTGTTCCGCCCGTCCCTGTCGACGGTGGAGATCCAGCCGATCGGCCGCGGGGCGACGATGGCCTTGAACGGATCGTGCGGCAGGCCGTGCCCGCTGCGGGGTTCGTAGAACATGTCGGTCCCTTGCTCAGTCGTCGAACATCCGGGTCCGGCGCCGGCACTCCGCCAGCACCCCCGACGTACCCGCGATCAGAGTGTCGGCATGCGGCCCCTTGCGTCCAGGTCGGAACGGCACGCCGTCGCCGCCGGCCTCGCGCACGATCAGCATGCCGGCGGCCACGTCCCAGTCCAGCAGATACGGGTCCCAGGTCGCATCGAGCCGGCCGTCGGCCACATAGGCGAGCTGGATCGCCGCACAGCAGTAGTTGCGGGTCTGCGCACCGGCGTCGATCAGCGCGGTGATGGTGCGGTTGAAGACGTCGGGCTCGTGGCGCGGCGAGTGGCCGACGCCGATCACGGCCGCCTCCAGCCGGGTCGCCTGTGTCACCCGGATCGGCGCGCCGTCGCGGAAGGCGCCACCCCCGGCCGTGGCCCAGAAGGTCTCGCCGGCATTGGGATCGTGGATCACCCCGACCCTGGCCTCGCCGTCGCGGCGATAGGCGATGGAGACGACGAACTGGGGAATGCCGCGCAGGAAGTTCTGGGTGCCGTCGATCGGATCGACCACCCATCCCGTGGCGCTATCGCCGTCCGACCCGCCGGCACCGAACTCCTCGCCCAGCACCCGGTCGTCGGGGAAGTCGCGGGCGATCTCCCGACGGATCAGCTCCTCCACCTCCCGGTCGGCCGCACTGACCAGGTCCTGCGGCCCCTTGGCCTCGATCAGCAGGGTCTCGCGGTCCTCGAAGAACCGGCGCGCCAGGCGCCCGGCCTCCTCGGCGGCCCGGCGGGCGGTCTCAAGCCGCTTGTCGTCGGAGGTCTGGGATGCGGCGCTCATGGGAACTCCAGCGGGTAATGTCGCCAGCGGTTTAGAGCGACCGGGCCCTCTGTGCAACGGCCGCAGAGAGCGGCCGAGGCCGGTCCGGCGCACCCCCCTTATCCGCCGGGACTTTCCTGCTATGGTGCTCCCCCTCACCCGCGCGATCTCCAATTCGGGAAACGACCGTGACGACCTCAGCCGCCGCCAAGCCCTCCCTGCGCCTTGAAGACCAGCGTTTCCTGACCGGCAACGGGCGGTATGTCGACGACCAGCAGCGCCCGGGCCAGCTTCACGCCCGCTTCCTGCGCGCCGACCTCGCCCATGCGGAGATCGCGGGCATCGACGTATCGGCGGCGGCGGAAATGCCCGGCGTGGTCGGCGTGTGGACCGGTGCGGATCTGGTGGCCGACGGCATCGGCCCGATGCCCTGCAGCGTGGTCGCGGCGACGCAGGAGCCGATCATCATCCCGCCGCACCACGCCCTCGCGGTCGACCGGGTGCGCTATGTGGGCGAGCCGGTGGTGCTCATCGTCGCCGACAGCGCGGAGGCCGCCGCCGACGCGGCCGAAGCGGTGACCATCGACTACGGCGACCTGGCGACCGTCGCGGACCCTGCCGCCGCCGAGGCCGAGGGCGCGCCGCAGATCTGGCCGCAGGCGCCCGGCAACTGCGCCTACCGCTTCGCCAAGGGCGATGCCGAGGCGGTGGCGGCGGCGATGGAGACGGCCGCCCATGTGGTCGAACTCGACCTGGACAACCACCGGGTCTCCGCCTTCCCGCTGGAGCCCAGGGCGGCAGTCGCCGATTACGACGCCGACACCGGATGCTTCGCCATGGATCTCACAGGCCAGGGGCTGCACGGCATCCGCGCCGACGTCGCTGGGCCGGTTTTCGGACTGCCGGCCGACCGCTTCCACCTGCGCGCCGACGACGTGGGCGGCGGGTTCGGGCTGAAGAACTTCCTGTTCGCCGAATGGGTCTGCCTGCTCTGGGCCGCGCGCAGGACCGGACGGCCGGTGCGCTGGCTCGCGACCACCGGCGAGGAACTGGCCGGCTCGATCCACGGTCGCGCGGTGACCTCCAAAGCCCGCTTGGCCCTCGATGCCGAAGGCGACTTCCTGGCGCTGGACGTGGACATGGTCGCCGATATGGGCGCGTATCTCTCCAGCGGCGGGCCGAACGCCTCCACCAACGCGGCATCGACGGCCATGGGCGGCGTCTACCGGATCCCGGCGATCCACATGCGCAGCCGCGGCGTCTTCACCAACACCGCCCCGGTCGACGCCTATCGCGGCGCCGGCAAGCCGGAGGCGAACTTCGTCATCGAACGGCTGATCGACGCCGCCGCCCGGCGCTGCGGCTTCGACCCGGTGGACCTGCGCCGCCGCAACATCGTCGATACCTTCCCCTACCCCAAGGCGCTCGGCGCGGTGCTCGACTGCGGCCGGTTCCGGGGCAATCTCGACGACGCGGTCGCCCTGGCCGACCGGGACGGCTTCGAGGCGCGGCGCCAGGAGGCCACCCGGTCCGGAAAGCTGCTCGGTCTCGGCATCGCCTGCTTCCTGGAAAGCTCCCGCGGGGCGCCGCAGGAGGAGGTGGAGGTGCGCTTCGCCGCCGACGGCAAGGTGGAACTGGCCACCGGTACGGAGTCCAACGGCCAGGGGCACGAGACGGTCTTCACCCGCCTCGCCGCCGAACGCCTCGGCCTGCCGATGGACGCCTTCCGCTTCGTGCAGGCCGACACCTTCGCCACCCGCACCGGCGCCGGCCATGGCGGCGCGCGCACCATGCATATGGGCGCCGGAACCCTGATGCTGGCGATGGACGCTATGCTGGAGAAGGCGGTGCCGCTGGCCGCCCGGCTGCTGCAGGCCGATCCGGAGACGGTCACCTTCGCCGACGGCCGGTTCAGCGCCGGCGCCGACGACCGGTCTGTGTCGCTCCTGGAGGTCGCCGCGGCCGCGCGCAGCAGCGACGCCTCACCCGAAACCTCCGAGAAGGGGCTCGACACGGCCGTGTTCCGCCGGGACGTGCCCTTCACCTTCCCCGGCGGCTGCCACATCGCCGAGGTCGAGATCGACCCGGACACCGGGCACGTGACCCTCGCCCGCTACATCGCGGTGGACGACTACGGCACCATCGTCGACCCGCAGCTCACCGAGGGTCAGCTCCATGGCGGCGTGGTCCAGGGCATCGGCCAGGCGCTGGGCGAGCGGATCGCCTACGACCCGGACAGCGGCCAGCTGCTCAGCGGCTCGCTTATGGATTACGCCCTGCCGCGGGCGGTCGACCTGCCGATGTTCGACGTGACCTTCGCCGGCGAGGCGACCGGCGCCAATCCGCTTGGGGCGAAGGGTGTGGGCCAGGCCGGCTGCATCGCCGCCCCGCCGGCGGTGATCAATGCGGTGGTGGACGCGCTGTCGCCTCTGGGAGTGGACCACATCCAGATGCCGGCGACGCCGGAGCGTGTGTGGCAGGCGATCGTGGCGCGGGGGTAGAAGCGCACGCCCCACCCGATCGTCTTCCCGGCCTCGCGCCGGGACCGAGGGTGCAGCACGCAGGAGCGCTTCCGAAGCTTTCTCGACGGTTCCGTCAAGCGGATGGCTGGATCCCGGCACAAGGCCGGAGAGTGTGGAGGGGGATTGAGGCTTCACCCCTCACCCACCGAGTTGCCGTGAGATCGCCGCGCAGCGCTCCAGCAGCGGGCGCCAGTACGCGGCGCGATCCGCCCGGAGCCGGAAGTTCGGCACCGACACGCTGACGCTGGCCACCGGCAGGCCTGCCGCATCGCGGATCGCCGACCCGAAGCAGACGATCCCCGTCTCGTTCTCCTCCTCGTCGGCGCTGTAGCCGAGGCGGCGGGCGGTCTCGATCCGGGCGTGCAGGGCGTCCCGGTCGGTCACCGACCTGTCGGTCACCGCCGCCAGCTCCAGCCGGCCGATGAGCGCCTCGGCCTCCGCCGCCGGCAGGGCCGCCAGGAACGCCTTGCCGACCGAACTCGTATGGAACGGGACCCGCGTCCCAACGGTGGAGGCCATGCGGACCAGTTCCGGGCTCTCCACCTTGTCGATATAGACCATCTCGTCGAGCATCCGCACCGCGAGGTGCACCGTCTCTCCCGTCTCGTCCCGGAGCGCCTCCAGCCTGCCACGGGCGAGCGCGCGGATGTCCTGCTGGGCCAGCGCCCGATGGGCGAGGCCGATCAGCCGGCTGCCGAGGACATAGCGCCTATCCCGGCCCTGCCGGATCAGCCCCTCGGCCTCCAGCGAGGCGAGGATGCGGTAGAGGGTCGGCCGGGTCAGCTCGAGCCGGCGCGCCAGCTCGGCCACGCTCGGCCCGCTTGGATCATCCGCCACGCATTGCAGCACCGCCATGCTGCGCGAGAAACTCTGCGCCCCCTGGACCGGTCCCGGCTTCATCGCCTGCTCCTGCGCACATTGCATCGACCGATCAGCGGGAATTGACAGCGCTGCGGCTCCATGCAAATTCTCATATAATAGATGTTAATCCATAATATGGACAAACCGATCATGTCAACCGGATCCGCGCCCGCGTCTCGCTCCGTCCTCGTCACCGGAGGCACCAGCGGCATCGGCCTCGCCATCGCCCGGGGCTTCGCGGCAGCCGGCCAATCGGTCACCGGCGCCGGTCTCGGCACCCTGCCGGAGCCGGAGGCGAACCTGTCCTTCCGCACCCTCGACGTCACCGACACAGCGGCGATCGCCGATCTCGCCGCCGGCCACGACCGGCTCGACGTGCTGGTGAATGCCGCCGGGGTGATCCGGCGGGGCGAGGAGCTGGAGCCGGAGGTCTTCGCCCAGGTGATCGACATCAACCTGAACGGCACCATGCGGATGTGCGCCGCCATGCGACCGACGCTGGCGTCGGCCAAGGGCTGCATCATCAACATCGCCTCCATGCTGAGCTATTTCGGCGGCGGGCTGGTGCCGGGGTATTCCGCGTCGAAGGGCGGGGTGGCGCAGCTCACCAAGTCGCTGGCCATCGCCTATGCCGCCGACGGCATCCGGGTGAACGCGCTGGCTCCGGGCTGGATCGCCACGCCGCTGACCGTCAATCTGCGGGCCGACGAGACCCGTAACGCCGCCATCACCGGCCGCACGCCGATGGGCCGCTGGGGTCAGCCGGAGGAACTGGCGGGCCCGGCCCTGTTCCTGGCGAGCGACGCCGCTTCCTTCATCACCGGCACCATCCTGAACGTGGATGGCGGCTACGCGGCCATGTGACCGACACAGACTCGACCGACAATCAAAAACACGGAGAGACAGCCATGCCTTTGGAATCCGCAGACAAGGACCCGATGGTCCCCTACCAGCTTCCCTTTCCCAAGGAAGCCCAGCAGGAGATCGTCGTCCCCGCCGCGATCCCGACGGACGACCGGTTCTGGGTCAAGCAGGCGGAGAACGTGTTCTTCCGGCCGCTCTGCCTCAACGCCTCCCAGGGCTATTGGATGAACCTGCTGAAGGTCACCAAGTCGGGCGTGCTGTCGCGCCACCGGCATCCGAACGCGGTGCACGGCTTCGTGTTGAAGGGCCGCTGGTATTACCTGGAGCATGACTGGGTCGCCGAGGAAGGCGGCTATGTCTACGAGCCGCCGGGCGAGACCCACACTCTCGTCGTGCCGGACGACGTGGACGAGATGATCACCTACTTCCAGGTCAACGGCGTGATGTCCTACTGCGACCCCTGGGGCAAACCGATCGGCTACGAGGACGTGTTCACCAAGATCGACATGTGCCGCAAGCACTTCGAGGAGGTCGGCCTCGGCGCCGACTACGTGGACCAGTTCATCCGCTGAGGCTGTTACGCCCCAGCGGACGAACCCGCGACGGTCAGGCCGGCACGATGAACGGCTTGGCCTGGCTGTCGTACTCCCCGTAGCCCAGTGTGTCGCGGAACTCCGCCGGGGTGAGGGCGCTGGAGGTTTCAGCCTGGCCGGCGGCGAGGGCGGCCAGGCCCGCCTTCATGCCGGCGATGGCCGGGGACAGCATGCCGGTCGGGTAGGTGCCGATCTTGAAGCCCAGTTCCGCCGCCTCGGTTTGGCTCGGGCAGGCGCGCGGCGCGCCCGGAGACAGCACGGAGAAGGACGGCCGCCCGTCGGCCGCCTCCACCGCGCGGCGGATCTCGTCGTTATCGGCTGGCGAGTCGAGGAACAGGATGTCGGCCCCCTCCTCCACATACATCTCGATCCGGGCGACGGCCTCGTCGATGCCCTGGGTCGGGCGGCAGTCGGTGCGCGCCAGCACCAGGATGCCGGATTCCTTCGCGGCCTCCACGGCCGCGCGGATCTTCATCCGGGCCTCGTCGCGGGACAGGCAGGGCTTGCCGGCGGCGGTGAGCGCCCTCGGGGTGATCTTGTCTTCGATCAGCACGGCGGCGGCACCGGCCCGGCCATAGGCCCGCACCGTGCGCTGCACGTTCATCGCATTGCCGTAGCCGTGGTCGCCATCGGCCAGCACCAGCGTCTCGGGGGCGGCGGCATGGACCATGTTGAACGAGTCGAACATCTCGCCGAAGGACACCAGATCCAGGTCCGGACCGCCGAGGCGGCTCGCCGCCACGCAGGAGCCGGACAGGAATGCCGTCTTGAACCCGGCCTGGGCGGCGAGCTTGGCGGAGAGACCGTCCCAGGCCGCCGGCATGACGATGAAACCCGGCTCGGCCAGGAGGGCGCGCAGTCTTTCGGGAGCGGTCACGGCTGTTTCCTCACGATTATGATTTTCGGTATCGGGCGACGATAGGAGCCTGTTCCGGCGGCCACAAGCCGGGTTCCACGCCCGCATCCTGTCCTGCCGATTTGGCATCTTTACCCCTCGGCCTGCGCTTGCTTGAGTTTCCTCCTCACATGCAGGGGAAGACGATGGCGGCGAGTACCGAACTGACGAAGCTGACGGCGCGCGAGGCGGTGCGGCTGCTGGACCTCGGCGAGGTCTCGCCGCTGGAGCTGATCGACGCCGCCGCCGCCCGCATCGCCGAGGTCGAGCCGGCGGTCAACGCCCTGCCGACCCTGTGTCTGGACCGCGCCCGCGAAGCCGCCAAGACCCTGACCGAGCGCGCCGGCAAGGGCGAGCCCGGCTGGCTCGCCGGCCTGCCGGTGGCGATCAAGGACCTGATGGACGTGAAGGGCGTGCGCACCACCTACGCCTCGCCGATCTATGCCGACCACGTGCCGGACAGCTCCCATCCCCTGGTCGAGAAGATCGAGGACCGGGGCGGACTGGTCATCGCCAAGTCGAACACCCCGGAATTCGGTGCCGGCGGCAACACCTACAACGAGGTCTTCGGCAAGACCTGCAACCCTTGGAACACCTCCCTCACCCCGGGCGGATCGTCCGGCGGGGCGGCGGTGGCGCTGGCCACGGGCGAGGTCTGGCTGGCCCACGGCTCGGACCATGGCGGCTCCCTGCGCGGTCCGGCGGCCCATACCTCCGTCGTCGGCCTGCGTCCCTCGCCCGGCCGGGTGACGCGCGGCACCGTCAACAACCTGTTCAGCCCCAGCTCGGTGGAAGGGCCGATGGCGCGCAACGTGCCGGACATCGCCCTGTTCCTGGACACCATGGCCGGCCAATGCCCGCGCGACCCGATGAGCCGCCCGGCCCCGGACCGCAGCTTCGTCGGCACGGTGGACGCGGCCCTCGCCGACAAGAAGGCGTGGTGGCCGAAGCGGGTCGCCTTCTCCGCCGATCTCGGCGGTATCGCCCCGATCTCCAAGGCGGTGCGTGGGGTGATCGGCGATGCGGTCCGCAACTTCGAAAAGCTTGGGATTCCGGTCGAGGAAGCCTGCCCGGAGATGGGCGGAATCGGCGAGGCGTTCCAGATCCTGCGGGCCATGATCTTCGTGGTGAACCACGGCGAGCGGCTGAAGACCCACCGCGACCGGATCAAACAGGACATCATCTGGAACACCGAGAAGGGGCTCGCCCTGTCGCCGGAGGAGATCGCCTGGGCCGAGCGGGAACGGGCCGCCTTCTACCGCCGCGTCGCCGACTTCTTCGAGACCTACGACCTGCTGCTGCTGCCGGTCACCGTGCTGCCGCCCTACGACGTCGACAAGACCCGGATCGACGGCGTCGACGGGGTGAAGTTCGACAACTACATCGCCGCCTCGATGACCACCTCGTCGATCACCCTGACCGCCTGCCCGTCGCTCTCCCTGCCGGCCGGTTTCACCGACGACGGGCGTCCCGTCGGCATCCAGGTGGTCGGCAAGCCGCACGACGATGCCGGCCTGCTGGCGGCGGCCGCCCTGCTGGAGGACCTGACCGGCCTCGCCGGCAAGCTGCCGATCGACCCGCGTCCGGGCGAACCGATCGACTGAGCGGACCGGCGCGACAGCAAGTCTCTTTGCGCGGCCGCCCGAAGCTGCTTGAGTCGGCTGCGGATCGGGATCGCCAGGGGGCATGGGCATGACGGTTGAGAAGGTAGAGACGCTGGTCGTCGGTGCGGGCCAGGCCGGCGTCGCGATGAGTGCGCATCTGGGGTCGCTCGGCGTCCCGCATCTGGTGCTTGAACGCGGCCGCATCGCCGAGCGCTGGCGGACCGGGCGCTGGGACTCGCTGGTCGCGAACGGCCCCGCCTGGCACGACCGGTTCCCCGGGCTGGAGTTCGACGACGTGCACCCGGACGGCTTCCCGGGCAAGGAGCGGGTGGCGGCCTATTTCGCCGACTATGCCGCGAAGGTGTCGGCCCCGATCCGCTGCGGTGTGGAGGTCACGAAGGTCACCCGCCACCCCGACCGGCCGGGCTTCCACGTGGAGACCTCCGACGGGCCGATCGACGCGACATACGTGGTCGCCGCCACCGGTCCGTTCCAGCGGCCGGTCATCCCCCGCATCGTGCCGCAGAACGCCCCGGTGACGCAGATGCACTCCGCTGCCTACCGCAACCCGGATCAGCTTGCCGAGGGGGCGGTGCTGGTGGTCGGGTGCGGGTCGTCGGGCGCGCAGATCGCCGACGAACTGCTGCGTGCCGGGCGCCGGGTCTATCTCTCGGTCGGACCGCACAACCGCTATCCCCGCCGCTACCGGGAGCGCGACTACTGCTGGTGGCTCGGCGTGCTCGGACGCTGGGACGCGGAGACGCCCGACCCCGACACCCAGCATGTCACCATCGCGGTCAGCGGCGCCTATGGCGGCCACACGGTCGATTTCCGGCGGCTGGCCGAACGCGGCATGACCCTGGTCGGCATGACGGCGGGGTACGAGGACGGGACGATCCGCTTCGCCCCCGACCTGGCCGACAACCTGGCGCGCGGCGACGCGAGCCTGATGTCGGAGTTGGATCAGGCCGACGCCTATATCGCCCGCAACGGTCTCGACCTGCCGGAGGAGCCGGAGATGCGGGTGATTCCGGCCGACCCGGCCTGCGTCACCGATCCGGTCCTGGAGCTCGACCTTGCGGGGGCGGGCGTGAGCACGATCCTGTGGGCCACCGGCTACGAATACGATTTCGGCTGGCTGCAGGTGGACGCCTTCGACGCCGCCGGCAAACCGCAGCACAAGCGCGGCGTGTCGGCCGAGCCGGGTCTGTATTTCGTCGGGCTGCCCTGGCTGTCGCGGCGCGGCTCCTCCTTCATCTGGGGGGTGTGGCACGACGCGCTCTACGTGGCCGACCACATCGCCACCCACCGGCAGTATTTCGCCTATGACCAGGAGGCCCGGGCGCGCGCCGGACTCTGAGGTCGCACCGGTCATTTCCCGTATGGTCAGGGGGTCCGCCCGCCCCCTACAAGGAAGGCCAACCAAATCGGGAGGACTATCTCTATGAATGTCGGTTTTATCGGGCTCGGACGCATGGGGCGGCCGATGGCGTCCAACATGGCCCGCAAGGGTTTCCGCCTCGTCGTCAACGACATCAATCCGGACGCGGTGAAGGAGCTTGAAGAGCTTCAGGCCTCCAGCGCGCCCACCGCGGCCGAGGTCGCGAAGAAGAGCGACGTCATCATCACCATGCTGCCCGACGGCCCGGTCGTGCGCGAGGTGGTCGGCGGCGCGGACGGCATCATCGCCAACGCCCCCAAGGGCGCGCTCATCATGGACATGAGCACCGTCGAGCCGGGCACCACCGACGATCTCGCCGCCCAGGCCAAGGCCAAGGGCCTGCGTTATGTGGATGCGCCGGTCGGCCGTCTCGCGGCCCATGCGGATCGCGGCGAGTCGCTGTTCATGGTCGGTGCCGAGCTGGAGGACTTCGAGCTGGTCAAGCCGATGCTCGAGGCCATGGGCACGACGATCTATCACTGCGGCGGGGTCGGCACCGGCACGCGGACCAAGCTGGTGAACAACTTCCTGGCGGTCGCCTCCTGCCAGTTCAACGCCGAGGCGCTGGCCCTGTCCCAGGGCCTGGGGCTGAACCTGGAGAGCACGCTGGACGTGATCTACGGCACCACGGCGATGAACGGTCAGCTCAAGATCAACTGGCCGGACAAGGTGCTGGCCGGCGACACCAGCCCGGGCTTCACCATCGACCTGGCCCATAAGGACCTGTCGCTGATCATGCAGGCGGCCAATACCGCCAAGGTGCCGATGCCGATGGCGGCGGCGGCCCGCGAGATGTTCAGCGCCGCCCGCGCCCGCGGTTTCGGCGCCCAGGACTTCTCCGCCATGGTCGACGCCCATTGCGACCTCGCCAACATCGAGAAGCCGCGCCTCAAGAAGTAACGGATACCAGGTCCCGCCGGCACACGCTCCGGCGGGACCTGCTGGCTTTCGGCACAAGGGAGGCACCGGTCCGACCGCGATGACCCTCCCGGCCGCCCATGGGAGGACGACAATGCGCATCGGATTTCTCGGCATCGGCAATATGGGCCGCCCCATGGCGGGCAAGCTGCTCGATGCCGGCCACGAGCTCTGGGTCCACGACATCCGTGACGAGGCGATGCAGCCGCTGCTGGACCGCCAGGCGCGTCGGGCCGGCTCGCCGGCGGAGTTGGCCGATGCCTGCGACACGGTGGTGGTCTCGCTGCCGACCCTGGCGATCTTCCGCCAAGCCCTGGACGACCTGCTCGCCGGCGGCGCGCTGAAGACCCTGGTGAACACCTGTACCGTCGGCGGGCCCTTCGTCGCCGAGGTCGAACGGCTCTGCGCCGAGCGCGGCGTGACGGTGATCGACGCGCCGATCAGCGGCGGACCGGCCGGTGCCGCCGCCGGCACCCTCGCCGTCATGGTGTCCGGCGATCCGGAGACGGTGGCCCGGCTCGACCCGGTGTTCCGCGCCTGGGGGCCCACGGTCGTGGTGGCGGGCGACACACCCGGCGCGGCCCAGACCATGAAGCTGACCAACAACATCCTGTTCGCGGTCGGCCTTGTCGCGACGTCCGAGGCCATGACCATGGCCGAGAAGGGCGGCATCGCGCCGGAGACCATGCTGCAGGTGCTGAACAACGGCACCGGCAAGAACTTCGCCACCACCAACGTGTTCCCCAACAACATCGTCCCGGGCAGCTTCGATTTCGGCGCGACGGTCGAGATCCTGATGAAGGACGTGAACCTCGCCATCGAGCAGGGCGAGTCGCTGGGCGTGCCCATGTGGGTGTGTCAGGCGGCCCGGCTGGTCATGCTGCATGGCAAGTTCCAGGGGCGGGCCGATCAGGATCTGTCTCGGATCGTGGAGATCGTGCGGGACGGGACGAAGAGCTAGTTCCCTCGCCCTTCTCTACACTCCCCGGACTTAGTTACTGTTCCGCGTGATCTGACGGAGGACCGTGCGGCCTCACGCGTGGGCCCCGGACTAAATCCGGGGAGTGAGGGAAGAGGAGTGAGTGGCCCCCCTCAGACCTCGACTTCGATCGTTCCGATGGGCTGGGTGCAGCAGGCGAGCACATGGCCCTCCTCCACCTCGTCCTCGCGGATGCCGCCGTTATGGACCATGTGGGTCTGGCCGGACGTCACATGGACCGTGCAGGTACCGCAGGAAAGCATTGACGCCATGGCGCAATCGTTACTAAATGCAGCGTTCACGGTCCCTGGATAACCAATATCTAGGGCTAAGAGGGAATTCCGGTGCAAGACCGGAGCTGCCCCCGCAACTGTAAGCGGCTAGCGGCTGTCGATGAGGGGTCACTGGTGTCCATGGGACGCTGGGAAGGCCAGACAGTCGTCCGGACCCGCGAGCCAGGAGACCTGCCGTGCGCGCATATCCGTCCCGGGCGGGGTGATCCGGAAGGCGCTTGCTGGGCTGTTGCCCGTTCCCGCAGGCCCTCCCGACTCCCCCTCCACCGACACGAGGGGTGTCCATGTCTACGCAGCTGGCCTACGACTTTGACGAAACTGGCAATTTCTCGCCCGCTCCCGCCGCGCCGAGGGCGCCGGCGACCGCCCGGCCCACGGCTCCGGCGGCTGCGGTGACACCGGCCCGGCCGGAGCCGCAGCGCGCGCCCCTGCCGCGTCCGCTGGCGAAGGCGCCCACCCCCGACGATCTGGTGCTCGACCGGGGTCGTGATTCGCTGCTGACCGAGTTCGGCAAGGCCACCCTGCGCGACCGCTATCTGATGCCGGGCGAGGACTTCCAGGCAATGTTCGCCCGGGTCTCCTGCGCCTATGCCGACGACATCGACCACGCCCAGCGGCTGTACGACGCCATGTCCCGCCTGTGGTTCATGCCGGCGACCCCGATCCTGAGCAACGGCGGCACCACCCGCGGCCTGCCGATCTCCTGCTTCCTGAACACCGTGCCGGATTCCCTCGACGGCATCGTGAACACCTGGAACGAGAATGTCTGGCTGGCGGCGAACGGCGGCGGCATCGGCACCTATTGGGGCAAGGTGCGCTCGATCGGCGAAGCGGTGAAGGGCACCGGCGAGACCTCGGGCATCATCCCCTTCATCCACGTCATGGACGGCCTGACCCTGGCGATCAGCCAGGGCTCCCTGCGGCGCGGCTCGGCGGCGGTCTATCTCGACATCCACCACCCGGAGATCGAGGAGTTCCTGGAGATCCGCAAGGCCAGCGGAGACTTCAACCGCAAGGGCCTCAACCTGCATCACGGCATCAACGTCACCGACGCCTTCATGGAGGCGGTGCGCGACGGCGCGATGTTCGACCTGAAGAGCCCGAAGGACGGCGCGGTCATGCGCCAGGTGGACGCCCGCCAGCTTTGGCAGCGCATCCTGGAAACCCGCCTGCAGACCGGCGAGCCGTACCTGCTCTACATCGACAGCGTGAACAACAACCTGCCCAAGCATCAGCGCGAGCTGGGGCTGAAAGTTTCGACGTCCAATCTCTGCAGCGAGATCACTCTGCCGACCGGTGCGGATCATTTGGGCGAGGAGCGCACCGCCGTGTGTTGCCTGTCCTCGCTGAACATCGAGACCTGGGAGCAGTGGAACGAGGAGCCGGGCTTCGTCGAGGACGTGCTGCGGATGCTCGACAACGTGCTGACCAGCTTCATCGAGAACGCCCCGGACGGCATGTCCCGGGCGCGCTACTCGGCCATGCGCGAGCGCTCGGTCGGTCTGGGCGTGATGGGCTTCCACTCCTTCCTGCAGGCTCAGGGCATCCCGTTCGAGAGCGCGCTGGCGAAGTCCTGGAACATGCGGATCTTCAAGAAGATCCGGCGCGAGGCCGATGCCGCCTCCGTGACCCTGGCCGAGGAGCGCGGCCCCTGCCCCGACGCCGCCGAGCGCGGCATGCAGAGCCGGTTCAGCCATAAGCTGGCGATCGCCCCAACCGCCTCGATCAGCATCATCTGCGGCGGTACCAGCGCCTGCATCGAGCCGATCCCGGCCAACATCTACACCCACAAGACCCTGTCCGGCGCCTTCACCGTGCGCAACCCGCACCTCAAGAAGCTGCTGGCGGCCAAGGGTGCTGACACGTCGGAGACCTGGGAGAGCATCCTGGAGCATGAGGGCTCGGTGCAGCATCTCGACTGCCTGACGGAAGACGAGAAGTCGATGTTCCGCACGGCCTTCGAGATCGATCCGCGCTGGCTGATCGATTTCGCCGCGGACCGCGCGCCGTTCATCTGCCAGAGCCAGTCGCTCAACCTGTTCCTGCCGGCCGACATCCACAAGTGGGACCTGCACATGCTGCACTGGACCGCCTGGGAGCGGGGCATCAAGAGCCTGTATTACTGCCGCTCCAAATCGGTCAGCCGGGCCGGGTTCGCCGGACAGCTCGAAGCCGTGGAGCGCCAGGCCTTCACCGTCGAGCCGACCGATTACGAGGAGTGCCTGTCATGTCAGTGAACCCCGCTGCGACCTCCCTGGTCCATCTCGACCCGCGCGAGCTGATCGGCACCGGCCGGGTCGGCCTGCTGGATTCGACCGGCACCTACGACGTCAGCCGCTACGGCTGGGCCTACGAGTTCTGGAAGCGCCAGCAGCAGACCCATTGGATGGGCGAGGAAGTGCCGCTGGGCGGCGACCTCAAGGACTGGGCCTCGCCGCGGGTGAGCGAGGCGGAGCGGGCCCTGCTGACCCAGATCTTCCGCTTCTTCACCCAGTCGGACGTGGAGGTCGGCGACAACTACCTCAAGCGCTACATCCCGATTTTCCAGCCCCTGGAAATCCAGATGATGATGGCCGCCTTCACCAACATGGAGACCGTCCATATCGACGCCTATGCCCTGCTGCTGACCACGTTGGGCATGCCGAAGGCGGAGTTCGAGGCGTTCCGCGACTACGACGCCATGCGCTCCAAGGCCGACTACATGCACACCTTCGGCGTCGGCACGGTTGGCGACGTGGCCCGCACGCTCGCGATGTTCGGCGCCTTCACCGAGGGCATGGCCCTGTTCGCCAGCTTCGCGATGCTGCTGAACTTCCCGCGACACAACAAGATGAACGGCATGGGCCAGATCGTCAGTTGGTCGGTGCGTGACGAGAGCCTGCACTGCGAGGGCATCGTGCGGCTGTTCCACGAGTGGAACCGCGAGACCGGCGCGCTGACCCCGGCGGTACGCGATGACATCGTCGACGTGGCCAAGACCATGGTGGGGCTGGAGGAAGGCTTCGTGGATCTCGCCTTCGAGCTCGGCGAGATCGAGGGCATGACGGCGCAGGACATCAAGGATTACGTCCGCTACATCGCCGACTGGCGCCTGACCCAGCTCAAGCTGCCCACCGTGTTCGGCTGTTTCGAGGCGGTGGAAGGCGGCTACCGCCAGCTCAAGCCGCATCCGCTGCCCTGGCTGGTGGAGATCCTGAACGGGGTCGAGCACGCCAATTTCTTCGAACAACGGGCGACCGAGTATTCCAAGGCCGCCAGCCGCGGAAGCTGGGACGGCGCCGACGGCGTGTGGTCGATGTTCGAGACCCGCAAGCAGGCTTAAATCCCCTCGCAGGTTCAAAGGCAAAAGAGGCGACCCTCGGGCCGCCTCTTCGCGTGAGACGTAGGTTTCCTGAGGCTTACCAGGTCGCCTTCAGGGTCAGCATGACCTCGCGGCCGGCGCCGTAGGAGCAGACGTATTCGGTCTGACAGCCGGTCACGTAACGCTTGTCCGCCACGTTGGTGGCCGACAGGTTCAGATCCAGGTTCTCGGACAGTTCGTAGCCGGCATAGAGATCGAACAGGGTGGCGTCCGGCACGGTCAGCGTGTTGGCGTCGTTGGCGTAGCTCTCGCCGCGGTGGCGCACGCCCGCACCGATCGACACGCCGTCCAGCGGGCCCTGGAAGGCGTATTCCGCCCGCAGGGTCAACTCGTGTTCCGGGATCAGGGTCGGGGTGTTGCCGATCAGCGAGGCGTCGGTGTCCTCGGTGACCTCGGCGTCCAGCACCGTGGCGGTGCCGACGACGGTCAGGCCGAAGCCGAACTGGTAGCCGCCCTCGAACTCGAATCCGGTCGAGCGTACCGCGCCGAGCTGGTTGTAGTTCGGGAACGCGCCGGTCACGACGTTCTCGCGGTCGATCTGGAAGGCAGCGGCCATCAGGTAGAAGTTCTCGCCTTCCGGCGCCCATTTCACACCGGCCTCGACCTGCTCGCCGCTCTCCGGCTCGGTCACGCCGTTGGCCGGCGACGTGATCAGCGGGTTGAAGAAGCTGGAGTAGCTGACATAGGGCGTGATGCCGAGCGGGAACTCGTAGCCGACCGCGGCGCGCCAGGAGCTCTCGCTGTCGCTGCGCTCGAAGCCGGCGGCCCCGTCCTGCTCGGTCTCCACGAAGTCGTGGCGCAGGTTGCCGGTCACGATCCAGCCGTCGCCGAAGCGGAGCTGATCCTGCACATACAGACCGGTCTGCGACTGGGTCGTGGTGGCGTCCTGATACGGCGCGCCCAGGGTCGGGGTACCGGGGTTGGTCGGGTTGACCACCTGGTTCGTGCCGAAGCCGGAGGCCTGGGTCTCGTCGAGCCAGTAGTACCGGGCGTCCAGGCCGAACAGCAGATCGTGGCTGACCGGGCCGGTATGCACCGTGCCGTAATAGCGGATATCGGTCTGGGCGGTGCGGACGAGGGTGTCGTGCTCGAAGGCGATCAGGCTGAGGGTGCCCTGGGCATCGCTCGGCGTGGTCGCATAGCCGGCATAGCCGAACGGGTAGTAGTAGCTCTCCTCCACGCTGGCGACCCCGGCGCGGCCGATGCCGGTCAGGGTGAAGTCGTTGTCGAAGGTGTGCTCGGCGATCGCCGTCGCGGAGAACTGCTCGCGCTTGTAGCTGTCCCAGTCCTCGTCGGAGAAGTTCGCGTCCCGGTCGATATGGCCGAACTGCTCGGTCGCGGTGACGGTGCCGGCATAGGGCAGGAAGCTGCTGCCGTTATGCTTCTCGTCGGCGATATGGGCATTGGCCAGCAGGGTGACCTCGGTGCCGTGGCTGGTCTCGAACTTGTAGGATGGGGCCAGGGTGCCGCGCACGCCTTCGTTCAGGTCGTCATACTTGTCGCCGCCCTTGATCTTGCCGACCACGCGATAGGCCTGGCCGTTCTCCAGCGGATCGCCGTAGTCGAAGGAGAGCGAGGCCGCCGGCGCATCCTCGATGCCCAGCACCACCTCACGCACCAGCTCGCCCGGGCGCTTGGAGATGTAGTTGACGATACCACCCGGATTGGAGCCGCCATACAGCGCTGAGGACGGGCCCCGCAGAACCTCGATCCGCTCCAGCGTGTAGGTGTCCATGTAGAACGACCCGAAGGCGAAGGAGAGGTTCTGGGCATTGTCCAGATAGGTGCCGGTCTGGTCCGCCTGGAAGCCGCGGATGCGCAGCCAGTCGTAATCGGTGTCGTTGCCGAAGACATCGGCGGTCACGCCCGGGGTATAGCGCAACGTCTCGCTGACGCTGTCGGCGTTGAACCGCTCCAGGTCCGCCCTGCCCAGGATCGACAGGGACTGGGGCACTTCTGTCGCATAGACCGGCACCTTGGAGCCGGTCACGGTCGGCGGATTGTTGCTGCCCCCCACCGGACCGGTCGCGTCCTCCTGGTTGCCCAGGACCTTCACCGGCTCAAGAACCAGGACCTTGTCGGCGTCCTGCGCCAGGGCTGACCCCGCGGTCGACGCCATCAGGGCGGACAGGACAAAACGCAGGGCCAAGCCCCGCCGCGAAGCCGTTCTGCTCATCTCGCAATTCCCCCAGTAAAGCACGCCGTCAGAACCGGGCGCCAAGGGCGCGGACGGCGGTAAACGATCATCCGCCCTGCTTAGAGTCGCGCCGGAAGCCTGTCTTGAACGAACGCCTAGGCTTTTGAACAAACGTGCCGCTTGGTCCAGCGGCCCGGCGAAATGCCCGTGGCGTGGCGGAAGCAGCGGCTGAAATGCGCCTGGTCGGCGAAGCCGGTGTCATGGGCGACCTGGGACAGCAGCGCCCCCTCGCTGAGCAGACGCTGGGCCTGCTTGATCCGGGTGCCCATCACCCACTGATGGGGCGACAGGCCGGCGACCTCCTTGAACCGGCGGGTGAAGCGCGAGCGCGACATGCCCGCCACCGAAGCGAGCTCGTCGACGCTCGGATGCCGGTCAAGGCGATCGAGCACATGGTCCATCACCTGGTCCATCCAGGCGGGGGCCGCGCGCTCCGCGCTGTGACGGGCGCCGAGATGGAAGAACTCGTGGATCACGCCGCAGGCCAGCGCCTCGCTGTAGCCGCCGGGCCGCTCCGGGCGTCGGCATTCGTCGGCCAGCAGCGCGCAGAGCCGGCGCAGTTCCATGCTGTCCGGCAGGAACAGCGCGGAGTCGAGATCGACCGAGGGGCCGACGATCCGGCGCAACCGGCTCTCGTCCACATGGATATCGATATGTTCCAGATCGCCGACGGTCGCCAGCCGGCCGCAGAGCGGCACGCCGGTCGGCACGAAAAAGGCGGAGCACAGGGACGGGTCGGCCGTACCGGTCGGACCCAGGGCGATCTGCGCACCGTCGAAAAACACGACGAAGCGCGGGTCCGGCGATACATACCGGCCACCCGCACCCTGCCGCGCCTCGACCCGCCACAGGTCGATGGCCATCCACTCGAACTTGAGGCAGCTGACCGCGTCGATCGGCACGATCCGATCGACGGTCGATGTCATCCTTGGCCTGAACTGCAACGCCCGCTCCGCCGATGAATGTCGAAATCCGAAGGCACCATACCCGACAATTTTGCGAATGAGAACGATTCGCATTACATGCCGTCTGCTTCCAGGCGAGAAGCCCTGTCTCCGGCCGACAGGCGCGTGGCCGGCGCGCCCCGAAATGCCGGTGAAACCAAGGAATCCCAGTGGTTTCACTCAATGGTCATCAAGACGTGGCAAGGTCACCCGCATCAACCGTTCCAGATGGGGTCACAAGCCGTGCCAAATCCGCTCCGCATCGCCGGCATCGGCGCGAATCTCGGCGGCGTCGCCGGGGATCTCGACGCCGTGCGCGCGCAGATGAACGAACTGATCGCCCTGGGCGCGGAGGTGGTGGAGTGCTACGCCTCCGATCTCGGCGTGGTGGCCGATGCCGGGCTGATCCCCGGCCGGGTCGCCGAGCTGCGCGAGATCTGCGCCGAGCGCCCCCTGGCCATC
This sequence comes from Thalassobaculum salexigens DSM 19539, assembly GCF_000423805.1. Lineage (NCBI taxonomy): Bacteria > Pseudomonadati > Pseudomonadota > Alphaproteobacteria > Rhodospirillales > Thalassobaculaceae > Thalassobaculum > Thalassobaculum salexigens. Next base: position 530,588 of record NZ_AUIR01000012.1, read on the forward strand.
ACCCTTCACGCCCCGATCCCGATCGACTTTATGGACCGCGAGAACATAGAACGGCATCGCGCCGCCGCCCGGGTGTCGGTGGAGCTGGCCGCCGAGATCGGCGCTGGCATCGTGGTGATCCATGCCGGCCGCGCCAGCCCCGAGGCCTGGGCCCGCGATGCCGACGGACTGCTCGCCTTCGAGCGCGACGAGCTTTCGGCGCTGGGCGACATCGCCCGGGATGCTGGCCTGCGGATCGCACTGGAGAACATCAGCCCGAACCCGGCGGTGATCGCCGGACGCCTGACCAGCTACTCGCTCGATCCGGCAGCGCTGGCCCGCCAGCTTGCCCTGGTCGATCATCCGGGCGTGACCGGCTGCCTCGACTACAGCCACGCCAACCAGGGCGCGGGGCTGCTCGACCTGGATCCGGTCGCCGGCGCCCGGGCGATGGCGCCGGTGACCGGCCATATCCATATCAGCGAGGCCAGCGGTCGGCCGGCCATCCCGTCGATCGCCGCCCAGCATGACTGGATGTATTTCGGCATCGGCGACATGCACGCGCCGCTCGGCAGCGGCTGCATGGACCTGGACGCCCTGGCCGATGTCTCCGACGTGCTGCCCGGCACCTATGCCATCCTGGAACTGCAGCGCCATGCGCGGGCGATGCTGGGCGACAGCCTGACCCGGCTGCGCGCCTTCGCCCGCCACGTCAACGCCCTGGACCGGGCCGCATGACCCGACTGCCGGCCCATATCATCGCCCATCGCGGCGACAGCGCCCACGCACCGGAAAACAGCCTGGCCGCGTTGGACAGCGCCATCGCCGCCGGGGCCGACCGGGTCGAGTGCGACGTGCGGATCGCCGGCGACGGCACCCTGGTTGTCTCCCACGATGCCGACCTGTCCCGGATCGCCGGTCGCTCGGTGCTGATCGACGACACGCCGGCCGAAGAGCTGGCCAGGACCGCCGCCGCGGCCGGGGCGTCGGTGCTGCCGCTGGCGACCCTGTTCGAGGCGGCGCACGGACGCATTCCGCTGATGCTGGACGTGAAGTCGCTGATCCCTGCCGTGATCGAGAAGATCGCCGCCGACCTCGCCGCGGCGGCGTTCGACCCGCGCCGGATCGCGCTCGGCCTGCGCGATCCTGCCCTGGTCGGTCCGGCGCGGGCGCATCTGCCGGCGGCGCGGATCCTCGCCCTGAACAGCGGGACCACCCCCGTGGACGCCTTCCTGGCCGAGAGCGTCGACCTCATCCGACTGTGGGAGCGCGATGCCGATGCCGACACCATCGCGGCGCTGCACGGCCAGGGCTGCACCGTCTGGGTGACCACCGGCGGCACCGGCACCGACCGGGAGGTCGGCGATTGCAGCACCGACGACCTGTCCCGGCTGATCGCCGCCGGCGTCGACGGGCTGCTGGTCAACGACCCCGCCCTCGGACGCCGCGCGGTTCTCAGCGCTGCTTAGGGCTCAGCGCTGCGTGGGATCCAGCCGGGTCCGCAGCCAGTCGCCGAACAGGCTCATCGACAGGGTCGTCAGGAAGATCACCCCGCCCGGCAGCACCGCCAGCCACCAGGCGGTCAGCAGATAGTCGCGCCCGTCTCCCAGCATCTGGCCCAGCGAGGTGAGAGGCGGCTGAATGCCGAGGCCCAGGAAGCTGAGCGAGGTCTCCAGCAGGATGGTCTGCGGGAAATTCAGGGTGAGCTGGACGATCAGCGGCCCCATGACATTGGGCAGGATGTGACGGCCGTACAGCCGCAGCGGCCGCGCGCCAAGCGCCCGCACCGCCACCGCATAGCCCTGCTCGCGGGCCGACAGCACCAGGCTGCGGGTCAGGCGGGCATAGGTCTCCCACCCGGCCAGCCCCATCAGGGCGAGGAACAGGTAGAAGTTGTTGCCGAGGAAGGCGAGCACCGCCAGCGCGATGATGAGAAACGGCATCGCCGCCTGCCAGTCGACCAGCATCATCACGACTTCGTCGACCCAGCCGCCGCGATGGGCCGCGAGGATGCCGAGGAACGTGCCGAGCACCGCACCGATCAGGGTACCGAGCAGCGCCAGCGCGAGCGATACCTGGGTGGCGATCAGCAGTCGCGACAGCAGGTCCCGTCCGAGCTTGTCCGTGCCCAGCAGATGCCCCTCGATCGACAGGGACGACCAGAAAGGCGGCTTCAGCCGATACAGCAGGTTGGTTTCCTCATAGCCGTACGGGGTCAGCAGCGGCGCCAGAAGGGCGACAAATGAGACCAGCACCAGGATCGCGGCGGCGATCCGCACCAGCAGCGGCATGCGCCACGCGCCCACCGGCCTGCCCGCCGGCGCGGCCGCGGGCTTCGGGGCGGAAGCGGCATTGTCGGCGGTCTCGGCGCTCATCGCGAGCGCTCCTGGCCGCCGACGCGGACCCTCGGATCGAGCCAGCCATAGGCGAGGTCGACCAGCAGATTGGCAGAGACCATGGTGATCGCCACCAGCACGACGATGCCCTGGACGATGGACAGGTCGCGGTCGGCGACCGAGCTGGTGAGCAGCCGGCCCACGCCCGGCCAGGCAAAGACGTTCTCGGTCACCACCGCGCCGCCGATCATGCCGCCCAGGCTGAAGCCGACGATCGTCACCACCGGAATCGCTGCGTTGGGAAAGGCGTGCCACCAGACCTGCCGGAAGCGCGAGGCCCCTTCCGCCTCGGCCGTGCGCATGTAGTCGCGCGACAGCACCTCCAGCATGGCCGAGCGGGTGAAGCGGGCGATGGCCCCGGCGAAGGCGGTGGCCAGGGTGAAGACAGGCATCACCATGTGCTGCCACGTCCCGTAGCCGGAGCTCGGCAGCACCCGCAGGTTCAGGGCGAAGAGCAGAATCAGCAGGATACCGAGGAAGAAGTTCGGCATGGAGAAGCCGAAGACCGCGAAGGACATGGTCAGCCGGTCGACCCAGCTGTCCCGCCACACCGCCGCCAGCACGCCCAGGGGGATGCCGAGCGCCAGCGAACAGAAGAACGTCGCCAGCCCCAGCTCCAGGGTCTTGGGCACCCGCTGCCAGATCAGGTCGATGGCCGGTTGGCTGTTGCGGAAGGAGATGCCGAAATCGCCGCGCAGCGCCGCCTCGAAATAACGCAGGTACTGCTCCCACAGCGGCCGGTCGAGGCCCCAGGCGGCGCGGTAATAGTCGCGGATCTCCGGGCCGATATCGTCCGGCAGCAGCTGCTGGGTCGGATCGCCGGTGAGGCGTAGCACGACGAAGACGAAGGTCACCACCAGCCAGAGGGTGATCATCGCCCGCAGCAGCTTGATCGCGGCATAGCGCAGGTTCATGGGAAGACCTTCAGGGGTTGGGACGCGTCGCTGCCGCCCTGCGCCTCCAGGCCGTCGGCCTGGCTGGCTTCGGCGTGGTGGCAGGCGACCGAGCGGCCGTCGGCCAGGGGGCGCAGAGCGGGAAGCTCGGTCCGGCAGAGGTCGGTGGCGAAGGGGCAGCGTGGATGCAGTGGGCAGCCGCTGGGCGGGTTCATCGGGCTCGGCGGCTCGCCCTCCAGGCGCAGCGGCCGCACCAGACGGCCGCGGCGGGACCGCGCCGCCGGCACCGCGCCGATCAACGCCCTCGCATAGGGGTGCGCGGGCGCGGCGAACAGATCACGGCACTCCGCCACCTCCACGAAGCGGCCGAGATACATCACCGCCACCCGGTCGGCCACATGGCGCACCAGGCTGAGGTCGTGCGAGATGAACAGATAGGCGAGCCCCAGATTGCGCTGCAGGTCGCGCAGCAGGTTGACCACCTGGGCCTGGACCGAGACGTCCAGGGCGGCCACCGGCTCATCGCAAACCACCAGTTTCGGCTCCAGCACCAGGGCGCGGGCGATCACCGCGCGCTGCTGCTGGCCGCCCGACAGCTCGTGCGGATAGCGCCTGGCCAGATCGCCGCCGAGCCCGACCGCCTCAAGCATGGCCGCGACCATGATCTTCCGGTCGGCGGCAGTGGCGACCTTGTGGATCTCCAGTCCCTCGGCCACCTGAGCCTCGACGGTGAGGCGCGGATCCAGGGCGCTGCGGCTGTCCTGAAAGATCAGCTGCAGGTCCCGCCGCCGGTCGCGCCAGCGGGTATCGTCCGCCGCCGCCAGATCCTCGCCGTCGAACCGGATCGACCCGGCACTGGGGCTGAGCAGGTTGAGCACCAGATTGCCCACCGTCGATTTGCCGCAGCCGCTCTCGCCCACGACGGCAAGGGTCTCGCCCGCCGCCAGGTCGAAGGAGACATCCGCCACCGCCGTCAGTTCCGGACGCGGTCCGAACAGGCTGGTGCGCGGCAGGATGAAGCGCCGTGCCAGGCCTGCCACCCGCAGCAGCGGCGTGGGCTCAGCCGGCTCTGTGGCCTCGGCGAGAACCGCGCTCATGCCGCCTCCGTCCGCACTGCCAGCGGATGATGGCAGGCCACCGCGCCGGACAGATCGGGCACTGCCGTGCGGCAGATCTCCGACGCATGGGGACACCGCGGCGCGAAGGCGCAGCCCCGAGGCATGGCGCGCAGGGACGGCACGGTGCCGTCGATGGGACTGAGCCGCTCCACCTCGTCGTCCAGGAACGGCAGGGATGTGAGCAGACCTTGCGTGTAGGGGTGGCGCGGTCGGGCGAACAGCTCGGCGGCCGGCGCCATCTCGACCACGCGCCCGGCATACATCACCGCCACCCGGTCGGCGACCTCGGCCACCAGTCCCAGGTCATGGGTGACGAACAGCATGCCCATGCCGAGATCGCGCTGAAGCCGGGACAGCAACTCGACGATCTGCGCCTGCACGGTGACGTCCAGGGCGGTGGTCGGCTCGTCGGCAACCAGCAGGGCGGGCTCGCCGGCGATGGCCATGGCGATCATCGCGCGCTGCTGCTGGCCGCCGGAGATCTGGTGGGGGTAGTCGCGGGACCGGCGGCGCGGCTCGGGAATGCCGACCAGGTCGAGCAGTTCGACGGCGCGGGCGGCGGCGGCGCGGCGGCTGGAGCCGGTGCGGATGCGATAGGCCTCCGCCACCTGCCAGCCCAGGGTGCGCACCGGGTTCAGGCCGGTCATCGGATTCTGGAAGATCATGCCCATGCCGCGGGCGCGACGGGCGCGGTCGGCACGGCTCTTGGGGTCCAGCGGGGTGCCCTTGAAGGCGATCTCGCCGCTCTCCACCGACACGCGGCGGCCGAACAGTCCCATGACCGAGAGACAGGTCAGCGTCTTGCCGCAGCCGCTTTCTCCGACCAGGCCGAGCGTCTCGCCGGGGCCGATCCGTAGCGACACGTCGCGGACCGGAAAGACCGGACCGCCCGGAAGATCGATCCGGACGGTCAGGTCGCGAATTTCTAGAAGTGTACTCATCAACCGCTGATATTCGGGGCGGGATGCGCCACGGCGCGACGGTCCACCGACCGCCACGCCGCAAGCGCCATCCTCAGCCGCCGACCCCGAAGGTCAGATTGTAGGGACGGAAGTCCATGTAGTAGAGCGAGTACGGCTCCCAATTGACGGACTTCTTGTGCGCGTAGGTCTCGAGCGGATTGTAGAGCATCGTGCCCGGAACCTCGTCGGTCCAGATGTCCAGCGCCTTGCGGTAGGCGTCCTTGCGGTCCGCCGTCTCGGTGCTGGAGACCAGCCGGTCCTGCTGCTTGTTGAACTCCTCCGGCGCCTTCCAGGCACGGTCGGGGAACGCCTTGTTGTTCTGGACGTCGCTGATCCGGCCCCACTGGGAGACGAAGGATCCGCTCGGATCCGGGATGCGGTGGGTGTTGGACCACGGGCGGATGTTGGTACCCTCGGCCTTGGTCACCTGGGACCAGTTCTCCACCGGCTCGACCTTCACGTTCAGGCCGACATCCTTCCACATCTGCTGCATCGCCTGAGCGGCCTCGAGGCTGTTCAGGTAGTAGTTCAGCGGCAGACGGTAGACGATTTCCTCGCCCTTGTAGGACGACGCCTCGACCAGCGCGCGGGCCTTCTCCGGGTTGAACTCGAAATCCGGATAATCGGCCAGATAGATCTCGTAGTCGGGCAGCTGGTGGCCGTTCGGCGTGAAGTTCTTGTCGTTCCACAGCGCCTTGCGCAGCAGCGCCCGGTCGATCGCCAGGGACAGGGCCTGACGGACGTTCTTGTCCTTCATGAACGGGGCGTCCATGTAGAAGACCAGCATGTGGGTGTTGTCGAGCACCACCTGCTTGACCTCGATGTCGTCATAGCCTTCCAGCACCGGCACCTGGTCCGGCGGCACGTTGACGATGATATCGAACTCGCCGCTCACCAGACCGGCGACACGGGCCGAGGTCTCCGGCACCACCCTGAAGGTGATGCTGCTGGCGGTGGGCTTGCCGCCGAAATAGTCGTCATTGGCGACCAGCTTGATGTACTCGCCATCGACGAACTCGGCGATCTTGTACGGGCCGGTGCCGACCGGGCTGCGGCGCACCTGGTCGTAGCCGCGGGTCAGGTAGTCGCGGGCGTTGACGATCCAGCTCGCGTAGCCGGCCAGGCGCTGCTCCATCATGACGTCGGGCACACGGCTGACGATGCGAACCGTGTACTTGTCGACCCGCTCGGCATGGCTGATCGTGTTCATCTCCTGACGGCCGGTCGGGACGATCGGGCGATCGCCCAGCATGCGGCCGTGGGTAAAGGTGAAGACCACGTCGTCGGCGGTCACCTCGTCGCCGTTGTGGAACTTCACGCCCTCGCGGAGCTTGAACTCGATCGTCTTGTCGTCGATCCGCTTCCAGCTCTCGGCCAGGCCCGGCACCAGCTTGGAGCCGCTGCCCTTGCCGTTCGCCAGGAAGTCGCGGCGGATCAGGCTGTCGAACATCGAGTAGATGATGCGGACATGGACGTTGCCCATGCCGTCGGCCGGCTCGAGCGTATCGGGCAGGTCATTGACCGCGACGACCAGCTCCGGCCGGTCGTCGGCCAATGCCGGTCCGGCCATCAGGCCGAGCGCGACGAGCGCGCCTGCGGCCAGGCGGAAGAAGCCTCTCATGGCTCATACTCCAGTATGTGAACAGACCTGGAGTGTCGCAGGAGCCGGTGTTGTTTATGTGAGAGCTTCGCGGACTCTTTGTTGCAGTCGGCCGGTCGATTCTGTGACCCCTCGGCTGCAGTTTTGTGACGTCGTCCGCCGACGACGCCCGCAAGACGACCCCTTGGCGGAGGCGATAGTCCTAAGGCTGAAGCGGGGCTGCCCCAGGAAGACCGGCGCCGTCTAAGGCGCGAACAGCGGGAAACTCACCCCCAGCGCCCAGGCGAGGACCAGCCCAAGGGCGAGGCCGGACGCCAGGGGACCGGCCCGCAGACCCGCCACCCGCCCCACCGTGCCGAAGACAAGATAGAACAGGAGCACCACCGGCGCGATCATGAGCAGGAAGAAGAGCCCCTGGAAATCGAGCACGACCGCCAGTCCCAGGGACAGCAGGAAGGCGCCGCGCAGAGCCAGACGCTGAAGAAGGCCGGCCCGCAGGGTCAGCATCGAATCCGCCACCATGAACGGAACCGCGCCCAGCGCCATGGCCGCGATGATCCAGAAGCGGCCGGGTGTCGGCCAGAAATTCGCCACGTAGCGGTCGAGCGCCACACCGAACAGACAGCACCACCCGAGCAGCAGCACGAAGGCCGGCATTGAAATCCGGCCCACGGAAACCCGCCACCATCGGATCAGCGCAAGCTGAACCAGCCCGAACACCGCCAGATGCAGGGCCAGATAGTCGGCCACCAGCACGGGCAGGAGCTGGGGATTGAGCGGCACGGCAACCAACGGCGCCACCAGCGTCGGCAGCAGGGAGGCCGCGGCGACCTGCCGGCCGGTCAGTCGACCCGACGTCGCCTCGATGCCGCGAACCAGGGGCGCGATACTCCCGAAGATCAGCACCAGGCCGGCAAACAGACCGAGGATCGCCCAGCCGGTGGGCCAGATGGTTGTCTCGGCATGCCGGCCATAGGCCTGGTCGATCCATCGGAGCGCGGCCTGCCGGGCCGCCCGGTTATGCAGGATGGAGACATGCTCGGCGAAGGGCGCCACTTCGGCACGGCGGGTGACCTCGTCCGCGGTCACCGTCTGTCCCTCGACCGCCTCCGGCATGACCTGCCGCGCATAGTCCAGCGCCGCAGCGCGCAGGCCCGGCTCCCATTCCCCCGCCAACAGCAGCAGCGTGCGCGGTGTGTCCGGCGTGATCGCCTGCGAGTAGGCCGACAGCAAGACGACCGGCCCGATATCGGACCGCTCGGCGGCGACACGGGCCAGCACGTCCGTCGCCATGGAATGCCCCAGCAGCGCGACCGGTGCCTGCCCGTCGGAGACGGCATCGATGACCGCCTCGGTCTGCGCGATCAGCAGACGTGTCGTGCCCGCCACTGCGGTGACGTCCCCGGACATCGGCAGCGGATGGCGCCCGTGTCCGAGAAAATCGAAGCTGAAGACCCGGTAGCCGGCACGGGCCAGCGGCAGGGCATAGCCCTGCATCATCTGCCGCGACCCGGCAAAGCCATGGGCGATGACGACCACCGGTCCCTCGGCCCCGGATCTGGCGTAGGCGGTCACCGGGGTGGCGCCGACAGTCAGGTCCCGCGTCTCCACGCGCGTGCGCGCCGCCTCAAGCACCGCCAGAGAGGCGAGGATCAGGGCGCCGGCTATGACAGCGCCGACGACGGCCGCTCTGGGTGATCGCATTACCCGAACCCCTCCCGCACGCGGCCCGAGCTCGGTTGATCAGGACCGCAACAAAAGAAGTAGTACCGCCGGGACGAACGGCGACAAAGCGCGTTACCACACCGGCCCGCTCCGTGGCCGGGTCGGTTGACAGGACCGGTCGGACGACCCATCACGGACCGACTGACGCAGACGAGGACGGGCGGTCGCCAACGCCGGCACTTCGCCGTCCATCGTGGGGGATGCGCATCATGGCACGACTTATCCGGCGGATTCTCCTGGCGATGCTGGTGGTTTTCGTCGTCCTTCCCGTGCTGGTCATCCTGCTCTACCGGGTGGTGCCGCCACCGGGAACGCCGCTGATGCTGTGGCGCGAGGCCTCGGCCGACTTTCGCTGGGTCCCCATGTCCGAGATGTCGGCCAACGCGGCCCGGGCGGTCGTGGTCTCCGAGGACCAGACGTTCTGCGCGCATAACGGCATCGACTGGCGCCAGATGAACAAGGTGCTGGACGAGTTCCGCGAGACCGGCCGGCCGAGCCGGGGGGCGAGCACCATCACCATGCAGCTCGCCCGAAATCTGTATCTGCCGCCCTCGCGCTCGATCCTGCGCAAGGCGGTGGAGATCCCGCTGGCGCTCGGGCTGGAACTGCTGGTGCCGAAACGCCGGATCCTGGAACTCTATCTGAACGTGGTCGAGATGGGCGACGGCATCTACGGGGTCGAGGCGGCCGCCCAGCGGCATTTCGGCAAACCGGCAAGCGGCCTCACACGCACCGAGGCGGCCCGTCTCGCCGCCATCCTGCCGAACCCGCTGGACAGAAATCCGGCGCGCCCGTCCGGGGAGGTCGGCCGGCGTGCCCAGGAGATCGCCCGCGACATTCCTAGGCTGACCCATCTGTTCAGCTGTTTTGAGACGTGAGCACGGTCCGGGACCGTCAGCCGATCAGGTGACCGACGAGATCGTTGACGGCGGCCTGCCGCACGTCGATCAGGCCGTCCCCCGCCGTCTCGCCCAGATAGGCGCAGATGCCGGCCGCCAGGAGCGTGCGGTTCCCAACCGTCGCTCCCGCCATCTCCAGCAGCCGCTCCACCCCCGCGACCGAGGCCTCGCAATAACCCTCGAGATCGCCCTCCCCGGGCTCCGCCGCCGCAGGATCCGCTCCGCGCAACTGGGGAAGATCGAGGGCGATGAACCGTCCGCTGACCATCCGAGTCTCGGCATCGTGAACCGGCGTCCCGCTCATCAACCCTGCAAGCGCCACGCCGGGCGGGACGGGAACGGCGAAGACCATGCTCATGACATGCTCGCCTTCCGGCTCGGTGATCGTGGCGTGCAGGCACTGGCCAAGCCGCCACACCAGTCCGCGCATCACGACATCGCCGCCCGGAAGGCGCTCGCGATACTGCATCATGACGGTCCCGCGGTCGCCTTCGCCGATGACGATCTCGCCGACCACGAACTGATCGTGGCGATAGGCCGACCAGGCCGGGCTGACGACGAGATAGCTGCCGTGGACGAAGCGTGGGATCGCCTGGACGCCGGCGTCCGGGACTCCGGACCGGCGAATGGTCTCGCTCTGAAGCGGCGCCCCTCTGTCCGGGTCCGCGTCCTGGCCGGCGCGGGTCCCGTAGCGGGCGATCATCGCGGACCGGAACCCGGCGAAATCCACCGTGCGCAGCCATTCCCCGCCCGCCGGACCGCCGTCGGCCTCAAGCCCCAGGAGCTGGGCCAGGTCGTCGAAGATCGACTGATCGCGCGGCAGAGCGCGGCCGGTCACCCATTTATAGGCCCGACTGGGCAGGAATCCGGTCTGCGGGTTGATCTCCTGCAGCAGGCTTCCGAGTTCCTTCTGGGAGCCGGTGCCGAGGGTGCGCATGATCAATCGCAATTTGAGATCGAAGTGCCGGCTGCCGAGCCCCGAGGACGGCCCCGGCCAGCCCTCATGGCGCATCGACAAGCCCGCTCCTCCCTCTTCTTTCTCTCTTCATGCTTCTTGCTCGGCGGGCGGGCACCTCAATGCATCCGAATAAGCTGAATCACAGAAATCATAATACAACTTCCCATCGCCGTCTTAATAGGAATTCCGATTTTTCCGACGGACGCTCAAATGACCAGAAGATTATCATTCTAAAAGCGAATTCTTACTTTTACCATATAAACGGACTGCAGCTGATGCAAAACCGCATGGGCAACAACCGCCTGTCGTTGCCCGACGCGCCCGTGCCGGACTCCACAGACGGGACGCTTGCCGTCATCGACCTGGCCGTACCGGCGCGCGCTGCGCTCGCCGGCGTCCTGGTCGGACGTCATCGGATCTGTCTGCTCGGCGACACATCCGACCCATTCCAGTCGCTCGCCGACGCCCTGTCCCGGCCCGACGCCCCAGCCACCTCCGTCCATGTCTTCAGCCACGGCGAACCGGGCGTCCTGCATCTCGGCGGAGAGCGGATATCCCTGGCCACGTTGCAGCGCCACCACGCCGGGATCGCCGGTCTGAGGCGTGCCCTCGCCGGGCGGTCGCTCGTCCTCTACGGCTGTTCGGTCGGGCGTGACGAGGTCGGGCGGCGCTTCGTCGAAACCCTGTCACGTGTCTTGGTCGCGCCGGTCCTCGCGTCGTCGACGCCGACCGGAGGCCGCCTCTATGGGGGCGACTGGAAACTCGATGTGGCCGCCGGCGGAGCACCGGATGCCTTCCCGTGCCTGATCGATCCGCAGCGGGCCGCGCGCTGGCCGGGCCTGCTCGCTGTCAACGTCACGAGCACGCTCGGGGATGCGAGCGCAGGGACGCTTCGGGCGGCCGCCGCGGCTGTCGATCAGATCGTGCGTTTCAGCAATCTTGGCGCGACCGCGACGATCAACCTCGCTGCCTCGCCGACTTTCACGAATGGGGCGGCCACGAGTTTCGGCTTCACCGGAACAACAAATTCGCTGACGATCGGCGGTTCGGACATCGTCGCGGACTCCCATCTCTACTTCGATGTTTCCGCGGGACAGTCGCTGACGCTCAATTCCGGGGTTTCTTTCACCGGCGGCTCATTCGTCCTTCAGACGGCCGGCGGCGGAACCATCGCTCTGAACGGCTCGATCAGCGGGACGAGTAGGGTATGGGTTCTCGGCGGCACGACCGCCGAGATCGGCACGACGACCTCGGCGCCCCTGATCGATATCCTGGGCAACTCGACCGTCCGGTTCACCACCAGCGGTGCCTACACCTCGAACATCGAAGTCGAGGACACGGCGACCATCGATACCGGCGCCAACACCGTTACCATTAGCGGGACCGTGACGGACGACGGGACGAACGTGCTGGCCAAGACCGGCACGGGCACGCTCACGCTGACCGGCACCAACACCGCCTCGGGCTCGATGACCGTCAGCCAGGGCACGCTCTCGGTCGCCGGGGACGGAAACCTGAGCGCCGGCACGGTGACGATCAACGGCGGCACCCTGGCGGTGACCGGGGCGACGACGATCGACAATGCCATCGTGCTCGGGGCGTCGAACGGGACGGTGAATGTCGGCGCCAATGTAACGATGAGCGGGGTGGTCTCGGGCGCGGGCAACCTGACCAAGACCGGTGCCAGCACGCTGACGCTGAGCGGCACGAACACCTATACCGGCACCACGACCGTCACCGGCGGCACACTCTCGGTCTCGACCGACAGCAATCTCGGCACCGGCAACGTGGCCCTGAACGGCGGCGGGCTGACGGTGACCGGCGCGACCACGATCGACAATGACATCTCCGGCACCAGTGGCCTGACGAAGTCCGGCAGCGGCACCGTCACCCTCAGCGGAACCAACACCTATTCCGGCGGGACCACGATCAACGGCGGCACCCTGCAGGTCTCCGGCGGCAACGCTCTGGCCGACGCGGGTGCCGTCTCCGTCGCGTCCGGCGCGACGCTCGATCTGAGCAACACGAACGAGACCATCGGCAGCCTTACCGGCAGCGGCACGCTCAATATCGGGAGCGGCACGCTCACGCTGACCGATTCCGCCTCGACCACCTTCTCCGGCACGATCAGCGGCAGCGGCACGATCGCGGGGGGCGGCACCTACACCGTCGCCTCCGGCGCGACGCTCGGCGGAACCAGCACCTTTTCGACGGCGGTCACGGTCGCGAGCGGCGGCACCATCGCGCCCGGCAACAGCCCCGGCACGATCGCCACCGGCAACCTGACCCTCGCCAACGGTTCCACGGCGACGATGGAACTCGACGGCACCGCCGCCGGCACCGGGTACGACCAGATCAACGTCACCGGCACGGTGACCATCAGCAACGCGACCCTCAACGTGGTGCTGGGCTACACGCCGGCCGCGGGCGACAGCTACACATTGGTCAACAACGACGGTGTCGACGCCGTCACCGGAACCTTCAGCGGCCTGGCCGAGGGCGCCACCCTGACGGCCGGCGGCCGGACGCTCCAGATCAGCTATGTCGGCGGCACCGGCAACGACGTGACCCTGACGGACGTCACGCCACAGCCCGGGGGCTCCGATGGCGGCGGCGCTTCCGTGGGCGGCGAAACGCTGAGTTCAGGCGGGACGTCAGGCGATGTCCTGCGGGGGACCACCGGCAACGACACGCTGTACGGCTTCGCCGGCAACGACACGCTGAGCGGTGGGATCGGACTGGACATTCTGTACGGCAACCTCGGCGACGACCTGCTCTATGGCAACCAGGATGCGGACTCGCTCCGTGGCGGCCAGGGCGCCGACACGGCCTATGGGGGCACGGGCGATGATCTGCTCTGGGGCAACCGGGACGACGACCACCTGTACGGCAATGGGGGGGCCGACCGGATCTACGGCAACGAGGGCGACGACCGGATCCGGGGCGACGACGGATCCGACACGCTCTATGGCGGACAGGGCGCCGACACCCTGTCGGGCGGCGCGGGCGACGACCGGCTCTTCGGTAATTCCGGCGCCGATGTCTTCCGCTTCGGCGAGGCGGACGGGGCCGACGCCCTCTACGGCTTCTCCATCGGCGAGGACAGGCTGATGGTGGCGGCCAATGCGAACGGCACCGGGATCGCCAGTGCCGACAACCTGCTTGCCCGGCTGTTCAACGACGGGTCGGGCAATACGGTGCTCGACCTCGGCGGCGGCCATTCCGTGACCCTTGTCGGGCTGTCCGCCGATCAGTTCGGGACGGACAGCTTCCTCGTCGGCTGAAAGCGAACGGGAAAGACCGGGCGCCCATCACACGCCCGGTCCCCCCCTCGTAGCCAGCCGATCTCTCCCCAATCGGCTGACCCCGCGACCTGCAGCCGGCCCCTCTCCGGCTGCGGTGCCTCGTCAGTCGTCGCTCATCAGCAGCCCCTAGTCAGCGGTGCATCCGCCACGCTCGATGTCCGGGCATGTCACGTTCTTGCCCCAGCCCAAGGCGTTCGCCGCGAGATCCTCCGGCCCGACGAACCAGAGCTTGTCGGAACCGGGAACCAGATAGACCTCGGCGCTGTTCGTGGCGCGGACCAGGCAGGCCCCGGTCGGCAGCGGGTCGCCCTCGTCCACCGTCTCGACATCGATATCCGTGCGCAGCGGCGGCATGGTCCTGAACAGCAGCGCCAGGATCCGGGCGTCGGGAACCAGATGGCGCCGCCCGCCCAATACGAGATAGGTCGTGTCGTCTCCGCGCGCCCGCAGCAGCATTCCATTGAGATCGTCGCGCCGTGCCATCGCTGTTCTCCCCTCTCGGCAAGTCTTTGCGGGGACCGTTCGGTGAGCAGACCGGCGTCGTCCCTGACCCTGAGACGGTGCCGCAACCGCGGGGCGAAATCCTGAGATCGGCACGAAATTCAGACGAAATCGCCCGAAGTGTCGGTGGCCGGTCGGGCAGTCGGTCGGGCAGTCGGTCGGGCAGTCGGTCGGGCAGTCGGTCCGGGCAGTCAGTCGGTCGACAACGCCCAGCGGATCGCGGTCGTCGGCTCGTCCGGGCCCGCCTGGGAGATAATCCGGGCACCGGGAATGAAGAGCATGGTGACGCTGGAGGTCTTGGGCACGCGCTGGCGCTTTCCGTTGGCGACCTGGTAGATCTCGATACCGTCGGGCAGCTGCAGAAGCATGCCGTTCAAGTCGGGGCGAAGATTCATTGGATCCTCCGGGTTGCAGCGACGGCGCGGTCGCGTCCGTCGCGATGGCACAACCCTGCCCGAGATCGCCTCCGCAATCCTGATCGGCACCCGAAATCGCTCCGAAGACCAAAGGCCCGGCGGGCCGCAACGCCGCCAGGCCGATCGCGTCGCGTGGTCAGTCGGTGTCGGGCGCGCCGAGATCCACCGGGACATCCACCCGGCCGGCCCCGCCGCGGGCGAATTCCGGGCGGGGTTGGGGAAAGTGCTTCTTGTCGCTCTTCTCCGCATAGCCGTGCAGCCAGGCCCGGTCGGCGGCCTTCTTCCTGCTCTTCTTCTTGTCCCCGGCGATCGCCTCCACCGCCAGCCGGGCGACCCGGGGGGCGGCCACGCTGGTGCCGGACTGACGCACCAGATACCCGCTGCGCGACCCGGCGCTCAGCACCCCGCGCAGCACGGGCGACTGGTCGCCCAGGGCGGCCGCATCCGGTCCCTTGCGGCTGGGCACCGGCCCCGACGCGGAATAGTCGGAAATCAGGCCGTTGCTCCCGGTGAAGCTGGCGACCACCAGCGGCGCCTCCCCGGTGGCGAGGCCGTTCAACGTCCCGGCCCGCCGGACCGGACAATGGGTCCCCGGCGGGTCCACCGGCAGCGGCGCGCCATAGGCATCGAATTTCTGGTAGTCGGGGTTGTTGAAATGCGCCTGACGCCCGCGCGGCGGAAACCCGGGCAGGGTGTCGTCGCGTCGGATCCAGACCTCGACCGCCGCACCCTCGTGCTGGTCCCGCCGAGGCGGCTCCGCCGCGCCGTCGCGGCGGCGCCAGATCTCGATCCGCCAGTCCCCGGCCGGCGCCAGCGCGGCCGCTCCGCTGAAGCCGACCGTCCGGTTGACCGACAGGACGATCGACGCCCGTTTCACGGTGCGGGTCGCCGGGGCGTAGGACAGACGGGCGATCTCCCGTCCGTCGCCGTCGCGCAGGCGATGGACGCGACGGGACCCGACGACGATGGTCGCGCCCTTCCGGCCGCCGGGCGGGCTGACCGTGACATGCACCGGGTCCCAGCCCGGATGCTCGATTTCCGGCAGCCACATTTCCACGTGGCTGTCGGTACGATCGTCGGGCAGGACCTTGAGGTCCAGGGCGACCGACCCGGTCTCGCCGACCTCGGCATGCGCGTGGGTGCGCGACAGGTTGGTATTGCCGGCCGGCAGGACCATGCGGCGGACGGGGCCGTCCCCCTTGTCCACGATGTGCTGGATGAGCCGGGGTATCAGGCCGGAGCCGTCATGCGGCCCGTCGAGGGTGCCGTAGCTGAAGTTGAACACCATCGGCACGATCGTCCCATCCGACCGGCGGAACCGGCGCCCTTCCCGCTCCAGCCGGTGCAGAGCCAGCAGCAGGCTGGGGTACAGGTTGAAGCCGGAGGTGTCCTCGGTCACCCGCCAGGGCAGCGACGCCACCAGGAGCGGCCGATGCTTCGGCGCCTTGTGCATCTGGTGCCCAGCCGCGAGTGCCGCCACGTGGGTGCCGTGGGATTCCCGCAGGGCCAGGGGCGAAAACCCGCCGCCGGCGAAGTCGATCGCGCCGGCATCGACATAAAGCGCATCCTCGTCGGTCAGGCCGAAGGAGGTGTGCGTCTTCAGCAACCTGTCGATGGCCCGCTTGTCGAGCGAGCGGCCCTGCACCTCCCAACGCCACCCCGGCCGGTGCGGAACATCCGACGCGGAGGACATGATATAGGCCAGATGCACGCGGCTCGATGTCTCGCGATCGCGGAACAGGGCGTTGGCGAAACCGATCGCATCGTCGATGACCGCGGTCACCACCGTGTCGTCGTCGCACTTGATCGGCTTCGGCGCCGGCCGTTCCCGCTCCTGCGGCGTCAGGTGCAGCGGCAGATGCGCTTGCGGGACCATGCAGCCCAGATAGACGCCCCCGCAGCCCCATCCGTTGCCCGCCGTGTTGGCGGTCCGGACCACCGGGGAGCGAGCGATCAGCGTGACACTCTGGAGCGGCGGCCGGGCGGCGCAGTCCGCCGCATCGTAGACGTCCGGGATCAGGATCTGCCCCGGATGGGCCTGTTCGACGCGCTGCCGGAACTCGTCCAGGCTCGTTTCTTCCAGATGGAAGATCGCCGCCCACCAGATCTCGTCGAGGGGACGGGGATAGGAGCTTGGATCCCGGGTGAGCCGGTAGTCGGTGACCGGGTCTATCGCGCCCGCATCGCCATCGTCTTGCCAGTCGGCCTGCATGGGTACCTCCCGCAGCCTGAAGAGGAAAAGGGGTCGTCGCCGTCAGTTCAGCGGCTTTTCCCATTCGCTGAAGGCACGGTTTCGAAGCCAGTGGAAGGCCGCCGATCCCTGCTCCTCCGACTTCAGCTTCTTCGTGCCGCTGGTCATCCAGGGTTGGCTCTTCTTCCCGGCCCAGGGCTTCTGCTCGTCGTCCTTCGGTTCGTAGAGGGCGTGCCAGTGGAAATCGTCCTCCACCGGGAACCGCCGGCCGTCGAATTCCGCGGTGGCGCGCCGCTGGATCGTCTTGTCGCACAGATCCCAGATGAAATCGGCCAGGGTCAGGCCGAGGATGGCGCCGGCCACGCTGTCGACCGGGAAATGAACCCCCGCGACCGTCCGGTTGATGGCGATCCGCGACGCCTGGCGCATCAGCATCTCGCCCCAGGTCGCTTCCTGCCGGGAGTCCGGGTGGTGGGTCGCGTGGCGCCGCAGCTTCCAGATCAGCCGGGCGAGCAGGAAGGCTTCGGTGGCATGGCCGCTCGGCAGGGTCGGATGGGTCGGTGTCGGGATCGCCGGCTGGATCTGCGGCGAGAACTGCAGCGGCCGTGGCAGAGCCAGCCCGTACTTCACCCGCATGTAGACCATGTTGGCGCAGCTCAGCGCCGTTTGAAGGAACTCCAGCGTGTGCGGCGTGCGCCCCGGATCCATGTACAGGATCGACGCATAGAACGGGATCAGGGCCGAGGTCTGGACCAGGATCTCGCGCGCCCGGTCCTGCCGCAGATCCGCATAGGCGGACAGGAACTTGGTCTGCTCGCGCAGTTGGTCGATGGTCGGGGCGACCACCGTCACCAGCGGTTCGGCCGACATGCGATGCTTCGGCCCGCCGTGAAGGCTGGTGCTCAGGACCTCGGCGACCGGCGTCTCTCCGTCGTCCTTCACGGTGACCGCCAGCCGCGAGGCGAACTCGAACAGGAAGATGCTGGCCCTGACGGCCGGCGAGAAATGCGGCAGACCGTGCACCGGGTCGGTGGACGGCCGCGGGTCGTAGTCGAGGAACGGGATGGTCGGCCCGACGATCCCTTCCCGGTTGGTGATCAGCGCTTCCGCAGCCAGCGGCGATGCCGGCAGCCCGAAGCTGCCGAAACTCCCGAAGCTGCCAAAACTGCCGAAACTGCCAAAGCTTCCGAAACTGCCGAAGCTGCCTTCGGGTGATCCGCTCTCTGCGTTGCTCATGCTCATCTCTCCCCCCAATGTGATCAGTCAGTCGTCAGTCGGGCACCCCCGCGGCGCGCAGTGCGTCTGCGATACGCCGTCCTATCTCGAACTCGGCGCTGGGCGACGAACCGAGCCACGTGCCGATGCGCAGGCTGGGTTGCAGCCGCAGCAGTTCCAGGGCGGTCTCGCGGGCCGCCTCCTCCTGGCCGAGATTGATCTGCGCCACCGTCTTGATCCGCAGCGTCGAGGTATGGGTGCGGTTCAGACGCAGCGACATATCCGCCAGCTCCAGCGCCCGGACATAGTCGCCATTGGCCAGATGCGCGCCGGCGGCCAGCGCCAGGAAGAAGTACCGGTGCGGGTCCAGCGGGGCCAGCAGCAGGGCGCGCTCGGTGTCGCGCACGGCCACCGCCCCCTTGCCCTCGAAGGAATACAGCGTGCCGCGCAACAGCCGGCCCACCGCGTCGCTCGGATTGATATCGAGCGCCGCGTTGTACCGGTCCTCCGCGTCGTCGAGCCGCTTGAGCAGGTTGGTCAGCACAAAACCCTCGCTGGTCAGCGCCAGCGAATTGTCCGGATCGATCTCCAGCGCCCGTCCGGAGCATGTCAGCGCCAGATCGGCATCCTGTGCCGGCGCGTCCGACCAGCCCTGCTGCACCCGCAGGACGTGCCACCGGGCCATCCAGGAGAGCGGCGCCGGCTGCTCCGGCCAGCGCTCGATCAGCGCGGCCAGCATGCTGCGGGATTCCTCGAAATCCGGCGGCGACAGCCGGTGCATCAGCCCCACCGCGCCGATCAGTTGGGAATAGGCCGGAAGCGAGGTGAAGGGCATGCTGCGGGCCCGCTGGCTCTCGCGCAGGAAGATCGCCTTGCGGATGCGGCCGACGATCATCTGGATCGTGTCCGGCTCGTTCAGCAGGGCCGGAACCGTGCTCTCGACCCGGTCCGACCACAGGATCCGTCCGGTCTCCGACTCCGCGAATTCCAGCCCCAGGATCACCCGGTCGGCATTTCCCATCAGCGAGCCGGAGATCACGTAGTCGGCACTCAGCGTCCGGCCGATTTCCTCCAGGGAGGCCTCCCGCGAGCGGAAATAGGTCGAGGAGAGGCGGGAGACGACATAGACCTCCTGGGAGCGGGAAAGCGCGTAGATGATCTCCTCGGCGACCACCTCGCCGACGACCTCCTCGGCGACGCCGTCCTCGCCGCGGATCTGCCGCGAGCGCAACGGGATCACCGCGATGGTCGGCAGCAGGTCTTCGGTCCAGTGATGCGCCGCCACGCGCGGCAGGGTCAGCGACTGCGCCATCGGCGCCCTGGCGGTCGGCTCGACCGTGTCGCCGGCCGCGGTCTGTGCCGGTGCCAGACGCGGCACCCCGGCCGCAGGCTGCAGGATGAAGCCGCGCTTCGGGATCGTGCGCAGGATCTCTCGATTGCTGTCGCCGATGGCGCGGCGGATATCGGCGATGCATTGGGTCAGGCTGTCGTCGGTGACGCTGACATCCGGCCAGACCTCCTCGATCAGCCGATCGCGGGACACCAGCTGTCCGAGGTTATCCACCAGTAGATGAAGGACACGGGCCGACTGGGCGCGCAGGAATACATCGCCCCCGGTTCGGTCCAGCAACCGCCCCGAGTCCGGATGGTATTCCAGGAGGCCGAGAAGCAGCGGACATTGACACTGACCTGCACTGGGCACGTCGGCCTTCCCCTCGTGAACGCTTCGGCCTGGACGCAACTGCCCGGGCACCGATGCGCAACACCCGATCGGACCGACGATCCGACCGGCTCCCAGAGGCCCCACACCCCCCAGAATTGAGCGCATTCAATCGTATCAACACAAAAAGGATATTCAATCTCATCGTTTCCCGCACCGCGGGATTTTTCGCGCGATCCGGTGAATGAAACAACCGGTCGCGGAGTGACCGGGGCGTGCATGGGATCCTGCCGCCCGGCCCATGAAGGCGGGCCCATGAAGACCGGTCCGTGACGGCTGTGCCGTGACAGCGGACCCGTTCAGTGCGACCGTGCGGCCGGGGCGCTCACGGAGGAGTTGAAGACATGGAGCGGGTTACCGGCGGCTGTCTGTGCGGCGAGGTGCGGTTCGTGGCGCTGGGCCGCCCCGACCGGGTCGGCATCTGTCACTGCCTGGACTGCCGCAAGCACCACGGCGCCCTGTTCTACGCGGCGGCGGTCTATCCGCCGGAGGCGGTGTCCATCGAGGGCGACCCCAGCGAATACCGTGGACGGTTCTTCTGCCCGCACTGCGGCGGCTCGGTCTTCGCGCGCAGCGAAGGCGAGATCGAGGTCCATCTCGGCGCCCTGGACGCCCCCGACCAGTTCGTACCGAGCTACGAACTCTGGACGGTACGCCGCGAATCCTGGCTGCCGCCCTTTCCGGTCGAGCATCTCTACGACCGGGAACGGCCGGAACCCGAGGGCTCCTAACGTCTCACCGCCCCTGGACGGTCAGCCGGAATCCCCGCCGATCCGCACGAATCCGTCCCGGCTCCAGACCTCGCTGCCAACCTGGTGATGGCCGGTGAACAGGCCGTCGGGATCGTAGCGGTTCTTGATGGCCAGCAGGCGCGGATAGTTGTCGCCCCAGGCCATGCCCTGCCAGTCCTCCTCGTGGAAATTCATCTCCGCGGAATAGGAGCCGGTGTCCGGCTCGATCGCACGGAACCGCTCGTAGACGCCCTTGATCCGCGCCGCCTTCTCGCGCAGGGCGGGCTCGTCCAGCTCCTGGCCGGCGACATCCTCGATCACGTTCTGCTGGGCGCCCGCGACCAGCAGCAGGGCGAAGGCGTCCAGAACCGAGGGATGGACGGGGGTGTCCCGCGCATCGGCCAGCCGTTCCTCGCTGGCGCCGGCCAACCCCTTCTGGAAGTGGAAGGCGAAGCGCACCAGCTTGGCCGCGTCGATGATGGTGTCGGCCAGCATCGCGGCCTTCGCCTCGCCCAGCAGGCCCTGGGACAACCAGGCGGACTCGTAGCCGGCCCAGAACACGTTGGTCTCGCCGTTGTCGCCGTTCCAGAAGAAGCGCGTGCCGGCTTTGCTGGACGCCTGGTCGAGGACGATGGTCTCGGGCATCTCCCGAGCGCGGAATTCCAGGTCCCACCATTTGCGGGCCGGGGTGTCGTAGAGCACCAGCTCCTCGGTGAAGCTGTAGCCCTCGCCCGCAGCCAGGTCGAGCACCGGCGCCCAGATGCGCCTCACCTCGTCGAGGGCCAGGTCGATGAAGGTCATCTTCACGAACATCTTGTGGTCCGGCGCGAAGTGGATCTGCTCGCCCCAGGCCGGATCGACCAGATTGTCCCGGGCGACGGCAATGACGGCCTCGACCAGCGCGCGATAGGCCCGCTCGTCCTGTGCCTGGACCCCGAAGCCGATGAAGCCGAAGCGCGCCGGCAGGTCCCGAGTGGCCAGGGTGAGGCGCGTGGTGATGCCCCATCCGGCCCCGCCCCCCTTCAGCGCCCAGAAGAGGTCGCTGTTCTGGTAGGCGTTGGCGATCAGGATCTCGCCGCTGGCGACGACGATCTCCGCCTCCAGCAGATTGGCGGACGTCATGCCGCCGAATTTCGAGAAGTGTCCGAACCCGCCGCTCTGGGCATGGCCGCCGACCCCGACGGACGTGCAGCCGCCGCCCTGGACATAGCGTCCCTGGCCGACCACCACCTGGCCGTAGAGGTCGATGAACTTTTCGCCGGACGCGACGCTGACCGCCGGCACGCCGGCCCCGCCGCCACCCTCGGGCACGAAACTGTCATGCAGCTCGATGCCGGTGAGGTCGCGGGTCCAGACCAGCAGGCTGTCCGGCGCGTTGGACTGGCCGTAATAGGAATGCCCGCCGCCCTTGATCACCAGGCGGAGATTGTGTGCGCGGGCGAAGCTCACCAGCTCGGACACGTCCTTCGCGGTCTTGGGAATGCCGACCTTGGCACTCTGGACGCTCTTCCAGCCGTCGAGCCAGCCCTGGGACTGGGTCGAGCCGGAAAAATCCTGAAGGTAGAACGGGTTGACCAGCTTATTCAGGCCTTCTTCGGTGACCGCGCCGCCGCTCTGCTCCATGACGGCCTCCAGCGCCGAGCGCGACTCCTCCAACGCGCCGTCGAGCCGTCCGGCCAGCGCCTCCCACTCCTGCGCCGTCGGCCAGTTGGCCTCGCTCGGCCGAATCCGGTCCACGCTCCCCCGGGCGGCAAGGCTCGCAGAGCCGGCCCACAGGGACGCCAGTCCGGTCGACGCGAGAAGTTGAAGGACGGTTCTACGGAGCATCGCCACCTCCAGGCCAAGCAGTCGTATCGTATTGCCTCGATACGACTTTGTCCCGAATAGCGGCGAGCGAAAAGGCCGAAAGGCTCCCTCGGAAGCCTTCCTGTTTGCCGATCAGAAGATCCTGGCCGAGTCGACGGAAGTCCGGTCGGCCGTTACGAGGCCACCGGCGACTCCTCCTCCGGCGCTTCCACCCGAACCGGTGAAACGTCGGCCTCGCAGGAGGCGCCCTTCCAGTAACCGAAGAGAGTCGACTCGCGATCCGGGTAGATCGGCCCCTCCATTTCCATCGGATACCAGTGGCCGTCGTTGCTCAGACGCTCTCCCGCCAGATTGAGCATGCGGCCATCGGCGTCCGACTCCGTGACATCTCCGCTCAGGCGGGTCCACTCGTTGATCGCATAGGCGCGGCCCTTATCGATCTGAATGCCCGGAAGCTGCCACTCCGTCGGCAGCGTGTCCCAAACGCAGGTCCACTGGACGGCATAGGACACATCAGCGCGGATCGGCGGCCGCATGGCGGTGGAATCCGTGACCGGGACATTTTCCGGCGACAGCACGTCGAGCCTCGGATAGTCGGTCGAGGACGTATCGACGCATCCGGCCAAACCAATAAAGGCTATTGCGGCGAGGGTTCCATGTCTCATTTCTTCTCTCCGTTTTCGTTTACGCAATGCATTGAACATGCATAACAAAGAACTCACACAAATTGCTGAGCCAACATTTGATATATTTTGCGATATTAATTGCAGGACAATGACCGTTTGTCTTTAACATGGAGCAAGAAACACGGGATCCGCCTCCATGGAGGAGGCGAACCCGATGTTTTTACCGGTACCCGACGGTCCAGCCCTCGGGGCTAACCCTGGGCAAGCAACCGCCGCGCCTCTACGGCTTCCGCCAGGGCGTTGCCGAGACTGTTGATGGTGGCGGTGTTATCGGTACGCAGGACCCGGTCGAGCCACAGGATCGCCGCGTCCTCGTTCGACTCCACGCCGGCGACCTCGAGATAGGCCTTCGCGATGGTCAGCAGGGCGCCGCGATGTCCGCTGCGCGCGGCCTCCAGCAGGTATTCCGCGCCCTTCTGATAGTCCTGCTCCACCACCTTACCGTCCAGATAGAGCCGGCCGAGCACCACCTTGGCGTAGGCATGATCCTGCGCCGCACTGCGCCGCAGCAGCGCCAGGGCGCGATCGGGGCGCTTCTCGCCGCCAATACCCTCCAGCAGTGCATTGGCCAGAGCGGTGCGGGCATAGACGTGGCCGCGATCCGCCGCCCGGCGCAGCAGCGCCACGCCCTCGCGCTCGTCCTTCTCCAGCCGCTTGCCGGAGATCCGCTCGCTGCCCAGGGTCACCATGGCCGGCACGTCACCATTGCCCACGGCCCGCTGCAGCCAGCGCTCGCCATCCTGCTCGTCGGCGGCGAGGCCTTGCCCGCCGAGCAGCGCTTCACCGAGCACCCGCATGGCGATCGGGTTCCCGGTCCGCGCCGCTTCGCGCAGCAGGCGTGCCCCGCGTTCCGGTCTCGCGGCGACCGCTTCGCCTTCAAGGTAGAGCCGGCCCAGATCGGCCTTGGCGGCCATGTCGCCCTGGGATGCCGCGCGCTCCAGCAGGTCGACCGCCCGGGCCGGATCGCGCCCGACCCCGTCGCCGGTCAGATAGAGGCCGGCAAGACGGCGCATCGCATCGGCGCGACCGTTGTCGATCGCCTGATCGTACCAGCGCAGTGCCGATTGCGGGTCGGCGGACGGGATCGTGCCGTCGCGATGGGCGTCGCCGAGCAGGACCATCGCATAGGGATCGCCGCTCGCCGCCGCCTTGGCCAGGATACGGGCACCCTTGGCCGGCTGAGGCTCGACGCCCCGACCCTCCAGATAGGCCCGGCCGACCTGGGTGAGCGCGCTGGCGTCACCGGCGGCGGTCGCCTTCTCCAGCCACCGCATCGCCTCGGCGGGACGGGGGGGCTGGCCGTCGATCCCGTCAAGATACAGCCGGCCGATCTCGCCATAGACGTTCTCGTCCCCGGCCTCCGCCGCCATCCGATAGAATCGCAGGGCCTTGCGTTCGTCACGGGACACCTGCTCGCCCTTGTCGTAGAGCCGACCGAGGGCCGCGGCGCTGGACGCATCGCCGGCTTTCGCCGCCTTGGTGAGAAGATCGACGCCCTGGCGCAGGTCGTTCGGGCCGGTCGGCTGGGCGATCATCATCCGACCGAGGTCACGATCGGCGGAGTCGTGCCCGAGGTCGCGCGCCGTCTCGAACAGGCGCCGCGCCTCGACCGGATCCGGCTGCACGCCGTTGCCGTCGCGATAGGCGCGCGCGAGATAGAGCGTGGAGCCGACCTGTCCGTTGGCCGCGGCCCGCTCGTGCCAGGCGAAGGCCTGGGTCGGGTCGGCGGCGACGCCCCTGCCCTCGGCATAGTACCGGCCGAGCAGAGACTGAGCGTAGGCATGGCCGGTTTCCGCACTTTTCCGGATCATCGCCACGCCGCGCCCCGGGTCCTGGGCGACGCCCTCGCCTTCGACCAGACGGCGGCCGAAATCGGTGCGCGACTGCAGATGCCCGGCCTCGGCGGCCTGGCGCCGCCACGTCAGGGCCCTGTCCGGCGAAGCCGGCACGATCTCGCCATCCTCGTACAGCCGGGCGAGCTTGGTCATGGCCCAGGTCTCGCCCTGTGCCGCCTTCATCTCCAGAAGCCTGACCGCCTCGCGGGCGTGATTCTCGGCATCGGAGGAAAGACCTTCCTGCGCGCCGGCGCCGATCTCCGCCAGACGCAGATGCGCGTCGGCATCGCCGGTTCGGGCGGCGCGACGGAAGAGCTCCCTGGCCAGCGCCTTGTCCTGCGGCACACCGTCCCCGGCCTCGTAGAGTTCGGCGAGGGGATAGGCCGCCCGGTCATAGGGAACGACCGTCTTGTTGGGGTCGAGGGCAAGCCGGAATAGCTCCGCCGCCCGCCCGGGATCGCGCGGCACACCCTCGCCCTCGGCATAGAGCTGGCCAAGCTGGAAGGCGGCATGGCCCCGGCGCCGCGACAGCTTCTGCGTCGCCCGTTCCAGATATTCCGCCGCCTTGGCCTTGTCCTGCTCCACGCCCCAGCCGTTCAGATAGGCGCGGCCGAGCTCGTAGTTGCCTTGGGGATAGCCGTCCTCGGCCAGTTGTCGGAAGGTGGGCAGGGCCGCCTCGAACTGGCCGCGATCGGTCATGGCTTCGGCCGCCCGGTAATCGTCCTTCAGGCCGCCGGGCAGTTTCCAGTAGCCGCCGGTCGCTCCGGCACAGGCCGTCAGGGTGATCAGAGCGGCGGTCGCCAGAAGATGGCGCGGCGCGCGATGGGGGATCTCGAGGGGCATGGTCAGCCTCCTTTGTCGATGAGCTTGGGATCGGGAACGCCCAGGTCGGCCTTCTTGCCCTCCTGAAGCTCGTGCAGGCGCGCCTCGCATTCGACGCGCCAGGCCGTGTCCCGCTTGTCACGCCATTGCGGGTGCTTGGCGCAGTAGTCGTCGCGCAGCCGGAAGGAGCGGTCCGCCAGGGTGGCGATCTCCGTCTCCTGTTCCGAGGCGCTGGGTCGGTAGAAGTACAGGGTGACGAAACCGCCGGCGCTGCGGTTGTAGATCGGTCGGTGGTTCCGCACGATGCGGTCGACCCGGTCGGAGGGGAAGCGGGCGCCGTAGACCTCCATCCAGGCGAAGTACTGGGGATCGTCCATGAACCAGAGGTCCTGAGCCTCGCCGAGTTCCTCCTCGTAGGCCTCCGGATCGTCGAGCGCGTCCAGGGTGTAGTCGATGATCCGGTGCAGGGAGCGTCCGTCCACCGTGAGATCGTAGACGGGG
The DNA here is from genome assembly GCF_000423805.1 of Thalassobaculum salexigens DSM 19539. NCBI lineage: Bacteria > Pseudomonadati > Pseudomonadota > Alphaproteobacteria > Rhodospirillales > Thalassobaculaceae > Thalassobaculum > Thalassobaculum salexigens. Next base: position 556,847 of record NZ_AUIR01000012.1, read on the forward strand.
TACCCCTGGCGCTCGAGCAGCTCGGCGATGAACACCAGATAGAGGGCGGCGTAGTTCTGGTAGTGCATGCGCCGCGATCCGCGCAGCATCTCCCTGGGCAGGCTGCCGTTCGGGTTCATCTCCCGCAGGGCCGAGTAGATCGCGCTGACGCCGAAGCGCAGCAGATCGTCGTCGTCGGTCGCGATGCCGATCACCGTGGCGTGCAGCCCGCGGCGGTAGAAGTGGTTGTTGCAGCAGGACAGCGCGATGGTGTGGAAACCCGCGTGGCGCTCGGAGGCCGCCTTCAGCCAGTCCTCCACCTTCCGCGCCGCCTCCGGCCAGGACTCCCGGATCTCCTCGCGCACGATGGAGTAGCTGAACCCGGCGGCGAACAGGGAAGACTCCACGGCGAACCAGGCCTGGGGGGTGATCGGCTTGTATTCGAAATGCAGGAAACCCTCCTCCTCGGCCCAGCGGCTGAGGAAGTCGGCGATGCATTTGGCGTAGTAGGATTCGCCCGTAACCACGTACCGGCCGGCAAGCTTGGACACCGCGTCCTCGAACTTGAAGAACGGCTCCGCCGCCAGCCGCCACGAGTCGGGCTGCGGGTAGAAGCCCGGCAGGGCGAAGCGGTCGCTCAGCACCGGAAGGTTCTTCAGGCTCTGACAGCTGCTGCCGAGGCGGAGCTTCTCGATCTCCTGGTTGATCAGGGCGGAGTCCTGCTGTTTCAGCCAGGTCCGGCGTTCGTCCACGTCGAAATAGCCGGCCGACGGATCGGTGACGGTATAGCCGGAGAGATCGAAGTCCTGGCGTTCCTCCGGCGTCACCAGATCCACGCCCTCCAGGGCGGAGTCATCCGCCGCGGAGGCCGGGGTCGCGGCCATCAGGACCGCCGCCGCGGAGGCGACGGCGAGGCCCGACCAGGGTCCGGAAAGAAGCCGTCTCATCGGTTCTCTCCCGCGAACAGCTCGAAACCGTCGAACGCGATGCTCTGGTCCTTCGGGCTGGCCCATTTCGGGCTGCTGCCGCCGAAGAAGGTGCTGAACATCAGGCCGTCGATCCCGACGCCGTCGACCGTGCGGTAGACGAGGTCGCGCTGCTCGATCACCTGACGGCCGTCGACCCACAGCCGCACGATGCCGTCGGCCGCGCCCGGCTCGTTCAGGATGACCTCCTCCTGGATCTCGACCCAGCGGCCCGGCTCGAACGTCCAGTTGCCGCGGCCGATGCTGGCTCCGTAGTCGGAGTTCTTGTTGGCCACGTAGGCGTAGACCTCGCCCTCGCCGTCGCGGCGCCACATCAGCCGCATGCTGAAGCCCTTGGTGCCGTCGACCTCCTCACCGCCGGACGGAGCTTCGCCGCCGTAGAGACCGGGCAGTTTGCCGCCGCGCACGAACTCGAAGCCGTCCTCGAAGCGCAGCCGGTAGCGCAGGCAGGCCTTCGAGGTGTCCTCGGGCAGCAGCCGGGCGACGAAACCGGCGCCGCCGAGCGGACGTTCGTCCTTGCTCGACGGATTGATCGAGCCCTTGGGATAGCGGACCGTCATCCGGCCGCCCCGCTCGCCCCTGTCGATGGCGATGTTCTCCTCGACGCCCCAGACCCGGTCGATCTTCCGGGCGCGGCCGCTGAGGAAATCCTCCATCTCCTTCTTGCCGACGGTCTCGTCGGGCAGGTCCATGGACCAGGCACGGCCGTAGCGGGTGGCGCAGGGCGCCGTCATCTCGGTCGGCTCCGAAGCCTTCTTGTCGATCTTCTGCAGGCCGCCGGAACTGGCCGGTCCGGACAGTCCGAAGACGGCTCCGGCAGCGACACCCGCGGCGGCGACGATGGCGATCGCGGGAAGGGCCGCGTTCGGCCCTCTCCCGGTCAGCGCCGAGCGTAGATTTTCAAAGCGCTGTCCCATGGCCTCACTCCGCCGCCTGGCCGAGGCCCGACGTCTCGTGTGCCACCGGGGGATCGACCGGCTCCCGGCGTCCGATCCCCACGACGGAAACGCCGTGCGCCTCCAGCGTGTCGGCATCCATCATGTTGCGCAGGTCGACGATCACGTTGCGGCGCATGGTTCCGGCCAGCATTTTCGGATCGAGCTCGCGGTATTCCGGCCAGTCGGTGAGGATCACAGCCACGTCCGCGCCGTCGAGACACTCCTCGACCGTCTCGCCGTAGTGCACGCCTGTGAAGGTGTCGCGCGCCACCGGCATCGCGACCGGGTCATGCGCCCGCACCTCGTCGGCGAGACGCACCAGTTCAGGCACCATGAAGAGGCTGGGAGATTCCCGGAGGTCGTCGGTGCCGGCCTTGAAGGCGAGACCCAGCACGGCCACCCGGGCGTTCGACAGGTCGCCGTCGCAGGCGTCCGCCACCCGCTGGACCAGGTGCAGCTTGCGGGCCTCGTTGGCATGGACGGCCGCCGAGACGACGCGCTGACGGATCCCCAGGCGCTCCGAGGAGGACACGAAGGCCCGGGTGTCCTTCGGAAAGCAGGAGCCGCCGAAGCCGGGTCCCGCCTTCAGAAACTGGTTGCCGATGCGGGTGTCGAGGCCGATGGCGTCGGCAACGGAGCGCACATCCCCGCCGGCCTGCTCGCACAGATCGGCCACCTCGTTGATGAAGGCGATCTTCGTGGCGAGGAAACTGTTCGCCGCGTATTTCGAGATTTCCGCCGTGGCCCGGTCGACCACGAGGACGGGAATGCCGCGATCCTCGATCGGGCGATAGAGCGCCCGCATCGTGGAAGCCGCCCAGTCGGCCTCGGCGCCGATCACCACCCGGTCCGGTTCGACGAAATCCCGTACCGCGCTGCCTTCGCGCAGGAACTCCGGATTGGAGACGATGGCCACATCGGCGTCCGGCGCGGCGGAACGGAACAGCGCGTCCAGACGCTGGCCGGTGCCGATCGGCACGGTGGACTTGGTCGCGATCACGGTGCGGCCGCGCAGCAGCGGGGCCAGCTCCTCGGACGCCGCGATCACCGCCGAGATGTCGGCGCTGCCGCCTTCGTCCTTGGTCGGCGTCCCGACGGCGATGAAGATCACGTCGGCATTCGGGATCGCGTCCTGATAGGCGCTGACGAAATGCAGGTTCCCGTTGGTCTGCGTCCGGCCGACGATCTCCGTCAGGCCCGGCTCATAGATCGGCACGGTACCGGCCCGTAATGCCGCCACCTTGCTTTCGTCCTTGTCGATGCAGGTCACGTCGAAGCCGAAATCCGCGAAGCATGCGCCTGCGACGAGTCCGACATAGCCGGTTCCGATAACGGTCACTTTCATGGGTCGTTCTCCTGAAAATCCTTGGATTCCGCCCCCCAGCGGTGCGGGTCCCGCGTTTAGGAACCCGCCGGTGTCTCGGGTGGCCGGGCCAGGGAGATCGCGTTCTCCTCCGTGGACCCGGGGTTGGTTGCCGGGTCGCCCGACGTCTCGTCGGTCCAGGGCAACATGGCTCGGATGTCGACGCCGGAGACGTCCGACAGGGTGGTCACGCTCTCGTCCCAGAACTCGGACGCCTCGGCCTGCCAGGTATCGACCTTGGAGGAGATGTCCGAGAAGGAGACCTCCACCGGCGTGCCCACGCCGATGCCGCGCAGCGGATCTTCCGGCGCGATCAGCAGTGTCGCCTTCGACAGGTCCTGACGGACCCAGCGCGGGAAGCCGGCCCGGGGACGTCGGCTGCCTTCGACGCTGAGGTCGACGATGCGGCCCCAGACGTTCTGGCCGGTGTTCGGCGAGTAGATGTTGGCGCGCTGGCTCCGGGTCAGCCGGGGCACGGCATCCATCGGGATCTGCGCTTCGACCAGCAGTTCGCCGGCGCCGCGCGGTACCAGCGAATAGACCTTGTCTCCAGGCTCGACCCAGGCCTCGCCGGCGCCGCCATGGGCCCAGTGCACGATGCAGTCGCACGGGCTGTAGAGCACGTTCTCGCTCTGTCGGGTCTCCAGTGCCGAGACCTTGGCGCGCTGCAGGTTGGTCTGGGCGTCGAGCTGCTCCAGGCGTTTCTCGATACTCAAAAGGTCGACCACGTTCATGCCGCCATCCTGCGAGGATCGCGACAGGGCGGCGTCGATCGTGCTGCCGGCATCGACCCGGCCCTCGTCCACGGCCGTGTTCAGGGTGCTGAGCAGCTGTTCGTTGTAGCGCAGGGTCGCCTGGGCCAGGGAGAGATCCGCCTTCAGGTCGGCATTGCTGACCCGGCCGATCTCCTGATCGCGCTCGACCCTGTCGCCGGGCCGCAGCTCGACCCCGGTGAAGCGCCCCTTGCCCGGGGCATTCACGTCGATCCGCGCCGCCGTGGTCGCGGCGAACGGGGATTCGATCACGAAGACCGAGTCATAGATCGCGGCGGCGGCCACGGCGGTGGCGCCCAGCATCAGCAGCCCGATGCCGAACAGCCGGCCGAACCGGCGTCCACCTTTTTGGCTGCCGTCCGACGCACCGCCGGCGGTGGTCTTGCTCTTTCGGGCCATCTGGCCGTCAGCCGGGCTGAGCAGCCCGTCGAAGGACATCAGGCGCCCGGACAGTTGGGCCGTGATCAGGCGGCTGAGCAGCGCCCGTTCCCGGTCGTCCATGGTGACGATCTCCAGCCCCGTCACTTGCTCGCCGTCCACTGTGGAGCGGTGATGGATCGTGGCCGTGAAGGGAAGCTGCAGCCGGAACCCCTTGAAAGGCACGGTCGCTTCGACGGCCAGCGGTTCCGCGGCATCCTGCGGGAGCCAGCCCGAGACTGCGCAGCCATTCACCGACAGGTCCCGGCCCTCGAAGGTGCCGTGCTCGGTCGACACTTCGAACGGCAGACGCACCCGGACCTGCCGCCGCTCGTCACGGCGTTCGCCGGTGATGTTGCCCTTCCAGTCCTGCGCCTCCGGTTGACCCGCATCCCGCCGGCGGGCGCCGGAGGGATTGACCGGTTGGCGTCCAGCCGGGCCCAGGTCGCGCGAATGGGGGCGGTTTCCGCGGTCTAACAACCGTGGCTCCGTCTTCTCGAGATCCATGATGAGTTCCTTCTCACGTTTGCAGATGGCGGGCGTGCGATTGGCGCGGGTGCGAATTGCGGGGCGAAGGCCGGGCGGTTATGACCGCGCGCCTACGGCAGGATCGTCGCCGCCGTGGCGTCCGACGGTCCGCCGGCGCCCGGCCGAACGACCAGGTTTCGCAATTCGACGGGCTTCGGAGCGCCCACCAGACATTCGACCGGCAGGGAACCGTCCTTCGGACAGAAGGTCGTTCTTCCTGACCCGCCGGTTGCCGCGACCAGTTGCGCCGCGCCGACGTCCACGCGGGTCTGCGACCCGGCACCGACCAGAACCCGGCCCGGCCGTTCCGATCGGGTGAACCGGGTCAGCCGGTACTCCCCTTCCGTCAGGGGAAGCGCGCGGTCGGTCGGCAGCCGCTCAAGCGCGACGTCCAGCCAGCTTGAGTCATCCTGCCCCGGAGCGGCTCGGCTTTCCGGAAACGAGACCCTCAGCGTCGCGGCATTCGGCCATCCGACCGTTCCCGAATACAGCACCAGCAGGGAGGCGAAGCAGGCGAGCGCCAGGCCGTGCAGGGTGGCGCTGCTGAGCCCTCCGGCGCTGCCACCGGCGGTGGCGATCTCCTGCCGGGTCCATTTCTGACGGTCCATGCGGAAGAACACGAAGGTCTTCACCACGCCGCCGAGGATCTGGTTCATGAACAGCATCCACGGCCAGTGCGGGGCCCACCGGCCGCGCACCACCAGGCACAGGACCGACCCGATGAAGGTCCGGGTGCCGAGGATCCACAGCCCGTAGACCAGCAGGAAGGCCGGGTCGTAGGTGATCGCCAGGATGATCGCGACCACGGGGCCGACCAGGGAGGTCCACATGGACAGCCGCTGATCGACCAGGCACCACCACGGAAACAGGCCGATTCGGTGCGGGCCCAGCGCGATCGCCCGGTCGCTGGTGCGCAGCATGTTGCCGTACCAGCGCTTCAGCAGGGACACCGCGCCGACGACCAGATTGGAGGCGGGAAGTTCCTCGAAACTGTCGGCCCGGACATCGGGCAGATAGATCATTCCCCAGCCGCGCCGGAGCAGCCAGAACCAGGTCGATTTGTCGTCGCCGCTCAGGAAGTTGATGCGGCCGAGCCGCCAGTGGTCGATGGCGTCGTGCTCGATCTGCCGGATGAAGTCCGGGTCGGTGGCCAGATGGGCGCGGATCACGCTGAACCGGCCGGTCAGCACCAGGAGCTTGCCGGACAGGCTCATGGAAGACATCAGCAGGTGCCGCTGGGCGAAGCGCAGGTCGTACCATTCCCGGGTCCAGCCATCGCCCTCGGTCATGCCGCGGTTGTCGGCGGTCGCCGCGCCAATCTGCGGGTTCGCCTGCAGCACCGGCACGACCTTGGACAGGGCGCCGGGCCGCACGACCACGTCGCCGTCCATGAAGATGCAGATGGCGTTCTCCGTGGGCATCCGCCGCGAGATGGCGCGCAGCGCCTCGGCCATCGCAGGCCGTTTGCCCGTGCCCTCCTGAAACATGCTGACCAGTTCGACGTGGTCCGGGAGGCCGGCCGCCTCGCAGACGCGTTCCAGCAGGTCGATATCGCTCTGATGGCTGACGGCGGCGACGATGGTCGCAGGCCGGCCGTAGGATGCCACCTCGTGGAACAGGGCCTCGTAGACCGGCCAGCTGACCTGCGGGTCGATCGCATAGGAGGTGACCAGGCAGTAGACGTGGTCCACCGGCTCGCCGCCGGCGGCCTCGGCGTGGCGGCGGATGCGGGGAAAGCGGACGCGCAGGTAATAGCAGGCGCGCAGGGCGTGGAAGATCCACCAGGAATAGCGCCACACACCGATGATCCCGATGCTGAGCAGAAACGTGTCGCTCAGCGGATCGAACACGGATTTCGGGACGGAGACCGCGAGGCCCGTCAGGGCTGCCAGCAGGACCACGGTCATCATCAGCCGCTCGCTGCCGGGAGCGGTGGTTGGCTGCCATCGGGTACCGCCGACGGCAAAGTCCGGGTCATTGGTGTCGGTCATAGGATCGACCCCTTCTTCAGAAACTGGTCAGGCTACGGGACGGCCGTCGGTAAGGCGCGGGTTTCGCCGGATGGAATGCATCCGATCGGGCGTCGGCGGTCGCGCTTCGCACGCAGGCTCGCCCGACTGGGACCGGTCCGATCGCCGTGGCGCGTCCTGTTCGGAATGCTGGCTTCGATGCGGTCCATCTCAGTCCCCTCGTCGGTGTCGCGCCCATAAGTCTGGCCGCAATAATCCATGGCAGAAAAACTCTGCTGATTTGCTCTCTCTGGGATTTCGTTAACCGTGTGACGCGGTGCGGCGTTCAAAATTCCTGAGCGATGCCGCCGTTTTTGTTGTGTCAGTGACGGCAGTTACATCGCCGGCAGGTCACTCGGATCGGGATCACCCCTCGTAGCGCGGCAGGCCCCTGACCTGATCGTCGCTGATCCGCACGCGGGCGATGCCGCGGGCGACCATCCGCAGGTCCGACAGCGGCAGGGAGACCCGGGCATCGCCCAGACCCAGCAGGCCGCCGTAGCCGATGACGGCCCTCAACGCGCCGTCCTCCACGACGATGTCCTCGATCTCGCCGGAGATCCTGTTGTCGCTGCTCACCACCTTGGCGCCGACGAACTCGCGTGCCATCTCGGCGTCCAGGTCCGGACGCTCGACCGGAATCGGGGCGGTGCCGCTGCGGGACAGCGTTTCCACACCAAGCGCAGGGGAAGCGGCCGCGAGGCTGAGGATGGTTGCCAGTGCGATCCGGCTGCTGCTGTGGTGCATGGTTCTCTCCTCCATCTGACGGACATGGCCGGGTCGTTCCCGACGGTCATGCCGCACTGCCGCGGCCGGGTTCCGGCCACGGATTTACCTTGAGGGGTCGGCCCGCCGTGTTTCCCCGGCGAGACTCCGCCCTCGCGAACGCCCCCACGTTTTCAGCCGATCAGCTGATCAAACGGCCCGGCTTCTGCCGATGCCGCGAAAAAGGCCGGACACCCGGTCGGCGTCCTTCAGCCGGCGGTACTGCACCGCCTCGTTAAACATCTCTTAACCAACAACCCGAGCCGCGCCGCCGGGTTCCGAAGAGATCCATCCAAAGACTGACGTAAGACTCACAAGTGCCACACCTTCGCGGCGGCGCCCGTTCGAAGGCGGCCGATCAATGGCACGCGGTCACAGGAACCGGCCGACGATGTCCGCTTCCATGCGCACCATGTAGTCGCGCGCCGCAGCCATGTGCTCGCTCATGATCTCGCGGGCGGACTGGGCGTCTCCGGCCCTCAGGGCCCGCATCAGGCGGATCTGATAGTGCAGGCCGGTGTCGCGCAGGTCGGGATGCGGCGCATCGTAGATCCGCCGGCACACCACCGTTTCGCGCAGCAGGGTCTGCAGAAAGCCGCAGAACAATCCCAGCACCGGGTTCGGACAGAGCCCGGCCAGCACGCTGTGGAAGTCGAGCTCGGCCATGCGCTGGTCGTATTCCTCCTCCGCGGTCTTCGGCTCGGCGTCGTAGAGCCGCATGGTCCGCTCCAGACTGGCGAAATCCTCGGCCGACAGCCGGCCGGCGACGGAGGCGGCCAGCTCCGGCTCGAGCTCGCAGCGCACCGCGTAGATGTCGTTCACGGTCGGGGAACGGAACAGGAAGTAGCTCGACAGCAGCGCCATCGCCCGCTGCGGGTCCATATCGGCCAGGAAGACCCCGCCCTTGGGACCTGTGCGGGTGCGGATCAGACCCTCCGAGCGCAGCGCGCTCAGTGCCTCGCGCACCGACCCCTTGGAGGCCTGGAAGCGGGTCATCAGCTCCTTCTCGGCCGGTAGGCGGTCGCCCGGGCGCAGGTGCTGCTCGATGATCAGCTCCTTGACCTGCTCGCTGATGCTGTCCTTGCGCCGGGCCCGGGCGAGGCGCGGCGTCGGAGGGGGGCCGTCGTCAGTCATCGCCATCCAGCGGATGCCAGCACGCCGCGGCGTGGCCGCCGTCACCGGCGAGTTCGGGGCGGCGCTCGCGGCAGCGTACGCTCGCACGCGGGCAGCGCGACGCGAAGGCGCAGCCCGGCGGCGGGTTCAGCGGATCGGGCAGTTCCGCCGGCGTCTCCTCGGCCTCGATGCGCCGCACGCCGGGCGCCGGCGCGGAGCGCATCAGCAGGGCGGTGTAGGGATGCCGGGGCGCGGCGTAGAGATCCCGGGCGCGGCCGATTTCGACGATACGTCCGAAATACATCACCGCCACCCGCTCGCACACGCTTTCAATCACGCTCAGGTCGTGACTAATGAAAACATAAGTGAGTCCCAGCTCGCGCTTCAAGCGATCCAGCAGGTTGAGCACCTGGGCCTGGATCGAGACGTCGAGGGCGGAGACCGGCTCATCCAGCACGATCACCCGGGCACCGGCCGCCAGCGCCCGGGCGATGCCGATGCGCTGGGCCTGCCCGCCGGAAAATTCGTGCGGGTAGCGATCCAGGAACTCCTCGCGCAGGGAGACCACCTGCATCAGTTCCGTCAGCCGCGCCGCGCGCTCCGCCTCGGCCATTCCATGCAGCCGACGCATCGGCGCCTCCAGGATCTGGCGGATCGTCTTGCGCGGGTTCAGCGAGGCGACCGGGTCCTGGAACACGTACTGCACCCGTCGGGCCAGGGCGTTGGAGTCGCGCCGGGCCATCGCGGCCACATCCGCTCCCTCCAGGCGGATGCTGCCGCCGGTCGGCCGGTCGAGCCCGACCAGCATCCGCGCCAGGGTCGACTTCCCGCAGCCGGACTCTCCGACCACGCCGAGGGTCTCGCCCGCCTCCACCGTCAGGCTGACGCTCTGTACCGCATGCACGCCGGGCAGCCTGCCGCCGAACAAGGTTCGCCCGCCACCGAAGGTGCGGGTGACCTCGACCGCCTCCACCGCCGGCGATGCCGTTTCGGCACTCATGAGACCTCCTGTAGCGGGTGGAGGCAGCGCACGGCGCGGCCGGGGCCGAAGGGATCCAGCGGGATGTCGCCATGGCGGCAGTCTTCCTGCACCCGGTCGCAGCGGTCGGCGAAGGCGCAGCCCGCCGGCAGCCGGTCGACCGAAGGCGGCAGGCCGTCGATCGCCTCCATGCGCCGCTCGGGCCGGCCCAGCACCGGGACGCAGTCGATCAGCTTGCCGGTATAGGGGTGGCCCGGCGCGTCGAGGACATCGCCGCTCGGCCCGATCTCGACGATGCGTCCGGCATACATCACCGCCACCCGGTCGCAGAGTTCGGAGACAACGCCGAAATCATGGGTGATGAACAGCACCGCCGAGCCGCGCTCGCGCGACAGGTCGCGCAGCAGCTTCAGCACCTGGGCCTGCACCGTGACGTCCAGGGCGGTGGTCGGCTCGTCGGCGACGATCAGGTCCGGGTCGTTGGCCAACGCCATGGCGATGCAGACCCGCTGGCGCATGCCGCCGGACAGCTCGTGCGGATAGGCGGAGAACCGCGCCTTGGCCGACGGAATCCGCACCTTCTCCAGCAGGGTCAGCGCCTGCGCCTCCGCCTCGGCGCGGGAGATCGGCTGGTGCGCCCGGATCGCCTCGACGATCTGATCGCCCACGGTGAACAGCGGATGCAGGGTGGTCAGGGGATCCTGGAACACATAGGCGACCCGGCCGCCACGCAGCCGGCGCAGCGCCTCGGCTGTGGCCGCGAGCTGGTCCGCGCCTTCGATCGTCACCCGGCCGCCGGTAATCACCCCCGGCGGGGTCGGCACCAGGCGCAGGAGCGACAGCGCCGTCACCGACTTGCCCGACCCGGACTCGCCCACCAGGCCCAGACACTCGCCAGGCGCCAGATCCAGGTCGACGCCTCCGACCGCCTTGTAGACCCGCGACCCCACATGGAACTCGGTGCGCAGTCCCTCCACCGACAGCACGACGTCGGTCGACGGTGCCGGCGGAACCGTCTCGCGTGCGACTCGGGTCGCCGCGCCGGGCGCGGCCAGCGCGCCGGACTTCAGGCGGGGGTCGAGGACGTCGCGCACCCCGTCGCCCACGAGGTTGATGCACATGACCAGGGCGAAGATCATCAACCCCGGGACCACCGAGACATGGGGGGCGGTGAACAGCAGCTTGCGCCCCTCCCCCAGCATCGAGCCGAGATCGGCCTGGGGCGGCTGGGCACCGAGACCGAGGAAGGACAGGCCCGCGGTCTCCAGGATCATCCAGCCGACCGTGGTCGACATGGTGACCACGATGGTCGGCAGCACGTTGGGCAGCACCTCCAGGAACAGGATCTCGGCATGGGAGGCGCCGGACAGCCGGGCGGCATCGACGAACTCGCGCCGCGACAGGCCCAGCGTGATGCCGCGGATGTTGCGGGCGAAGAACGGGATATTGACCACCGCGATGGCGTAGAGCGCGTTCAGCAGCCCCGGCCCGAGCACGGCGACGATCGCCAGGGCGAGGAGGATGTAGGGGAAGGCCATGACCAGATCGATACCGCGCATCAGCAGGCTGTCAGTGCGCCCACCCGCATAGCCGGCGACGAGGCCGATCAGCGAGCCGATGGTGGCGGCCATCAGGGTCGCCGACAGCCCGACAAGGATCGACACCCGCGTGCCCCACAGCATGCGCGACAGCAGGTCCCGGCCGAGATGGTCGGTGCCCAGAAGATGACCGTCGGTCCCCGGGCGCAGCAGCCGGTTCGCCGGGTCGGTGATGTCCGGGTCCGGCACCGGCAGAAAAGGCGTGGCGATCACCAGCACGACGATCACGGTCAGCAGCGCCAGGCCGAAGGCCGAGAGCGGGTTGGCCACCAGCAGGGCGAAGGGCGACGGCCGCCCGCCCCGGTCCCGCGCGAACAGGCGCGACAGCGTCGCGGTTGCCATCAGCGCAGCCTCGGATCGACCAGCGTCTGGGCGACGTCGGCCAGCAGGTTGAAGAACACGTAGCTGGCGGCCACCACCAGAACCCCGCCCTGCACCAGCAGCAGGTCGCGGGTGGAGATCGCGTTGACCAGCATCCGGCCTATGCCCGGCCACTGGAACACGGTCTCGATATAGACCGCCCCGCCGAGCACGAAGCCGGTCTGGATGCCGATCACCGGGATGACGGCGACCAGGGCGGACTTGAAGGCATGGCGGTAGATCACCCGGCGCTCGGACACGCCCTTGGCCCGGGCGGTGCGCACATAGTCCTGGCGCAGCACCTCCAGCATGGCGGTGCGGGTCAACCGGGCGATCACGGCGGTCGCCACGACGGCGAGCGTGATCGCCGGCAGCGCCAGATGCGCCAGCAGGTCGAGCGGCCCGCCGCCGCCATAGATCGCGAACATGCCGGAGGCCGGCAGCCACTGCAGCTCGACCGCGAACAGCATGATCAGCAGCAGGCCGAGCCAGAAGGACGGGGTGGAGATGCCGATCAGCACCAGGAAGGTGACGATCCGGTCGCGCCAGCCGAACTGGCCGACCGCCGCGATCACCCCGGCCAGCAGCCCGAACAGGGAGCACAGCAGCAGGGAGGCGCCGGCCAGGACCAGGGTCGCGCCGAACCGCTCGAACACCTCGTCGGCCACCGGGCGGTTCAGGGCGTAGCTGCGCCCCATGTCACCCTGCAGCAGGTTGCCGAGCCACGTCAGATACTGCTCCACCAGGGAGCGGTCGAGGCCGAGCTGACGGTTCAGCCGCTCGACATTCTCCGGCGTGGCGTAGCTGCCGAGGATGGCGGTCGCCGGGTCGCCGGGGATGGCGGCCATCATTGCGAAGACGATGACCGACAGGCCTAGCAGGATCGGGACGGTGGCGAGCAGCCGTTTGCCGATATAGAGCCACATCGCCCCGATCCTCCTCTCGTTGGGTGCGAACGGTCAGTTCTTGGTGACACCGTCCAGCAGCAGGAAGAACGACGGCTGCAGCTCGAAGCCCTCGACCCGGGTGCTGGTCACCGCGTTCTGCTTCCAGTTGGCGATGAAGGCCCAGGGCGCATCCTCATGGACGATCTCCTGCATCTCCTTGTAGAGCCTGGCCCGCTCCGCCTGGTCGGTCGCCTTGCGGGCGTCCTCCAGCAGGGTGTCCACCTTCGGGTTTGAGTAATAGCCCGAGTTGAAGCCGCCCTTGTCCGGGAAGGCGTCGGTGCGCAGGGCGAGATACGGCAGGGTGTCCGGATCGTTGGTCATCCAGGCCATCTCCGCCATGTCGGCCTTGCCCTCCAGGCCCGGGTTCACCTTGCCCAGGAAGGTATTCCACTCGTAGGTCTCGATGGTCACGTCGAGGCCGACCTCGGCCAGATCCGCCTGAATGGCGGAGCCCATGGCGATCGGGTCGAGCATGCCGGAGCCGCCCTCGGTGACGTAGAAGGTCAGGCTGGCGCTCTCGGCTCCGGCCTCCTTCAGCAGCGCCTTCGCCTTCTCCGGGTCGTGCGGATAGGGCTCCAGCGCCTCGTTATAGGCCCAGGCGAAGGCCGGCGGGGTCGGGCCGGCGGCGATCGCCGCGGTGCCCTGCAGCACGTTCTCGACCAGCGCCTTCTTGTCGATCGCGTAGTTCACCGCCTGGCGCACCTTCCTGTCGGCCATCGGGCCTTCCTTGGCGTTCAGGATCAGGAACCACAGATGCGGGCCGGCCTGCTCGAACACGGTGTAGGAGGCGTCGTCGGCGAAGGTCGACAGATTGTCCGGCGGCACCTCCACCATCACGTCGATCCCACCGGACAGCATCTCGGCGACCCGGGTGTTGGCGTCGGTGATCGGGCGGAAGACGACGGCCTTCAGATCCGGCGCCCCGCCCCAGTAGTCCGGATTGGCCTCGACCACGACCTTGGCGTTGGACTCCCACTCGACGAACTTGAAGGGACCGGTGCCCGACGGGTTGCGGCCGAAATCCTCGCCATGCTCCTCTACCGCGGCCGGCGAGACGATCAGCCCCGTCGGATAGGCCAGATTGGACAGGAACGGCGCATAAGGCTCCTTCAGCCGGAAGACGACGGTCTTGGGATCGGGCGCCTCGACGCTGTCGACCGAGCCGAAGAAGAAGCTCAGCGGAAACGGCCCGGTATCGTGGAACGGATGGGACTCGTCGAGCATGCGGTCGAAGTTGAACTTCACCGCCTCGGCGTCGAGCGCCGATCCGTCATGGAAGGTCACGCCGTCGCGCAGCGTGAAGGTATAGACCGTGCCGTCGTCGCTGACCGTCCAGCTTTCGGCCAGTGCCGGCTCGACCTCCAACGAGCCCGGCTTGTAGCGCACCAGGCCGTCATAGACGTTCATCAGGATCCGGAAGTCGTTGACCGCCGTGACCGCGTGCGGGTCCAGCGATTTCGGCTCGGCGATCTGCGCGACGATCAGGACCCCCGGGGGAGTCTGCGCCGCCGCGGTCGCGCCGAACGCCCCGAAGGCGGCAGCCACGACCAGCATCCGTCGAATGAGTGAGAACATCGGAAACTCCCCTGTCGTCACCGCGCTCCGAGACGCGGCTTGGATGATCCAGGTTGGACTGTGGTTAATTATTCATGATAAATTTATCTTCGTCAAAAATTGATCCTAATAAACCGATGCCTCGGTGATCATCGGACGGGAGGCGAAGCCCAATTGGCTGACTCAGAAGCAGAAATTGAAATTCCACCACTCGAGGTGGATCTCTCCCGATTGCAGGCGGATGTGGATGCGGTGAATGCGCTCGGCGTCGCGCCGGGGCGTGCGGGGATAAACCGGGTCAGTTTCTCCGATGCCGACATGGCAGGGCGGCGCTGGCTGATGACACGGATGGCCGATGCCGGTCTCGCCACGTGGATGGATTGCATCGGCAACGTGTTCGGGCGCTGGGACGTCAGCGACGGCCCGGCGGTCATGGTCGGCTCGCATCTGGACACGGTGGTCATGGGCGGCCCGCTCGACGGCACCCTCGGCGTCTGCGCCGGGCTGGAGGCGGTGCGGACCCTGCAGGACGCCGGACTGACCCCCAGGCGGTCGATCGTCGTGGTCTCCACCGCCGACGAGGAAGGCCGTTTCGGTGGCATGCTCGGCAGTCAGGCGATCTGCGGCGAGGTCGGGCCGGACTGGATCGCGGCCGCCGCCGACAGCGACGGCAACCGACTCAGCGATGCCTTGAGCACCCAGGGCCTCGATCCGACCGGTCCTGTGGCCTGGAGCCCGGAGAGCATCGCGGCCTTTCTGGAGCTGCACATCGAACAGGGCCCGGTCCTGGAGCGCGCCGGCCAGGCCATCGGCCTGGTCGATGCCGTCTCCGGGGTCTTCAACTGGACGGTGACCCTGACCGGTGAGGCCAATCACTCCGGCACCACGCCCATGGACCATCGGCGCGACGCCTTCCGCGGGCTGGCGGATTTCGGCCACGCGATCGACCGGATCATCGCCGAGGCGGGCGGCGAACAGAGCCGGCTGACGGTCGGCAAGGCCACCCTGTCGCCCAACTTCCCCCACAGCGTCGCCGGCACCGCCAGCTTCTCCATCATCGGCCGGGACGCCGACGAGAGCGTCATGGAGGCGCTGGCCGAGGCCTGCCGGTCCAGTCTGGCGGCGGCGGCCGAGCGTCACGGGCTGGGACTGGATATCGTCAAGCACAGCTGGCTGAAACCGACCCGCCTGGACGCCGGGATCCATCAGCGTCTGTGCCGGCTCTGCGACCGGATGGACGTGCCCTACCGGACACTGCCCTCCGGGGCCGGCCACGACGCCCAGACCTTCGCGCGACACGTCCCGGCCGGGCTGGTCTTCGTTCCTTCGGCCGGCGGCATCAGCCATGCCCCGAACGAGCACACCGAGTGGGAGAGCATCCGCCCCGGCGCCAATCTGCTGGCACAGGCGGTCGCCGACCTCGCCCTGTGAGGCATCGGGCGAGAGCCAGGCGGCGGTCGGCTTTCGCACGCCCTGACCGCGCTTGATCGGACCGCCGGCCGCAAGGCAGAGTGCGGCGGACCCCGCTCAGGACAGGCAACGCCCCTATGCCGATGGACCCCCAGACGCTCACCGCCCTCCAGGCCCGCGCCCAGGCCGCCCTGGGTCGGGCCGACTGGCCGGCGGCCGACGCGGCGCTGAGCGGACTGCTGGGAGCGGCACCGGGCTCGGCCAGCCTGCTCTACAACCGCGGGCTGGTGCGCAAGCGCCTCGGCAACCCGACCGCCGCCCTTGCCGATCTGGAGGCGGCGCTGGCGATCGAACCGCAGCACGCCAACGCCCGGTTCGAGCGGGCATCGACCCTGCTCGACATCGGCGAGTTGGAGGCGGCGGCGGAAGGCTTCGCCGCCTATCTGGCGCTGGTGCCCGACGACGACGATGCCCTGCTCAATCTCGGCCGTCTGCAGCTTCGGCTCGGCCGGCCGCATGCGGCGTCCGACACCCTGGCCCGGATCGAGGGCGACGCGCCGACCGTGGTGCTGGCCCGGGCGGAGGCACTGCGGGATCGCGGCGATGTCCACGGATGCCGGCGGCTGCTGGCGGAACTGGACGGGCACGGGGCGGAGATCGACGCCGCCCGGCTCAAGGTGGCGACCCAGGGTGCCGCCGGGCGGGTCACCCTCGACCCGGCTCAGCTCTTCGCGCCGCCGCGATAGCGCTTGCGGTACAGGCCGGGCTCGGCCTGCAGCGCGTCCTGCACGTCGAGATGGTCGGCGAGCCGGTCCGGCGCCATCTCCCCGATCTCCAGTTCCAGGGCGTCGCGCGGGACCGGGAAGCCCTGGGCGACGGGCGTGCCGGCCGGCAGCGTGCCTTCGAAGTCGGGGTCGCTCCAGACCGCCGGGAAGTGCACGGCGCCGTCGCGCCAGGCATCGCAGTCGACCAGACCGGAGACCGTTCGGAACGGCAGGTCGAGCCGGTTGACCGGATGCACGAACAGCATCGACCAGCCCTCGGGCAGCTCGACGGTCCAGAAGTTTGTGAACTTCACGATGAACTGGCCGGGACGCTCCAGCCCGGGAAACCCGGTCGCCTGCTCCGGCAGATGCACGCCCACGGGCGCGCGGCTCGGCCGTGCCCGCGCATGAGGCGGCAGGTTCCAGTCCCAGGACAACGCGCCGCCCGCGACAGCAAGATCGGCGGCGAGCGGGAACAGGATGCCGCCCTGCATGGCGTCGATGAAGGGCGGGCACTGCTTGACGGTTCGGACCGGCGCACCGGACAGCAGCGGGGCCGAAGCCTCCGCCGGCATCGTGCGCAGCCAGTCCGGCAGGGCTGTACGGGCCAGCCTGGGTTGCGGCAGGTGGTCGGCATATCCCGGCAGGCAACGCAGGGCGATCCGCATTCAGCGCTTCCGCCGCTTCAGCAGCACATGGGTGACGGCGGCGGCGATGGTGATGGCGACGAAGATCACGCCGATGGCGTTGATCATCGGCGAAAGGCCGAAACGCATGCGCGCGCCGATCTCGGTGACCAGGGTCCAGTCGCCACCGATGGCGAAGAAGGTGGTGTTGTAGTTCTCGATCGACTGCAGGAAGGCGATCACGCAGGCCGTGGCGATGGTCGGCATCAGGAACGGCAGGGTGATGCGGCGGAACACCAGCACGGGCGAGGCTCCCAGGTCCAGCGCCGCCTCTTCCAGAACGCGGTCCTGGCGCTGCAGGCGGGCCATGAACAGGAGCATGCAGTATGACGCGATGAAGGTGGTCTGCGCCACCATGGCCGTGAACAGCCCGGCCTGGACGCCGAAATAGTCCCGCCAGAAGATCATGGTGGTCACGCCGAGCACGATCCCGGGCATCAGGATCGGCGAGACCAGCACCGTGTACAGCACAGTCGTGCCGCGCGACTGCAGCCGGGTGAGGATGAAGGCGCCGGACAGCCCGAGCGGAATGGCGAAGACGATCACCCCGAGCGCGATCGCCAGGGAATTCAGCAGCCCCTGCACGAAGCGCGCATCGCCCGGCAGCTCGACGAACCAGCGCAGAGTGAAGCCCTGCCAGTCGGTCACCGACGGGGTCGGCGCCGCGTTGAAGGCGGCGGCGACCATGAACAGCAGCGGCAGGAACATGTAGGCGAAGAACAGCACCAGATAGCCGCTCATCACCGCGCCGGCCCAGTCGGTCTCGCGCTTCGGCGCGAGGCGCGGGGCGACGATCGTCGTGTTGTCCGTTGCCGCCGTCATTTCGCGATGTCCCGGATGCCGACCTTGAAGATCGCCATGTTGACGAGGATGAAGGCCACGCAGGCGACCAGCAGCGCCACCGAATAGGCCGAACCCTGGTTCCAGCTATCCGCCTCGAAGAAGCGCCGGTAGATGAGCTGGGAGAACCAGTCCGGATGCAGGCCGCGGCCGACGATCTCCGGGGCGGCGATCGATCCGGCCGAGAGCATGAAGGTCATGATCGAACCGACGGCGATGCCGGGCTTGGCGTGCGGGATCACCACGCGGGTATGGATCTTCCAGACCGACGCGCCCAGGTCGCGGGCCGCCTCGATCTGGTTCTTATCCAGGGTGTCGATGGTGTTGTAGATCGGGAACACCATGAACAGCACATAGGCGTAGATCATCACCGTGAAGACGGCGCCGTTGGAGGCGACGAAGCGGAAGCCCTCGCCGGCGTCCATGCTGATGATGCCCAGCGCATCGAACAGCCAGTTTAGGATGCCCTGCTTCTCCAGGATCATCACCCAGGAGAAGATCCGCAGCAGTTCGTTGATGGCATAAGGGATGACCAGGCCGACCATCAGCAGGGTCAGCTTCTCCTCAGACTGCATGGTCGCCGCGGCATAGGCCACCGGATAGCAGATCAGGAAGCACAGCACGGTGACGCAGAGCGCATAGAGCAGCGTCATCACGAAGATCTCGACATGCACCGCGCTCATGGTGGTGAAGTTGTCGAGCGAGTAGCTCTCCTTCATCCCGGCCTCGCCGGAAGAGGTGTCCTCCTGGGCCTCAAGCTCGGCGATCTGGGCGTTCAGCTCGCCGATCCTGGCTTCCGCCCCGGCGCGTTCGGCTGCTGACAGGCCCCCGCCCGGCGAGGGGGTCAATCCCGGTGAGGGCGTCAACCCTGGTGAGGGAGTAAGACTGGGCGCCGGGGTGGGGCTCGGGGTCAGCGAGGGCGACGGGAATCCGGAACCGCCACCGCTCCCCTCGCCCGCCTTCAGGCGCTGCTCCAGCTTGAATTTCTCGGTGTAGAGCCGGTCGATCTCCAGGGCCAGCATGGCGGTCTCGCCGCCGCGATCCTCGTAGATGAAGGCACGCTCGATCATGCGGATCTGCGGCACCAGGATCAGCCCGACGATCCAGGCGACGATCAGCCCGACGAACAGCGCCGTCAGACCCCGTCCATAGGTGCGGACCAGTTCACTCACGGGCCAGCTCCCCCGTCGGCATCACCACCGCGTCGCCATGGTCGAAGCCGACCGTCTGGGTCCCGGTGAACTCCTGCCCGGCGGTGCCGGAATTGGTCAGATGCAGCGCCAGGCTGTGACTGCCGGCGCGCACGAACAGGTTCACGAACGGCCCCTCCAGGTCGCGGCGCTCGACTTCGGCCTCGATCCGGTTGGCCGGGTCGCCGGTACCGTTGGCGATCCGCATCCGTTCCGGTCGCACGAAGATCATGGCGTCGGTGCCGTCGCTCAGGCCCCGGTTGTCGACGCCGAACAGCCGTCCCAACGGCGTCTCCAGGCAGGCATAGCCGTTCTCGCGCCCGACCACCCGGCCGCGCAGCACGTTCTGCTCGCCGACGAAGGTGGCGACGAAGGGGGTAGCCGGGGCGTTGTAGATGTCGGCGGCGGGGCCGACCTGCTCGATCCGGCCGAGATTCATCACCGCGACCCGGTCGGACATGGTCAGCGCCTCGCCCTGGTCGTGGGTGATATAGATGAAGGTGACGCCGGTCTTGCGCTGGATCGCCTTGAGCTCGGCGCGCATGTGCTGGCGCAGCTTCAGATCCAGAGCGGACAGCGGCTCGTCGAGCAGCAGCACCGCCGGCTCGACCGCGAGGGCGCGGGCGACGGCGACGCGCTGACGCTGACCGCCGGAGAGTTCGGTCGGTTTCTTGTCGCCCTGGCCGGTCAGCGCCACCAACTCGAGCAGTTCGTCGGCCCGCTTGCGCCTGGCGGCCTTGCCGACGCCGCGCGCTTCGAGCCCGAAGGCCACGTTCTCCCACACCGTCATCAGCGGGAACAGCGCCAGGTTCTGGAAGATCAGGGCGGTCGGTCGCCGGTTCGGGCCGATGCCGTTCATCTCCTGGCCGCCGATCGCCACCCGGCCCCGGGTCGGGTCGATGAAGCCGGAGATCATCCGCAGGATCGTCGTCTTGCCGCAGCCGGACGGCCCCAGGATCGAGAAGAACTCGCCGGCATGGATGTCGAGATCGGTGTCGTGAACGGCGGTGAAACCGTTCGGATAGGTCATGCTCACGCCCTTGAGGGCGACGTCCTGCCCGTGCATCGCTGCGGCCCCACTCAAAGAGGACGCCCGGGGCCGACACGCGGCCCCGGGCGAGGATGGCAACGCGATCAGGCGTTGGTGATCTTGTCGACGTATTCCTGGCGCAGCGGCGCGAACCACGGGGTATCGGCCTGCCACCACCACAGGTTGGCGAGGTTCTGCGCGTTATAGACCTCGTTGAACTGGGCCTTGTACTCCGCGCCCGCGTGCTCGGCGGCGCCGGCGACGGCGGAGTTGTAGCCGGTGTTCTTGGAGAACAGCCCGGCCATCTTCGGGTCCAGCATGGCGTTGATGAAGGCATAGGCCTGCTCGATGTTCGCCGCACCGGACGGAACGCCCATGGAATCCATCCAGGTGATGCCGCCTTCGGTCGGCATCCGGTACTTCCACTTGGCGTCCTCGCGGTTCAGCAGGAGGCCGGTGGTGTCCCAGGTCTGGCCGATATTGGCGCCGGCTTGCTTGAAGGCGTTGGTCGCCTCGGTCGCGTTGTTCCAGAACGCCGCGACTTTGTCCTTGTTGGCGATGATGTAGGCGGCGCAGGCGTCCCACACGCGACGGGCGTCCTCTTCGGACTTGTAGACGTCGAGCATGCGGTTCGACTTGATCTCACCCTTGGCGTCCAGATACAGGCCGACGCCCATGATGACCGACTTCTGCCGGAACGCGGACTTCGCGCCGTCCTGGAACAGCGAGCCGTAGGAGACCTCGTCGAGCGGCATCGCGTTGCTGTCGAAGGTCACCGCCTCGGTGCCCCAGTCGAACGGCAGCAGCATGCGGTCGCCACGATAGGTGGCGCCCAGCGAGACGCTGTCGCGGACCATGGACGGGATCAGCTTGTCCATCTGGACCTTGGACTCGTCGAGCGGCTGCAGCAGACCGTCGGGATAGTAGTTCGGACCGTTGGTCACGGACGGGAAGATCACGTCGAAGCCCTTGCCGCCGGCGGCCTTCAGCTTCT
The DNA here is from genome assembly GCF_000423805.1 of Thalassobaculum salexigens DSM 19539. Classification (NCBI taxonomy): domain Bacteria; kingdom Pseudomonadati; phylum Pseudomonadota; class Alphaproteobacteria; order Rhodospirillales; family Thalassobaculaceae; genus Thalassobaculum; species Thalassobaculum salexigens. The sequence continues at coordinate 578,070 of NZ_AUIR01000012.1, forward strand.
GTTCGGCCTCGTCGTTGGACCCGAAGGTGGACAGGTTGATCGTGATGCCCGTGTCCTTCTGGAACTTCTCGATCATGTTGGCCTGGATGTAGTCACCCCAGGCGAAGACGTTGACGGTGCCGGAGGACGCGAGAGCGTCCTGGGTTTTGAGGATCGCGGGCGCGGCGAGCGCGACACCGGCGATCGCGGTGCTTTTCAGCAGCGAACGGCGGGAGATCGTCATAACGGATGGCTTCCTCGAAAATATCTGCCCCTGACCGAACCGGGCGGCTCGATCCGGGAGATTCCTAGCGCCAATCGGCAACCGAACCGTTTCAACTCGGAGACGGTTTGGTGACAGTTGGCGTCAGAGCCGACCCGGATCGGCCGGGCAGAGCCCCGCGCCCGCCGCAGGGCCGCGGATCAGCCATGGACCTTATCGGAGTCCGGCCGTCCTCGATCATCGCGACGAGGCTGAGCAGGTGCCCGTTCGCCCGCCTCGGACGCTTGACGATTTCGCCATGGGCTGCATGCCGGTGAGCGGTGACGGCGCCGTCACATCCAGTAGTATTTCAAGGCATAGTGGTCGTGCAGCGCCGCCTCGACATCGCGGGTCAGCGGCCCCGGCCGGTCGGGGTCGTAGGCCGGGCTGTTCTTTACCTGCTCCCGGGTCAAGGTCACGCTGGCCGAGCGATCGGCCCAGGTGATGTCGCTGGCCGATGCCGGCGAGATCAGTACCTTGCGTCCGCCCGGTAGCCAGTTGCGCGTATCCACCACGAAGTAGCGGATCACCCAGGCAATCTCGTCCACCATGAAGTCCTCGACATGGCCGATTTCGCCATCGGTGGCCTGGATGTCATAGCCCTCCACCTCGTCGGCGCTGCGCAGATTGGGGTCGCCGCGCCCTTCCGCCTCTTCCCGGACCCGGCTTGGCGGCGCATCGTGGCCCGGCAGGACATCTTCGGTCAGCGGCACGGCCGGCGCTCCCATCACGCCGGCGGGATACACCTCCCAGTACGGTTGCCAGCCGTAGTGGCCGTGCAACGCGACCTCCTCCTGGCGCGAGACCGGCCGGTCGGTCTCCACGCCGGGCGCGTCCTCCACCTGCTGGCGGGTCATCTCGACCGCCACACTGGCGCCGCCGATATTCACGCCGGCGATCGACTGGGGAGAGATCAGCACCTTGCGGCCGAACAGCCATCCGGTATCGACGACGAGGTAGCGCACCGACCAGGTATGATCGTCGAAGAACAGGTTGCTGACCTTTCCCAGCGATCCGTCGGTGGCGGCGATGTCGTATCCCTTCAGTTCACTCAATTTGAGAGCCATTTGTCCTCTCCGCGTTCTGTTCCGCGCGGCCCTGAGGCAGGCCCGTGAGAGCCGACCCGGGGGCAGACCCCGGTGCGCTCCAGCGGACCGCGGAGGCCGCGCATGTGTTTCGGACAGGCCGTTGCGGTCTTGCTGACGACCGTCGGAGAGCCTTACCGGCCTGTAGCGGCCCAGGCGGATATTGAAGCCCTCGGCGACGCCCGACCTGCAAGCGTCCCGTCCGATTTTCGGGGAAACGTCGTGCCGGAGCCGTGGTTCCAAGAGCCGGCCGCCGATGGCCGCAGCCGCCGTTCACATCGGCACAAGAGGAGCCGTGGCAGAGCCAGTCGGCGAAGCCGGCCGCCAGCCACAGCGGGATCACACCTTAGATCAGGATCAGGGCAGCCGGATCGGACAGCAAGACAGTCCTCAGTTTCGATGATGCGCCGCCCCTGAAGGCACAACGGGGGATCGCCCCCCGGCTGCATACGGGTGGCCGCGTTCTTCGGATTCTTCCGGAACCGACTTCCGTCCGTGCCGTTTCCCTTTCATGAAAACCGGGAGATCCGATCATGCAAATGCTGCGTCGATCGTTCCTTCTCGGGGTCTCCGCTCTGGCCCTCGCCGCGGGGGCTCAGGCGCGTGAGTATCGAGGAGGCGGATCGCGAGGACGGCAACCGACCGGACGACACGGTCATGCGGCTCGGCTCGGAGATCTACGCCACCCAGTGCGCGGCCTGCCATGGTCCGGAGGGCAAGGGGGTGCCTGGAATGTTCGCGACCCTGGCCGGTTCGTCCCTCGTTCACGCCCGCAATCCGACGACCCTGATCCGGCTGGTGCTCGACGGCGCCCGGGCGGTTCCGACGGACCGGTACCCGACCCCGGTCGCCATGCCGGCCTTCGACTGGAAGCTCAGCGATGCCGAATTGGCCGCAACGCTGAGCTATGTGCGGAACGCCTTCGGCAACGACGCCGAGGCGGTGTCCGAAGAGGCTGTCGCGGACATCCGCGGCGCCGAGTGAATGCGCTTGCACGATTGAGGACCCGATGACGGAACGAGAACGTGCCGAAGACTGGTGGAAGGGCGCGATCATCTACCAGATCTATCCGCGCAGCTTCCTGGACACGACACGCAACGGGATCGGCGACCTGCGGGGCATCACCGGGAAGCTGGACTATGTCGCCTCGCTCGGTGTCGACGCGATCTGGATCTCGCCCTTCGTTAAATCCCCGATGTTCGATTTCGGCTACGACGTATCCGACTATCTCGCGGTGGACCCGCTGTTCGGCGATCTGCAGGACTTCCGCGAGTTGCTCAACGGCGCCCACGACCGGGGCCTGCGGGTGATCATGGACCAGGTGCTGTCGCACACGTCCAGCCATCACCCCTGGTTCCTGGAAAGCCGCGAGTCCCGGGATAACCCCAAGGCCGACTGGTACGTCTGGGCCGACAGCCGCGACGACGGCACCCCGCCGAACAACTGGTTATCGGTGTTCGGCGGATCGTCCTGGCAGTGGGAACCGCGGCGCGGGCAGTATTATCTGCACAATTTCCTGCGCGAGCAGCCCGACCTGAACTTCCACAACCCCGAGGTTCAGGAAGCGATGCTGGCGGTGTGCCGGTTCTGGCTCGATCTCGGCGTGGACGGCTTCCGCCTCGATGTCTGCACCTTCTACGCCCACGATCAGCAGCTGCGGGACAATCCGCCCAACCCCGAGGTGCCGGAAGGCGAGGCGTTCGAGTTCAACCCGTATTCCAAGCAGCTTCACGTCCACGACATCGTCCGGCCGGAGACCGTCACCTTCCTGGAGAGGCTGCGGGCGCTCTGCGACGGTTACGGCGATCGTGTGCTGCTGGGCGAGTTGAACCAGAGCGACGCGGTGAACACGCACCGGGAGTACACCGCGGTCAGGCGCCTGCAGCTCGCCTATGGCTACTGGCTGCTCGGCGCCCACGAAATCCCGCCGTCCCTGCTGCGCAGCGTCGCGCAGGATCTCGGACATGGCGCCGAGAGCGGCTGGCCGTGCTGGGCGCTGGACAACCACGACTTCTCCCGCGCCGTGACCCGGCTCGGGCGGGAGTCCTGTCCGGAGGCGGTGACCGTTCTGCTGGCGGCACTGTTCTGCATGCGCGGAGCCTGCTGTCTGTACCAGGGCAGCGAATTGGGTCTGCCGCAGGCCGAGGTCCCGTTCGACCGGATCACCGATCCCTACGGTCGTGAGTTCTGGCCCGCCTATAAGGGACGCGACGGTGCCCGCACGCCCATGCCCTGGCAGGCGCAGGCGCCCTATGGCGGCTTCTCCGAGGTCGAGCCGTGGCTGCCGGTGGTGCCTTCGCATCTCGACCTGGCCGTGGACCTTCAGGATGCCCTGCCGGGATCGACCCTCAACCGGATCCGACGGTTCCTGACCTGGCGCCGCGAAGAGCCGGCGCTGAAGGCGGGCGGCATGGATTTCGTCGAGGCCGATGAGCGGGTTCTGGTGTTCCGCCGCACCCTCGGCGAGGAGACGATCACCTGCGCCTTCAACTTCACCGATGCCGAGATCGCTTTGGAGATGCCGGAAATCGAGGTGGGCGTGCCCCTGGATGGGCATGGCTTCGGTGGCGTGAGACGGGAGCGGGAGATCCATCTGCCGGCCTGGGGCGCGTTCTTCGCAAAGGCGGCATAGGGAATATCACCATCAGAAGTGCATATCGGATCGTGTGATTTTCCCCTGTCTTCGGTGACTTGAAGACGGCGTTGCGCCAAGGGTTATGAGGAGAGCGATGAAACTTCGGAAGATCGGCAAAGCGGAAACCAGCGACTATGAGCAGAAATGGTGGCGCGGGGCGACGATCTACGAGATCTATGTCCGCAGCTTCCGCGACAGCAACGGTGACGGCATCGGCGATCTCGGCGGCGTGCTGGAGAAGATCGACCACATCGCGTCGCTGGGAGTCGACGCCGTCTGGCTGTCGCCGTTCTACAAGTCGCCGCAGAAGGACTACGGCTACGACATCGAGGATTTCCGACTCGTCGACCCGAGCGCCGGGACCATGGAGGACTTCCTGCGGCTGCGCGATGCGGTGCACGCCCGGGGCATGCGGCTGCTGCTGGATTTCGTGCCGTGCCACACCTCCGACCAGCACCCCTGGTTCCAGGAGAGCCGGTCGAGCCGGGACAATCCGAAGGCCGATTGGTACGTCTGGGCCGATCAGCGGGCGGACGGCTGTCCGCCGAACAACTGGCTGTCGTCCTTCGGCGGGACCGCCTGGACCTGGGAGCCGCGCCGCTCGCAGTACTACTATCATCCCTTCCTGACCGAACAGCCGGCGCTGAACCTCCACAACGAGGAGGTCCTCGACCACATCATCCAGGAGATGGAGTACTGGTGCTCACAGGGCGTCGACGGGTTCCGCATCGACGCGGTGCAGTGCCTGTCCTGGGACAGGGATCTTCGCGACAACCCGCCGGTCGGCCGCGAGGGATCGCATGTGATGTTCGGCGGCGGCCCGACCAATCCGTTCGCCCGTCAGCACCACCTCTTCGACCGCAACGCCGAGGGCACCGAGGAGATCCTCGCCCGGTTCCGACAGTTCGCCGACGAGCAGGAATGCGTGCTGATCGGCGAGCTGGCCGATATCGATACGCCCCTGGCCGCGCCGGACCTGACCGGCCAGGGACGCCGCCTGCATGCGGTGTACGATTTCAACCTGATCAACTGCCCCTCCGATGTGGAGGCCCTGACGGAGCAGCTTCGGCGGCGCGAAGAGCTGATGGGCGCGAGCTGGGTCTACAACGTACTTACGAACCACGACTCGACCCGCGCCCTGAGCAATCTCACCTATTTCGCCGTCGACACCTATCCCAAGCAGGCCGCCAAACTGCTGCTCTTCATGCAGCTCACGCTCAAGGGCGGCTGCATCCTCTATCAGGGCGATGAGCTCGGGCTGCCACATCCGCACCTGGAGTATGAGGATATCGTCGACCCCTGGGCCAAGGCGTTCTGGCCGACCTTCGAGGGCCGCGACGGCGCGCGCACCCCCATCCCCTGGTCGGCCGACGCACCGCAGGCGGGGTTCTCGGACGGCAAGCCCTGGCTCCGGGTGCCCGAGGAGCATCTGTCCTTCGCGGTGGACAGGCAGGAGGAGGACGCGGACTCGGTCCTGAACTTCCTGCGCCGTCTGATCGCCTGGCGCCGGAACCAGCCGACACTGCGCTTCGGCGACGAGCAGATCTCGCGTTGGGAGCGGGCACCGATCATCACCTGGCGCCGCTGCCACGCCGGCAGCGAGCTGCGCGCCATCGCCAATTTCGCCACCGATCAGGCGTTCCTGCCTCTCGACGAATGCTGGCGGCCGATGCGGGTGCCCGGCGGGGTGACCCGACGCCAGGAACATGGCCTGCCCCTGGGGCCGCTGGAATTCGCGGTGGTCACGGAGGACAACCAAGGAGGGGCGAAACCCGCCTCCGCGTCAGACGAGACGTAGAGCAGATCGTGGGGTGACGGGATCGCGTCAGCTTGCGTGGCTCCGCTCTATCGTATTGTCTCCACCGGGCGCGATCGGAGAAGCCTGACATGCGAAGGCCGGCCCCGAAGGACCGGCCCCGCAAGCCGCCAGGAACGGAAGCTCAGTTGGTCGCGCCGACCGTCTTCACGAGCGCCTCGTAGGTTTCGCGCTCCTTCATCATGACCGCCGCCGCGGCATCGCCGCCCCGGTAGGTCATGTCCATGAACCGCTTCTCGCCGACATTCTGAACCATCTCGCTCTGCACCGCCGGCTCCAGCGCGGCTGCGATCTTGTCGACGATCTCCTTCGGCGTGCCGGCCGGGGCATGCAGGGAGATGTGGGACGTCACGCCGAACGGGAAGCCCAGCTCCTTCATGGAGATCAGGTCGGGCGCCAGCTTGAGGCGCTCGTAGGAGGCTGCGAACAGGGCCTTCGCATCCCCCGCCTTGACGATCGGCGCCCAAGAGCCGCCGGAGAACGCCACGTCCACGTCGCCGGCCATCACCGCCTGCACCGAGCCGCTGCCGCCGCTGACCGGCACCGGGATGAATTCAACGCCGCGCTCCTTGGCGATGTACTGCATCACCAGCCGGTCGAGCGCCAACTGGCTCGCGCCCTTGATCGCCCGGTTCTCGGATTTCACCGTCTCGATCAGGCCGTCGAGCGTGTCGTAGGGCTGCTTGGTGCCGGTGAAGAAGGCGTTCTGGAACTCGCCGATGATCGCCACGTGCTCGAAGCTGTCCATGTCGTACAGCGCCTTCTGCACGAGCGGAGCCAGGGTGATCGACGTCGAGTTGGTGGCCAGAAGCGTGTAGCCGTCCGGCTTGTCCTTGGCGACCTTGGTCGCCGCGACGCCGCCGCCGGCACCCCCCACGTTCTGGACCAGGATCGGCTGGCCGAGCTTCTCGCCCAGGGCGTCGGTCAGCGCGCGGATCGAGATGTCGGTGCCGCCGCCGGCCGGATAGGCGACCACGATGGTGATCGGTTCCGTCGGCCATTCCGCCGCCCGTGCCGTCGAGCCGGGCGCCGCCGCCAGGGCCACGGCCGATCCGGCCAGAGCGGCCATCGCCATGCGTCGCGTCAGGAGCCGTGTCGCGGTGTGAAGATATCGTTTCATCATTTTCCTCCATCTGATTCGTGTTTTTTATTGGTATGCGTTTCCAGTCTCTTCGCCCGGCAACCGCAGAACATCGCGACGCGGGTACCGGCTGCGTGCCTGCCGCTTAGCGGTCTCCCCCTTCTGGCGGTGTGTCGCTCGGTCCGTCGGTCGGCGTGGCCGCCCGGTCGATCTGCATCGACCGCGCGCCGGCGATCGCGAACCGCCAGATCGAGAACACGGCGAGCAGCAGGAACAGAATCGCGATCGGGTGATCGATCAGCGCGGCGGGGTTGGAGTCGGAGATGATCAGCGACTGCCGGATCGTCAGCTCCGCCATCGGGCCCAGCACGTAGCCGACGACGAACGTCACGAACGAGTAGTCGAACTTCTTCATGAAGTAGCCGACGAACCCGAACACCAGCATCAGATAGACGCCGAACATGCCGCCGGCTTCCATGTAGGCGCCGACGATGCACAGGAAGACGATGACCGGCAGCAGCACGCTTTTGCGGATCTGGATGACCATGCTGAAGATGCGCTGTCCGAACAGCCCGACCAGCAGCAGCGCCGCCGAGGCGAGCAGCATGCCGAGATAGATGCCGAACACCACGGAGCCGCTCTCCTTGAACAGGAACGGCCCCGGGGTCAGTCCGTGCATCATGAACGCCCCCATCAGCAGCGCCGTCGACAGGCTGCCGGGCACGCCGATCGCGAAGACCGGGATGAGGGCCGCCGGCACGGTCGCGTTGTCGGCCGATTCCGATGCCGCGACACCCTCCGGCGCGCCTTTCCCGAAGGCCTCCGGCGTCTTCGAGCTCTGCCGCACCCAGGTATAGGCGAGGAACGACGCCAGCGTCGCGCCCAGGCCCGGCAGAATGCCGACCAGCGTGCCGACCAGCGAGCCCCGCAGGATCGACGGCGCGACCTGCACCGCATCCTTCATGCCGAACACCGGCTCGGAATCCTTGGCCTTGTCGGCGGCGACCTGCGGATAGCGGTGGTCGCCGCGCCAGCCCTCGTCGATCTGCACCAGGATCTCGGACAGGGCCAGCGTGCCGATCGCCACCGCCAGCAGCGGGATGCCGTCATAGAGCTCGAGCAACCCGAAGGTCATGCGCGGCAGCCCGGTCTCGATATCGATCCCCGGTGCCGACAGCAGCAACCCCAGTATCCCGGCGATAAGCGCCTTGTAGAAGGAATCGCCCGAGACCGCGGCGATGAAGGTGATCGAGAAGATCAGGATCGACGCCAGCTCGATCGGCCCCAGACCGATGGCGAAGCGTGCGACCGGTTGCGCCAGCAGAATCAGGACGACGGTGGCCAGCAGGTCGCCGACCACCGAGGCCACGAGGGCGATGACCAGCGCCTTCTGCGCCTTGCCCTGCTTGGTCATCGGGTATCCGTCGTAGGTCGTGACCACGGCGGACGGCTCGCCCGGCACGTTCAGCAGGATCGCCGACACGGCGGCGCCGGCCGCCCCTCCCTTGTTGATGCCGATGAGGAAGGACAGCGCCGCGGCCGGCGGCATCGTGAAGGTGAACGGGATGGCCAGGGCGATCGCCGTCGTCCGGTTCATGCCCGGCAGGGCGCCGACGATATAGCCGATCAGCACGCCGAGGATGATGTATCCGATCACCGTCGGAGTGAGGATCTCTCCCGCAGCGATGGACATGTATTCGATCATGTTCGCCTCAGGGCCATGGTCGCTTCAGGGGAGCGGCGCGCGGAGCACGTAGGTCGCCAGCAGATAGACCGCCGCGACCGGCAGCGTGGCGGTCGCCAGGACCCGGATCACGCTGCGCTCGCCCAGGAACAGCATGAAGGCCGCAATCAGCAGAGGGCCGCCGACGATCATCCCGAAGAAATCGATGACCACGGCGCCGGCGACCACCAGCGCGGCGGCGATAGCGAACATCAGCAGATTGCGCAGGCGTATCGGCGCCTGCTGCAGCGTGCCGCCGGCCCGGAGCCGGAACCAGGCCTTTGTCGCCAGAGCAATCGCGAGCAGCGTCAGGCCGATAGACAGAAGAGTCGGGAAGAATGTCGGAGGCAGGCCGAAATACATCCCCTCCTCGGTATCGAGGGGGATGACGACGAAAATCAGAAGTACGCCGACGAGCGCAAGAGCAATGCCGCCGGCCAGATCAGCCTTCTCCACGACCTAGACTTCCTCCCGACCGCCACGCGTTGATTTTTTATTGGAGCGGTTTGATTTGGCTGGAACCGGTTCGCGGACCGGGTCCAAAACCATAGTAAGAGGCGATTAGGGTATGTCAATCAGCCAATACTACAATCTGAACCGGCACGACCGGCTGGAACCACCGCAAACCGGGACGATCGAGACGCGGCGTTTTCGCCACCCGCACGGCACCCGGCACGGATAACGCGAACAGTCTTGCCGGATAAGGGATGAGACGACGCGAGGAGTCGCACCGGATGACTCTCCCCGGAACGCCAAGCGCCGGCGGCCACCGCCATGGCTGACGGCGGGCGCCCTGCGATGCGCTGGCCGGCGGCTCAATCCGCGGCGCCGACTTCCTTGCGGTAGTCCTCAATCGTCTCCGCGACCGTGCGCATGCTGTCGAGCGCGGCCGGGAACCCGCAATAGATCGCGGTTTGCAGGATGATCTCCACGACCTTTTCCTCGGTGACGCCGTTCCGCAGCGCCCCGCGGACATGGGCGCGCAGCTCGTGCGACCGGTTCAAGGCGGTCAGCATGCCGATGTTCAGCATGCTCCGCTCCTGCTTCGACAGGACCGGCCGCTGCCAGATGTCGCCCCAGGCCCACTCGGTCACCATTTTCTGGAGGGTGGCCGTCAGGTCGGTCACCCCGGCGAGCGAGCGGTCGACATGCGCGTCGCCCAGCACTTCGCGCCGCATCGCGACGCCCTTCTCGAACAATTCGGTCTGGAATTCCGGCCTCGTGCTCATCGCGGTTCCTCTCGTCAGCTGGGATCGGTGTCGGACAGAGAACGATGATGCACGGCCAGATCGACCCGCGCCACCCATCACCATATTGTATGATGAGAATATTGTCGAACGACCGACCTGCACCGGCGTGAGCTAATAGACCAGCCGTCAGGCCGGTGGCGCACCTGCCGCTGGCTCGCATTCCCGTATTATTGTATGATCTGAAACCGATGGTCCGGTGCGGCGATGCCGGGCAAAGGCGACACGACAGGTCCCGCCGGGGGGATAGCGGCGGACACAGCGACGGGGCAGCGAACGGCAGATGCGACTATGACTGATTCCGATGCCGCTTTCCGCGTCGAAAAGGTCGCGGCCCCGCTGCGCTACAGCGTCACCGAAAGCATTCGCAGCGCGATCGCGGCCGGTCGGTTCAAGGCCGGCGACCGCCTCCCCGAACGCGAGCTGTGCGAGCTTACCGGCGTCAGCCGGACCCTGGTCCGCGAGGCCATGCGGCAGCTGGAGTCCGAAGGGGTCATAACCGTCGAACCCCATCGCGGTCCGTTCGTCGCCCGGCTCTCCCGCGCCCAGGCCGAGGGCGTCTACCAGGTGCGAATCGAACTGGAGGGGCTGGCGTGCCGGCTGTTCGCCGAGAACGCGACCGACATCCAGCGCCAGGCCCTGAAGGACGCCTTCAAGGATCTGCAGGCGGCGGCGCGGCGCGCCAATCCCCAGAACCGCCTGCGCACGAAGAACCAGTTCTATGCCTGCATGATCGAAGGCGCCCAGAACGAGGCGCTGGGGAGCTGCCTGCACATTCTCAACTCGCGCATCAGCCTGCTGCGGGCGACGTCGATGACCGCCCCCGGGCGCATCAAGAAGAGCATCGCCGAGCTGTCGAGCCTGATGGAGGCCCTGATGGCGCGCGATGGCGAGCGCGCCTGCCAGCTCGGGCAGCAGCATGTCCGCATGGCCGCCGAGGCGGCGCTGAAGCTGCTGTCGACCGATGAGGCCGACTGACAGCCGCCGCCCGTCCCGATGCTCTCCTGAGCGCGCCGCCGCGGCCGCCGTTTTCGCCGCCGTTTTCGCCGCCGTTTCCACCGACGACCCAGGGACTGTATCCGCATGCCGACCACAGCCACACCGGAATACGAGCTCTTCGCCATCCGCTACGCCACCCGCGATGCGCAACGCCGCGACCACTTCATCGGCGGCGATCCGCATGAGGGGCCGATGCCGATGGACTATTTCGTCTGGGTCGCGATTGCCGATGGCAGTGCCATCGTCATCGATACCGGCTTCAAGGAGGACGTGGCGATCCAGCGCAAGCGCACCTTCCTGCGCTGTCCGATCGAGACGCTCGGACGCCTCGGTGTCGATCCGACCCGTGTCTCCGACGTCGTGCTGACCCACCTGCATTACGATCACGTCGGCAATTTCGATCTGTTTCCCAGCGCGGCGTTCCATCTCCAGGAAACCGAGATGCACTACGCCACCGGGCGCTACATGCGCTATCCGCGCCTCGCCCATTCCTTCGAGGTGGAGGATGTCTGCGGCATCGTGCGGCTGAACTTCGCGCGCCGAGTGACCTTCTACGACGGCGACGCCACGGTCGCGCCGGGCATCCGCGTGCACCGCGCCGGCGGGCATTCGGCCGGGCTGCAGTTCGTCAGCGTCAACACGCGGCGCGGCTGGGTCGTGGTCGCCTCGGACGTCACCCACTTCTACGAGAACATGGAGTCCGGCCGGCCGTTCGTCACCGCGTTCCATATCGGCGAGATGCTGGAAGGTTTCGACCTGCTGCGCGCGGTCGCGCCGACGCCGGATCACATCGTCCCCGGACACGACCCCCTGGTCATGAAGCGCTATCCGGCCGCCGCACCCGACCTGGACGGCATCGCCGTGCGCCTCGACGTGGCGTCGGTCGCCGAGACAGGATGACGTCCCGGCGTTGACAGGCGATCAACGCGGCTGGATCGGCATCGGGCCGGAAGACGGCCACCCAGCAAGCTGGAAGCCGGCCGGGATGACCAAATATCCCCCATGCCGGCCGGCCAGCGGCGGCTCGCGGCCAGATTTTCTGACATCACACCAAACAGTGCTTTGTTGTCCCCCAGCGAATGTCCGCCTTGGGTCGATACTGTTGAGCAACGGTCATCGGCCAAAGATTTGACAATGCCCGACCGCAGGGCCGTCCCAGTTCTTCGATCTCACGCCTTTCGGCGGAAAGCGTTCTCCAGCCTGATCGCCAGGGCCGCCGCCGGGATCGATACCAGCAGGAAGAACGTTCCGACCAGGGTCATCGGCTCCAGATACTTGTAGTGGCTGTTGGAGTAGATATTGGCCGCGTTGAACAGTTCCACCACGGTGATCGCAGCGAGCAGCGGCGTCTCCTTGAACATGGTGATCAGGTAGTTCGCCAGTGGTGGGATCATCGGCGGGATGGCCTGCGGCAGGACGACGTGGCGCCAAGTCTGGATGGTGCTGTAGTTCAGCGAGCGCGCCGCCTCCCACTGCCCCTTGGGCACGTTCTCGATCCCGGCACGGAACACCTCGGAAGTGTACGTGCTGAAATGCAGGCCGAGGCCGATCACGCCGGCGGCGAATGGCTCCAGGAAAATGCCGAGATCCGGCAGCACGTAGAACAGGAAGTACAGCTGCACCAGCAGCGGCGTGCGGCGCACGAACTCCGACGACCAGTAGGAGGACCAGGCCACCAGCCGGCAAGGCGACATCTTCAGAATGGCCAGCGCCAGTCCCAGCACATAGGCCACCAGCGCGCCGACCAGAGTGGCTTGCACGGTGACGACCAGGCCGGCGGCGAGGCGCGGCATCACGTCATAGGCGACGGACCAGCTCCACTCCATGCTCAGGCCCCCTGCCGGACAATGGTGTTGCGGCCCTTTGAGGTCCGGCGCTCAATCCATTTCATGCCGCCGATCAGAACCGTTGAAATCAGGAAGTAGATGACCAGGATCGCCAGGAACGGCTCCAGCGTCAGGGCCGTCTGGGCCCGGATGATCTGGGACATGTAGGTCAGGTCGTTGATGGTGATCAGCGACGTGACCGCCGTCAGTTTCAGCAGTTCGATCAGCAGATTGCCGAAGGACGGAAGCATCATCGGTATGGCCTGAGGGATCAGGACGTAGCGATAGCGCTGATAGGTCGTGTAGTTGAGGGCGATCGCCGCCTCGTGCTGCTGCTTGGCGACCGACTGCAGCGCGCCGCGCACCACCTCCGAGCCGTAGCTGCCGAGGTTGCACCCGCAGGCGATGATGCCGGCCAGGATCGGCGGCAGGAAAATTCCCCACAGCGGCAGAACGAAATACATAAAGAACAGCTGCACCAGGGCCGATGTGCCCCGGAAGAACTCCAGGTAGACGATCGCCAGCCAGCGCACCGCACGGTAGGGCGACAGCCGCGCCAGTCCCACGACGAAGGAGATGACGAGAGCGAGCGCAGCACTGGCAAGGGTCAACTCGACGGTCGTGACCGTGCCCCGCCATAGCAACGGTGCGTATTCAAGGACCGCATCCATGCGCCTCTCTCCGACTGGTCATCCGTATGGCTCCCGGCGGCGACGCATCGCCGCCGGGTCTGTCAGGCTGCAGTGGGGCTCAGTTGCCCGGGCAGAAGTCGTCGCGCTTCACCGCGAGCGTCGCCTCGGCCGAGAAGCCGTAGGGCGCGACGATGGATGCGAACTCGCCGCTTTCCTTGAGCTCCTTCAGCGCCTTGTCATACATGTCGCGGAAATCGTCGTCGGCGGAATTGAACGCGGCACCGGCGCAGCCCATCGGCACGCCCTTGACCGGCATCACCAGCTCAAGGTTCGGGTCGTTGGTCTTCTTCAGAAGATCCTGAGTGCCGAGACCGGACAGCGCGAAAACCTGAACGCGGCCCTGCTGCAGCATCTTGATGCCGCTGGGCGGATCGGTGAATACCTTGATCTGCTCCGGCTTCACGCCTCGCTCCAGAGCGTAGGCTTCCTCTGCGCAACCGGCGCAGGTGGTCATGAACAACTCCGGGTTCGCCGCGATATCCTCATAGGTCTTCAGGTTGTGCGGGTTGCCCGCGGCGACGGCGAAGGCCTCGGCGCCGCAGAGATCGGGCTCGGAGTAGATGATGGACTCGCAGCGCTTCGGCTTGATGTAGAGGCCCGAGGTGGCCATATCGACGCGCCGCGCCTGCAGGGCCGGGATCATCGAGCCGTAGGGCACGAGCTGCGAGCGCAGTTCTGGAACGCCGAGTTTCTTCATCACCGCCCGGGCAACGTCCGGAGCTGCTCCGGTCACAAAGCCGTCCGGCTTGATGTCGCTATACGGCGGTTCGTTGGCGACGGCGACGATGGCGTATCCGCGCTCGCGGATCTCGTCCAGCGTGCCGGCGCCGGCCGGCATGACGGCGGCTGCGAGTGCGGCCGCGGCGATGACGGTGGCTCCGAACAGCCCCCCTGTTCTGACGTGCTTCATCGACTTCTCCATTCGTTGATGATCGACAGTGCCCCCTGTTGAGCCTTCTTGTTGTTCAGCTAGTTGATCCCGGTGAGGAACTTGCGCAGGAAACTGCGCGTCCGTTCCTCCTTGGGATTGGTGAAGATGTCCTCGGGCGAACCCGCCTCGACGATTTTGCCCTTTTCGAAGAACAGGACCCGGTCGGCGAAGTCGCGCGCGAAGTTCATCTCGTGAGTGACGGTCAGCATTGTGGTGTCCGTCTCTTCCGCCAGCTTGCGCAGGACATTCAGCACCTCCTCGACCAGTTCCGGGTCGAGCGCCGACGTCACCTCGTCGAACAGCATGATCTTCGGGTCCATCGCCAGCGCGCGCGCGATCGCCACGCGCTGCTGCTGGCCGCCGGAAAGCTGGTGGGGATAGTGGTCGCGCTTGTCGACGAGGCCGACGACCGACAGCATCTCGGCCGCCTTCTCCCGGGCCGCTGCCTTCGACTTCCGGTGGGTAAGAACCTGCGGCTGCTCGATATTCTCCGTCGCTGTCAGGTGGGGGAACAGATTGAACTGCTGGAACACCATGCCCACGCCATCGCGCATCTTGCGCAGGTGGTGCTCGCTCGCCCTGACCCGCTTGCCGCCGCGCATCTCATGCCAAAGGGGTTCGCCGTCGAGCAGGATCTCGCCGGCGCTGATATCCTCCAGGGTCATCAGAATCCGCAGGATCGTCGTCTTGCCGGATCCACTGGGTCCGATCAGCGCCAGTTTCTCGCCGGGCACGACATGCATGTTCAGGTCGTCGAGCACCTGCAAGCTGCCGAAAGACTTAGAGACGTCCTGAAACTCAATAATATTTTGCATTTGCCCCCGCAAGTCAGCATTGACCGCTTGCGCTCGCGTACCCGCGAACACACAGACAACTCCAGCCTCCCTTGTGATATTTCTTCGAGATACGGAAGAACGAACCGCCCTCGACATTGTTTTATATTCTAATGAACGCTTTTTGCGCCGCCCTGTATTCCGTGACCTTACCGATTTTCTGTAGAGAAACCGTTGATCATCTATTTTTTTATGGTAACAAAGAAATCTGCATGCATACGGTCTAGAAAAGCATTGAGACGGGAAAAAATGCCAACACCAAGCATTCGGTGACCGGAAATGCCCAACTCGGACCTTTCACCTTTGGACAGGACGATCCTGAGGTTGCTACAGGACAATGCCCGTGAACGGCTGGAGTCCATCGCCTATGAGACAGGTCTGTCCGTCTCCACGGTTCAGCGCCGGATCCGATCCCTGCGCGATGCCGGCGCCATTCTGAGCGAGACAGCCCAGATCAATCCCGCAACCGTCGGATATCAGATGACCTTCATTATCCTGGTCGAGCTGGAGCGGGAACGGATCGACCAGCTCGACGCCTTTCGACGCCAGGCCAGGGCGGAACCGCAAATCCAGCAGTGCTACTACATCACGGGCGACGCGGACTTTGCGCTGATCGCGCTGGCAAAGGACATGGACGACTACCGAGACCTGACGCACCGACTGTTCTTCGCCAATCAGAACGTCAAACGCTTCCGGACCAACGTGGTCATGGACCGCACCAAGGTCGGCATGGCGGTTCCCTTCAGCGATGACGCCGACGCTACAGAAGATCCTCCGGCCCCTCCGAAAGGATGATCAGGCACCGGTCTTGATCGCTGAGATCGAGATGGGCGAGTGCGGCAAAGCCGGCGGCCCCGCTCGGTGTTGTCGGGTGACCGACCACGCGCAGGCGGTCCGCCGCTATCGTCGCCTCATTATCCGAGATCGACACGAAGGTGTCGGCATCCCCGCGCAGACTCTCATAGGCCAGCAGCGAAGCGTCCTTACAATCCAGCCGCCCCATGTTCGACAGCGCACCCGTCGCTCGCGTCAACTTTCCGGCGCGCGCGCTTTCCTGCAGGCAGGCGGCCCGATCGGGTTCCACGACGGTGATGTTCGGCTGAACGGCCCAGGCATCGCGGATGTGACCGGCCAGTGCGGCCGCCATGCCACCTACGCCGGCTTGCAGCACGACTTGGCTCGGCCAGGCGTTCTCCTGCTCGAATGACTGGCGACACTCCTCGGCGATAACCGTGTATCCCTCCATCACCAGGGCCGGGCGCTCGGTGTAGCCCGGCCAGGAGCCGTCCGCCAGCAGCAGCCAGCCGTTCGTACGGGCCAGGTACTCCGCCGTCGCCACGCTCTCCTCGTAGGTGTCGCCGGCCCGATAGACATCTCCACCCGCCCGGCGTATCCGGTCGGCGAAACTTTCCGGCACGCTCGCGCTGAGCACGATACAGGCCGACGCGCCGAACAGATGCGCGCCCGCGGCCAACGACAGGCCATGGTTTCCCGCACTCGCCGTCACGAACGTCATGGCGGCAGCAGTCGCCCGCGCCGCAGGGGTCCGAATGCCGGCACCACCGGCAGCTTCGGAGATCATCTGGACGACGGCGAAGGCGCCGCCGAGGGCCTTGAAACTGCCGAGCCCCATGCGCTGGGATTCGTCTTTCACCCAGAGTTTCCGCACGCCCACCGCAGCAGCGAGATCCGGCTGGCAGCAGAGCCTTGTCGGTTCATAGACCGGACAATGACGCAACAGAGCCAGCGGCCGGTCCGCGCGTGCCCGAAAGCCCCGGTCAGGCGTTACGCGATCTGTATGTTGATAAAAAATCATATGGCTAGTTTGCCGTGCCAGCGGCACCAACACTGTGCGCCAGGGAACCAGCGCGTCGGTATTTTTTGCAGGAACCGCGCCCCCAATGACCAAGGACGGTCAGAGTAGGCCATCGGAAGTTTATCGTGGCCCCACGCCCCTCCGGTTTCCGCTCGCCTCGTAGATCGGACCGGATTGATCTGAGCACTGCGAATTCCCCCAGATCCAAGGATAGGTCGCCCACCTTCTACACCTTATGAAGCTTGCAAAGAGACGATAGCGTCCGCTCTGAGTCGGATCACGCGACGAGCTCGGTGATTGTTTTGGGTCAATGAATTTGTCTCTAAAACAATGAGATGGAACAGATTCACGCACGTTGACGCGATCACGGAGTGATCCCGTCACCGCACGATCCGCTCTAGGTGTCTTCGCTGATGTCGTCGCGCGGCGCTTCCTGCCCGAGCCGGGACAGGTTGGAGCCCACGCGCTCGGCCGAATGGGTGAGAAGCTGGCGGGCCGCGCGCTCTGCCCGTTGCTGGCTGCGCTGGGCGACGGCCTCGACCAGTTGCCGCCAGTCGGCCGCCGACTGGCGCCGGTCTTCAGCCGTCAGGAAGCTGACGGCCCGGCCGCGGATCAGCTGCCACGTCCCCATCCCCGCCAGACGCTCGTACAGTTCCGGAAGGCGCTGATTGCCCGAATAGTGGACCAGCAGATTCTGGGCGCGGATCGACTGGTTGGAAAAGGTCTGGGGATCCGCGCTGTCGTCGGCAGCGGTGCGTTCCAGATCCTCCACCGCCCGGCCCAGTTCGGACAGCATCGCCGGATCGTTCAGGCGGGCGCATCGGCCGGCGGCAACGCCCAGCAGAGCGGCCCGGATCTCGAAGATATAGCTGACATCGGCCTGGGAGTACTCGGCCACCCGGGCGCCCGAGCGCGGGATTCGGACCACATATCCCTGTCTCTCGAGTTCGATCAGCGCCTCGCGGACGGTCGCACGACTGACGGCGTGCCGCTGCGCCAGGGCCTCCTCCTTCAGCCGGTCGCCGGGCGCCAGCTTTCCGGTCATGACCTCCGCCAGCACGATATCGGCAAGCTGGGCCGGAAGGGACTTGGCGGATTTTCCAAGCGGGACCGCGCTCACCTGATTCTGATCCTGTCTGTCCATCACTCGTTCCACCTGAGCGGGTGTCCCCGGTTGCGACAGTCCCGCGCGACGCCCGTACCATCCCGCGCGGAAGGTGCCCACGCTGGTGGTGACATGCGCCTTCGTTCACAACCACTTTTAGGCATCTAGCGGCCTTATCGGCAAGGCGAAAGCACCCTCCACGATCCGATTTAGAATCATTATTGTCAGACAATCGACAGTCGGTTACTGATTCAGAAAGCAAGAAGTTCAAACCTGAGGGATGGAAATGAGTGACCTGAAAATCACCCCGATGGGCTTTGCCGCTGGTGCCCAGGTAACCGGCGTCAATCTCAGCAAGCCACTGTCTTCGGCGGATCGGGAGGCCGTTCACGCGGCCTGGCTGAAGCATCTCGTGCTGGTCTTCCCGGAGCAGGATCTCAGCCCGACGGAGCAGATCCGCTTCTCCGAGGATTTCGGCGATCTGGACCCACAGACCAGTCAGGCCTCCTCGACGCTGCACCCCGATCACAGCCAGATCCTGGTGCTCTCGAACAAGATGGTCGGCGGCAAGAAGTCCGGTACCCACAATTCCGGCCGCAACTGGCACACCGACCTCAGCTACACGCTGCGGCCGGCCAAGGGCGCGACCCTGCACTGCCGGGAAAAGCCCCCGGTCGGCGGCGATACCATGTTCGCCAATCTGTACCTGGCCTATGAGACCCTGGGGCAGCGCATCAAGGACCTGCTCGAAGGTCTGGAAGCGGTGCACGACGTGACGTTGATCCGCGGACTGGAGCAGCGCGAGCCCGAGGTCATCGCCGAGATGAAGCAGCGCAATCCCCCGGTCATCCATCCGGTGATCCGGGTGCATCCGGAAACCGGTCGGAAATCCTATATGGTCGGTGAGCGTATCCGTGGCTTTGTCGGCATGAGCGACGAGGAAAGCCAGGCGCTCAAGGACCTGCTGAACCGGCACGCCTCCTCGCCGGAGTTCGTGTACCGCCACCGCTGGAGCCTCGGCGACGTGGTGATGTGGGACAACCGCTGCACCTGCCATGTCGCTCTGGGCGATTTCGATCAGACCAAGCCGCGGGTACTGCACCGCTGTTCGCTCGAGGGCGAGCAGGAGACCGGCCGTTTCGTCGACCGCGGCAATACCGGCGTCACGGACCGCGCCGCGATGGTCCAGGCCGTCGCCGCAGTTTCCTGAGGCCGGACCGGGCGCGGGTCGGTTCCCGCGTCCGGGTACGTCCAGGCCGCTTGATCGGGACTGACGGAACCTCACGGACCCATCCGAGGGGGCGCCCGCATCCGGTTTCGCCCCAGCGCGGGTCGCCGGATTGCGGCGGGCCGCCCTCGGGCAGTTCGGAGCGGCACGATCTTATCGGGACAGGTTGATATGGTGGAGAGCAGGCCTTCCGAGGGAAGACCCGAGTGGCATGACCCTCCCGTCATGGACACGGTGGCGGGGCAGTGCACGCCCGGGCGCTATCCAAGAATTACCGGCGACACCGGTCCGCTGCCGGCCGAACGCTCCTCCTATACCAGCCGGGGCGGGTCAGGGCTGGAACTGGCCTTTCTCGGGCTGGTGTGGGTCCTGGACGCAGGCCTGCTCTGGCATGGCCTATCGCTCGACCTCTGGCGCGACGGCACCATCGGGCCCGGCGCGTATCCGGTGTTCGCGCTGGCCGGTCTGCTCGGGCTTACGACGATTCTGATCGTCAAGGCGCTCAGAGTTCGCGAGCTTCTAATCTACTCCCCCTTCGTGCCCGGGCTGCTGGACGACACCCGCCTGCAGCGGATCGCCGCCACCATGGGCCGGCAGATCGGCATCCGCGTGCGGGTCGTGACCAAGGATGGGGAGGGCCGGTTCTCCGCCCTCTGGGCCGGCGCTCGGCGGGGCGGGGCCGACAGCGCCCTGACCGTCGTCGGATCCGACCTGACCACGTTGCCGAATTTTCACGCTTCCGCCCTGTGCGACGGTCGGCTGGAGCCGATCGGCGGGCTGTTCTTCGATCCCGACCTCCTGGTCGTCGCCGCCGACAGTCCCTGGCAGGACGCGAGCGACCTCGATCGGACGGAAGGTCGTCTGCGGCTCGGCTTCGGACATCACGAGGATGTCGACCACGCGCTCGATCGCTGGCTCGCCGCGACCCAGGGTTTCGCCTTCGACGCCTCCTACAGCGAGGATGCAGGCGTCCTGGCCGAGGCGCTGGCCGAGGGTCGGTTGGACGCCGCCGTGCTTCGGCTGTCCCAGATCCGTCAGGCGCTCGGCACCGGCGCGCTGCGCTGCATCGCGATCTTCTCGCAGCCCCATCTGCACCCCGGCGCCGACGAGGTCTCGCGCTTCGGGGGCTGGGAGTATCCGGTCGCCTCCGGGCACTGGGCGGCGCTGATGGTGCCGGCGGACATGGCGGCGGCGAAGAGAACGGTGCTGGAGAAGGCGCTGGCGGATGCCATGGCGGAGCTGCCGGCGGATGAAGCCAGCCTGCGCGGCTGGTCCTATCTACCGGCCGAGACCATGCACCGGGTCATGGACAGTCAGCGCGCCAATCTCGGCCGGCTTCAGGATGCCGCCACAGCGCCGCACGCGCCGCGGGGCAAGATCGCCGCCCTGGTGGCCGCGATTGTCGGCCTGGCCGTGTTCCCGTTCGTCATGGTGGAGATCGGCTTTGTCGTCACCGCCTTCGCCTATGTGGCGGCGCTGATGCTGATCCTGTGGCCGAAGCTGACGACCCGTAGGGCGGTGCTGTCCCTGGTCTGCGCCGCCGGTCTCGCCCTCGGCACGTATCTGCTGTTCACCAAGGTGTTCAGCATCCTCCTGCCGGCTTCCGATCTGATCGAGGGGATCCTGCGATGAACCTGCTGGTCGATGGTTTCTCCGCCGTACTGGAGCTGCAGACCCTGATCTATCTGGCGGGCGCGGTGCTGCTCGGGATCATGGCGGGCGCGATCCCCGGGATCTCCGCCACCATGGGCGTGGCGCTGCTGGCGCCCCTCACCTTCACGATGGATCCGCTGATCGGCATCCTCAGCCTGGTCGGGGTCTATTGCGGCGCGGTCTATGGCGGCTCGCTTTCCGCCATTCTGCTAGGCATTCCGGGCACACCCGGCGCAGTGGCCACCACGCTCGACGGCTACGCCATGTCGCGTCAGGGCAAGCCGGGCATCGCGCTGGGCATCGCCACCCTGTCGTCGTTCCTCGGCGGCACGCTGAGTGCCGTGGCGCTGATGCTGCTGTCCTATCCGATCGCCGATTTCGCGCTGGCCTTCGGGCCGCAGGAATATCTGGCCCTGGTGGTCTTCGCCATGACCGCGATGGCGGCTCTGTCCGGCGGCGCCTTCCTGAAGGGGCTGTTCGCCGGCTTCATCGGACTGTTCCTCGCAGGGATCGGCATCGACGAGACCTACGGCGTGTCGCGCTACCATTTCGGCTACCTGATGTTGATGGGCGGGATCTCGTTCATTCCGGTCACCATCGGCCTGTTCGCCATTCCCGAGACGCTGCTCAGCATCGAACGGATCGGGCTCGCTCCGCGCCGGGCGATCCGGGTCAACAAGATCCTGCCGGGACGCCGCATCCTCCTCTCGCTCCTGCCGGCGCAGCTCCGCTCCGCGGTGATCGGCACCATCGTCGGTGCCGTTCCCGGCGCCGGCAGCGACGTGGCCGCCATCGTCGGCTACAGCCAGGGCAAGGTGCTGTCGCGCCATCCGGAGCGGTTCGGCACCGGCTCGGAAGAGGGTATAGCCTGCGCGGAATCCGCCAACAACTCGGCCACCGGCGGGTCGCTGATCCCGCTGCTCACCCTCGGCATCCCGGGCGGCGCGGTAACGGCGATCATGCTCGGCACCTTCATGACCCACGGCCTGCAGCCTGGACCGCTGCTGCTGCACAACAACGCGGAGCTGGTCTACCAGATCTTCGCCGGCGTCTTCGTCGCCAATATCCTGCTGCTGGTCTTCGGCCTCAGCGGTTCGAAGCTGTTCGCCCGCGTGCTGCAGATCCCGGAGAGCATCCTGATCCCGGCGATCCTGCTGTTGTGCGCCATTGGCGCCTTCGCCATGCGGACCAATCCGGTCGACGTTCTGATCATGTTCATCGCCGGCATGGTCGGCTACGTGATGGTCAAGACCGGCATTCCGCGCGCCCCGCTCATCATCGGGCTGATTCTGGGCCCGATGCTGGAGGGCGAGCTCGCCCGCTCGCTGATCCTGATCGGAAACGACTGGACCGGTCTGTTCACCCCGATCAGCAGCGTGATCTGGCTGCTCGCCATCGCCCCGTTCGTTCTGCCACTCGCCCGCCGCGCGACCCGGCAGCTTCGAAGCCGTATCAAAACGAAAAACTAGAGGGAGAAGACAATGCGATTGACCCACCTTACCGGCGCCGGAAAGGCGCTTGCCCTGGCCGGCGTTGCGCTCGGCCTCGGTTCCGCGCCCGCGCAGGCGGCGGATTACCCACAGAAGCCGGTGGAACTGGTGATCCCGTTCTCCCAGGGGGGCGGCACCGACCAGGTCGGGCGGATATTCGCCCAGTATGCCGAGCCGTATCTCGGCACCGAGATCTTCGTGAGCAACCGCACCGGCGGCAGCGGCGCGGTGGGCTTTGCCTACGGTGCGGCGGCGAAGCCGGACGGGCATGTCATCACGATGGTCGTGACCACCCTGGCGGCCGCCCCGCACACGATCGACCAGTATCCGGTGAGCTATGAGGATTTCGCCCCGGTCTGCCTGCTGACTGCCCCGCCGGCGACCCTCGCGGTCCATCCGGACAGCGGCATCACCAGCCTGGAGGACCTGATCGCCAAGGCGAAGGCCGAGCCGGGCAAGATCACCATCGGCACGGCCGGTCCGGGCAGCAACACCCACCTGATCGCCGCCTCGCTGGCCGACCAGGCCGGCATCGAGGTGCGCTATGTGCCGAACAAGGGCTCCGGCCCAGCGCTGACCGCGACCTACGGCAAGCACATCGACGTCGCCGTCGCCGACAAGGCGGAGGTCGCGCCGTGGATCTCCGACGGTCGCCTGAGAGCGATCACGGTCTTCACCGATGACCCGGCGAACAGCATCGACGGCGTAAAGATGGCCTCGGAGAGCGGATATAACATCGATATCGGCTCGTTCCGTGCGATCGGCGCGCCGAAGGGCACGCCGCAGCCGGTTCTCGACGTCCTGATCGAGACCTGCCGCAAGACGTCCGAGGATCCGGCGTTCGTCGAGCACATCACCAAGACCGGCACCGAACCCTACGTTCTGCTGGGCGAGAAGTTCGGGGCCTGGCTCGCCGGCAAGCACAAGGCGTTCGGTGACGCGGTGAAGGCCGCCGGTCTCTGATCCGCGAGGCCGGCCGACCCGTCCGAACACTCAAACAGGGAGCCGCCCGTCTGCCGGGCGGCTGCCCACCAGATAAGACCGACCGGCTTACCGTGGCTCCAGTGCCGTACCTGTCGCTGACGGCGCCTCCAACGGCAGCTGCAATTGCATCTGCACAGGGCTCGCCGGATCGCCGTACCGCAGACGCGAAAGAAAAAATTAACGTCCGCTTCCATAAAATATCGTCGTCAGGCCTTGCCTGACCTCGAGCGATCCGACCTGAGTGAACCTCTGTTCGCGGCCGGAAATCGGGATATCCAGCCACTCCGGCCACGGCAGATTGACGACATAATGCAGCTAGACCGGCTCCTCCTACCGGCCGACTCGATCTTCAATCCTGCCGCCGCTCTACCGGGCACCTACAGCCCGGGGCTGGTCGGGCTGTCGGTCTTCATCGCCATCCTCGCCGCCACGGTGGCGCTGTCGACCTCCGAGCGGGTCTCCGCGGCGGCCAGCACCGGCGGTCGTGTCGCCTGGCTGGTAGCGGGCGGAGGCTGCATGGGCGGCGGCATCTGGGGCATGCACTTCGTCGGCATGCTCGCGTTTTCCCTGCCCTGCGGCATCACCTACGACCCGCTCATCACCCTGGGCTCCATGGTTCCCGGCATGATCGCCAGCGGCACCGCCCTGTGGGTGATCAGCCGGGGCAGTTCTGCCGGTCTCGCCGACCTGATCGGCGGTGCCGGTCTGATGGGTGCCGGCATCGGTGCCATGCACTACTCGGGAATGGCGGCCATGCGGCTGCCGGCCGTACTGACCTACGACGCCGTCATGGTTGCGGTCTCCGTGGTCGTGGCCGTGGTGCTCGCGTTCATCTCACTGACGGCCCTCTTCCTGCTGCGCCGGAGCGCCGTCCTGCGCCCTCTCGCCATCCCGCTGGCCGCCGCGATCATGGGCTGTAGCGTCGCCGGGATGCACTACACCGCGATGCAGGCGGCCCTGTTCTTCCCGCTGCCCGGCGAACAGGCCGTCACCAGTGCCTTCGATCCCACCGTCATGGCGATCGTCATCGCGCTGCTGATCGTATGCTTCGGAATCGCGACCCTGGCCGCGTCCTTCGCCGGCCGGCAATTCGACACGGCGGTGCATCTGCGCGAGGAGATGGCCCGGCGCACGGCGCTGGAGCAGGAGGCGCGGGCCGGCCACACCCGACTGCAGACCATCATCGACAACGTGCAGGAAGCGATCATCACGATCGAGGAGACGGGCACGATCGTGCACTGGTCGCCCGGCGCCACCGCCATCTTCGGCTACAGCGCCGAGGAGGTCATCGGCCGGAACGTCTCCCTGCTCATGCCCGACGAGATCGCCCGGGATCACGACACGCATATCGACGCCTATCTGCGCACCGGCGAGGCCAAGATCATCGGCTTCGGCCGCGAGGTGGAAGGCCGCCGCCGCGATGGCTCCCCGGTGCCCCTGGAGTTGACCATCAGCCGGGCCGATGTGGACGGACGCACCCTGTTTACGGGAATCATGCGGGACATCACCGAACGCAAGCGGATCCTTGAGGAGCTCATCGGCGCCCGCGAGCAGGCGGATGCGGCGAGCCGGGCCAAGTCGATGTTCCTGGCCAATATGAGCCACGAGATCCGCACGCCGCTGAATCCGATCATCGGCATGGCCCACCTGCTTCAGAAGACCGATCTGGACCGGCTGCAGGCGGAATACGCCCGCAAGATCCACCAGTCCGGCCGCCATCTGCTGAAGATCATCAACGACATCCTGGATTTCTCCAAGATCGAGGCCGGGCAGCTGACTCTGGAGCAGACGGCGTTCGACCTGGACGAGGTACTGGAAAGCATCGCCTCCGTGGTCTCCGAGCGGGCCTCGGCCCAGGGGCTCGAACTGGTGTTCGACGTGCCGCTGGACATCCCGCGGCACTATTGCGGCGATCCGCTGCGCCTGAGTCAGATCCTGATCAATTTCGCCAACAACGCGGTGAAATTCACCGAGGCGGGCGAGATCGAGGTCAGCGTCGCGCTGCTGGAGGATACCGCCGACACGGTGCGGCTGCGCTTCACCGTGCGCGACACCGGCATCGGCATCACCGAGGAGCAGCAAAGCCGCCTGTTCCAGTCGTTCCAGCAGGCCGACGAGTCGACGACCCGCCGGTTCGGCGGCACCGGCCTGGGCCTCGCCATCTCGCGACGCCTCGCCGAACTCATGGCCGGACAGGTCGGGGTCGACAGCACCTTCGGCGAGGGCAGCCGTTTCTGGCTGGACGTGCCGCTGAAGAAGAACAGCAAGGACGCCTCGATCCTCCTGCCCGAACCCACCTTGCGCGGCTGCCGGGCACTCGTCGTCGAGGACAATCCCTCGGCCCGCCAGGCGCTCTGCGACATGCTGCGGTCGATGACCTTCACAGTCGATTCCTCGGCCAGCGGCCCGGAGGGCCTCGAGCAGGTCCGCACCCATCCCGGCTACGACGCGATCTTCGTCGACTGGCGCATGCCCGGCATGGACGGCATCCAGACGATCCGGACCATGAAGGGCCTGGCGTCGCAAGGCTTGGCCTCGGACCGGCCGGCGCCGGCCTATGTTCTGGTGACGGCGTATGGACGCGAGGATGTCCTGCGAGAGGCAGAGATCGCCGATGTCGACGACATCCTCATCAAACCGCTGAACCCGTCGCAGCTGTTCGACTCCGTCGTCCGGGTTCTGCGGCACCGGGCCGGGATCGCGGACGAGGCAGCAACCGTCCGGGGCGATACCGCGCCAACCGAACGGCTCTCCATGGAGGGCCGTCGGGTGCTCGTGGTCGAGGACAACGACCTGAACCGCGATGTTGCCATCGACCTCCTGGAAGCCGTCGGCCTCAGCGTCGACACCGTCGAGAACGGCGCCCTCGCCCTCGATGCCCTCGCCGAGGCCTCCTTCGACGCCGTCCTGATGGATGTGCAGATGCCGGTGATGGACGGCTACACGGCCGCCCGGGAATACCGCCGCCGCATGCCCGACAGCGACCTGCCGATCATCGCCATGACCGCCAACGCCATGTCCGGCGACCGGGAGCGCTGTCTTGAGGCCGGCATGAACGACCACGTGGCCAAGCCGATCGATCCGGACGATCTCTACGCCGTACTCACCCGCTGGCTGGGCACGGCACCGACCGCCGATCCCACGGCCCAGTCCGCGGACGACGCCGGGGCAATCCCCTTTGTCCATGCCGAGGTCGACGCGGAAGCCGGACTGCGCCGGGTCCTCGGTCGCCGGGACCGCTATCTCGAGATGCTCGAACGCTATGCCGACGGTCAGGCGGACGTGGCCGACCGGATCGCCGGCCTGGTCGTGTCCGGGAATATGGCCGCAGCCGAGCGCGAGGCACATACCGCCCGCGCCGTCGCGGGCAATATCGGTGCCGCCGGGATCGCGGGTCGGGCCGAGGCGATCGAGAAAGCGATCCAGGCAAGCCGGCCGACCCACGAGATCGCGCCGTTGATCGACGCCCTGCGGAGCCTGATCCCACCGGTCCTCGACGGTATCCGGGCGCTGTGCGGGCCGTCCTCGTCGGCAGAGACATCGGCCTCCGCGCATGGCGCCGCCGAAATCGACGCACTTCTGGCGCGGCTGCAGCGGCTGCTGGAGGAAGACGACGCCGAGGCCCTCGACCTGCTTACCGCCGACGGCCCGACGATCCGCGCCGGCATCGGCGACCGCTTCTACGCGCCGCTGGCCAAGGCCGTTCAGGCCTTCGACTTCGAGGCCGCGCGTCGCCTCTGCGGTCAGGCCGCAGAGGCGCAACGCGAGGGAGCCGCCTCATGACCTCTACCGGTGACAACCGGCGCACCGTCCTTGTCGTCGACGACACGCCCGACAACCTGAGCCTGATGAGCGGATTGCTGAAGGATACCTACCGGGTCAGGGTGGCCAATGGCGGCGAACGCGCCCTGGTGATCGCCCGGTCCGACCCGCAGCCGGATCTCATCCTGCTGGACGTGATGATGCCGGTGATGGACGGGTACGAGGTCTGCCGCCAGTTGAAAGCGGACCCGGCCAGCAGGGACATTCCCGTGGTCTTCCTGACCGCACGGACCGACCAGGTGGACGAGCAGATCGGTCTTGAGCTCGGGGCGGTCGACTACATCACCAAACCGATCAGCCCGCCGATCGTCGTCGCCCGGGTCCGCAACCATCTCCAGCTCAAGCACGCGAGCGACGTGCTGCGGAACCAGAACGCGTTCCTGGAGGACGAGGTCGAGCGCCGCACCAGGGACGTGCGCGCGATCCGCGACGCCGCCATCGTCGCCATGGCGTCGCTTGCCGAGACCCGCGACAACGAGACCGGCAATCACATCCGGCGCACCCAGCACTACGTCGGTATCCTGGCGGACGCGATGGCCGCCATGCCGAGGTTCCGGGACATTCTGGTGCCGGAGACCGTCGACCTGCTCTACCGCTCGGCCGCCCTGCACGACATCGGCAAGGTTGGCATCCCGGATTCCATTCTGCTGAAGCCCGGCCGTCTGACGGATGAAGAGTTCGCCACGATGAAGACCCACACGGTGCTCGGCTACGAGGCGCTGAAATCCGCCGAACGCAGCCTGGACAACACCGACATGTCGTTCCTGCGCTACGCCCGGGAGATCGCGCTGACCCACCACGAGCGCTGGGACGGTGCCGGCTATCCCCAGGGCCTGGCCGGTGAGGCGATTCCGTTGTCCGGACGGATCATGACGGTGGCCGATGTCTACGACGCGCTGATTTCCGAACGGGTCTATAAGCCCGCCTATCCCCATGAGGTCGCGGTGCGGCAGATCGAGGACGGACGCGGCACCCAGTTCGACCCGGACGTGGTGGACGCCTTCATGACGGTGGCCGACAAGCTGAGAGAAATCTCGGAGTCTTTCGCCGACTGAGCCATCATTATCCGTGCCACCAATCGCCGAGAAAGACGGGGACGGAAGACAGGGACATTGTCTGCCGTCAGCGATCATGGGGCCGTTCCACAGTGCGAGAACGGTCGCCTCCAGAACCGACGGGCTGCGATCCGCCTGACGCGCGGCGATACGGGCATGGGACTCGTCTGCCGCGGCACGGCTGGCCGTGGAGGCAGGCTCAAAGAACGGGATATGGTCGTCCTCAAGCGTGTTCACGGCCTTAATGCCGGTTGCAGAAAGATCGGTGCGGCTGCGGGCCGAGTGGGGTGGTGCCGATCAGGATCGCGTGGCTGACCCGCTCGGGGCGCAGGACGGTGAAGATCTGGGCGGCGAGGCCAATCAACGCGGCTGCGCAGACCGGATGTAGCTCAGGAACGCCTTGAAAGCCGGCGGGGCCTGCCGCCTGCTCGGGTAGTAGAGGTGCCACTTTCCGATCGTCGGCGACCAGTCCTGGAGAACGCGGATCAATCGGCCGTCGGTCAGTTGCGGTTCGACATACGGCAGCGCGAGGCGGGCCAGACCGGATCCGGCTTCCGCCGCAGCGCGCGCGTAATGGGCATGGTTGACCGTGAGGCGGCCGTTGGGGGTCAAGGCCACGTCCACGCCGTCCCGGGCGAAGCGCCACGTGAAGATGCTGCCGCCGGGAAACCGATGGCGGATGCAGTCATGTGCCAGGAGATCGTCCGGATGCTCAGGCACGCCTCGGACCTCGAGGTATCCCGGCGAGGCCACGACCGCGTACTCCACCTCGTCGGCGAGCGGAACGGCGATCATGTCCTGCGCCATCTCCAGGCCGAACCGGATGCCGGCGTCATATCCGTCGCGGACGATATCGACATATCCCGCGTCCTCGATGATCTCCAGGGAGATCTCCGGATAGGTAGCGAGGAAGCCGGGAACGACCGGCATGAGGATGTGCTCGATCGGCGGCGCCGGCGCGTTGATCCGGACCCGGCCGGCGGGGCGACCGCCGAGCGAAAGGACCTCGTCGACGGCGGCCTCGATGTCGGCGAAGGCCGGTGTGAGTCGGGCCTGCAAGAGGTCGCCGGCCTCCGTCAGCGCCACGCTCCTGGTGGTCCGGTTCAGCAGCCGGACCTGCATCCGCTCCTCCAACGCGCGCAGGGATTGGCTGAGCGCCGAGGGTGTCACGCCGCGGTCGGTGGCCGCCTGGCGAAAGCTCCCGGCGCGGGCGACGGCCAGAAACGCTTCGAGATCCTTGTGACGAATATCCACGGGTCGGCCTCCAGCTATTTCGTTAGTTTTTCTAAACACCAAAGTAAGAAAGGCGAGGATTTTCTTGTCAATCGATCCGCCCCAAGTTGGGTTCAGAACCGCTCGTTCCGTTCCAAGACCGCATGCGAGGAGGCTGTATCGTGATCCGATTGACCGTCAACGGCAGGGCCGTGGAGGTGGAGGCAGCACCGGATACCCCCCTGCTCTGGGTGCTGCGTGACCACCTGGGGCTGGTCGGCACCCGGTTCGGGTGCGGGGCTGGCATGTGCGGTGCCTGCACCGTCCATCTCGACGGGGTCGCCACGTTCTCCTGTCTGACGGCGGTGGAAGACGCCGCCCACCAGCAGATCACCACGATCGAAGGCCTATCCCCCGACGGATCGCATCCGGTGCAGCGCGCGTGGGTCGCCGAGCAGACGCCGCAATGCGGCTACTGCCAGTC
Organism: Thalassobaculum salexigens DSM 19539; assembly: GCF_000423805.1. Taxonomy (NCBI): domain Bacteria; kingdom Pseudomonadati; phylum Pseudomonadota; class Alphaproteobacteria; order Rhodospirillales; family Thalassobaculaceae; genus Thalassobaculum; species Thalassobaculum salexigens. Next base: position 608,028 of record NZ_AUIR01000012.1, read on the forward strand.
CGGCCAGATCATGCGGGCGGCAGCACTGCTGGCCGCCAACCCGACCCCGAGCCGGGACGAGATCGTCGGCGAAATGTCCGCCAATCTCTGCCGGTGCGGTACCTATCCGCGGATCATCCGCGCCATCGAACGCGCTGCGCGGGAGGGCTGACCATGACCGTCACGATCCATCCGAGCCGGCGTCGCTTTCTCGCCGGTGCCGGCGGCCTGGCGTTTGCCGTTCTGTCCGGCGGCGGCATCTCCGTCCTCAGAACGGACGCCCTGGCGGCGGGGTCCTCGGATCCCGGCGTTGCGGTCGACGCCTGGGTCACCATCTTTCCCGACGACCGGGTGATCATCCGCTTCGGCGCGGCCGAGATGGGTCAGGGCGTCAGCACCTCGCTGCCCCTGATCGTCGCCGAGGAACTGGACGCGGACTGGGACCGGGTCACGGTCGAACAGGTGAGCCAGGATCCGCAGAGGCTCTACGGCAACCCGGCCTTCGGCGGAAACCTGTTCTCCGCCGGCAGTACCTCGCTGGAGGGATACTTCACCGCCCTGCGGATCGCCGGCGCGACGGCGCGGCGGGTGCTGATCCATACCGCGGCCGCCGCCTGGGGCCTGCCGGTCGACGAGGTGTCGACGGAGCCCGGCGTGGTGGTACATGAAGCGAGCGGCCGGCGGCTCCGGTTCGGCGAGATCGTGGCGCTGGAGGAGATCCGCACGGACGTTCTGCAGGTCTTCGAAGACGACCTCAAGCCCCGCGAGGCGTGGCGGCTGATCGGCTCCGGTGTCGGGCGCCGCGACATTCCGGGAAAGACACGGGGTGAGGCGATCTATTCGATCGATGTGCGCGTCGACGGCATGGTGTATGCGGCCCAGCTGCTGGCCCCTGTGGAGGGCGAGGCGCCGACGGTCGACAACGACGCCGACGCCCTGTCGGTTCCCGGTGTCATCGCGGTGGTGCCCCTGGCCAACAGCATTGGGGTGGTCGCCGATACCTTCGAGGCGGCGCTGGCCGGGCGGGACCGGCTGCGGGTCTCCTGGTCCACAGGATCGGACTTCCGGTCGGCGGACAGCGCAGACGAACTCGCCCAACTGGCGCAGGCGACCGACGATGTCTCGACCGAGCCGGTGACCTGGGAGGCGCGCGGCGACGCGGCCGGCGCGTTGAGTGCGGAGGGTCGGCGAACCGTCACCGCTCACTACACGACGGAGCATGTCTATCACGCCCAGATGGAGCCGCTGAACGCCGTGGCCTCGGTGGATCCCGACGGAAAAGGGGCTGATGTCTGGGTCGGATCGCAGAGCCAGACGATTTCCCTCGCCGTCGCCAGCCATGTGCTGGACACCACGCCGGACCGGATCCGGTTTCATGCCATGCAGATGGGCGGCGCCTTCGGCCGCCGCACGGTGTTCGCGCGGGATCTGCTTCGGGACGCGCTGCTGCTGTCAAAGACTGTCGGCCGTCCGGTGAAGCTGATCTGGACCCGCGAGGACGACGTGAAGAACGGGTGGCTACGCCCGGCGACCGTCCATCGCCTGGATGCGGTGCTCGACGAGACCGGGCGCCTGGAGGCGCTTCGCCACCGGGTCGCCAGCCCGTCGATCATGCAGTTCGCGTTTCCCAACCGTTGGGATCCGGAGTCCCGGCGGGATCTTCTGGTCATGGAGGGCACGGAGAGTGCCGACTACGCGATCCCCAATCTCCTCGCCGAACAGGTCCTGGTGGACCGCCGATCCCGGGTGTCGGCTTGGCGCGGCATCGGCTGGGCGCCCAACTGCTTCGCCCGCGAATGCTTCATGGACGAACTGGCGGACGCTGCCGGCAGCGACCCGGTGTCCTTCCGCCGGGACCTGCTGCGCGACAGCCCGCGGGGCCTAGAGGTGCTCAACAAGGTCGTGAAGATGTCCGGGTTCGGCAACCCACCGGAGGGCCGTGCCCACGGTCTGGCCTTTGCCGGATACAAGGCGACGCTCGGCGCCGGGGTGGCGGAGGTCTCGGTCACCGAGGGGCGCCTGCGCGTGCACCGGTTCTGGGCCGCCGTCGATCCGGGGATCGTCGTGCATCCGCTAAGCTATGTGGGCCAGGTCGAGGGTGGCATCATTTTCGGGCTGTCGAGCCTGCTGGGCGAGCGGTCGACCTTCACCGACGGGATGATCGAGCAGAACAACTTCTATGACTACGAGATCCTGCGGATCGACGCCGTTCCGGAGATCGAGGTGGCCTTGGTGGAGTCGGGGTCCCCGCCGAGTGGCGGCGGCGAGATCGGCGTGCCGATGACCGGCGGCGCCGTCGCCAACGCGGTGCGCAGGCTCACCGGCATCCAGCCGCGTCGGATGCCGTTCGACCTTGGAGACGCCTAGGGCGGCCGTTCTCGCTCGGTTTATCGAGTGCCCCGACCTGAACCTCCGCACTCTTTGGTCAGTCCGTTCCTCTGATGGAGAGCCCCGCGCGGAATCTCGGCATCGATGCGGACGATGCCCTGATGTTCTCCGAGCGGATCGAACTTTAGGGTCGGGGCCGTTGGTTCATGCGATCGACCGTCAGTGGGCGGCGACCAGGGGCGTGATGCTGCCCTCGACATCGCTTTTCTTCTCGCGAACGGCACTGCCGAGATCATATCGAGCTTGGAGATTCGTCCAAAACTCGACCGAGGTTCCGACATAGCGCGCAAACCGCAAGGCGGTGTCGGCGGAGATCGCCCGCTCCCCGCGGAGAATGACGGTGATCCGGCTTTTCGGCACATGGACATCCTTCGACAGCCTGTAGGCTGATACGCTCAGGTGCTCCAGAGGAATTGCCGGAGCTGGCCTCTCTTCCAAGCGCATGCTTCCCCCCTCAGTGACAGTCGACCAACTCAACATTCTCGGCTCCGCCATCGGACCAGTTGAAGCAGATCCGGTATTGGTCGTCGACGCGGATGCCGTACTGACCTTCACGGTCTCCCCACAGCTTCTTCAACCAGTTGCCCGGCGGAACGCGAAGGTCTTCGACATCCCGCGCCGCAGCCGCATATGGCGTCTACTGTCCGCTTGAGAGGACGAAATGCGGTGATGGCAATGTCATCAACACGAAAGTCCGCTCACCCCTGACGGCAATTCGCTACGGTAGACCGCTTGCATGAATAACTGACATACTAGCATACCACTTGAAAATTGTTGCTAAAGCTTAACGAAAAGCAGCGAATTCAACCAATTCCATGGAGGGAGTTCTAATGTCCGAAACTAATGCGCTGAATGGCGGCCAGATGATCGTCGACTACCTGATCTGCAACAACGTTCCGTACGCGTTCGGGCTCTGCGGCCACGGCAATATCGGCTTCATCGACGCTCTCTACGAGCGGCAGTCGGACATAAAGACGATCTCCACACATCACGAGTCGGTTTCCGGCTTTATGGCTGACGTCTACTATCGGGTTTCGGGCCAGCCAACGGCGACCTTCACCTCCTGTGGTCCCGGCTCGGCGAACATGCCGATCGCTCTCGGCAACGCCTTCCTAGACAGCGTTCCCTTTCTGGCCGTAACCGGAAACGTGCCGACGTCGCAGTTCAACCGAGGCGCTTTTCAAGAATTGTACCGCCACTATCAGGCTGACTTCCCGTCGACAGTGCGCGCCTATTGCAAGCGTGTCTTCCAACCGACCCGCGGTGAACAGATGCCGCACACCATCCGTGAGGCGTGGAAGACCATGGTCACCGGACGGCCGGGGCCAGTCGTCCTCGATGTGCCGTTCGACATTTTCAAGGAGAGCACCGGCGCTGAAACGCCCGATCCCCGCGCTTGGGTCGAGGGCATCAGTTGCAAGGTCGGCGCCGATCCCCAGGGCGTCGACAAGGCGGCCAAGCTGCTGATGGAAGCGGAGCGCCCGGTTGTCCTCGTCGGCTCCGGCTGCCGTTTCGGTGAGGCCTCCAAGCGCCTGATCGAACTGGCGGAAAAGTACCGCATCCCTGTCGCAGCCTCTGCATCCGGCCTTGGTGCGTTGCCGGCCGAGCACGAGCTGGCGCTGGGTCTGGTGGCCCGCAACGGCATGTACCAGGCCAACCAGGCAACCCGGCAGGCCGATCTGATCCTGGCGCTGGGCGTCCGGTTCGACGACCGCACAAGCTCAAGCTGGATCCCAGGCTACTCGTTCAATATTCCGCCAACCAAGCTGATCCACGTCGACATCGACCCGGAGGAGATCGGCCGAAACTATCCGGTCGAACTCGGGTTGATGGCGGATACCACGACGTTCCTGGGCCAACTTCTAGACGCCCTGGACAAGTACGAGTCCGGCGCGACGCCGCAACGCAAAGCCTGGCTGAGCTCCATCGATGGCTGGCGCAAGGAATGGGACGCATTCGTCGAGCCTGGGTTCAAGGATCCGGCCTCACCGATCAACCCTCAGCGCGCGGCCCGCGAGATTGACCTCGCGATGCCGGATGACGGCATCCTCGTCTCCGATATCGGCATCCACCACAACTGGCTGATCCAGTACTGCAAGCCGAAACGGCCGGACAGTCTGATCGGCTGCATGGGCTTCGGGCCGATGGGCTTCGGCGTGGCAGGTGTGCTCGGCGCCAAGCTCGCGGCACCGGAACGGCCCTGCGTCGCCGTGGTTGGCGACGGGGCATTCTTCATGCACAACACTGTGCTCGGCACCGCGGTCGAGTACAATATTCCTGCCGTCTGGGTGGTTTGGAACAACTACGCCTATGCCTCGATCCGCGGCCTGCAGCGCGGCTATCTGGAGGGGCGAGAACTGGCGACAGATTTCAAACATCCGGAGACCGGACAGCCCTATAACCCGGACTTCGCCGCCATGGCACGGAGCTGCGGCGTTGACGGCGTGTCGATCGACCGACCGGAAGACCTCGCAGACGCAATTCGCCAAGCTATTGCCGCCAACCGGCCTTATGTCATCGACGCCAATATCGGAGCCGAGTCCAATCCAGGTGGTGCGGGTATTTGGGACCTACCTGGTCTTGGCCAGTCAAAGCCAATGTTTGGTGGACGGCACGAGCTTGGCTAGGATCGGTGTATGTCATCGGCTCGATTTCCAGCGTCACTTGCCACGCTTGTCACCAACCGTCTCAGACAAGAGATCGTAGAAGGTGCGTTCGAACTGGGGCAGGCTCTGTCGGAGGCTAAAATTGCCAAACGTTACGAGGTTTCGCGCACCCCCGTGCGCGAGGCCTTCGCACGGCTCGAGCTGGAAGAACTCGTCCACACGGAACCACAAAGCGGGACATACGTTTTCACCATTGACCGGCACCAGTTCGAGCAGATCAGCGAGGCCCGTTCCATCCTGGAGGGTGCCGCTCTCCGACTCTCGTTCGACCGAAACCATGGGCACCTTGTCGAGCACTGGCGCGCCTTGGTGATAACGATGGAGAGCGCCGCTGAAATGGGGGACACAAGAGCCTATTCAGCGGCCGACGGGCAGTTCCACGATGTCCTGTTCGAACTCACCGACAATCCCTATCTGGAGACCGCACGTCGGCCTTTCGCTGCCCGACTAGCAGCCATCCGGAACCGCCTGGGGCTATCACCCGAGCACGTCGCAAAATCTCGCACCGAACATCGAGACCTGCTTGCACACGTGGAAGCAGGCAATCTCGACGCGGCAATAACCCTATTGCGTTACCATATTGTCGAAAAGGGGGCCACGTTCTGGTCCGTACCAGCAGCGAAGCCCGATCAAGTCCGGCGAAGAGCGCTCCAGATTTCGAGCCGGTAGAAAAACGCCATGTCCGTCTTGGGTCGGAGTGAGCGGCGATCGAGAACATCTGTTCAGGATGGAACCGAGCAGCTAAGCACATCGCGGAAGCGTACCTCTCGAGGGTATCGCCTCGTTGTGATGTGCTCGCCGATTTGTCCCCGTTCAGAAGTTAATTCTGACCTGCTCCCCGATATGTCCTCGTTCAGAAGTTAGTTCTGTTCCGGTTTTGGTCCTCGATTGACCGGTTGCGGTATTCCCACGGTGTGAGCCCGCCGAGGCTCGTGTGGGGGCGGTGTTGGTTGTAGTCGTCGCGCCAGGCGCCGATCAACTGGCGGGCATGGCGCAGGCTGGAGAACAGGTGCTCGTTCAGGCACTCGTCGCGCAGCCGTCCGTTGAAGCTTTCGACCAGGCCGTTCTGCATCGGTTTGCCGGGCGCGATGTAATGCCACTCGACACCGCGCTCTTCTTGCCAA
>NZ_AUIR01000013.1:0-149961 GCF_000423805.1 Thalassobaculum salexigens DSM 19539
CTGGTGGTGGGCGACGGCCGCAACACGGTGGAGGCCGGCGACGGCGACAACCATGTCAGCGCCGGGCGCGACGGCGACGTGATCAGCGCCGGCCGCGGCGACGATACGATCTATGCGGGCGACGGGTCCAACCAGGTCAATGCCGGGCACGGGGATAATGTCGTGTCGGCTGGAAGCGGCTCGGACACGGTGTCCGCCGGGCGGGGCGACGATACGATCCGGGTCGGGGACGGCCACAACAGCGTGGCGGCGGGCGGCGGCGACGACAACGTGACCGCCGGCTCCGGCCGCGACACCCTGTCGGGTGGCGCCGGCAACGATCTGCTGCGGGCGGGGAACGGCGACAACCAGGTCGACGGCGGCACCGGAAACGACACGATCAGCGCCGGTAGCGGCCGCGACGCCCTGTCCGGCGGTGCCGGCAACGACCGGATCCTGGCCGGGGACGGCAATGACACGGTGGCCGGCGGGGCCGGGGCCGATACGGTGGATCTCGGCGCCGGCAACGACGTCGGCGTGTTCGACGTCGATGCCAACCGCAACACCCGAGGCCTCGACGACTACCAGGGCGGCTCCGGCCGCGACACGCTGCGGGTCGAGGTCTCCTCCGAGCGACTGGAAGGCGGTGCCGGCGACGATCTGTTCGCCCTGAAGGACCATTTCCAGGACATCCGCGACGGTCTGGCCGATGCCGACTCCAGCCGGACGTTCGACGGGCTCGATCTGACGATCGACAGCTTCGAGAATGTAGAATTCGTCGTCGACGGCGAGGTCGCCGACCTCAACCGCGGTCCGGTCGTCACCGGCGTGCAGTCGGTCAGCCTGTCCATCGGGCAGTCCGGTGGACTCGCCGACGCGACCGTCGGCGGTGGACGCAACCCGGCCGATCTGGCGGTCTCCTCCGGCTTGGGCGACGCCAGCCCGGGCAGTATCGCACTGCTGTCCCAGGTCGAGGTCAGCGATTCCGACCGCGAGGACAGCATCAGCCGGGCCGAGGTCCGGGTCGAGAACCTGGGCGGGGCGGGCACGGTCACCGTCGCCACGGGCGTCGCCGGCATCACCGCTGTGGTCGTCGCCCAGGAGGACGGGAGCGTCATCGTCACCTTCGAGGGCGACGCCCCGCCCTCGCGCTATACCGAGGCGTTGCGGTCGGTGTCGCTGAGCCTGTCGGAGACCCCGTCCGGCGGCAGCGAGGCGCGGATCAGCGTGGTGGTCCAGGATGAGCACGGCGCCCGTAACGAGGCGGCGACCGCCGGCCTCGACATCGCGGACGAACGCCCGGACGCGGTCGACGGCGAGGGCGCCGACACCCTGAGCGGCGGCGCTGCCCACGACACCCTCACCGGTGGCGAAGGGAACGACAGTGTCTCTGGTGACGCCGGTGCCGATACCCTGAGTGGCGGCGAGGGTAATGACAGCGTCTCCGGCGACGCTGGCTCCGACACGTTGAGCGGTGGCGAAGGGAACGACAGTGTCTCCGGTGATGCCGGCGGCGATACGCTGAGCGGGGGCGCGGGCAACGACAGCGTCTCCGGCGACGCTGGCGCCGATACGCTGAGCGGCGGAGACGGGAATGACAGCGTCTCCGGCGATGCCGGTGCCGATACGCTCAGCGGTGGCGAAGGCAACGACAGCGTCTCCGGCGATGCCGGTGCCGATACGCTGAGCGGCGGCGAGGGCAACGACAGTGTCTCCGGCGATGCCGGTGCCGATACGCTGAGCGGCGGCGAGGGCAACGACAGTGTCTCCGGCGATGCCGGTGCCGATACGCTGAGCGGCGGCGCGGGCAACGACAGCGTGTCGGGCGGTGCGGGCGAGGATTCCCCGGCGGTCCGTCAGGACGGCGACGACCTGCTGATCGGCGGCAACGGATCCGACCGGCTCTATGGCGGCTCCGGCAGCGACACGCTCTCCGGCGGCGAGAACGACGACTATCTCGACGGCGGCTCCGGCGCCGACACGATGATGGGCGGCAACGGCAGGGATACCTTCGTGGCCACCGATGGCGACGTGATCGCCGATTACGGCGACCAGGACGTGGTCCGGATCAACGCCAGTGTCGGGACCGACAATGTCGCGCTGCAGTCGGACGGAACCACCACCGAGGTGAGCATCGATCTCGACGGCGACGGCGAGGGTGACGGCGCCTTCTCCATGAACGGCGATTTCGCATCGGTCTCCGCGACCAGCAATGGCGAAACCACGGACCTGAGCTTCGTCGCGGGACCGTCCGGAAACGGCAACCGATCCGGATCTGCCGGCTATCAGGACGGCGGAGCAGGCAATAACGGCGCAGGCAGTAACGAGGCTGGAGACGGTGGTGCTGACGAGGAGATCTCCCGCAGTCGGTTCTCCTCCGGCAGAGGCGGCGATCGGGGCGGGATCGTCTCAGGCGCTGCCCGTGTCGGCCCGGTATCGGAGGACACCGGCGAGCGGCTGAACGGTAGCCACGGTGACGACCTGATATCGGGTGGTAGCGGCAATGACACGCTGAACGGCGGTAACGGCAGCGACACCCTGTCCGGCGGCGCCGGCAACGACTCCCTCGACGGCAGTCATGATCGCGATGCGCTCCAGGGCGGCGAGGGCGACGACACCCTGAAGGGCGGCAACGGCAGCGACACGCTGTCCGGCGGCGCCGGTAACGACCGGCTGGAGGGCAGCCACGACGCCGACCTGCTCGACGGCGGGTCCGGCAACGACACCCTGTCCGGCGGCAACGGGATGGACAGCCTCGCCGGCGGCGATGGCGACGACTCCCTGGCCGGGAGCCACGATAACGACGCGATGTCGGGCGGGGCGGGGAACGACACGCTGTCCGGTGGCAACGGGGCCGACACCCTGTCCGGCGGGGCCGGCGACGATCTGCTGGACGGCAGCCACGACAGTGATGTGCTGTCCGGCGGGGCCGGCGACGACACCCTGTCGGCGGGCAACGGCCGGGATACGGTCGCCGGCGGTGACGGCGACGACACGGTGATCGGCGGCCATGACGACGACGTGCTCTATGGCGGTGACGGGGCCGACGAGGATGCGGCCCTGTTCGCCGAGGTCGAATCCGGCGACGCGGCCGCCCAGAGCCAGGACTGGGTCTCGCTCAGCGAGGGCGAGTCCGGCGATCAGGTCAGCGACGGTGGCGATGCCGGCGACGATAGCGGCGGCGACGGCTGGAACGACAGCGGCGACGGTGGCGACAGCGGTGGCGGCGCGGACAGCGGCGGGACTCCGGCCGGCGAGGATCTCGACGACAACATGCAGGTCGCCGGCTTCGGGTGAGGCGGCGCGCCCTATCCCATTCGCCGGTTTCCCGGCCTCACGCCAGGATCGAGACGTCGGCTTTGTGGAGCGTTTCCGGATCGATCGGACCGGTTCCGCAGGGCATCGTCTTCGGCCCCGGCGCAAGGCCGGGCAGGCGGATGGATGGGTAGGGATCGTAGCGGGAAGACGCCGGAAGCACCGGCGCCGCCGTCCCCTCAGCGCTCCGTGAAGCCGACCTGGAAGGCGCGGGTGATCGGCTTGGCCAGGTAGTCCAGCAGGGTCCGGTCCGAGGTGCGGATATCCGCCTGCACGATCATGCCCGGCAGGATCATGTGCTTGCCCGGCTCCTCGCCGAAATGGTTGTGCTCCAGCCGGATCACCACATTGTAGAAGCTGCCGCCGTTGTTCGTGGTCACCGTGGTCGGCGAGATCCGTTCCACCTTGCCCGGCATGCCGCCGAACTGGGCGAAGTCATAGGCCGTCACCCGCACCGTGGCCTCCTGGCCGGGGGCGACGAAGGCCACGTCCTTCGGGTTCAGCAGCACTTCCACCACATAGTCGTCCTCGATCGGCACGATCTGGGCGACCGCCGCGCCCGGGGCCACCACCGAACCGGAGGAGGTGAAGACGAGCTCCTGGACCACGCCGCGGATCGGCGAGGTGATGTCGAGCCGGGCGAAGCGGTCCTCGAACCGGCTGATCGACTCCTTCACCTCGGCGCGCTCGGATGAAATGGTGGTGATCTCGGCCAGGGCCTGGCTGTCGTCGGTGCTCTCGAACGACACCCGCCGCGCCTCGATCTCGGCGATCTCCTGGCGGTTGCGGGAGATCAGCCCCTCGAGCTGCACGAGCTGGCCGCGGGTGCGGTTCAGGTCGCGCAGCACGTCGAGATAGGTGAAGCGCCGGGTCAGCCCCTTGTCGAGCAGCTCCTTGCGCAGCCGCTCCTCCTCCTCGATCAGCTTGATGCTGTCCTCGATGGTCGTGCGCTGGGACAGCAGGGTGGCCAGCTGGATGTTCTGGTCCTTGAGCTGTTCCTCGAACAGCTGCATACGGTCCCTGCGGGTCGCCCGGCTGGCGGCCAGCAGCTCGCTCTGCTCGTTGGCCAGTTCCGGATAGGAGTCCCGCCAGGGGGAGAAATCGGGCTCGCGGTCCTGGATCTGGGCGTAGAGCCGCTCCAGCCGGGCCGCCAGCGACGCCTCGCGGGTGCGCAGCTGCCGCAGTTCCGAGCCGGCGCCGGTGCCGCTCATCCGTATGACGGTCTGGCCGGGCTCGACGATGTCGCCGGGTCGCACCAGCACCTGCTCGACGATGCCGCCCTCCAGATGCTGCAGCACGGTGACGTTGGACGACGGGATCACCGAGCCGTCGGCCCGCGCCACCTGGTCGAGCCGGGCGGTCGCCGCCCAGGCGACCGCGCCGGCCACGGCGAAGGCCATCAGCAGGATGGTCAGCCGGATCAGCCGGGGCGAGCTGCTCTCCTCCAGATGGATCGACTGGGCGAGATAGGAGGTGCGGCGCACCGCCGGCGTGCCGGCGGATCGCCCGGGACGGGGGGAGACGGTGAGGTTGCTCATGGGTTCTGGATCCCGGAGATCGACAAGGAGTCGCGCTTGGCCTCGGTGAGGCGGCCCTGGTTGAGTTCGAAGACACGGTCGGCGAGGCGCATCGCGCTCGGCCGGTGCGTCACGAAGAAGATGGTGCGGTGGCCCTTGAGCGACTGCAGCTCCTGGGTCAGCGCGACGTCGCCGATGCCGTCCAGGTTCTGGGCCGGCTCGTCCAGCAGCATGACCGGACTGTCCTTGAGCCAGATCCGGGCGAGCGACAGCTTCTGGCGGAAGCTTTCAGACAGGCTGACGCTCTTCTCGTCGCCGATCACGGTCTCGAATCCCTCGGGCAGGGCCTCGACCTCGTCGAGTGCCCCGGCCCGGTCGCAGGCGTCGCGCAGCGACTGGAACGGCGCGTCGGGGCGGGCGAGACGCAGGTTCTGGGCGATCGTGCCGTGGAACAGGTCGGTGGTCTGGGACAGGTAGCCGACATTGCGGCGGTGCTCGACCGGCCCCAGGTGGCGCATCTCCACCCCGCCGAAGAAGATCGTGCCGGCCTGCGGGCGCAGCAGCCCGGCCATGACCTTGAGCAGGGTCGACTTGCCGGATCCGCTCGGTCCGATCAGCGCGACCATCTCGCCCGGTTTCACGTCCAGCGAGACGGCGAGCAGGGCCGGGTCGGTCTCCTGGTTGTAGCGCACCGACAGCCGGCGCACGGCGATGTTGGAGGTGAAACGGTGGTCGGCCACCCGGGCGTCGGTCGTCGTGTCCTCCGACTTGGCCCGCATCAGCCGGTCGACCTGGGCGATGGTGCCGCGCATCTGCACCAGGCGGGGAAGGCTCTGGCAGCCGACCTGGGCCGGGACCAGGATGCGCCACACCAGGGCCATGGAGGCAACCAGCGCGCCGGTGGTCATGCGCTGGTCGATGACGGCCTCGGCGCCGAAGAACAGGGTCATCAGCCCGGTCGCCATCAGAACCCCGTGCAGCAGCGACTGCAGCACCGTGTTCAGTCGGGACACGCGGTTGCGCTCCAGGGCGGTGCGGGCGGAGAGCGGTCGCAGGCGGTCCATGAAGGCGGCGCCCATCACCGTGGCGCGGATGCCGCGCTGCTTGGAGATCACCTCGGTCGCCACCTGGTCGCGCGCCGCCCGGGCGGCCGCCGCGTCGCGCTCGGCCCGCTGGATCGACGGCACGAACAGGGCGCCGAGCAGGCCGATGGCGACCAGGCCCAGCAGCGGCACCAGGACGATCGGCTGGGCGATCAGCGCGATGACCAGGATCGAGGTGAGGATCAGCGGCACCTCCAGGAGCAGGGTCATGACCGGCGAGTTCATGACGTCCCGCAGGCCCTGGAAGCCGCGGAACCGCGCGAGCTGGGAGCCGAGCGTGTTGCCTTCCGTCCCGCTCGGCGGCAGCGAGAGGATCTTGCGGAACGCCTCGGTCGACAGCAGGAAGTCGATGCGTCCGGCCACATGGGCGACCGAGGCGCCGCGGATCTGGCGCAGGCAGAAATCGACGAACAGGGCGAGTGCCACCCCCGGCAGCAGCCAGTAAAGGCTGGTGGGCGAGGCGGCCGGGATGACGCTGTCATACACGGTCATCACGAAGATCGGCACGATCACCCCGAATACGGAGCCGATCACGCTGGTGATCGCGACCATGGCGATCTCGCGGCGGAAGCGGCGGAACAGCGCGCCGACGAAGGAGGTGTCCGGCTCCGCCGCGTCGTCCTCGTGCTGGTCGCGGGCGAAGGTGTAGTAGTAGCCGATCACCTTGGAGGCCCGGAACCGAACCACCTCGCGGCTGCGGCTGTCGAAGGCTGTGACCTCGCCGCCGCTGCGGGTGAGGATCACCAGGGGCACGCCGGTCTCCGACACGAACAGGCAGGGCGTCAGACGCGCATCGATGTCGGAGGCCCGGCCCTTGTGCCGCACGCTGACATAGCCGAGTTCGGCCAGCACGTTGCGGAAGTCGATCAGGTCGATGCGCTCGGCCACGTGGGGCAGCGCGCGCAGCAGCTTGTCCGGATCCGGCACCCAGCCCAGCGCGGTCAGCAGCGGCATCAGGCAGGACGCGAAGTCGGAGGCGAGCTCGAAGCGGCCCATCTCCTCCTGGCGCAGGGCATCGGCCAGCCCGTCGCGGACCGTCATGGTGCTCATTGCGCGGCACCTCCCGCGCCGACGACCCGCAGCTCGGCGTGCACCTCGACCGCCGGCGCGTCGTCGCCTGCGCCGTCCGCCACCTCGTCGGACCCGATGGTGATCTCGCGATGGGCCAGCGCCTGGAAGGACGGGCGCGGCGTGACCAGCAGGATGGTGGTGCTGGTCTGCCGGCGGGCCAGGGCCGCGCGGAGGCGGTCGTCGGCGTCGCGGTCCAGGTTGGAGTTGCACTCGTCCATCAGGACGATGTCCGGCAGCCGGGCCAGGGCCCGGACGATGGGGATCTGCTGGCGGATCGAGGCCGGCAGGGTATCGCCGGCGCCGGCCCGGACCTCGGTCTGGAAGCCCATGGGCAGCTTCGACACGGCCTCGGTCAGCCCCAGTTCCTCGGCCACGTCCTCGACCTCGGCGATGTGCTCCGGCGACGGGTCGAAACCGGTGATGTTGTCGAAGATCGTCCCCTCGAACAGGGCCGGGTTGGGGCCGAGATAGGCGATGCGCGAGCGCAGCCACTCGTCGTCGAACGCTTCGGCCTCGACATTGTCGTAGAGCACGGTGCCCCGGTCCGGCAGCAGGATGTGACCGGCGAGAGCCAGCAGGGTGGACCTGCCGCCCCAGTTGCCGCGCGTCGAGATCAGCACGGTCTCCGCCGGCTCGACCGCCAGGGACAGGTTCTCGAACACCGTCCGGCCGTTGGAATAGCTGAAGGTGACGTCGCGGAACTCGATGGCGCCGTGCAGGGAGTCCCGCACGATGCCGCCGCCGCTGGCGATGGTCGGCATGGCGGCCAGTTCCCTGATGCGCTGCTTGGCGATGCGCACCGACTGGTATTGGCTCCACAGCATGGAGGCACGGTTGAGCGGCTGCAGGGCGCGCCCGGTCAGCAGCATGCAGGCGGCGATCCCGCCGATGGTCATGCCGCCGTTGATCACGGCGAGGCTGCCGGCGGCGACGATGGAGATCTGGGCGGCCTGGGTCACCAGGTTGGTCAGCGCCTGGGCCGAGATGCTGCCCTGGATCAGATTGGCGGTGATCGTGGCGCTCGACTCCATCACCCGCTCGTAGCGCCGCTTCATCAGCGGCTCCATGGCGTAGGACTTGATGGTGGAGATGCCGCTCAGAACCTCCGTCAGGAAGTTCGACTGGGCGGAATTGTTCGCCTGGCGCGCCTCCATCCGGCTGCGCACGCTCAGCCCGCTGACGATCGCGGCGATCGCGGTGAATCCCACGAAGGCCAGCAGCACGAAGCCCAGCGGCCCGCCGATCAGGAAGACCAGCGCGACGAACAGCACGAAGAACGGGAAGTCGACCAGGAGCTGCGGCAGGTAGCCGGCCCGGGATTCGCGGATCGCGTCGATCGCCCCCAGCCGCTCCAGATGTACGGCGGTCGATTCCGCCTGGAAGCTGCGCGGGTCGGCGGCGAACACCTTCTCCATGACGCCGAGGAAGGCCCGGTGGCTGTAGCGTGCCGCCCGGTGGCTGACGATGGCGCCGCGGGCGATGCGGATGATCACGTCGATCGCCAACGCCGCCAGTACGCCGGCGGTCAGCAGGCCGAGCGTATACTCGGATGCGTTCGGCAGCACCCGGTCATAGATGATCAGGATGGCGATCGGCAGGCCCGTAGCCATCAGGTTCGAGATCAGAGAGGCCAGCACGATCGACGGAGTCGCCGCGCTTGGGATGTTCTCTATGTCCTTCGCGAAGCTGCCCGCCTCTGCGTCCATTGTAGTGTTCCAACGTCCCCCACCAGTGCCGAAGTCATACCGCAAATCAAAGAGAATTGAACTAATTCTTATGGAATTACCCTCGTCTGGTTGGGTGTATTCGTTTCTGGTCTCCGTTGTCGCTCACCGTTGCCGGCCCGGGGCGAGACCCGGTCCCGCGGATGTCGATTCGCCGGCGGGCGGCCCGACATGGCGGGCAGATCACCGGCAGCGATGTATGGACAGCGGGGTGATCCGCTACGACTGGGGTGCGCCGGGTATTCGGACGCTATATATTGCGGCCAGGATCGGTCGGCGGCCCGCCGGTCCGGTGACGGGTGGGGTCGCGCGAGGGAATGCGGATATGCGGATCGTGATCGAGGACGGCGTGGCGCCGGAGGCGAATGCCATGCTCCAGGCGCTGTACAGCCGGTCGGCGTCGAGCGTCGTCGACCACCTGGCCCGCGTGCAGGAGCGCGGCTTCCGCAAGTTCATGGAAAGCTACTATGTGGGCTACGGTCACGAATCGATCGGCGACTGCGGCTTCACCACCATCTTCATCGAGGACGTCTCGATCCTGACCTGCAAGGCGGTGCAGGATACCCCGTTGTATTTCGGCCAGGAGACCTCCACCCGCTATCTCGACTTCTCCGCCCAGGGCTACAGCGACCCGGTGGGATCGTCGGAGTCCGAGGCGGTGATCCGGGGCTGGCTCGACCTCTATGCCCAGGTCAATGCCGAGACCCTGGTGGAGCTGACCGCCACCCAACCCTGCCCGGACGGGGTGAAGGAGGGGGTCTGGGCGAAGACTCTGGAGGCGCGCGCCTTCGACATCGCCCGTGGGTTCCTGCCGGCCGGCATCCATTCCCAGCTCTCCTGGACGACCAACCTGCGCCAGGCGGCCGATCATCTGCGCGACCTGGCCGTGCATCCGCTGGCGGAGGCCCGGGACACCGCGGCGAAGATCCTGGCGGAGTTGAAGGAGCGCTATCCGGGGTCGTTCAGCCATAAGGACTATCCGGCCCAGTCCGCCTACCGGGCGATGGCGGCGGGCGAGGGGGCGTACTATCGAGGCCAAGAGGATCACCCGGCCTTCGCCTATGTCTGCACCGCCGATCGCGCCGGCATCGACATGCTGGACCGGCGGATCTTCACCGATCGGCCGAAATACGAGCCGCTGCCGCGCCGCGCCGGCTCCTACGCCTCGTTCGAGTGCCAGTTCCTGCTGGATTTCGGCTCGTTCCGCGACATCCAGCGCCACCGCAACGGCTTCTGCGAGATGCCGCTGCTGAGCTGGGCCCACGGCTTTCATCCCTGGTACCTGGAGAGCCTGCCGGCGGAGACCCGCGCCTCGGTCGAGCCACGCATGGCCGAGCTGCGGGCGGCGGCCGAGAAGCTCGCCACCACCGACGAGGAGCGCCAGAATTACCTGCCGCTCGGCCTGCTGGTCCCGTGCCGGGTGGTCTACGATCTTCGGCAGATGGCCTATGTCGCGGAGCTGCGGTCGGGCAAGACGGTGCACGCCACCCTGCGCACTGTCGCCCATCGGTTGCACGACGCGGTGAAGACCGAATTCCCCTTCGTCGCCCTGCACTGCGATCTCGAGGACAGCGAACTCGATGCCCGCCGGGGAACCCAGGATATCAAGCCCGTCGCAAATTCCTGAACGACACGCAAAGATAGTGTACGCTCTCCCGACCGGCTGTCCGACCGGTCCAAAGAACCGGCGAACGTCGGAATAACAAGAACCTTCGGGAGGACGACATGTTCAAGCGTGCAGCGCCGCTGTCGAGCGGACAACCCGCTGACTCTGTTTTGAAAACCGGATCCGGCGGAGTCGATCGCCGAAAATTCCTGACCGCCGCGGCGGCCGTGGCGGCGACGACGGCGATGGCGCCCGATGCCTTCGCCCGCAACTTCGGGCCGAATGCCGACCCGGTGCGCTATCCGGAGCCCGACGTCATCGGCCTCGATCCCCGCTTCAAGTACAAGCTCGGCAACGCGCCGATCCAGCGGCTCTACACCGGCACGCTCTGGGCCGAGGGTCCGGCCTGGAACGGGGTGGGCCGCTACCTGATCTGGAGCGACATTCCCAATAACGAACAGCTCCGCTGGGTCGAGGAGGAGGGGCAGGTCACCCGCCGCTTCCGCTATCCTTCGGGCAATTCCAACGGCAACACCTTCGACTATCGCGGCCGGCAGATCGCCTGCGAGCACGGCAACCGGCGGGTGGTGCGCTACGAATACGACGGGTCGATCACGGTGCTGGCCGACAGCTTCGAGGGTGGTGAGTTCAATGCCCCGAACGACGCGGTGGTGCATCCCGACGACGGCTCGATCTGGTTCACCGACCCGGGCTATGGCGGGCTGATGGAATACGAGGGCAACCGGCTCGACACCGGCTCGGTGCAGCCGAACCGCAAGGAGGCGGTGTACCGGATCGACGCCAATTCCGGCGCGATCACCAAGGTCGCCGACGAGCCGTTCAAGCCGAACGGGCTGTGCTTCTCCCACGACTACAAGAAGCTGTATGTCGCCGATACGGGCGTGTCGCATTATCCCGAGGCGAAGAGCCAGATCTGGCAGTACGACCTGAACGGCGACACGCTGTCCAATCCCCGCACCTTCGCCAGCATGGAATGGGAGGGCAGGACGGGTTTCGCCGACGGCATCCGCTGCGACGAGGACGGCAACGTGTGGTCGAGTGCCGGCTGGGTCGGCGACGGCTATGACGGGGTGCATATCTTCGCCCCGAACGGCGACCGCATCGGCCAGATCAAGCTGCCGGAGATCTGCTCCAACCTGTGCTTCGGCGGCACCAAGCGGAACCGTCTGTTCATGACCGCCAGCCAGTCGATCTACGCGGTCTATGTGGAGACGCGGGGCGCGCACATCACCTGAGGGGGTTATTCCTCCCTCCGTCGTCATCCCGGGAGCGCCCGGACTTGATCCGGGGGCTGCCCGGGACCCCCGAGGCGTTATGGCTGGGTCCCGGCCGACCTCCGGGTCGAGCCCGGCAGTCGCCGGGATGACGGGACAAGGAAAAGGCGAGGCGGGTCACGGCCGCTCTTCCGCACGACCCGGCCTTGTGCCGGGGCGAGGTCAGAAGCACGCGCGGTGCTTGCGATCGTGCCCGGGTTTCAGGGCCCGTCACCGACCCTGGTTGTTACCCCGGCACAAGGTCGGGGAGCGGTTGATGGGGGACGCGGGTGAATGGGGAGGGGGCCATATCCCTTCAATCCCGCCGTTGCGTCCGGCCGTCCTTCGGTCCCATGCTGTGGGCAATAAACAAAAAACACCCATGGGAGGAACGTGCATGGCTTCGCCGAGGAGTGTCTACGAGCTCTTGCAGCAAGGTGCCGGCAGCGACCCGGCGATCGGGGCGCCCGGCCGGGGAGACCTGAGCTATGCCGGCCTGCGCGACCTGGTGGAGGCGACCGGCCGGGCGCTGGCCGGAGCCGGGATCGGCCCGGGCGACCGGGTCGGCATCGTGCTGGCGAACGGTCCGGCCATGGCCACCTGCTTCCTCGCCGTCGCCGCCCATGCGACCGCCGCCCCGCTGAACCCGGGATACCGCGCGGACGAGTTCGACTTCTACATCTCCGACCTGAAGGCCAAGGCGGTGATTGTCGCCGCCGGAGAGGACACGCCCGCCCGCGCCGTGGCGGAGAAGCACGGGGCCACGGTCATCGACCTGACCGAGGACGACAGCGGCCCGGCCGGCAGCTTCATGCTGGATGTGGGCGGCTCGTTGCCCGACGCCGCCCCGCCGGCCGATCCGGGGGACACTGCCCTGGTGCTGCACACCTCCGGCACCACCTCGAGGCCGAAGATCGTGCCGCTGTCCGGCGCCAACCTGGCGGCTTCGGCCGGACACATCGCCACCTCCCTGGCGCTGAAGCGGACCGACCGTTGCCTCAACATCATGCCGCTGTTCCACATCCACGGGCTGATGGCGGCGGTCAGCGCCTCGATGCGCGCCGGCGCCTCGGTCCATTGCGCGCCGGGCTTCAACGCCCTGCGGGTCTTCCAGCAGTTCGAGGAGGTGCGGCCGACCTGGTACACGGCGGTGCCGACCATGCATCAGGCGATCCTCGGCCGCGCGGCGCGCAACAGGGAGGTCATCGACGGCCTGAAGCTGCGCTTCATCCGCTCGTCCTCCTCCTCGCTGCCGCCGCAGGTGATGGCCGAGCTTGAGTCCGTGTTCGGCTGTCCGGTGATCGAGAGCTACGGCATGACGGAGGCCTCGCACCAGATGTCCTCCAACCCGCTGCCGCCGGCAGACCGCAAGCCGGGCACCGTCGGCATCGCCGCCGGCCCGGAGATCCGGCTGATGGACGCGGACGGCCGCTTCGCCGCACCGGGCGAGGCGGGGGAGATCGTGATCCGCGGCCCCAACGTCACCGCCGGCTACGAGAACAACCCCAAGGCCAATGCCGAGAACTTCCCCGACGATCCGGATGGCGGGGCGCGCTGGTTCCGCACCGGCGACGAGGGCCGGCTCGACGCCGACGGCTATCTCTCCATCACCGGCCGGCTGAAGGAGATCATCAACCGCGGCGGCGAGAAGATCGCGCCGCGCGAGGTCGACGAGGTGCTGATGGATCACGACGCCGTGGCCCAGGCGGTCACCTTCGCCGTCGCCCATCCCAAGCTCGGCGAGGAGGTCGGCGCCGCCGTCGTCCTGGGCGAGGGCAAGAGCGCCAGCGAACAGGAGCTGAAGGAGTTCGTCTCCGCCCGGCTGGCGGACTTCAAGGTGCCGCGCAAGCTGGTCATCCTGGACGAGATCCCGAAGGGGGCGACCGGCAAGCTGCAGCGCATCGGTCTGGCCAAGAAGCTCGGGTTGGAGGACTAGGCATGCGGGTCTGCATCTACGGCGCCGGGGCGATCGGCGGGTTTCTCGGCGTGGCCCTGGCCCGGGCCGGCTGCGAGGTCAGCCTCGTCGCCCGCGGCCCGCACCTGGCGGCGATCAGGGAGAACGGCCTCACCCTGCTGCAGGACGGACAGCGGGAGACGGTGCGCCTGAATGCCTCGGAGGATCCGGCGGAGCTCGGCCCGCAGGACCATGTGATCGTCGCGCTGAAGGCTCATTCGGTGCCGGCGGTGGCCGAGAAGATGACGGCACTGTTCCATGACGGCACATCGGTGGTGACGGCGGTCAACGGCGTGCCCTGGTGGTATTTTCACGGGCTCGGCGGCGATCTGGAGGGCACGCGGCTGGAGAGCGTCGATCCGGGCGGGGTGCAGTGGGACACGCTCGGCCCCGAGCGCGCGATCGGCTGCGTGGTCTATCCGGCCTGCGAGATCGAGGAGCCGGGGGTGATCACCCATCAGGACGGCGACCGCTTCACCCTGGGCGAGCCGTCGGGCGAGAAGACCGAGCGGGTGCAGGCGCTGTCTGAGGCGATGCGGGCGGGCGGGCTGAAGGCCCCGGTGCGGCCGCGCATCCGCGACGAGATCTGGGTGAAGCTCTGGGGCAACCTGTCCTTCAACCCGATCAGCGCGCTGACCGGCGCCACGCTCGAGCAGATCTGCCGCGATCCCGAGACCCGCGCCGTCGCCCGGGCGATGATGGTCGAGGGCCAGACGGTGGGCGAGGCCCTGGGCGTGAAGTTCGCCATCGACGTGGACAAGCGGATCGCCGGCGCCGAGGCGGTGGGGGCGCACAAGACCTCCATGCTTCAGGACCTGGAGCGCGGCCGGGCGATGGAGATCGATGCCCTGGTCGCTTCCGTCCAGGAACTCGGGCGCCTGACCGGCGTGGCGACACCGACCATCGACTTGGTGCTCGGCATGGTGAAGATGCGCGGCCGCACCGCCGGGTGTTACTGAGCGGACCTTTTAGGCATCCAATCCGCACCGTCATCCCGGCGCTCGCCGGGATGACGGGGTGGTGATGTGCGCGTGACAAACCACACGAAAAAATTGTTTCCGCGTTTACCGAATCTTTAGACCGTCCGGCGATACTCCGCTCAGAACAACACAGAAGTCTTCAGGAGGACGTCATATGGCGATCAGCGGTATCGGTGCCGGCACCGGGTTGGGCTCCCAGGGTCTGAGCCAGCTTCAGGGGCTGCAGGCGAGCCAGACGCTCGGCACCGGCCAGGGCGGCACTCAGGCCACCCAGCAGGCCGGTGGCCAGGGCACGCGGATCCAGGGTCCGACCCAGTCCTCCGCCGCGACCAACATCACCCCGACCGCGGTGGAAGAGACCGAGACGGGCAATACCCGCACCGCCCAGACCGCATCGTCCACCGCGACGCCGCCCGCCCCGCCGGCCGATTCGGGCCGCGGCCAGCTTCTCGACATCTCCGCCTGATACGCATTCGAATTCCCTGGCTTGCGCGCTAGCCGCGCACCGTACGATCCTTCGGTCCGTTCCCCTCCCAAACGGCCGAAGGATCGTACGATGACCGCCTCCGCTCCCGGAAAACTCGACCCTGACCTCGCCAGGCGCATCTCCGATGCGGTTGACGCCGCGTTCGATTCCCAGATCGAGTTCACCAAGGAGCTGGTCTCCCGTCCGTCCATCCGCGGCCAGGAACACCTCGCCCAGGACCTCATGGCCTCGGCCATGGCCAAGCGCGGCTATGCCGTCGATCGCTGGCTGGTCCGCGAGGACGACATCAAGCATCACGAAGGCTTCTCGCCGATCAAGGTCGACTACGCCAACGCCTGGAACGTCGTCGGCACCCACCGCCCGCGCAACGAGACCGGCCGCTCCCTTGTGCTGAACGGCCATGTGGACGTGGTGCCTGAGGGGCCGCTCGACATGTGGACCAGCCCGCCCTACCAGCCGCGCATCGACGGCGATTGGATGTACGGCCGCGGGGCCGGCGACATGAAGGCCGGCGTCGTCTCCAACATGTTCGCGCTCGACGCCCTGAAGGCCGCCGGGGTTCAGCCGGCCGGCCGCGTCCATCTGGAAAGCGTCTGCGAGGAGGAGAGCACCGGCAACGGCGCGCTGGCCACCCTGGTGCGCGGCTATACCGCCGATGCCTGCCTGATCAGCGAGCCGTCCTCCGGCCATGTGAACCGCGCCGTCATGGGCGTGACGTGGTTCCGGGTGCATGTGCGCGGCTTCCCGGTCCACGTGGCGACCGCTGGCAGCGGCTCGAACGCCATCATGGCCGCCTACGACCTGATGAAGGATCTGAAGGAGCTGGAGGCGCGCTGGAACGCCAAGAAGGGCGATACAAAGAACTACAAGGACGCCAAGCATCCGGTGAATCTAAACATCGGCAAGATCGAGGGCGGCGACTGGGCCTCTTCGGTGCCGGCCTGGTGCACCTTCGATTGCCGGGTGTCCTATTTCCCGGGCTTCAAGCCGCAGGAGATGGCGCGCGACATCGAGGACACGATCCGCAAGGCCTCGGCCAACCATCCGTTCCTGTCGAACAGCCCGCCGGATGTCGAGTTCAACGGCTTCTTCACCGAGGGCTACGACCTGGAGCCGGGCAGCGACGCCGAGTTGACGCTCGCCCGCCAGCACGAGGCGGTGTCCGGCAAGCCGCTGGAAGAGCGGATCGCCACCGCCTATATCGACAGCCGGGTCTTCGTGCTCTACGCGGGCATCCCCTGCCTGGTCTACGGCGCCCATGCGGAGAACGTACACGGCTTCGACGAGCGGGTGAGCATCGAGTCGATCCGCGAGTCGACCAAGGCCATCGCCCTGTTCATCGCCGACTGGTGCGGCACGGAGCCGGTGGCGGCGTAGGGGCAACTAACGCTCTCTAAAAAAACTCGTCATCCCGGCGAGGCTCGGGCTCGACCCGGGGCTCGGCCGGGACCCAATGCCCACCGCCACGGCTGGGTCCCGGGTAGCTCCCGGATCAGGTCCGGGCGCTCCCGGGATGACGGATCGGGGTTAGACGGAAAGGCTTATCGCTCCCCTCGGATGGGCCTGGCAGGCCAGGGCATGCCCGTCCGAAAGCGCCGCTTCCGGCGTCTGCGCGTAACCGATTTCTCCCGACAGCACCCGCACCGCGCAGGTACCGCACCGGCCCGAGCGGCACGAGAAGTCGATCGGCACGCCCGAGGCCTCGGCGAGGTCGAGCAGGGTTCCGGCCTGCGGTGTCCACCGAGCCGTCATCCCGCTCTCGGCGAAGGTGACCTCCGCCGGCATCGCATCGACCAGGGCCGGCACCTCGCCCGGCAGCGAGGACGGACCGAAGAACTCGTAATGGATCCGCTCGGCCGCGACGTTCAACCCGCGCAGGCCCGCATGCAGGTCGGCGACGAACCCGCCCGGCCCGCAGAGATAGAAGTCGTAATCCCCGAACGGCAGCAGGCCCCGCAGCAGGTCCAGGTCCACCCGCCCGGTGCTGGCATGATCCTCTCCCAGCACGTCCTGGGATCGCGGCCGGCTGAAGCGGATGTGCAGGTTCACCCCCGGCGTGTATAGCGCGAGCTGGCGGAGATGATCGGCAAACGCCTGTTCGGATCCGTCGCGCGCGCCGTGGATGAAATACACCTCGCGCGGGCTGCGGCTGCGCAGGCCGTCGCGCACCAGCTCGTTGAGCATCGCGATCATCGGAGTGATCCCGACCCCGGCGGAGAGCAGCACCACCGGTCGCCGGGACTCCGGATCGAGCACGAACTCGCCCCGCGGCGCCATGGCCTCCACCGTGTCGCCGGGCGCCAGCCGATCATGCAGGAAGCCGGACGCGGCGCCGCCCGCCTCGCGCTTCACGCTGATCCGCAGATGCCCGGGATGGGCGGCGTCCGACAGCGTGTAGGTGCGCAGCAGCGGCCGGTCGCCGCCGGGAAGGGTCAGCCGCAGGGGCAGGTACTGGCCGGCCCGGTGCGGGGCGATGCCGCCGCCATCGGCCGGGATCAGGTAGATCGAGCGGATCGTCGCGCTCTCCGCCTCGACCCGAGCGACGGTGAAGGGCCGCCAGGTGTCGCGCTCGGCTAGGGCCGCCCGGGTCTGCGCCGCCTCATCCCAGGTGCCGGTGGCGACCAGGACGGGCGAGGCCTCCTGCGGCGCGAACCTTACCGGCAGCACGCCCCGGCGCAGCACGACCGCGCTCGGCGTGAACCGCACCAGCCGTTCCGCTCCGCGGAACGCCGCCAGCTCCGGGCCGTCCCAGATCGTCTCCGCCGTGCCGGCGAGCTGCAGAAGGTCGCCGCTCTCGAAATCGGCGAACAGCAGGCCGGCGCGGGGATCCACCGCCAGGTTGCCCAGGGTGTTGAAGAAGTTGTTGCCGGAGAAGTCGGGCCACAGCACCGCACCGTCCTCGGTCACCGTCACGAAACCCGGCCGCCCGCCCCGGTGGGAGACGTCCACGCCCTGGGGTGCGTTGGTGGCGATGAAGAACGTATCGGCGCCGGCGATCCGCGCCCGCGCCTCATCGCCGATCCGGTCGGCGACCTCGGCGGCGGGGCGGCCGGCGACCGCCGCCGGCTCGCGGCTGCGGGTATGGATGTATTGCGGGCAGTTGCCGAAGCTCTCGGTCACCTCCAGGGTGAAGCCGGCCGCGTCCAGGGCGGCAATCCTGCCGTTGGCCCGGTTGCGCCGCCGGTTCTGCGGCATCAACCCGAGCAGGCCCAGGGGCGCGCCCGCCCGCAGTCCCGGGAGCACCCGATCGTCCGCCTCCGGCAGCAGGGCGACGGTCAGCGAGGTGCGGGTGGGCGAGGCGATAAAGCCCGGGTCGCCCGCCAGCACCGTCGCCCAGGGCTGGCCCGCGGGGTCGACGGCACCCACGAACAGCAGATCCAGATCGGCGAAGAACCGGCGGTGCTGGTCCGGCAGGAAGCGCCGGATGTTGAAGGCGCCGACCGGGGCGATCTGCTCGCGCACCCCGGCGCGCTCCTGCACCGCGAGTTCGCCAGGATGGAACGGGGTCGGATCGGGCGACGGGCTGGACATGGCGTGCTCCTGACGCAGCCGGGGAGATCGGGTCAGCCGAGGATGTCGGCCGCGGCGGGGAAGGGGACGAAGCGGGGATGCGCCTCCAGCCGTGCCAGCCAGCGTCGCACATGGGCATAGGGGGCGAGGTCGATATCGCCCTCCGGCGCATGGGCGACATAGCTGTAGATCGCCACGTCGGCGAAGGTCAGCCGTCCGGCCGCCAGATAGTCGCGGTCGGCGAGATGGGTGTCGAGCAGGGACAGAATCTGCGTCGCGATCGCCGCGGCCGCCGCGTGGTCGATCGGGGCGCCGAACACCCGCGCCAGCCGGGCCGCGCCGGGGCCGTATTTGATCTCGCCGGCGGCGACCGAGAACCAGCGCTGCACCCCGGCCGCCTCCACCGGATCGCGGGGCATCAGCGTGCCGTCGTCATACTTGGCGCCGAGATAGGCCAGGATGGCGTTGCTGTCGGCGATCACCGTGCCGGCATCGTCGATGACCGGCACCTGGCCGAACGGGTTCAGGGCGAGGAACTCCGGTTTCCTGTGGGCGCCGGCCCGCATGTCCATTGGCACCGTCTCATAGGGCAGCCCGAGGAGGGACAGGGCGAGCTCGATGCGGTGGCAATGGCCTGACAGGGGGGTGCCGTACAGCTTGATCGTGGTGGACACGGGATGCTCCTGAGAAGGAATGAACCGAACGATCGGTACATGTTTTGCCTGCGCCGAAGATCAAGGGGTGTGGGCCGAATTATCTTTTAGGTTGGGGTGTGCGGCGGGCGCCGACAAGCCGGGTTTCGGGCGGCTACCCGATCAGCGTCTTCTCCAGCCCGTCCAGCACACGGCGGAAGGGGGCGGTGTCTCCCAGACCGCGGGAGACCACGAGGCCGCCATGGATGGCGATCATCGCATCCTCCGCCCGGCGGGTGGCATCGTCGGGCGCATGGCCGGCCTCCCGGGCGATCCCGGCAAGGGCCGAGCGCAGGTTGGCCAGGCGCTGCGACACCCGCGGGCCGAACACCTCGCGCGCATCGCCGATGGCGAACAGCTCCAGCAGACAGGAGCGCCGGCCGCCCAGATAGAACCGGTCGAGCGCCGCCACCACGGCGCGGACCTTCTCCTGCGGCGAGGCGGCGCTTTCCAGAATCGGGACCACCTCGTCGCCCATCCACCGTTCCGCGCTGTCGAGGACGGCCAGGGCCATGTCCTCCTTCCCGTTGGGAAAGTAGTGATAGAGGCTGGAGCGGCCGAGCCCGGTGGCGTCGGACAGGAGCTTCAGGCTGGCGCCGCCGTAGCCGTGACGGCGGAACACGTCGCCCAATCGGTCGACGATCTCTTCGCGCGGGGCAGCCGGACGCGGCATGGTGGGCTCCTTCTATACCGAACGATCGATATAGAGGCGGCCTGGCCGCGCGCAACCGGTTTCGCGCACCGGGAACTGTGGGGCGGACCTCAGGCGATGGCTGCGTAGAGGTAGCCGGCGGCGAGCGATCCGCCCACTCCCAGCGCGAGATACAGAACAAAAGGCCGGATCCGGAGCACGGGCACGATCGCCAGGGCGCCCCAGATACTGACCACGCCGCCGGAGACCAGAAAGGCGAGAGCCGCACCCGGGGCCATGCCATGGTCCATCAGGCTCCGGGTCAGCGGCAGGGCGGCATAGCCGTCGATATAGGCCGGCGCTCCGACGAAGACCGCCAGCGGGATCGCCCAGGGACTGTCGGTGCCGAGCAGGTCCGCGAACGTTTCGGGTGCCAGAAATCGCTGCAGCAGGTATTCAGCGGCAAAGGCGGGTGTGAGGCAGATCAGGATCAGCCGGGTCATCGACCGGACCTCCCGCAGGAACCGCTCCCGACGGGCCGGCACCTGCCAGAACCGCCAGACCACCGCACTGGTCCTGTCCGTCCCAGCGATCCTTGCGTCCCAGTCCGACGGATGAGAGAGCGTTGCGCGCAGCGGCTTGGCGATCCAGGGCTGCCGCGCCAGGACGGCCACCACGCCGCCGCCGCCGAGTCCGATGAGGAAGGCGGCCAGGGTCTTAGCAACCGCCAATTCAACGCCGAGGACGGCGACGGTGGCCGCGACCATCGCCGGATCTGTGACCGGCGAGGACAGCCAGAATGCCATCACCGGCGCCAGCGGAACGCCGGCGGACAGCAGCCCGGTCATCAAGGGTAGAACGGTCACGCCGCAGACGGGCGTCACCGTGCCGAGGGCTGCGGCTGTCAGCACGGCCACGCCGACATTCCCTTTCAGGCTCCCCGACAGCCGCGCGCCGGCACTGCTGGCAAGGATCGCGGCCGACAGGAGCAGGCCAGGGATCACCAGCGGGGCGGCCGCAACGAAGCTCGACAGAACGAAATTCAGCGTGCCCAAAGCGAGCTCCGGGCGGAGCAGACCGATAAGACCGACGGCTGTCCCGGCGATGGCGATCCAGACCGGTTTCCAGCCGCGCTGCCTGATCGGCTTCTGTGCCGTCGTCACGGTTCTTCACTCCTGCGAGCACCTCGTTGCCTGAAGTGTGGAGACTGCTAGGGTATTTGTGAAACGAGTAGCATGGATGTTTGATATGAGTTTGATAAATGGATTTGTCCCACCGTTGGACAGCGATCTGCTGCGGACGTTCCGTGCGGTGGCCGCGTCGGGCAGCGTCACCGACGGGGCAAAGCGGGTGCTGCGATCGCAATCGGCGGTCAGCCTGCAGATCAAACGTCTGGAAGCGATCTTAGGTCGGCGTGTCTTCGAGCGGCGTGGACGCGGCGTCACGCTGACTGCCTACGGCGCGACCCTGCTGCCGATAGCCGATCGGGTGGTGGGTCTGCTCGACGAGGCGGTTGCCGAGGCCCGGGCCGGGGATCTGCTCGGGACGCTGCGTCTCGGCGTTCCGGAAGAGGTTGGGGAGTCGGCGCTCTCCACCGTGGTTGCCCGGCTGGTCCGCGAACATCCCAGGGTAGACCTTGCCGTGCGCTGCGGGCTCAGCTCCGGCTTTCCCGGCGCGATCGCAACCGGCGAGCTGGATGCCGCTGTCTGCGACGTGGAGAAAGGGGAGGTGGATTGGCCTGTGCTCGCGACGGTGGAGCGGGTATGGGTTGCCGATTCGGCGCAACGCCTGGAGGAATACGACCCGCTGCCGGTGGCGTTGTTCGACCGCGAGTGCGCCTGGCGGGATCTGGCGGTGGAGGCTCTGGAGCGAGACGGAAGACCCTACCGCGTGGTGTATACGAGCGAGTCCGTTGCAGGAGTGCGGGCGGCTGTGCGCTCGGGGCTGGCCGTCGCGCTGATGGGAACGCTGGAAGGGGAGGCGATGGGAGGAGTCGAGCGAATCCGAGGGCTGCCGGCCGTGCCGCCGTCGCACCTGGTGCTTATGCACCGGCCGGGGCTGGACCCCGAGATCGCCTCCGCCGTCGAGACTGCGATGCGCTCGGCCCTGGAGACTGAGATCCGCCAGTGAGCAGCCCTAGGATAGCGGTCGTCGGTGCCGGAATCGTCGGCGCGTCCATGGCCTATCACCTGGCGCTGCGCGGGGCGCGCGTCACCCTGGTGGACGTGGCGGAGCCGGGCTCCGGTGTCACGGCAAGGGCGTTCTCCTGGATCAACATCGCCCACACCGACCCGCATGCCTATCAGGACCTGCGGCAGGCGGCGATCGGCGATTGGCACCGGCTGGAGGCCGAACTCGACGGTGCGGTGACGGTGAACTGGACCGGCGCACTGAGCTGGGACGAGGACCTGGGCGAGACCGAACGTCTCGTCGCCCACCATGCCGCCGCCGGATACGATGTGCGCCTGGTCACCGGCTCGGAGATCTCGGACCTGGAGCCGGGCCTGATCGCGCCGCCCCGGATAGCGGCCCATGCGCCGGGGGAGGGCAGCGTGGATCCGGTGGTCGCGACCCGCGCGCTCTGCGCCGCCGCGCGGGAGGCGGGGGCGGTGCTGCGGTTCGGGGAGCGTGTCGCCGGGCTGATGGAAGCCGGCGGCAGGGTGACCGGCCTCGCGCTGGAGGACGGGGAGATCGCCGCCGATATCGTGGTCATGGCCGCCGGGGTCGGATCGACCGATCTGGTGCGGGGCGTTGGCCTCGACCTGCCGCTGCGGGCCTCGCCGGCGACCCTGGTGCGGATGCGCACCGCCGGGCGTCTGGTTCGGGGCATCGTCTGCTCGCCGGGTTTCGAGATCCGCCAGGCCGGCGACACGCTGATGCTGTCGGCCGCCGGCTATATCGACGAGACGCCGGAGAACGGCCCGATGGCGATCGGCCGTCGCGTCATGGAGGCGGTGCGGTCCGGTGTGCGGGGCGCGCAGGACATCGCGCTGATCGACGCCGTTCCCGGCTGGCGACCGATGCCGCGGGACGGCGCGCCCCTCGTCGGTTTCATGCCGGGCATCGGCGGGCTGTATCTGGCGGTGATGCACGCCGGCATCATCCTGGCTCCGGTAATCGGCCGGCTGGCGGCGGCGGAGATCCTGGACGGTCGTTCCGAGGACGCATTGCAGCCGTGCCGGCCTGAACGATTTGATCTCTAAGAGATTCGGTCTCTAGGCACACCCGCTGCGGCCTCGCCATACTCCCGGAAAACAAACCGAGAGTTCCTGGGAGGACAGTAATGGCCGAGACGTATCGTGTGGGCGACCTCGTCGCCGACTTTCTGCAGCGCATGGACGTGGAGACGGTGTTCGGCATCGTCTCTGTGCATAACATCCCCACGCTCGATGCCATCGGCCGCCGCAACGCCATCCGCTTCGTCACCGCCCGCAGCGAATACGGCGGCGGCCACATGGCCGATGCCTATGCAAGGGTGCATGGCGGGCTGGGCGTGCTGATCTCCAGCACCGGGCCCGGCGCGGCGAACGCGGTGCCGGCGCTGGTCGAGGCCGGGTTCGCCTCCACCCCGCTGCTGCACATCACCGGCCAGACGCCGACCGCCATGCTCGACCGCGACATGGGGCCAGTGCATGACGTGCCGGGTCAGTCGGCGATGCTCGCCTCGGTCTGCAAGAGCGCCTACCGAATCCTGTCCCCCGGCCAAGCTCTCGGCATCCTGACCCGGGCGGTGGCCGATGCCCTGACCGCGCCGACCGGACCGGTCAGCGTGGAGATCCCGATCGACGTGCAGCGCGCCGAGATCCCCCGACCGGCCGAGCTGGAGACCCTGACCCTGCCGCGCGCGGCCGCCGACCTGCCGGACGACGCCTCGTTGTCGGCGCTGGTGGACACGGTGAAAGCCGCCAAGCGACCGCTGCTCTGGGTCGGCAACGGGGCCAAGCACGCGGCCGGCGCGGTGCAGGCGCTGGTGGATCTGGGCATCCCGGTGATCAGCAGCTGGAACGGCCGCGGGGCGGTGCCGGAGGACCATCCGCTGTCGCTCGCCGCCGGGGCCGGGCTGCCGGAGATCCAGGCGTTTCTCGACACCGTCGACCTGCTGATCGTCGCCGGCTCGCGGCTGCGCGGCCACGAGACACAGGACCAGTCGCTCGGCCTACCGGCCCGTCGGGTGCAGATCGACATCGACGCCAAGGCCCAGGGGCGGACCTACACGACAGACCTGTTCGTGCGGGGCGCGGCGGAGACGACCCTGTCGGCCCTGGCCGGGCGGCTGGCGGACGGGCTGTCCCTCGATCCGGCCCTGGCGGGAGATGTGGCGACGGCACGCAAGGCGGCGAAGACGGCCTACAGCGCCTTCCTGGACGGCTATGCCGCCATGCCGGAGATCGTGCGCCGGGTACTGCCGCGCGACGGGGTGTTCGTGCGCGACGTCACCCTGTCCCACACCACCTGGGGCCACAAGGCGTTCGAGGTCTACGGACCGCGCGATACGCTGTACCCGGTGGGGGCGGCGATCGGGCCGGGCCTGTCCATGGGCATCGGCGCGGCCCTCGGGGCGGGCGGGCGCAAGACGCTCTGCATCAGCGGCGACGGCGGCTTCGCGATGAACCTGGGCGAGCTGTGGACCGCGGCGGACGAGCAGGCAGATGTGGTGTTCCTGGTGATGAACGACCGCGGTTTCGGGGTGATCAAACACATCCAGGACAGCCTGTATGGCGGCCGTCACCATTTCGCCGACCCGACCCCGCCGGACTTCAAGCGCCTGGCCGACGGCAGCGGCATGCCCTACGCGGTGGTGCGGTCGATGGACGCGCTGGAAGCGGCGCTGAGCGAGGCGCTGGCCGTGCCGGGTCCGGCGCTGGTGGAAGTCGACATGGCCGCGATCGGCCCGTACCCGCGCTACTACACGCCGCCGCCCTACGCGAAGGGGTGAGGGCAGCAGCGCGCCCACCCTCACACTACTCCGTCATCCCGGCGGGCCCCGGGCGCTCCCGGGATGACGGTCGTCATTGATTTTAAAGCGCCAGGATTTTAGAGCGCCAGCACCCGGTTGATGATCTCCTGCGATGCGCCGAGGTAGTTCAAAGGGTCGGCCGCCGCGTCCCAGTCCACCGGCGCGTCGCACCGCTCGCGCAGCAACTCGGTGATCGAGCGGCCCGAGCCCGGCGCGTCCTGGCAGGCCTGCTTGACCAGCGCCTGGGCCTCCACCTTGCCCACATGCTGGGCCAGCGCCGTCGTCACCGCCTCGGCCATGATCAGGCCGGTGCCGAGATCCAGGTTGGCGCGCATGCGGGCGGCGTCCACCGTGAGGCCCGCAAGCGTCTCGCTCACGATCCGCAGGGCCGCCGCCGTGGCCAGCACCATCGGCGGCAGACAGACCCATTCCAGGGTCCAGCCCGGCCCGCCGCGCTCGTGTTCCTGGATCGCCGCGTGATGCAGGCCCGACAGGTTCGTGGCGTTGGCGCGCGCCAGGGTGACCAGCATCTCGATGCCGATCGGATTGGCCTTCTGCGGCATGGCGCTGGACCCGCCACCGCCGCCGGCGCGGATCTCGCCGACCTCGTTCTGGCCCATGAGCAGCAGGTCGGCGCCGATCTTGCCCAGGGTGCCGGTAACGCCGGACAGCCAGTCGCCCAGGCTGAGCATGCCGTCGCGCGCCGTGTGCCAGGGCGAGACCGGCCGATCCAGCCCCAGCTCGTCGGCCAGCATGTCGGCGACGTCCATGCCGCCCGGGCCGATGGCGGCGAGCGTCCCGGCGGCCCCGCCGAACTGCACCACCAGCAGTTCCTCGCGCACCCAGATCAGCCGCTCGCGATAGCGTTTAAGCGGCGCCAGCCAGCCGGCGACTTTGGCGCCGAAGCTGATCGGAATGCCCTGTTGGGTGCGGGTGCGGCCGGCCATTACCGTGTAGCGGTGCTCGTCGGCCAGGATCGACAGCAACGTGATGACCGCGTCGAGCCGCGCCTTGATGCGGTCGGTCGCCGCCGCGAAGCAGAGCAGCAGGGCGTTGTCGTAGATGTCCTGGCTGGTGGCGCCGGCATGGACATAGTCGCGGGCGGGCGCGCCGACCTTGTCGCGGAGCTGGCTGACCAGGGAGACGATCGGCACGCCGGCCGTCTGCATGCCGGCACCGAGTTTCTCCATGTCGGGCATGAAGCCGTCCAGGGCGCTGTCGATTGCCGCCGCTGCATCCTGCGGAATCACGCCGCACCGCCCCTCGACCCGGGACAGGGCGCGCTCGACCTCGACCATCGCCCGCGTCACGGCGGCGTCGTCGATCAGGACTGCCGTCTCCGGGTCGGACAGGAGCGGCGCGGTAAGGGCGGAGTCGAAGGCGGTAACGGGCATTCCGGCAATCCTTAGATTGGTCGTTCCTCGGCAGCATAGCGCGGCTCGGTTGGCGGCTCGACAGATCACGCGCGCCGTGCTCGCATTCCACGAAGCTGCGCGGAAACAAGGGCAGCATGGGAGGGATGGACGATGCAAGCAGCGCAAGGGAACTCGGGCGCGATGGCAGCCGAGGTCGATTTCATCATTGTCGGTGCGGGATCGGCCGGCGCGGCACTCGCCAACCGGCTGACGGAAAGCGGAAAACACAAGGTCCTGCTGCTGGAGGCGGGGGCGGCGAGCCACCCGTACAGCCGCATGCCGGCGAGCTTCGGGCTGCTGATTTCAGACCCGGCGGCCAACTGGTGCTACAAGTCCACGCCCGAGCCGGCGACCGCAAACCGGGAAATTGCGGTGCCGCGCGGCAAGCTGCTCGGCGGCTCCTCCTCGATCAACGGACTGGTCTATGTGCGTGGCCAGCCGCTCGACTACGACACCTGGGCTCAGCGCGGCAATCGCGGTTGGAGCTTCGACGACGTGCTGCCGATCTTCAAGCGGATGGAGAATTACGAGCACGGCGCCGACGACATGCGCGCCCAAGGCGGCCCGCTGCATGTCTGCGAGTCCTACGATCAGAGCCCGCTCTACGAGTCGATCTTCCGCGCCGGCGAGGCGATCGGCATCCGCCGCAACCCGGACTACAACGGCGCCGAGCAGGAAGGCTTCGTGCGGACCCAGACCACCATCAAGAACGGGTTCCGGCAGAGCACGGCGGTCGCCTATCTGGAGCCGGCGCGCAAGCGGCCGAACCTGCAGGTCGTCACCGGCGCGCTGGCGACCCGGCTGATCCTGGAGGGCAAGCGCTGCGTCGGCGTGGCCTACCGGATCGCCAACAGCGAGGAAGTCGAGGTCCGCGCCGGGCGCGAGGTCATCGTCTCCTGCGGCGGCGTTGCGGCCCCGCAGCTTCTGGAACTTTCGGGCATCGGCAGGCCGGACGTGCTGAAGCCGCTCGGCATCGAGGTGAAGCACGAGCTCTCGGCGGTGGGCGAGAACCTGCGCGACCACATCAACGCCCGCATGGTCTGGCGGCTGAAGCAGCGTGGCGTGTCCTATAACGAGCGCATGGCCGGGCTGATCCCGCGCGGCTGGCAGTTCCTGCGCTACCTGACCACAAGGCGCGGATTCATGGCGATGCCCTCCGCGCCGATCCTCGGCTTCCTGAAAACCCGGCAGGAGCTTGAGACGCCGGACATCCAGGTCCATGTGATGCCCTATGTCATCCGCGACGCCAAACGCCGCCTGCTGCATGACTGGCCGGGCATGACCATGACCTGCTACCAGTTGCGCCCCGAAAGCCTGGGGACCATCCATGTCCGCTCGTCCGATGCCCGCGAGCATCCGGAGATCCGCTTCAACTTCCTGTCCGACGCGCTCGACCGGCAGACCATGACCGACGGGCTGCGGCTGATCCGCAAGGTGGCGGAGGCCGCACCCATGGATCCGTTGCGCGGCGAGGAGGTGGAACCGGGCAGCGGGGCGACCAGCGACGAGGATCTGCTGAACCACGTGCGCAACACCGCCAACACCGCCTTTCATCCGGTGGGTACCTGCCGCATGGGGCCGGGCGAGGACTGCGTGGTCGATAGCCGCCTGCGGGTGCATGGCATCGCCGGGCTGCGGGTGGCGGACGCCTCCATCATGCCGACCATGGTGTCGGGCAATACCAATGCGGCGGCCATCATGATCGGAGAGAAAGCCTCCGACATGATCCGCGAAGACCATCCGAACTGAGGGATTTCCCCATGAAGAGCACCCAGATCCGTCTTGCCTCCCGCCCCAAGGGCGAGCCCGTGGCCGGCGATTTCGAGAAGGTCGAGATCGATCTTCCCGAGGTCGGGGAGGGGCAGGTGGCGCTGCGCACCATCTACCTGTCGCTCGACCCGTATATGCGCGGCCGGATGAGCGATGCCCGGTCCTACGCCCAGCCGGTGGAGATCGGCGGGGTGATCACCGGCGGCACGGTCTGCCAGGTCGTGCAGTCGCGCGCCGACAAGTTCAAGGAGGGCGACTTCGTGCTCTCCATGTCCGGCTGGCAGAGCGCCGACGTGGTCGACGCCAAGGGCCTGCGCAAGCTCGACCCGGCGGACGCGCCGATCTCGACGGCGGTGGGCGTGCTCGGCATGCCGGGCCTGACCGCCTATGTCGGCCTGCTGGACATCGGCCAGCCGAAGGCGGGGGAGACGGTGGTGGTCTCGGCCGCGTCCGGGGCGGTGGGCTCGGTCGTCGGCCAGCTCGCCCGGATCAAGGGCGCGCGGGTGGTCGGCGTCGCCGGCTCGCCGGAGAAAGTGGCCTTCGTGAAGGACGAACTCGGCTTCGACGCCTGCGTGTCGCACCGCTCCGACAGCCTGAAGGAGGACCTGAAGGCGGCCTGCCCGAAGGGCGTGGACGTGTACTTCGAGAATGTCGGCGGCGCCACCCTGGACGCGGCCCTGTCGCTGATGAACCCGTTCGGGCGCATCCCGGTCTGCGGCATGATCTCGCTGTACAACGCCACGTCGCTGGACGGTGGGCCGAGCCGGGCCAGCCTGATGCGGCAGATCCTCACCGACCGTCTGCACATCCAGGGCTTCATCGTCACCGAGCGCTGGGACCGCTTCGGCTCCTTCGTGAAGGAGGTCGGCGGCTATATCCGCTCCGGCGAACTGAAATACCGCGAGGATATCGTGGAGGGGCTGGAGAACGCGCCGGAGACCTTCGTCGGCCTGCTGAAGGGCCGGAATTTCGGCAAGCAGCTCATCCGCGTCTCCGCGGACCCGACCCGTGACTGATCCCCGGAGCTTCGACACCGTCGAGGCGCTGGAGGCCTGTGTCGGCGAAGAACTCGGGGTCAGCGACTGGATCGAGATGTCCCAGTCGCGAATTCTGCGCTTCGCCGACGCGACCGACGACCGCCAGTGGATTCACCTGGACGAGGTCCGGGCCGAGGCGGAGTCGCCCTACGGCACCACGGTCGCCCATGGATATCTGACCCTGTCCATGCTGCCGCGGATCACGGCGGAGGTGTTCACGCTGAAGCCGAGGGTGGCGGGCATCAACTACGGCCTCGACAAGGTCCGTTTCCTTGCTCCGGTTCCGTCCGACAGCCGGATCCGCGGGCGGGTGGTGCTCGACCGGGTGCTGCGCCAGAAGCCGGACACGATCCGCGTCCACCTGACCGTGACCGTGGAGATCGAGGGCGGCGACAAACCCGCCTGCGTCGCCGAAGCCATCGCCCAGTACATCGTGGCGCCCTGACGAGACCGTATCCGTCCTGGGACCGGCGGCCGGCCTTGAGTGCGATGGTTGCGCTCTGTAAGGATCATAGGCGGTGCTGAAGCATTGGGGGCTGGAGGGAAGCATGCTGGAGGAAAGCCGTATCGCCACGAATACGTGGCGGGTCAGCCCCGACCTGATGTGCATCATCGACCGCGATGGCTGCTTCGCCGCCGTCAACCCGGCATGGACCGCGACGCTCGGGTGGGCGGAGGACGAAATAGTCGGACAGCCCTACCTTCATTTCCTTCACGCCGGGGACGTTGACCGGTCAAACGGCGCATTCGAGGAGGTGAAGAGCGGCAAACCCGTTCTCCGTTTCGAAAACCGCTATCGCACGACCGACGGCGACTACCGCTGGTTCTCCTGGGTGGCGGTGCCGGAGGGGGAGCATTTCTACTGCATCGTCCGGGATGTCACGGACGAAAAGCAACGCGATGAGGTGATCCAGGCTCAGCGCGACGAGGCGATGCTGAGAGAGCAGTTCCTGGCCGTTCTGGGTCATGACCTGCGCAACCCCCTGTCCTCCGTCATCTCGGGCGTCAATCTGCTGCTGCGCGAAGAGCAGAGCGAGCGCTCGCTCCAGGTTCTGCGGCATATGCAGGCCAGCGGCGCGCGGATGGCCGAACTGGTCACGAACATGATGGACTTCGCGCGGGTCCGGCTCGGCGACGGCATCGGACTGGAACGGGCCGTGATACCGGACTTCGCCGGCGAAGCGGCGGAAATCGTCCAGGAGATTCAGACCGCGTTTGACGGCACGGTGATCGAGTTCACCACCGATATCCGGGGCGAGGTGTATTGCGACGGCCCCCGGATCATGCAGGTCCTGTCCAATCTTCTCGGCAACGCCGTCACCCACGGGGACCCCGGCGACCCGATCCAGGTCGATGCCGTGTTCTCGGATGGCCGGTTGAAGATATCGGTCTGCAACTCGGGACAGCCGATTCCGGCATCGTCCCTCGACACGCTTTACCAGCCGTTCTTCAAGGGCGGCTCGCAGTCCAGTCCGCACGGGCTGGGGCTCGGACTGTTCATCTCGTCCGAGATCGTCTCCGCCCATGGCGGAGAGATCGGTGTCACCTGCGACGAAGACACCGTTTGTTTCAACGTCGACATCCCGGCGCGCAAGCCGGGGACCGGTCGGTGATATTTACCCGCACACGCCTCGCCGGCGCTGACACGGCGAAGCGTGACGGGTGTTTTTGTGTGAACCGCTAGGAACCCTCGGATCGTAAGGACGTTTATGTACTTGGGGCCGCCGCGCGGCATTAGGGGTTTTAATGACCACCGCTCAAACTGTTCTAATCGTCGAGGACGAATTTCTTATCAGACTGTCGGCATGCGAGACCTTCACCGAAGCCGGATTCGTGGTTTTGCAAGCCGAAAGCGGAGAACAGGCCGTCGAGATCCTGTCCGACGATTCGCAGATCGATGTCGTTTTCACCGATATCCGGCTGGGCGGGGCCTTGACCGGTTGGGACGTGGCGGAAGAGGCCCGGATCAAGCGGCCCGACGTGCGGGTGATCTATGCATCCGGTAACGCGATCGACCCGACGCGGAACGTGAGCGGCAGCCAGTTTTTCGGCAAACCGTACGACCCTGAGGTCATCGTGGATGCGTGCCGTCGGCCGGCGGCACGATGACCGGGCCCGTTCCGCAGGTTCGTACACTCCGGAGGACGCGTCCATGAGCCTGAAGGACATCCACAATCTGGACCACACCGTGCTGCTCTGCACCGACATGGCGACGACGCGGCGGTTCTATGAGGAGGTGATGGGGTTCGCGGTCGAGACCGACACGCCGGCATGGGTGAGCTTCCGCATCGGTGCCACGCTGCTGACCCTGCGCCCGCGCGACGGCATGCCGATCTGGCAGGACGGGCCGGCGGTGACGGGATCTGCCTCGGTGCAGCTCGCTTTCCGGGTGCCGCCGCCCTCGGTGGACACCTGCTACCGCGAGCTTCTGGCCCATGGGGTGCCGATCGTGCGCGAACCGACGGACCTGCCGAGCTGGCGCCATCGCACCCTGTTCTTCCGGGACCCGGAGAACAACGTCATCGAAATCTACGCCGAGTATTGAGGGTGTTGACCCGCGGTCGAGTTGGCCACGGCACTCTGCGTTCGCGTCAAACAGGCCATGCAGAGACGGCCCAAGCAGAGAAGGCCGCACACATGGTGCGGCCCTCCCTCGTTCAGCGTAGGCCGATCAGATCCGGTCTGCCCAGTCGCGCACTTCCTGCTTCGCCTCTTCGCGAGACTTGCCGTAGCGCTGCTGGATCAGGCCTTCCAGCTCTGTCTGGCTGCCCTCGACCTTGTCGAGTTCGTCGTTGGTAAGGTCGCCCCACTGCTGCTGCGCCTTACCCTTGACGGACTTCCAGTTACCTTTGATTTGATCCCAATTCATGACTTTTCCTCGATATTCGGTGGGGGGTACTGGGAGAACGCAGACCCCCATTTGCCGGTTCCCGAGATGGGTAAGTGACGTCAGTCATTTCTCAGGCAGAGGCGAAACCGGTGTTATGCGCGCTATTGTCAGAAGACTTTTAGAATCGTCGAGCTATACATGCCGACGGTCGGGAACCTCTGTCGTGCCCGCGCGTTGCCATCGACAGACGCAACCGTCCGAGAGGCAGAGTCATGGCCGACAAGACAAATCCCCCCGACCATCCGGTCGACCCGCTGCAGCCGGGCACGGTGCCGTTCTCGCGGCCGCCGCGTCCCAAGGCGCCGGATGCCGCCGATGCGGACCACGAGGAGAACCACAAGGACAAGAAGCCGCCGATCGAGCGGTGAGACCGTCCCACGGGTTTCCGGAACGGTGAGAGTCTTCCCCGACACCACCGTTCCGTTCCAGGCGCTGGCGTTCCCCCGACGCCAGCGCTTCTTCGTTTCGGAGCCCTATTCGGCCGCCTGCTCGCGGGCATAGGCGCGCAGCCCCTTGTCCCACTTCTCCAGCCACCAGGCGTACTGGTGCGGCCACTTCTCGAAATCGGGATCGATGTCGAAATGCTGGGCGGCGTGCAGCGGCCAGAACGGGTCGACCAGCGCCTGACGCCCGATGGCGACCAGGTCGGCGCGACCCTCCTGCAGGATCCGCTCGGCCAGATCGGGTTCGCGGATCAGCCCGACCGCCATGGTCTGGATTCCGACCTCCTGCTTGATGCGCTCGGCGAAGGGCACCTGATAGCCCGGGCCGCGCTTCAGGTTGGCGTTGGTGGCACCCTTGGGCGAGTTGCCGCCCGACGAACAGTCGATCACGTCGACCCCGCGCTCCTTCAGCGCCTTGGCAAGCAGCACGCTGTCTTCCATCTCCCAGCCGCCGTCGATGCCGTCGACCGAGGAGATTCGCACGAACAGCGGTTTGTCGGCCGGCCAGGCCGCGCGCACCGCCTCGGCCACCTCCAGCGGGAACCGCATCCGCCCCTCGATATCGCCGCCATAGCCGTCGTTCCGCGTGTTGGAGAGCGGCGACAGGAAGGTCTGCAGCAGGTAGCCGTGGGCCATATGGATCTCGACCAGCTCGAACCCGGCATCCAGTGCCCGCTTGGCGGCGTCCGCGAAGTCCTGCTTGGTCTGCTTCAGATCGGAATCGTCCATCATCTTCGGCGTCAGCCAGCCGTCGGTCAGGGCGAGGTCGGAGGGGCCGTAGGGCTGCCAGAGCTTGTCGCCGTTGGCGATCTCCTTGGGGCCGACCGGACCGCCGCCCTCCCAGGGCCGCTGGGTGGAGGCCTTGCGCCCGCCATGGCCGATCTGCACCCCCGGCACCGACCGCTGCTGGCGGATGAAATCGGTGATCGGCCGGAAGCCGTCGACCTGCGCCTGGTTGTACAGACCGGGACAGCCGTTGGTGATTCGCCCGGCCTCGGACACGCCGGTCGCCTCGACGATCACGGCCCCGGCGCCGCCCATGGCGAACTTGCCGTAATGCACCAGGTGATACGCCGTCGGCACGCCGTCCACGGCCGAGTACTGGTCCATCGGCGAGATGACGATGCGGTTGTTCAGGGTTGTCGATCCGATGGTCAGCGGCTCGAAAAGGCGCGGCGATGCGCTCATGAATTCCTCCCGTAGGCTTTTGGCCGAATGCTTCTTGTCGCCAGTGAGGAGACCCCCTGGACGCTGCGCTGACAAGAGGGCGAAACGCCGGAGATCAGGGTTGGCGTTGGCACGATCATGGTTCCCGTGCCACCGTGCGCCTGCTATCGATGCTAGAACCAAATCCCGGCGCCGCTGCCCGGTGTCGAAGGGGAATGTCAGAGGGAGGGCCTCATGCGTGAGGCGGTCATCGTGTCCACTGCCCGGACACCGATCGGCAAGGCGTTTCGCGGCGCTTTCAACAACACCCACGGCGCCGTTCTCGCCGGCCATGCAATCAGCCACGCGGTCGCCCGCTCCGGGCTCGATCCGGCGGAAATCGAGGACGCTATCATCGGCTGCGGCTTGCCCGAAGGGGCGACCGGCCAGAACATCGCCCGCCTCGCCGCCGTGCGCGCCGGCCTGCCGGTCAGCACCGCCGGCACCACGGTGAACCGGTTCTGCAGCTCCGGCCTGCAGACCATCTCCATGGCGGCCCAGCGGGTGATCGTGGACGGCGTGCCGGCCATGGTCGCCGGCGGGGTGGAGTCGATCAGTCTGACCCAGGCCAACCTGAACAAGGTCCATCTGACCGAAGCCTGGTTGATGGAGCACAAGCCGGCGCTGTGGATGTCGATGATCGAGACCGCCGACATCGTCGCCCAGCGCTACGGTGTCAGCCGCGAGGCCCAGGACGCGTACGCCGCCGAGAGCCAGCGCCGCACCGCCGCCGCCCAGGCGGAAGGCCGCGTCTCCGAGGAGATCGTGCCGCTGCAGAGCACCATGCTGGTCAAGGACAAGGAGACCGGCGAGGTCAGCGAGAAGACGGTTACCTTGGAGAAGGACGAGGGCAACCGGCCGTCGACCACCGCCGAAGGCCTGGCCGGCCTGGAGCCGGTGCGCGGTCCCGACCAGTTCATCACCGCCGGCAATGCCAGCCAGCTCTCCGACGGCGCGTCGGCCTGTGTGGTAATGGACGCCAAGGAGGCGGAGCGCCGCAACATCGAGCCGCTCGGCATCTATCGCGGTCTGGTGGCCGCCGGCTGTGAGCCGGACGAGATGGGCATCGGCCCGGTCTTCGCCGTGCCGCGCCTGCTGGAGCGGGCCGGGCTTAAGGTCGACGATATCGACCTGTGGGAGCTGAACGAGGCCTTCGCCAGTCAGGTGATCTACTGCCGGGACAAACTCGGCATCCCCAACGACCGGCTGAACGTCAACGGCGGCTCGATCTCCATCGGCCACCCCTACGGCATGACCGGGGCGCGGATGGTCGGGCATGCGCTGATCGAGGGCCGGCGGCGCGGGGCGAAATACGTCGTCACCACCATGTGCGTCGGCGGCGGCCAGGGCGTGGCCGGGCTGTTCGAAGTCGCCTGAGAAGATCGACGAGGAGAAGATGGCCATGGACGTGGTTCTGTCACCCGAGGAGGAGGCCTTCCGCCAGGAGGTCCGCGACTTCCTGAAGGAGAAACTCCCCGCCGATATCGCCGAGAAGACCGGCAACGGCTTCCGCATTTCCAAGGACGATCACGTTCGCTGGCAGAAGATCCTGCACGAGAAGGGCTGGATCGCGCCGAACTGGCCGGTGGAGCATGGCGGCACCGGCTGGACGCCGATGCAGAAGCACATCTTCGATGAGGAATGCGCGCTGGCCGGCGCGCCGATGGTGATCCCGTTCGGCGTGACCATGGTGGCGCCGGTGATCATGAAGTTCGGCAACGAGGCGCAGAAGCAGCGCTTCCTGCCGCGCATCCTCAGCTCCGACGACTGGTGGTGCCAGGGCTACTCCGAGCCCGGCTCCGGCTCCGACCTCGCGTCGCTGCGCACCAAGGCGGTGCTGGACGGCGAGCACTACGTGGTGACCGGCCAGAAGACCTGGACCACCCTGGCCCAGCATGCCGACTGGATGTTCACCCTGGTGCGCACCCAGGACACCGGCAAGCCGCAGGAGGGCATCACCTTCCTGCTGATCGACATGAAGAGCCCGGGGATCAGCGTCCACCCGATCACGACCCTGGACGGCAGCGCCGAGATCAACAGCGTCTTCCTGGAGGACGTCCGCGTACCGGTGGAGAACCGGATCGGCGAGGAGGGCAAGGGTTGGACCTACGCCAAGTATCTGCTCGGTCATGAGCGGACCAGCATCGCCGCGGTGGGCCGCTCCAAGGCGCAGCTGCGCAAGCTGAAGAGCATCGCACGAACCGAGCTGGCCGGCGGCCGGCCGATCATCAAGGACCCGGACTACGCCCGCCGGCTGGCGCAGATCGAGATCGACCTGCTGTCCCTGGAGAGCCTGGTCCTGCGCACCCTCTATGCCGAGAGCGAGGGCCGGCCGGTCGGAGCCGAGCCGTCCTTCCTGAAGATCAAGGGCACGCAGATCCAGCAGGGCCTGACCGAACTGCTGATGGAGGCCATCGGCCCCTATGCCGCCCCGTACCAGCCGGAAGCCTTCCGCGACGACGGCTGGAACGAGGAGCCGGTCGGCCCGGATTACGGCCCGGCCCTGGCGCCGCTGTATTTCAACTGGCGCAAGGCCTCGATCTACGGCGGATCGAACGAGATCCAGAAGAACATCCTGGCGAAGATGGTGCTTGGCCTATGAGTTTCACGTTCACCGACGATCAGCGGCAGCTTGCCGACAGCATCGAGCGCTATCTCGCCGACAAGTACGGCTTCGAGCAGCGCAACAGGATCCGCAAGGGCGAGGGCGGCTGGTCGCGCCAGGTCTGGAAGGATTTCGCCGAACTCGGCTGGCTCGCGCTGCCGATCGCCGAGGAGCATGGGGGGCTGGGCGGCTCCACCGTCGATCTGGCGCTGATGATGGAAGCCTTCGGCAAGGCCCTGGTGGTCGAGCCGTTCATCGCCACCATCGTGCTGGGCGCGGAGATCGTCGCCCGGGCCGATCCGGAGCGTGCCGCCGAGATCCTGCCCCAGGTGGCGGCCGGCGAGCGCCTGCTGGCCTTCGCCCACAGCGAGCCGAACAGCCGCTACGACCTGCCGCGGGTCTCGACCATGGCCACCGAGAGCGATGAGGGCTGGATTCTCGACGGTCACAAGGCGGTGGTGTTGCACGGCGACTGCGCCGACACCCTGATCGTCTCGGCCCGCACCGGCGGGCGCGACGACGAGCGCGAGGGCATCACCCTGTTCCTGGTGCCCGGCGATGCCGAGGGGCTGACCAAGAAGACCTATCCCACCATCGACGGCATGCGCGGCGCCGACCTGGAGTTCGACGGCGTGCGCGTCGGTCTCGACGCGGTGCTCGGCGAGATGGGCAAGGCGCTGGATATCGTCGAAGGCGTGGTCGACCGGGCCTGTGTGGTGCTCGCCGCCGAAGGGGTCGGCGCGATGCAGGCGACGGTGGATCTGACCACCGAGTACCTGAAGACCCGCACCCAGTTCGGCAAGCCGCTTGGCAGCTTCCAGGTGCTGCAGCACCGGGCCGTCGACATGCTGTCGGAGACCCGCTTCGCCCACGCCCTGTGCTACCGCACGGCCGGGCTGATGGACAGCGTGG
Source organism: Thalassobaculum salexigens DSM 19539 (assembly GCF_000423805.1). Lineage (NCBI taxonomy): Bacteria > Pseudomonadati > Pseudomonadota > Alphaproteobacteria > Rhodospirillales > Thalassobaculaceae > Thalassobaculum > Thalassobaculum salexigens. Next base: position 37,079 of record NZ_AUIR01000013.1, read on the forward strand.
GCGGGGTGGAGCGCGCCCGCGCCGCTTCGATGATCAAGGCCGAGATCGGCCGCGCCGGCAAGATGGTCGGCGAGGAGGCCGTCCAGCTCCATGGCGGAATGGGCATGACGGACGAGATGGCGGTCGGCCATTATTTCAAGCGGCTTCGGCTGATCGACGTGACCTTCGGCAATGCCGGCCATCATCTGAGCCGCATCGTCGACATGGCGTAAGGGAAGGACCTCCATGATCCCCGAGATGAGCGACAAGGCGGCCGAGCTGCGCAACCGCGTGCAGGCCTTCATGGACGAGCATGTCTATCCGGCCGAGCACATCTACGAGGAGCAGGTCGCCGAGGGCGCCAGCCGCTGGTCCGCCCCGCCGATCATGGAGGAGCTCAAGGCCAAGGCGAAGGCCGCCGGGCTGTGGAACATGTTCCTGCCGGAGAGCGATCTCGGCGCCGGCCTGTCCAACCGCGACTACGCCCCGATCTGCGAGGTCATGGGCCGGTCGTCCATGGGCTCGGAGGTATTCAACTGCTCCGCCCCGGATACCGGCAACATGGAGGTGCTGGTCCGCTACGGCACCGAGGAGCAGAAGGCAGCTTGGCTGACACCGCTGCTGAACGGCGAGATCCGCTCAGCCTTCGCCATGACCGAGCCGGCGGTCGCGTCCTCCGACGCCACCAATATCGAGGCGCAGATCACCCGCGAGGGCGACGAGTACGTGATCAACGCCCGCAAGTGGTGGACGTCGGGCGCGCTCGACGAGCGCTGCAAGATCATGATCTTCATGGGCAAGACCGATCCGAACGCGGAGAAGTACCGCCAGCAGTCGATGATCCTGGTGCCGCTCGATACGCCGGGGGTGACGGTGAAGCGGGCGCTGACCGTATTCGGCTACGACCACGCGCCGCACGGCCATGCGGAGGTCACCTTCGAGAACGCCCGGGTGCCGGTCTCCAACGTGCTGCTGGGCGAGGGCAGGGGCTTCGAGATCGCGCAAGGGCGTCTTGGCCCGGGGCGCATCCACCACTGCATGCGGCTGATCGGCCAGGCCGAGCGCGCACTTGAATCCATGAAGGCCCGGGCGCGCTCCCGTGTCGCCTTCGGCAAGCCGCTGTCCGACCAGGGCGCGCTGCGCCACACCATCGCCGAGTGCCGCATCAACATCGATCAGGCCCGCCTCATGGTGCTCTACGCCGCCCATAAGATGGACACGGTCGGCAACAAGGCGGCGCGGCAGGAAATCTCCATGATCAAGGTCATCGCCCCGCGCATGGCCTGCGAGGTGATCGACAAGGCGATCCAGGTGCATGGCGGCGGCGGGGTTTCCCAGGACTTCCACCTGGCCCATGCCTATGGCCACAGCCGGGCGCTGCGTCTGGCCGACGGCCCGGACGAGGTGCATCTGGAATCGATCGCCCGGTCGGAGCTGAAGAAGAACGCCTGACCGGCGGCATCCGGCCGCTATTGAAAACCGCCGCCCAAATCCCCTTCTCGCCGGTACCGAAATTTCTGGCGAGGTAACGAGGCGATGGACGTTCAACGGCTGCTGGATGGGTTCCTGGGCAACGGATCGGGTTCCAAGTCGAAATCCGGGCTCGGCGGAATGGCGGGCGGCCTCGCCAGCAACATGCCCGGCGGCCTGATGGGCGGCGCCGCAGCCGGCGGCCTCGTCGCCGCGCTGCTGAGTTCCAAGAAGGCGCGCAAGCTCGGCGGCAAGGCACTGACCTATGGCGGCCTCGCGGTGCTGGGCGGCCTCGCCTACAAGGCCTGGAGCGACCATAAGGCCAATCGCCCCGAGGACGCCTCGACAGCGGCCCCCTCGGCGCCGCCGGCGGACAGCGGCTTCGATCCGGCGCGTCTGCGCGACAGCCGGGGCGAGGATTTTCGCCTCACGCTGGTGCGCGCGATGGTCAGCGCGTCGCTGGCCGACGGCCATATCAACGCCGACGAACAGGCGCTGATCGATCAGCAGATCCAGTCGTCCGACCTGGCGGAGGACGAGCGCCGCTTCATCTCCGTGCAACTCGACCGGCCGGCCGATCCGATCGCCATCGCCTCGCTCTGCGCCGACGAACCGCAGGCGACCGAGGTCTACCTGGCCTCCCTGGTGGTGTTGGACCCCGGCGTGCCCGGCGATGCCCGCTACAAGCAGCGGCTGGGCGATGCCCTGCGCCTGCCGGACGACCTGCGGCGCCGGCTGGAGCGCGAGGTGGAGACCGCCCTGGCCGAGGCGTGACAGCGAGGATCCGTGACCCAGACCCGACCTGCGCAACAGACGGCTGCGGATCTTGTTCGATCGGGGGGTGTACTGCTGACCGTTCGGCCCCACTCTTGTAGAACGAGATCCGCGACGCCGTTCCAGGCAGTCTCGGCGCGCAAGGGGAGGGGATGATGGTCCACACACCGGGGCCGACGAGGCTGGCGCAGCAGTCGATGGCCTTCGTCCTGGCCGGCGGCCGCGGCAGCCGCCTGATGGAACTGACCGACCGGCGGGCCAAGCCGGCGGTCTATTTCGGCGGCAAGAGCCGGATCATCGACTTCGCGCTGTCGAATGCGGTGAATTCCGGTATCCGCCGCATCGCCGTGGCGACCCAGTACCGGGCCCACAGCCTGATCCGCCATCTGCAGCGCGGCTGGAGCTTCTTCCGGGCCGAGCGCAACGAGTTCCTCGACATCCTGCCGGCTTCGCAGCAGTCGGGCGGCGAGAACTGGTATCTGGGTACCGCCGACGCGGTCGCGCAGAACATCGACGTCATCGACAGCTACGAACCCGAGTACATCGTCATCCTGGCCGGCGACCACATCTACAAGATGGACTATGAGCGGATGCTCATGCAGCACGTGGAGACCGGCGCGGACGTGACGGTCGGCTGCCTGACGCTGAAGCGGCAGGAGGCGTCGTCCTTCGGCGTCATGGCGGTGGACAACAATTCCCGCATCGTCGACTTCGTCGAAAAGCCGGCCGATCCGCCGCCGCTGCCGGACGATCCGGACAAGGCGCTGGCGAGCATGGGCATCTATGTCTTCAACTGGTCGGTGCTGCGCGAGCTGCTGCTGGACGACGCCGATGATGCGACCTCCAGCCACGATTTCGGCAAGGACATCATCCCCGCCATGGTGAAGGGCGGCGGCGCCTATGCCCATTTCTTCTCCGACAGTTGCGTGATGAGCGGGCTGGAGCCGGCCCCGTACTGGCGCGACGTGGGTACCGTCGATGCGTTCTGGGAGGCGAATATCGACCTGACGGATTTCGTTCCCGGCCTAGACCTGTTCCACGAGGACTGGCCGATCTGGACCTATGGCGAGGTCGTGCCGCCGGCGAAATTCATCCATAACGAGGAGAACCGTCGCGGCCAGGCGGTCAGCTCCATGGTGTCGGGTGGCTGCATCATCTCCGGCTCGAACATCGAGCGCTCGCTGCTGTTCACCAAGTGCCACACCCACTCCTTCTCCGAGCTCTTCGAGGTCGTCGCCCTGCCGAAGGTGGTGGTGAACCGGCACGCCCGGTTGAAGCAGGTGGTGATCGACCGCGGAGTGGAGATCCCCGAGGGCCTGGTCGTCGGCGAGGATCCGGAGGAGGACGCCAGGTGGTTCCGCCGGACCGACGCCGGAACCTGCCTGATCACCCGTCCGATGATCGAGCGGTGGATTGCCGCCCGATGAGAGTGCTCTTCGTCGCCTCGGAATGCGTGCCGCTGGTGAAGACCGGGGGGCTGGCCGACGTGGCCGGCGCCCTGCCCAAGGCGCTGACCTCAAGGGGCGTGGACGTGCGCGTCCTGCTGCCCGGCTATCCCGGCGTGACGGCGCCGACCGCCGAGGGCGAAGCCGTCTGGCGGGAGGCCGACGTGTTCGGTCAACCGGCGACGGTCCGCCGCGCGCCGGTCGGCGGCCTCGACGTGCTCGCCCTCGACATGCCGGCGTATTTCGAGCGCGACGGCCTCTACGTCACGCCCGAGGGCGAGGACTGGCCCGACAACCCGTTCCGTTTCGCCGCCCTGTCCTGGGTGGCGGCAGGGATCGCCCGCGACGGGTTGGCGGACGGCTGGCGTCCCGACATCGTCCATGCCCATGACTGGCAGACCGGCCTGGCGCCGCTCTATATGCAGGACTGGGGGGTGCGCGATGTCGCCAGCATCCTGACCATTCACAACATGTCCTATCAGGGCGTGTGCGAAGCCGAGCTGCGCCGCGACCTCAAGCTGCCGGAGACGGGGTTCACCGCCCAGGGCTACGAGTTCTACGGCAAGGTCAATTTCCTGAAGGCCGGTCTGATCCACTCCGACCTGGTGACCACGGTCAGCCCGACCTATGCCCGCGAGCTGGAGAGCCCGGAATTCGGCTGGGGCCTGGAAGGGGTGCTGGCCGCGCGCCAGGAACGGGCGATCGGCATCCTCAACGGGATCGACACCGAATTGTGGGACCCGATGTCCGATCCGGCGGTGCCGTCCTTCACCTCGCGCTCCCTGTCCGGTCGCAAGGCAGCGCGCAAGGCCCTGCTGCAGACGTTTTCCCTGGATGCCGGTCGTACCGGCCCGCTGTTCGGCGTGGTCAGCCGACTGACCGACCAGAAGGGGCTCGACCTGTTGCTCGGCATCCTGCCGGACATGCTGCGGGTCGACGGTTCCCTGGTCCTGCTGGGCAGCGGCGACCGGCGGCTGGAGCAGGCGTTCCTCACCGCCGCCCGCGACCATGCGGGCTCGGTCGGCGTGCGCATCGGCTATGACGAGGATCTGGCGCACCGGATCTACGCCGGGTCCGACGCGGTCCTGGTGCCGTCGCGCTTCGAGCCCTGCGGGCTGACCCAGATGTACGCCATGCGCTACGGCGCCCTGCCGGTGGTGGCGCGGACGGGGGGGCTGGCGGACACGGTCATCGACGCCAACTCGGCCGCCGTCAGCGCCGGCGTGGCCACCGGCTTCCAGTTCGACCCGGGCTCGCGCGAGGCCTTCGCCAACGCCATCGCCAAGGTCTTCGCGGTGTTCTCCGAACGGTCTCTGTGGCGTCAGATGCAGCGCAACGCCATGCGCCACCCGGTCGGCTGGGACGGCCCGGCGGAACGCTATATCGACCTCTACGCCCGGCTGATGGCGGCGAAGGAAGGAAAGAAGCGGTTCAGTGGCACCCGGTGAGGGGGCGGTTTCGCTCCCCACCCCCTAACTCACTCCCCGGACCTGTTCCGGGGCCCACGGTGGAACGTCGTTCGAAACCTTCCGATCATCGTACGGCGGAAGGGTAGGCCCCGGAACAGGTCCGGGGAGTGTGGAAAGTAATGGGCAACAGGCTGCCTCCTACGTCTCCACCTTGTAATTCAGCGTCAGCTCGTCGCCGATCTTTCCCCGGATGCCCCAGTTGGCCATCGGGGTCTCGATGATCGTGATCTCCACCGCCTCGACCGGGATCCCGGCCGCCTCCGGTACCGCCCGCATGAGCCCGCGCAGGCAGGCCCGTTTGGCGGCGTCGCTGCGGCCCTCGAACATCAGGATCTCGATCACCGTATAGCCGTCGCCTCGGTCGGCGGGGTGGATGAAATCGACGTCGTCCAGGGCAATGAAGCGGTGGAAGCGCTTGTCCTCCGGCAGGCCGAGCGCCTCCATCATCACCCCGTGGATCGCGTCGGACAGGGTCTGGCGGTGCCGGTCGATGAAGCCGCGCCGCGCGTGGATCTTGATCTGCGCCATTTCCTCACCCCTCCCGGCTGGCGATGGCCCAGCCGATCTCGGCCAGGCGCGGCGCCTTGGCCCCGACCTCGAGGGCATTCGCCGAGCTCGCATTGCCCTTGAGCCCGCGGAAATAGACGCCCTGGCAGATCGCGGCCAGACGGAAGAACGACAGCGCCAGGAAGTACCGCATGTCCGGCATCGCCTCCCGCCCGGCCCGAACCCGGTACTTTTCCAGGTATTCCGCCTCGCTCGGGATGCCCATGGCCTCCAGGTCGAGGCCGACCATGCCCTTCAGCGCCTTCTCCGCATGGGTCATGTGGTAGGGCATGCAGGTATAGGCCACATCGGCCAGCGGATGGCCCAGGGTCGCCAGTTCCCAGTCCAGGATGGCGATCACCCGCGGCTCGATCGGGTGCAGCATCATGTTGGGCAGGCGGTAGTCGCCATGCACGATCGACACCGCGTCCGGCACGCCGGGATGGGCGTTCAGCCATTCGGTCAGCCGGTCCATGTCCGGCATCGGATCGGTCTTCGAGGCTTCGAACTGCTTGGTCCAGCGGGCGATCTGCCGGCCGCAGTAATTCGCCGGTCGGCCGAAATCGCCCAGCCCCACCGTCTCGGGATCGACCGTGTGGAGCTTGGCCAGTGCGGCGTTGGCGCTGTCCCAGATCGCGGTGCGTTCCTCCGGGCTGTAGCCCTCGTCGAGCGACGGCTCGTCGGGAATGCGGCCGTCGAGATAGTCCATCACGTAGAACGCCGTGCCGATGATCGACGCGTCCTCGCAGAGATGCCGCATCGCCGGCACCGGCACGTCGGTCTGCGCCAGCGCCGCCATCACCCGGTACTCGCGCTCGACCATATGGGCCGACGGCAGCAGCTCCCCCGGCGGTTTCTTGCGCAGGACGTAGGACGCGTTGCCGTCGGCGGTGTCGAGCCGGAAGGTCGGGTTGGACTGTCCGCCCTGGAACTGCCGGACGGTCAGGCCGGACGCAACACCATCCAGCCCCTGATCGGCCAGATAGCGGGCCAGTCCCGCCTCGTCGAAGCGGTGGGCGTTGGTGACCGGGCCGAGATGCGCCATGCCGATCCCCTCAGGACGGGTCGCCGATGGTCCGACCGCCATCGGCGACGATGGTCTGGCCGGTGACGAAGCGGGCGCCGTCGGAGGCGAGATAGGTCGCCAGCCAGCCGATATCCTCCGGCTCGCCGATGCGCTGCAGCGGGGTAACGGTCTCCATGATGGTGCGGCGCTTGTCGTCCTCCCACAGGGCGCGGGCGAAGTCGGTGCGGATCAGGCCCGGGGCGATGGCGTTGACCCGGATGTTCTTCGGTCCCCATTCGACCGCCAGATTGCGCACGAGCTGCTGCTCGGCCGCCTTGGAGATGCCGTAGATGCCGAGCTTGCGGTTGCCGTACATCGACGCGATGGAGGAGATCAGGATCACCGCCCCGTCGCCGCGCTCCGCCATCTCGGGCAGCACCATGTTGCAGAGCCAGAAGGCGCCCTTCACGTTGGTGTCCATGATCTTGTCGTAGGCGTCGTCGGACACCTCTGTCATCGGGCCGAAGACCGGGTTGGTGGCGGCGTTGCAGACCAGGATGTCGATCTTGCCGAAGGCCTTGCGGGTGCCGTCGACCAGCGCCTGAAGATCCTCCTTGCGGCCGATGTTGCAGGGAATCGCCACGGCCTCGCCGCCGGAAGCCTTGATCTCATCGGCGACCGCCGTGCAGGCCTCGGCCTTGCGCGAGGAGATCACCACCTTCGCGCCCTGTTTCACCATGCATTCGGCGATGGACTTGCCGATGCCGCGCGACGAGCCGGTGATCAGCGCCACCTTGCCGGTCAGATCGAACATATGCGTTTCTCCTCCAGAAGAATTCGGCCGGGCTTACATCGCGCAGATGCCGCCATCGACCGTCAGCTCGGTGCCGGTGACGAAGGCGCTGTCGTCGCTCGCCAGATACAGGACGGCGCCGGCCACGTCGGCGGGCGCGCCGATGCGGCCGAGCGGCGCGGCGGCGACGATGGCCTGGCGCAGGCGCTCGGGGTTGTGGTGGCCGTCGACCATGCGGTCGACCATCGGCGTGTCGGTATAGGACGGGTGCACCGAGTTGCAGCGGATGCCGTAGCCCTTCTTGGCGCAGTGCAGGGCGACCGACTTGGTCAGCAGCCGCACGGCCCCCTTCGACGCGGAATAGACCGGAATCGCGGGCGCGCCGACCAGACCGGCGATGCTCGACATGTTGACGATGGAGCCGCCGGACGGGGCCTCGTTCGCCTTCATCGCCGCCACGCCGTATTTGCAGCCCAGGAACACGCCCTTGGCGTTGATGTCCATCACCCGGTCCCAGTCGTCGACCGAGGCGTCCTCGATCGATCCGCCGGAGCCGCCGGTGCCGGCATTGTTCACCAGCACGTCCAGGCGGCCGTGGCGGTCGAGGGTCTCGGTGGTCACCCGCTGCCAGCCGTCCTCGTCGCGCACGTCGAGAAGGGCGAAGGTCGCGCCGATCTGGGAGGCGACCGCGGTGCCGCGCTCGGCATCGATATCGGCGATGACGACGGTCGCGCCCTGCTCGATGAAGATCTCGGCGATGGCGCGGCCGATTCCGGAGGCGCCGCCGGTGATCAGCGCGGTCTTCCCTGCAAGCCTGTCCCTGCCGGCGGCCATGCTCCTCCCCTCCTGTAGATCGTGGTCCCGTCTCGCGCGGGCTCGGTCCGCCGCAGTCTAGGACACGTCCTCCGGGCCATGCACCCCAAAGGTTCAGCGTGCGCTGCAACAAGACGCTCGACTCCGGCGTCGCCAGCCTCTACCCAGGAGGATCGACACGCGACCATCCCGGCGGGGGCAAGGGCCGAATGAGCGACTTCCTTCTGGAGGCCGTCCATATCACCAAGAAATTCGGCGACTTCGCCGCCAATGACGACGTGACTCTGCGGCTTAGACCCGGCGAGATCCACGCGTTGCTGGGCGAGAACGGTGCGGGCAAGTCGACCCTGGTCAAGATGATGTACGGCGCCCTGCAGCCGACCGAGGGCGAACTGCACTGGCGCGGCAAGCCCGTGCGCATCGCCAATCCGGCCGCCGCCCGCTCTCTGGGCATCGGCATGGTGTTCCAGCATTTCTCCCTGTTCGAGGCGCTGAGCGTCACCGAGAACATCGCGCTGGCCTTGCCGGGCAAGGCCGACATGCAGGAGCTTTCGGCGCGGATCGCCGCGGTATCGCGGGAATACGGCCTGCCGCTGGAGCCCGGCGCGCTGGTGGCCGACCTGTCCGTCGGTCAGCGCCAGCGCATCGAGATCGTGCGCTGCCTGCTGCAGGAACCGGCGCTGCTGATCATGGACGAGCCGACCGCGGTGCTCACCCCCCAGGAGGCGGACCAGCTCTTCGTCACCCTGCGCCGGCTGGCGTCGGAGGGTTGCGCCATTCTCTACATCTCCCACCGGCTGGAGGAGGTGAAGACCCTGTGCCACGAGGCGACGATCCTGCGCCGGGGCAAGGTGGTCGCCACCGTCGATCCGCGCCGGGAGACCGCCGCCTCGCTCGCCCGCCACATGGTCGGCGTCGACGTGGCCGTCGTCTCGACCCGGGCCGGTGCGGTGGTCGGAGAGCCGATCCTGACCCTGGACCATGTCTCGCTGCCGGCGGACGGGCCGTTCGGCACGGCCTTGCGCGACGTGTCGTTGCGGATCGGCGCCGGCGAGATCGTCGCCATCGCCGGGGTCGCCGGCAACGGCCAGTCGGAGCTGTTCGACGCGGTCAGCGGCGAGCGGGTGGATGGCCTAACCGGCAGCATCACTCTCGCCGGCCAGGTCTGTGCCGGGCGCGGGATCAAGGCGCGCCGGGCGCTGGGGGCGGCCTTCGTGCCGGAAGAGCGGCTCGGTCACGGCGCGGTGCCCGACTTTCCGCTGTCGCAGAACGTGATCCTGACCCGCTTCGCCGTGGATGACGGGATGGTGCGGCGCGGGCTGGTCAATCTCGGGCTGGCCGGCGACGTGGCGGGCCGGGTGGCCGGAGCGTTCGACGTGCGCACCTCCAGCAACGACCCGGAGGCGCGGTCGCTGTCCGGCGGCAACCTGCAGAAATTCGTGATCGGCCGTGAGCTCGACCGCAAGCCGCGGCTGCTGGTGGTCAACCAGCCGACCTGGGGCGTGGACGCGGGGGCCGCCGCCGTGATCCGCCAGGCGCTGATCGATCTGGCCGAGGGCGGGTCGGCGGTGCTGGTGATCAGCCAGGATCTGGACGAGATCTTCGCCATTGCCGACCGCATCGCGGTGATTTCCCGAGGCGAGCTGTCCGAGGCGAAGCCGACCGCCACCCTGGACCGCGAGGCGATCGGCCTGCTGATGGCCGGCGCCCATGAGACCGCCTCCCATGAGAAGGCGGCGTCATGAGGTTGGTGCTGGAGAGACGGGCCGAGCGCTCGAAGCTGATGACCTGGCTGTCGCCGCTGCTCGCCGTGGGGCTGACCCTGGTGACCGGCGCGGTGATCTTCTCCCTGATGGGCCTCGATCCGGCCCGCGCGCTCTACGTCTATTTTCTGGAGCCGGTGCTGTGGTGGTGGTCGCTGGAGGAGCTGGTGGTCAAGGCCGCCCCGCTGGTGCTGATCGGCGTCGGGCTGGCGGTGTGCTTCCGGGCCAATGTCTGGAACATCGGGGCCGAGGGTCAGCTCACCATGGGCGCGCTGTTCGGCTCGGCCCTGCCGATCCTGTGGCACGAGTTCCAGAGCTTCCCGGTGATGGTGCTCATGCTGGCGCTGGGCGCGCTGGGTGGGGCGCTCTACGCGGCGATCCCGGCCTTTCTGCGCACCCGCTTCGGCACCAACGAGATCCTGACCAGCCTGATGCTGGTCTACGTCGCGCAGCTCATCGCCGACTGGTTCATCCGCGGTCCATGGCGTGACCCCGCCGGCTTCAACTTCCCGAAATCCGTCCAGTTCGAGGGCTGGCAGCTGCTGCCGACCCTGGGCGACGGGCGCATCCATCTGGGCGCCGGTCTGGCGCTGGTGGCGGTGGCGGTGCTCTATGTCGTCATGTCCCGCACCCTGAAGGGGTTCGAGGTCCGGGTGGTCGGCACGGCGCCGCGCGCCGGCACCTTTGCCGGTTTTTCCTCCAAGCGCATGGTCTGGTTCTGCCTGCTGCTGTCCGGCGGGCTGGCGGGGCTGGCCGGGATCTGCGAGGTGGCGGGGCCGAGCGGCCATCTGCAGCCGGCGATCTCTCCCGGCTACGGCTTCACCGCGATCATCGTCGCCTTTCTCGGCCGCCTGAATCCGGTGGGGGTGCTGGTCGCCGGCGTGATGCTCGGCATCAGCTATCTCGGCGGCGAGGCGGCGCAGATCGATCTCGGCATCTCCGACAAGACCGCCCAGGTGTTCCAGGGCATCCTGCTGTTCTTCATCCTGGCCTGCGACACGCTGATCCTCTACCGGATCCGCCTGCTGCGCCCGCATACGGCGTGAGGGCGGGGCGATGACAGGTCTGGAAGCGGTCATCCTGACGATCATCACGGCCTCCACGCCGCTGCTGCTCGCCGCCATCGGCGAGCTTGTGGTGGAGCGCTCCGGCGTCCTTAATCTCGGGGTCGAAGGGATGATGGTGGTCGGCGCGGTCTGCGGCTTCGCCACGGCCTACACCACCGGGTCGCCCTATCTCGGGGTGCTGGCGGGCGTGCTGGCCGGCATGGGCATGGCCCTGCTGTTCGGGTTTCTCACCCAGTCGCTCGCCACCAACCAGGTAGCGTCCGGACTGGCGCTGACCCTGCTCGGGCTCGGCCTGTCCGGGGTGATCGGTGAGAGCTTCACCGGCCTGCCAGGCGTGAAGCTGCAGCCGCTGGACATCCCGGTGCTGAGCGACATCCCGTTCCTGGGGCCGATCCTGTTCGGCCAGGACGTGCTGGTCTACGCCTCCTTCGCGCTGGTCTTCGCGGTGTCCTACACGATGAGCCGCACCCGCACGGGGCTGGTCATCCGGGCGGTGGGCGACAACCATCATTCGGCCCATGCGCTGGGCTACAACGTGATCGCGGTGCGCTACGGCTGTATTCTGTTCGGCGGCGCCTGCGCCGGGCTGGCGGGCGCCTATCTCTCGCTCGCCTATACCCCGCAATGGGTGGAGAACATGACCTCCGGGCGCGGCTGGATCGCGCTGGCGCTGGTGGTCTTCGCCACCTGGATCGCTCGACGGGTGCTGATCGGCGCCTATCTGTTTGGCGCGGTCTGGATCATGGGGCTGTACGCCCAGGCCCTGGGGATCGGTATCCCGTCCCAGGTCTTGTCGTCCTTCCCCTATCTGATAACCATTCTGGTGCTGGTCCTGATCTCGCGGAACAGGACGCTGACCAAGATCAACACACCGGCCTGCATCGGCCAGACCTTCGTGCCGGACCGGTGAGGACGCAATCCCGAGAAACAGGACAGGAGACGGGGACAATGAGGACGTTATTCAAGCTCGCGGTCACCGCCGCGATGCTCGCCGCCGGCGCCTTCGCCGCCACGCCGGCGAGTGCCGCCGACCCGCTGAAGGTTGGCTTCATCTATGTCGGCCCGATCGGCGACCACGGCTGGTCCTACCAGCATGACCAGGGCCGCCTCGCCATCGAGAAGGAGTTCGGCGACAAGGTCGAGACCGTGTACGTGGAGAAGGTGGCCGAGGGACCGGACGCCGAGCGGGCGATCACCCGCCTGGCGCGCCAGGGTGCCGGTCTGATCTTCACCACCTCCTTCGGCTTCATGGAGCAGACCCTGGCGGTCGCCAAGAAGTTCCCGGAGATCAAGTTCGAGCACGCCACCGGCTACAAGCAGGCGGACAACGTCGCCACCTATTCGGCCCGGTTCTACGAGGGCCGCTACGTGATCGGCCAGATCGCCGCCAGGATGTCGAAGAGCGGCGTCGCCGGCTATGTCGCCTCGTTCCCGATTCCCGAGGTGGTGCGCGGCATCAACGCCTTCCTGCTGGGCGCCCAGTCGATCAACCCGGACTTCAAACTGAAGGTCGTGTGGGTGAACTCCTGGTTCGATCCCGGCAAGGAAGCCGATGCCGCCAAGGTGCTGATCGGCCAGGGTGCGGACATCATCACCCAGCACACCGATTCGACGGCCCCGCTGCAGATCGCCGAGGAGCAGGGCGTGACCGGCTTCGGCCAGGCCTCCGACATGATCAAGTTCGCGCCGAAGGCCCAGCTCACCGCGATCATCGACGACTGGTCTGCCTATTACATCGAGCGCACCAAGGCGGTCCTCGACGGCACCTGGACGTCCGGTGACGTCTGGGGCGGCATGGGCGCCGAGATGGTCGTCATGGCCGACTACACCAACATGCCGGACGACGTGAAGGCGATGGCCGAGGAAACCGAGGCCAAGATCACCTCGGGCGAATTCCACCCGTTCACCGGCCCGATCTACAAGCAGGACGGCACCCTGGCGGTCGAAGAGGGCAAGGTTCTGGACGACGGCACCCTGCTGGGCATGAACTGGTACGTGCAGGGCATCGACGACAGCCTGCCGCAGTGACACAGGTGCAGTAACACAGATGCAGTAACGCTGCGGCGCCTCAGGGCATCGCCACCGACCCCTCTCCGGTCTGCCGGGGAGGGGTTTTCTTATGCCGGGTCGTTCGGACCGCCGAACGTCGCCATGCGCGTCGCCGACGTTCGGGCAGGCCCTACGGCCCTTGCGCGAACAGAACTCCGGGGACAATCCGCCATGGCTGCATGTCCCAAAAAATCTTGTGAAATTTAACGAATATTAAGTCGTTTTGTTGTTTTCTGCGGTCGCACACGGTGCCGATCAGTGTGAAGTTCGCATAAGTATCAACCTGCCCCATCGGTTGGAGTGAGACGTGAGAATCCTGGTGACAGGCGGGTGCGGGTTCATCGGCAGCCATGTGGTCGACGCCCTGCTGGCCAGGGGCGATGTGCCCGTGGTCCTGGACGATCTGTCCACGGGCCGGCGCGCGAACCTGCCCGACCGGGTCGAGCTGTTCGAAGGCTCGATCGAGAATCGCGACGCGGTGGCGCGGGCGATCGACGGCTGCGGGGCGGTGGTGCACCTGGCGGCGATCGCCTCGGTGCAGAAATGCAACGAGACCTGGGCCGCGAGCCATGCTGTCAATGTCGGCGGCACGGTGACGGTGCTGGAGGCGGCGCGGGATGCCAGCCGCATTCCCGTGGTCTATGCCTCGTCGGCGGCGATCTACGGCGATAACACGACCACCCCGCTCAGCGAGCGGGAGGTTCCGGCACCGCTGACCGCGTACGGGGTCGACAAATACGGCTCGGAGCTTCATGCAGGGGTCGCGGGACGCATTCACGGGGTGCCGAGCTTCGGGCTGCGGTTCTTCAACGTCTTCGGTCCGCGCCAGGATCCCTCCTCGCCCTACTCTGGGGTGATTTCCATTTTCGCCTCGCGCCTCGCGCGGGGGGAGGGTGTGAGCATCCATGGCGATGGTGGCCAGATCCGCGACTTCGTCTATGTCGGTGACGTGGTCGCGCACATCCTGGCGGCACTCCAGGCCGCTGACATCGCGGCGCCGGTGGCAAATGTCTGCACCGGCCAGCCGACCAGCGTGCTCGGCCTGGCCGAGACGCTGAAATCCATGACGGGCAGCCCGGGCGAGATCGCCTTCGGGCCGGCCCGCGCCGGTGACATTCGCGTGTCGATCGGCAATCCGGATCTGGCGATCCTCCGCATGCGGACACGGGCGGAGGTGAGCCTTGAAGAGGGTTTGCGGCGTCTGCTGCGCGCGGATTATGCCCTGGACCCGGACTCTTGAGGAACCATTGAAAGGCGGCTCGATATGCGAGCGATACGGGCACAGACGGGGGTTGGAATGGGCTTTACCATTGACAAGGCGGGCAGCCACTCGGTGATCGCCTTCGAGGGGGACCTGGACTCGGCCGAAGTGCAGATGGCGCGCGGCGAGGTCGAAGCCCTGATCGGCGAAGGCAAGCCCCTGGTGTTCGATCTGAGCGCCGTCGAGTTCATCGACAGCTCCGGCATCGGGCTGATCGTCCATGCCTTCCGGGCGCTGAGCGCCAAGCGGTCCAAGGTGGCGATCTGCGGCGCCAGCGACCAGCCGCTGGAGCTGCTGAAGGCGACCCAGCTCGACCGTTTCATGGCGTTTTCCGACTCCCCCGGCGAGGCCCGGATCGCCGTCGGCGTGGCCTGACCCTGCGGCGCTACCTGGGGCGGCGCTACCCGGGGCGGCGCTACCCGGGGTGACGCTACCCGGGGCGACGCCGGCCGATCACGATCAGGCTGGTATCGTCGGCGAGCGTGCGGGTCGAGGCGAGATGATCCTGCAGCACCCGTGACGGCATATCGACGACCGGGTCGTCGGCATGCCGCCGCAGCATGTCGAAGAGACGATCCCCGGCCGCCGCCGGGTTGCGGCGCACCGATTCCACCTCCGAAAGACCGTCGGTATACAGCAGCAGTCGGCTCCCGGGCTCCGGCTCCAGCCGCATGGTGGGGAAGGGCAGGTTCTGCTCCAGGGCGGGCAGCGGTCCGCTGATCTCCGCCCAGCGCGCCGTTCCGCCGGCGATCACCACCGGGAACGGGTGTCCGGCCGAGCAGATCTCCACGCCACCCTCCCGATCGAGGGCCACCAACTGGATCGACACGATCGTACGTTCGAAGGTCGGGTCGGCGAACAGGCTGTCGGAAAGCTGTGTCATCAGATCGTCGATCTCGGTGCCCGGCTCCGCACCGAGGATGATCGCGCGGAAATAGGCGGCCACCCCATGGGCGTAGAACCGGGCGGCCAGGCCGTGGCCCATGACGTCGGCCAGCAGCACGATCAGCCGGTCGCCGATCTGGCCGGACTGGATCAGGTCGCCGCCGCCCAGGCTCGCCGGCTCGGAGGCGAAGCCGATATCGAACCCCTCGAAGCGCGCCGGCAGGTTCGGCTGCAGCCCCTCGGTCAGATCCTTGGCGGATTTGGCGATCAGTGCCTCGCGGACCTTGCGCGACCGGGTGATCAGGCGCCGGGCGATGCGCAGCAGGATGGGCGGGTCGATCGGCTTCGGCACGAAATCGTCGATGCCGAGGTCGCCGGCCTCGGACATGGTGCGCTCGTCGCCGTGGGCGGACAGGAAGACGAAGGGCACGATGTCGGTGTCGATATCCCGGGCCAGCTCCTTGCGCAGGGCAATGCCGTCCATCTCCGGCAGGCCGATATCCGACAGGATCAGGTCCGGCGGATAGCTGCGGATCAGCCGCAGGGCCTGTCCGGGCAGCTCGAAGTCGAAGACCCGGAAGTCGCGGCGCAGGATCGACTTGATGAGTTGGCGGGTCAGCGGCTCGTCCTCGATGACGACGATGACAGGCCGGATGATGAACTCTGCCCGCGGCGGGAAATGGAGGGACAGGCGGTTGGGTCGGGTAAAGCCGTTGCCCGCGTCGTATTCGTAATCGGCGAAGCGGGTGCCGATGAACTTCATCCCCATGCCGTGGCTGCGCGGGCCCTGGCGCCGGTCGGCGAAGGTGGCGAGCGCCAGATAGGCGTCGAAGTTCTGGAAGGCACCGCCGTCGTCGAAGATCTCCAGCTCCCAGACGGCGCCGTCATTGTGCAGGTGGACGGTGATCTCGGCCGGGGCCGGGGCACCGTGGACGATCAGGTTGGTGGCGTATTCCTGCAGGGCGAGCTGCAGGTCCTGGGCGAGGCGGCGCGGGATGTCCGACCGCCCCAGCGCGTCGCGCAGCCCGTGGCGCAGGATGCGCAGGGAAGCCAGGTCCGGATCCCGGACGACGGATTCGAAGATCGGGCTGCCCCGGCGCATGGCGGTGCTCTCCTATGCCCCGGTGACGGAGGGGTTGTTGCGCACGAAGGTGAAGTAGGGCAGCTGGCGCAGAACGTTGAACACCAGCACCACTCCCAGCGCGAAGCACAGCAGCGTCGCCGCGAAATAGCCGTAGCCGAGATACGGGAAGCCGAGCTGCGCGGTCGCCCAGGTGAAGCCGCCATTGGCCAGCAGGAACACCAGGTTGAGGATCAGCGACGGTCGCCGGGCGTCGAAGTACATCAGCAGGATGCCGCAGAACAGCATCATCACGTGGAACAGCGCCCCCAGCACGCCGAAGCGGAACATGGCGATCTGTCGCGACGCCCCGCCGGCCGCCTCCAGGATCGCCGGCGCGAAGAAGATCACCAGCACCGAGATCACGATCTGGATGACCATCACCGAGCGCAGCCCGTCGGTCGCCGAGCGTTCCACGCTCCGCTGGTTCTCTTGGATCGCCTCCAGGGTCGCGTGGTCGCCGATCTGCCGGTAGAAGCGCTGGTAGTCCTCGAAGAACCGGGTCTCCACCGCCACGGTGAAGATCGCCAGGGCCGGCACGATGGTCAGGTAGGCGAGGAACATCGCCCCGTCATAGAGCGGCATGGTGACCAGCGCGCCGCCGACCACCGAGGTGTCGGGCACGGTCGCCCAGATCACCCATTTGTCGATCCAGATCGCCAGGTTGTAGACCAGCCCGCTGAGCGCCAGTTCCCAGTAGTCGCGGAAATACCGCAGCAGGCTGCCCGGCCGGGTCATGGGATAGCGGTACTCGGCCAGCACCGTCGCCATCAGCACCAGCATGGTCAGCGCCAGCCCGCCGCTGAACGCCGCCAGGGCGCCGGTCGCTCCGAACCCGGCGCCGACGAAATAGGTCAGCGCCACCGACCCGGTCATGCCGAGGCCGAAGGACACGGTCACCCGCACATAGGCCTTGAGCGCCGACAGGAACAGCCCGGCCACCCAGATCGCCGAGATCACCGCGTAGTTCGCCAGCGCAAGCAGGGCCAGCGGGATCGGGATGGTGCAGACGAAGAAGTAGAACCACACCGCCAATGCCAGTCCCGGCGCGGTGCCCAGCACCATCGCCGTCACCATCAGGGCCGGGGCGGTGTCGACCCGCTTCTCGAAGACCCGATCGGCCAGATAGCGGGTGGCGACCAGGATCACTGGCCCGGTGATCACCAGGCTGACCGAGAAATTATAGACGATGATCGAGCGGAACAGCTCCAGGCTCTCCCGCGGCATGGCGTCTCCCAGGATCACGGTGATCGCGACCAGTGCCAGCACGGTCAGCAGCCAGGGTCCGGCCGAGATGAACACCGAATGGCCGTAGCCGATCACCGCGCCGATCAGGTCGTCGCGCTGGGTCAGCCGGCGCAGGGTGAAGCCGATCCCCGCCATCAGCGCCGTCCCGTCGCGGCGACCGGCGCCAGGCCGCTCGTCGGCGCCGCGCCGCCGTTCACCCGGAAGCCGTCCACCCGGAAGCCGTCGGGGCGGCCGATCATGTCGCGGTACATGTCGCCGTAGATCCGGTCGATCTCGCGCTTGTTGTAGTAGCGCTCGGTGCGGGTGCGGATCGCGTCGCTGCAGCGCTGCCACCAGTCCGGGTCGATCAGCAGCCGGGCCATGGCGGCGGCGGCGGCGTTGGGCGAGGACAGCGGCACCACCTCGCCCCCGGCCCCCAGCGCCGGATGCTCGTCCGGGTGTCCCTCCAGCATCTCCCGGCAGGCGCCCACATCGGTCGCCACGGTCGGCACGCCGGCGGCCCCGGCCTCCAGGATCACCAGCGGCTGGGCCTCGGAGATCGAGGTCAGGGCGAGCACATCGATCTTGCCGAGATAGTCGGCGATCTTGACCCGGCCGAGGAACACGACCGTCTCCTCGAGCCCCAGGTAGCGCACCAGCTCGAAGCATTCGGCGGCGTATTCCGCGTCCTCGTCGGCCGGCCCCATGACCCAGCACAGCACGTCGGGCACGGATCTGCGCAGCACGTCGGCGGCGCGGATATAGGTCTTGATGTCCTTGATCGGCACCACGCGGCCGATCAGGGCGACGGTCGGCCGCCGTTCGCCGGTGTCGCGCGCCAGGGCGCTGTACAGATCGTAGTCGATGCCGTTGGGGATGATCCGCATGCGTTCGGGCGGCGCCCCGTCGGCGCGCTGCAGGATCTGGTTGCCGCCATACAGGGTGGTGATCTCGGTGCAGCACTCGTAGCAGACCCGGGCATAGGCCTGGAACGCCGCCATCCAGAGCTGGCGCAGGTCCCAGCGCGGAGTCTCGATCTGGTACCAGCTCTCCGCCGCGTCGTAGAGCCACTCGGCCATGGTGATCTCGATGCGGCGCTCGTTGGTGTAGATCCCGTGCTCGGTCAGCACCGCCGGCCGGCCGGTCTCCAGCGCCGCCCGGGCCGCGACCAACCCGGCATAGCCGGTGGAGATCGTGTGGTAGGCCCGCGCCTTCGGCAACTCGCAGAGCAGGGTGGCGAACAGGCCGCCGAACAGTGCCCGCCAGGTCCAGAAATACTCCAGGAACGAGCTCTCCGGCGCGTCCTCGCGGTACATCGCCGTGATCATCTCCCAGGCCGCCGGCGAGTTCATCAGCAGTTGGGTGCCGACCGAGCCCCGGGCCCGGGCGACGAGCTCCACCGCCCGCCGGAACCCGTGCGGGGCGGTGTCTCCGCGCATGGCGATCAGGGCCCCGGTCAGCTCGCGCATCATCCGGGTCGCGCCAAGCCGCCTCTGCGGTCCGCCGGCGCGGGATCGCAGCGGCAGGTCGACGACCCCGACAACGTTCTCCGGCAGCTCGTAGCGCGGCTCCCGCGGCTTCTCGTCGGCCGTGAGGGCGACGACCGAGAAGGTCATCGGGGCCTGGGCCTTGATCAGGTCATGGGTCCAGGTCGATACCCCGCCCGCCACATAGGGGTAGGAGCCCTCGAGGATCAGGCAGACATCGGCCTCCGGCACCGTCGCGCCGGGGCTCACGGGGTCGGCTCCAGGGGCTGCAGGCCGGTCAGGGCGGAGACCTGCCAGAGATTGATCACCGGATTGATGCCCGTGTACTCCTCGCGCAGGCCGAGCTGGGCCAGCTTCGGGTCGTCGAGCACCTGCCGCAGCTCGGCGAAGCGGCGCAGCCGGAACAGGCATTCCGCGTGCCACAGCATCGGGCGCGGATCCTCGTAGCGCAGGGACAGGCCCGACAGGTGCAGCTCCGCCTCCTCGATCATGTCCAGGCGCAGCATCAGGCGGCCGATCGCCAGATCGATGTCCTCCCGCGCGCCGAGCCGCCGGTTGGCGGCGCGGTAGGCGTCGAGTGCATCGGCCATCACCACCCGCTGCCGGTCGTCGTCCAGCACGCCGGCATAGGCGTAATCGTCCAGGTGACGGGCCAGGGCGAGCAGGGCGTCGGCCTCCTCCGGAGCGGCGCGGACGGCGTCCTCCAGTTCCAGGCGGCCGGCATGGTAGCGCTCCTCGATGGTGCTCGCCGCCGTCGCCGCCTGCACGCGGATGGAGGCTTCCGGGTCCGACAGAGCCATCTGCAGGGCCGGGGCGAACTCGCTGCGGAACCGTCGGGCCAGCAGGGCCACCACCGCCTGCTTCGCCCGGGTCGTGCCGGTGAACAGCACGTCGGTCAGCGAGTTGACGGACCCCTCGGCCACGGCGTCCTCTCGACCCTCCAGCAGGCGGCGGTACAGCAGCTCGCTGCGGGTCTCATGGTCGTCGGGGAACAGGCTGTCGTACCATTCGTCGAACGGCCGTGCGGTGCGGGTGAACGCGGCGGTCATGGCCGCCAGCAGGCCGGTCGCCAGGGGTCCGGCCGGACCCAGGGTCAGGGTCAGCCAGGACAGCCAGGACAGCAGTCGGGTGTCGCGGCCGCGCCGCGCCTGCCACAGCGCATAGGCACCGAGAAGTACGCCGAACGCCCCATGGCCGGTCAGGGCGGTCGGCCAGTCGAGCCGTCCGTCCAGCACCGTCCAGAGCAGGGCAGCTTCCACCGCCTGTGCGACGGCGATCTCCGGGACGACCTCCCTGGCGCGCACCGGACGCTCGGTGGGGAACTCCAGCGGCGTGGCGGTGCTCATGCCGCCCCCCCTTCGGCCGGGGCGGGGGCCGCGTCCTCGATCGGCCGCGCCTCGATCAGCACCGTGGCGAGCGGGATGCTGGCCGGCAGGTGCAGGCCGATGGCGTCGCGCAGCTTGCCCGCCAGAAGCTCGGCATCGTGGAGCGGGGTACCGGGCAGCAGGATGGCGTATTCGGCATCCTCGGTCGCGCGCTCGAAGGCCAGGTCGGTGGCCCGGAATGTGGTGCGCGCCGCCTCGCCCAGCGCCAGCGCCAGGATCGAATGCTGTTCGGGCGCCAGTGCGTCGGGGTCATGGGCGCACACGACGAGCTGGCTGGAGGAGAAGCCCTTGCGCCGGCCGAGCTGGCCCAGCAGCGCGTAGATCCGCTCGGAGACCTCCGCCGTCATCAGCAGGTCGTTGGCACCGGTCACCCGGTCGGCCTGGAGGGTCCGCCACCGCCGCGCGCGGATCCGCGCCGCCGCGATCCAGGAGCAGATCACGTTGAAGTTCTCCAGGGTGTAGAGGTTGAAGTCGAGGAAGGCGGTCTCCTCGATCTTCAGCATGCCGACGATCTCACCGCTGTCCAGGTCGGTCATCGCCCCGGCCAGCAGGCCCTGACCCATCAGTTTGCGCTCGTCGCTCGGGCGGGCGGCGCACAGGGCGGCCTCGCGAGCCAGCAGGTGCTGCACCATGGGATGGGACAGCTCGAGCCGGCGCTCGAAGGTATCGGCTTCCTGCCAGCCGACGCTGCGCTCCAGCTCGAAGCCGTCGGGGCCGAGCGTCCACAGGGAGTATTTCTGCGGCGACAGGACCGACTGGATGAGCTGGTCGAGCCCCCGGGACAGCCGCGCCTCGTCGGTCACGTCCATGGACTGGGCGGCCCGGTAGGTGGTGATCACCGTGCGGAACTGCCGGGCGATCCGGGCCTCCAGCGCCGACTTCGTGCGCTTAAGTTCCTCGAAGCCCTGGGCGATCAGCTGGTTCTGGTGCTCCAGCATCGAGATCCGCGACCGCAGTTGCACGCGTTCCGCCAGTTCCCGGTCGCGCATCTGTCCCAGGATCTGGCCGACGCCGACCCAGAGCGCGGGGCGCAGGCCGATGCCCGCCCAGTACTCGAACACGTCCGCCCCCAGCTCCTGCGGCGGCAGGTTCCCCACGGTGAGCGCCAGGGTCGCGGCCAGCGCGGCCACAAGGCTTGCATTGGCGCCGTACTGCACCGCCAGCAGGATGACGATCAGCCAGAACGGGTGCGGGCGCACGTCCCAGAACCGGTCGCCTTCCAGCAGGAAGAAGTCGATGGCCAGCGCCGCGGCGAAGAACAGGAGGATCTCCAGCCAGGCGACGGCACGCACGCCCAGGACCGTCCGCGGGGCGGGCGGCGCGGCCGGCGGCTCGGCGGTGGGATGGTCGGTCATCGGGCGTCCGGGGGAGGCGGGGCGTTACCGGCCGGTCAGCGGTCGACCAGCGGCGCGACCATCGAGCTGACCACCCGCTGGGCCGTGGCGTTGAGCGAGCCGCGCTCCAGGTAGCCGCCGCCCATCACCGAGTGGCTCGACGCCCACAGCACGTTGCCGGTGCCGGCCTCGATCAGCCGGGCGTTCAACCCGACCACCGGCTCCTCGCGCAGGCCCTGCTGATAGCCGAACTCGGACACGCTGCCGACGATGATGGCGTCGACCTCGAGCAGGCCGGCCGCCTGCTGGGCGGCGGCGACGGAGGTCAGGTTCTCCGGGTCGATCTTGAGCTGGGCGAGCGTTCGGCGGGTCTCGGTATCCTCCTGCAGCTGGAACACGCCGCGCTGGTACAGCTCGGTGGCCAGCAGCTCGGTCGCAATCCGGCCGGCATTGGGGTAGTTGGTCAGGTTCTCGAACGGCAGCACGGCCACCTTCATCGCGGCGAAATCCGCCGTCGGATCGACATAGTCGCGCGCCTGGCGGTCGGTCGAGGCGCAGCTCGCCAGAACCAGGCAGAGGGCCAGGACCGCCAGGCTTCGGGCGGCCGTCGCCAGCGGGGTTGCGATCGTCGTCATAGTTCCTCCTCTGTGCCGCGCCGGACGCGGTCAGAACCGGGTTCTCAGGGACAGCCCTCCGTAGAAGAGCTGGTTCTCGGTGCCCCGGGATTCGTTGAGACTTGTCCCGAGGGTAGTACTTATCTCCAGATCGACCAGCGGCTCGTAGATCAGGTTGACCTCGGCCAGCGGACCGCCGCCGTTCAGCCGGTCGTAGGTGTAGCCGGCGAGGCCCTGGGCGCGGATATACGGACCCAGGTCGCGCTCGGCCGTGGCATCCACCGTGTGACCCTCGCGCGAACTGAGCGGCAGCAGGTCGGCGCCGCTGGCCGGATTGGTCTGGGAATTGAGGATGTATTCGGCGTCGAAGCGGTAGCCGACCGTCGACAGCGGCCAGTGCTCCGGCAGCCGACGGCGGGCTTCCAGCACGAACTCGGCGCCGGTGCCGGCATGGTCGCCCTCCAGGCTGTAGCGGTTCAGCGCGGTGCCGGCGGTGAATTCGTAGACCTCGGCCGCCTGCCACTGCCAGTCGACCGCGACCCGGTCGCGGGCGCCGCCGGAGACGATGCCTTCCACGAAGTTGAAGTCCGGCTCCGACCAGCGCGCCTCCAGCCCCATCCGGCTGGTGCCCGCGTCCAGGTCGAGCGCAACCCCGGCGCCGGCGACGTAGTTGGAGGCGTAGAGGTTGCCGGCGACCTGCAGGTTGCCGGTGCGCGGCGGGGTGAGGGTGAGGGAGGCGCGCTGGCGGTCGCCCTCGAAGCGCTCGACGCTGCCGTCGCGCCGGGTGACCTGTCCCGCTACCATGTGCCGATTCTCCAGCCGGTACGCCAGGCTGAGCCCTTCGCCGCTGGAGACCTGTCCGTCGACCGCGGTGATGATCTGGGTCTCGCCGTTCTCCACGTCCTGGTAGCGGGTGGCGATGCGGGCGGTGTCGGCCAGGTCGCGGGCCAGGCGCTGGCGGTCGCGGATCGCGCCGGGAAGGTTCGGGTCGAGCGCCAGCGCCCGGTCGTACAGCGCCACCGCATGGCGCGGCCGTCCGAGCTGCTCCTCCGCCCGGGCCAGCAGCAGCATGACCTCGATGTTGCGCGGATCGGCGCGCAACAGACTGACCAGGATCGCCCGCCCGTCCGCCACCGCGCCTGACTCGATCTGCGCCAGCGCGCGATAGTAGTCGAGGCGGATGCGTTGGGGATCGGTCTGCGTCTCGGCGGCGGGGGCTGCCTCGATGGCGGGCCGGCTGGCGAACAGGGTGACCCCGTCGGCCGCCGGCTCGACCAGCACCTCGACCCCCTCGGCGAAGCGAATCAGCAGGGAATCGTAGCCGTACTCGATGGTCTCGATCCAGGCGGCACCGTCCTGGGCGGCCGCCTCGACCTCGCGCGGATCGATGGGTCCGGCGAAGCGCAGCACCACCTCCCGGCCGTCCAGCTCGGTGTCCTGGGGCGCGGCCCCGCGGATCACCAGGTCGAGCGCGGTCCCGTTGCCCGGATTGGCCTGCAGCGTCACCGGCACCTGTGCGTGCGCGGCCGGCGCCTGGAGCAGGCTCCAGACCAGGGCCGAGGCGGTCAGGGCGAGGAGAAGGCGCATACGCCGCTCACTTCAGCTTCAGAATCGAGCGGGCGCGCCGGAGGTCCCCGGACTCGATCAGCAGGTCGGCGAAGTCGGCACGCAATCCTTCATCCTCCGGTCGCTGCCGCACCAGTTTGTCCATCAACGCCACTGCCTCGGCGGTGCGGCCCAGCCGGCGCAGCAGATTAGCCCGTGCGACCTCCTGTGTGAAATCGCGGGGTTCGATCTGCGTAAGCTGGGCATGGGCGCGGCGGTAGAACGGCATCGCCTGGGCGGTGCGGTCGGTGCGCGCCAGGGTGTCGGCATAGTAGTAATTGGCCTCGTAGTCCCCCTCGCCATTGGCCAGGTAGGCGCCCAGCAGACGCTCGGCATCGATCAGCCGCCCCTCGTCATAGGCGATGAGGCCGAGGGTGCGCTGCGCCTCCGGATCTGCCGGTGCCGCCGCCAGCACCGCCCGCCAGGCGGCGGTGATCAGGGCGCGGTCGCGGGTGTTCTCGGCGATCCGGGCGAGGCCGCGCAGCCGTTCCGGCTGCTCGATCCGGGCGATCGCCTGGAGCATGGCGTCGCGCAGTTTCTGGCGGCTCTCCCCCTGCCTGTCGTCGATCTGGGCATAGGCGTTGACGAGATGCAGCAGCTCGCGGTCGGTCGTGGCGCCGTCGAGGCCGCCGATGATGGCGGCGACCCGCTTGCCGGCGCGCATCTCGATCAGCGTGTCGAGCCAGGCGTCGCGGTCCTCTCCGGTGGCCCGGCGCGCCCGGTCCTCGATCCAGTCGAGCGCCTCGGGGCGGGGTCGCGGGCCCCAGAGATAGAACAGCTGGCGCACGCTGTCGCTGTCCGGCGGCGCATCGGCGGCGACCCGGCGGAACAGGCGTTCGGCGGTCGCCCGGTCGCCGGACTCCAGCGCCCGGAAGGCGGCCTCGCGGGTGTAGTCCGCGCCGAAGCGGCCGCTCTGTGCCAGGGCCAGCTCGAAGGCGAGCGCCTTGTCCCGCTGGCCCGCGCGGCGCAGCAGGTCGGCATAGAGATCGGCGAAGGCGCGGCTGCTCTCCGCCCGCGGTGCCACCGCCTTGGCAGCGGCGGCCGGATCCATCTCGGCGAGGCCATAGGCGAGCGACAGGGCGGTCTCGGGATCCCGCGTCTGCGCCAGCCGGTCGGTGGTCCAGGCGATCAGCTCCTGGCGGCGCCCGAGGTCGCGCAGCACGCCCATATAGGCCGGGTCCCATTGCGCCGGCGCGCGCTCGGCCAGGCTGCGGAACAGCGGGACCGAGGCGTCCCGGTCGGCATCGGCCACGGCATAGACGATGGCCGTCGCCTCCTCGGACGCCGGGTCGACGTCCTGAAGGCTGCTGCGGGCGACCTCGGCAAAGGCCTCGACCCGCCCAAGACGCTTGGCTGCGGCGGCTGCCGTATACCACCAGCCGCCACCTTGGCTCTCCACCAGTGCCAGAAGCTGATCCCAGGCGGCGGCATCGGCACCGACCTGCAGCAGGTTGTAGACCAGGCCCTCCCGGTCCTCGTCGCTCAGGCCGGGCCGGCCCATCTGTCGGGTCCAGAGGTCGACCAACTCGTCGGTACGGCCGAGGGCGCCGAGAATGTCGGCATACAGAGGCTCGGCATCCGGATTGTCGGGGATCAGGGGCCGCAGGGCGTCGAGCGCGGCCTCGGCCTCGCCGTTCTGGAACAGGGCATAGGCCAGGCGTTGGGCGGACTCGTTTCCGGGTTCCAGGGCGGTGAGCCGGCGCGCCGCGGGGACCGCCGCGTCCCAGGCCTGGCGTCCTTCGGCCAGGAAGTAGATGTCGATCGCCGTCCTCGGATCCAGGGTCGGCTCGCGCTCCAGCCATTCGGCCACCAGGGTGGTTCGTCCGGTCGCCAGCGCGAGCTGCGCCCAAATCGCCCGCAGACGCGGCGAGCTGCGCTGGGCGAGCAGGGCCGCCACATCCCAGAACCCGTCCTCCGCCCGGTCCAGGCGGACGTAGAGCTCGGCCAGAAGCAGCGCGCCCTCGACCGGCAGGGCCGGTTCGGCGATGTAGGGGTGCAGCAGGTCGAAGGCCTCGTCGGCGCGCTCCAGCCGGGCCAGGACGCTGGCCAGCGCCAGCCGCTCGCCCATCGTGGCCGTGCTCCGCGCCAGGGCGAGGTCGGCGAAGCGCCCGGCAGCGGCCATGTCGCCGCGCCCCATCATGATCTCCGCCCCCAGGATCGGATCGGCGTCGAGGGCATCCGGCCCCAGGGTGGCGAGCATCGCGTCCACGGCGTCGGCTCGGCCCGCGCGGTGCAGCTCGCCGACCAGCGACAGGGCGATCTCGGAGCCGACCTGTTCCAGGCCGAAATGGGAGAAAGCGTCGAGGGCGAGGGTCAGCTCGGCGCGCCGGATGGCGAGTTCGACCAGGCTGCCGGCGCTGGCCGGCGGCAGCATGTCCTCCTGCCACCAGCCCTTCAGTTCCGCCCAGGCTTCGTCGTCCCGGCCGACCGCCCGCAATCCGTTGGCATGCAGCCGGCGCCAGTCCGGATCGCTGGCTTCCAGTTCCCGGTGCGCGTGCAGCAGCCGCAGACCGAGCTCCGGCGCGTGGCGGTAGAGTGCGGTGTCGGCGAAGGAGACGGCCAGGCTGCCCGGGGCGTCCGGCGTGAGCGTCCGGTCCGCGACATGGACGGCGCGGTCCCGGTCGCCGAGGTGCAGGGCGAGGTCGAAGAGCTGCAGCTTGTAGGAGGCGCTGAGCGCGTCCGGGGAGGCGTCGAGGAGCCGGGTCAGGCTGTCGGCCGCGGCCTCATAGGCCCCGGTGGCGATCTGCAGCTCGGCCAGCTCCACCTGGCGATCCACCGGGGCGGAACCGGTCGAGCGCAGCCATTTGAGCGCCGAGACCTGCTTCTCGGTCCTGCCGGCCTTGTAATAGGCGTCGGCCAGGTCGCCGATCCGCTCCGCCGTCGGCTCGATGGCCGTCAGACGCTCGAGGGTTTGCAGGTACAGACCGAAACGGCGGTCCTGGCGGTACAGCTCGGCCAGGCGCCGCAGGATATCCGGCCCGGTGCCGATCGCCTCCTCGTAGCTGCCGACGAGAGCGATCGCCCGATCGACATCGCCGTTGCGGATGTAGATCTCCAGCAGCCCGGTCACCACCTGGGGCGAGCGATCGCCGGCGGCGATCTGTTCCTCGAAGTATCTGCGCGATTCCTCGTACTCGCGGTCGCGCAGCAGCATGGTGCCGAGTTCCTTCTGGCTCGGCAGCAGCAGGAAGCTCAGCGCCAACGCCACGACCACGACGAAGGCGGTGATGATCGCGAACTGGCGCATCAGTCGCCGATCCGCTCGATCCGGATCCTGGCTTCGGCCGTCGCCTCGGCGGCGTCACCCGGCGCGATCGACAGCCGCCGGTCCCCGTCGATCTCGACGGTCTCGCTCCAGACCGTGTCGCCGTCCTGGCTGATGCGGACCCGCCAGGTGCCGGTCCGGGGCACGATCCACGTCATCGACAGGGCACCGAATCCCCGGGCCGAGACGGTCGCCGCGTCGGCGTCGGCCGTCAGCGCATAGGCCGGCCAGCGGCTGTCGAACAGATAGGGATGCGGCGCCGGATCCGGGTCGAGCGGGTGGCCGCGGTCGGTGAGGGCCACCACCGGCGCGGCGACCTCCGGATCGAGCGCCACGTACAGGCTGCCATGTGCCGGACGGGCGCCGAGCACGCCGGAGGAGGCGGCGAAGTCGACCGCCGTGCGGGTCGCGCGGTCGAAGCGCAAGGTCTGCAGCGCGCCGCGTTCCTCCACCCGCCAGCGCCGCGGGCCCAGGGGGATCAGCCGGGTGGTATAGAAACCGCCGGCGATCCGGGCGAAGTGGGAGGTGGTGACCGGGGCGATCTCCC
The DNA here is from genome assembly GCF_000423805.1 of Thalassobaculum salexigens DSM 19539. NCBI lineage: Bacteria > Pseudomonadati > Pseudomonadota > Alphaproteobacteria > Rhodospirillales > Thalassobaculaceae > Thalassobaculum > Thalassobaculum salexigens. The sequence goes on from NZ_AUIR01000013.1 coordinate 64,983, forward strand.
GGCCGCGCATCGACTCATGCACCTGCAGCAGGGCATTGGTCGAGGCCAGCTTCTCCGCCGCGTAGCTGTGATAGTACAGGTTGATCGGCTTGACCCGGATCGGCAGTCCGGTGTTCCGGATCGTCTGCAGCACATGGCGATAGGCGAAGAACCGGCCGGTCCAGAGATCGGTATAGGTGTTCTCGTTGCTCATCGAGGCGTAGATCTGCCGCTCGGCGCCGACGGGGATGCCGATCGGCGCGACGAAACCGTAGGAGCGGTAGTCGCTGTCGAACCGCGTGTCGCCGCCGTTGATGTTCGGCACGCCGGCCTCGCGGGTCGCCGCCAGGGCCGCCTCGAAGGGCGAGGTGTCCCCCGACCACTGCACCACCTTCACACTCTGGCCGCCGACCTCGGCGATACGGTCGAGCGACCCGTCGATCTCCAGCTGCAGGTCGAACGGTTCGGCGAAGAATGCCCGGGGCAGGCTGTACTTGCCGATATCCAGCTTGGTCTCGTCGACGCCGGCGGCGTCCTGCTCGTCCGCAAGCCGGGCATAGCCCGCGTGGATATCGTGATCGGTGCCGTTCCGCCGCACGATCTCCTGCTCGACCGCCCGATCGTAGTGCTCGAAGAAGGCCCAGCGGAACGGGTGGCTGTAGGTGTGGGAGCCGGCCTCCACATGCGGCTGCTCGAAGAACGCCCGGGCGACGCGTCGGGCCTCGGCATCGTCGACCCAGTCCGGATCGAGCTCGGCGGCGATCGGCGCGATCGTGACGGGCAGGTCGGGGAAGCGTTCGACCACCCGTTCCAGCAGCACGCGGGCGGCACTGGCGGGCTCGTCGTCGATCTTCACCTCGGAGATGCTGCGCCAGCCGTCGCCATCGACGTGACTGTAGTAAATCCGGCGGCCGGCGAGGGTGGTGGTATCCGGCTTCGGCAGGTCGTCCGTGGCGAAGGCCAGCCGAAAGAACGCGAAGGGATCGATCAGCCACCGGCGGATATTGGATGGCGGGTCCATCTCGGCGGCGAAGAACGGGGCGACGAAGCCGCCATTGGGGCCGGTGACGATCAGGTCGCCATGGACCGGCTCGGGACCGGTCGATTCCAGGGTCAGGTGCGATGTGACCCGCGGGTCGACGATGGTGTATTCCGAGAACGGTGGCGGCAGCGGCGGGGTGTGCTCGAAGCCCCAGATGTTCCGGTCCCGGACCCGGTAGGCGGTGCCGGCGGTATAGGACGCGTAGCCCTCGCCCATATGCACGCCCAGATGTTCCATCAGCCGGTTGATGCGCCGCCTCGGCAGGGGACCGGTCTCCGGGTCGGCGGACACGCCCAGCTCGCCGAAAACCACCAGCTTCTTGCCCAGGTCGACGGCCCGCTCGTACCAGGTCAGCAGGCGTTCGGCACCGGGCCGGGAGGTTGCCGCCAGCCAGGTGAAGACGCCCCGCACGTCAGGACGACCGGTCAGATCGGGCAGGGGCCGGTCGGCGCGATAGTACTCCACGACCAGGCCGAGCTGCTCCAGCGGCATGGTCGCCATGACGTGGCTGCGGGTATCGCGCAGGCGGAAGTCGGAACCGCCCTCGACCAGGGCGATGACGGTACGGGGGACCGGGACATGCTCGGCCTGCGGCGCGGGCTGGGCGTCTGTCTGCGCGTGGATCGGGGCTGGCAGCAACCACCCGCAGACCAGGGCGATGACCAGGCCGAAGCGGTGCACCATCAGCCGGTCGGTTCCGGCACGATGCGGTCGAGATCGATCGTCGCGACATAGGGCGAGAAGCCGTTTTCGCGCTGGACGCGGTAGATCTCGGCGATGGTTCGGGTGTCGGCCGGGTCCCAGTAGTCGAGGCTCAGGACGCTGAGATCGGGATTCTTTCGCTGCGCCTGCTGCAGGATTTCGACCTGCTCTCGATAGAGTGGGTCGGGAACTTTCTGATAGGTTTTGGTAGAAAAATCATAGTCGGCATACACCGACTCGCCCAGGACATGGTCGATATCGAACGCCACCTGGTCGAGCAATTCATAGCCCCGGTTCAGGATGATCGGCACCTCGGGCCAGTGCAGCTTCAGGGCCTTGATCAGCCGTGCAGAGGCCTTTGTCATGCCGGCATTCGCCACCGGATCGCGCCGTTCAAGCTCGATCGGATTGTCCAGCGTATCGAGGAAAAGACCCTGGAATCCGCGCCGCAGAATTGCCGGCACCATCTCCTCGATCACCAGAGCGACCCAGCGGGTATCGCGCACATCGATGAAATAGCTGCCTTCCCAGTTCGGGTTCTCCTCGCCGAGAATTCCCCAGTCCTGCAGCCGGGCGAACACGTCGCGCTGCCGGTTCATCTCACCCAGGCTGATGTATCCGAACACCGTCTTGCCGGCATCGATGAGCGGCTCGAGCGGCGGATGCGCCGTGCGATCGAAGATCAGCAGGTCGTACGGGAGCAGCGTTTCGAACGCTGCCTCCTCTGCGTAAAAGACAGTCCATTGATAGGGGTTCTCATCGCTTCGAGAGCGCGCAAACGCCTGTTTTCCCCGGGCGCTAAGGGCCCCGAGAGCGAGAGAGGCTATCATTTGACGTCGAGTGAGCATGAAAGTTTACGGTGTTTTAGGGTTTATATCAAAGTATGTGCCAGGCGGCAGCTTCCATATGTCGCCTCCGCCGCACGCCAGCGCAATCGGCAGACCAGGAGACCGACGACCCGATGACCCTCAAGGGCCAGATCATAGGCGCCACCCTCGGTCTGGCGATCGCCGTCGGCGCGGCCCTTGCGCTTGTGGTCGGCGATCTCGTGACAGACCAGATCCGGGAACGTATCGGCGTCAGCCTGAGCGACCTTTCCACCGAGATGGCCGATCGCCTGAGCCGAGAAATGGCCGTGCGAATTGCCGAAGTCAACGTATTGGCAGGTCTGCCGGCGCTCGGAGACGTTCAGGACGTGACGCAGACGCGGTCGGTGATCGAGCATCTGCAGACATCGGTCCCCGAGTTCTCCTGGATCGGTGTACTCGACACCGGCGGCACGGTGGTAGCCGCGACCGACCGGGTCCTGGAAGGCGTCAATATCAGCCACAGACCGGTCTTCATCGAAGGCATCAAGGAGCGGTTCGTCGGCGACGTCCACGACGCCGTACTGCTGGCGTCGCTGATCGAAAATCCGACCGGCGAGCCGATGAAGTTCGTCGACATCGCCATGCCGATCTATGGCCCGGACGGCGAAACGGCCGGTGTCCTCGCCACCCACCTGAGCTGGAGCTGGGTGAGATCGGTCGAGCAGGCACTGCTCAGTGGGGCGGCCAGCCGCCGTGACGTGGACCTGTTCGTGGTATCCGCGGATGGGACCGTTCTCCTCGGTCCCGATCTGAGTCTTCTCGGTCAGCCCCTGGCGTTTCCGGCGATCACCGAAGCGATGGCCGGACGGACCGGCTGGGCGATCGAGACCTGGGCCGATGGCGAGGACTACCTGACCGGGTTCACGGAAGTACGGGGTCATGGGCGGTTCGAAGGGTTCGGCTGGGTGGTGCTGGCCCGCAGCCCGGTGGCCGTCGCCTTTCAGCCGATCACCGATCTGGCCACGCGGATCGCGGCGATCGGGCTGGTCTTCGCCGCCCTCGCCGCCGCCCTGGGCTGGGTCATCTCCAGCCGCATCGCCGGTCCGGTAAAGGCCCTTTCCCGGGCCGCGCACGCCCTGCGGCAGGATCAGACGGCGGCCTTTCCGAAGATCCGCGGCCCCCGCGAGATCGAAGTGCTCTCCGAAGCGTTCGCGGATCTGGTCAGGTCCCTGATCGCCAAGCAGACGGACCTGGACGCCGTGACCGACCAGGCCTTCAACGACCCGCTGACGGATCTCGGAAACCGGGCGTCCCTGGAAAAATTCATTGCCTCGCGGCAGCACTCCGAGGGGGCCTATGCCGTCCTGGCGATCGATCTCGATGGGTTCAAGCAGGTGAACGACAATCACGGCCACGATGCCGGCGATGTCGTCCTGCAGGAGGTCGCCGGTCGCCTGCGCGGGTGCATGCGGGCGGGCGATTTTCTCGTCCGCAGCGGGGGTGACGAATTCCTGGCCTTCCTGGTCATGGCGGAGTCCTCGATCGACAGCCCGATCCGCCGGGTCGCCGCGCGGATCGTTGACCAGATATCGGAGCCGTTCCAGGTGTCCAGGAGCGACGGCCGCAAACCGCTGGCCCTGCGGATCGGCGCCAGCGTCGGTATCGGCTTCTATCCGCGCGATGGGGCGGGTCTGTCCCAGGTGATCACGCTGGCGGACAAGGCCCTGTATCGGGCGAAGCGGGACGGAAAGAACCAGGTCCGGGTGCATGGCGATGGCGCAGCCGCCACTGCGAAAGCCGCCGCGGCCCCGCTCTGAGGTCCGTCGCGACACTGTCCGAAGAGCCGCTCCGGGAGGCAGAGCCTTGGCGCGCATTTGGTTCGCCTCCAGTCGCGCTCCCGTCTCGATACCCTGATTTCTCTGCTTTTTCCGTGCGCTAGAGACGGCCGTCCGCGCGCTCAGTCGGCGGATCCCCGTATCCGTCGGTCGATCCCTCTGTATCGGCGTCTGACGGGCCCCGTTGCCGGATGCACTCAAACGGTGTTTCGATACCGCGGGATGAGTTAACTTTGTATGCATCTCGGCGGCCTGGGGTTTCTCGGGACCGCCATCTGGTGCTAGTGCCGACGCAATGGGGAGCTGGTGGGGGCTATGAACGCGCGCGCCGTCAAGCTGAAGAAAGCCTATCTGTTCAGCGATCTCGACGATGTCGTGCTCGATCGGATCGCCGATCTGTGCGACTGGCGCCGATACCAGAAGGGCCGCCAGATCGTCGGCGAGCAGGATATGACCAACGTGGTCTACATCCTCACCGCCGGTAAGGTGCGGGCCAAGCGCTTCTCGACCAGCGGCAAGGAAGTCTCGTACCGTGACCTCGACGAGGGGGCCACGTTCGGCGAGTACTCGGCGATCGACGCCCGGCCACGCTCGGCGACCGTCGTGGCGCTCACCGATTGCGAGACGGCGGTCCTCGGCCAGTCGGAATTCCTGACACTGATCCAGGAGCATCCGGCCGTCGCCATGCGCTTCATCAAGGAACTGGTGCAGCAGGTCCGCAGCCTGAGCGACCGGGTGTTCGAGTTCAGTACCCTGGCGGTGAACAACCGCATCCACGCCGAACTGGTGCGCATGGCGGGCGACGCGCCGGAGGAGGCGGGCGGCGTTCGCCGGATCAAGAGCCCGCCGACCCATCTGGAAATAGCCAACCGGATCAGCACCCACCGCGAGGCGGTCTCGCGCGAGCTCGCCTATCTGGAGAGCGAGGGACTGATCAAGAAATCCCGTCAGGTTCTCGAGATTCTGGATATCGAGCGGCTGCGGGCGATGATCACCAACATCTGACCGGCGCTACCAGTTCTCCACAATCGCCTTGGCAATGGCGGAGCGGCTGTCCGTCAGGGGGTTGATCGCGTCGGCGATGGCGATCACCGCCTCCCGGGTGACGCCGGTCTGCTTCAGGGCCGTGATCGCCGACTGCACCCGCTTGGCGTTCGGCTGCATCGGCGACATGCGGGTCTTGCCGGTGGCCGGTGACGCGGCGAAGGTCGCGATCTGCAGCAGGCCGGCGGCGAGCCGCGCACCCAGCGGATAGGCCGGCTGCCGCAGCAGAATGTCGGTATCCTCGATCCCGCGATAGCTCGCCAGATAGCCCAGGGCCATGGCGTCGCAGAACGGGCGGCGGGCGGTGATGCGCGAGGTACTGCGGCTGAGCGGCGGATCGGCCCTTACGGTCACCGTGACCGAGGGACCCTCGATCCAGCCGCGCTCGCGGGTGTTCACCGCCAGTTCCACCACATGGTCGCCCACCTTGGTGAAGACCGGATCGTCGCCGCTGCTGTGCAACTGCAGGATATGCCGGTGCCGCGCACCCGGGGCGAGGCTGACCATTTCGGTGCCGTCGCACAGGGTCTGGGCCGCACCGATCAGCCGCCGCCGTTCCGCCCCCGGGTCCATCACGGCCACCTCGGTCAGCCCGTCGGTGAGGGTGACCGACGCCGGCACCGTGATCGGCGCGTCGGTGATGTTGCGCAGGGTCATCTCCAGGAAGACCGGCTCGCCCAGGTCGAAGCTGCGCTTGATCGAGGCGGGCGCGTCCTCGGCGGCCAGCTCGTTGGCCGGGCGCACCGATACCCGGATGTCGAGCACCGGGTCGGTCTTGAAGCCGGGCGTGCGACCGGTATCCGGCTGCAGGCCGATCTCGATCCCCTTGGGCGGCACGCTCCAGTTGCCCCAGCCGGGGCAGACCTCCGGGTCCGGCCGGTGGCTCAGGTTGCGGCTGTCGACCGCGTCGAACTCCAGCCGGGAGATCGCCGGGAACAGCGGTCCGGTCGCCGGGTCGACGATCCGCAGCAGCTCCTGGATCTGGTTCATGATCCCGCAATTCTGCGCCCGGTCGACCGGCGAATGGCGCAGCCCCAGCGTGTGTCCCATCTCGTGCGCCATGGTGCGCAGGGTCACCTGGGCCGAGCGGCCGATCGGCAGGCCGCGGACGCTCTGGTCGATCCGGGTGTTCAGCTCGTCCACCGAACTGGCCAGGTCGGCATCGAGGAACACCGCGGCCCCCTGGCGATGGCGGTCGATATTGTCGAACATCAGCCCGGCGATGTTGCCGAACTGGCCGGTGCCGTCCAGGCCCGACCAGTTCAGCGAGGACACCAGGAACACGTGCTGGATCCAGAGCGGCCCGGCGGCATAACGATTGACCTGGTCGGCCAGCATCGTGTCGAGCTCGCTGCGGATCAGGCTGTCGTCCGCCGGGAGCTTCTCGGGGGGGCGGATCACGTGCAGGTCGATGCCGGCCTTGCGGTAGATGTCCACCAGGGTTCGGGCGTTGTGGGTCTCATCCTCCGGCCAGGGCCGGCCCTCCATCTCATGCACCACCAGCCGCATGCCGCGCGGATAGGCCGAGGCCTTGACCGCCCACAGCGCGTGGGGCCGGCCGTCACAGAGGATCGATCCGGCCAGAACCGGGGCGGCGGCGGCGGCCGCGTGATGATGGTGGGACGGCTGGAGGCCGAGCGTCATCACGCAATCGGCGAAACTTCCGAAATCGCCGACCCGGTTGCTGGCGGCGCTGCCGACCGCCGGCTGCCAGGCGAAGACCCGGGTCTGCACGGTCAGGGTGTTTCCCGCGAGCCCGCCGCCCATGGCGCGGAAGTGGCAGGCATAGTCGCTGCGGTTCGGCTGGCAGAACCAGCTGTCGTCGACCGTCAGCCGCTCGCCGTGGTGGGGCAGGTCGGCGGCGGAGATCCCGGGCGGGGCCCGGTACAGGTCGCCGGAGACGCAGAGCCGGCCGTCCTCCAGCGAAATCCGCAGCGTGCCCTGATGGGCGGGCGATCCGTCCTCGGCCAGGGCCAGCAGATACCACGACCCGGCGGCGATCTCCGGCGACAGGGCCATGCCGGCCGCCGGGGAGGGGGGCGCCGGGGAAGAGGCCGCCGGCCAGGGGCAGGGAACCGCCGTTGGACTAAGCGTGGCGCCCGCGAACACATCGGCATTCGGCGCCACAATCGACGAGACTTCCACGCTCCCAACCCCCCGGCCAGTTTACTGGTGAACTCTGACAGCTTTTTCTTGCGCATGCTTGGCGTCAGTGTGAATTCTCACACAGCTAATGGGTGAAGCCTATGGGCCGGTTGGTGTTAGTCTTCGGCCCGCAATATGCGCAATTTTCAAGGAGTGGGGCGATGGCCGACGATGTGTGGAATGTGGGTGTCTTCTACCAGGCCGATAACGGCGACTGGTACGAGATCAAGAAGGCCCGGTTGCTCGACCGGCTGGACAGCAACCCGAATTTCGAGAAGGTCCTGAACAAGGCGGGCGCGCAGTTCCCGAACAAGGCCTTCGTGCTGCGCAGCGACGGCACCGCCGACCGCAGCGACAGCTTCAACTGCATGGAAGGTATCGACGGGGCCTGAGCCCGATCGGTTCCTTAACACGGGACAACTTCCTCATATTTTGAGGATGGGAGGGAGCGGTGAACGACGCTGCCCCGATAGCATTCGCCGAAATCGAGGGCACCACGCGTGCCTGTTCACCGCGCGAAACGATCGATCGCGTGATGCCGTTGCTGCCTGTCTTCGGCATCACGCGCGTTGCCAACGTGACCGGCCTCGACACCATCGGCATCCCGGTGGTGATGGTCACCCGCCCGAACGCCCGCTCCGTCTCGGTGTCTCAGGGCAAGGGCGCCTCCCTGGATGCCGCCAAGGCTTCGGGCCTGATGGAGGCGATCGAGATCCATCATGCCGAGCATATCCTGGCGCCGCTGCTTCTAGGCTCCTACAACGAGCTGCGGTTCCGCGAGACGGTCGCGGACGTCACGGCGATGGCCCTGTCGACCCGCAAGGATCTGACGGCGACGGCTCGGCTGCTGTGGACCCAGGGCTACGACCTGACCTCCGGCGATCCGGTCTGGGTACCCTATGAGGCGGTCCATACGGATTTCCGCACGCCCTTCCCCGAGGGCAGCGGCTATTTTCTCTGTACCTCCAACGGGCTGGCCTCCGGAAACACCATCGAGGAGGCGATCTGCCACGGCCTCAGCGAGGTGATCGAGCGCGACTGCCTGGCGCTCTGGCGGCTGAAATCCGACGAGGACCGTGACCGGTGCGAGCTGGATCTGTCCACGGTGACGGATCCCCATTGCCGGGCGCTGCTCGACCGCTATGCCGCCGCCGAGGTGCCGGTTCGGGCCTGGAACCTCACCTCCGAGATCGGGGTGCCGGTCTTCAACGTCTGGATCCCGACGCCGCCCACCGGGATGCCCATCTCCGTCACCGGATTCGACGGCCATGGATGTCATCCCTTCGCCCATATCGCCCTGTCCCGCGCCCTTTCGGAAGCGGCCCAGGGTCGGCTCACCATGATCGCGGGCGTGCGCGACGATATCGACCCGACCTATTACGACGAGCGTCCGGACGAGGTGCCGGTCGTCGAGCCGGCGACCGCAACCCGGTCGGCCCCGCCGCCGGTGGCCTATGGTGACATTCCCAGCCTTCAGGCGCGCAGTTCCCGGGCGCTGATCGAGCGGATGGTCGAGCGGCTCTCGGCGATCGGTCTGGATCAGGTCATCGTGGTCGATCTCACCCGCTCCGAGTTCAACATTCCGGTGGCGCGGGTGATCGTGCCCGGTCTGGAGGGCAATCCGAACGCCCGCCTGTATCGGCCCGGCCGACGCGCGCTGCTCGCTGCCGGAATCGATCCGCAGCAGGGAGCGGCGTCATGACCCTGATCGTCTTCGGCGGACCCTCGTTGGCGCCCGGCGCGCGGGAGCGCTTCCCGGAACTGTCTCTCCGCGGTCCCGCGCGGCAGGGCGACGTGTATCTCGCCCTGCGCGAGTCCCCCAAGGCAATCGGTATCATCGACGGGTTCTTCGATGCCGTGCCCTCCGTCTGGCACAAGGAAGTGCTCTGGGCCATGGCCCAGGGCGTTCATATCCTCGGTGCCTCCAGCATCGGCGCCCTGCGCGCGGCCGAGCTCGAAAGCTTCGGCATGGAAGGCGTCGGCAGCGTCTACGAGGCGTTTCGCGACGGCGCGCTGGAGGATGACGACGAGGTGGCCGTGACCCATGGGCCGCTGGAACTCGGCCATCGGCCGCTGACCCTGGCCATGGTCAGCATCCGGGCGACGCTCGCGGCCTTTCCCGCGGACCAACTGGAGGAGCCGACCAGTCTGGCGCTCTATCGGGACGCGGCAAAGGCCCTGGGATATCGCGAGCGGACGGTGTCCCGGATTTCGGCGCGGGCTTTGGAGCGGGGCGGTCATCGCGCGGATATCGATACCCTGGCCGCGCAGGTATCCGAAAAGCTCGTCGACGTGAAAGCGGAGGACGCGGAGACCCTGCTGACGATGATGCGGGACCGGGCCGCCGAATTCTTGGAACCGAAGACCGTGCGCTACACCTTCAATGACACATCGGCCTGGCGGGCCTTCGTCGCCTGGGCGGAACGCCAGGCGTGGCCGCGTGTCGCTTGAAGCCAGTCAACGTCGTTGAAGGCGGGCCCGCGTTTCGACGACCGCCTTTCGAAGGGGCGGAGAGTCGAAGGCCTCGGCCGATGACAAGGCGGAGGCTAGGGCCTCGGCACCCTCGGTCTCATAGCCGCGTCGGATCAGCACCTCACCGTGCAGACGCAGGCGCTCCGAATCATAATAGTACGGGTGCTCTGACGGGAGGTCCGCTCCTGCCTGGGTGAGTTCGGCTTCGGCCTCCGCAAGAAGGTCGGAAGCCAGCAGACATTCCGCCAACAACGTTCGGGCATAGGGCAGGAGCTGTCCGCCGCCGCTGCTCTTATAGGAGTCGATCGAGTTGCGAATCCGGGTGATTCCAGCTTGCCTGTCACCAGAAAATGAAATCGCCCAACCAGAGAGAAATCCGCCACGGTCAATCCAGTAGCGCATGCCCGACTTGTTTTCGCTCGCGATGAGTGTTGACTGGTTCGCTTCCGCCAGTGCCTGCTCAGGGTTTCTCTCGCACTGCCACATCGATGCGCAGATACTGTGCGAGTACGCGAGACCGAAGACGTGCTGCATCCTTTCAGACCGCTGCTTGGCGGCCTTGATTGTCTCGAAAGCGGCTTCTCGATCTCCTAAGAACCAGAAATTCCAGGCGCTGAGACAAAGAGCGACAACACCGGGGTCTGTGCCTTGCGCCCCGATCGCTCGATTGATGCCCGCAGAACCGTAGAGTCGCAGGGCCTCCTGAAAGCTCGCGTGGGCTTCCTTGAAGCCGCCGGACCACAGTCGATAGGCGCCGTTGGCGTTCGCCGCATCGACCCGCATCATCGGGTCCCTGGACCGTGCTGCGATGGCGCTGAGCTGGCGGGTAAGAACCTCGACCAGCGGATAGTTCCCCTGGATCATGTTGGCATTCCAGAGTCCGCGCACCGCGTCGAAGGTCGAGCGTCCGTCGTCGCTGGAGACCGTGAGGGAGAGGGCCTTCTCGAACATCTCCTGGCCGACCTGATCGCCCCAGCCGTAAAAAATGTTCCGGGTCGCTCCGATCAGGTTGTAGATCCGCACCAGCCATTCCCGGCGGCGGCCGCCTTCCTCCATGGCGTCGGCCTCGGCGGCGGCGAGTTCGAGCTGGTGGATCGATTCCGTCGCGGCGTACTGGCCCTTGAACTTCTCCGCCGCCGCCAGACGGTAGGTCAGGCATTTCTCCACATCGTCGGCCTCGGAGAAATGCCAGGCGAGCACTTCCGGCGAGGCGGCGAACCCGTCCTCCGCCGCATAGGTCTCCATCGCCTGGGCGATCCGGCCGTGCAGCGCCGCCCGATCCGCCTTCAGCAGGCTGGAGTAGCCGGCGTCGCGCAGCAGGGCGTGGCGGAACCGGAACTCGTCGCCGACCGCGGCACTGCCGGTCAGGATGCCCCGGGATTCCAGATCGGAGATCACGGCGATGGCGTGATCGACATCGACCCCGACCGTCCGTGCCACCAGCCGCAGGTCGAACACGTCGCCGCAGACCGCACAGGTCTGGATGAAGGCCTTGCCGGGGCCGAGCTCGTCGATCCGCTCGTTCAGCAGGTCCATCAGCGTGGTCGGCGCGTCGTCCGGATCGACCTCCCGGCCGTCGCCGTTGCCTTTGCGGGCGGCGACCCGGTCGAGCTGGTGGGTGACGTATTCCTCGATGAACAGCGGAATGCCGCCGACCTTCGCCAGCACCGCCTGGGCGTCGAGATGGGCGAACGGCTTCTCCGAGATCAGCAGATCCACCATCGCCCGCGCGTCTTCCTGGGTCAGGCCGGAGAGCTGGATCTCGGTGACGTCGAGCTTGAGGCGGGCGGACAGGGTCTCCCGGCTGGTCAGCACCACCTGGATCGGGTGCCGCTCCACCACCCGGCACAGCGCCTCCAGCCACTCGGCGGAGGAGTCGTCGAGCCACTGGACGTCCTCGATGACCACGATCACCGGCGCCCGGCCGGCGAGCGCCTCCAGCCGCCGCACCAGGGCAGCGACGACGCGGGCGCGCTCCTCGCCGGGACGCGACATGGCGACACCGGACTGCCCGTCCTCCAGGATGCGCAGGATCGCCTGGGCGTCCTCGAACTCCTGCGCGCTGGCCGACGAGGCCAGTTCGCGCGTCAGGGTCTCCAGCCGCGATCCGCCCGGCGGCGTGGCGGTATCCAGGTGGCGGATAAGTTCGTCGCGCAGCGGCTGCCACGGACTGTTGCGGTGGTGGGTGTTGCCCTGCATCAGCACCAGGTGCGGCGAGTCCTCCGCCACCGAATGGACGAACTCGTAGATCACCCGCGACTTGCCGATGCCGGCCGGGCCGACCACGCCGACCGCGGCCCCCTGGCCGAGCCGCGCCCCGTCCCACAGCCGGTGCAGGACGGTCAGCTCCTCGGTCCGGCCGACGAAGGCGCAGCGCTGCAGCGCGTCGCGGGCCAGGAACCGCAGCGGCAGCTCGCGATGGCCGCGCACCCGCCAGAACATCTCCGGGTTGCGGAAGCCCTTCAGCCGGATCGGCGGGTTCGGCGCGCAGACGAAGAAACCGCCGGCCTTGCGATAGGCAGCGTCGGAGATCGCCACTTCGCCGGGTTCGACCTGCTCCTGCAGGCGCCGGGCCACATGGGGCGCGCGTCCGATGACCTCGTAGAAGATCGAGCCGCTGCTGGTATAGGCCTCGCCGACAAGCACGGAGCCGGACGCGATGCCGGTGCGGCAGGCGAGGCTGGTGCCCATCGGCGTGCGGATCCTGGCGACGGCCTCTGCGACCGCCAGACCCGCGCGCACGGCCTGCTCGCTGGCATCCTCGCGGGCCGAGGGAAAGCCGAAATAGGCGAGAATACCGTCGCCCTCGATGCGGGCGATGTAGCCGCCGAACTGCTTGATCAACTGGGCGCACTTCCCCGAGAACGCGTCGAAGACGTTCTGGGCATCTTCCGGATCGAGCTCGTCGACCAACCCGGTGGAGCCCACCAGGTCGACGAACATGACCGTCAGATGGCGTCTTTCTTTGACCGGACGCCGATCTTCGTCTGACAACGCCTCTTCCCCCAAGTGTAAGGCGTATGAAGCAAGAAATATTCAGCTCATCGGTTTACCGTCGGCGACTTTAACATTCTCGCCGCCCGCGTATACCGATGTGATCCTCCGCGCGAATTAGATGTAGATCGGCCCAGCAATTTAGAACATCGATCTTGAATAGAAATTAAGGATTTAAATTTCTACCGTTCAGATGGGTTTAGCAGCCGTTCCACCAGATACGGCGTCAGAACCCCGGTCGGACGTCGGCCGACAGAGAGCTGGTATTCCTCGATCATCGACCGGGTCGCCGGATCGAGATGTCCGGTCAGGAAGCGTCCGGTCATGCCGAGGGCCCGCTGGATGTCCTCGATATCGTCCCGGGTCAGTCCGGATGCCTCCAGATCGCTTTCCGCCCGCTCTGGCACCAGACCGACGGCGGACATCTGGATAGCGGGATAGGGGGCCGGGTGGACCCCGGCCATACGCCGTTCGGGCAGGGCGCCGGTGGCCCGCAGCCCGCCGCGCCGCCGCAACAGGGAGAACCAGAGATCGGCGGTGAGCGACACGGCGACGGCGGTGATCAGGAAGCCCAGCAGCTTCGACGGATGGGAGGCGACGACCGACACCGCCGCGAGGCCCGCCGTCCAGGGCCGGCTCTCCTCCGCGAAGATCCAGCCGATGGGCATGCCCGGACCCGCGGTGAGAATTGCGTCTTGGGGGGAGCCCGCCGCCGGAACGCCGGCGCCGAACGCCGCGGTGCCGGTCCACACGATCCGTGCGATCTCCAGCGTGTCGATGTTGAGCGCCACGGCCACCGCGGCGGCGAAGATCAGGATCCAGCTTCGGCTGCGGCGCCGATACCAGCCGGTGGCGCGGTCCATGGCGTCGTCGTACCAGTCCTCGATCCGCTGGCGAAAGGCCTGGCGGTCCATCCCGGCTTCCTGGGCGAACAGGCCGAGGCTTCGCCGCAAATCGTTGTTCGGTGCGGCCGCCAGCAGGTCGGCGACCCTGGGGCGGGCCGTGCCCGATGCCTGGGCCAGAACGGTCAGCTCGTCCAGCAGGGCGCCGGCGAACAGCCGCGCGGACAGGTAGGACGGGCCGATCCTGCCGGGCATGCGGAGCTTGCGGATCGCCGGGTGGTCCAGGATCCGCCCCGCCAGATTGTTGGTGACGCAGGGATCCTCGTTCTCGCCGCACAGGTCGCGGATGGTCCGGGCCAGGGCCTTCTGCCGAAGTTGGAAGGCGGATGCGAAGAACTCTCGAACGGCGGAGCAGATCAGGGCGGTCAGGATGTAGACGAGGACAAGGCTGACAACCACGTCGATCAGCGATCCGGAAACGGGCATGCCGGTCTCCTGGCGGGAGCTTCAAGAGCTAAGGGATATCGTTGAAGAAGACGTAGTTGCCGATCTGAGCGCAGGGCGCATGTTCGCGGGAGTAATAGGGGGAGACCCGGCGGTGGTGGTAGTGGTCGGCGCCGAGGGTGATCCCGCCGACCCTGCCGGCGATCAGATCGCGCGCGATCGTCACGCAGTCGGCGATCTCGGGGTCGGCGAGAGAGATGGAGAGGGTGCGGTTGCGGTTCGGGTCGCCCGCGTTCCAGCAGCTGAACTGGTCCGGCTGGCGGCAGACCGCCTCGACGCTCATGCCGAACCGCGGCGAGCGCTTTATCGCGCGGTTGTAGACCACCTCGGCAATGGCGAAGCGGGTTTCCGGGGGCTCGCGGCGGGCCTCTCCGTAGAGAGTCCGGGCGACCAGGTCGATGGCGTCGTCAAGGTCGTCGACGGGAGGACGGTCGAGCGGCATGGCGATAACGTCCGTGTCTGTTACCAGGTCGAGTTCCCTAGTCTTGGTGAAGGCGTCCAGAACGGTGGTGATGGGGGTGAACACGCTGATCTCCCCGCGTCCCTCGTCGGCGCGGCCTTCGCCGCCCCAGGCATGCAGGCCGACCGCGCGTCCCCGGTCGTTGACCAGGCTGGCGCCGCTGTCGCCCGGCTGCGTCGCGGCCCGGCAGAAGACCTGGTCGCGAAATCCGACGCGCCGCCGGCCGATGCCGGGGATCTCGGCCTCGAAGGCGAGGGTGGCGCGTTCGCAGACGACGGTGGCGCGCTGGCGCCCGCTGACCGCACCCGACAGATGGAGCCGCATGCCGGACCGGATGTCGCCGCTGATGCCGTTGGGCAGGGTGCCGCTCAGCCGGGCGACGGTCTCCGGTCGATCGATTTCGGCGATGGCGGCGTCCACCCGGTTCGGATAGCCCGCCTCGCTCGGGACCGGGGCCGTCCAGGCGACCAGACGTGCCGCGGGCTGACCGTGCGGCGTGCCGTCGGAGAGCATCACCCGGTCGCCGACCTGAGGCGCAGGGCCGCCGGCGAGAACGTGGCCCGCGCCCAGCAGGTAGGTCCGTCCGTCGAAACGGTGTCGCAACAGATAGCCGTAGGACCCCCAGGTGGCGCGCTGACGATCCGCCCGGACGGCGTTCCGGTCGGCTCCCAACGTACCGTCGGCGGGGGCCGCCCCCTGGCTGCGCAGGGGGGCGATCTCCTCGACGTCGATCGGAACCGCCGTGCCGGACTTTCTATGGAGGATGAAGGCTGGAACGGGGTCAGCGAGGCGATGCCTGGGGCGTTTCCCGTCGACGAAGACCTTGAGACACCGCTCGTCGATGTGGCGACCGTCCGACTGCCGCAGACCGATCCCGAAGCCCGCCACGGTTTCGTCCCGGGCCCAACTCACGGTGGCGCCGTCCCCTGAAGTCAGGTGTTCAAAGGCGGCGGCGATTGGGTCTGCGTCATCCATTCTTCAGAGGTCGGTTCCGCTGTCGTTTCCAGTTCGGGGGTGCCGGGCCGCCGCCGTCGGGAGTATGCGGCGGCGACCCGGCGAGGCGCTCTTATGTCTGTCTTGGTCTGCCCCCAAAGATGACGAGCGCCGAGAGTTCAGCCTGCACCTGCAGGCCGGATCATGCGACCACACCGGTCACGGCACCGCTGTGTTGATTCTCACGATGGACCGGAAAAAGTCGCCCGACGGGCCGGCTGAAGCGCAGGCGGCGACCGTGGGCCGATGGACCGCTCCTTCGTTGTCGACCGTCTTTAGAGCCGTTCCAATAACGGGCACGCTCGTTCTTAGAATGATATGATGGTTTTTCGATCTTTTGTCGGTTTATCCGTCTGATTGAAGGAGTATGCGTTTAAGTAAACATGCGGTGGTAACTTTTTGTTGTTTTAATAGCCCTGGAGTTTCTTGGTAAAGAAGCCGGTCTTCTTAACCAATATTTATATTTTTGCCGATTAGATTAGAGGGAGATTAATGCGAAGATCTGGAGGGAATTATGGAAATGTGGCTTGCCGATGGTGTCCGATCCACACGGAGGACATGCATCGCCACCCTGGCCGCGTCGGTGCTTGCGATCTGCCTGTCGTCCGTGCCGGTCAAGGCGGAACCCAAGGCCCTGACGCTCTCCGTTGAAGAACTCGTGACCGACGACCTCATCGCCGACATCCGCGAGTGGGTGAACGTCCCGGTCGTCGCCGAGGCGCTGCGCAGCCGCAACGAAGGTGCCGGCCAGCTCGCGCAGAGCGAGATCGATGCGCTCGACGCCAAGTGGCGCGAGGAGACCGAGAAGGAAGACCAGCCCCTGATCACCTCAGTGTTGGCGAACCCTCTGTCGTCCTATCTCTACCGTGTCCAGGCACGCTCGGTCGGCCTCTTCACCGAGGTCTTCGTCATGGACCGCAATGGCCTGAACGTCGGCCAGAGCTCGGTGACCTCCGACTACTGGCAGGGCGACGAGGCCAAGTTCCAGAAGACCGTCGGTGTCGGTCCCGGCAGCGTCTTCGTCGACGAACCGGAGCTCAACGACGAGACCGCGACCTGGCGCGCCCAGATCAACCTGACCATCGAAAACGCCCAGGGTCAGTCCATCGGTGCGATCACCGTGGAAGTCAACCTGACCGAGCTCGAGCGCCGCAAGCTGGCCGGCCTCGGGGCCTGAGGAGGCACACATGTCGTTTCTCAATGATCTGAAGTTCGGGCGTAAATTCGCCGCGGCATTCGGCATTCTGGTCGCCATCATGGTGGCTTCCGGAGCCCTGACCTTTTATCAGCTCAACCGCGCGTCGGATGCGGCGAACGAGGTCGAGCGGGTCACCGGCCTGCTGATGACGCTCAACACGATGCAGGGTATGGCCGTGGATCAGTCCGGCTCCATCAAGGAGCTGCTGCTGACCGGTAACCGGGACGCGATCGACCGGTACCGCCAGCAGGGCGAAGCGTTCGACCAGGAGGCGAACAAGCTTCTGGCCGCTTTGTCGCAGAGTGCTGAATCCCGGAAGATTGCCGAGGAGTTCGTGGCGATCAATCACACCTGGCGTGAGACTGCGGAGCGGCAGATCGCCCTGATGCGGCAGCCGTTCACCGTCGACGAGGCGCGCCAGCTCGAGGCCAACGGCGCCGGGCAGAAGTACCTGGCGGCGTTGACGGAGAAGTTCGACGTTCTCAACGCGATGGGGACGCAGGTCACCCACGAAGCCAAAGAACGCCAGGATACCGTGTTTCAGGTTGTCGAGTGGTTCGCCGCCGGCTCTGCCGCCCTGGGCGTTCTCGTCGCCGTCCTGGCCTACCTGGCGCTGACCCGGGGTATCGCCGCGCCGATCCGGGCGATGACCGGTGTCATGGGCGAAATGGCCACCGGCAACCACAACGTCACCGTCCCGGGTGCGGGACGCGGCGACGAGGTCGGCCAGATGGCCGAGGCCGTCGAGGTGTTCCGCCGCAACATGGTGGAGAACGAGCGCCTGCAGGCCGAGGCGGCCGCCAAGCAGAAGGCGGAGCTCGACCGTGCGCAGGCGCTGCGGGACATCACCCAGAAGTTCGAGTCCGAGGCTCAGTCGATGACCGCGGCGGTGGCGGCGGCGGCGACGGAACTGGAGGGCACCGCCCAGTCGCTGAACACCATCGCCGACCAGTCCACCCAGCGGGCGACCGTGGTGGCCTCGGCGTCGGAGGAGACCTCCGCCAACGTCCAGACCGTCGCCACCGCGAGCACCGAGCTCTCGGCCTCGATCAGCGAGATCTCCCATCAGGTCGCCAACGCCAACAGCCTGGCCAGTGCGGCCCGGAGCGACGCGCAGTCGACGGAGTCTGAGGTCCGGGCGCTGGACGAGGCGGTGCAGCGGATCGGCACGGTGGTGACCCTGATCCAGGAGATCGCCGAGCAGACGAACCTGCTGGCCCTGAACGCCACCATCGAGTCCGCCCGCGCAGGCGATGCCGGCAAGGGCTTCGCGGTGGTGGCCTCCGAGGTCAAGAGCCTGGCCGGGCAGACCGGCAAGGCGACCGAGGAGATCGCCTCGCAGATCCAGGCCGTGCAGGACCGCACCAAGACCGCCGTGAGCGCGATCGCCAAGATCGTCACCCGGGTGAACGAAGTGCAGGAAGTGGCCGCGGCCGTTGCCGCCGCCGTGGAAGAGCAGGACTCCGCGACCAAGGAGATCTCGCGAAACGTCGAGGAGGTCGCGACCGCCGCGAACGAGGTGAACGTGAACATCTCCGGCGTGCGCGAGGCGGCGAGCGAGACCGGTGAGTCGTCCGGTCGGGTGCTCACCACCGCCCGGAGCCTGTCCGAGCAGGCGGAGGGGCTGAAGAACCGGGTTCAGGCGTTCCTGCGGGACGTCCGCGCCGCCTGACCCGGCAGCAATCGAAGACGCGCGGGCGGTCCAGAACGGGCCGCCCGTTTCGTTTTAGGCAGCGCCTCTTCGCCTTTTTCCATCCGTCCATGTCACACCGGGGGCCGCTCCATCGTCATGACCGTGTCGATACCGTCGACACGTTGATCCCAAACGATGGAGTTCCCCA
Organism: Thalassobaculum salexigens DSM 19539; assembly: GCF_000423805.1. NCBI lineage: Bacteria > Pseudomonadati > Pseudomonadota > Alphaproteobacteria > Rhodospirillales > Thalassobaculaceae > Thalassobaculum > Thalassobaculum salexigens. Next base: position 83,843 of record NZ_AUIR01000013.1, read on the forward strand.
TGACACCCCGCCTCGCCAATCCCTATCCGCTCGCCAAGGACGGCTTCGCCGCGATGGTCGCCCTGGAGAAGGCGATGTCGGCCGGTCCGATCGAGAAGCCGCTAGTTCACCTGATCAAGCTGCGCGCCTCGCAGATCAACGGATGCGCCTACTGCATCCACATGCACACCACCGAAGCCCGGCGCGAGGGCGAAAGCGAAATGCGGCTCTACATGACCAGCGCCTGGCGAGAGTCCTCGCTCTACTCGCCGCGGGAACGCGCGGCCCTGGCCTGGACCGAGGCCCTTACCCGGCTGCCGGAAACCGGGGCGCCGGATGCCGACTGGGACCTGGTCTGCGACCAGTTCGACGAGACCGAGCGGGCCTGGTTGTCGCTTGCCGTCGGGGCGATCAATGTGTGGAACCGCGTGGCTGTCGGCTTCCGCTACGGTCACCCGGTGGAGACACCGACCGGAGCCGAGAATGCGGCCTGAGGACCCGACCGACGACTTCGAGACGCAGCGGCCGGCGCTGCTGCGTCTCGCCTATCGCATGCTCGGCTCCATGGCGGAAGCCGAGGACGTGGTGCAGGAAAGCTGGCTGCGCTGGAGCGAGGCCGACCGCGAGGTCATCGACAATCCGGCGGGCTGGCTGCGGCGGGTGGTGACGCGGCTGTGCCTGGACCAGCTCAAGTCGGCCCGGGCCCGGCGCGAGACCTATGTCGGGAACTGGCTGCCGGAGCCGGTGGTGGATGCGCCGGATCCGGCGCTGCTGGCCGACAACCTTACCTATTCCCTGATGCTGGCGCTGGAGCGCCTGTCGCCGCTGGAGCGGGCCGCGTTCCTGCTGCACGACGTGTTCGACACGCCGCTGGAGGAGATCGCGGCGACCCTGGGTCGGGCGCCGGCCTCGGTGCGCCAGCTTGCGGTGCGGGCCCGCCGGCATGTGCGCGGCGAGCGGCCGCGCTATCCGGTTGATCCGGAGGAGGGCAAGCGCCTGGCGAAGGCGTTCTTCGAGGCCGCCCGCCTGGGTGATGCGGCGGCACTGACCGCCTTGCTGGCGCAGGATGTGACCGTGCGGTCGGACGGCGGCGGCAAGGTCATTGCCTTTCCCAACACCATCACGGGCGTCGACAAGGCGGTGCGGCTGTATTGCGGGCTCGCGCAGAAATTCGGCGGCCATCGCGCCGAGCTGCTCGATGTCGTCACGGTCGACGGCCAGCCCGCCGTGATCTCGCGCATCGGCGACACGGTGCAGGCGACGGTGCTGGAGTTCAGTGCCGGCCGCATCGCCGCGATCTACGTGATGCGCAATCCGGACAAGCTCGGACGGATCGGCCGCCGGCTGGCCTGACGGTACCGATCCGCCGGGCCGGTCTGGGTCTCTTGGCGTTCTCTCCTCCTAGACGATAGTCTGCCTGTGACCGGGCACCTTCAGGGCGCGGCTCGACCGCGCCCGTCAACGAGACCCGGAGCAAATAAGGTCTGAGAGAGGAAACCCATGAGTAATGAACCGCATCTCCTGGTCCACGACCGCAGGGACAATGTCGGCGTGGTCGTGGTGGAGAACCTGGCCGCCGGTACCGACATGCTGTGCCGGGTCACCGAAGACAACTCGACGTTCCACCTGAAGGTGCTCGACGACGTGCCGATCGGCCACAAGGTGGCCCTGGTCGACCTCTCCGAAGGCGATACCGCGATCAAGTACGGCGAGGATATCGGCCGCATGGTCGGCAGCGCCGCCAAGGGCAAGCACGTCCACGTGCACAATCTCAAAACCAAGCGCTGGTAGGAGGAACGACCCATGGCAACCGCGATCGACTATGCCAATCAGAGCGTGACCGCCTGGCGCCGGGAGAACGGCCGGGTGGCAGTGCGCAACCACGTCGTCATCCTGCCGGTGGACGACATCTCCAACGCCGCCTGCGAGGCCGTCGCCAACAACGTGAAGGGCACGATGGCGATCCCGCATTCCTACGGCCGGCTGCAGTTCGGCGAGGACCTGGACCTGCATTTCCGCACCATCATCGGCACCGGGGCCAACCCGAACGTCGCCGCCGTGGTGGTGATCGGCATCGAGCCGGAATGGACCCAGGTGATCGTCGACGGCATCGCCAAGACCGGCAAGCCGGTGGAGGGCTTCTCCATCGAGCAGAAGGGCGATTTCGAGACCATCCGTCAGGCGAGCTGGAAGGCCAAGGAGTTCGTCCACTGGGCCACCGAGCAGCAGAAAGAGGAGTGCGGGCTGAGCGAGCTCTGGGTCTCCACCAAATGCGGCGAGAGCGACACGACGACCGGCCTGTCGAGCTGCCCGACCGTCGGCAACATGTACGACAAGCTGCTGCCGCACGGGCTCTACGGCTGTTTCGGCGAGACCTCGGAGATCACCGGCGGCGAGCATATCTGCGCCGACCGGGCGGCCAACAACGAGGCGCGCGACAAGTTCATGAAGATGTTCCAGGCCTACCAGGACGAGGTGATCGAGCCGCACAAGACCTCCGACCTGTCCGACAGCCAGCCGACCAAGGGCAACATTCTGGGCGGACTGACGACGATCGAGGAGAAGGCGCTCGGCAACCTGGAGAAGATCGGCCGCACCTCGACATATATCGACGCGCTGGAGCCGGCGGAGGCGCCGGCCAAGGGCAACGGGCTGTATTTCATGGACACCTCTTCGGCGGCGGCCGAATGCGTCACCCTGATGGCGGCGGCCGGCTACGTGATCCACACCTTCCCGACGGGCCAGGGCAACGTCATCGGCAACCCGATCGTCCCGGTCATCAAGATCACCGGTAACCCGCGCACGGTTCGGACCATGAGCGAGCACGTGGACGTGGATGTGTCGGGTGTTCTGAAGGGCTCCCAGACCATCGACGAGGCGGGCGACAGCCTGATCGAGATGATCGTGCGCACTGCCAACGGACGGCACACGGCAGCCGAGGCCCTGGGCCATGTGGAGTTCGTGCTCACCAAGCTGTACCGCAGCGCCTGACGCCGGCCCGCGCAGTGGCCCCGGATCCAAGGGGGGAGGGGATCCGGGGCCGTGCGGTCGGGACTGGGGGGACGGTCCCGACGGACCGGAACTCGATGACGCGCGAGCCCCGGAGTCCGCTAAGCGTTGCGGTCTGCGGCGGCAGCGTTCGACCGGCCTGCACGTTGAACGCGGCACCCGTCGTCTTCCGTCGCGGATTTACCGAGTTCAACGGACCGGGCGACGGGATGCGGACACCCGGCGTCAGTCGGCCGCATTGCGCGGCCCGGCACTTTGCGGTTCCTTCCGGGCATCCGGATAGCGGAGGACGCGATGAGTGAACGGCCGATCGGTTTGGGGATACGCAGGGGGCTGCGCCTGAAATGCCCGGAATGCGGCGAGGGGCGGCTGTTCCGCAAGTTCCTCAAGGTCTCGGACCATTGCGAGTTCTGCGGGGCGGACAACACCGTCTATCCCTGTGACGACGCCCCGCCCTATCTGGCGATATTCCTGGTCGGACACCTGCTGATGCCGTTCATCGTCATGATGTCGCGCGACATGGCGCCGCCGATCTGGGTGATGGCGTCGATCTGGTTGCCGCTGACGCTCGCCTGCTGCGTGCTCGCGCTGCCCTATATGAAGGGGCTGGTCGTCGGCTTCGCCTGGGCCACAGGGGTCAAACACCCCGACGCCGAGGGTTGACGCCCCTCGGATCGTTCTTTCAGTACGAGCACTCCCCGGCCTTTGGCCGGGGCGAACCCGTCCGTCGATGCGAAGCGGGAGAGGTTCGGTTCGGGCCCGATCGCATGCCCCGGCACAGGGCCGGGGAGTGCGTGGGAGGGGGAGAGACGGGGAGCACAGCACCGATCATCTCGCTTCCAGTCGCCCCGTCCGGGAAACGCAGCCGTGCCCGAGGCGGCGCATCCGGCGCCATGCATGTCTGGTCCTTCTGCCGGACCCTCGGCTATTGTCGCGCCTTCATCAACGGAAGGATCTGAGAATGGCGAGTGACGGCGACAATCGGCCGACCGGTGCGGAGGCCATGGTGCGCATGCTGGAAGCCCATGGCGTAACCCATATGTTCGGGCTGTGCGGCGACACGACGCTGCCGTTCTACGACGCCCTGGCCCGGCTCGACCACAACATCCACCACATCCTGACCCGCGACGAGCGCCACGCCGCCTACATGGCCGACGGCTATGCCCGCGTCACCGGCAAGCCCGGCGTCTGCGAGGGCCCGTCCGGCGGCGGTGCCACCTACATCCTGCCGGGCCTGGTGGAGGCGAACGAGAGCTCCGTGCCGATCCTCGCCATCACCACCGACGTGTCGACCACCGCGCGCGGCCGCTATCCGCTGACCGAGCTGGATCAGGTGTCGATGATGCGGCCGCTGACCAAGTGGAACACCAGCCTGGACGATTCCAGCCGCCTGCCGGCGATGATGCGCACCGCCTTCCGGGCGATGACCACCGGCCGGCCGGGTGCCGTCCATCTGGCGCTGCCCTTCGACACCCAGAAGGGTTACGTGGACGCGGGCGAGCTCTGGGCCGATCCGCGCCACCAGACCTATCCGGCCGAGCGCGCCGGCGCCGATCCGGACGCGATCCGCGAGGCCGCAGCGATCCTGGCCAAGGCCAAGTCCGCCGTCGCCATCTGCGGCGGCGGCCCGGTGATCGCCGGGGCCGAGGCGCCGCTGGCCCGGCTGGCGGACCTGCTCGACCTGCCGATCGCCACCACCGTGTCGGGGCAGGGCGCCATCGCCGAGACCGATCCCCGCGCCGTCGGCGTGGTCGGCACCAATGGCGGCGTGCAGTCGACCCGCGATGTGGTGGAGGCGGCCGATGTGGTGCTGTTCATCGGCTGCCGGGCCGGCTCGGTGACGACGGAGCGCTGGCGCTGGCCGTCGACCGACAAGACCATCATCCATATCGACAGCGACCCGATGGTGATCGGCGCCAACTACTCCACCGCCGTGGCGATCTGCGCCGATGCCCGTCTGGCGCTGGACGCGCTGGTGGCAGAGCTGGAGGGCCTGTCGGGCCTCGCCCAGCAGAACGGGGCCGAGCGCGCCGCCGCCGCCTGGCAGGGCAAGCTGGACGCCTATGGCCCGCTGGCGGCGAGCCGGGACCGGCCGATCAAGCCGGAAGTGGTGATCCAGGGGCTGATGGACATCCTGGACGACGACGCGGTGATCGTCGCCGATCCGGGCACGCCATGCCCGTATTTCTCCGCCCATTACCGCTGGCGCATTCCGGGTCGGCACTTCATCACCAACCGGGCCCACGGCGCGCTCGGCTACGCCCTGGCCGCCGCCATGGGGGCGCAGGTCGGCCGGCCGAACTCCCAGGTCCTGGCGGTCATGGGCGACGGCTCCTTCGGCTTCTGCTGCGGCGAGTACGAGACGATCGTGCGCAACAAGCTGCCGATCAAGTCGGTGGTGTTCTCCAACGCGGTCTATGGCTGGATCAAGGCCGGCCAGGAGTCCGGCTTCGGCCAGCGGTACTACAATGTCGACTTCAACCGCACCGACCACGCGGCCGTGGCCAGCGCGTTCGGCGTGAAGTCCTGGACCGTGGAGGATCCGGCCGACTTCGCCTCGGTGATGAAGCAGGCGCTGGAGCATGACGGCCCGACCCTGGTCGACGTCATCTCCCAGCCGCTGCACGAGGCGGCGGCCCCGGTCTCGGAGTGGATCGCCTGATCCGCCCCTGAACAGGTAGCGAAAAGGCGAACAGCCCCGGATTGCGGTCCGGGGCTGTTGTCGTTCGTGATCCGGCCCGGAGTTTTTAGAGAGCCTGCACCGAGCGGATGAACTGGCCGACCTCGGTCTCCAGGGTCGACGACTGCTTGTTCAGATCGCCGGCGGCCGACAGCACCTGGGAGGCGGCTTCGCCGGTATGGCGGGCGGCATCCGAGACACCGGAGATATTGCTCGACACCTCGGTGGTCCCGCGGGACGCCTCGGTGACGTTGCGGGCGATCTCCTGGGTGGCGGCCGTCTGCTCTTCCACGGCCGCGGCGATCACGGTGGCGATCTGGTTGATCTCGCCGATGACCTTCACGATCTCCTGGATCGAGGTGACGGAGCTCCGGGTCGCGGTCTGCATCTCCTCGATGCGGCCGCTGATCTCCTGGGTGGCGCTGGCGGTCTGGGTCGCCAGAGCCTTCACCTCGGACGCCACGACCGCGAAGCCCCGGCCGGCCTCGCCGGCACGGGCTGCCTCGATCGTGGCGTTCAGGGCCAGCAGGTTGGTCTGCTCGGCGATGTCCTGAATGAGGCGGACGACGTCGCCGATCGCCTGACTGGACACCTCGAGCCCCTGAACCGTCTCGTTGGTCTTCGAGGCCGCATCCACGGCCCGGCCGGCGATCTGGGTCGCCTGCTCGAGTTCGCGACCGATCTCCGCGATCGAGCTGGTCAGCTCCTCCGCGGCGGCGGCGGCGCTTTCCACGTTGCTCGACGCCATCGACGATGCCCGCACGACGGTCGAGGACTGGGATTCGGTGCGCTCGGCGGTCTCGGTCATCGATTGCGCCGATGCCTGCATCTCGGTGGCGGAGGACGACAGGCGCTGGATCAGATCCGCGACCACCTTCTGGAAGCCGGCGATGATCTCCTGCATGGCCTGGGCGCGCTTCAGCTTGGCCTCGGCTTCCGCCTTGGCCGCCTCGTCGCTCTCGCGCTGGCGCAGCAGGGCCAGTTTGAAGGTCTCCAGGGTCCCGGCCATGCCGCCGATCTCGTCCTTGCGGTCGAGATAGGGGACGTCGGCATCCAGATCGCCACCGGAAATGTCCCGCATGGTCCGGGTCATGTTCTGGATCGGGCCGGTCACGCGGCGACGGATCACCTGCAGGCTGACGATGCCGAGGATGACCAGGCCGACCAGCAGGGCGCCGACCAAATAGACCACCATCCAGTTCGCCGCGGCCTCGTCGCCCGCATATGAGATGGTGAGGTCCAGGGCGGTCATGCAGATCGCCACAAGGTCGTTCAGCACGCGGCCGTTGAGCGCCTCCCAGGCGTCCCGGTCGACCGTGTCGGCCTTGCCCTCGGTGATGGCGGTCTCGACCGCCTCGCGCTTCTGCGGGAACTCCTTGGTGACGCTGTCGGTCGCCTTGGCCATGTCGGTCTTCAGCGCCGGCTGCATGCCGGGGCGGGCCATCAGCTCGCTGAGCTGCTGCCAACCGGCCTGACCCTTGCCGCGGAGCTGATTGATCTTCGCCCGCGAGGCGTCGGTGAACGCGCCCTCGCCGATCGCGGCCTGGATCGCCGTCGCCTCCAGACCGACCGCGTCGCGGGTCAGATAGGCGGCGTCCTTGATGGACACCAGCTCGGCGATGACCGGATCGACCATCCGCATCTGCGCGCCCAGCTCGCTCGAGATCGTCTCGAACTGGTTGATGATGCTGGTGGACGCCTTGCGCCATTCATCGGCCAGGCCCTGCGGGCGCGCCGAGAGCGGCTGCTTCAGGGCGGCGTCGACCTTCTGGCGCAGCGTCTCGATCTTTGCCAGGTCGCTTGCCAACGTCTGGTCGGTCACCGCCTGGGCACAGGTAATCTCGGCGCAGAGATCGATCAGGGTCTTCGTGGCGGGCAGCGACGCGGTGCGGACATCGTTCACGGATTTGAGGAAGTCGGCGCTCGCGGCGTCGGTGGCCTTGAGCATGTTGACGACCGGACCACGCTCGCGCCGGGTATTCTGCAGGGCGACGAACGTCTCCTTGAGCGCCTCTGCCGACTGTACGACCTTGCCGGACCTGTGCGCGTCGACAACGGCCACAGTCATCGTGCGCACCCCGAACGCCGCCACGATAAGCAGGAGCGCTCCGTAGAGGCACATCAGCAGCATTGAGATGCGCACATTTTTAAACAAGTTCACCGATAATACTCCTTGTATGCTGAAGACTGGCCCATTTAAGGAAAGGCTGTCGTGTTCCAGACAAAGAGTATTAAGTGTTTATCTGTTAATATTTCATTATGGAGCGATCAGTGAGCGTTACTGAAAATAACGCTTAGAGTCTGCGGCTAAGAAAGGAAAAACCCGAATGCCCGGATGTTTTAAAGTGGTAATTTAATCAATCGTTAAGCATGTAGCTGGCGGTTTTCGACTGAATCCATCACTTGAGATCGAGCTTCATGCCGACGTGAGAGGCGTGGAAGCCGAGCGCCGAATAAAACTTCTGCGCATCGGTTCGGCGGGCGTCGGTGGTGAGCTGAACCAGGCCGCACCCCGCCTCCCGCGACCGGTCGATGGCGTCGCGCATCATCGTCTTGCCGAGCCCAAGGCCCCGGGCGGAGGAGGCGACGCGGACCCCTTCGATATTGGCGCGTGTCATGCCTTCTCGGCTGATCCCGGCGATGAACGTGACCTGAAGGCAGCCGATCACCGTTCCGGCCCGTTCGGCGACGAGATAGACGTTGCCGCCCTGGGCGGTCATGGCCCGGTGGGCGTCGACATAGCTCCGGGGCAACGGATCCTCCAGGCGTTCGCGGGTCTTGCCTAGGGGATCGTCGATCAGCAACGCGATGATGGCGCGCAGGTCGTCCTCTCCGGCCGGACGGATCGTCACGTCGTTGTCGTAGTGGCGGGTCTCGGCCAGGATCGTGTCGGACTGCATCAGGCGTTTCCATCCGGTGGGGTGAGTGCGGTATAGGCGTTGGCCAGGCGGCAGAATTCCTCGACCGTCAGCCGTTCCGGACGCAGGGTCGGGTCGAGATCGGCCGCCCTGATCAGCGCATCGCCGCCGAGCCGCTTCAGGCTCTGCCGCAGCATCTTGCGGCGCTGGGAGAAGGCGGCCTCGGTGATCGTCTCCAGGGCGGTGCGGTCGGCGGGCGCAAGCGGCGCGGCCCGCGGCACCAGGCGCACGACGCTGGACCAGATCTTCGGCGCTGGAGTGAAGGCGGTGGGCGGCACGTCCATGGCCTTGCGGGCCTCGCACAGCCAGGTGACCAGCACGGTGAGCCGGCCATAGGCCTCGCTTCCCGGGGCGGCGGTCAGCCGGTCGGCAACCTCGCGCTGGAACATCAGCGTGAGGGACTCGAAGGCCTGGGGCGTGCGCAGCCAGATCAGCAGCAGGCGGGTGCCGACATTGTAGGGGAGGTTGGCGACGATCCGCCTCGGCGCCGGGCCGAGTGCGGCGAGATCGACCTTCAGGGCATCGTCCTCGATCAGGGTCAGCCTGCCGGCGGAGGCCTCGATCAGCGGCGCGAGGACCTCGGCGGCGCGGGCGTCGCGCTCGATCGCCACCACATGGCCGGCTCCCTCCAGCAGCAGGCCGCGTGTCAGGCCGCCGGGTCCGGGCCCGACCTCGATCGTGGTGCCGATGGACAGATCCCCGGCCGACCGGGCGATCCGACGGGTGAGGTTGAGGTCGAGCAGGAAGTTCTGGCCCAGCGACTTCCGGGCGGACATGCCGGCGGCGGCGATCGCCTCGCGCAGGGGCGGCAGGGCAGCGACCTGAGCAGCCACCTGCGCGGCAACCTGGGCGTCGTCGTCGGAGGGCTGGGTCATTGCGCGGTGGCGCGGCGGCGCGACATGGCGCGGGCCAACTCGACGGCGGCTCGCAGGCTGTCGATCCGCGCCTTGCCGGTGCCGGCAAGGGTCAGGGCCGTGCCGTGGTCGGGGGAGGTGCGCACGAACGGCAGGCCCAGAGTGACATTGACCCCGCCCCAGAAATCCAGGGTCTTGATCGGGACCAGGACCTGGTCGTGATACATGCCCAGGACCACGTCGTAGGTCGCACGCGCCTCCTCGTGGAACAGCGTGTCCGCGGGCAGGGGACCGCGGGCGTCGATTCCTTCGGCGCGCAGGGCGGCCACGGCGGGGGCGATGATGTCACCGTCCTCGCGGCCCAGGGCCCCGCCTTCGCCGGCATGGGGGTTGAGGCCGGCAAGCGCCAGACGCGGCTGCGCGATGCCGAAATCGCGCTGCAGGGCAACGGCGGTGATCCTGGCGGTCGTGACGATCTTCCCGGTGGTGAGCTGACGCGGCACCTCGGCGAGGGGAATATGGATGGTGACCGGCACCACCTTCAGCTCGGGCGACGCCAGCAGCATCACCGGAACCACATCCGGGCCGGAGAGGGCCGCGAGGTATTCGGTGTGGCCCGGATGGGCGAACCCGGCCTGATAGAGGGTTTCCTTCTGAATCGGATTGGTGACCACGGCCGCCGCATCCCCGGCCCGCACCAGGGCGACCGCGCGGGTGATGGCGTCGACCGTGGCCGGCCCGTTCGCCGGGTCGGGCCGGCCGGGAACGCTCTGTGCGGGGAAGGCATGGCGCAGGACCGGCAGGGCGTTCGGAAACGCCGTGACCGCTTCGCGCGGATCGTCGATCGGCGTCAGCGCGGCGGCGATGCCGAGCAGCCGCGCCCGGGCCGCCACGCGCTCCGGGTCGTCGATCAGGAAGAAGGCCGGCGTCTCCGCCGTACGGACCGCCCACAGGCCGAGCGCAAGATCGACGCCGACGCCGGCGGGCTCCCCGGGGGTGACGGCGAGAGGGGCGTCAGACACGGGTTTCGATGAAGGCGGCCTGGCGCAGGTCGCGCAGATAGCGCTGGGCGAGCACCTCGAAGCGCTGGTTCTCGAGCTGCCGGCGGATCTGCGCCGGATCCGGCAGGTTGCTTTCGGGGGCGGTGCGCTCGCAGACCATGACGGCCATGACGCCGTTCGGCAGGTCGATCGGCGCCGACGTCTCGCCGACCTGAAGATCGGCCACTTGCGTGCGCAGGTTCGCGGGCAGCTCGGCCACGCGCGACGTCCCGAGATCCGGGGCCACCGGGGAGCCGGCCTCCTTGGCCAGCGTCGCCAGCTGGTCGCAGCTCGTCGCCTGGGCGGTGACGGCCCGCACGGCCTCCGTCTGGGTCCGGCGCTGCTCGGCGTCGTCGCTGGGGCGGACCGGCAGGAACACCTGGCTCAATCGGATCGCCGCCTGACCCGGGTCGGGCTTGGCCAGCACCCGCGTGTCGGAAACCTGCAGGATGTGATAGCCGACGATGGTGCTGATCGGGTCGGAGACGTCGCCGACGGACAGTGTCTCGACCACCTCGGCAAGCTCCGGGGCGAGCTGGTCGGACAGCACCCAGCCGATATCGCCGCCCACATTGGCGTTCGCCGCCTGGGAGAACTGCCGTGCCACGGACCCGAAGGAGGCGCCGCCGCGGATCTGCTCCACCAGACGGTTCGCGAGCTGCACGACCTCGTTCTCCTTCGTGGGATCCTCAATGGTCAGCAGGATCTCCGATACCCGCTTCTGCTCCTTGCCCACATCGGCGGCGAGACGGGCGCGGGTCTCGTCGACCTCCTCGGCGCTGATCTCGACCTGGCTGGCGAAGCGGCGCTGAACCAGTTTGGACCAGAGCAGGTTGGCGCGGAGCTGGCGTTCGACCGTGCCCGGATCGACGCCGAGCTGGGTGATGAAATCGTTGAACTGCCCGGGGCGCAGTCCGTTGCGCGCTTCCAGATCGCTGCGGGCCCGGTCCATCTCGCTCTCGCTGATGCTCACGCTGAGGCGGTCGGCCTCCTGCATCTGCAGCTGTTCGTCGATCAGGTTGCGCAGGACTTGAGGCGCGAGCCGCTGCGCGGTCTCCGAGTTGCGCGGCAGCTGCGAGGTGATGATCACCATCTCGATGCGGTCGCGCAGGTCGCGGACCGAGATGATCTCGTCGTTCACCACGGCGGCGATCCGCTGCATCTGCTGCGCGTGCGCCACCGGCGGCGACGCCACGGTCATGGCACCTGCGCTTACGGAGACCAGGGCGGCAAGGAACAGCGGGGCAAGGCGTCGAGGCATCGGATCAGCATACTCGTGCGGGCGGAATGGCGGCGAACAATATCAGTGTTGTCGGATGTCCACCAACGCGTTGGGGACACCTTTCGCGTTATTTGCTCTCCAGACCGCCCAGGTGGGTCAGGATGAGCCGGAACATGACCCGGTCATCGGGCTCGATATCCTCGTCGCTGATGTTCGAGCGCTCGAAGTCGATCCCGAACAGCGTGCATTCATCGACATAGGTAAAGCCGAACCGGCCGCGCAGCAACCGGCTGCGCCCCTGGGAAAGGTCGTGGGTCAGGTTGCCGGCGATCCGCCAGTGATCGGTCAGGGTGACGCCGCCATACAGGTCGAGCTGCTCCCGGTCCCCGGTCAGGTCGCTGCTGGCGTTGTCGGCCAGGGTGACGTAGTTGCCGCCGAAATAGAACCGCGGCTGCGAGAAGTTGAAGCCGACCTCGTTGCGGTTCAGCGTCGCGTCCTCGGGATCGAGCCGGAAGCGGTAGGTGAAGGTCAGCGGCCCGCCGGTCGGCCGCACCGACAGGGCGCCGACCACGTCGGAGAGATCCTCCTCCAGCCCCGAGCCTTCCTCGAACGATCCGTCGCCGTAGAACCGGTAGCTCTGGCCGACCAGGATCTCGGTCGATCCGCCGCCATCGCCGTAGACTCCGGCGCGCAGGCCGTAGTTCACGTGGCTGCCGCTGGTCACCCGATCGACGCCCTCATAGCGGTTCAGGCGGAACAGGTTGGTTTCGTCGAACTCGAACGAGCGGCTGTCCTCGTTCGGGATCTCGTCCGGATTGCCGCCCCGCGGACCGAGCACCAAGCCGGCGATCGGCTCGATGACCTGGGTGGTGGTGCCGCTGCGCCGGCCCAGCGGGTACTGCCACTTGAGACCGAGCTGGGGAAACGCCCGACCGGTGGTCTCGGTATCGCCGTTCGACAGCGCGCTGGCGTCGGTCGCGTAGTAGGCATCCGTCTGCAGGCGGGCGTTCAGGGTGTAGATCTCGCCGGCATCGGACGTGAAGGGCAGCTCCCAGCCGGTCACCGCCGAGGCCCGGCGGGTGTCGCCGCCGCTGTCGCGGGTCAGCGCCAGCAGGCTGGCATCCAGGCTGGTGCGCCCGCCGAAACGGCCGGGCTGGCCGATGTGGCTGTATTCGGCCAGCGGCAGGACGATCGGCGTGTCGTCCGGATCGCTGCTGCCGCGCAGGTCCTGGAACTTGTAGGCCGCCACGGAAGTGTAGTTGCGCCCCCGGAAGCCTTCGGCGTACAGCCGGCTGGTCAGCACGTCCGGACCGCCGATGTTATAGCGCCGCAGATAGGTGCGCTGGCTGGCCTGCTCGAAATCGAAGCCGGCCCGCCAGGTCGGGTTCAGGCTGAACTTGCCCTCCCAGTCGGCGTGGCCCTCGAAATCGAACTCGTCGGACTCGCGCTCGTCGGTGCTCTGTTCGACGTAGGCGAGGGAGGTTTTCATGTCGAGCTCGCCGCGCGAGAACCGCTTGCGGTAATCGGTCAGCAGGATGCCGCCCGCCGTGGAGTGCATCCGGGGCTCGACCACCAGGTCGCTGGTCTCGTCGATCACGTAGTAGTACGGCTGGCCGTAGATCACCCCGAGTTCCTCGGAGATCCCCATGGTCGGCGCCAGCAGCCCCGAGCGGCGGTCGACGGTGGGGTCCGGGTGGCGCAGAAACGGGGTGTAGGCGACCGGGAAGCCGTAGAATTCCAGGGTCGCGTCCTCGTAGATGATGTCCTTGGCGACCTCGTCATGGATCACCTTGACCGCCTTGATCTGCCAAAGCGGCGCCTTGGTCGGATCCTCCTTGCAGAGGTCGCAGGGCGAGAACACCGCCTTGTCCAGTTCCTTGCGCTGACCGCCCGTGCGCCGGCCCTGGACCGCGGCGAGGCGGGAGCCGTCGACCAGCAGGCCGCGGAAATTGTTGATCGTTCCGGTCTTCAGCTTGTCGTTCAGCTCGACATAGTCGCTGAACAGCACCTCGCCGGAGGGCTCCATCAGCGACACGTTGCCCGAGGCGATGACCGTATCGGCCTTGCGGTTGTAGCTCACGATGTCGGCGAGCAGGACCCGGGGACCCTGGCTGAGCTCCACATTGCCGCGCGCGGTCACGATGCCGAGAGATTCGTCGTAGACCACCTCGTCCGCCACCAGGAGGACCGGGGTCTCCTCCACGTTCACGTCCTGTGCCGCGACCCGGGCGGTCGAGGCGAGGGCCGATACGAGAACCAGGATGGCGGCAAGGAGCTGTGTGCGGGTCATCCGTCCTCGAGGTGCAAAAGGCTGGTCATGCCGAGCAGCATTGTAACGGTAGCCGGCGTCCATGCCGCCAGAACTTCCGGAATCCTGGCGGAAAGGCCAAGCGCGAAGACGATGTCGGACAGGAAATACAGCAGGAATCCGAAGAACAGCCCGCTGGAGGCCCAGGACAAGGCGTTACCGCGCCGGGTCAGGCGCAGGGAGAAGGTGGCCGCGATCAGCACCATCGCCGTCATCAGCAGGGGCGAGGCGAGCTCCGCATGCCAGTAGAGCCGGTGCTTGATGGCGGAGAAGCCCGCGTTCTCCAGCACCTCGATGAAGCCGGGCAACTCCCAGAACGACATGGTCTCGGGCGAGGCGAAGCTGTCCTGGATGTTGTCGACGGTCAGGTTGGTCGGCAGGGATATCTCGTCGAGCCGTTCCGGCCGGTTCTGGGCGGTGGTGACGACCACGTCGTGCAGCGTCCAACTGCCGTCGGCCAGGATCGCCTCGCGGGCGTCGATCCGGCGCTGGAACCGATCCTCGCCGTCGAAGATCAGCACCATGACGTCGCCCAGGCGGGCTTCCTGCTCATGGGCGCTGCGGGCGTTCAGCACGACCTGACGGTCGTCGCTCCGCTCGCGCAGCCACAGTCCGCCGGCTCCCACGGACAGGAAACTGTCGGCCCGGTTGCGCAGGACGGAATCCTCCAGCGCATGGAACCGCTCGATCATCACCGAGGAGATCGGATTGAGGACGGCCACCTTGATCGCGCCGAGGGTCAGGGCGACCATGATCGCCGGCATCATGAACTGCCAGACCGACACGCCCGCCGCGCGGGCGACCACCAGCTCGTTGGTCCGGGTGAGCCGGGAGAACGCGAGCATCGAGCCGAACAGCACGGCGAACGGCAGGATCTGCCGCGCCATGTTGGGCAGCTTCAGCAGCGCCATTTGCAGCAGAATGAGGAAATACGCGTTTTCTTTGCCGGCCCCGCGGCGCAGCAGCTCGATGAAGTCGAGCAGGAACACGATCGCCATGATCGCCGCGAAGGACCCCAGCACCCAGACGGCGAACTGGCGGCCGATATAGCCCGAGAGGGTCCAGGAAAACCGCATGGCGTCAGCCGGCCGCGGCGGAGGACGGGGCGGAGGACGCTGCGGCGCGGTTGCGCAACCGCGTGCGCGACAGCACCAGAAGCGAGATGATGATCGGCAGCAGGACCGCCAGCCACATGGCGGCGATCATCGGCGGCGACTTGGCCGCCAGATATTTGGTGCCGAGCCCGGCCGCCTCGGCCACGCCGGCGAGCAGCACCGCCACGATGATCCGCATCGCCTGTCCGCGTCTGGAGAACTCGCCCGAGAGCAGGACCGCCAGTCCGATCGCGGTGAGGGTCAGGGCCAGCAGCGGGCTGGTCAGCCGCTGGTGCCCCTCGGCGATCAGCTCGCTGACATTGCCGCCGGTGGTCACCGCCTCCGACGGATTGAGGAGTTCGTGGATGAACAGCTCGTTGGCATCGCGGTAGTTGCGCTGTTCCTGCTCGTCGGCGCCGCCGAGATCGATCGTATAGCGGTCGAAATAGAGGATGTTCACGCGCCCGGTCTCGACGTCGCGCTCCTGCCGGCTGCCGTTGGCCATGACCACCCGCGGCCCCTTCGGCGTGCTGACCAGGGCGCCGCGCTCGGCCACCAGGGTGACCGGCTTCGCCTTGTTGCGCTGATCGTGCACGACGATGCCGAGCAGGGTGCCCTCGTCCTCGCGGGTGCGGACATAGACCGTCAGATCGTCGCCCAGGGTGCGGAACTCGCCCTCGCGCAGGATCAGGTTCTCGAAGTTATGCCGGATCTGCCACTGCAGCTCCTTGAAGCCGCGATAGCTCATCGGCATCAGATAGGCGGTCATCAGGAAGCAGAGCGCGGTGGTGCCGACGGCGACGATCAGGGCGGGCTGCGCCAGCCGCAGCGGGCTGAGCCCGGCCGCCGCCATCACTACCATCTCCCGGTCGGCCGTCATCTTGTTGTAGACGAACAGCACGCTGGCGAAGCTGGCGATCGGCAGCACGATCGACAGCCAGGTCGGCATCAGCATGACGGTGAGATAGACGAAGGTGTGGATCGGCAGGCCCCGGTTGACGATCAGATCGACGAACCTCAGCGATTGGGACAGCCAGATCACACAGGTCAGCGACACTACGATGAACACCATCGCGGTGACGATCTGTCGTACCAGGTAGAGGTTCAACCGCATTCGCGCGCCGGATCGCCAGTCTCGCCTGTATCGCCAAATTCGTTGTGGCGGCGCATGATAGCCGCAAGGAGCGGCGTTGACACCGCACAAGCCAGACGGCTACCCCAAAGTCAGCCTGCCCGCAACCATGGGAGCATTCGATGAAGATCGCCTTCACCAAGCCCGGCCGCCCGAAAAAGGGTGCGGTGGTCTGCGCCGTCATGGAGGGCGGCAAACTGTCGCCCACCGCCCGAGAGATCGATCGCGAGACAAAAGGGCTGATCGGAACAGCGATCGCCGGCTCCCGGTTTTCCGGCAAGGCGAACCAGACGCTGACCGTCTTCACGCCCGCCGGACGGGTGCTACTGCTCGGCGTCGGCGATCCGGAGAAGATCGACGCAAAATTCGCCGAGACCGCCGGCGGCACCATCTACGCGGCCCTCGCCAACAGCGGCGAGAAGGAAGCCACGGTGATGATCGAGGCGTCGGAGGACAAGCGTGCCGAGGTCGCCGCCCATCTGGCCCTGGGCGTCACCCTGCGGTCCTACAGCTTCGACATCTACAAGACCAAGCTGACCAAGGACGACAAGCCGACCCTGGCGAAGGTCACGGTGTCGGTCGACGGCCATACGGAAGCGAAGAAGGTCTATGACGTCGAGGCCGCGGTGGCCGAGGGCGTGGCCTTCACCCGCGATCTGGTGTCCGAGCCGCCGAACGTTCTGTTCCCGGTCGAATTCGCCAACCGGGTCGCCGCGATGAAGGATCTCGGGCTGAAGATCGAAATCCTGGACGAGAAGCAGATGGCCAAGCTCGGCATGGGCGCGCTGCTCGGCGTCGGCCAGGGCAGCGAGCGCGAATCGCGCATGGTCGTGATGCGCTGGGAAGGCGGGCCGAAGAACCAGAAACCGGTCGCCTTCATCGGCAAGGGCGTATGCTTCGACACCGGCGGCATCTCGCTGAAGCCGGCCGGCGGCATGGAGGACATGAAGTTCGACATGGGCGGCGCCGGCGTGGTCTCCGGCCTGATGTGCGGGCTGGCCAAGCGCAAGGCCAAGGCCAACGTCATCGGCGTCATCGGCCTGGTGGAGAACATGCCCGACGGCAACGCCCAGCGGCCGTCCGACATCGTCAAATCCATGTCCGGCCAGACCATCGAGATCATCAACACCGATGCCGAGGGCCGGCTCGTTCTGGCCGACGCGCTCTGGTACACCCAGGACAAGTACAAGCCCGAGTTCATGATCGACCTCGCCACCCTGACCGGCGCCATGATGGTGGCGCTCGGCGAGGAGACCTGCGGCTATTTCGCCAACGACGACACGCTGGCGGGCGAGCTTCAGGCCGCCGCCGACGCGGTCGGCGAGGCGGTGTGGCGGATGCCGCTGGGCGACGCCTACAACAAGATGATGGACAGCGACGTCGCCGACATGAAGAACGCCGGCGCGCGCTGGGCCGGGGCGATCACGGCGGCCTGTTTCCTCGAGCGCTTCGTGAACAAGGTGCCGTGGATCCACATGGACATCGCCGGCGTCACCTGGTCCCGCAAGGACCGGCCGACCACGCCCAAGGGCGCGTCCGGTTTCGGCGTGCGCGCGCTCGACCGGCTGGTGCGGGATCACTGCGAGAAGCAGGGTTAGCCGCTCCGCGGCGAATCCTGTCCCGGCCCTGAGCCGGGAGCGAGAGCAACTGCTGTTGGGGTGCCTGACTTGACCCTCAGGCACTCCGGCAACCCCATTCCTGGGCCCCGGCGCGGGGCCGGGGAGACGGCTTTTTCATCCCAACCCCTTTCTCATTCCCCGGATTTAGTCCGGGGTCCACCCGTCAGCGTGCCTGATCGGGTGAGGTTTGGGAGGGGGCCAGCGTGGGCCCCGGACTAAATCCGGGGAGTGTTCCTGAGGTGGTTCAGATCCCCGCGGAAACCGTCGCCTCCACATCCACGTCCAGCCGCGCCTCGGTGCCGCCGGTGAGACGGAAATAGGCGTTCTGCGGGCGGTCCAGCGCGAAGGTCTCCTCCTTCGACAGGCCGAGATACAGCCCGCGGAACACCTTGTTCACCACCCCGTGGGCGATCACCACATGAATGCCGGGCGTCGCCTTCAGATGCTCCAGCACCGGGCGCAGCCGGTCCTGCACCATCTGGGTGGACTCACCGTTGGGATGCTGGAAGTTCCAGGGATCGCGCCGGCGCAGTTCGGCCAGTTCCGGGTGGTCCCGGTCGATCTTGTCCCAGCCGCCATAACCGTCATGGTCGCCCAGGGTGATCTCCTTGAGCCGTTCGTCGAGGGTGATCGCCTCGAAATCGATATCCAGATGCTCGGCGATGATGGCGGCGGTCTGGCGGGTGCGGCCGAGCGGGCTGGCGGTCATCGCCGGCGCGGCGCCGTCCAGCACCTGCTTCAGGTCTCGGCCGATGGCATGGGCCTGGGCGAGGCCGGCATGGGTCAGGGGGGCATCGAGATGGCCCTGCAGGCGGCCGGTGCGGTTCCACACGGTCTCGCCGTGCCGGATGAGGTAGATGGTGCTGTCCATGCGCTTCGATTAGCCCAACCCGCGCGCCGGAAAAAGCCCTATCGCCTGTCGGTTCGATGGGGTATCGGGGGCGCGTTCAATCAGGGAGCCCGGAATGACCGCCGAAACCACGTCCCGTCCGCTTCTGGCCGACCTGCGCCACGATGTCGCCGAACTCGCCGAGACCGACATCGTGCGGGTGTCCGTGCATGGCTGGGGCAAGAAGGACCTTGTGCCGTTCTGGTTCGGCGAGGGCGACCGGTCGACCCCGGATTTCATTGCAAAGGCGGCCTCCGACGCGCTCCTGCGCGGCGAGACCTTCTATACCGACCAGCGCGGCATCAAGGAGCTGCGCGACGAACTGGTGGCCTACACCGCGCGCACCTTCGGCGTGGGCGTCGGCGACAGCCAGGTCAGCCTTGTCACCGCCGGCATGTCGGGCCTGTATCTGGTCATGGACATGCTGATCGAGCAGGGCGACGAGGTCGTGGTCGTCGGGCCGGTCTGGCCCAACATCTATTCCACGGTCACCGTGCATGGCGGCACGGTGCGGGACGTGTCGATCACCCTGGAGGAGGATGGCTGGGAGCTGGATCTGGAGGCCCTGTTCGCCGCCGTCACCGACAAGACCAAGGCGATCTTCATCAATTCCCCGGGCAACCCGACCGGCTGGTTGATGGAACAGGATCAGCAGAAGGCGGTGATGGAGTTCGCCCGGGAGAAGGGGGTCTGGGTGGTGGCCGACGAGGTCTATCACCAGCTCGTCTTCGACCGCGACGTGGCCCCGTCCTTTCTGCAGGTGGCGCGCCCGGACGACCGGCTGATCGTGGTGAACTCGTTCTCCAAGTCCTGGATGATGACCGGATGGCGCCTTGGCTGGCTGACCCATCCGGCGGAGCTGGCGCCGGTGATCGCCAAGCTGGTGCAGATCACCACGTCGGGCGTGCCGCAGTTCCTGCAGCGCGGCGCGATCGCCGCCCTGCGCGAGGGCGACCAGGTCATCCGGGACCTGCGGGCCCAGTGCCAGGCCGGCCGCGACATCGTGTTCGACCGGCTGGAAGCCTGGCCGATGGTGCGAGCCGCCCGGCCGAAGGCGGCGTTCTACGCCTTCTTCGCCGTCGAGGGCATGAGCGACAGTCTGGAGATGGCCAAGCGGATCATCGACGAGGCCAATGTCGGTCTGGCCCCGGGCAGCGCCTTCGGGCCGGCGGGCGAGGGGTATCTGCGCCTGTGCTTCGCCGCCAGCCCCGAGACCTTGAAGAAGGGGCTGGACCGACTCGAGCCGATCCTGGGCAAGGGCGCCGATCAGGGCCGCGGGGACTGACGGCGGCCGGAAACTCGGCTATCCTGCTCCAAGGCTGATCCGAGGCTGATGCGGAGGGATTTCCATGGCGATGCGTCCGACAGGTCCCGACGACTCCCGCATCCCGGCCCGCACGGGCGGCCGGGCGCTCGGCCCCGCGAGGGTCAACACCCCGCCGGCCCCGGCTGCCCCGATACCGGCCGAACGTGCCGCCCCGACCCGGGCGTATCGTCTGAAGACGGCGACGACCGAGGCGGAGATCGAGCGTCAGATCCAGCGGCTGATGGTGCTGATCGCCAACGACAACATCGACCCGGACGCACCGCCGGGCAGCTATCTCAACCTGCTTCTCTGATCCGCTCCAGCGGCGCGCCGTCCAGCGAGGTGAACACGTCCAGATCCGCCTCCGGCGCGGGCGGGCGGGCGGACGGGTTGGGCCAGCGCGAGGCCGCATAGACCGTGCAGCCGATGACGATCCGCGGTCGACCCTTGGCGTCCATCAACGGCAGGACCAGCCGTTCTCCGGTGCCGTACCGGTCGAGATGGCGGTAGATCCGTCCCCGCGAATAGAACGCCACGGGCGTTCGGCAGACCGCCTGGTAGCGGTTCCGCAAGGTCTCCGACAGCGCGCGATCGTGCACCTCGCCGAGGGTCCTGTGGCGCGTCGGCGTGGTGAACATCGCCAGGATCTCCTCACCGGCCAGCCGGTAGACGAAATCGCGGGTCTCGTCCTCCCAGTGCAGCTTCCAGATGCTGGGCAGCAGGGGGCCGATCTCGGTCGGATCGAACGCAGCATTGTCGGGAATACCGCCGGAGACCCTCAGGCCGGTCCAATAATCGAAGAACTGAGCGATACGGCGGTCTCGGCACAACGGGAACGACATCGCGCTTCCCTCATCCACTGGGCGGTTTGCCTCGGATCACGGAACCAAGGGTGCTGCCGATCTCGGATCCCAACAAATTAAAAACTTTCATTATATGTCGATAAAATGTGCTTAAAAGAGTCTTAAACTGTCAAACATATGAATTGCTCTCTTAAGAAATACTCTTAAATAATTGAATTAACGTATAATATCAGGAAGGTTTCAGAAGGAACCGGAGGTGACCTTCGCCACTTCGCTGGCTATCGGGTCTCCGTCCAGCGTGAGAAATCGCCGGATTTCCACATCGTCTTCCCCGGGGACGGTGCCGCTCCGGTCCGCACTCGAAATCACCCGGTAGTCGGTGCAGCCGAGGACGACGGGGCCGCTGCCATCACGGTCCAGGAACGGGAGGATCAGCCGTTCCCCCACACCATACCGGCCGATGCGGATATAGACGGTTCCGGTGGAGTGATAGGCGCAGGGCTCGGCGCAGATTCGCGTGAACCGGTCGCGCAGGTTGGCGGCGAGGCATTCGGGATAGATCTCGTGCAGGCTGCGTCGATGCATCGGCCGACCGTTGGTTGTCAGGATGGCGTCTCCGGCGACCCGGTAGACGAAGTCGCCGACGTCTTCCTTCCAGCCGGCCATCCAGAGATTGGGCATCAGATCCGCCACCTGGAGCGGGTCGAACGCCGCGATCCCGGGCACGCCGCCACTGCTGCGAAGCGCGGTCCAGTAACGGAACAGGCGGCCAATCCGTTCGCTCGACGAAGTCGGGAGCGTCATCGCTGAAATCCGGTTCAATGAATTTTATCACTCGGCAGCCGACAATACGGCGCTCACTCTTTAATATTGCAGTGCAGCAATTAACATTTCCCGACGCCATTGTCGCGGTCATCGAACGAGATGCGGCACGACCATGGTGATACCCGAAAATCCGAGCAGAATCAACAGGATACGGGCGAATGCCTGGTCGTCGATGCGGCGATAGACCCGGAAGCCGAGCCAGCCGCCGAGCCAGGCCGCGGGCAGGGCCACGAGAAAGAGTTGCCCGACCTCGAGCGTCAGCCGCCCCGCCGCCGCATAGCCGGTCAGGGTGGCGATATGCATGGCCGTGTTGAAGAGCTGGAACACGCTGCGCTGGCGGTCCTTCGGCCAGCGCCGCAGGGAACACCAGATCGTCGGCACCACGCCGGAAAGCCCGGCGAACCCGCCGAGCACGCCGCCGGCCCAGCCGATCAGACCGTCGACCGCCCGGTTCTCAACCCTGACGGAGGGCATCCGCCGGCTGGCCAGGGCGCTGGTGGCGTAGACGATCAGCACCACGCCGGCGAACAGGCGGAAGGTATCCGGCGACATCCGGCTCAGCAGCCACACGCCCAGCGGCACGCCGATCACCCCGCCGATGACGAAGGGGACGGCGGCGCGCCAGTCCAGGCGGCGCCAGAGCATGGGCATGATCTGAAGCTGTACGGCCAGGGAGCAGGCGACGATCAGGGGCGAGATCAGCGGCGCCGGGACGATATGGGTGTAGATGCCGAGCGTCGTGGCGGCGAAGGCGAAGCCGGCGAGCCCGCTGGCGAGGCCGCCCAGCAGGGCGCCCCCGGCGACGGCGGCGATCAGCAGCGGCGCCAGCCCGGTCATCGGCTCGATCACCGGCGGAAACCGCCGGGTATCACTGGTGCGTGGTCGGGTAGGCTGTGAGGAGGTGGCACCGCCCGGTACCGTCGGCCATCACGAACAGCCGCAGACCGTGCGCCGGAACCGCCGCCGCCGTTCCCCGCTGCACGAGCCGGCCGATCGGCTGCTCGAAGGCCATGCGGATCTCGGCGACGTCGCCGCCCTTGGCCTTGGTCGCCCAGTCGTCGAGGTCGGTCTTGTCCGGCGACAGGGCGAGGCCGATCACCTGGCGGGCGGTGACGCGGTCTGGAAAGGAACTGGCGGCGGAAATCTTCGGTTCGCGGTTGAGCCGGTCGATCAGCCAGGCATCGCTCTTGGCGACGTGGCGGTCGACGGTGTGGCCCCCCTTGGTTTCCTGCTCGAGGAGCCACCCGTCCTTGAATTCACCGGGTACGCATTCCGCGGTAGCCGCCGCGCTCAGAGAAACGAGTGCCGCCGCGAAGACCGCGGCGGCAGCAACCAGTGAACGTGGCGACATCTGTGTCCTCAGCTCATGGCCTTCTGCAAATTCTCGTCCAGCTTGGCGAGGAACTGCTGCGTGGTCAACCACGGCTGATCGGGGCTGATCAGCAGGGCCAGATCCTTGGTCATCGCGCCGCTTTCCACGGTGTCGATGCAGACCTTCTCCAGCTTCTGGGCGAACTCGGCCACTTCCGGCGTGTCGTCGAACTTGGCGCGGAAGGACAGGCCCCGGGTCCAGGCGAAGATCGACGCGATCGGGTTGGTCGAGGTCTCCTTGCCCTGCTGGTGCTGGCGGTAGTGACGGGTCACCGTGCCGTGGGCGGCCTCGGCCTCGACGGTCTTGCCGTCCGGTGTCATCAGCACCGAGGTCATCAGGCCGAGCGAACCGAAGCCCTGGGCCACGGTGTCGGACTGCACATCGCCGTCGTAGTTCTTGCAGGCCCACACGAAGTTGCCCGACCACTTCAGCGCCGAGGCGACCATGTCGTCGATCAGACGGTGCTCGTAGACGATGCCCTTGGCCTCGAACTTGGACTTGAACTCGGCGTTGAAGACCTCCTCGAACAGGTCCTTGAAGCGGCCGTCATAGGCCTTGAGGATCGTGTTCTTGGTCGACAGGTAGACCGGCCAGCCGAGGTCGAGGCCGTAGTTGAAGCAGGCCCGGGCGAAGCCGCGGATCGACTCGTCCAGGTTGTACATGGCCATGGCCACACCGCTGCCCGGGAAGTCGTAGACCTCGCGGGTGATCGGCTCGCCGTTCTCCGGCTGGAAGGTGATGGTCAGCTTGCCGGGGCCGTCGACCAGGAAGTCGGTGGCGCGGTACTGGTCGCCGAAGGCGTGACGGCCGATGACGATCGGCTGGGTCCAGCCCGGCACCAGGCGCGGGACGTTCTTGCAGATGATCGGCTGGCGGAACACGGTACCGCCCAGGATGTTGCGGATCGTACCGTTCGGCGACCGCCACATCTGCTTCAGGCCGAACTCCTCGACCCGTCCCTCATCCGGGGTGATGGTCGCGCACTTCACGCCGACGCCGTATTCCTTGATGGCGTTGGCGGAGTCGACGGTGATCTGGTCGTCCGTCTTGTCACGGGCTTCGACGCCGAGGTCGTAGTACTTCAGGTCGATGTCGAGATAGGGGAAGATCAGCTTGTCCTTGATCATCTGCCAGATGATCCGGGTCATCTCATCGCCGTCGAGTTCGACGATCGGCTTGGCTACTTTGATCTTCGCCATTGGGCGCTCCTGCACATGTTTGACGGGTCGGTACTTCGGTGAGGTCGGCCGCACAATATCACCGGCTTGCCGCGGTTCAAGGCCACCTTTACAGCCACTTGGCCTTCAGGTCGCCCTCCGGAGCATGCCAGTTCCCGATGACGTCGAAGACGCCCGCGGGACTGTCAACGACTTTATAGAGCCCGCGGTTCTCCTCGCGGGTGAACCCGGCGCCGATCGTGTGCTCGATCAGGGCGAGCAGCGGCTGCCAGAAGCCGTTGACGTCGACGATGATCACCGGCTTGTCGGAAAGCTTGAGCTGGGACCAGGTCAGGACCTCCATGGTCTCGTCCAGGGTGCCGAGCCCGCCCGGCAGAATCACGAAGGCGTCGGCGCGTTCGTACATGATGCGCTTGCGCTCGTGCATGCTGTCGGTGACGACCAGCTCGTTGAGACCGGCGTGGCCGATCTCCAGGTGCTGCAGGAAGCTCGGGATCACGCCGACGACCTTGCCGCCCGCCGCCAGGGTGGCGTCCGCGGCAAGACCCATCAGGCCGACCCGTCCGCCGCCGTAGATCAGCATGTCGCCGCGGGCGCCGATGAGGTCGCCGATTTCGGTGGCGGCGGCCTTGTAAACCTCGTCAACCCTGGAAGATGATCCGCAGAAGACGCAAATGGATTGGGGATATGACTTGCTCATGGGGCCGTCTTTCGCACCGCCGGCCGGGAAGGTCAATCTCCTGTACCGCGATTGTACGACGCGTCTGGTAGGTTTAATGTGAGCGAAACGAAAAGGGCTGCAGCCTAATGGTTTCCAAGCCGGCAATAGTGGGCGTTCTGGGCGGTGTCGCGATCCTGACGGCGTTGGGCCTGAATTTTTGGCTGGTTCCCGGCGACGAGGAGGAGCCCGCGACGAACGTCAGCGCGCCGGCAACCCCCTCCACGGGCAACCAGCAGCGCAGTTCGACCGCGCCGTCGACCGGTTCCGCCGACTACGGGTCGGTCCTGCCCAAGCGCGATGCGACGAAGCAGCCGCCGGCCAGCGCCGACCGCTCCGATGAGACCGCGGCCGCCATGGCCAAGCGCAAGCCCAGCTTCGACATCGTGCGGGTGGACCCCGACGGCAACACGGTCATCGCCGGCCGGGCCAAGCCGAATGCCGAGGTCACCATCCTCGACGGCGACCGCGAGATCGGCAAGGTCACCAGCGACGAGCGGGGAGAGTGGGTCTTCCTGCCCGACCACCAGCTCGGCCCGGGACAGTTCGCCCTGACGCTGCGCCAGTCCGGCGAGCCCCAGGATTCCGAGTCCGAGGAGGCCGTGGTGCTGGTGGTGCCGGAGAGCGGCAAGGATATCGCGGGACGGCCGTCGACCGAGCCGAGCCAGCCGCTGGCGATGGTCATGCCGCGCGACGAGGCCAAGGGCGGCGCCGCCCGGGTGCTGCAGGCGCCGACGGCGGGCCCGGTGACGCCGGAGACGACGCCGCCGGCCGTGGCGGACACCAAGTCGACCGGGTCCGGCACCGCCGATACGACGCCGGATCAGACCAAGCCGGCCGAAACCCGTACGGCCGCGACCGAGACGAGCCGGACCAACACGGCGGCGACGGAGACTGTTCAGACCGAGACTGCTCAGACCGACACCGCACCGACCGCGGCCGAGACCGCGACTCCGCCAGCGGCGACCGTACAGAGCGGCGGCACGCAGGCGCCGTCGGCGACGGTCAAGGCCTTCCCGGAACCGGCCAAGGCTCCGTCTTCGGCCGACCAGCCGGAGGCCGCCGAGGTGGCCCAGGCCGGCGACGTGTCGGTCGACGTGATCGAGTACGACGACAAGGGCGAGGTGGTGTTCGGCGGACGGACCGAGCCGAATGCCGATGTGGAAGTCTATATCGACAACAAGTCCGCCGGCAGCGCCAAGGCCGACGACGATGGGCGCTGGCAGCTCACGCCGAAGGAGCCGGTGGCGCCGGGCAACTACAACCTGCGGGTCGACAAGGTCGAGCCCGGCGGCAAGGTGCAGGCGCGGGTCGCGTTCCCCTTCGTTCGGGCCGCCCCGCTGAAAGGTTTGCCCAACGACAGGCTTGTGGTTATCCAGCCGGGTAACAATCTCTGGGTCATTGCGACCCGTGTGTACGGCGAGGGCCTGCGCTATGTGCAGATCCATGACGCCAATCGCGATCAGATCCAGGATCCGGATCTGATCTTTCCCGGGCAGGTCTTTGGCCTGCCGACGGTGAACTGATCGACGGAAAACAGCCGTGCTGAACTCAATCCTCGTACCGATCGCCCGGGAAGGGCGACCGTTCATCGTGATTTTCGCCGTGGCGACGATCGTCCTGGCGCTGATCGCCGACTGGCTTCTGGTCCCCGGCCTGATCCTGACGGCGTGGTGCGTGTACTTCTTCCGCGACCCGAACCGGGTGACGCCGGTGCGCGACGGGCTGGTGATCAGCCCGGCCGACGGGGTCGTCGTCTCGGTCGGCCCCGCCCCCTGGCCGAAGGAACTGGCCATGGGCGAGGGCGAGGTGCAGCGGGTCTGCATCTTCATGAATGTCTTCGACGTTCACGTGAACCGCATCCCGGTCGATGGCCGGATCACCAAGCTCGCCTATGTCCCCGGTGCCTTCGTGAATGCCTCGCTGGACAAGGCGAGCGAGCAGAACGAGCGCCAGCTCGTGGCGATGGAAACCCGGGACGGCCGGCCCACCGCCTTCGTGCAGATCGCCGGGCTGGTGGCCCGCCGCATCGTCTGCAAGATCAGCGAGGGCCAGACCCTGCTGGCGGGCGAGCGCATGGGCATGATCCGCTTCGGCAGCCGGGTCGACGTCTACCTGCCGCCGGACGTGTCGCCGCTGGTGGCGCTCGGCCAGCGCTGTGTTGCCGGCGAGACGGTGATCGCCGACCTGGACAGCGGCGAGAAGGCGCGGGAAGGGGCGGTGCGATGACCCGACTGCGCCGGCGCAGAGGTCAACGTTTCAGCGGCCTGTCCTTCAACAAGCTGCTGCCGAACATCATCACCGTGATGGCCCTGTGCTTCGGCCTGTCGGGCCTGCGCTTCGCCTTGGCCGAGCGGTGGGAGTTCGCGGTCGGTATGATTCTGCTGGCGGCGGTGTTCGATGCGCTGGACGGCCGCATGGCCCGTCTGCTCCGCGCCCAGTCCAAGTTCGGCGCCGAGCTGGATTCCCTGTCGGATTTCCTCTGCTTCGGCGTGGTGCCGGGCCTCGTGGTGTTCCTGTGGTCGATGGTCGAGCTGCAGAATTTCGGCTGGATGGCGGTGCTGTTCTACGCCACTTGCTGCGTGCTGCGCCTTGCCCGGTTCAATGTGCGCCTGGACGACGACAAGCCGGCTTTCGCCTATAACTATTTCACCGGCGTTCCGGCGCCGGCCGGGGCGGGCCTCGCCCTGCTGCCGATGATCCTGGACTTTCAGTTCGAGCTCGGCCTGAAGGACGCGCCGGTCTTCGTGGCGATCTGGATCACCGCCATCGGTCTGCTGATGGTCAGCCAGATCCCGACCTATTCCTTCAAGCAGATGAAGGTGCCGCAGCGCTGGGTGCTGCCGACCCTCATCGGCGCCGGCCTGGTGATCGCCGCGGTGATCAGCGCGCCGTGGTTCTCGCTGGGCATCGTGCTCATCGTCTATCTCGCGACCATCCCCCTGTCGGTGAACACCTACCGCAAGCTGCTGCGGGCGGCCGAGGAGATGTCCGAGCAGCCGCACCAGAATCCGGGCGACGCCGAGCCCTCGGCGGGGACGGACGCCGATCGCTCCAAGGCGGCGAAGTGACGTGTTCGACGCGGCGCTGCGCCGGGTCATCGATCCACCGCTGAACGCGGCCGGCCGGCGGCTCGCCGGGGCGGGGGTCTCCGCCAATGCGGTGACCGTCGCCGGCTTCGCGATCGGCCTCGCAGCCGTTCCGGCGCTGGCCTTCCAGCGCTACGACATCGCCCTGGCGCTGATCCTCGCCAACCGCCTCGCCGACGGCCTGGACGGGGCGGTGGCCCGGGCGACCGGACCGAGCGATCTCGGCGGCTACCTGGATATCGTGCTGGATTTCATCTTCTACAGCGCCGTGGTCTTCGGCGTCGCTCTGGGACGGCCGGAGGAGGCGGTGTTCGCCGCCTTCCTCATCTTCAGCTTCATCGGCACCGGCGCGTCCTTCCTCGCCTACGCGATCATCGCCGCCAAGCGCAGGTCGACCACCGAGGCGCGGGGGCGCAAGTCGATCTTCTATCTCGGCGGCCTGACGGAAGGGGCGGAGACCATCGCGTGTTTCGTGGCGATCTGCCTGTTCCCCGCGTGGTTCCCCTGGATCGCCGGCATATTCGGCGCGATGTGCTGGCTCACCACCGCCAGTCGTATCGGTCAGGCCGTCCAATCCTTCGATAGCTAATGTTCGTCATCCCGGACGCGACCGGATCAGGTCCGGCCGCGTCCGGGATGACGGGGATGGGGGATGACGGCTACTCGGCCGCCTGGGGTTCCGGGCCGCCGCTGCCGCCGCCGGCATCTTCCGACTTGGAGCCGCGCCCGCGGTTGAACAGGCCGCCGACCCGGTCCTTGAAACCACGCCAGCCGGCCGCGGCGGTGTCGCGGAACATCAGCGCGCAAGGGGTGACAACGAGGGTCAGCACCGTGGCGAAGGCGAGGCCGTAGACGATCGCGGTGGCCAGCGCCACCCACCACTGGGTGGACGGCGCGCCGACCGTCACAGCGCGGGAGATGAAGTCGATGTTCACCTGCATCACCATCGGGATCAGGCCCAGGATCGTGGTGATCGTGGTCAGCATGACCGGCCGCAGGCGCTGGGCGCCGGTGCGCAGGATCGCGTCGCGGGTGTCCACGCAGTTCGGGCGGATCGTGTCGAAGGTGTCGATCAGCACGATGTTGTTGTTCACCACGATGCCGGCCAGGGCGATGACGCCGATGCCGGTCATGACGATGCCGAACGGCGAGCCGGTGATCATCAGCCCGAGGATCACGCCGATGGTCGACATGATCACCGCCGACAGGATCAGGAAGGCCGAATAGAAGCTGTTGAACTGGGTCACCAGGATGATCGCCATGATGAACAGGGCGACCCCGAACGCCTTCACCAGGAAGGCCTGGGCGGCCTGCTGCTCCTCGTCCTCGCCCTTGAAGGTTGCCTCCACGTTGGCCGGCAGCGGAGCGCCGTCGAGCCACTCGCGCAGTTCCATGACCTTGTTGTTGGGCAGGATGCCGTCGCGCACATCGGCCCTCACCGTGATCGCCTCGCGGGTGTCGACGCGGCGGATCTTGCCGACCTTCGGCTCGGCCGTGCGCTCCATGAAGTTGGTGATGGGCACCAGCCCCTTGGCGGTCTCGATGCGGATCCGGTCGATCTGCTGCAGTGTGCGGTAGGCCTCCGGATAGCGCACGACGATGTCGATCTCCTCGTCGCTGTCGTTCGGCCGGTAGTCGGTGATCTTCAGGCCCTTTGTGACGAGCTGCACGTACTGCCCGGCGAGGGAGACGTCGGCGGCGTAGCGCGCCGCCTTGGTCCGGTCGACCGTGATCTCCCATTCGATGCCGGGGACGTCGCGGGTGTCCTCCAGGTCCTTCAGCCCGTCCATGGAGCGGAACTTGGCCAGGGTAGTGTCGGCCGCCTCGTTCAGCGCCTCGCGGTCGCGGGAGCGGAGCTGGAGCTGGACCGGCTTGCCGGTCGGTGGGCCGCTTTCCTCCTCGCGCGGCTCGACGATGATTCCGGCCATGTCCTTGGTGCGTTCGGAGATCTCGGCCAGGATCTGGCTTGCCGGCGGACGCTGCTGCCAGTCGGCGAACTCCATCTGGATGCTGCCGATCACGTCGTCGGCCACTTCCTCGCCGCCGCCCTGCTTGGCCGAGCCGACATAGGTATAGAGCGACTTGAAGCCGCCGACATCCATGACCACCCGCTCGACCGGCAGAACCAGGTCGAGCTTCTCTTCCACCGACAGGTTGCCCCGGGCGTGGACATAGACCTGGGCGAGGTCCGGCTCGACCTCGGGAAAGAACTCGATGCCGTTGCCGTGGGTCGCGTAATAGTACTGGACGCCGATCAGGGTGGCGATCGACAGCAGGAGCACGGCGCCGGGCATCCGCAGGGCGCCGTTCAGCACCCGCAGATACAGGCCGGTGAACCCCTTGAGGTCGTTCAGGTCGCCGGTCTCGGCGGCGGCGAGCTGGCGGCGGTCGGACTCGTTCGACGCGCTGGCCTTGCCGATCTGCGCACCCAGCGCCGGCACGAAGATCAGCGCCATCAGCAGCGAGGCGGACAGGGTCGCCAGCAGGGTGATCGGCAGGAACTTCATGAACTCGCCGACCACGCCGGGCCAGAACAGCAGCGGGAAGAACGCCGCCAGGGTCGTCGCGGTGGAGGCGATGATCGGCCAGGCCATGCGCTGGCCGGCCTGGCGGTAGGCGTCCCGCTTGCCGACGCCCTCGGCCATCTTGCGGTCGGCGAACTCGGTCACGACGATGGCGCCGTCGACCATCATGCCGACGGCCAGGATCAGGCTGAACAGCACGACAATGTTGATTGTCAGGCCGAGCGACGACAGCACCAGGATGCCCAGCAGGAACGAGCCCGGGATCGCCATGCCGACCAGACCGGCGGTGCGGATGCCCATGGCGCCGACGATGACGATCATCACCAGCAGAATGGCGCTCATCACGTTGTTCTGCAGGTCGCTCAGCATCAGGCGGATGTTGTCCGACTTGTCCTGACTGAAGGTGACCGTGATGCCGTCGGGCAGCTGGGACTTGGCCTCGTTGACCACGGCGCGGACGTACTCGATCGTCTCGATCACGTTCTCGCCGGCTCGCTTGGAGACCTCCAGGGCGATGGCCGGCTGGCCGTTGAGCCGGGCGTAGGTCTCGCGGTCCTTGAAGCTGCGCTGGACCGTGCCGATGTCGCGGATCCGCACCACGGCGTCGCCGTTGCTTTTCAGCGGCTGGTCCAGGATGTCGAGCACGTCCTCGTACAGGCCGGGGACCTTGATCGGGAACCGCCCGGTGCCGGTATCCAGCGAGCCGGCGGCGATCAGGTTGTTGGAGCGCGCCACCATGTCCAGCACGTCCGCCGCCTGCAGGCCGTAGGTCTCCAGGCGGACCGGATCGATCACCACCTCGACCAGCTCCTCGCGCTCGCCGGCCAGGTTGGCCTCCAGCACCGAGGGGATGCTCTCGACCGCGTCGCGCAGCTCCTGCGCCGTGCGCAGCAGGACCCGTTCCTCCACATTGCCCGACAGGGTGACCACGAGCACGGGGAACAGGGAGAAGTTGACCTCGTTCACCGTCGGCTCGTCGGCATCCTCCGGCAGGTCCGGCTTGGCGATGTCGACCTTCTCGCGCACGTCGTCCAGCGCCTGGTCGGCGTCGAAGCCGGCGTCGAATTCCAGGGTGACGTTGGCGCCGCCCTCATAGGCGGTGGAGCGCATCTCCTTGATGCCCTCGATGGCGCGCAGTTCCTGCTCCATCGGGCGCAGCAGCAGACGCTCGGCATCCTCCGGCGAGATGCCCTCGTAGGTCATGGAGACGTAGATGATCGGGATGTTGATGTCCGGATCCGCTTCCTTCGGGATCTCGATATAGGACACCGTGCCGGCGATCAGGATCAGCAGCAGCGCCGACAGGGTCGTGCGGCTGCGCGAAAGCGCGGCGGAGATCAGGGCCTTCACGAGCTGGCCCCGTCGCCGGCCGGCACCGGCTCGATCACCTCGCCGTCCTCGACCAGATCCTGACCGACGACGATGACCCGGACCGTCTCCGGCAGGCCGCTGACCCAGGTGCCCTGGTCGTCGATGCCGATGATCGTGACCGGGGTGAAGCGGGCCC
This sequence comes from Thalassobaculum salexigens DSM 19539, assembly GCF_000423805.1. Lineage (NCBI taxonomy): Bacteria > Pseudomonadati > Pseudomonadota > Alphaproteobacteria > Rhodospirillales > Thalassobaculaceae > Thalassobaculum > Thalassobaculum salexigens. The sequence goes on from NZ_AUIR01000013.1 coordinate 115,910, forward strand.
GGTTCTCGCTGTCCACGGTCATCACCCCGACCCGGCCGAGCTCGTCCAGGCGGAAGATCGATGGGGTGACCCGGTGGCCGTTCGTGGCGGGCAGATCGATCTGGATCTCGGCGGACAGACCCTGGCCGAACTGGTTCGCCTCGTTGTCGACCTCGATCTCCAGCCGGAAGGTACGGGTCGACTCGTCGGCGACGGCGGAGACGTAGCTGACCACGCCGATCCGCTCGTCACCGGTCGACAGCCGCGCATGGGCGGGCATCCCGACCTCGATCTGCGGGGCCTGGCGCTCGGCGATCTGTGCGGTGATCAGCAGCGGGTCCAGCTCGACGACGGTGGCGACCTCGTCGCCGATGGCCACGTAGTCGCCGACCTCGACCATGCGGTCGTCCAGAATGCCGTCCACCGGCGCCTGGATGCGGGTGCGCTCCAGATCGACCTCGATGGTCCGGCGTTCGGACTTCGCCGCCTCGAGCTCGGCTTTGGCGCCGGCCAGGGTGGTTTCGGCCTGAAAGCCCTTGGCCGCGAGCTTGGAGGCGGCGTTGTGCTCCATCTGGCGCTGGGCGATGCGTGCCTTCGCCTCTTCCAGCCGGGCGGGCCGATCGGCCTCGTCGATGCGGACGATCTCCGCGCCGGCGTCGACCGTCGCACCCTTGGGCGTGGGGGTGGCGATCACGCGGCCGGCGGTCTCGGCCTTCAGGGTCACGATCCGCACCGCCTCGGTATGGCCGGAGGTGACGACGGAGGCGACGAACGGAGACGCCGCGATGTCGCGGACCCGTACGCGGGTGACGGCATCGGCCGGTGGCGCCGTGATCTTCGGGGCCTCCTGCGAGGCGGTTGCCGGTTTGTTGTCGCCCATCTGGCCGGAGACGATCCAGGCGACGGCACCGACGGCCAGGATTCCGGCCAGAACGATGGATCCTTTGATGCGCATGCCGGGGTCCTACTCAGCTGCCTCGGGGCGCCGCGCGCGATAGGCGCGCAGTTCCTCGATCAGGGTTTCTCTGTTGCTCTCGAGATAGTCGGCGGCGGCCCGGTACAGGGCCACGCCGAAGCCGGCAACGGTTTCCCGTCCGGGATCGCCGCAACAGTCGCTGTCGGTCCGCGCGGCGATCTGCTCGGCGATGTGTTCCTGCTTGGCACGGTACGTCGCGACCCGTTCGTCGATCAGCTCGATCACGCGGGCTTCGGACAGCCGGGTGGCGAAGAACAGCAGGAACAGGAAGTCGGAGCGGAAGATGTCGTCCTCCGGCGTCACCGTCAGGGCGGCATCGACCACCGCATCGCCGGCCGGCGTGATCGAGTAGACCTTCTTGTCCGGGCGGCCGTCCTGTTCCTGCGCGCGCGCCTCCACGAGGCCCTCGGACAGCAGCCGGGAGAGGGCTGGATAGATCGACCCGAAACTCGCGCTCTGGAAATGCGCGAACGGGCCTTCCTCGAACATCTTCTTGATCTCGTAGCCGGTCGCTTCGCCCTTGGTCAGGACGGCGAGGCAGAGGGTGCGGACATCCATGGGCGCGAATACCTGCTGTTATCGGCCGGATACATATCGTCTCGATATATGCCGTCTCGATATATTAAAATCAACAGGTACGAGCAGAAAGTGTACGCCGCGCTTCCCGGTCGGGGTGCGACCGGGCAGGGACGATGTCGGGCGGCGAGCGGCGGTGTGCGGACACAGAAACGGCGGCGCAGAGGCTGCGCCGCCGTCCGAATTCTTGTCGCGCGAGTATGCGTCTCAGAGCGGGCTGAGGTCTTCTGCCGCCATCTTACCGTTGCGCTGTGGCTTCAGCTCAAAGGCGATCGCCTGACCTTCATCAAGGCCCTGCAGACCGGAGCGTTGAACGGCAGTGATGTGTACGAACACGTCCGCGCCGCCGTCGTCCGGCTTGATGAACCCGTAACCTTTAGTGGTGTTGAACCACTTCACCGTGCCAGTGGCCATTCGATATGCACTCCACGTGATGCGTCCACCAATCTTGAAAGTACACCCTCTCAGGACGTTCGAGGGGCCCTCAAAGGCAACCGCACGCACGTGGGACGACGTCTCGCCCCGTCTCCTCAGACGATGCCAGTCCCACCGGGACTTTGCCGATTCGTAAAGGTTAACGGAGAAATTGTCGATCAACAATATTTGAAACTGCTGTGACAGGCGGAGGCGAGGAGGCCCGCACTGTCCGTTTCGTTTCCGCTTCGTTAGCGATATCCGAGGGTTGCAAGGGGTCTCTCATGTCGACCACTGCGATATTTTCCGCCTCCGGAACTCGCGTTCGGGGCCGACTTGGGGTCGGAGCGGAGCGGTCGGTTCGTTAAGACTTGCGCCGACCTTCCCCTTCCGCGCGACCCACCCCAGTGTTGGAGCCGGGGCTTGGCGTCTAGAACTTCTCGACCCAGGGCCGCAGCTCGACTTCCCAGGCCCAGGCGCTGCGGTGCTGGTTCACGAACTGCCAGTACGTCTCGGCGATGGCGTCCGGGCTCAGCGTGCTGTCGTCCTCCTTCGCGCCGTAGGAGGAGGCGATGCCGCCATCGATGACGAAATGCCCGACATGGATGCCCTGCGGGTGCAACTCGCGAGCGAGGGCCTGGGCGAGGCCGCGCAGGGCGAACTTGCCCATGGCGAAGCTGGAGGAGTTGGGGAAACCCTTCACCCCGGCGGAGGCGCCGGTGAACAGCAGCGTGCCCCGGTTGTTCGGCAGCATGCGCTTCACCGCCTCCTGGGCCATGAGGAAGGCGCCGTAGCCCGTGATCAGCATCGCATCGCGCACCTTGTCCGCATCGAGCTCGTGCACCGGGCCGCGCACCCGGGCGGACGGGTTGTAGACCGCGACCTCCGGTTCCCCGAGATCGCGGTCGACCGACGCGAATAGGCCGGCCATTTCCTGCGGCGAGGCGGCGTCGCAGGCATAGGCTTTCGCTCCGGTCTCCTTGGCGAGATCGGCCAACTTGTCGGCGTTGCGGGCGGCGAGCGCGACCTTGTAGCCGTTGGTCGCGAACGTGCGGGCGAGCGAGGCGCTGAGGCCAGCGCCCGCCCCGATGATGAGAGCGGTCTTGTCGGACATCGACATCCTCCGGATCGGGCAGCGTCAGCCCTACTTAGCGCCGCGCGTGGCGGTCGGTCTAATCACATCCCAGGGTTCCGGCATCTCGCCGACCGGCACCTCGATGATGGTCGGACGGCGGGCGGCGAAGGCCTCGCGGACCTGTACCTCCAGCGCTTCCGGCGTCTCCGCCCGGCGGCCGTCGGCACCGTAGGCCTCGGCCAGTTTGACGAAGTCCGGATTGGTGAAGGTCGAGGCGATGACCCGGTTGTCGTGCAGGTTCTTCTGCATCCGCAGCACGTTGCCGTAGGCGCCGTCGGCGAACACCACCGCGACCAGCGGCAGGCCGTGATGGACGGCCGTGGCGATCTCGTTGGAGGTGAACATGAAGCCGCCATCGCCGTTCACCGACAGCACCGGCTTGTCCGGATGGGCCGCCTGGACGCCCAGCGCGGTGGCATAGCCGTAGCCCAGCGTCCCCTGGTAGCCGGGGGTGACCATCATGCGCGGCCCGTAGACCGGGAAGCCGACGCGGCTGACATAGCCGACCTGGGTGAACTCGTCGACGAAGTAGCCGTCCTCCGGCAGGGCCCGGCGCAGGGCCTCCAGGAAGGCCATCTGCGGGCCGCAGATGTCGTGGAACCGCTGCCAGTAGCGCGCCTTCAGCGCGGCGAACTCGTCGGCGCGCGAGCTGCGGGCCGAATTGTGCTTCGGCAGGGCGTCGAGGATCGCCCGCGTGGCGGTGTCCGCGTCGGCCAGGATGCCGATCTCCGGCTTGGCGATGCGCACCAGTTCCGTCGGGTCGAGGTCGATATGGATCACCTTCAACTCGTCGTCGGTGCCCCACATCATCCGCTCCGGCTGCATGCGGCAGCCGATGCCGATGACCACATCGCAGGTCGACCAGTATTCCGCGCCCGCCGGATGGGGCAGGGCATAGGGCGAGCGCTCGTCGATCACGCCGCGGCCGTTCTGGTAGGACACCACCGGCGCCTCCAGGGCGGCGGACAGCGCGCGCACCGCCTCGACCGCGTCATAGGCGCCGCCGCCGACCAGGATCATCGGGTTCTTGGCCTTGCCCAGCAGCTTGGCGGCCGCCTCGATCAGCTCGGAATCGGCCTCCGGATGGCGGATCTCGTATGGGGCGACGGGAGCCACCATGGCGCGCTGCTCCAGCACGTCCATCGGCACTTCCAAGGCGGCGGGGCGCGGGCGGCCTGTGTGCATGGCGCGGAAGGCGTCGGCGACCACGCCCGGCACTTCGCTCGGGTGATCGGCGCGGGCGGCGAACTTGGTCAGCCGTTCCAGAATGCCGAGCTGGTCGGGGATCTCGTGCAGCATGCCGTAGCCGCGGCCCATGGCACCCGACAGGATCTGGCCGGTCAGCGCCAGCACCTTGGCGCTGCATCCGTAGGCGGTCGAGAGCGCCGCGCCGGTGTTCAGGATGCCCGGGCCCGGCACCACGGCATAGGCGCCGACCTTGCCGGTCGACTGGGCCCAGCCGAAGGCCATGTAGGCCGTGCCCTGCTCGTGGCGGGCGTTCAGCACGCGGATCTCGTTGGCATGGTCGTGGAAGGCGTTGAACAGGTGGTCGAGCTGGATGCCGGGCAGGCCGAACACGGTGTCGATGCCGTGGGCGGTCAGCGCGTTCACCATCGCCTCCCCACCGGAGATCGGGCTGCTGGTCTTGGAGGGAGAGGCGGTCATGGTCGTTTCCTCGTTTTTTTGTCGTCTTTTTGGCGATGATGTCGGTCAGGCGCGGGCGTCGTGGATGGCGCGCCAGACCTTTTCCGGGGTCAGCGGGAGGTCGACATGCTCCACGCCGAGCGGGCGCAGGGCGTCGATCACCGCGTTGACGATCACGCCCGGTGCGCCGATGGAGGAGACTTCGCCCACGCCCTTGGCGCCGATCAGGCTGTTCGGGCTGGCGGTCGGCGCCCAGTGCAGGTCGAACATCGGCATGTCGTCGGCCCGGGGCAGGGCGTAGTCCATCAGCGACCCGGACAGCACCTGGCCCGAGTCCGGGTCGTGCACCATGACCTCCATCAGCGCCTCGCCGATGGCCTGGCCGATGCCGCCATGGAGCTGGCCGCGGGCGGTCTGTTCGTTGATCACCCGGCCGAGATCGTCGACGCCGCTGAACCGCTCGATCCGGACATGGCCGGTCTCGGGATCGACCTCCACCTCCACGGCATAGGAGCCGTTGGGGAAGGTCGTGTGCAGCCCCTCGAAATCGAGCTGGGCCATGCAGCCGGTGCCGAGGTCGCCGTCATACTGCTCCGGCGGGATGGCCTCCCAGCCGGCGGCGACGTCGGCGAGGGATATCTTGCGGTCGGTGCCGGCGATGCGGAAATCGCCCAGCCCGTATTCGATATCGACCGGGGCCGCCTCCAGCAGGTGGCCGGCGACCTGCTTGGCCTTGTCGAGCATGTGCACGGCCGTGCGGTGGACCGTATTGGCGGCGATCGGCATCAGGTTGGAGCCGCCGGTGCCGCCGCCCTTGGCGAGAAAGTCGCTGTCGCCCTGTTCGACGCGGATGCGCTCCACCGGGATCTCCAGCGCCTCGGCGGCGACCATGGCCAGCGCGGTGCGGTGGCCCTGGCCGGAATCCTGAGTGCCCGTGCGCACCAGCACCGAGCCGTCGGGCAGGGCGCGGACTTCCGAGCGCTCGGCGACCGAGCCGCCGGTGGCGTGCATGTGGGTGCCGATGGCGAAGCCGCGCAGCATGCCCGCCCGCTCGCTGTCCTGCTTGCGCCGGCCGATACCCTCGGCCTCGCTGATCTCATGGATGCGGGCGAAGATGTTGGGGAAGTCGCCGCCGTCGATGGTCTCGCTCATCGCCGTGGTGTAAGGCAGCAGGTCCGGGGTGATCAGGTTGCGCCGGCGCAGGTCCATCCGGTCGATGCCGAGCCGGTCGGCGGCCACGTCGATCAGCCGCTCCAGGGTGCCGCCGCTTTCCGGCTTGCCCGCTCCGCGATAGGCGTCGGTGGTCATGGCGTTGGTGAACACGCCGCGCACCCGGTAGTGCATCCCCGGAATGCGGTAGCAGTGGCCGAAGGTGCGCACAGCACCACCGGTGACGATGCCGGGGTTCACCGCGTTCCAATAGGCGCCGATATCGGCCAGGGCGTCGATCCGGAAACCCAGGAATTTGCCGTCGCCGTCCAGGGCGAGGGCGGCGCGGTCGACCCGGCCGCGGCCCATGGCATCGCACACGAAACTCTCGGTGCGCGACGACTGCCAGGCCACCGACCGGCCGGTGGCCCTGGCGGCGGCCAGCACCAGCACCTGCTCGGGATAAGGCCAGATCTTCACCGCGAAACTGCCGCCCACATCCTCGGTGACGACACGCACCAGCTCGGCCTCGACGCCGAGATACCTGGCCATCGCCCCTTTGAGCGACATCACGCCCTGGGACGGGGTGGTCAGGGTGTAGCGGCCGGTTTCGGGGTCGTAGGCGCCGATGCAGCCGCGGGTCTCGATCGGCTGGATGGCGACGCGCGGGTGGCGCACGGTCAGCTCGATCACGTGAGCCGCGGCGGCAAAGGCCGCCTTGGTCTCCTCCCGATTGCCTTTCTCCCAGTCGATGGCGACGTTGCCGGGCACCTCCGGCCAGATCTGGATGGCGCCCTCGAAGGCTGCTTCCGGATCGGTGACGCTCGGCGCCTCGTCGATGTCGAGGCCGATCGCCTCCAGGGCGTCCTCGGCCGCCGACTCGGTTTCCGCCAGGATGGCGGCGATGGGTTGACCCACGTATTTCACCGCGCCCTCGGCCAGGACCGGCCGGCGCGGCTCCGCCATCGGCGTGCCGTCGGCATTGTTCACCGGCGACAGGGCGGTCATGGGCCCGACGCCGAGTGCGGCCAGATCCTCGGCCGTCAGGATCGCCACGACACCGGGCAGGTTCCGCGCGGACTCGACGTCGAGCTCGGCGATCAGCCCATGGGCGGCGGGGGAACGGAGGACGCGCATTGCCAGGGCATCGGCCGGGCGGACATCCTCCACGTACCGGCCACCGCCGGTCAGCAGTCGGGCGTCTTCAAATCGATACATGGATGGCCTGCGGTGAGTGGTCCGGGAGGTGCGAGGAAGAAATCGCACCGTGCCGGAGCGTCGCATGCGCCGATGTCCCATTGCCAGCGTTTTGCTTTAAGGATCTGTAAACCAGATTGGTCGATATATGATTCGTCTGAACTGCGGCTCTTTGGTCCGATGGCATCAAATCTTCCGAAAAACATCGAACAGTTGCTGAAAGAAGCCACCAAGGGCGTGGACCGGGTCGCCGCGTTCCGCTCTTACGTCAAGTTGCTCGACACCGGCTACAAGACCTCCGAAAAGCTCGGCGGCGAGCTGCGAAAACAGGAACGCACCTATAACAAGTTGAAGGAGGATCACACCTTCTTCGCCCGCCACCGCGCCAAGGTCGATGTGCTGCTGCGCGCGATGCGGGAGACCTATACCAATTCGACCAAGGCCCTGCGGATGTTCGAGGAACTGGCGCAGCATTATCCCGCGCAGTACGTGTTCGATGTCTGCAAGCTCGGGTCCTACAGGCTGGGGCTGGTCCAGGGCTGGTCCTTTCTCAGCATCCAGTCGGCCTCGCGCATCGAGGCCGACCAGAACTATGTCAACGTCGTCATCCCGGCGATCGCCCAGGTGCTTCCCAACCATCGGGACTATGTTGAACTTCGCAATTCCGGCATCGAAGAGCGGGTTCAGGCCGAACTCGACAAGTTGAACGAGATGCGCCGGGTAAAGTCGGAAATCGATACCGGCCTGCCCAAGTGGAGCGACGCAATGAAGGCGCTCGCGGAGGAGATGAAGGCCGAGGATCTGGCGCTTCTCAACCAGCAGGAGCGGACGGTTCAGGAAAAATTGGCGGCCGGGACCGTGTTCAAGTTTGCCAACAGCGCCTGAGTACCTAGATATAAGGAAACAGACTCTCAAATAGCATCGCGGGCGCCAATCCGCGGGTATGGAGATCGCCATGACGACGACCCCCAATCTCGCGGCAGGGAAGCATACGCTCGCCGCTCTGTTCCATCACGAGGCGGCCCCGGGTGTGCTGCTGGCCATCGCTGCCGTGATCGCCCTGATAGCCGACAATTCCCTCTTCGCCGGGCTGTACGACCGCCTGCTGCTCGCCTTCGTCTCGGTGACCGTCGAGGATGTCGGGATCGAGAAGCCGTTGCTGCTGTGGATCAACGACGGCCTGATGGCGATCTTCTTCTTCCTGGTCGGCCTGGAGATCAAACGCGAGGTGGTGCTGGGTAAGCTGTCGTCTTTGCGCGCGGCCAGCCTGCCGGCCTTCGGCGCGGTGGGCGGCATGGCCATTCCGGCGCTGATCTACGTCGCTCTGAACGCCGCCACGCCGGAGACCCTGAGCGGCTGGGCGATCCCGGCGGCGACGGACATCGCCTTCGCCCTCGGCGCGCTGGCCCTGGTCGGCTCGCGGGCGCCGGCCGGGCTGAAGATCTTCCTGCTGGCCCTGGCGGTGCTGGACGATCTCGGCGCGATCGTCGTCATTGCCCTGTTCTACACCTCGAACCTGTCCCTGGGCGCCCTGGGCGTGGCGGCGGTCGGCTTTGCCGTGCTGCTGGCGATGAACCTGCTCGGCGTGAAGCGGATCGGCCTCTACATCGTTGTCGGCCTGGTGATCTGGGTGGCGGTGCTGAAGTCCGGTGTGCATGCGACGCTGGCCGGTGTCGTGGTGGCGTTCACCCTGCCGCTGCGGGGCAGGGAGGGAGAGTTCCAAGAGGGGGAATCGCCCCTGGAGGTGCTGGAGCATGTGCTGCACCCATGGGTGGCGTTCATGATCCTGCCGCTCTTCGCCTTCGCCAATGCCGGCGTGCCGCTGGCCGGGATGGCCGTTTCCGACCTGCTGGCCCCGGTGCCGCTGGGCATCGCCGCCGGCCTCGTGGTCGGCAAGCCGGTCGGCATTCTCGGTGCCTGCTGGATCGCGGTTCGGCTCGGCTGGGCCAGCCTGCCGGACGGGGTGACCTGGCTGAAGCTCTACGGCGTGTCCCAGCTCGCCGGGATCGGCTTCACCATGTCCCTGTTCATCGGCACGCTGGCCTTCTCCGATCCGGGGCTCCAGTCGGCGGTGCGTATCGGCGTGCTGGGCGGCACGATCGTGTCCATCGTGCTCGGCATGTCCGCGCTCGCCTGGGCGCTGAGGGAGCGGCCGGCCGCGGCCGACACACGCCCCGCCACGCCCGCCGAGTCGGCGTCCGAATAAGGTCGGAATAGAGCGGGCCGTGCCCCAATTCATTGAAGATTGAGAAAATTCGCACGATCGGATGGACACATCTGATCGTGCTCTGCTCTACCGCACGCCCTTCTCTGGGTGCAGGACCAGGTCCTCGGGCATGTCCACTTCCATCGCCAGAAGGTGGAAGGCGAAGGACTTGCCGTGGGTGTCCAGGTTCAGCGCCCCGTTGACCCCGCCCTCCAGCACGTCGTCGATGACGAAGTTGAAGGCGGGAAAGGTCGGCAGCTCGTATCGGGTGACGGCGCTGGCGCCCTTATGGGCGAAGTGCTCCTTCACCGCCGTCTCGGTGACCTGCTCGCGCAGATAGGGGAAGGCGGCGTCGTGATACGGGATCAGGCTGATATTGATCCGGTTGCCCTTGTCGCCGGTGCGGCCGTGGGCGACCTCGTGCAGCGGCACGCGCAGGATACGGCGGTTCTTGGCATCGGTCGTGTCGGCCATCAGGCACTCTCCTCGACGAGACGGGCGGAGGCCGAGACCCTGGCGCGGTCGACCAGGATGGAGGCGGTGGTGATCTGCGGGACGATGCGATGCCGAACGCCGCCGCCGCCGGCCGGGCCGGAGCAGTAGAGCGACAGCACCTCGTCGGCGATCCATTGGGCGATCTGCTTGTCCGGCCCCTTGGTCGCCATGCGCACCCGGTATTCCCCGTCGTCGTTCCAGTCGGATCCGCTGCGAAGGTCGCCGCCGTCGCCGTCGAAGGTCGATACGGTACCGATCAGATCGAAGCGCAGCGGCCAGTTGGTGCCGAGGTCGCGGGCGCGCGTGCGCAGGACGTCGATGGCAAGCTCCGCCCGGCGTCGGGCATTCGGTCCTGCATAGGTGATCTCGCCTTCGCCCAGCCAGCCGCCCTCGAAGCTGACGGTCGCCTTCAGGGTCGGCGGGCGCTGCTTGCCCTTCGCCCCGGTGATGCGCACCCGGTCCGGGCCGACCTCCTCGATCGCCACGCCGGTGATGTCCAGCACCACGTCGGGGGTGAGGTAGTTGCCCGGGTCGTGCATCTCGTAGAGCAGTTGCTCCTTCACCGTTCGGTGGCTGACCAGCCCGCCGGTCTTGTCGGCCTTGGTGATGGTCACGGTGCCGTCGGCCTGCACTTCGGCGATGGGAAAGCCGACATGGCCGAAATCGGGGACGTCCTTGTAGCCAGGGTCGGCGAAGTAGCCGCCGGTGACCTGGGCGCCGCATTCCAGCAGGTGGCCGCACATGGTGCCGGCGGCGATGCGGTCGAGATCGTCCAAGGTCCAGCCATGCTCGTGGATCAGTGGGCCCAGCGCGAGGGCCGGATCGGCGCAGCGGCCGACCACGACGACATCGGCCCCCATGGCGAGCGCGTCGGCGATGGCCTGGGCACCGAGATAGACGTTGGCCGCCACTAGCTTGCCCTCCGGCATGGCGAGGCCTTCCACCGCCTTGTGGCCGCGGATGTCGCCTTCGGTCATGACGGTGGTCAGGTCGTCGCCTTCCACCACGGCGACCTTCAGGCCGGCGATGCCGTCTTCCTTCGCCATCTCCAGGATGCGCTTCGCACCGGCCGTCGGGTTGGCGGCGCCGAAATTCGAGACCACGCGGATGCCGGACTCTTTGGCCTTGGCCAGGACCGGGCGCAGGATGCGTTCCAGGTACGGCGAATAGCCCTTGGACGGGTCCTCGATCTTCGCCTGCTGGGCCAGCGCGAGGGTGCGCTCGGCCAGGGTCTCGTACATCAGGTATCGCGGCCCCTCGCGGGTGGCCAGGGTGGCGACGATGGGGATCGCGGCATCCCAGCGATCGCCGGCGAAGCCGGCGCCGCAGCCGATATGGACGGTCTTGCCCGACACGGTTTCCTCACTTGTGCTTGTTGGATCTTTCTTGGTTGCCGTGAGGGTAGACCCGGCGGGCGAGGGGCGTCGAGGGGTCGAAACGCGCCCGACAGACCGGGCTTGCGCGGCGTCGAAGATTTAACTGCAAATCCAGGTTCAGCGCCCGGATACCGCCCCGGGCGTCGCCGCGTCTGGGGTTATGTATCTTTTTATCCGGTTTCAATCGATCCGGATACGCAATGACCCTGCGGCGCGATTCCGGGTTCAGGTCGCAGGTCGGCGATGAAATGATGGCTGAAACCGCAAACGGAGTGCATGCCATGATCGAGACCCTGGTGGCCGATATTCGCCGGATCCTGCGCGAGGAACCGGCGGGCGACGCCATGCTGACGGCCCTTGTCGAGCGGCTGGCCCCGCTGGCGGCGGATACGTCCTGGATCGACGAGGACCTTTACGAGACCGACGCGGCCCAGGGCTTCGGCATTTCCATCCTGCACGAAGAGCCCGGTGACGGTTTCCTGCTGGAGACGGTCTGCTGGGAGCCGGGGCGCGGGGTGGCACCGCACGACCACCAGACCTGGGGTGTGGTGATGGGGCTCACGGGCGAGGAGATCAACGTCGACTGGCGGCGCACCGACGACGGATCGGCGCCCGGAAAGGCGGCGCTGGAGCAGGCGGGGGAGACGGTGGTCACCGGCGGCGTGGTGAAGACCTTCCGGCCCGACGACATCCACAGCATCCGCAACGCGTCGCAGAGGCCGTCCCTGTCGCTGCACCTCTACGGCCGCAGCCTCGCCAAGACCGACCGCAGCGAGTTCAACCCGCTGTCGGGGACGGTCGTTCCGTGCCCGAAACGGGTCCGGCGGGCGGGGTAGGGAGCCGCTAACCCACCAAAATTCGTCATCCCGGCGAGCTCAGGGCTCGACCCGGAGGTCGGCCGGGATCGAGCGGTACGCATACGCCCTCTGGGTCCCGGGCAGCACCCGGATCAAGTCCGGGCGCTCACGGGATGACGGAGGAGGGGAGAGTGTTAACTCAGCTCCCGCTTCAAGATCTTACCCGTCGCATTCATCGGCAGCGCATCGCGGAACTCGACGATGCGCGGATACTTATGCGCCCCCATCTGCTCCCGCGCCCAGGCGATCAGGCTGCTCTCGCGGATCGTCGAGCCCGGCGCCCGCACGGCGACCGCCTTCACCTCCTGGCCGTGCTCGTCGTGCGGCACGCCGATCACCGCGACCAGCGAGATCTCCGGATGGGCGATCAGGATCTCCTCCACCTCGCGCGGATAGACGTTCATCCCGTTGCGGATGATCATCTCCTTCTTGCGGTCGACGATGAACAGATAGCCGTCCGCGTCCAGCAGGCCGATATCCCCGGTATGGAACCAGCCGCCGCGGAACGCGTCCGCCGTCGCGTCGGGGTCGTTCAGGTAGCCTTTCATCACGCAATGGCCGCGCACCACGACCTCGCCCCGCTCGCCGGTCGGCATTTCCACTCCGTCGTCGTCGACGATTCGCACCTGCACGCCCCAGAGCGGGGTGCCGACCGAGCCCGGCTTGCGCGGCATCCCCGGCGCGTGGGTGGTGGCCGCCGGCGAGGTCTCGCTCAGCCCGTAGCCCTCGCGGATCTCCGTGCCGAACCGGGCGTCGAAGCGGCGCATGATGTCGACCGGCATGGAGGCGCCGCCCGAGGTCACGCCGCGGATGCTGGCGAAGGCCTCGGCGCCGATCCCAGCCTTTTCCGCGTGGTTCAGCATCGCCCAGTACATGGTCGGCACGCCGGAGAACCGGGTGACGCCCTCGCTCTCCATCAGCCGCAGGACGGTCGCGGCGTCGAATTTCGGTACCAGCACCAGGGTCGCCCCGCCGGACAGACCCGCCGCCATCTGGCAGATCTGGCCGAAGATGTGGAACAGCGGCAGGGCGACCAGCAGCACCTCGTCGCTGCTCCAGGTGCCGTTGTTGCGGATCATCAGGGCGTGGATCAGCAGGTTGGAATGGGTCAGCTCCGCCGCCTTCGGCCGACCCGTCGTGCCGGAGGTGTAGACCACCACGGCGGTGTCGTCGGCGCGGCGGTTCACGGTGTCGAACGCGTCCACCTCCGTCTTGAGGTCATCGAGCGACGGATGCCCGTCATCGGGCCGGGTGCCGTCCTCCGCCGCGATCCAGGCGAAGAGCGCACAGCTCTCCACCCGCGCGACCGCCGCCAGCCCCTCGCGGCCGATCGGCGCGGTCTCGGAGCCCACATGGCACAGAAAGGCCGCCGCGCCGGAATGGCCGAGCATGTAGGCGATCTCGTCCGCCTTCAGCAGGAGGCTGACCGGCAGCACGGTGGCGCCGGTCTTCAGGATGGCGAAATAGGCCGTGGGGAAGGCCGGGACGTTCGGGCAGGCCAGGGCGACGATGCTGCCGGGGCCGATCCCGCGCTCGGCCAGTCCGGCCGCCAGCCGGTTCGCCGCGCGGTCGAGATCCCGATAGGCGATCCGGCGGTCGCCGCAGACCACCGCCACCCGGTCCGGATACAGGGCCGCCGAGGCTTCCAGCGCATGGGCCAGATTGACCATTGTCACGCCCGTCTCCTCCCGATTGTAGTTTTTTCGATAGCGTTGCGGGCTTCGTGTCGTCTGGCAAGCTCCGGCGGGGCCTGATATCGAAGACGCAACGGAAAAGACCAAAGCCGAGAGGAAACGAGATGAGCGCCGTGATCGAAGAGCGCCGGGGGCGCGTGGCACTCCTGAGGCTGAACAACCCGCCTGTGAACGGCCTGGGCTGGCCCGTGCGCGAGGGGCTGGACGCGGCGGTCGGCCGGCTGAGCGACGATCCGGATGTCGATGCGATCGTGCTGACCGGCAACGGGCGGATGTTCTGCGCCGGTGCCGATATCCGCGAGTTCGGTACCGCCACGCCGGAGCACGTCCGCCGTCTGACCCCGATCCTCGACGACCTGGAGGGCCTCGACAAGCCGGTGGTCGCCGCCATTCACGGTGTGGCGGCCGGCGGCGGCATGGAGCTGGCGCTGGGCTGCCATTACCGGGTCTGCGGGCCGAAGACCAAGCTCGGCCTGCCGGAGGTCACCCTCGGCATCCTGCCGGGCGCCGGCGGCACCCAGCGCATGCCGCGGGTCGCCGGGGTATCCAAGGCGCTGGAGCTGATCGTCTCCGGCCGCCTGATCTCCGAGAAGGAGGCCTTCGAGGCCGGCATCGTCGATGAGCTGGTGGAGGGCGATGTCGAGGCGGTGATCGACGCGGCCGTCGCCGCGGCCGAACGGCTGGCCGCTGCCGGCGAGCCGCCGCGCCGCTCGGGCCAACGCACCGACCGGCTGCAGGAGGCCAAGGACAATCCGGGCCTGTTCGACGCGTTCCGCGAGTCCATGGCGAAGCGGGCGCGCGGGATGAACGCGCCCTATGCCTGCGTGCGCTGTGTGGAGGCGGCAACCCGTCTCGACCTCGCCGAGGGCCTGGCGTTCGAGCGCCAGGAGTTCGAGCAGCTCGTGAACGCGGTGGAGGCGCAGTCCATGCGCCACGCCTTCTTCGCCGAGCGCGAGGTGGCGAAGATCCCCGACGTGCCGAAGGACACCCCGGCCCGGCCGATCCAGACCGCCGGAATCGTCGGCTGCGGCACCATGGGCGGCGGCATCGCCATGGTGTTCGCCAATGCCGGCATTCCGGTGACGGTGGTCGAGAACGACCAGGCGGCGCTCGATGCCGGCATCGCGAAGATCGCGAAGAATTACGCGGCCACCGTCTCCAAGGGTCGGCTGACCCAGGCGGCCATGGACCAGCGCATGGGGCTGATCACCGGCACCACCGACTTCCTGTCGCTCGCCGCCACCGACATGGTGGTCGAGGCGGTGTTCGAGGACATGGCGGTGAAGAAGGAGCTGTTCGCCAAGCTCGACGGCATCTGCAAGCCCGGCGCGATTCTGGCGACCAACACGTCCACGCTGGACGTCGACGAGATCGCCACGGCCACCAAGCGGCCGCAGGACGTGATCGGCACCCATTTCTTCAGCCCGGCGAACGTCATGCGGCTGATGGAGAACGTGCGGGGGGCGAAGACCGCCGACGATGTGATCGCCACGGTGATGGGGTTGTCGAAGACCCTGGGCAAGGTCGGCGTGCTGGTCGGTGTGTGCCACGGCTTCGTCGGCAACCGCATGCTGCACCAGTACCTGCGCGAGGCGATGTTCCTGGTGGAGGAGGGCGCGCTGCCCCAGGACATCGACCGGGTGATGTACGATTTCGGCATGCCGATGGGGCCGTTCGCCATGTGCGACCTCGCCGGTAACGATGTCGGCTGGCGGGTGCGCCAGGAGCAGATCAGGGCCCAGGGCGGCAAGCCGAGCAACACCCGCTATTCCGGCACCGTCGCCGACAAGATCTGCGACCTCGGCCGGTTCGGTCAGAAGACCGGCAAGGGCTGGTTCGCCTATGCCGACGGCCGCACGCCGCAGCCCGATCCCGAGGTGGAGGCGATCATCGTGCAGACCTCCAAGGAACTCGGCATCGCGCGCCGCGCGGTGTCCGACGACGAGATCCTGGAGCGCTGCCTGTATCCGCTGGTGAACGAGGGCGCGAAGATCCTGGACGAGGGCATCGCCCTGCGGGCCAGCGACATCGATGTGGTCTGGATGCACGGCTACGGCTTCCCGCGCTTTCGCGGCGGCCCGATGTTCTGGGCCGACACGGTGGGGCTGAAGACCATCGCGGCGACGCTGCAGCGGTTCGAGAAGGACCAGGGCCCCTGGATGGCCCCGAGCCCGCTGCTGCTCAAGCTGGCCGAAGAGGGCAAGGGGTTCGGCGACGCTTAGCCCCATCCTCCAAATATTCTCACTCCCCGGACTTGTTCCGGGGCAATCCTTCGGGGCGGTCGCGCGGGCTGACGTGCTGCCCCGGAACAGGTCCGGGGAGTGGGTAGGGAAAAAGGCTCACCGGTGCGGCAGGCGCACCCAGCCTTCCATCAGCCGCCGCTGGGTGCGTTCCACCGAGATGGCGTGGGCTTCCCACGTACCGTCCGCGTCCTGGCCCACATCCGCCGCCAGCTCCACGATCCCCGAGGGCGAGGCCAGCCGCACCTTCGGATCGCTTCCCCGGCGCAGGCGGTGCGGCACCGATCCCGTCACCCCGCAGGCCGCCGACAGGCACATCGCCCCCGTCCCGGTGACCGCTTTGTGGCATTTCTCCATCGACAGGATGCGGATCAGGATGTCGTGGTCGGCGGCGCTCACCGGCTCGCCGGCGATGGTGGTGAAGTCCGCCGGCGCTCCCAGGATCGCGATCTTCGGGTTGGACAGCGGTACGTCCTGCGGCCGCGCGCCCATACCCATGGCCACGCCCGCCTGGCGCCGCAGGTCGTCCATCGCCGCCATGAAGACCGGGTCCGCGTCGAGCGCGTCGGGATGCTCGGTCGCCGTCTTGCCGAAGGCGGCGGCATCGACGAACACCACCGGGTTGGTCGCGTCCACCAGGGACGCCTCCACCGGCCCGATCCCCGTCACGTCGAACGTATCGACGGCGTTGCCCGTGGGCAGGAAGGCCCGGGTCATCGCCCCGCCCGGATGCACATAATCGAGGCGCACCAGGGCGGCGCTGCCCGACACCCCGGCCAGCACGTAGTCGCCGAGCTCCACCGCCCGTCCGCCGCGCACCTCGAAATGGGCGTGGTAGATCTTGGAGGTGTTGGTGTTGAACACCCGCACCACGGCCGGCCCGTCCGGCACGCTCACCAACCCCTCGTCCACCGCGAAGGGGCCGACCGCGCTGGAGAGGTTGCCGCAGGTCTGGGCGTAGTCGACCAGCGGCTTGTCCACCACCACCTGGGCGAAGGTGAAGTCTACATCGGCGTCGTCGCGCTCTGATGGGGCGATGATCACCGCTTTGGACACCGAGGAATAGCCGCCGCCCA
The DNA here is from genome assembly GCF_000423805.1 of Thalassobaculum salexigens DSM 19539. NCBI lineage: Bacteria > Pseudomonadati > Pseudomonadota > Alphaproteobacteria > Rhodospirillales > Thalassobaculaceae > Thalassobaculum > Thalassobaculum salexigens. The sequence continues at coordinate 132,924 of NZ_AUIR01000013.1, forward strand.
TCCCGTCGAGCTGCCGGCCATAGGGATCGGGGCTGCCGACCACCGTCAGGAACAGGGCGTCGCGCGCCGCCTGGTCGGCCGGCAGGTCGCGGGCGTGGAAGAAGACACCCTTGCTGGTGCCGCCTCGAATGAAGACGGCGGGGATGCGATTCGGGTCGGTCATGTGATGGGTCAGCCGATTATGAGGGTTGTGACATTTAAGCATTTTCCCACAATCGCATTGAAGTCCATGGTTAACCGGCGTAGCCAGCGCGCTTCCTGCGGGGACACGCGCGTCGGATATCGGAAAGGGTGGGGCCGATATGGTGAGAATGGCGGAAGGGGGGCTTTGGTTGTCGTCGGCCGATCTGGGCGACACGATCGAGGATCCCGACATCCGGCATCTGTTCGAGTACTGGAAGGCGGCGGCCGCTGGCCGATCCGCTCCCCGGCGTGACGAAATCGACCCTCCCATCGATTTGCCGACCTATCTGCCGACCACGCTCATGTTCGATGTCGAGCGGGAAACGGAGGGCTCTCTGCAGTTCCGCTATCGGCTGATGGGAACCCAACTCGTCGATTTCGCCGGTCGGGAACTGAAGGGGCTGACGATCCAGGAGGCGTTCGGCGCGGAGTTCGCGGCCCAGGACATCGCCATCTACCGGCAGGTCGTGGATACCTGTTCCTGCTATATCGGAGAGCGGATATCGATGATCGAGAGCCGGCAGATGTTCGAGTGGTATCGCCGGGTGGTCATGCCCGTGCTGGGCGATGAGTCGGGCCGGGTGGATCGGATCTGGACCTGGATCACCTACAAGGACGTCTCGCCGGTGACGGGATAGCCGGCTCCTAGGTCTCGCCATCTTCCGCTTTCGCCGCCTCATCGTTAGGCTGCACCCGCTTACCCTTCGGGAGGATATCGGTGGCGAACGAGAAGACGTCCGGCGGCACACTCGCCGGGATCAAGGTTGTCGACTGCACCCGCGTGCTCGGCGGTCCTTACTGTACCCAGATGCTGGGCGACCATGGCGCGGAGATCATCAAGATCGAGCCGCCGCAGGGCGACGAGGTGCGCGACTGGGGTCCGCCGTTCGACGACGGCAAGGATGCCAGCTACTTCCTCGGCGTGAACCGCAACAAGCGGTCGCTCGCCCTCGACCTGTCCACCGACCGCGGCAAGGAGGTTCTGCTCCGCCTGCTGGAAGAGGCGGACGTGCTGGTCGAGAACTACAAGCCGGGCTCCATGGAGAAATGGGGGCTGGGCTACGAGCAGGTGCTGAAGGAGCGCTTCCCGAAGCTCGTCCACTGCCGGATCTCCGGCTTCGGCGCCGACGGTCCCTATGGCGGGTTTCCGGGCTATGACGGGATCATCCAGGCCATGGTCGGGCATTTCTCGATCAACGGCGCGCCGGAGGCCGGCCCGGTCCGCCTCGGCATCCCGATGGTCGATATCGGCACCGGCCTGTATTCGTGCAACGCCATCCTGATGGCGCTGCTGGAGCGCGAACGCTCCGGTCACGGCCAGTATATCGACATGACCCTGTACGATTGCGGCCTGGCGCTCATGCATCCGCATGTCGCCAACTACTCGCTGTCCGGCCGGGTGCCGAAGCTGACCGGAAACCAGCATCCGAACATCAGCCCGTACGACCTGTTCAAGACGGCCACCGTCGACATCTTCGTCGCCGGCGGCAACGACCGGGCGTTCAAGAAGCTCTGTCGGGAGCTGGGCAAGCCGGAGCTGGGCGACGATCCCCGCTACGCCACCAACGGCGACCGGCTCGACAACCAGGACTCCCTGCGCGTCGAGCTGCAGGCGCTGCTGGCCGAGGTCGACGGCGAGGAGCTGTGCGACCGTCTGCTGGCCGCCGGTCTGCCGGTCGGGCCGATGCGGAACACCGAGGAGGTGATGACCCATCCGCATACACTCCACCGCGGCATGGCGGCGGAGAAGGACGGCTGGAAGGGCTGGGGTATCCCGATCAAGTTCTCCCGCACCCCGGGCGAGATCAAACGCCGTCCGCCGCGCTTCGGCGAGCATGGCCGCGAGCTGCTGGAGGAGAACGGCTTCACTGCCGAGGAGGTCGACGGCCTGATCGCCGACGGCACCGTTCTCGAGGCGCGCCGCAAGTCGTGATCAAAGCCCGGACCGGCCGGCGGTGACGTCGGCGGGGTCGGGCCCCATCTATATCGGGACCGGAGACTGAGGAGGATCTGATGACCGACAAGATCGAAAAGACTGATGCCGAGTGGAAGGCGGAGCTGACCCCCGAGCAGTACAAGGTCGCGCGCAAGCACGGCACCGAACGGCCCTTCGCCAACGCCTATCACGACAGCAAGACGCCCGGGACCTATGTCTGCGTGTGCTGCGGGCAGCCGCTTTTCGAGAGCGACACAAAGTACGACAGCGGCACCGGCTGGCCGAGTTTCTGGGCGCCGATCAGCGAGGAGGCGGTCGGCACCACGACCGACCGCTCGTTCTTCATGACCCGCACCGAAGTCCATTGCAGCAAGTGCGAGGCCCATCTGGGACACCTGTTTCCGGACGGACCGGCCCCGACCGGCCAGCGCTATTGCATGAACGCGGCCAGCATGGTTCTGCATGAAAAACAAAAGGATCAGGAAGCATCCTGATCTAAAATATGAGGAAACGCCCGTGCCCAAGATCGTGATCCTGGACGACTACGCCAACGCCGCCCTGACCAGCGCCGACTGGTCGAGCCTGCCCGACGGGTTCGAGCCGGTGGTCTTCACCGACAACCTGGTGGCGGTGGAGCCGCTGGTCGAGCGGCTGCAGGAGTTCGAGATCGTCTGCGCCATGCGGGAACGCACGCCGTTTCCGGGCGAGGTGTTCCGCCGGCTGCCGAACCTGAAGCTGTTCATCACCTCGGGCATGCGCAACAACGCGGTCGACTTCGCCACGGCCAAGGAGATGGGGGTCGTCACCTGCGGCACCGACAGCCCCGGTTCCAGCACGGTGGAACTGACCTGGGCGCTGATCCTCGGCACCATGCGCAACGTCGCCTTCGACCACCTGACCATGAAGCAGGGCGGCTGGCAGGAGCGCACGGGCTCGGCCGTCTCGGGCAAGACGCTCGGCGTCGTCGGCCTCGGCAAGCTCGGCGGGATGGTGGCGGAGATCGCGCCGAAATTCGGCCTCGACGTCATCGCTTGGTCGCCGAACTTGAAACAGGAGCGGTGCGACGCGCTGGGCGTGGAGAAGGTGTCGAAGGAGGAGCTGTTCAGCCGCGCCGACATCGTCACCATCCACACGATCCTGTCGGACCGCTCGCGTGGGCTGATCGGGGCCGAAGATCTCGGCCGGATGAAGTCCTCGGCGATCCTGGTGAACACCTCGCGCGGACCGATCGTCGACCAGCAGGCGCTGATCGACGCGCTGACCACGGGCAAGATCCGGGCGGGAGCGGTCGACGTCTACGACCAGGAACCGCTGCCGGCCGACCACCCGTTCCGCAAGATCGAGAACCTGCTGACCACGCCCCATGTCGGCTACGTGACGCAGGAATCCTACCGGACGTTCTACTCCCAGATGGTGGAGAACATTCAGGCCTGGATCGACGGCGCGCCCAAGAGGGTCATCGGCGGCTGACCGCCGCCGGTCGCGGGCCGTGCCCTTCCGCACCAAGGGAGCCTCGCTTGCCGCTCTGGCCTTCGCCGAAGTGGCGGCGATGTCGCTGTGGTTCTCCGCCTCCGCCGTCATGCCGGCGCTGCGGGAGGAGGTGGCGCTTTCGGCCTTCCAGCAATCCGCCTTCACCAGCGCGGTGCAGGCCGGGTTCGTCGCCGGCAGCCTGACCAGCGCGGCGCTGGCCCTGGCCGACCGGATCGACCCGCGGCTGTTCTTCACCGTTTCCGCCCTGGTGGCGGCCACGGCGAACGCGCTGATCCTGGCGGTCGATCCGACCTCGCCGGTGGTTCTCGTCCTGCGCTTCATCACCGGTGCCTGCATCGCCGGCATCTATCCGGTCGGCATGAAGATCGCCGCAAGCTGGGCCAAGGGCGACCTCGGCTTGCTGGTCGGGCTGCTGGTGGCGGCGCTCACCTTCGGCTCCGCCATGCCGCATCTGGTCAACGGGCTGATCCTGGTGGACTGGCGCTGGACCATCGCCGTCACCTCGCTTCTGGCGGTCGGTTCGGCGGTGGCGATCCGCTTCGCCGGCAGCGGGCCGCTGATGACCGTGGGCGCCCGCTTCGACCCGGGGGCCGCGCTCTGGGCCTGGAAGCTGCCGGCCCTGCGGCTGGCGAACTTCGGCTATTTCGGCCACATGTGGGAGCTCTACGCCGCCTGGGCCTGGCTCGGCGTGTTCCTGGACGCCAGCTTCCGGCTGGTGATGGACGAAGGCGCCGCGGTCACCTGGGCGCGGCTCGCCACCTTCGCCACCATCGCCGCGGGGGCGGCCGGCGCCTTCGCCGCCGGCGTGCTGGCGGACAAGGTCGGACGGACCATGGTGACCTCCGTCGCCATGGCGGTCAGCGGGCTCTGCTCGCTCACGGTCGGCCTGTTCTTCGGCGGACCGCCGATACTGCTGATCGCGGTCTGCCTGCTGTGGGGCGTGAGCATCATCGCCGACAGCGCCCAGTTCTCGGCCTCGGTCGCGGAGCTGTCGAACCGCTATCTGGTCGGGACCATGATCACCCTGCAGACCGCCATCGGCTTTCTGCTGACCCTGGTAAGCATCCATCTGATGCCGGTCTTCGTCGACCTGCTCGGCTGGACCTGGGCCTTCGCCCCGCTGGCCCTGGGTCCGGCCTTCGGCATCTGGGCCATGCTGAAGCTGCGGGCGCATCCGGATTCCGTCAAGCTCGCCGGCGGCCGGCGGTGAACCGGTCGCGAAGAACGGGTTCGCGCCCGCCGGCCTCGTCGTATCATCTGTCATGTCCGATGGTTGGGAGAGTGCCATGCCGATTTTGATCCTAGCCCGCTGGGTCTTCGTCCAGGATGCGTCCGATCCGGCTCCCAGGCGGGTGGACGATGCCGCCGTGCTGGTGCGTCACGGCGTGATCGTGGAGATCGGGCCCGCCGCCGATCTGCGCGCCCGGTATCCGGCCGCGCCGACATTCGGCGACGGGACCCAGGCGCTGCTGCCGGGGCTGATCAACGCGCACCACCATTCCAACGCCATCACCCATATCCAGCACGGCATCGAGGACGGGGTGCTGGAGCCCTGGATCACCGGCAACCCCCGCATACGCTGGACCGACCCGCGCCTGCGCACGCTTGTGGCGGCAGGGCGGCTGCTGCAGACCGGGGTGACCGCCGTGGTCGACATGGCGTCGGTCGGCAACGCCCATCAGTCCGGCCATGACGATCTCTCTGCCCGGCTGCACGCCTATGAGGAGAGCGGCATCCGCGGCCATCTGGCCGGCGGGGTCAGTTTCTACAGCCGCTTGGTGCACCGCGAGGACGAGGCCTTCGTCGCAACGCTGCCCGGCGATCTGGCGCGGCGGGTGCGGGCGCATTTCCTCGACGCCGACAAGGGCAGCGAGCAGGACTATCTCGCCCTTATGGACAGCCTGATCGCCCAGGCCAGTGGAATGAAACGGGCGCGCGCCTGGTACGGCCCGCCCGGCCCACAATGGGTCGGCGACGCACTGATGGTCGCCATCGCCGATGCCGCCGCGCGCTACGACACCGGCATTCAGACCCATGTGCAGGAAAGCCTGTACGAGCGGCTGGAGGCGGAGCGGGCGCTGGGCAAGTCGATGACGGCGCATCTGAAGGATATCGGCGTGCTGTCGCCCCGCATCTCCTTCGCCCATGCGGTCTGGTCGTCGGAGAACGACGTCGAGATTCTGGCGGAGACCGGGGCGGCGGTGTCGCACAACCCCAGCTCCAACCTACGCCTGCGCTCCGGCGTGGCGCCGCTGAACGGGTTCCTGGCCGGCGGCGTGACGACCGGCCTGGGCATGGACGGCACCACCATCGGCGACGACGAGGACATGTTCTCCGAGACCCGTCTCGCCCACCGCTTGCACCGCACCCCGCGCATCGGATCGCCGGCGCCGACGCTGGCCCAGACCTTCGGCCTCGCCACCACGGGCGGGGCGAAGCTGCTGCGCCGGGAAGACGAGTTGGGGCGCATCGCCCCCGGCATGGCCGCCGATCTGGTGCTGGTCAACGTGCAGCGCCTGAGCTGGCCCTATATCGCGCCGGAGGCCGATCCGTTCGCCGTCGTCCTCCAGCGCGCCAAACAGGGCGACGTGGACACGGTGATTGTCGACGGCGAGGTCGTGCTGAAGGACGGCTGGCCGACCCGGTTCGACCTGAAATCCGTGGCGGCCGAGCTGGCGGAGCAGGTCTCGGCGGTGTCGTACGATCAGGATTTCGCCGACCTTTATGCCGAGCTGAGGCCGCATATCGAAGCCTGGTACGCGGCCTGGGAGGTGCCGGAGATGCACCCCTGGATCGCCCACAACTCAAGAACCTGACCTGATAGACGAAAGGGAGAAAACGCATGGAACGGGCATTGGTGACCGGAGGGTCGCGTTCGATCGGCCGCGGAATCGTCCAACGGCTGATCGAGGACGGCTACGAGGTCGTGATCCTCGACCGGGTGGAGCCCGATCCGCCCCTCCAGACCCGCTGGATCAATGTCGACCTGACGGATACCGACGCCATCCACGCCGCGCTCGACGACGTGCTCAAGGACGGGCCGATCACCCGGGTCTGCCACAATGTCGGCCATGTGAAGCCGGCGCTGCTGGACGACACCACGCTGGAGGATTTCGACGCGGTCATGGGGCTCAACGTGAAGCCGGTCCTGACCATCACCAAACGGCTGGTGGAGGGCATGCGCGCCGAGGGGTTCGGGCGGATCGTCTCGATCTCGTCCCGCGCCGCCATGGGCAAGGAGCTGCGCACCGCCTATGCGGCCTCCAAATCGGCGATCCACGGCATGACACGGACCTGGGCGCTGGAGCTGGCGCGCGACGGCGTCACCGTGAACGCCATCGGCCCGGGCAGCATTTCGACCCCGCTCTGGCACGCGGCGAACCCGCCGGAGGATCCGCGCACCCAGAAGATCATCGACGGCATTCCGGTCGGCCGGCTCGGCACGCCGGACGACATCGCCAACGGCGTCAGCTTCTTCATGGACCGCCGCTCGGGCTTCGTGACCGGCCAGGTCATGTATATCTGCGGCGGCTTCACCGTCGGCTCGGCCGCGGCCGGGTCATAACGGCGCCGGCGATCCGATAGGGAGAGCCGATCGCCTCCATACGTTCCTTCGATTGGAAGATCGGCCCGGGAGCGGCGATAAGAACCCGGCGACGGCCCGTTCCTCCCTCCAGAGCCGGGCCGCAGCATGCGCGGCGGACTGACCTTTTGGGGTGCCGCCGCCGCAGCGGGGTCGCCTTCGGGCGGCCCCGCGTTCGCTTCCGCGGCCGGTGTCAGGTGCTCTGGCGGATCGGCGTCTGCGAAGGTGTGGGCGCGGAGGGCGCGGCATCGGGCTCGGCCTGCGGCTCGCTCGGCGCGGTCCCGCCGTGCCAGCTCGGTAGCGTGGTCGTCCGCCGCTCCAGCGGCCGCATGTCCTCGGCCGAGACCCAGTAGTACAGCAGGGCGATCTCCGGATAGGTCTCGAAATAGACGAGATTGTCTTTCGCCTTCTGCAGCATCATCTCGCCCTTGGTCGGCTGGCCCATGGCATGCAGCACGCCGGACAGATACCAGTAGGCCGCGGTCGAGGTCGGCTGCAGGTAGACCGCGTATTCCAGGTCGCTCTTCGCCAACATCAGGTTGCCCTTGCCCCAGTGGGCGACGGCCCGCAGCACATAGGCGGCGGACAGCAGCACCGGATCGCCGGTCATCGGCCAATAGGCAGGCTCCGAGATGAAGCTGGTATGGTCGATCGCCGCGTCGTATCGGTCGAGCTGCACCATCGCGAGCGCCAGGTTGAGGCGGACGACATGGAAGTGCGGGTCGTCCTTCAGGGCGGTCTGGAAGTTGCCGATCGCCCCCTCGATGTCGTTGCGGTCCAGGGCGATGATGCCCTTGAGATTCTCCAGCTGCGCCTTGGTATCGGTATGGGGCGAGAGCCGCAGGCGGACCAGCATCTCATCCAGTTCCGTTTCCACCGCTTCGAGATTGTCGGGCGTGTGGGTGAAGCGGGACAGGATCGCGGTGTAGGGATCGAGTTCGCGGAAGGTGCGGTAGGCCGCTTCCTCGATCATCTGGTCCATGTTCTTTTCCGCGCCGTCGACGGAGATCGAAAACCGCCCGAAGAGCGGCGAGCGACCGGTCAGCTCGATCGTGTCGACCTCGCCATGCTCGACCGCGGCGGCGAAGAGCTTCGGCGGCGCGAAGCCGACCAGTTGCTGGGCCGCCTCCAGGGAGTCCTGCAGGTTCACGACCGAGGCGAGCGCCGAGGAAACCGTCGGCGCGGCACTCGACTTCACCACGGGCGCCTTCACAAGCGATTTGGTGTCGGCGATGATGGACAGCTCGTTGATCAGGTGCTGCTCCACCACCTCGGCGGAATAGCCCGCCTCCTCGAACTTTGCCGCCACATGGGAGTCCAGGAACAGCGTGTTGGCATTGAGCACGGTGTCGACCGAGACGAGGCCGACCGCGATCAGCAACCCATAGATAGTCGCCAGTGAGATCTCCAAGACCCGTCCCCCGTTGCGCCGTCGATCGCCCACCCCACTCGGGGAGCATTGATATGCATTTTAGCGTTTGTCGGAGCGTCGGTTCAATCGGCCCTTCTGAATAATCGTCATCCCGGATTTATCGTCATGTGTGGACGGCCCCGGATCGGGTCCGGGGTTCGCCGGGATGACGAGAGTAAGACTTAGGACGAGGAACGGCCCTACGCCGCCGGCAGCCAGCTCGGGGTCTCGTCGGCGTATTCGGGTCCCGGATTGCCGCGCACGGTGGTGCGCCACATCACCCGGTCGGTCGCGTCGCCGTCGAACCAGGTGGCACTGTGGATGGTGCAACGGTTGTCGTAGATCACCAGATCGCCGGCCCGCCATTCCTGGACATAGGCGTAGGGCGCGCTGGTGAAATGGCTCATCAGCTCGTAGACTAGCCTGGCGCCGTCGCCGTCGACACCCTTCTCCAGGCCGACGATCGGTCCCTCGATCCAGTCGAGCTGGCCGGACTCGCAGAGATACAGCGCCTTCTGCCCGGTCACCGGGTGGACCCGCACGATCGGCTGGCGCTGGGGCTGCTGCAGCGGGCCGAGCGGCTTCGGCGTCTCCCCGGCCTTCACCGCCAGTTCGGCGCGGCCGGTGCCCGGCTGCACGTGCAGCGCCTCCATCCCGTCGATCCGCGCCTTCATCGCGTCGGACAGGGCCTCGTAGGCGGAAATGCCGTCGGCATAGAGGGTCTGGGCCTGGTCGATCGGCGCGGGGTGCACGCAGTAGAACAGCGAGATGTCCGGCGGCGGCCGGCGGTAGCTCTGGTCGGTGTGCCAGCCGCGGCGGTGCGGGAACTGCACCGGCAGCTTGCCGTCGGCGGTCAGGGCCGGCTCCGGCCGCGCCGGCGGCTTCTGGTTCATCGGTGCTGCGTTGGAGATCACCAGGATCTCCGGCACCTCCTTGTGCACCCGGTCCAGGATCATGCCGGTCTTGGTGTAGTCCTCGACTTCCGGGCCGAACAGGCGCGACAGGCGCACGAGCTGCGACGGATCGCGGGCCATGCTGTCGAGACCGGTCAGCAGCATGAAGCCGTGGCCGTCGTAGAACGCCGAGAGCAGGGTATCCGCCTCGGCCTCCAGCGCCTCGATCACCTCGGCGTCGGTCGTGGCGCCGGTCACCCGGACATGACGGCCGAAATTGGCCCCCGCGAGCGGCTGCAGATCGAGTTTGGACATGGCGCGGTACCCGTTGGAGAGGAAGGAAGGACAATCTTAGGGCAGGGTGGCTGGCCTGTTCCAGATGGGATCGGTGCTTCGACATATGCGCCGCTCCCTTCGACACGCCCCGGATTTGATCCGGGCCTCTCAGGAAGAGGCAACCATTTCATTGCTATCGTCATCCCGGCGAGCTCCGGGCCACGACCCGGAGGTCGGCCGGGACCCAGACGGCCGACACGCGGGGTCCCGGCCCGCTCCCGGATCGTGTCCGGGGGCGTCCGGGATGACGGGGGAGGGTGGGGAAGCGCCGTGCCTACAAGATTCCCAGCACCGCCTCCGGCGGGCGGCCCATCGCGGCCTTGCCGTCCTTGGCGACGATCGGGCGCTCGATCAGGATCGGGTGCTCCACCATCGCCTTGATCAGCGCCGCCCGGTCCAGCGACGGGGCGTCCAGTCCCAGCTCCTTGTAGGCGGCTTCCTTGCGGCGCATCGCCGCGCGCGGCTCCAGGCCCATGGCGGTCAACAGCCGGTCCAGTTCGGCCGCGCCCGGCGGGGTCTTCAGGTATTCGACAACCTCGGGCTCGATCCCCCGCTCCTGCAGCAGGGCAAGGGTCTGGCGCGACTTGGAACAGCGCGGGTTGTGATAGATACGAACGGTCATTTCAGTCTCCACAAAGTCCGGCATCCAGAGTAGTCCGGGGGCCGTTCCCAGACCAACGGGTGTTCCCATGTCCCATGCCGGCCTGCCGATCGAAACCGAGCGCCTGATCCTGCGGCCCTGGCGGGAGTCCGACTTCGCTCCCTTCGCCGCGTTGAACGCCGATCCGGCGGTGATGGAGTTCTTCCCGGACACCCTCGGCCGGGCGGACAGCGACGCGTTGGCGCTGCGCGTAAAGGAGCGGATCGAGACCGAGGGCCTCGGCTTCTTCGCCGTGGAGGTGAAGGGCGGCCCGGATTTCATCGGCATGGTCGGGCCGAGCGTGCCGCATTACGGCGCCGAACTTCCGTGCGGTCCCTGCACCGAGGTCGGCTGGCGCCTGAGCCGGGCGGCCTGGGGCAAGGGCTATGCGAGCGAGGCGGCGTCGGCCTCACTCGATTTCGCCTTCGGGACGTTGGGTCGGGACGAGGTGGTGTCCTTCACCGCCGTCCAGAACGAGCGCTCCCAGGCGGTGATGCGCCGCATCGGCATGACCCGGGACGAGAACGGCGATTTCGACCACCCCCTGCTGCCAGAAGGCCACCGGCTGCTGCGCCACGTGCTCTACCGGATTTCGCGGACGGCCTGGGCGGACCTCAGGTCCCGGTAACTATGTCCCGGTGAATTGCGGCTCCCGCTTTTCCAGGAAGGCCCGCACGCCCTCGGCATAGTCGTTGCCGAAGCCGACCTCGCGCTGGATGTCGCGTTCCAGGGCGAGCTGGGTGTCGAGATCGTTCGACATCGCCGCCCGCATGGCGCGGCGGGTGCGCTGGACCACCCGGGGGGACAGCTTGGCCAGCTTGGAAGCCAGCGCCACCGCCTCGTCCTGCAGCCTGTCGTCGTCATAAACTTTCCACACCAGGCCCCATTTTTCGGCCGTCTCCGCGTCGAGCGGATCGGCGGTCAGGGCAAGGGCAAGCGCGCGGTTCTCGCCGATCAGCCGCGGCAGGTGGTGGGTCACCCCGGCATCGGGGATCAGCCCGACCCGGCAGAAGCTGACGACGATCTTGGCGGACCGGGCGGCCAGGATGATGTCGCCGGCCAGGGCCACGCCGACGCCGGCGCCGGCGGCGACGCCGTTCAGGGCGATCACCACCGGCATCTCGATCTGACGCAGGCGGCGGATCAGCGCGTTGTAATAGATTTCCAGCCCGGCCCCGAGGTCGCGGGTCGGCGGGCCGCTTTCCGGCGGCATCCGAGCGGAGAGATCCTGGCCCGAGCAGAAGGCGCGGTCGCCGGTGCCGGTCAGGATCAGCGCCTTGGCCGGGTTGTCGCCGCCGGTGACCTCGGCCACGGCGGCGCGCATCTCCTGGTGCACCTGTTCGTTGACGGCATTGCGCTTCTCCGGCCGGTCGATCGACAGCCGGGCCACGTCGCCGATGCGCTCCAGGGTGATGGTCTCGAAACTCATGGATCCTCCCAAGGACTGTCCGGCGGGACGGTTCTTCGCCGGATGACGTTTTTCGGGAGCTTAGAGCACGCGGGGGCCGGATAGAACGGTGAGGTTTCAGCCCTCGGCGGACTGGGGGTCCGCGGTGCCTTTCTCGGCATGGGCCAGCTGCATCAGCCGTCGGGCCGCGTCATAAGGCGCTATGTCGCGCAGGGCGCCGAAATCGATCGCGACGGTCGCCTCGCCCTGTGCCTTGCGGGCGAGCCAGATGTCGATCACCGCCTCGACGCCGCTGATCGCGCCGTCGAACTGCGCGACCCGCGCATAGGCGGGATCGGCGGCGACCATCTCCTCCGCCAGGCGCTTGGCGAAGGCGTCGGAGGCGATGACACCGTCATAGACGAACTGGAACTTGGCCCGGGCCTGCCTGGCCCGCTGCAGGGTCCGCTCGATCTCCGCATCCTGGCGCCTGGCCTGTTCGTACCGGCGGGCCGAGGCGAAGTTGGTGGTCGAGTTCCGTGGCTCGGCCTGCCGACGGGCGCGTTTGACGGCCTCCTCGAGTCCGTGGCTGCGCTTGGCCAGTTCCTTCAGGTCGTCGCCGCCGACATCCAGCGCGACGCGGCGCTCCATGACCGGATCGATCTTGGCGGTGACCCCGGCGAGGGCCGACAGACGCCTTTCCCGGAGTTCGGCGATCAGGCCGCGGGCGAAGTCGACGGCCTCGTCGGTGGAAATGCTTTGAACCATGGTGCTTCGCTGTCTACTCGGTGGGTTCCGGCAGGCCCTCGGCATCGCGCGTATCCGCCCCGTCGAGCTTCAGCGACGCACACCCGCTGCCGCTGAAGTCGGCGCGCTGGAGGGTCGCATCCTCCATATCGGTGTTCTTGAGTGACGTCTTGCGGAACTTGGCGTCGTCGAGCTTGGCGGAGCGCAGGCAGGCCTCGTCGAGGATCGCCTCGTCGAAGGTCGCGTTGGTGGCGTTAGTCGGCCATTTCTGCATGGCGAAGCCGGCGATATCCACCGGTTCCAGGCGGGCCCGCCGCATCCGCGCGCCCTTCAACCGGGCGCGGTGGAGATTGGCGCCGCGCAGGTCGGCGAAGGAAAGGTCGGCGCCGGTCAGGTCGGCGAAGGCCATATCCGCCATGATCAGGGAGGCACGGCTGAGCTTGGCGCCGCGCAGGATCGCATAGCGCAGGTTTCCGGCGACCAGGGTGACCTTCTCCAGCTCCTTCTGCGAGAGATCGACCCGCTCCAGATCGGCCCGGACACCTTCGCGCCCGCCGGTGCGGTAGAACCGCAGATGCAGGTCGAGGATTTCGCGCAGGGACTTGTCCAGGGAGTCCAGGGTGCGGGGCAGGGTGGCGTTGGAGATCGAGGAGGCGTCCATGTCCACCGCGTCGATTAGCGCCCCGGACAGGTCGGCATCGGTGAGGTTGGCGTGGCTCAGGATCACGTCGGCCAGCATGGCGCCGTTGAGCTTCGCGCCGGTCAGGTTCGCCTCGCTCAGGTCGGAGCCGCCGAGATCCGCCCCGGTCAGGTCGGAATGGCTGAGATCGGCCCGGTTCAGCTTGACGTTGCGCAGGATGGAATCGGTGAAGTCAGTCTGGCGCACGAAGGAGTTGGACAGCTTGGCGTCGGTCAGGTCGGCGTTGCGGATGATCGCGCTGCTGGCGTTGTTGGCGTCGTCCTCGTGGATCCAGGCGGTCAGGTTGCCCCGGTCCCAGTGGAACAGGGTGCCTTCGCGGAAATCGGCATCGACCATGGAGGAGCCGGTCAGGTTCGCGCCGCGCAGGCAGGAGCCGCGCAGGTCGGCCCGGTCGAGCTGGGCGCCGGTCATCTTGGCGTCGCGCAGGTCGGCGCAGAAGACCGTCGCGGCCCGCAGGACGGTGCCCGAGAGGTTCGCGCCGCGCAGGCGGGCGGCGGTCAGATCGATATAGCTGAGGTCGCGGCCGGACAGATCCCGGCCACTGAGGTTCTTGAAGGACAGGTTGGCCCGCGTGCCGCCGGCGCGGCCGGCGACGTGTTTCTGATGGGCGGCCAGGATCTGCTCGAGCTGTTCGTCGGAGATCTCCTCCAGCCGGTCTTCGACGGTGACCGGGCCCTCGGGGCGCCGCCGGGTCTTCTTCGGCGTCGCGCTCTGTTCGGTGGCCGCGTCCGGGTCCGCCGGGAGCCAATCGTTATCGTCCATGTCGGTCACGGGATCCTGCGTCGCGGGCGCCATCCCAAGACCGTACCAGAAACCGGGATAACAAATGATTACGGTTTGCGCAGGACCAGGCGCACGAAGCCGGCATCGGATCCGCCGCCCCCGCCATGATCGGAGCGTTCCAGCTCCTCGAAGCCGGCCGCGCGGAAATCGGCGGCGATCGCGTCCGGCAGCACCTCGTACATCGGCCGGTCGGCCGGCGGCGGGCCCTGGCGCAGGGCGACGGAGACGATGCCGCCCGGTGTCAGCAGCGACGCCACGGCGGCGACCGCCGAGGCGCGGTCGGCGGGCGGGACATGCATCCAAACCGCATTGATCAGGATGAACGGAAACCGCTCGCCCCGGGCCCGGACCACGGCGAGGTCGGGCAGCCGGTCGTCGATCCATTCGGCGTCCATGTCCGGGAACAGGGTGAGCGCCTGTGCCCGCATGCCGGCCGAGGGTTCGACGGCGACGACGCGATAGCCCTTGGCCTCGAAGGCGACGGCGTGGGCGCCGCTGCCGGCGCCGATATCCAGCACCGGACCCGGCGGCTTGGGCAGGATCGCCGCGTGCCGCCGGACCAGCCGTTCGGCGGCACCCGAGCCGGCATAGCGAGGGGCGAGGGTGCCCGCCAGCCGGTCGTAGTCGGCGATCGCGTCGTCGACGCTGGGAGAGGCGTCGGCTCTGGGCGAGACGTCAGCCATCGCGCTTCTTGCGCCACTCGGCGTAGCGGGCCTTGGCGGCCTCGTCCGGCGGATAGGTGCCGCGCAGCGGCTTGCCGCCGGCGACCTCGGAATAGATGAACTCCTCGTGGATCTCCTGCTCGGCGGCGTCCTTCGCGACCTCGTCGGCCAGGTGGCGCGGGATGACGACCACGCCGTCGAGGTCGCCGACCAGGATGTCGCCCGGATAGACTGCCACGCCGCCGCAGGCGATCGGCTCGTTCAGTGTCTCGACCGCGTGGTGCTTGATCAGGTTGGTCGGCGGCGAGGGGTGCGAGTGGTAGGAGGGGATGTCGTACTCGGCGATCTGGTAGCTGTCGCGCAGCCCGCCATCGGTGACGATGCCCGCGGCCCCGCGCTTCATCAGCCGGGTGATCAGAATGTTGCCGGCCGACGCGGCCGAGGCGTCGCCGCGGCTGTCCATCACCAGGACATGGCCCTCGGGACACGTCTCGATCGCCTTGCGCTGCGGGTGGTCGTAGTCCTGGAATACCGACAGGTCGTCCAGATCCTCGCGCGCCGGGATGTAGCGCAGGGTGAAGGCGGGGCCGACCATGTTGCGGTCATGCGCCGTGGTCAGGCGCCCGACGCCCTGCATGAAGACATTGCGGAAGCCGCGCTTGTACATCTGGGTCGTCAGCGTCGCGGTGCTGACCGTCGACAGCTTCTCGCGGGTTTCTTCAGACAGGGTGTCGGTGCTCATGGTGCCCCTCCCTAGGGCGGTCATTCTGGTTGGCGCGATGGCACCACGCGGCGGCGCGGGAGGCAAGGGGCCTGTCCCGCATGACGGCTACGGCCAGGCAGCCACCGGCTGGACGCGCCGCACGTGCTGCGCAAGACTGCCGCGCCGTTGTGAACCGGAGGGTGTCATGGAATATCGCACGATGGGCCGTTCCGGCCTGAAGGTCTCGCCGCTCTGCCTGGGGGCGATGATGTTCGGCGGGCCGACCCCGGAGGCGGAGAGCAAGGAGATCGTCGCCGCCGCGCGCGATGCCGGGATCAACTTCATCGACACCGCCGACGCCTATAACGGCGGCGCGAGCGAGGCCGTGGTCGGTCGGGCGATCGCCGAGGGCCGGGACTACTGGGTGCTGGCGACCAAGCTCGCCAATCCGCTGGGCGGCGATCCGAACCGGGGCGGGCTGTCGCGGCGCTGGGTCCACATGGCCTGCGACGCCTCGTTGAAGCGGCTCGGCACCGACGTGATCGACATCTACTACCTCCACAAGGAGGACCATTCGACCGACCTGCGCGAGACGGTGATGGCGCTCGGCGACCTGATGAAGGCCGGCAAGATCCGCTATTTCGGCGTGTCCAACTACCGCTCCTGGCGGGTCGCCGAGATCTGCCGGCTGTGCGACGAGATCGGCATCGACCGGCCGGTGGTCAGCCAGCCCTATTACAACGCGCTGAACCGTATGCCCGAGGTGGAGCACCTGCCGGCCTGCAGCCACTACGGCCTGGGCGTGGTGCCCTACAGCCCGCTGGCGCGCGGCATCCTGACCGGCAAATACGCGCCGAACGTCGCGCCGGAGGAGGGCAGCCGGGCGGGGCGTCAGGACAAGCGCATGATGCAGACCGAATGGCGCCACGAGAGCCTGGAGATCGCCCAGAAGATCAAGGCCCATGCCGAGGCCAAGGGGGCGACCCCGATCGACCTGGCGGTGTGCTGGGTGCTGAACAACCGGCTGGTCACCGCGACCCTGGCGGGCCCGCGCACCATGGAGCAGTTCCAGGGCTACCTGAAGGCGCTCGACTACAGCTTCACCGCCGAGGACGAGGCGCTGATCGACGGCCTGGTGATGCCGGGCCATCCGTCGACCCCGGGCTACAACGACCCGCAGTATCCGATCGAGGGGCGGGTGCCGAGAGTCAGCGCCTGAGCACAACAGGGGGATCCGAAAGAGGCCCGCACCAGCGGGTCTTTTTGACCTGCTCCCCTGAAACTTCCGCATTGTGAGGTTAGTCTGTTCCTCTGACGAGGAGATGGACGATGAAGCGCAGTCGGTTCAGCGAGGAACAGATCATTGGGATCCTGAAGGAGCATCAGGCAGGCCTGTCGGCGGCGGAGCTTTGCCGCAAACACGGGATCAGCGATGCGACCTTCTACAAGTGGCGTTCGAAGTACGGCGGCCTTGAGGTGTCGGAGGCGAAGCGCCTGAAGCAACTCGAGGACGAGAACGCGCGGCTGAAGAAGCTGCTGGCAGAGTCGGTGATGGACGTCTCGACGTTACGCGAGATGCTGGG
>NZ_AUIR01000014.1:0-77132 GCF_000423805.1 Thalassobaculum salexigens DSM 19539
GCTTCCAATGACCGTCATGGGGCGACGCCCGATCGTGAGCGTCTGGCCAAGCCCATCTGACCAGGTCTGACGATCGCCGGTACGCTCAGCAGTGCTGAGCGTAGGTCCAGGGCAACAACTCATCGAGCCAGTTGATCTTGTGCTCGGCGATCCGGCCGAGCACGTCGGTGAGCCAGGCCTGCGGGTCGACGCCGTTTAGCTTGGCGGTCTCGATGAGGGTGTAGGCGATGGCCCCGGCCTTGCCGCCGCCCTCGGAGCCCATGAAGAGGTAGTTCTTCCGCCCGACGGCGATCCCTCGGATCGACCGTTCAGGGGTTTCCGTACCGGATTCCCCCAAAGTACCGGGGACTGTTCCAAACGTGGGGTCACGCAGTGGCGGCAGTCGCGACGACACCTCTTCTGGTCGCTGCGTTCATAGCATTGAGACGCATGGTAACGACCGCGTGGGCACCGGCGGCCGACCATCGCATTTGCTGCAGCTTGTTCATCCGGCGGTTCACCAAAGCGTTTGCCAAGCCCTCGGAGATCGACGTGCCGACCGGCTTTCCGGCCCGCTGGCGTTGAGCGTAGTCGACCAGGTACGCGCTCTGACCGTCGACATACTCCCGCAGGCGTGCCTCCTGGAGCTCAACCACAGCACGCTGGAGATCAGCGAGAAGCTGATGCGCCATGGCATGATTGAGGCCGATATCGTCGACGCTGGCCGGAGCATGGATCTCGCCAAGCCAACCAACTTCCAGGCGGCGAGACCCGGAAGTCGGACCGACTTCCACCAGTTCGAGCTTCCAACTCATCCAACACTCCCGTCTCGGCCGATCCATGGATCCCTCACATCTGACCGATCGCGAGAACCCACAAGTCCGTCCGACCCCCACGTTTGGAACAGTCCCCGGTACTTTGGGGGAATCCGGTACGGAAACCCCGTACTATGGTGCAGGGTCAATGTTCGATTCGATAGTGAAAGCAGCAGGCAAAGCGCCTCAGACGGCGGCATTAGATGGCAGGGAATGTACCGGTGGGGGCACCACCCTTCTGTTGGGCTTGTGCGGCGTTATCCGATACGCCCAAGCAGTGGGAATGCGTCGAGCAGCCAGTATGAGAATGTCGAGAGTTGACCGGTCATCATGGTGATCCCCATCGCGACCATAACGCCCCCTGCGATTTGTTGGAGCCGGCGGCCGACGCGTCCAATGGTGCGCAAGCGCCTTGCGAGGCGGTCGGTGAAAGCGGCGGCGAACAGAAACGGGATACCCAGTCCGGCGGAATAGATGGCGAGCAGGGCGACGCCTTCCGCGACGGTCGCGGATGCGGCGCTGGCCGTCAGGATGGCGCCGAGAATCGGCCCAATACAGGGCGTCCAGCCGAATCCGAAGGCAATGCCGAGGACATAGGCAGAAAGCGGCCGTCCACCCGGAACGGACAGGTGGAACCGGAACTCTCGTTGCATCACCGTGATTTTTGCCATGCCGATCATGAACAGACCGAACAAGATCACGATCGCACCGCCCACGAGATTGAGCTCATACCGGTAGCTCAGCAGCATCTGGCCGAGCGCAGTCGCGCTTGCGCCCAGAGCCATGAAGATTGTGGAGAACCCGACGACGAAGTAGAGGCCCATGCTGATTGCCTGCCGTCGATGGTCGGACGGCTCGATGTACACGGTGCTCGTCGTATGCCCGGCGACATAGGAGACGTAGCCCGGCACCAACGGCAGCACGCAGGGCGAGACGAACGATACGGCGCCAGCCAGAAACGCGGCGATCAGGCCGATCCCAGACAGATCAAGCATCGACGATCACTGGCTTTCGACGCACCGTTGGGAGCGCCCTGGCAAGACTGAAACCGGCGAGCGGGACGATGATCCATTGCAGGACCGGGCTGAGTCCGACGTCCAGAATCGGGATTACGGGCATCAGTTCGCGATAGGCCCAGGCTTCCCGTATCTCGATGTTCAGCCATTCGCTGAAAATCGTATAAGCAAGCCCAAAGACGACGGTGCCCGCAAATACAGGAACCTTGCGTTCCGTGGGCCACGCTCCGTCGCCGAAAAGGAACAGGGACAGCATGACGGCGCTGAGCGCGATGAGGATATCGCCACCAGTGCAATGGATGGCTGCGAAGATGATCTCCCCTGCCGACCCTGTTTCCCACAGCGTATAGAGTGGCATATGTGCGAATTCCCAGATCAGGTTCGCGAAGGCGACAAAGGTAATATAGCGGCGCAGCGCCGAAAGCCATCCGACCGCGCCTTCACCGCGCATAGGGTCCATGTCCCGATGGGCGCCTGTCATTGAAACAACCCCTTGAGGTTCTCCCACCAGTCAGGCGCCCCCGGCTTCGCGGGGCGGTCGGGGGCATTGGTGAGCCCGTTGATGTAAAGCACGAGGTTCAACGGCCCGAACCGCAGCCCGTGGAATTTTGCTGCGAAACGCCCGCCTCTGTCGATCACGTGGGTGGCCACCCCGTGCATCTGCTGCCCGTCATCGAGCGGCTCGAACTTGACGTTATAGGTCTCCGATAGAGCGCGCGTCGCATCCTCGGGATCGCCGGGGCGTCGGGTAAGAAACATCCAGTTGCGGGGATCGAGGCCATGTGCCTCGCCATAGCGCCGCAGAATGTCCGGCGTGTCGACTTCAGGATCGGTCGTCACGGTTATGAATTGGACCATGTCCTCCATTGGTGTGCCGTTGATTTTGGACTGGACATCCGCGATTAGTGCGGAATGGAGCGGGCAGACATCGGTGCAGCCGGCGAAGACGAAGTTGAGCACGACGATCTTGTCGGCGAAGTCTGACAGACGGACGGTATTTCCATCGGCATCGGCCAGTTTGAACGGTGGTGCCGGGCTGTCGATGGCCTGAAAGAACTGCTCCTTGCTGCCCATGAACTTGTCGAGATCGGCACCGGGATGATGCGCCATTGCCGGCACGGCGAAGGTGACCGTTGCAATTGCCAATGCGGCAAATCGTGCGAAATACATGTTGTCTCTCCGGAATATCTGGCCGGCCGGTGATACCTATTGGCCGCGTCACTCTTGTCGATGAAGCGATTGTGACGCTGCGTCCGCCTTGCCGTGGGTGGCGCAGGACCTTGCACCGCCGCCACGCATGCACAGGCCGAGGGCGCACATCGCGGCACAAGGCGCAAGGCTGAGTAAAATTGGTGCGGCACCCACGGCAGTCAGCCAGTCCCAGTTGAGTGCCAATCCCGCGCCCACGGTCCCGAGGGCCAGAAAAAGGACAATCCGCCATCTTGATAGCCAAGGCAGCCAGAGTGATAAAGGCAGACGTGGGGCAGGTTCTGCGGCATTTCGGTCTGTGATCATTGGTTGGGTTCCTTTTCGGTGTATTTGGCGATCACAGCTTTGAATAAGGCGATCATCGCCGGTGTGTCCCATTCTGCTGGCCCGATCAGCCGACCGAGCTCCTGGCGATTCGGTCCGATGAGAAGTGTCCCTGGAAGGCCGAGAATCTTCAGATCGCGCGATGCCTTCATCGTCTCGTCGATGAAGATGTCCAGATGGGTGATACCGATCTCGTCGAAGAACCGGCGCACGACGCCGGCACCGGCGCGGTCTATCGACAGCGCCACGACATCGAAATGCTCCCCTCCGAGCGTCTCCTGGAGCCGGTCCAGTGTTGGCATCTCTTCACGGCAAGGACCGCACCACGTCGCCCAGACGTTCAGAAGGACGATCTTTCCCCGCCAACGGTCGAGCGTGAGCATATCGCCGCGTTCGTTAGTGAACGAAATTTGAGAGAGAGGCCGCGGCGTGTCGTGGAGTGGGACGGCAGTCGGTTCGGACGCTGCCGTTACCGATGGGAAAATGAGCCCGAGTACAAATCCGAGTGCAATCGCGACCTTCATCGATTGCCCTCCTTTTCCCGACGGCTGATCTCGGCCTGATGCGTTCGCTCGCGCTCGGGCCAAGTACTCTCGATGAAGGCCAGGACAGCGAGAATCTCGTCGTCGGAGAGCACGCCGCCGAAGCCCGGCATGTCGCTCTCATAGCTGCCGCCGACAACAGCGGCAGGCCCTTCCTTGGTGATGCGGAACAGCATGTCGTCGGGGTGATGCCACGTGTGCCCGGATGCATCATGGGGCGGTGCCGGCATGCGACCGGTCGGCAGGCGGCGCCGCCAGTTCGGCTGACCTTCCAGTTCTGCGCCATGGCAGGAGGCACAGTTCTCTGCGTAAATTGCTTGTCCGCGTTCCAGGCGTTCTGCGGACGGCCCCGTCGAACCGTTCCGGTCAAGTTCGACCCAGAGCAGGCTGGCCGCAGCGCCTCCGCCGAGCAGCGACACAACGCCGAAAGCGATCCGCGCCTTCAACGTTCGCCTCGGAAGAGGTGTTTTATAAGAGCTGCGACTCCGAGGACGAGTACGACAATCACGAGCAGCCAGAAAAGGCCCATGCCCCACATCATCATTCCGCCCATGGCGTCCATCATCTGGCCGCCCATGCCCATACCGGTCGGTGCGTTGTTCATGTCTTTTCCTTACTTGGTCGCGTAGAGGTGCGGGGCGCCGTCGCCGATGGCGTAGATCTCGAAGGCGCCGGTCTTGACCCCGCTCATGCCGGGCGAGCCCTGCGGCATGCCGGGTAGCGTGATTCCCTTGATACCCGGCCGCTCGGCGAGCAGGCGGTCAATAGTCGCAACAGGCACGTGGCCGCTGACCACATAGTCGTCGATGAAGGCGAGATGGCAGCCCTGGAAGCCGTCTGGAATCCCGGACGAGCGGCTCATGGGCACGAGTTCGTGGGTCGGCTCGACGGTGACGTCGAAGCCGTTTTCCCGCAGGTAGTCGGCATAGCCTTCGCAGCAGCCGCACTGCGGGTTCTTGTAGAGGGTCACCTCTTCGGCCTGCACGGCGGTGTCGAGCGTGAGATAGCCGGCGACGCCCAATACAGAGGCGGCTAAAACGGCGATGATAGACTTGCGCATGGTTTATTCCTTCCAAGTCGTGTCAGGCGACGCGGATGACGCCCATCATTCCGCCCGCCTGGTGTTCGAGAATGTGGCAATGGAACATCCAGTCGCCGGGGTTGTCGGCGACGAAGGTGATCTCGACCCGCTCGCGCGGCGCCATCAGGACGGTGTCCTGCCATTCGCGGTGTATCGTCGGCGCGCCGTTGCGCGAAATGACACGGAACGAATGACCATGCAGATGGATCGGATGATGCCAGGCGGTCGCGTTGGTCATCGCGATCACGTGGCTTCTGTCGCGTTCGAGCGTCAGCATCGGGTCGAGGACGTGCCCCTCTGCGGCCTTGCCGTTGATGAACCAGATGCCGTCGCCGTGCATCATGCCCATCATGCCGCTCGAACCGCCTTCTCCCATGCTGCCGCCCATCTCGCGCATCACCATGTCGCCCATCATGCCGCCGTTGAAAACGATCTCATGCCGGCGGACCGTTGCGGGATCGGGCTCCGGCAGGGGGTTGGCCGGCAGGGCGACGGACCAATTGGGTGCGCTGTCCCTGAGCGGCGCGTCGTCATAGGCGAGGTCGATTAGCCGGTATTCGAGGTCCTGATAGAATCTGTCGATGACCTGCACCCGGCTGCCCGGCTCTGCAGTCATGTCGAGGATAAGATCGGCGCGCATCGCCGGTCCGAGAACGACAAGACCGCCTGCCGGTTCGTGCGGGGTGACCGGCTGGCCGTCGAGGGCAATGACCGTGGGCGCGTGATCCTGGAAATCGAGACCGAAAATGCGAGCGTTCGCGGCGTTGACGAGCCGCAACCTAACCCGCTCGCCGCGCCGCACCGCGAATTCCTCCGGAACGCGGCCGTTGATGGTCGCTGTATTGCCGATCCGTCCGCCATGGCTCATGTCGTGACGGTTGCCGAAATCCTCGCCGATCTCGGCGGACTGCGTCAGCCGCCAATCGTCCAGGACCCAGGTCACCTCGCGGTCAACCCGGGGGGGGTCCGCCTCCTCTATGATCAGGGGACCGTAGAGACCGCGCCCGACTTGCTCGAAGCTCCGCTGGTGCGGGTGATACCAGAACGTCCCGGCATCGACCGCGTCGAACTCGTAGACGAAGGTCTCCCCGACGCCGATCGGCCGCTGGGTAAGATGCGGCACGCCGTCCATTGCGTTCGGCACGCGCAGCCCGTGCCAGTGGACGGTGGTCTCCTCGGCCAGAGCATTCTCGACCGTTACGCGGAGGCGCTCGCCCTGGCGCACGCGGAGTTCCGGGCCGGGGACGGCGTCGTTATAGCACCAGGCCGGCGTCTCGCCGTGTGGCTCGGGCACGAGACGTGCCCGGCCGGGGGCCGCGCGCAGCGAGAAATTCTTCCTCCCAGCGGCGCGCGCGGGATTCGACATAAGGCGCAGCATCGCCAGACTCGCCGTGCCGGCGGCGAGTGCTGTCAGCAGGCGTCGCCGTGACAGCGGCAGGTTGTGGATTGGGGACATTGTCGTGGCCTCATCTGATGTCGGGATTGCGGCACCAGCACGGTTCTCGATCCGAGCATGGGGTCAGCAGCGGCGGCCGGCGCAAGGGCCGGGCAATCGCGTTCCGACGCAGCGATCGAGGCGTACCTCGACCCGCGTCCGATCAGATGAGGGTTCGGGGAGGGTAAGGCTCCGGCAGACCGGTCTGGCCCACCAAGCGTTCAACCAGCAATGGCTTGGCCACGTGCGCAAAGTGGGGGCTGAACATGTCGATCTGGCCCAGGCTCGCAGCGAACGAGACCGTGCAGACGATGTCGCATGTTGTTCCGCTGTCCTCGCCGTCAATGTCGGTGCCGCAGCCTTGACAGTCCGCCATATCGGTTATGCCGGCGTCGCCCAAGGCCATCTTGAGCGACATGGATGTCGCGCCCGCAGAATGCACAATGACCCCCGCCGCAAAGAGGGCGAGCACTGCGAGGGTAAAGATCCGGTTTCGCGAGAGCATAGGTCTTTATACGGTGGGGGCTGTGGACTGTCGAGGCGCAAGGTGTCGCGGCCTCCGAGATGGGTCTATCCCGCACAGCAGGACAGCATCGCCACGTCCTTGTCGAAAGTCTGGGCGGCGAGTTTCAGCGCTTCGACGGTCGTCAAATAGGGGAAAATCGTCTCACCGAGCGCCTTCGCCGTCATGCCGGTCTTGAGGGCGAGGGCCAGCGTCTGGATGCTGTCGACGCCTTCAGGCGCGAGGATCTGGCCGCCCAGCAGCCGGTCCGTGCCGGCGTCCGCGACCAGCTTAACGAGCCCGCGCGTATCGCGCGCCGAAAGCGCCCGGGGCACCTGGTCAAGCGGCAGGATCGAGGTCTTGACGGCGTAGCCCGCTGCATTGGCAGCGGCTTCGCTCAGACCCACGCCCGCCACCTGAGGGTCGGTGAAGACCACCCAGGGCATGGCGGTGTTGTCGTAGACGAGGCTGTCGCCGTTCAGCGCGTTGAGTGCGGCGAGCTTGGCGCCGTAGGCGGCCATGTAGACGAACTGGTCGCGCCCGGTCACGTCGCCGGCGGCGTAGAGACCGGCCTTGGAAGTACGCATCCGCTCATCGATCGCGACGCCACCGTTGTTGGCGAGCTGGATGCCGTTTTCTTGAAGATCGAGCCCGTGCGTGTTGGGCGACCGCCCAGTCGTTACGAGCACCCGGTCTGCCGTCAGCGTTTCCTCCCGGCCGTCGACTTCCACGGTCAGGGCAACCGCGCCATTTGCTTGCACGATCCGCCGATAGGCGAGGCTATCACGCACGGCCAGGCCCTCGTCGCGCAGGTACCCGGTCAGGGCGTCCGAGACTTCCGGCTCGGCCTCGGGCAGCAGACGCGATCGGGTCACCAGCGTCACCTCTGCGCCCATCCGTGCGAACATCTGGGCAAGCTCGCAGCCGATGTAGCCGCCACCGACCACGATCAGAGAGCGGGGAAGCTCGGTCAGTTCCAGTGCGGTGGTGCTGGACAGCCACGGCACGTCGTCGATGCCGGGGATGTCCGGCGTTGCCGGCGCGGCGCCGGTCGTGATGATGGCCTTGCCTACCGGCATCACCTGTCCGTTCACGGCGATGCCGTCTGTGGTCAGGCGTGCGGCACCGTCGAGATAGGAAATGCCCGGCCAGGCGGACAGCAGGTCGATGTACTTGCCCTGACGGAGGCTCGTCACCAGTTCATCCTTGGCGCTCACAAGAGCTTGCCAGTCCGCCACCTGGGCCTCTCCGGCGAGGCCGGGAAAGCGGCTCGCAGCGCGCGCGCCATGCAGCGCCTCGGCGGCGCGGATCATTGTCTTCGATGGGACGCAGCCGACATTGACGCAAGTGCCGCCGATGGTGCCGTGGCCGATCAGCGCCACATTCGCTCCCTGTTCGGCCGCGGTGATGGCGGCGGAGAATCCCGCGGAGCCAGCACCCACAACGGCGAGGTCGTAGCGTCCGTCTGACGGCGGCGTGCAGCAGTCAGTCATGTCAGGTGTTCTCCTGTATTGCATTGGTATCAGTCGTGCAGCAGGCGGCAGCCCGTTGCCGCCGCCAAAGGCCGTAGGCCGTGATGCCGACAAAAACCGCCAGCGCGGGCAGCAGCACATAGTCGAGCCAGCCGAGCCAAGCCGACAGCCCGACCACGCCCAGCCCGATGACCAGCACCGGCGTGAAGCAGCAGATAGCGGCGATGACGGTGCCGATGACACCGGTCTTGATGAGCGTGGCGTCTTTCATATGCCCGCCCTCACGATTTCGGCTGGGCGGGATATCCCGCATTCGTCGACGCAGCGGCGATATCCGCCGTGGACGTGGTGCTCGGGTCGAACACGGCCGTGGCCGTCTTGGCTTCGAAGTCCACTTCGACGGAGCGCACCCCCTCGACCCCTTCCATGGCCTTGCGCACGGTGATCGGGCACATGGCGCAGGTCATTTTCTCTATGGTGAAGGTTTCCGTGGCGGTTTCCGTCGCTGCGGTTGTCGACTGCGCGTTTACCTGCGACTGCGGCACCAGGAAAAGCGCGGCGCCAATGGGCAGGATGGCTGCCGCCGCGGCTGTGATGAGGGGTCGTTTCATATGTTCGTCTCCTAATAAAACAGCGGCGCCCACCAGTTGATCGTCAGCGCCAGAACGAGCAGCGCCGTCCCGATCCAGAGGGCCGTTTGGGTGATGATTGAGGCCTGCGGCCGCGCGCAGTAACCGCCGTCCGCACACGCCTTTTTCGGCTTCACATACATTTGGTAGAAGCCGAGCCCGATGAAGACGAGGGTCATCGCAGCGAAGTAGGGCTTGTAAGGCTCCAGCGCGGTCAGATTGCCGATCCACGCGCCCGAGACGCCAAGCGTCAGCAACACCAGCGGCGCGATGCAGCAGGACGATGCCAGCACCGCGCCGATCAGCCCGCCGGCGGCATACCAGCGCTTTCTGTTGTCACCGGCATTTTCCGGGGTTTGGTGGACCTCGGAGCCGGTCTGCACCTCATGCATGTCGTTCTGTCCTCGATCTTGTTGTTCATTCAAGGTAGGGTCTGTAGTAACTACAGGCTCAAGGGGCTATTGCAGAAAAGATGAGAAACGACACGTCAGGGAAGGGATTGCGCAGGGCCGCGCTGGCGCGCCGGACCGGCTGCAACCTGGAGACCATCCGCTACTACGAGACGATCGGCATGATGCCGGAGCCGCCGCGCACGGAAGCGGGTTATCGCGTCTACGATGACCGCCATGTGGAGCGGTTGCGGTTCATTTTGCGGGCGCGTGAGTTGGGCTTCTCGCTCGACGATATCCGCGGGCTGCTCTCCCTCGTCGATCGCGGTACGCAGACTTGCGCCGAAGTGAAGGAGCGCACGGAACGGCATCTTGCTGATGTGCGTGAGAAGATCGCTGATCTCAAGCGCATCGAGCGAGTGCTGGCCGACACAGCAGCACAATGTTCCGGCGACGAGCTGCCCGATTGTCCCGTGCTGGAGGCACTGACTTCGTGAAACACCATGACGACCCAGCCCTGGGATTCCGGTACGGAAACCCCTCGTCGGACCAACGCCGGTGCCCTCTCTCCGCCATCACCCATACAAACGGCTAGTCAGATGTCTTTCGCTTACCGCCCATCACCAAAGCGGAGGCGCTTCGATCGACCCGCCGGGTCTCTTCCACATACCGCAGAGCCGTCACCGGCGTCTTCCAGCGCCCGGCGCGCTGCACGGCAGTGACATCCCCGTCGGTCGCCTCCGCCACGGCCGTCGCCATGCCCCGGCGCAGGCTGTGGCCGCCCCAGCGTATTGGTGCTGTGATGGTCTTGCCGCCCCGGTAGGTGCTCCGGACATCGAGACCCACCTCCCCTGCCCGCTCCTTCAGGATCAGCCGTACACTCTGCGCTGTCAGGGCCGTATGTTTGAGGCCGCCCAGCGGATCGAACGCCCGGAAGACCGGACCCTCCGATACGCCGGCCCGCTCCATCCAGTCGTTCACCGCCCGAACCGGACACAGGCTCGTACCCGTCTCTGCGATCACACAGACGTTGTCGCGATCGCCCTCGTCCGTCTTCGTGGTTCCCAACCAGATCTCATATCCGCCGTCGACCGCCTGCAGGTGATCCGCGTCTATCGCGACCAGTTCGCTTCGGCGCAGCGCCCCGGCATAACCGACCAGGATCAGCGCCCGGTCGCGCAGGCCGCGCAGCCAAGTCGTATCAATGGCCGCCACGATCGTCGTCAGATCCTCGATGCCCAGCGCCTGCACGGGCTCCTGACGCACCAGGACCGGGTTGTTGCGGGCCAGGCCCTTCAGCTGGTTGCGGATCGCCGGGTGTTTCCAGTCGAGCCCCTGCCCCGCCTCGCGGAAGAAGTGCTTCAGCGCCGCCAACCGCAGTTTGACCGTCGACAGCTTCTTGCGCGCCGCCGCATCCCCCGACGGCACCAGCGACGCTAAAAATGTCGCGATCTGCTCGGGGTGTTCGGTGAGCGGGGTCAGGTAGCGCGGCCGGCACCAGGCGCAGTATTGCCGCCAGCCGGTTTCATAGGCGCGCCGGGTGTTTTCGCTCAAGGCCGCGTCGTTGTTGCGGCCGGCATCGCCGAGGTTCGCGATCAACGCCCGATCGAGTGACGGGTCGAGCTCGACCACGCCTGGTGCCGTCGGGGCGGGAAGCGTCGTCGGCCCAGCGTCTCTCTCAGCGTCACTCATCGTCAGCGCTCCAGGTTTTGTGTCCGTGCGGGCCGTCTGCGCCGGATTCTACCGTCTTTTCCTTAAGTATCGATAAGGAAAATTATCACTACTAGTAACACATACCCCTTAGATGTATAGTTAAGAGGTGCTATCGTTACGTGCCCCATGGAAACCTCTGACATCATAGCATCCCTGGATGCCTTTGCCGCCGGACTGGAGAGCGAGCGCGACCCGGTACAGGTCCGGCTCGATGCCCTCGCCGACACCCGTGTGGTCTTGGCCGCCACGGACGGTGTTACCCGGGCCATGCTCGACCTGGAGCGCGCAGCCCTGCGAATCCCAGCTCAGCGACGTCGTCCCCTGCTGCGGATCCACGAAGCAGTCGCCCTCACCCGCCTGAATGGCGAGATGGTCCACGCCGACACCCTCCTCCTGGCCGACCTGGAACGCACCCACTCGCGCATCGTCGGCCCGACCGGTACCGGCCTTCGTGCCTTGAGAGCCTTACGGGCCCTCGACGACCCCAACACACCGTCACTGGAAACAGCCTTCCTACACCTCGATCGCGACATTACCGAATGGCCCGCGGATCGCGGCGCTGATCCACGGGCGCAGGCAATCCACCGACTGGTCGAGAAGCTCGAAGCCATCGTCAGTGCCGAGGGACCCGTGCTGGCCCGTCTCTACGATGTATGGCATTGCGTGAGAGGGGTCACCCTCCCCCGGTCCAACCTTGCCGGCACGGCTGCCAACCAGACGTCCTCGCTCGCCGGCGACGACCCGGCCTGGCTACGCCAGGTTGGCGCGTTAAATGAGACCGACCCTCGGCGGATGTTCGCGGCGATCGCTTTGTCATGGGCTGCATGGTGCATGGGATGGACTTCGGATCGAGGTCTCTGCACAGCGGCAGCCCTGCGTGCCCTACCCTACCCGCAGGACGATAGAACCAACCTTGGGCTTGCCTGGATCGCAAGGGTTTGCGCTCACGCCGCCGAGTTGACCCGCATGGAAGTGATTCGGATTGCACATGCCCTCGATCTGCTCGAGCTCGACGCTGGCGGTAAACGGGACCGATCCAGGTCCACCTTAATCGACTGCCTCTGCGCGCGGCCCGTTACAACGGCTGCCCAGCTCGCGCTAGATGCCGGGATTACCCGACCACCCGCCCTCAGGTTCCTCAATCGTCTGTCTGCCAATGGAAGTTGCCAGTGGAAGGGGATTAGACAGACAGGTCGTGTCGCCGTAGCTGTTCGGCTCACGGGATGAGCTTCCCGGCCATGGCAAAACAGGTTTTACCATATAAACCAGCCCAACTGTATAAACCATCTCAACTGTATAAACCATCTCAACTGTATAAACCGGCGCTTTCGGGCTACTCGCTCCTCACGGGCGAGAAGGCCTCCCGAAGCCCTGCAGTCGGGCTTTGCCGGCGAAACCACATCCCTCGTATCAACCATTAATCCCGTCTAAACTGGTATTTCTGGTTTTGCCATATTAATTACCCAATACATCTCTTCCATCTTATCCGTCTAATCTGTATTATCCGGCTTTACTGGATTAACCGGCTGGTCCGGTTAGACCGGCTTCCCTGGTTTTTCCGTATCATGGGGTTTAGCCGGTTTGCCCACCGCAACCGTTTTCGCCGGTTTTACCATATTAACCGGCCGTATAGAGGGACGGCGCCATGCCCGCGAAGATCATAACCATCGCCAACCAAAAAGGCGGCGTCGGGAAGACTAACATCGCCGTGAATCTTGCTGAGGGCCTAGCCCACGCCGGGCTTAAGACACTCTTGGTCGACACAGATCCCCAAGGAAGCGTAATGGCCTACCTTACGAGGCTCGACGAGGGACTGGAGAAGCCGCCCGTGCCGACCTTTGATCTCTCCGGTGCCGAAAAGCTCGTCCACCAATCGCTGCGCGCCTATGTCAACGAGTACCACGTAATAGTCGTCGACACTCCACCGCACCGAGCCGCAGTACAGCCCCGCAGCGCAATGCTGGTGTCGGATCTCGTCCTGGTGCCATTGCCCCCATCCGCTCCCGACCTTGACGCTACCAAGGCGACCTTGGAAATCATCGACGAGGTCAGGGCCGTTAACGAGACACTGGACGCTCGGATCGTCATTAGCCGAGTCGCTTCTAACCGACGTCTTGCAAAGGAACTACGGCCCGTCCTCGAAGATTGGGGCGTTCCTGTCCTAAAGCAGTCAATCGCGGAGCTGGAGGGCTTCCGAACAGCGGCCGTCGACGGCCGGTCCGTTCATGGGATGAGGCGGTCACAAACCGGCGACGCACGCCGCCAAGTTGACGCATTTGTGGCTGAAGTTCGCGAGATTCTGGGGGTGTGATATGGCTGGCGGATTAGGGAAAGTGGGGAAGCCAAAGGGTGCCATTGACCGATTTGCTGCGGCCGATGAGGCAATGTTGGAAACAAAAAGGTCGGACGCCTACTTGGCGACGCCGACGGCTGCTGTAACACCCACAGAGCCCGCACAACCGACATCCTCGACAATCAAGAAAACGCTTACGCTGCCATCGAGCACGATCGACCAGTTACAGGCTATCGACACCGCGCTACTTCGCAATGGCCGGAAGGCCAAAGAGGTTGAGCTTGTGCGAGCGGCGATCGCCTATCTCGCGACACAAAGCGACGACGTCATCGTCAGCTCTTTCGACGGTATCGAGAAGCTTCAACGCGGCCCCAAGCGTTAGACCTTCAAAGCACGAATCGACCTAACCTGAGTTAGAAGAATCTTAGAGAGTTAAGACTCGTTACCGCCTGGTTTTTGCCTTTTAGCTCAAGCTGTTATCAATCTCTAAGGTCCACACAGCACGAGCCCAAGGGTTCTATGACACGAATACTAGGCCCTCATAACTCGAGCCATTAGGTGTTCAGGACACGAATTACGACCGCAAATTAGGCGTTCAAAGCACGACCGACCATCGTACAGCTATCGCAATTCGTGCTTTGAGAGCCTTCCTGCTTCCCCTTGGCAGCAAACCCGGTTCTCGATTCGTGCTTTGACCGCCCTGTTTGAAGCCCGTCTCCCCCCTTTTCGGAAGTAACCGAGAATCAACAAGGCGTCCAAAGCACGAATCCGTTCTTCCTTGGTTCTTCTCGAGCAGTTCCATTGACCCGACCGCTGGAAATCGCAGCCGAGAACGCCTCCCAGAATGCTGCTAGCTGAACAGGGAAGGGGACTGTGATGCGATCTTCGTGCCTTGAGGGCCCTATCGCCCGATTCTTTATAATCAAGGCGTTCAAGGCATGAACATCCAATGTTGAATACAGCCGATATGTGGTCACACTGTCTGTGACGACCACAGGATGTGCCATGTCCAAATCCACCAGCCAACTCCCGCTGCAGCTCGACGGCCCGCTCGTCGGGGCGATCAAGGGCGAGCGCAACATCATGGCCTATCCCTTCTTCGACCTCGACAAGAGGGCGCTCAAGTCACGAATCGAATTCGAGGATCCGGAACTCGGTGTGAAGATCGCCGTCCGCGCCGCCGATGGCAGCGGTGTACCGACGATCTACGACAAGGACCTGGTGCTGTACGTCGCCACGGTGATCGCCCAGCGCATGGATGACGGGCGCCTAAACGGCACGGATGAAGACCGCGTCATAAATTTCAGCGTTCACGACTTTCTGCGCGTCGCCGGGAGGTCGACCGATGCGCGGAGCTACGAACGCTTCAAGGCAATGCTCGACCGGCTGACCAGCTCCACCATTTCCACCAACATCGAGGTGACGATCGACGATGAGACGATCGGCACCGACGGCTGGTTCGAGTGGTTTGAGCGGACCGGAACCGGAATTCGCTACCGAACTTCCGGTGGAAAGAAGCGGATCAGCCATGTTCGTGTGACTGTCGGGAAATGGCTGTTCAATGCGATCGTGAAAGACCGCAAGATCCTCACCTACGCTAAGGCCTATTTCGACCTGGAGCCGATCCCGCGGCGCCTATACGACTTGGCCCGGGTGCATGTCGGCAATCAGGATCGCTGGCAGATCCGCCTCCCCAAGCTCCAAGCCCGAATTGGAGACCGCGGCCGGCTTACACACTTCCTGTCGGCACTGATCAAGCTGGAGGCGGAGGACCCACTACCCGAATACCGGTTCCGGATCGTCGAACAAGTCCGACCAGGAGCAAAGCGGCGGTCGCAAAACGACCTTGCCCGCGTCCTCGTAGTCTTCACGCGGAAAGAGGCCGCTAGCAAGCCCGACGGCGGGGAGGTGATCGATCTTCCTTCCAGAGAGATCCGTTATCCTGGCCTGGTGACCGAACTGCGGTCGCGCGGTTTCACCGGTCGTTTGGCCTTCTTTGACCGACTGAAGAGGAAAGCCAAGGAGTTGGGTCAGGTCGAGCCGAATCGATCACTAGCCGACGATCCGGTCGAGCTCGCTGCGGCACTCGTGAGCGCTGGTTTGGAAGCCGCCCGCTAGATCGGCCCAGCAAAACGCCACGTTGCCGCGACTATGCTTGACGCGATCGTATCCCTGGCTCTACCAATAGTCGAGTACATCAGTTGCCGTCCCGGTACGGACCATAGCTATGCTTAAGGACGTAAAGTCAGCTGGCCGCTTTGCCGAAGAGGTTGCCATTCGGAACGAAGTCGGCCTTTTCGTTCTTCTCGCGGGACTGTTCTGGCGTTATCGCGTTGCCTTTTTCGCACTGCTAATCGCCATCCTCAGTATGGCCTGATCCAGGAAGCGCATGACCGCGAGGCCATTTCGACTGCATCTTGACACGTAACACCTAAGTGTCATGTTCTCGTCTCACTCACACATTGCCCGGGCGCGGCTCCATGGCTGACACAGCCCTCGTCGTCAGATCCTTTCTACACGCATTCGGACATCCGACGTTCCAGCTCGGGATCTTCAACGCGGCGAAGGAACAGATGTTCCTCCAGACCGCGACACCCGAAGAAGTTCACAAGCGGCTAGCCTGGCTGAAGCGCTGCAATGCCCGCGGCGAGAACATTTACGTCCGTCCCGTTCACCCCCATGGCTTCACCTTGCTCGATGACATCGACCGTGCGGCTGTTGCCGACCTGCAGGGCAGGGGAGTGGTCGCCGTCGTCGAGACGTCGCCACAGAACTTCCAGGCGTGGATCCGACACAGCCGTCACCTTGAGCCCAAACCCTCAACGCGGGTGGCCAAACTCTTAGCGGCGGACTTCGCTGCGGATCAAGGCAGCGCCGATTTTCTGCATTTCGGGCGGCTGCCCGGCTTCACCAATCGAAAGCCGAAACATCAGCGCCCGAACGGGCTCTTCCCCTTCGTCCGCCTGATCTCTTGCAATCGCCGGCATGCTGACTGGACCGACACGGTGATCGAGCTCGCAGAAAGGCAGCTCCGACAAGAGGCGGCCGACGCTGCCGAGCGTCGGGCGATCCGCCGACCCATAGAGGGCGGCGATCTTCGACGCTCAATCTCCGATTTTCACACCGACCCGCAATACGGCGGAGACCTGCACAGAGCCGATTTTGCATACAGTGTGTATGCCGCTTCGCGGGGGCGCTCCGTGGATCAGATCGCCGTGGCCATTCAGGCGGCCCGCGATTTGGATCACAAAGGCGGCCCCGCACGCCAGGCCAAATATGCCACCCGAACGGCCACGAAAGCCCATCAAACCGTCCGGGAAGCCGGATGAGCGGCTTCATCACCATCACCGAACGCTTCATCGAGGGGCGCCGCAACATGCGCATCATGGCAGGCGTGTGTACCGAGGGTCCCGAGATCGAAAATCAACCCGGTCGCCGGCGGCGGCTATTTCGCATGCCGCCAACCGAAATCATCCTGTTTGAGCGATGGGCCGGCAATGACCACGGAACCATCCTGTCCGAAATGATCGCCTTCACCGGTGGGGCAGGGGGCCGGATACCCGAGGTCGACCAGCCGGTAGAGATCCTGATGCATCTCTCCACATGGCGGATCACTCAGCGCTTCTATCCGGTCTACGACCGAATACGCGAAACCGGCACCTGGACGCTCCTGTCGCCCACTTGGTGGTGCATCTGCGGCGCGAGGATCAACGCCAACGTGACGCCTCCCTCCTTAGATCCGGAGTACCTAGACCGATGCGCAAGCTCCGGCCGTGGCACATAGCGGCACTGACCGCCTCAACGCTTTTCGCTGTCCTCAGCATCGTCGCACCAGGGAGCGGCCAGATCCATATCCCGGCAACGTCGTCAGTCCCGTTTGATCTCTATTTGGAAACGTCCGGCAACCCGGAACCAGGGGATTACGTGCTGGTCCGCGTTCCGGACGCCGCTGCACGCTTCGCACGCGAAAGAGGTTATTGGTCGGGCACGTCCGCATGGATCAAGCGGATTGCGGCACATACTGGCGATCAGGTTTGCGCTGAACACGGCCACGTATTCATCAACGGCCGCAATGCTGCTATCATTCTGAATAGTGACGCGCAAGGCCGTAGGCTGGAGCACATAAAACTCTGCAGAGCTCTAACAGAAACGGAGTTCTATGTTTTGGGTCTATCCGATCATTCATATGATTCACGCTACTTTGGACCTGTACCAGCCAGCTCGATCGTCACTAAACTTCACCCCGCATTTAACTTCTTTCATTCAGACTAGAAAACCCCCGGTGGTCCACACCTGCGGCCTCGCTTAGACGCTGCAGTGGCCAGGGCGGGGGAAAGCCTTCCCCCTGGCCGGAACCCTCACGCGGTTTCCTCCACACCCCCTTCTGCGGGGATACCCCGAAACGCCCCGGGAAGGCGGCGCCTTCCCCTTGTCGAGGGCCTGGCGCAAGCGGCCGGATCGGGCTGTGCCCGCCCGGCGCCCTCGACAATTCCCCTACCGCTCATTGGCGCGGGCCTAGTTCCGTTTGCATAGCAAACGGCCATGGCCAGTAAAGGAAATATCAAAGAAGAATAACCCAATAAAACGACGGTCTATGCGGCGGGTGTGTGAGGCTTTCACACGTTCTTTGTTTCGTTAATTCTTGAAGACATAGGTGTTATGTGCCAATATTAATCAACAACAACGCATGAATAGGAGCAAGGCAATGGCCATCATTACTGACGAGACTTTCACGACCACCTTTGACCAACTGCTGCCGCCGAAGGACAACCCGCGTAAGACTATCGGTGACGTCTCCGGCCTGGCTGCGTCGATCAAGAGCACCGGCCAGATTCAGAACCTTGTGGTGAAGCGCGAGGGCAAGCGCTTACGGGTGATCGCCGGTGGCCGTCGTTTCGCGGCCTTCAAGATGCTGATCGAGGCAGAGGACGTGCCCAAGGACTTCCCGATCAAGGTCGCTATCGGCAAGGGCAAGCCGAAGGAGCTGGAGCAGGCCGCTCTCGTGGAGAATATCCAGCGCCAGGATATGGAGCCCCTGGACGAAGCCGAGGGCTTCGTGCGCCTGATCGATGACGGCTGGTCGCTCGATGATATCGCCGAGAAGACCGGCATCAGCACGATGACCGTGCGCCGACGCCTTGCCCTGGCGGCACTCTGCAATGAGGCGAAAGAGGCCGTGCGCAGCGGTGACGTGAGCCTGTCCGAAGCCCAGGCCCTCACGATGGGCACGCACGACGAGCAACGCGAGATGCTACAGCACGTCGGGTCTTGGAGCTTCGACGCCGACAACATCAAAGAGGCCTTCACCGACAAGAAGCCGTCGCTGGCGGCGGCGATCTTCGACCCGTCGCTCTACACCGGCACGGTCACGCGCGATCTGTTCGCGGCTGACGATGCGGTGTTCTTCGATGACCGAGCGCAATTCATGGAGCTTCAGCGCGCGGCTCTCGATGCGAAGGCCGAGGCGTTCCGTGAGCAGGGTAGGACGGTCATCGATCTGACCGATGATCCCAATTACTCGTGGCACGACTACTACGAGCATGAGGAGGGCGATACGGTCCTGATCCGCATGTCCGTGACCGGCCGGGTGGAGATCCGCGAGAACGTACTTCGTCGCCCGAGATATTCGAGCGCCCCGGCGGTGAGCAGTGCGAGCGGTCCCGAGCCGACTGAAAAGCCCGTTCACACCGGCGCGCTCTTGGAGCTGATCGGCGCCACCCGTTCCGGTGCTGTGATGCAGGCGGTGATCGCCAACCGCCGCAAGGCACTTGAGATCGCGGTCTACCAGATCATGAGCAACTTCCAGGGCTTCGCCCATGGGATCGATCAGCACTGGTCCTTCCGCACGCTTCGCACCAAGGATGCGGGCATCGCCATCCTGGAAGCGCTCGACGCGGCGGCCGAGACGGCGGCTGCGCCATTGCGGGCGGCTGGTATGAAGGACGTTGAATATGAGGCACGCCCCGTCGAAGCCATCATGCACGCGGGTGGCGGCTTCCAACGGCAGCGGTTCGACCTCTACGGGGTGATCAGCGGTCTTTCTGATGACGATCTGGAAACCCTCCACAGCCTGCTGGTCGCGGTCTCGTTCGGGCAATACACCCAAGGCATGGACACGTCCGCCGACGTGTTCAATCGGGTCGCCCAGGACCTCGACGTAGACGTTCGCCGCTCCTGGCGTCCTTCGGAAGCCTTCTTGAAATCCTATCGGACCGATCGGCTCAAAGAGATTGCCGTGGAATGCGGATACGCCGCTGACCTGTCCGCGGTCGCGAAGGCCAAAAAGGGCGAGCTGGTTAAGGTGCTGGTCGCGTGGTTCGCACAAGCCGCAGAGGCCGACGCGCCGACCGATAAGCAGGTTATCGCGAACGCCTGGACCGATCCCGCGCTTCTCTTTCCCGCCGTAGCTCCTGGCGGGGAGCCGTCAGCTTCCTGTCCCTCCGAGGAAGTGGACGACCCGGAGCCTGTATCCGAGGCCGCCTAGACGGAGACTGGCCGCGCGATAAGTAGTCGCGCGGTCTCGTTTTGTAATTATTTCTAATACAAAGTAACAGTGATTCTCTATAGGCCATATTCGTTCGAGTATTATAAGTGACGGCCGTTGGTTTATTGTCAACTTGGCGCATTAATGCTACTGCGTCACTTGATTTGAATTTCTGTTTGTCCCGTCTTACATGCCTGAGAAAACCAACACCGGGAGTGTTGATATGACCGATGACCATGGCCGATGTGCTCTGCTTGTCGAAGCGGCCCGGTCTGTTTGTGCAGATCCGGTTTCGACCGGCATTCCGGCCCCAAAATTGGCCGCGCTGCGCGCGGGCCTGGAGACTATTGGCGAGGACGGCGGGCAGCGCGTTGGCTTCGGGCTCTACGTCGTTCGGTGGCGCTGGGACAATGACGCCGAAGCTCACTATGGAGCTGTCAGGCTGACGCCCGCCCAGGCCGACCAGATCCGCTCATGGCTCACTCGAAATTCGTCGGCCATTGGAGCTTCGGGAGTGTCGGTCGAGCCCCTGGCCGACGCCCTCGACTTCCTCAGCTATGAGGATCTTCTGTCGCAGTGGTCGACGCTGTTTGTGGGTTTCGATGATCTCGGGCGGGAGCGGTTCCTGTCGGAGGCGATCCTGACGGCCCCCGGCCTTACGCTGCTGCGCCGCGCGCCCGTGGTAGAAAGAACATAGCCCATACGTGCTATGTTCTTTCTCGCTCGCCGCTGGCGAGCCCGTCTGCCATTTTGCTTGCTGTAAGCAAGCCGCTGCGGTTTCAGTCCAGCCAGTCGTCTCCGATCAGCCCCGACCCGGCGCGTTGCCGCTCGCACGCAAGCGGTCGCGCCGGCGTCGTCTCGCTGATCTCCGACCAGGCGCTCGCATACTCGTGTCCCCAATCGACGAGCTGTTCAAACCTGGCGCAGTAGCCGACCCGGTGCACGGTCGGCACCAGGTCCGCATCCCGGGCCAGCTCTCGCGCTGCTGACAGGTATGGGTTCTCGGTGGATGGGGCAGGGCGGGCATCGTCCGCAAGAAAATGCCGAACGACGGTCTGATTTGCGGAGGCCAGGCACGTTGTGGCCAGGACCAGGATCATCGTCTTGCCTATGCTGGATAGCCATTCACTCATGACTCGCTGCCTTGGTTGCTTCCCCATTGCGCAGAGATGCAGAACTCCGGGTCGATCTGACAGTTGAGCCGAGCGACCCCGTACCCCCGGTCTTGGATGGATCCGGCCGTGCGCTACTCTTGCCAATCTCACATATCACCGGCTGCTGGAGCCATGTCGTCGCCACTCCGCGGGTGAGAGCTGGTCTATCGCTTGCGACGTGAGGGTGCATGGAGCCTGCGTCTTCTGTCGTCAAACCCGACATAGCACACAACACCTATGTGTTATACACTCCGTTTGATCAGGAGGGCGGCGATCCCGTGACACACCTTTTATCCGCACAACGACTCCTCCGCTGGCGAAACCGGCCCTGGTCAAAAAATTCCCCGGTCTGCGGCCTTCCTCGCGCAGCAATTTTTTGCCCGAGGCCAGTGCTCCACTGCGTTGCGCCCCTTCGGGTTCGCCCACGTCGTCATCGTTGTCAGCGGTCGGTGTTTACAACGGGGCACTGCCCCACAAACTCGGAGGACTACCACATGGCTACCATCGGCTACGTCACGAAGAACGGCGACACTTACACCGGCTCCCTGAAGACCCTTTCGATCAAGGCGCCGATCCAGATCATCCCGGTCTCGAACCCCGCCAACGATAAGGCTCCGGATTTCCGGGTCATGAGCGACAACATCGAGCTGGGCGCCGGCTGGAAGAACGTGGGGCAGCGCTCCGGGAACGAGTACATCTCGCTCACTCTGCAGGCCCCCGAGTTCGGCACCATCTACGCCAATCTGGGCAAGGCCGCTGGTCAGGACGAAGAGGACGTCTACGCCCTCATCTGGAACCCAGCCCGCTGACAACCAGGCCCGGCGCCACGAGGCGCCGGGCCTTCGCTTCTGAGAAGCCGCTGAGTAGGGCAGTGGGCCGGGGTTTGGTGCCTCACTGTTCCGGTTATTTCAAAGAGGAAACAATGCCGAACAAGTTAATGCCAGATGATGTGCTGCAGGATCCCGCCACATCGCTGTGGCTTCGGGAGGCGCTTTCAGGCGCACTTCTCAGAGATCCAGTCGATGCAGTGAACGACGGTGAAGTCCTCGTTGCGGTCTTGACCGAACGTGCGAACGATTTCATCGCGACGGCGTCAGCAGGCGTACGAACTGAAAAATAACATTTTCAACTAGCTAGACCTGATCACCCCATAAAGTGGCCCCGTCTACGTAAACCTGGGTAAGGCCGCTACTCAGGACAAAGAGGACGTCTTCGCTTGCGTTTGTAACCCGCCCGTTGACATCCAGGCCCGGCGCCTCGCGGCGCCGAGCCTACCGTCTGCAATCAGCCGTTCGGCGCCGGAGCAACTGGCTCGTAGCTGCTCGGTACATGAACTTCAAAGTAAGCGTCCCCGTCACGATTCCAGCGCATTTGCGGCGGTTTGCCTAGTTCACGGACTTCGCACCGACAACTTTCCGCGGCCACCTGCGCCGCTTCACCACACGAACTGGCCTCGTCAATTGGCTTAGATGGAACATTCGGAGAGCCAATCAGATAGACAGGCAGCGGCGTATCGAAGGTGGCGTGTGTCAGCAACCATTCGACATTTGCGTTTAAACGCCCGTCTTCTTTAATTAGCCTCTCATTCATCATCGGCTGTCCGGCAAGATAACACACAGGATCGAGTAGTAGATCGATCGCGCGAGCCCATTCCTCACCCTCAATAGCAAGTTTTACGGCCTTACGAAGGTCGTCCGACATATCAACATGGCTCCAAACACCGTTGCGGGTAAAAATACAATATCCCCTCATGCCATGGACGAACATGAGTTTAGCAGACTTCGCGAATTTTCTTCCTAGCTTGGCGATCCCTTCGGGCCGGGCTCTACTCGCGGCACTGCGCGCCGCTCCCCGAGCCCCCTGCGGGGTCTCGGCCATCCGGTGACGACCCCTATCGCGGCTGCGATTGACTCCCGAACGATTCCGGATAGGGGGAGAACATAAGACGAACATTCTAGATCTAACATACCGTAGCCCAGCGACCATCAGGCGCGGGTGCCTCGTCGACCAAGGCGTTGAGTATCTATGAATGACCGGCCCGCCACCCACTCTGCAGTTTGTGTTGGACAGCGGCGTTCTCGAAGTCGAGGCGTACTGCAACACCAGGAGCTGCCAGCACTATGGGCGGGCTGCGCTCGCGCTGCTGATACACCAGTTCGGGCCGACCCTGCTGTTCCCCGATCTCGTGGGCAGATTGCGGTGCAGCGTGTGCGGGACCCTGAACATTGACCCGCGGCCTGTCTATTGGGAGCGCGAGGCCCCAGGACAGGCGAAAGGCGGATATCCGGACTGGTCAGTATGACTTTCGGTTCTGGGTTGCCCGGAAGTGTTCCAGAGAGTCGAGAGCGAGGCCGCTGGCCTTGTTCATGCTCGCCGGCGGCGATCGCCGCCAGCTCTCCGGTGGGAGAGGGGACGCCGCCCCCTCTCCCAAAAGGCCAGGTTCGCAAGCTCGCGCGCGGGGCGGTATCCCCAAGGTTCGGCCCGGCCAAGCCCGGGCCTGCACCCGGTGCTGCGCACCGCCCTACAGGTTGGGTGATCCCCCTCCGTCCCGCGCGGCCTTTTCCCTCACCCCCGCTCCTCGCCGGAGAGGCAGCGTTGCATGCAGGCAAGCAACGCAGCCCAAACCAAAGAACAGGAGCGAGAAAATGAAGGTGCTACCGAACGCGGCCGGAAATTGGGATCTGCACTATCAGAACCTCAACACTCGCGAGGGCGACGATTGGGCCGGTCAGCATGGCAACGTCTGGCAGATCGACGATTCGATCTATTCATACTTCCTGGACATTCTGCCGCCGATCTACCTGCGCACCGCTCGCGGCTTTCTGGTCTCCGAAGCGTTGACCGGTGAGATTCATTCTGCCTTTTTCCAGATCGGAACCCGCTTCTATTGCGGTTACGTTCGCCGGAGCCAGGCAGAAGCCGAAGTCGCGGAACTCGCGGTAGCCGTCCGCGACACCGTATCCGCCGATTGAAATCCTTATCGGATTTGATAATATGACTCAGCGAGAGAAAAAGCCGATTGAATGGCGCGGCGACAGTCGACAGCAGGTTCAGACGTGGCCCAAGGCAGCTAGGACTCGACTAGGTACGGGACTTCTTGCCGTAGAGCTCGGAAAACTACCGTCGGACTTTAAACCGATGCAATCAATTGGCCCCGGCGTGCAGGAGATTAGAATCCGTGACGATCAGACCAACCAATATCGAGTTGTTCTGACAGCACGGTTTTCGGAGGCGATATATATCCTGCACGCCTTCCAGAAGAAGACGCAGAAGACCTCACCGCGTGATTTGAGCATCGCTAAGCGGCGGTTTTCCGAACTGAAGGATGAGAAGAAATGACAAGAATCCGATCCGTTTTCGATGACCTCATGGACAGTCCCGAGGAAGCTGAAAACCTCCGTATCCGTGCGGAACTGCTGCTCGATCTTCGCGATCTGATCAAGTCGAAAGACTGGAGCCAAAAGGAGGCCGCCAACCACTGCGGTGTGACGGTGCCCCGGCTGAATAATCTGCTCAATGGGCACACCGACAAGTTTTCCATCGATGCACTGGTGAAGATCGCCGCACGTCTCGGTCAGAGCGTCACTGTTGAGATGTCCACGCAACGGGCCGCCGCCTGAAATCCGCGCGCCGGCCGAGGCCGGCGCGCGTCCTCTCAATGCACAAAGGTACGTAAGACGTACGTCTTACGTACAATAATGGAGAACCCAATGATCATCGCCGCCGCCTATCACTACCGCAACCGAGCGTTCGCATTACCGGCCCCGGCCGACCATAAGGACGTTGCCGCGTGGCTACGCCAGATCCACAAGAGAGAGCACCTGGACGGCGCTCGGGAGGGTTTCATAGACGATGAGCTGGGCTTTCTCGAAAGTGGCCCGGCGTTCGCTCGCGCTCGCGCCGAAAATCAAATCGGTGAGCGCCCCACCAAAGGCCCGCTCCTGGCGTCGGACCTTTGGTAAACCCATGCTTTCCGGGAAATCGAAACAGCTCGCTTTCGCATCGCTCTTGGCGATATCCCAGCTTGCAGCGAGCCCCGGAAGCGCCGCCGAGCAATCGCCCCCGGTCATCGCTGGCTACGGCTACGCCGTCGATGGTGACTCGCTCGAAATCGGCCAGTATGCGATCCGACTCTTTGGCGTCGCGGCACCCGAGATAAAAGAACCAGGTGGGCCAGCCGCCAAGATGGCGCTGGCCCACCTAATCCGTGGAAAGCGGGTCCGCTGCCAGCCGACTGGGGCGATGTCGTATCACAGGCATATCTCTACCTGCTGGACGGCGGATGGCGACCTCGCCGCCCTCATGATCGGCGCCGGATTTGCCCGCGACTGCCCCGGATACAGCGGTGGCAAATACGCGGCCTTCGAGATACCAGGAAGCCAGCGCCTACCCTTCCCAGGCTATTGCACTCCTCGATCTCGGTGAGGTGAACCCGGTTGGGCGATCCCTGCGGGCCGGGCTCTACTCGCGGCGCTGCGCGCCGCTCCCCGAGCCCCCTGTGGGGTCTCGGCCATTCGGTGACGATCCCTATCGCGGCGTTCGCCATGCGACCGCTTTAGCAAACGGCGACCCGTGGCCTTGTACATGCTCGCCGGCGGCGATCGCCGCCAGCTCACCAGTGGGAGAGGGGACGCCGCCCCCTCTCCCAAAAGGCCAAGTTCGCAAGCTCGCGCGCGGGGCGGTATCCCCGAGGTTCGGCCCAGTCAAGCCCGGGCCTGCACCCGGTGCTGCGCACCGCCCTGCGGGTCGGGTGATCCCCCTCCGCCCCACGCGGCCTTTTCCCTCACCCCCGCTCCTCGCCGGAGAGGCAGCGTTGCATGCAGGCAAGCAACGCAGCCCAAACCAGAGAACAGGAGCGAGAAAATGAACCGATACATGCGAGGCATGACCAACGGCGGAATGATCCGGGCGAACGGAACCCAGGCTCT
Source organism: Thalassobaculum salexigens DSM 19539 (assembly GCF_000423805.1). NCBI lineage: Bacteria > Pseudomonadati > Pseudomonadota > Alphaproteobacteria > Rhodospirillales > Thalassobaculaceae > Thalassobaculum > Thalassobaculum salexigens. The sequence goes on from NZ_AUIR01000014.1 coordinate 25,966, forward strand.
ATGCCTGGACGAGATGCGCGCCCGCGTGCCCGCGATCTTCGCCGCAGCGGCCCATGAAAGCCGGTCCGAGCGCTACGTCTATATCCCCACTGAAACCGTTCTGCGCGGTCTGATGGCGGAAGGGTTTGAGCCCTTCTTTGCCCAGCAGTCCAAGACCCGCGTGGAGGGCAAAGAGGCCTTCACCAAGCACATGGTGCGCCTGCGTCACGCCTCGCGGGTGACGAGTGGCGACGAGGCCCACGAGATCATTCTGATCAATGCCCATGACGGCACAGCCAGCTATCAGATGATCAGTGGCGTTTTCCGCTTCGTGTGCGCCAACGGGCTCTTTGCCGGTGACACGTTCGGACAGGCCAAGGTCATGCATTCGGGGGATGCCGAGAGCAAGGTTATCGACGCCGCTTATACGGTGCTCGAGGACGCCGACCGGATCATGAACGACGTGCAGGAGATGAAGGCCGTAGAGCTGCAGCACGACGAGCAGCAGGCCTTTGCCAAGGCGGTTCACGCCCTGCGCTTCGACGATCCGGAGAAGGCGGCAGTTTCCGCCGACCAGCTTCTCTTGCCCCGCCGTTACGAAGACCGGCGCGGCGATCTCTGGTCGACGTTCAACGTGTTGCAGGAGAACACCATCAAGGGCGGGCAGCGCGGCTTTACCCGCGATGCCGCCGGGCACCGGCGCCGGGCTTCCACGCGCGAGGTGCGGGGGATCGATCAGAGCAAGGCTCTCAACCGCGCTTTGTGGACCCTGGCCGAGGAAATGGCCCGCCTCAAAGGCGCACCCCTGGCAAGCGCTGCCTGACCCGCAGGCCGGGCGTTCCAACCCCGGAGCGCCCGGCTTCTCTCCCGACAATCCGTTGACCGTTCAGCCCGACCGAGAGGAGGCGATATCATGCCGACCTTCACCCTTGGCGATGACCGTTTGAGCATTCAGGCGGGCAGCTATTCCGATGAAATCGCGGTGTCCCAGATAGCGCGGAATTGGGACGCACTCAGCCACTATCCGGAGCGCCACGCCGCCGCCGCCCTGCACGATCTCAACGCCAGACTGACCGCTTTCGCAGCACACCTGGACGAGCTGCAGGCCATGGGCGGGTCGCTCGACATGGAGGCGGAAGCCGAGCGCTTCACGCGCCGCCATATCGAGGTAACCCGCGCGTGGTGGCAGGCAGAATCCCGCTGCATGTCATCGTTCATCGTTGGCCCCGCCAGCTTCCCCGTGCGGCGGAATGAAAAGCGCCAGGCCACCGCGCACAAGCGAATGGGGGAGATCGCCGACCACGTCGCAGCCGCGCGAAAGGCCGTCGAACGCCGAGCCTTTCCCAACGGCCGACCCGACGGGCCGGTGAGGGGAAGCAACCCCGACGCCGCCGACCTGCTCCGCCAGAAGATCGAGGAGCGGGAGAGCCGACAGGCAGCGATGAAGATGGCGAACAAGGCGATCCATAAGAACCGCCAGGAGAGCGAGGAAACCATGGCCCAGGCCGTGGCCGAGGCGACCGGCTGGAGCCTTCAGGTCGCCCGTGCGGTCATTGCTCCAAACGCATTTGCCAAGCGTGGTTTCGAGGTCTTCGAGCTGTCGAATAACAACGCCGAGATCCGCCGTCTGCGCTCGCGCCTCGCCGGCATCGAGGCGAAGCAGCAGGAGCCGGGCAGGGACACCGAAGAGGACACGGCCGCCGGTCCCGTGCGCGTGGTGGAGAACGTGGAAGCGGATCGCATTCAGTTGATGTTCCAGGGCAAGCCAGAAGAGGCCGTGCGCCGGACGCTGAAGGGTTTGGGCTTCAGGTGGTCGCCGTCGCACGGAGCATGGCAACGCCACCTGAACAACACCGGACGCCATGCGGTCGCGCGGTTCCTCCAATCGGTCAAGACGGGTGCGGAAGTCTTCCCGTCATGACCTCCGCAGCGATCCGGCTTTTGCTGCGCGCGGAGGGCCGACTATGGCCCGTCCGTACGCTCAAAGAAGCCTCGGAAAAATACTGTGCGGTGCGCGACCGATTGGGGTTCGGAGCCAGTCAGATGCCGCCCGTTGTGCTGGTCGATCAGCACGGGACGCAGCGGTTCTATATCTCCTACAATGGCCGGGTCTGGCATGGTCATCATCACGACTATGCGCCGGGCCGAATACCAGCCTACGACAACGCCCCGCCCCCCTGACGAATACGCGATAGACGACATGGGCCGCTCCGATCTCCGGGCGGCCTTTTTGTTGCCCGGATCCACGCCAAGGCGTGGCCCGGGCGGGGAGGGGGGCACCGGCACCCGGTGGACGAGGTGCGGGTTTGTCCGACCGGGAAATGGCGCACCAATCGCCAGGGCGATCGGTGCCCAGTTTAGCGCATGCGGTCCGCCTCGATGCTGCCTTGCCTCGACGTGGCCGAGGCACTTTCCAGCTTGCGCGGAAAGGACGGGCACACGTCGATGCCGTCCAACCAACCCCTACTTTCAAGCGAAGCGCGCCGCGGTCTGAGATGGCGGCCCGGGCGGGATGCGGAGCGGTGATCGCGTGAGCGATCACCGCCTGGCTGTGCGCTGATCATCGTCCTCGATGCTGCCCTGCCTCGACGGGGCCGAGGCACTTTCCAGCTTGCGCGGAAAGGACGGGCGCATCGCGGCCGAAGATCAGCAGGGGGTAGGGGATGGAGAGGGTGGGGAAGGGTGATTTAGAGGGTGAAAGCGTAGGACAAGATAAGAGAGTGGTCCCATTTGGGGGCCGGCAGGCCCTAAGAGATTGGAATCCCTTGCGTTTATGTGGGACCATGTTATGGTACTTAACACGTACGTGTCTCCACAAACTGCTAAGTTGCCGTAATCAATGGAAGAATATAGGCCCAAGCTGATATTCCGCGACCCGGCGCCCAGCAACGCAGGTCCGGCGGCTGCCGTCGCGGGCGCCGCTGCCTACAGGCTCGCGCCCAAGACCTTTTCCAGCACGATGGCCAATTACGCCTTCCGGATTGCCAGCGGGCGCACGCCAGTGTCGGCGGCGTCTATCGCTCGCAAGGGGGTGAAGCGCAGGGTTCGAGCGACTTTTTCTCATCTGGTTGGCGCAACAAATGCGGTGCTCAACGCGTCGAGATCACCTTCATTCTTGCAGCGGGTTATCGTCAAAACCCGTGTCGTAAAGTCGGTGGCCGGGGTGCGCGGGAAGGTCCGCGCCCACATGAATTACATCACGCGTGACGGCGCCGGACGGGATGCAGAGCGCGCCGAAATCTTCACGAACAACGACCGATCCACGTCGGACTTCGTGTCGAAGCTTGAGAACGAGGAGCATCATTTTCGGCTGATCCTCTCGCCGGAAAACGCGTCGAATGACATGGAGAAATTCACGCGCCAGGTCATGGAACGCATGGAAGAGGATCTTGGAACGGGGCTCGAATGGAAGGCGGTTGTTCACTACAACACCGATCATCCGCACGCCCATGTGGTTCTGCGCGGCGTCGATGATCAGGGCAAAACTCTGTTCATTCCCAATCAGTATCTAACCTGCGGAATCCGCGAACGAGCGCAACGCACGCTGACCCGTGAGCTAGGGCACCGCACCACCCAGGACCTCGAAAATACGCTCAACGAGGAGGTTCACAGCCTGCGGCCGACGTCGCTCGACCGAGCTTTGGAAGGTCTTGCGGACGACGCTGGCGTGGTCGATCTATCCAGGTCTGCGTCAAAGAGCATCAACCCGCAACAGCACCGCCGGCTGGCACGGCGCGCGGATTTTCTTGAGCGGCAACAGGTGGGCCAGTGGGGGCCGGGCCACAGATTCACGCTGTCGAAAAATTGGAACACTGAGCTGCGGGCCAGTGCCAATGTCGTTGAAATGGCCTCGCGTTCACGCTTTGCATTCGGCGGCGAGCAGCGCGTTGTGGTCGATCTCAACGGCAAGGATCTGCCGAAGAAAACGATCATCGGAGAGGTGCGCGCACGCGGCCTCGCAGACGAACTATACGACAGGCCTTATGTGATTATCGACGGCGCCGATGGCCGCGCCTACCACAAGGTGGCGACCAGGAACGATACGCTGGATCAGATCAACGAAGGGTCCATCGTTGCCATAGATCTGGGGTCCGGAAACGACCCTCGAAAGATCCGCGGCCTCAGTCAAAGTCTGTCGCACGCGGTCCAGGAGCCGAACGCGAACTGGCTCGATGCGTACGGGCAAAACAAAACCGGTGGAGCGCGTCACACGGCCTTTCAGCGGCGAATATCGGACGCCGTCGGGCAACGGGATCGGTTCCTGCAACAGGTCGGAGAGAAGGACGTCTTCAAGGACCCCAGAGCCTTCGAACGATGGGCTGCGCGATCCTTCACCGAGCAATCTCCGGCAGCACTTCGCGCCGGCATGACGGACCAAACCGAACAGCTCTTGTTCTCATCCGACCCGCAGCGCTTTACCGGCCAGGTGGCGCATGTTGTGCAGGGTGCGAAAGGCCGGTTCGCACTGATCGTCGACCGAAATTCGAACGCATTTGCAGCGATACCGGTACGCGCCGCCGACAGCCTGAAGGTCGGACATCAGATCGGAATACACTCGATGCCCGAGATGGGTGCGGGACGAAATGCACTGAGAATCCATTCGCTCACACGGTCACTCTAGGAGAGATCAAATGCTCGCAAGAACGGCCGTCTTCTACCGCGGATTCTTCATCATGTCCGCGTCCATCTTGATCGGGTTCTTTCTCGGCACGCAGTATGTAGCGCACGAATACGGATACCACGCCGCACTTGGCTCGCCTCTCTTATCGGTCGGAGAACATAAGATTTATGCACCGATTATGTGGCTGATTTGGATGTTCAGATTCCCCGAGCCCGCAGAAGCAATCTACGACGTTGCGTACCTGTGTCTGCTGGGTTCGATCTCGGTCGGGATCGTCATCTTCATCTCTGCTGTGACCATGAGACGCAAGCCGTCCTCCGGTAAGTTCGGAACCGCCCGCTGGGCTAAGCCGGACGACCTAAAAGGCTATTTGGGTCATTCAGGGGTGATCATCGGGACAACCGGTCTTAGGTCGCACCGTCGCCACAGCCCACCGCGATACGTCTGTCACGATGGACCGGAACATGTCGCCCTCATTGCACCTTCACGCTCGGGTAAAGGTGCAACGACCATCATTCCGACGCTCTTTCGATGGCAGCAAAGCGCGCTCGTCCTAGACCTAAAAGGAGAGAACTGGATCGCGACCAGCGGTTGGCGCTCGCGCTTCTCGACGTGCTTCAGATTCGAGCCGGCAGCACCAGGTTCTGCGAAGTTCAACCCGCTCCAGGAGATCCGAATAGGCCACGAGGATGTGAGCGATGCCGACCTGATCGCAAGCATGTTGGTCGACCCGGACGGCAGCAAGATCAACCCGAACTATTGGGACCAGTCAGCTCGGATCTTCCTCAAAACCGTCATCCTTCATTGCCGATATTCGGATGAGAACGCGAGCCTGGCGTCGGTCAAAAACTGGCTCAATCGACCGGGCTCTTCGATGGAACAGAAGCTAGCCGAAATGGCTTCGACACGGCATCGCGATGGCCAATGTCACCCGGTCGTCGCGCAAGGCGTTCAGCAGCTTCGAGACAAATATTTCCCGGAGTTCTCGTCGATCCTATCGACGGCGAGAAGCTACCTCGCGATCTATGACGACACTGTTTTGGCCGAGAACACATCCAGTTCCGATTTCACAATCGATCAGCTCGTAAACGCTGAACAGCCGATGAGCCTGTATATCGTGTTCACACCGTCTGACGTGTTGCGGCTACGGTTCTTCCTTCGATTGTTCGTCAGCATGGTGGTGAGAAAGCTGACGGACGCGACTGTGAGCGCCGGCGGCTTCCCACATCGTCATCGGTGCCTATTCCTACTCGATGAGTTCCCGCGCCTGGGCAATCTGCCATTGGTCCACGACGCGATCGGATACATGGCCGGGTACGGCCTCAAATGTCTGATCATCGCTCAATCGGTAAAGGACTTGTATCGGAACTATGGGCGGGAGCAGACAATTGTCGAGAACTGCGCGCTACGGATCTTTCATGCGACGAACGATCCGGACACCAGTGACTACGTCTCTCGATTGGCTGGAACCGCGACCCATCGCGAGCAAGAGATAAATATCTCAGGTCATCGCCTCCAACCGATCCTGACCCATGCCTTTGTCTCCGAACAGGAGAGTGCGCGGCCGCTGATCACAGGGGGCGAGGTCCATTCCCTTCCGGGCGATCGGGAGCTGTTGTTCGCTCCCGGCATTCCTCCCGCCAAGCTGTTCAAGATTGAATGGTGGAAAGACCCCTTCCTCGCCGCGCATCAAGATGCGGAAGCTACGAGTGTGCCAGCCGCGCATAGCCGGCCGGTTAATCCGTGGAGCGGATACGTCAGCGCAGATTCAACCGCATATGACCACCAACTGAGCATAGAAACCCCGGAAGAAAATCTAGCTCATGAGCGAGGACGAAGTGTCTCTGAGCGGAGCGAGGAAGAAGATCAGACACGGGAGAACATCACCCCTTCGCCATGGGGAGAACCAAACGAATCTCAGCAGTCCAACGGAAGGAATGGAAGGGTGATAGATGATCGAGACGAAGGCCTCTGGCAAACGTAGCTCACCGAGTTGCCAGAAGAAGTTTCGTATCCCGACCGACCTGGTGCGGCAGCTCAAGGCTTCTTCGGAGGAACGTGGAGTGTCGGAATCACAAGTCGTTTGCGAGGCCCTGAAACAGTTCTTCAATCCGCAAACGCCCGATTTCGTCGAAATGGAAGCGGTCCTCGGCGGCGGGATCGACCGCCTGCGACGAGCAGTTGCTACAGTTCAGAAAGACCAGCAGATCGCAACCGAAACCCTGGCGCAGTTCGTCCGCCTGTTTCTCAGCAATACAGCCCCACCAAGCCCGGACGAGCAAACGAAGCTCAGGCAGATAGCGCCGCAGCGCTTCGATCGCTTCATTGAGGCCGTTCGCTCCCAAACCAAAGGAGCAGGCTACGTTCGAGAGGTCTTAAACGATGACTCAGAATGAGGTTGCAGATCGTGGAGCCCGCGCGCTCTACGAAACCCTCGCGAAGTATCTCCCGTACATCGACGATCCCCAAATCACCGATATCTACTTGAATGATGATGGAGGATTATGGACTCAGCGGTGGGGAGGTTGGCCGCTGCTGGTCGAAGAGAAATTCTCCATCTCGGCCGCGGAATCCATTCTACGCCTCGTAGCCGGCCAGGGTGGTCAGGAAGTCACGACCAAGTCCCCGAGGCTTGCCGCCGAACTACCGGATGGTACGAGGCTTCAAGGTTTCATTCCTCCGGTGACAACCCGGCCGGTGTTCGTCCTTCGGCTTCATCGGCAGACGAATATCAGTTTAGGCGATTACGTCTCTCAGGATTTCATGACCGCGGAGGCAGCGAACTGGATCCGTGCGGCGCTAAATGAGCGGCGGAATATCCTCATTGCGGGGCCTACCGGGACCGGGAAGACCACCCTGGCCAACGCCATCTTGAGAGAGCTTGCGCAATCCTACGATAGGGTCGCGATACTAGAGGATATGCGTGAACTACGGTGTCCGGCCCCAAACACCTTGTCACTGCGATCGAGTGCGGCGGTCGGCTTGCGGCAACTGGTTCAAGATGTGCTGCGGGTAAAGCCCGATCGCATCGTCGTTGGTGAGATCCGCTCTGGTATCGTCGCGCGAGAACTCCTGAACGCATGGAATACCGGCCACCCGGGTGGCCTGGCCACGATCCATGCAGACAGCGCTATGGACGCACTGCGTCGCCTGGAGCATCTGTTGTCAGAGGAATATCAGGTACCGCCGCGCCATCTCGTCGGCCGAGCGATTCAGGAGGTGCTGTTCATCGGTCGCCGCTCTGCCCGCCCTTACCTGGAATCCCGCGTCACGGTGGGCTGGGATGAAGAAGCCGACACATACCGCACGGAAGTGCGTCGTGATCGATCACCGCTCGCACAATCGCTGGGGACGGACTCTTGACGCCGAAATCCTGCTGGGATTATGTTCGGCATCAACGCACATAACACATATGTCTTATCATATAGGAGTCGTTGCCATGATCCGTACTCTGCCCAACGCCGAAAATCGCGCGTGGCACATAACCCTGTCCGTATGCATGGCCGTCGCCGTCGTCATGTTTCCGGAGATCGCCCAAGCTACCACCTCCATCGGCGGGGCCATGCCCTGGGAAGGGCCGTTTGACCGGCTGTCAGATAGCCTCCAGGGGCCGGTGGCCCGCGCTTTGGGGGCCGCGGCCATCGCGGGCTCCGGCCTGGCGGTTGCTGCTGGTGAAACCGGGAGCATTCTGCGTCGCTCCGGTAACATCGCCGTAGGCGGAAGCATTGCCTTCAACGCTGCCAGTTGGGGCCTACCCTTCCTCGGCTACACCGGCGCCGTGACGCTCTAGGGCCACGATGACCCCATGGAAGAGCCAGTCCCACAAACACTCACCAAGCGCCTTCTCACATTCGGGCTGCCTCGGCGGGTGGGGATTCTGATCGCAACAACGACGGCGGCTGGCTTCTTTGCACTGCATAGATGGGAGGTATTCCTAGCGGGAGCCTCCCTCTTTCTGATCGGCAACCTGCTGCATCGCCACGACGATTGGATGTTTGAGGTCCTGATCCGCCACATTCGATATCACAATAGGTATATCCCCTGATGGCTTCGCTGCTCGGCCGATACTGGATTGGATCCTTCAAAGCCGGCACAGCACATTCAGTGGCCGACCTGCTTCCTTGGACACTCTTGCTCGAAGACCAGCGAACCGTTCTCCTGAAGGACGGTGCCCTACTCACGTCCTGGTCTGTGCGAGGCCCGGATCTGGACGCATTGCCCGACTATTTCTTCGGGAAACTGTGCTCCGAGCTGGCTGGCCAACTCAATGCACTGCAGGGTGGATGGTCGCTCTTCTTTGAAGACACCAGGGTCCCCAGCTCTCCCTATCCTGAGAGCGCATTTGCCAATCCCACCGCGCAGCTCATCGATAGCGAACGACGCGCCAACTTCGCAAATACGCCTCACCTTGAGAACCAATACGTACTCACCGTCACCTATTTGCCGCCGAAGGTATCTCACGGGCAGTTCAAGAAGTTTCTGATCGAGTCTCCAAAAGCAGACGACAGTGCCGTGCCCGCGGAACTGTTGGACTTCCGGCAACAGATCGCCGCGCTCGACGAAGCACTGCGCCGCTTCTTCCTCGCTATGAAGCCGCTGCTGGGAAGCGAGATCCTGTCCTACCTGCATTCGACCATAAGCACCCAGCGTTTTGATATCGGAGATCATCCGCCGGTCTTTCTTGATCGCTTGCTTCCCGACGAGGAACTGACGGGAGGTTTCTATCCGAAAATCGGCAAAAACCATCTGCGGGTGGTGGGCATCAAGACCCTGCTCGGACCAACCAGGCCTGGCCTTTTTCAAGAGCTGAACGAGCTACCGTTCCAATACCGTTTGATGGCCCGTTTCATCGCACTCGATGACCGACGGGCAGAAGCCGAGCTTCGGAACATGGGGCGCCACTGGACGCAGCGCCGCACCAGTATCCTTGGCACCATCTTCGCCAACTTTACGGGTGAACCTGCAAAAGAGAATGCCGAGGCTATCCGGCGCTCGGAAGACGCCGACATGGCCGAACTCGCAATTCAGGAACGGCATGCGAGTTTTGGCTACTGCACACTCTCGATCGCAGTTTGGGACGAGAATGAAGAGGTAGCCGAAGCCCGCGCGGTCGAGGTCGCAGAGCTCGTCCGACGGGCCCGTTCAATACCGGTCATCGAGCGCGCGAACACCCTGGAGGCCTGGCTTGGCATGGTGCCGGGAAACGCGGTGGCGAATGTGCGCCGGCCGATGCTCAACACCATCCACTTTTCACATATGGCGCCCATGTCTGCGACTTGGGCAGGGCCAGAAGGCGTCAACCATGAGCAGCTTATTGGTCCGCCGCATGTCTATTGCGAAACCGGCTCGACGACGCCGTTCCGTTTCTCGACCTACGTCGGGGATGTGGGTCATTTCATCGTGGTCGGTCCCACCGGAGCCGGGAAGTCCACTCTGCTGAACCTCCTTGCGGCGCAATGGCTTCGATATTCCAACGAGGAAGGTGCGGCCCAGGTCTTCGCTATCGACCATAAGCGAAGCCTCCGGTGCATGGTCCGCGCACTCGGTGGCACTTACCACAGTCTGTCGGACCACGCCGGCCGGCTAACGATCCAGCCCCTTCGAGATATCGACCAACCGGATCAATGCGAATGGGCAAGCAATTGGCTGGTTTCGATGATCGAGAACACCGGCCAATCCGTTCCGGCAGAGCTGCAAAGCGAGATCTGGTCCGCCCTAAAGACCTTGGCCACGCACGCCCCGCATCATCGAACCTTATCCGTGCTCGCGCAGTTGGTGCAAAGCGAAGACCTCCGACACGCCCTTTCGCCTTTTACAATGGCCGGGCCGGCGGGGCGGTACCTCGACGCAGATTCCAGCGAGGATCCAGATGACATCGAGGCGGTCGATCTCGGGGATCTCCTGGACGCCACCTATGCCGGTCCGGTCGTCGAGGCTCTGTTCAACCGGTTTGAACGTCGGTTCACGGGTCGGCCAACTCTGCTTCTTGTCGACGAAGCATGGCTGCCCTTGCTCAATCGGGCCTTCGCGGATCGCTTACGAAAGTGGCTGAAGACCTTACGGTCCAAGAACGTCGCGGTCGGCTTTGCGACACAGGAAGTGGCGGATCTCCAACAATCCACGGTCGCACAAACCGTTCTGAACGCGTGCCCCACACACATCTACCTGCCAAACCCTGCAGCCGGTCGCCAGGACGTCGCGAGCCTCTATCAGCAGTTCGGTCTAAACGAACGCCAAATTGAGTTACTCGGGGAGGCTCGACGAAAGAGCGACTACCTGTTCGTCACCGACATGGGCACCCGCCTGATCTCCTTCTCGCTGGGACCTATCGCGTTGGCGCTGTGTGGATCGACCAGCGAAGCCGCTCAGAACCAGATGGACCGAATCCCGGCCGAGATCACGGGTCCGGCGTTTGCCTCACTTTGGCTTGAACAGGCCGGTCTCCCGGAGCCAGCCGATCTTCTGCGGGAACCCTTCAGCCAGGCGGCGGAGTAGCACATGAAAGTCATGCGCACCGCCCTATTGGCTTTCAGCACATTCGCTGCACATCCAGCCCTTGGCGATTGGGAATGCTCGCCGCTGCCGGTGTTCCTGAATGTTGATTACACAGCCAGCACCGCCGATGCACTGTTCTACCTAGGGCCGACACAAGACCAACCGCTCCATCTCTGGGGCGAGCGCGAACAATTGAGAGCGCTGACGGAGGCAGACCAAGCCGTCACCAACGGCAACGGGCTCAACCATCGCCTGCCGGGCTTCTCGATTCAGATCGATGCGACCCGACCATGCGGTGGCGACTGGTGCGACCATGAGCTGCCTCCAATCAACATCACACTGGACCCTCGATATGAGGCGCGGTGTATCTACGGCCCTCTTCGTGCGCCTACGCCGACCTCCACGCTGACCATGCGGGCGCCGACGAACTGCGTTCCGCAGCCACAGTTCCGCATCGGCAATCGAACGGCCTACAAGGCGCTTAAGGTTGAAGGCTGCCGTGGGCATATGTCCTACGACTACCCGAATGTCCCGAAGGCAACCTTCGACCTCGGGACGCTGGCCCTCCTGTTCAACGACGGCTTCGTTGGCTACCGGAACGCCTATTTGCCCGGCGCAATGACTGTCTTCCGTGGATCGCTTCAGGGGGACCGGATCGCCGGCGTGGGCTTGAGCTTCAGCGACCTTCTCAACACGACGGGCGCTTTTGTCTACCGGATATCGATCGACATGCCGACGCAATCTGAAGACCAAGGGAGGCGATAATGATTCCGATCATCCGCAAGCGATTGGCGATCGCCATTGTGGCGAGCAGCTGTGTTCTGGCCCCGCCAGCCAAGGCCTTCACGGTGTTCGACCCGGCCAACTTCTCTCAGAACATCCAGCAGGTCGCCGAATCCATCAAAGCCTTCTATCAGCGGCATGAGCAAACCATCCAATTGATGATGGTCGTCGGCCAAACGGCGCTCTCCGTCGCCACCCTTCAGAATGGAAACTACTCAGGCGTAGCCTCGTCGCTCGCCAATCTGGCGGGTGTCGACCAGGACTATTCCGGTGCCATCAGCAATGCCCAGGATCTCATCATGAGATCCCAGCAGCTTATGTCCCTTGCCGAGCGAGTGAAGACCCCCCAAGACGCCGTTGCCGCCGCCAAGATCGCTATGACGCTTTCGCAGAACGTCATGAACGACTCTGCCGCTCTCCTGGGACGGCTTGAGCCAATGGCCGTCAGCCAGCAGCGACTTATGCTGGCGATGACCGCCAGCGAATTTGCGGTGGGGCAGACCCAGGCGACACAGGCGCAGTCTCAAGTTGACGCGATCCGCACACAGATCGAGGCGCAGTCATACGAGATTCAGCGCCTCCAGCTCGCCAACTCGCTCGCCAAGGAACAACAGGCGATGATCGAGCGCGAGGTTGCCGCCTTCCGCTTTCAGGAAGAGAACCGCGTTCTGGCTGAGCCGGTCAAAAAGGGGGCTGTCCCCGACGACTGGTGGAAGCCCAAAACGACGTTCTGAGGCCTCCAGATGGATCCTCTCGGCAGCCTCGACGAACGGGCCATATCGCTAATCCAGCTCTTCCAGAGCGGGCCGGCGAATTACCTTGGCACGGCCATTTCCCTATTTTCAAAGCTCGCCGTCATCGAGATCGCGCTGTTCGGTCTCCTATTGGCCGTTGGCCGAGGGCTTGGCTTCGCTGACGCCTTCACCAGGCTCTTCAAGCTCGGCCTCTTCTTCTGGTTCATTCAGAACTTCCTCCAGTTTCAGGGGACCATCCTGGGAGGGTTCCAGTGGGCCGGTCAGACCATGACTGGGCAAAACGCCTCAGCGGGTCCCGAGGCTTTGCTTCCGAGCACGTTCTTAAACTATGGACTGACCGCATTAAGCGGTGTTCGTGAATGTGCCGGAACACTGAGTGTGTTTGGTGGAGAAATCGGCACCTACATTCTGTTGTATGTAATTGGTTTCGTGATCTTCCTGGGCATGTTGTTCATGGGCTTAAGCGCTCTGTTGACCCTCCTAGAGTATTATTTGGTCACAGCAATTGCCTTTATCCTTTTGCCACTCGCCGCATTATCCGCCACTGCGTTTGCAGCCGAGCGAACATTTTCCGCGTTCCTCGGGATCGGCATTAAGGCCGCAGCCATCGTCGTCATCAGCGGCTTCATACTTGGTGACCTCGATACCCTGATTTCTGCCGATGGTATTTGTGGCGGCGGCGAGCCGGAGTCCAACCTGCGCAACGCGCTCCTGCTATTCGCAACAGCCTCGTTCTACATTGTCCTGTTCATTACCGCGCCAAGCCTCGCGGCCAGCGTGCTAACCGGTAATTCCCGACTTGGTGCCGGAACCGCTCTTATGGCGGCCGGCGGCCTTGGCTTTGCCATAGCTGGTGGCGGGGCTATGGCGGCAAAGGCGGGAGCGGCAGGCGTCGGAGCGGCTGCCAGCGGCGGAGCAAGCGCCGCCAACGCAGCACGCGCGGCCGTATCTGGCACCAGCGCCGCGATGAAGGCCGGCGCCGCCTCGATGAAGGGTGCCGGTAGCATTGGGAAAGCTGCAGGGGCAGCCGGGGGGGCCGCTCGCTATGGAATGGCCGCAGCAGGAAACGCGGCCAAGGCAGGTGCCAACCGTGCCGCTCAGATGCCGCGGATCGCCAGCGATTTCCGCGACAAGATGCGATCCGGTTCAGCCCAAGCCGAAGCTGCCCGGGCGGCGGGAACAACTGCGGGAACGGCAGGCGGTCGTTTCGTACGATCTGCCAGCACCCGGATGCGGGCCGCCCGAAGAGGAAGGAAAATTCGCAGTACCCTCGACCAGCAGCAAGGCGATGAATAATGAGCGCTTCTAATACAACCCCGCCAAATACCGCGTATCGCAACGCTGGAAAGGTGTTCGCAGACTTCCTCGAGGCCGACCAGCGGCGAGGCCGCGGACTGACGATTGTTGCGATCCTGCTTTTCGTCGGCCTGATCGGCTCGAATTTCACGATGGCCTACATGTACGGCCAACGCCGAGAAACGATTGCGATGGTCGAAGTCGATGGGAACACCGGCCAGATCATTCGGAAATATCAACCCGAAGACTATCGCCCCTCCGATCTCCAGAAGAGCTACATCGCGCGGGAATGGATCAAACTCGTGCGCCGTCGCCCGGCCGATGTTCTCGTGATGCGCGACGACCTCTTGTGGGTGTACGCGCACACGGCCGGCGGCGCCAGAGAACGCCTCGATAGCCTCTTTCGCGCGCAGGCGCCGTTGGAAGACGCCAACCTGCGGGTGATCAGAGACCTAACCGCTTTCTCGAAATCCTCCGACTCCTACCAGCTCACCTGGCATGAAGACGTTTATACGCCGAGCGGCACCAAAATAGGGACATCGGAGCAAAGCGGATTGCTGACGATCGCCATGCGAGAGGGGGTCGGAGCCGACCTTACGCGCAACCCGATGGAACTCTACGTTGTGCACTTCGACTGGACGGTCCCCGCCCCAAATGCGGCGAATTGATCTTTTTTTCCGTTGCGACACATAATACGTAAGTGTTAGGTAAGCATCCCATGAAACAGGTCCTCCCGATCCTCTGCTTCGGACTATCCGCATGCCTCCCGGTGCAACAATTTGGCGCGCCACCAGGCCCATCAAATGTCCCCGGAACGGAGGTCCGCTATATAGAAATTCCCACCGGTCCAGTCGCACCGCCAAAGATCGTCGAGGTTCCCGCGCTAGGCGCGAGCGCCGACCTAACGCCCATCCCCCTTCCTCAAGTAACCGCTCAACGCCCCCGTAAGAACCTGAGGGAAGCGAAGGAAGCGTCATTCTACGACGACGCGCGCGGGCAATTTGTCCAGGGAAAGCAAATCTATCCATTCTTCGATGGCGCCAGCTACAAGATCCTGGCCGCGCCTCTCCGGATCGTTGATGTCCGACTGCAACCAGGCGAACAGATCCTAGCCGCCTCTGCCGGCGATACGATCAATTGGCGCCTGGAGCCGACGCTTTCGGGCTTCGGAGACAGCCAGACCGTTCACCTCCTGATCAAGCCGATCAACGAGGAAGCCGACACCAACCTCATCGTCACGACCGACCGCCGCACCTATAACCTGGAGCTGCGCGTTTCCCAGGCTGGCGATCCATTCCACAACTCCGTGACCTGGACCTATCCTGACGACGATCGCCAGTCGCTTCATGATCGGATTACTGCTCTTCACACGACCGGCCGAACAGAGTCGACTACCGCCGGCGGTGCCGTGGGCAGCGAACCTGGGCGCTACACAGTTCTCGGCTCCCCGTCGTCATCAATCGACGAAGCAGTCGCAAATTTGAACTTCAACTGGACGATCGAGGGCGCAGCCGATCAGCCCTGGCTTCCCACTGAAATCTACGACGACGGCGCCCGGGTCATTCTTCGATTCCGGCCGGAGATGGCACGCCGGCAAATGCCTGTGCTTTCCCTTCTGACCTCGAACAATCAGATCGAGATCGTCAACTACATCCAGAACGGTTCCGCCATCATCGTCCCCTACATGTTCGACCGGGCGCTCTTGTACATGAGCCCCGACGACCGTGTTGTGATCACCCGAACGGGTGTTTGGACGCATAACGCCCGCGGATCACGCTGATGTCGGATTTGATGCCAGACTACAATGTGGCCGGGTCCACGCGGGTCAATAAGCGCCTCGTGATCCTTGGAGCCGGCGCGCTGACCTGCATCCTCATTGGCGGGGTGGTCTACGGCCTGACCGACACTGGTCCCGACCGATCCAAACCGAATACTGAAAGCTACAATGCCGAGCTTCCGCCATCGCGCGAGCAGGAGCGAATCGAATCCCTGCCTTCAACATACGAGATCGCGCCACCCGTGAAGCCGGAGGAACCCGAAGAAAGTCCTCCGCCGCTGCCTGAGCCTCCCCCGTTGGTCCCGCAACCCGCACCGCTTAGTCCCTCCATCCCTGATCCGATGGCGGAAGCCGCGCGGCAGTCCGCGATCGCCTTCTTCAACAAAGCCGATCCGAGGCAGACTCAAGTCGCCCTCGGTTCAATGGCAGCCTTGCCAGGCGCGCAACCCCTGCCCCCCTCACCGAGCATGCCAATCCGCCCTTCGCTCCCCGGCGGGCCACCACAGGCCACCCCCAACGCTTCCGCGGCGCTTCCTCCATCCACCCGGAGCGACATTGCCAACCCTTTCCTCAGCAATGCCTCCTTGGGCGACGCCAACAGCGCCGATGCGCCGGCGCGAAGGACCGAGACCAATCCGGCCACGACTGTCTTCCCGGGAACGGTCATCAAAGCTCGCCTAGACACCGCCATCGATACCACGCACCCCAGCGTCGCGCGGGCGCGCGTGGTCGAAACCGTCTTTGACCACCTTCAAGGTCGGTCCGTCCTGATCCCCCAGGGGACAACGCTTATCGGCACACCGACGTCGAATACCCGCTACGGCCAAGAAAGGATCTTCATCGCCTGGACACAGGCGACGTTTCCCGATGGAGAAAGCATCGAGCTGTCGGGCATGTCCGCCGCGGACAGTGCCGGCCGAGGCGGCATTCCGGCCAACGTGGACAACCACTACCTCGAACTTTTTGCGACCGCAGCCCTCAGCAGCATCGTCTCCGTCGGCTCCGCGGTTGCCGGCGGAAACCCAAGCGACCCTCTCACGCTCCAACAGCGTGCCGCAGAAGGCCTAGCCACATCGGTTTCGGATACCGGGAGCACTCTAATCGACCGCGCCGCGACCATCCCGCCAACACTAACTGCCGAACCCGGAATGATGATCACGATCATCGTCAACAGGCCAATAACGTTGGAGCCCCAATGATCGCTCGACAGACCCGACTCGAATCCCATCGCAAGGATTTACTCGATGCCTACTGCGATAGGCTTTGCATCACGCGGACGTCGTTTTTCAACGAGGCTCTTCACGATTTCCTTAAGAACGACAACAACACGACCCTCATGCGAGCGGTCCCAAGGGATTCGCCCGTTGTCTATTTGAATTTTGACGAAGGCCTAATGGATGGGCTGCGCTCGTTGATGACGCTGCACAGCGTGTCTCTTTCATCAGTGCTTTACACGGCAATCTGCAAACACGCGCAAGCAAAGGGAGTATTTCAATGACGGACCCGCTTGGAATCACCTTGAAGAACGTCATTGTCCGAAAGCAGTCCATTTCGATGGAATTGACCGGCGACGTTCTTTCCCAGTTCGAGAAATATCAGGCCTTCCTCCAGGAGGATTTAGGCCAGGAGGTCAGCCCGTCTATTCTCGCCCGCGAGCTGGTCCGGAAGGCCCTCGACGGCGACAAGGGCTTTCAGCGGCGTCTCAACCCTCCGAGAAAGAAAAAGGCCAGCGCCGACCCTGCGTCCACTGGCACGGCACCTGCCGCCCAGGCTCCGCGCACAGGCGACGGAGGCTCAGTATGAAACGCGGCCCGCTCTTCTTGACGTCTATCGCCATCCTATCTGGCTGCGCTCCGCAATGGCAGCAAAGCCCCTCGGCACCGCTTAAGCCGGCGTTCCTGAAGAGCAGTCCGGCAATCGACATTGCTTCGACGAAGCCAATCCAGAACAGCGCCAGAACCCCGACCGAAATAGCCTCGCCTCCTCCTGTGGAAACACCGGCGCCGGCGGCCTCCTCCGTCGCCCCAATTGTCCCCACACCGCCAGAACCGGCCAGCGTCGAGGCCAAGCCCGAACTGGACGTGCTGGATCCACACGAGCCAGCCCGGGTTCCTGAAGAGCCGCGAAGCGCTTCCGCACAGAATGTGCTGATGAAAGGGGCCTCAGCGTCCAACACCGTTGACCTTGAGGAGTATGCATTTGAGCTGCGCTCTTCACACGGCAGCAACGACCCACTTCCGGACGACGCAATCCCGCAACCGTTCGGAGCGATCGCTGCCGATCCGCTGACCCTGTTGCGGGAGCTCGCAAAACAACGGGGCTTCTCGGTCGCTGCAGGCAAGAACGTCCAAGCACGGGCTATATCGCTTCACCTGGACGCCATGCCGGTGTCTAAAGCGGTTGAGGCCATCACGCGGGCGGCTGACCTCAGCTACAGCTACCGAGGCAACCAGCTGACCGTTTCGACAACCCGCGCCTACACCCTCAGCCTTCCTCCGATCACCGCGCGTAGTCTCTCCGAGGACAATATCTACGAGAACCGCGACGAGCCCTTCTACAACCAGGTCGCGGAGACGATCACAGGCTACGGCGGAATCGACGTTCACCAGGATGTATCCGGGCGCCTGATATCCTTCAGCGCGGGGCCGCGCGCTGCGGAAGCGATCCGCGACTACGCGCGGGAACTGCGCACCAGGCGTGTCCGGATCACCTACGACATATGGATCGCGGAGGTGTCTGACACCAACTCGGAAAGCCGCGGCATCCGCTGGGATCAGCTCACCGCCAGTATCGGCGCCCTCGATCTCGGTTTCTCCGGGGGGTCGGCCCTATCCGACGCCTACGCAATAACAACCAGCTTCGTTGCCAACGGCGTAAACATCTCGAACGTCGCCACATTCCTGGAGAGCCAGGGCGATGTGGAGGTCGTCTCAAATCCACATGTTGCGATGATCTCCGGATCATCCGTTCGCTTGGATGACACGACCACGAATCCCTATCTCGCACTTCAGCCGATTGCGCCGACTGCCGACAGCGACGCGAGCGTAAGCGTCACAACCGGCGTCGATACCAGAGAACTGACGACCGGCGTGGTTCTCTCGCTCTCTGGCGATTATCAGGACGGCCTCGTGACAACCTCCTTAAGTCTGTCGCTCTCAGACCTCTTAGGGTTCGAGGAATTCCAGGTAGGCGACGCGGCAGCCCGCTTGCCGCGCTCGACCGAGCGCACCATCACGACCCAAATCACCACGCCTCCGGGTGCGACCGTCGTGCTCGGTGGCATCTCCCGGTCCTCTAAGAGCCGCCAGCGCGATGCGGTGCCGCTTTTAGGCGACGTGCTGCCCTTCCTGTTCAGCTCAAAGAACAAGTCCGCCGAACGGAAGCAGATCGTCATCGCGCTCGTTCCGCACATCGTCCGCTTCAAAAACGAGAACGACACATGAGATCGATAGCTCCATGGGTCTGCTTGTTGGCGTGCCTGGCTACGCCAGCTTCCGCAGAAACGGTCAATCCATTCGGTGGCCCCGCCGTACAGGCCCAACCTGTCACGGTCACCCCTGTGCCCACCTACCAGCCGTCCGCTCCGCTGCCGCCTCTGTCTTACTTCGCTCTGATCGGGCGGGTTGCACTCCTGGCCGACGGACAACGGGTTATCCGCGCGGCACACGGCCGACCGGTCACGATCCTCGGGGCGAAATACCAAGTCGAACTCGAAGGCGACGAGCTGGTGCTTTTCGATGACGACGATAAAGCCGTCTTCTACGCCAGCTTGGGCTACGGGGTTCGAACCGAAGGGACAGACGAGCAATGACCTCCGAGCCCCTATTGCCAGACATGAAACGGGCTCGCCGTACAGGGCGCTGGAAGATCTTCGGCCGAAGTCTGATCGCCAGTGCCCTTACCCGGGCAAGGAGGACGAAGCCGAACGCCTCACATCAACCGGAGGGCTCGTCGCATGACGTCGGCCAAGAGCCTCAGATCGTTCGGCAAGCTCCGGTTGCCGTCCAGCCGCCGCCGGGGAAGTCACCGACCACAGAGTTCCTAGACGCGCTCGTAGGCACACAACAACTAAGTGCCGGCCGCGCCGACTACATCTCCTCGATCGTCAAGGAACACCAATTGCGCGGTCGACCAGCGACCGCAGCAGAGCTGGTAATCCATTTTGGGTTCGTCCCGGCTCGGGCTGTCCTGGATCTGATTCAATCGATGGGGCTGCAAATGCCGCTGCCGGCCGACGCGGCGGCGCTCTATTCCCTTTGGCCGGCGTCGTTGCTCGCGCAGCTTCGAGTGAAGCCAATACGCCTGCACAACGGCACTCTCTACATCGCCGCGGTTCGCCCCCTGCTTCCATTTGAAGAAGCGCTTCTCATCGACAGAGCCAGAGCAGGCGACGTCGTCATTACACAGATCGTCCAAGAACCTCAGGAAACCGTGGCGACACTCGCCGCCATCAATACGACGGCACATACGACCGGCCAGCAGTTGACCGACTTGCTCGCCCGACACGACATCGCAGCCACCCCGGACGCACTTGGACCTGCCCTGGATTCACTCCTAACGGACGCCCTCGAGAACGGCGCCTCCGACATCCATATCGAGGTCCACGACAACCTGGCCGAAACTCGTATCGAGTACCGCGTCGCGAACGGCCTGAATCATCGAGCCAGCGTCTCGCCTCAGCTAGGGCGCAGACTGGCAGTCCTTATTCGGGAGCGCGCCGGGATCGACACCTCGAATCTTGAAGCGCTCTTCGACGGCGATTTTCGCTTCAGGTACCACGGCCGACCGATCGACATCCGTGTTGCGATCTTGCCGACGCATGCTCAGCAAAAGTTGACGCTGCGCCTCAGCGATCCGTCAGCGTTCCAATCGCTCCCCGCAATTTTCGAGCATTTCCCAGAGTTCGTAAAACGGCTCGAACATGACAGCGCGAAGGCGTCCCGGCGCGGTTCGATGGGGATCGTCACAGGAGCGACGAACCAGGGAAAATCGACCACCTTGCGAGCGTTCGTAATGAACATGCCCCGGCATGCTCTGCGGGTGCTTGAGGCCGGTGAGCCGATCGAGGTCAAAACCCCTCTCACCACTCAGACGCACATCAACCGCCACGCCGACGTCGGCCTAACCTTCGACGCCTTCTTGCGAGCCGCACTGCGTCACGATCCAGATGTCGTCTTCGCGCAGGAGCTTCGAGATGAGGAAACCATTCGGGCCGCTCTGCGGATCGTCGAAACCGGTCACATGTTCCTCAGCAGCCTGCACGCCGACTCCGTTGTCGATACCTTCCCCCGGCTGTTCTCATTCATTCACGCTAGCCGAGCTGAAGCCGCCTTTGTGCTGTCACGCGGGCTCTCCTGGATCATCCATCAAGTTCTGATTTCGACACCCTGCCGGGCTTGTTCTACCACCGTCCCGACCTCCCAGCTTCCCGAGGACGCCCGCACTACGCTTGGTCTTGAAGACGATGTTGAAGTCGTCTCGCTCAACCCGGCCGGCTGCCCGGAATGTCGCTATCAAGGCTACGGCAAACAGCGCACCGTCGTACCGGCCGGGATCTGGATCAACGCGTCAGCCCGCCAAGCCTTGCACCAGCATCTGTCTCGCATCGTGGCCGATGGGCATTTCGCGGACTACGACCAGATCCTAGCCATTCCCGGTATCGACTATTTCCCTAGAGGCCCGCACCTCCAGACCCTCGCAGAACGCCATGTCATCGCGTGGCAGACCGCCGTCCATGAGATCAATTGGGAGGCGAACCGTGGGCATTAATCCTTTCCAGGTCACCGGAACCTACATCGAGGCGCGCTATTACGATCCGATCGTCAATAAGACACAGTCGAAGCACTTCCATCGCGGAACGATCCAGAGCGTCCGTCGTGAACTGACGGGTGCCGGTCACACCGTTCTGGACCTCACCGAGCGCTCCCACCGACGAATCAATAACCAGTTCTATGCCGCCACCGAACGGTCGAATTTCCTCCGGACCCTCGCCGCTTTCATCCGCGCTGGCATCCCGCCGACCGACGCGGTGCGATCCACCGTTGGAATGATCCAGCACCGCAGCAAACGCGCCGAGCTTCAGCCCGCTTTGGACGTTCTTGATGGCGGTGGCACCTTGTCGGATTCCCTGGAGCGAATCCCTCTCCTGGATCCCGTGGCCAAGTCCTTCTTCGCAGCCGCCGTTGCGGCAAACGCTGTTCAGCAGATCGTTGAACCGCTTCTCGCCTATCGAGCCTCTCTAACCACGATCTGGCGCTCTATTTCGACCGGATTGGCGATCGCCGGTTTCGAGCTTGTTATGGCCATCGCATCGGTCGCCTCCATGGAGGTTGGCGGCTTCGATTGGATCGCCTCAGAAATGGGTGGCAGCAACCCCGATTTCGCTTCCAAGGTCGAGCTCGCACGGCTCCTAAACCGCTGCCTTCTGATCGTCGGCCTGGCTCCCTTCGTCTATGCTGGTGTCATTTTCGTTCTGTCCCGATTGACTGACCCGGGATCGCGCCGGCTAGTCGGTTTGGCGATATCGCACACACCAATTGTTCGGCGCCTCTTCAGCCATCTCGCCGTCGCTGAAACCTTCTCCATTGCCGGTTTCATGCTGCGCGCCGGCGCACCTTTCCTGGTGGCATGCAACTCAGCTCTGTCGGCCACAAACCACCCCTTAACCCGCGCCTATTGGCACCAGGTGCTCACTCTGCACCGGGAACGCGGCGAGCCCGTAACAGCGGCAATCGCCTCTGCGAAGGGTCCCCTCACACCGTGGGAGCAGATGCCGCTCGTCGGCCATAGCGGCACCCGCCATAGCGATCTGGCCGAAACCATGCAGGCGATCGCCGCCGATCGCGTTCACGCAGCATCAGTCGAGGCCGGTCGGCTTACACGTCGGATCAGCCTGGTCATCCTCGCCTACCTCGGCGCCAGCATCGGTCTCTTTCTCTACCTGGTCCTCGCTCAAAACGAGATGACGGACGGCCTCTTCCAAGGAGCGTTCTGATGGTCGACTACATACCATCGTCATTCGGAGCGATTTCAGCTCCGCTCGCATCGCAGCGCAAAGGCGACGTCGTCGCTCACCACGCCGCTGCGGGACTCCTGCAAACCGACGCCGTAGCCATCATTCACACGGTAGCCGACGGCAAGGTCCACGCGCTCTTCGCTCAAAGCACGGATTTCCCACAAGACCCCTCAAAAGGCGACTTCACATGCGCACTCGCCGCCGCTCTTCCTGGACACAGCAGACACCAGGGCGACGGGGTCTATATCACCGAATCCTCGTCCGGCTATGCCGCTGTCCGTACAGCAGCGAATTCGGTGGCGTCCTTTCACGGCAACCATGACCTCGTCCTTGCTTGGGCAGCGGATCAAGGATTGCCCCGGTTCTTCGTAGAGCCGGAGGATGGGTCGCCATGGCGGCTCCCGATGTATCAGCGAGAACAACGGCAGAGCCGTTTGAACTTCGCTCTAACTATGAGCGGCCTGGCCTTCGCGGTCTTTGCTGCTTTCAATCTGTCCCAAATCGTGGCTCGCGATAACCGCGCCGCCCAGGATACGGCTGAAATCACCAACGCCTCGCGCGGCTACGAAAGAGAGCTGCGCACAGAGCTCGGACACGTCGCCGGCCAGCCGGCTTTGGCGGTGATCGGTCGGTTGTACTCGCTCAGCCGAATTGTTCCCGAGACGGGCGGCGCGCTGTCCGAGTTCCGCGCCGAAGGCGACACCGTCAAATGGACGGCCGAAGTACCGGATTGGGTCTCAAACGAGCAGATCGATTCCTACGGCCCCGACATCCAGCGAACCCGCTTACCCACGACCCAAAAACTCCGTCTGACCGCCGTGGAGAAGATCCAATGAAGATCGGCAGGATATCGTTGACCGCGCTTGTCGTCTGGCTCGCGGCCCTTGCCGCGGCCGTGTACACGAGCAATGCCCAAGACGCCTCCATGGACCGCATGCGCGTGGTCTCTGCAGCGCGCACCCTCATGCCTCGACCAATTGGGTTGAAAGCCGATCCGGCGCCTGCCGAAACCTACCGGCGGATCGCCAACGACCTAACGGCCACAAATCCCAAGGTCGACTTCCTCGCCACGCCGACTGGACTCATTGTCCGCGCATCCGACGCTGGCGAGTACGTCGCCTGGATGCTGGCCGTAACCACTGCCATCGCGCAGGCCTCCCAATACCGCTGGTCCATCAAAGAGCTCTGCGCTGGGACTCAGTGTCCAAGCGCACCGCTCTCTGCCGACCTCGTCGCCCACCAGATCCAAACGGAGATCAAATAATGAGCGCCGTTCAAGCTAACCACCGCAATGCCGGCTTCGGCTGGATCGCCGTCATCATGATTGTCTTGATCCTCGTCGTCGCGATCGGAGCCTTCTTTGTCACATCAAGCAATTCGTCCTTCTCGCGGATCCATGAGTATCTGGCTCGACTGAACGGCAATTCGATCTACTCGACCGCTGGCAGCATCAATTCCGGGATCTCGTTCATCAACGCACAGGGGTGGGGCGTTGAAGACATCGACTTTGTCGACACCGCGAGCGCAAACACGGAACGGGTCTCGCTCTTCGACCCCGTGAGCGGCGCGATTTCCGAGCCCACCATGAGCACCGGGCTGTTCATCACCAGGCCCACGGGCATTGATTCCGACGATTGGGGCAAGTGGGCCCTGATCGGAAACACGGGCACAGGTGCGGGCACTTTCACGGTCCCGGACGTCGCCACCACAGCACCGGAATGGGCGATTGTCCTGACCGGCATCAAAGACAAGTACTGCAAGTCGATCAATTCCGACCTGTGGGGCGTCGACGAGGACGATGACATTCCTGTCGCCAGTGCTGTGGCTTCGACGACCATCTACACCCCGATGCAGCAGACGACCCGCGTTCAGGCCGTAACCGTCAACCTGACAAGCGCATCGCCATCTGGTGCTTTCGACGGACAGTCGAAAGGGTGCGCGCAAACATCGGACGGCGTCAATTTCTTCTATCTCGTCGTGAACGCCCGATGAAAGCCGCGCCGGATGACCGAAACGCCGGCTTCGGCTGGATCACGTTCATTCTCATCGCGCTGTTCCTGTTCCTGGCTCTCGGGAAGATCTTCTTCGACGGTCAGGCGACTACAGGAGACGTGCTCGGCCGAGCGATGACCAAGTCGCAGCTCACCGCCGACGGTAGCCTGATCATCCAACGGATCAGCGGGTGCGCCCTTCAATACCCGACCTCTACGGGCACAGGCGCGTATGCCTCATATCCGGACGAGCCGGCCACCGAATCCGTCTCCGACCTGGTTTGCCCCGGCTCTGGAGCGAGCCTTTGGTCAGGGTCGGACGGCGTCTATTACCCGCCTGCCCCAATAGGCTTTTCGGAATGGTCATATCACCATGCCTCGGACGGGATCTGGGTAGAGGCGATCGGCCAAGCCGATGCCGAAGAGCTGGTCGGTTCCGTTGTCGCTGAGTTCGGCAACGCGGCTACGCAGCCCACACCGGGAACCCTACGCCTTTACGTCCGGGGGAATTGAACGATGCACATCGGGATCGCCCTTCTCCTCCTCGTCGCAGCCATGGGAGCTGGCGTCTACGCCCAAAAGTCCCATCAGCTCGCCCGCGATCAGGTCTACCTTGCTCAGCATTCGAAGACTGTAGAAGCGATCACGGTCGCGCTTGATCGGGCGGCCAAATCCAGCAGTCACCCCGTTGGCGTCACCCTACCGGATTTGTCCTCGATCGACACAGCCAGCATCACCGAAACCCTCGACGGATGGGGCCGAGCTGTCCAACTCTGCACCAACCCTACGGACGATACATTGCCGGCGCTACTCGTGATCAGCGCCGGCGCCGACAACAACTTCGATACCGGGTGCTCGCAGGCTCTGGCCGGCGACCTGAATGGCGACGACGTTGCACGGAGTCTCCGCCATGAGCAGGTCTTTGCCCGCCAGGCTCTAGAGGCGCCCGAAACGGAGCTGATCGCCAATTACACCGTTCCGTGCTCTGCCTCGTTCGACCTTCTCGAAAAGCCAACCACGTCAGCTTTCGAATGCCACAACCTGTGTGAGGCCTTCGCTGAATTTTCCGCCAGGTACGGCTTTCACGACGTCCAGCCGGACTGGAGCACATGCAGAACAACCCCATGAGCGACCGGAACGCCGGAGCCATCGTTCCGTTTCTCCTCCTGTGCC
This sequence comes from Thalassobaculum salexigens DSM 19539, assembly GCF_000423805.1. Lineage (NCBI taxonomy): Bacteria > Pseudomonadati > Pseudomonadota > Alphaproteobacteria > Rhodospirillales > Thalassobaculaceae > Thalassobaculum > Thalassobaculum salexigens. Next base: position 51,851 of record NZ_AUIR01000014.1, read on the forward strand.
TATTCCTGGCCCTCATCGTGCTTGGGCCGACATCCAGGAGGGTCGACCAGATTCTTTCGTCGGCCGATCAAACCACCAGGTTCTCAACGTCGGTAGACCGCATGAGCATGACGGCCTATGCAATCGGCCGCGCAGCCACAATTGCTTCCGACGGAACGCTGACGCCTCCTACGGCCTCGCCCTCCGGAGGCATTCCCGACAACATCGGAGCCGTCCCCCTCGACCGATTTGGCGTCGCGTTCGGATACTGCCCGTCGAACGGCTATACCTCGACTGCCGATCCGCTCTTCGCGTTGATCTCCTCGGGCTACGACCGAGCAACCGAGACCAGTTGCGCCGACGCTCTTCTCGGTCAGTCCTCAGGCGACGACATCGTCCGCACGCTGTCCGTCTATGAGGCAAGTTTGACCCCGCACCAGGTCGCACCGCACATGGCGACCGTCAACGAGATGTGGCGCAGCCAGTGCGCCTCCATCGGCGTAATTCAGAACCTTCCCTCAGCCTCCCAATGCGCTGAATTCGACTCGCTTTGGTCCAGCTTTATCGTCAGCAATCCGGGACTCATGCCATGATCGCGCACCCGTTCGTCATCCTGCTGGCCGCAGTCGTCAGCTTCCTTGCACCCTCGCTCTACTCGGCGATGCAGACAAAGACCGACGCCGTGACATCAGCCCGGGCGTCGACCACCCGGGCGAGCCTCATTGAGGCTGCGCAGATCCTTGCGACCCAAGGGTCGCTCGATCTCGCCTCTGGAACCCTGATACTGCCGGCCGCCGGAAGCGGGAGCACTCTTCCGGCTGACCTTCCTGCACAAACCACGGACTCCTGGAACACGGCGATCACCTATTGCCGCGGCGGCTCGCAAACCATGGCAGCCACCGCACTTGCTTTGATTTCGGCGGGCCCCGACCGCCGCGCGGACACCACGTGCACGACCGCTCTCAGTTCGCTGTCCTCCGGCGATGATATCGTGATCACCCTGTCGCATAGTGATGCAGCGACCTGGGCGGCCCAGTCCGCCAACCGTCTCGGCCTGGTCAACACCGTCGAAGCCCTGAACTGCGTGGCCCCAGACGTGGTCGCCTACAGCGGAGGCACCTGGACCTGCGTCAACGTCGACGACTTGATCTCAGAGAGCCTCGACGGCACCTCCACTTCGTGCCCGATCGCAAACGGTACGGGGGAAAAGACCTGGGACGGCGCGACCAAATCTTGGAGCACATGCGTCGTCACAGGCTGCAATGCCGGGTATACAGTCCACAACAACACCTGCATCCCTACGACGACGCCCTGCAGTGTCTCCAACGGTAGCGGACAACAGACGTGGAACGGGTCGGGCTACGGCTCCTGCACCGCCACCTCCTGCAACGCCGGCTATCACATCGAGAACGGTCAATGCGTCCCTGATGGCCTGCAGGCCGGTAGCTGCTATCGGATCACCTGCACGTCACAGGCAAACCGGACACAGACCCTCATCGGCAACGCTCAGAATTCTCAGGTCGTCCGAGCTGGTGCCCCTAGTGGCGGCGGAGCCTGGGTCTTGGGGGTCGGTGGGAACTCGCAATCCGGCTTCTATCTCACGCAGGCCTACAACTGCATCAAGAATGAATCCGCCGTCATCGCTCAACATAGCGGCAACGGCTACTGCCAGGCGTTCGGCCCCGCACATTCCGGCGAGGCTTATCAATACTCCGGCGGATACTTCAATTATTTCGCTTATTGTCAGGTTCCCCAATCCTGTTAGGTTGCACATAAAACGTAAGCGCCGACGCCTATCCCAGCGGCCATGAACGGACCAAGTGTCACCGTTCCTGGCCCATACGGGCCAATACCCCCACGGCCAAACACGACCGAAACAAGCGCACTGAAGAGCGCCACCACTGCCGCGACCCAGATTCCAAATCCGCCCAACCCGAGGGCCGCGGCTGCCATGAGATTCCAGTCACCCCGGCCGAAGTACGGGCCTTTGCCGAGCTTGTCGACGGTCCACCAAGCGGCATGACCGGAAGCCAGTATCGAGATTGAGAGGACCGAATTATTGAAGACAGCGATCGCCCCCACCTGGCTCGCGAAGACGACGCCGGCGATCGCGACGCCCATAATTGCCAGTGGCGGAATTATGCCTCGGCGAAAATCCGCCCAACCCGCGCCGGCCGAGATCACGACCATCGCAATAGCAGCCAGCACGGTCATGGCGCGACCAGGCCCCTAAAGTTGCTCGCGGCCTGGCGCTGCCCCCGAAAATCCACGCTTGTGTTGATCAGTACATATGTCTTATTCATGGATTAGGACTATCGCGTTAACCGAGCTTCGACATGGATACCTAAAAAAATTTGAAACCGATGGCCGCTACTAAGTACAAAACTGATAAGCATGGCAAAATAGCGCGTCTCGTTCGACTTGCTACGCCTGATGCAGAACGGGTACGTGCCGCCTGTAATTCAGCGGGAATCACGCTACTTTCATTCTATACATCAGCGGCCAAAGCTTACCTGAAAGCCAGGGCTGAAAATACCGTCATCCCTATCACCCCGACGCCAACCGGAGTGCAATTTGATGTGCTGACCGTTCGCGTTAGCCCCGGCCTATTTGAAGAGTTAGAAGCTGCCGCCACCAGAGACGGCGTTCATTTGGGAAGGCTCCTCGCCACAGCTCTCATCTACGGCGTCGACCTGGTCGAGTCCTCCCAAGCCCTGCCAGACGATTCCTGATTTGATCAACGCGATCTGGCGGGGATCCTTGCTGATAGTCCGGATCTCGACTCCGCACTCGAAAAGCAACAGATCAAGCAATTCAACGACGGCCTCGTACGACCCGAACTCTCTTGCACACGCATCGACCCAAATAGACCGATAGAGCGACAAGGACTCGTAATCCGTCCTCTGACCATCGCGTTCGAGCGCGTCAAGGTCGAGCTCGTCTGCCTCCATAATCCGTACGTTCTCCACGGATCCAATCACCCTGATAGGTTTTCTCAACGGTTGGCCTCAGACTAGCAGGCGTTGTAAACCAACACATAGCCAGAATCGCCATATGGCCGTAATTTTCTATACTGTTTTCGTATTAATTCTAAAGAAAATGCCGCCCAAGCGCGGAAACGGTTACAATTCCCGGGCGAGTGTCGCGGTCTACTGCGACACTCATAACCATGAATTCCAGGCCTGCCGTCGATCTGACAAACTGAAAGATCGGATCGCCCGTAATCAGGGCTTTCCAGTATCTTTCGAACGCGGAACGGGATACGATCGCATCCCCTATGTCGAGAACACGTGCGCCGATCGCCCGCTCCCCACCCCATCGGATTCCGGAGCCCATCTCGTCAATGTAGAGATCGCCGTCGTGTAATGAGACAGAAGTGACTCTTGTCGCGTCACTTAACCTAACCCGCTCCAGCACCTTTTCCCTGTCTCTGGTCCGCATCGAGATTTCGAAAAGCGCATAAATGTGGGGCAGTTTCTCGCTCGCTCCGGCCAGTGCAGTACAAGGCAGATCCACCACGATAAAAGGGTGCGGCAGGCCGCTGGCGATCGGTTCACCCAGGCCCACAACCCTCGCGATTTGCTCCAACGTGCCATCCCGCGCGCTAGGCCGCTCTTCTGCAAAGACACGGCTGACAGTCCGCGGGGACACTCCTGCCGCATGCGCCACATCCTTCTGCGTCATCTTCATGCGCGCTGCAGCAGCCCGTAGCTCCGGACCACTAAAGGCCCGACCCGTTTTTTCCATTGCGCCCTCCCTAATTCCGCCCTCCATCCCGACGGCCGAAAATCACAATTCCAGTCGCCAGGACGACCAAAGCTCCCCCGAGCATGGTCTGATCTTCTGGCAAAATGCCGAAGACCGCCAAGTCGATTACCAATGCCACAACGAGCCGAAAAGCTTCCACAGACTGAATTGCGCTCGGCTCTGCATACCTGAATGCAAAGACGTTCATGTGCTGCGAAAACCAGAGGAGCAATCCTGTCGCCAAGCAGCCGGCGAGTTCCATCCACGAGACATCCGCCCACACAGAAATTGCGCCGGGCGCCAAGCCCACCGCGAGCCAGATCGCTTGCCTCCCAACGATTGCTTCTCTTGGCTCAGATCGCATCCACCGGATCATCAGCATGCTCAGCGACATTGCCGCAGCGGATCCAACCGCTGCCCAACCGTAGATGTTGACCTCGCCGAAACTTGGATCGAGCACGACGACAACTCCCGCCGCCGCCACAGCGATGCCCATAGCCTTGACCAGGCTAAACCGCTCCCCCAGCCATGTCTTCGCAAGGATGGCCGTGAAGACCATTCTGGAGAACAGGATCGCCGTAACTTCAGCGACCGGCATATGCGAGACCGCCAGAAACCCCAGCAGAATGGCCGCCCCTGTCAACATCGCCCTGACCATATGACGACCATGGCCGACGGAGGTCATGCGTACCTGACCCGATACCGCCCTGGGCAGGGCGACCAGCGCCACCACGACGATTTGTTGAATAAAGGCAATCTGCAGAAGCGGCACGCTTCCGCTCAACCAACGGACGATTCCGGCAATTAGGACAAATGCAGCGCCCGCCAACCCTAAGCAGACTGCCCCCTTGAGCAGAGAATATTCCCACACATCGGGCGCGTCATTCCGAGTCATTTAATTCCATAAAGTCGAATACGATTAACCGGTTCACGCCTCAATCGCGCAACGTTCACTCAATCAGCGACGATGGCATGAAGCCTTACAGTTTGTTATCAATCTGCACGAACGGAGCTGATCTCATGGCACATACTACTGCACGGCTTCCCTCCACGGACGTAGACCGCGACGGCACGCAATTTGTCCAACGACTGATCAATAGCGCTCAGCATCGGTTGTTCGAAGGCTTTGGCGTCACCCTATCCGTTCATGGTGATTTCGAAGCTTTCGCAGCCGTCGATCGCCTGGGTTGGCACACTTTCCAAGGATACACAAACGAACATACACACGCATCCCGTGGAGCGGCCATTCTGATCGATGTAGATGGCCGAACCATCGCGACATATGCGTGCGGCCTATATGACGCTCACCCCAATATGGCCGCTCTGATTGATGGACCCGGGCTCTATAATGACGGCACCGGAGATCGATTCGAGATCGCCACACCCGTCTGCCGCAATTGGTTCTCTGCGATGAGAGGGCGCGTCGGCTGCAGCGGCGGGATTTGGATGAATCCCGACTATCGCCGCACCGCCTTGAGCCACACGCTCGTGCCTCTTCTGCCCCTACTCGGTCGAGCGATCGCGGTCGAGTGCTGGCAGGCCGACCACGTCTTTGCTCTCATGCCCGAAGACGTCGTCAAGAAGCAGATTGGCGCCCGCTACCGCCTCAGCTTCATGGAACCTGGGCTCACGTGGCACCACGGCGAAACCGACATCGCGTTCTGGTTTGGTTATCATCCTCCGCTGAAGATCGTTCACGATGCCTATGAGTTCCTGGAACAGGGCTTCCAAGCGCTCTTTGACCAGCCGATTCCGACCAAGGCTGCAGCCTGATTTCCACAAAGAAAGCGCCGGGCTGCGTAGCTCAAGCGGCCCGGCCGTCCTCCGAGCGCCGCCTGCGTCACCGCCTACATATTGGGATTTGTAGGAACATAGGACATATGTGCTATATTTCGCGCGGATAGCTTGCATGCCCCATCAAGTGTTGTGGGATAAGCCGATGAAACGACCAGGAATTGCCACCCTCGTGCTCACCTGCTTAGCAGGTTGCGCGCAGTTCGCCGCCCAAGAACCCGCCCCGGATCTCGGTCAACCTTGCTGGCGCCTGGTTCCCGATTCGATCCATCTTCTTTCCGCGGACCCGGCCGCGCTGCGGTTCGCTGACCAAGCCTGCCAATCCGCGCTCGAGGTCAATGCCGATGGCGTCGCCACCAAGTGGTACGCGCCCCTCTACAAATTTCATGGATCCGTCTCGCCCACCGCGTCCTATCGCGTCGACGGCACATACTGCCGCACATATTCCGTCAGTGTGGGCCGGGCGAATGTCGATAGCTCCACGACACTGACGACCCGCGGCACCGCCTGCAGGTCCGGCACTGGCGCCTGGTGGGCTTGGGAGGCAGACCTTCCCTCACAAGGAACCGAGGTCCCGGCCGATCCGCAATTGGCATCCACTAAATGACGGACCCTTTGTCCTTCGAGCGCGCGGGCGAGCCTCAGCGCAGCTCTCAACCCGAACCGACACTCAACGAAACAGGAGATCGCGCAGCACGAGGGCCATAACCAAAAACGGCCGCCTTTTGGGGCGACCGCTGGATACTCGAACTAACGTTTGGCGACGATGAGTATCCCCAATCCAAAATTGAGTGTCAACGGATAAAGCGACTTCTCGCAGCGCTTTGTCGCGCCCTGGTGCCGCGCCTTTTAACCAAGAGGATTGCGGATGACGACCCCATTATATCCATCATCGACGGAGCGCCGAGGAAGCTTGGAACGTAGCCTCGCCTCTCAGCGCAAGGCTTTCATGGAACGCACCGCCGACGTCCAGCCCACCCTTGAGCAATGGAAGTCATGGACGCCCAGACCCTCGATGCCAGAGCGGCACAAGCAGCCTAAACTTCCAGGCCTCGATGACGGCTCGATACGACGCGGGTTTCGTCGGCGCCGCTCTCCCAGAGCCTTTCTAACCAGCTACTCTTGCGCTCGCCGGCGTCCCGGCCGATCAAGCCTATGGGCTGAAGCAGAGCTTAGATCCCTCGATCTCTATGCCGCTGACCTGATTCCAGCAGCTGTCTTGCACGAATCCCATCTCTCGCCGGCCGACAGACGTGTACTCCTCGCCCTCCTGCTTCTCTCTAAGGGCCGCGAGACCTGGACACTTCACATGGCGCCGATCGCCAACCTCGCCCGGGTCGCCCGATCTACCGCGCACCTCGCGATCGCCCGCCTCGCCCGGGCGGGCTACATCGCTCGAAAGCAGAACCCGATCTCCGGCGACCGGAACGGCCCGAACACCTGGACCATCCTCGATGCCAGGCTTCTTGCCACCGCAACCGAGGTCGCTCGGTCTGCACGAAGGTCCGCCGACAGCACCGCGCCATTCCAATCTGATAGGGTCCAAAAGAATGATCCGGTGAATCACTCCACAGATTCTTCTTATAGGTTCCGTCGATCAACGGAACATGCGGCCGGATTATCCCCACCCTCTGGCGGCGGTATCTGCGCCAAAGGCGCACCGCCACTTTCTCATCCCGAACGACGGCGAAGCTGACTCTTCTTATGCTCGGCAGGGGCCGAGGCGGCGTTTCCGTCAAAGACAACTCAAAGACGTTCCTGCGCCTCGGAAAGTCTTCTTTTCGCCCTCTTCGGATGGTATTATTCCCTTATGCTTTCCATCGCGCACATCCGCTTGAAACTTACCGACGCTGCGGCCAATCGAGATCGAGCGTACGAACTCCAAATAGACCGCGATCTTTTTGGCGAATACTCCGTCTCGGTGAGATATGGCCGGCAAGGATCGACCCTGCGCGCTATTCGATATACCGCGACCGATCTCGCCCAAGCCGGACGGATTGCCGCGTCAATCCTGCGCCGGCGCATCACGGCCCGCCGCCGTCTCGGCAGCGCTTACGTACTAAGGGGAGCAGACGGAGACTGCGCCGAGCTTGTGCGAACCTGGCACCGGCTGGGCGGCGCCGACTCTCGGAGCGGCACAGTTTGCCCTTTAGCCGCGCGGACCTCAAGGAAGCCCCTCTTACCCGCGGATCTTCCCTTGTTTGCCGCGTAGGTCTCTCTCGCTCACGCGTCTTCTCGCCTCCCGGGGTTTCCCTACCGGATTTCCCCAAAGTAGCGGGACTGATTGGAACGTGGGGGTTGCTCCTGACAGGCCCTTCGTCGCAGACGGTCGGTTGAGAAGATCGAGGGATCGACGGCGTCGGGAGCATTAAATGGGTTGGAAGCTGGAACTGGTTGAGACGGGCCGGGGCACAGCCTCACGGCGCATCGCGGTTGCGCGGCTCGATGAGATCGTCGCTCCGGCAAGCGTCGAGGACATCGGTCTCAACCACGGCACTGCGCAGCGGATACTCGGTGACATTCAGCGCGCTGTCGTGGCGCTCCAGGAGGATGCTCTACGGGCGAAGGCCGACCTGCGGCGCCGGCTCGATCCGACGGTGCGGCTGAAGGACTACCGGCTTCGCAGGATCCAGAGCCTCCACGGCACGCTGACGATCCGTGTCCCACGCCTCATGCGCACCGGGAGAGTGGAACCAGTGTCGCCACTGCTGGCCGGATCGGCACGCTCGACCGCAGAGTACCGGCTGCTGCTGGCTCGCCTCGGTGCCTGGATGAGCTTCCGCGCGGCCGCCGGGTTGGTCGAAGAGTTGTTCCCGCAGGCATCGGGTGGATGTGCGGACACCGTGCGACGGCGGATATTCGACGAGGCGGAGCGGATCTCGGCGCGACCGCTAGGGAAAGCCAGGACCGAGACGCCGGCGCGGTCGATCGACCTTGGGGTCGCCACCACCTTCGTGCGCAGTTGTGCGACCCGCGGACCCCGCCATCACGAGGTGCTGATCGGCATCGGTGTCGCCGACAACGGGCGGAGCCACCGGATCGGCGGGGCGATCGCGGCGCTCGAGATGCCGGCGGACCTGATCGTCGACGCTCTTCGTCAGCTCGGCCGGCACGATGCGACGGCGGTCACCGCCTTTACGGACGGCGACAAGATGCTGCGCCGATACCTTCTGAGGGCGAACATCGAGGAGCGGCCCGTTCTCGACTGGCCGCACCTGGCGCGGCGCGTGCAGGTCGCGAAGACCACGGCCAAGGGACTGCGCGTCCTCACCGAACGAGAGTACCGCGCTCGGCCAGCGATCGGGCGTCTGCTCGACAGCCTGCACTGGCGGCTTTGGAACGGCCAAACAGACAGGGCCCGCGATGCGCTTGTGCAGATCGAGCGCCGACTGCGCGCCTTCGATGCCGGTCGGGCACGGTCCGGCCGAACGGCAGCGCCAGCCCGGCGACTGCGCACAGCCATCGGCAATTTCGCAGACTACATCAATGGCCAGAGCTCCTATCTGGTCGATTACGCCCGGCGCCAGCGGGCCGCGCAGCCGGTCGGTACATCGACCTCGGAGGGCTTGGCGAATGCCTTGGTGAACCGGCGCATGAACAAACTGCAGCAGATGCGCTGGTCAACCGCCGGCGCACACGCCGTCGTCACCGTACGCGCGAACTTCATGAACCAAGCCTCGCTCAAGACGCCAACGACAAACCGGCAAGCGGCCTGACCCCCACGTTCCAATCAGTCCCCTATGTCGCGCTTCAATTTATCTTTTTTGTTCATGCCTACCTCATATGCTTACCTCTAAGCATATAGGAAGCCCGGCGCCAGTTCGATACCGTGTCAATCCCCCTCGGTTTCAAACTGAGACACCACCCTTCGATCGGATGAATTCGACTTGGAGAGATTGTTGAAATCGTGACTTGACCCTCCCATCGCTGGATAGCGCAGGCTCCATATCAATAGGGAGGTAGCAGCGATGACTTCGACAATCGACCGGTTGGAGCGCGATATTTTGCGCGTGTTCAGATGTGCTTGTCGGCATGACCGGCCGGACATCGCCGAATTCATGCTCGCTGCACTTGAGAAGCTGGATAGCGAACACGCGAATTTTACGGCAAGCAGCCGTCTGCTGATCGATGCCTATCGCGATCTGGCGGAGACCTCCGGCTCTGGCAAGCTCTGAATTCGGATGGCCGGCGGGTTGGTTAGGGTTTCAGTGCCATTCTTCCGAGAGTACGGGGGAATGTGGTACGGAAACCCCAGGTTGGCGAGCCGATGTCAGAGCCGATCGCGCAGGCGCTCGACCAGGTTCATTCGCTCGTGAAGCACGGCCAGGATGATGACGGCCGAGTTTTGTTCGACGAAGAACAGGTAATGGTGCTGGCAACGATACGCCCTCACCCCGTCGAGCCCAGGCACATGTCTGGCCTGTACTCCGCCAGCCGCAATCCGCTCGCAGCAGAGATGAAGCGCATCTTGATAGACGTCGGCCTGGACCTCGTCCCATGTCTCCTGCGTGTAGAGCCAGATGTCGATGAGGTCTTCCCGCGCGGATCGCGTGAAGCGATAGGCTGTCATCTACGTCCCTGGCGGACCCGCGCCTCTCGCTTGATGTCGGCGGCAGTCGCGGTCACGACCTGACCCGCATCGGCCTCAGCGAGACGCGGGGTCAGCAATTCCTTAAGCGCCTGCAGCGCCTCGGCGTCCGTCATTGCGGCCGGGTTGGGGATATCGACTAACGCACGGCTCAGCACGTAGTCCTTGATGCTCTGCCCCTTCAGCGCGGCCATGGCCTTGAGCTGCTGGTGATCCTGGGGGCTGATATCGATCGACAGACGGGGCATTGCCGCCTCCATGAGCTTGGTGACCTAACATAGCAAGCCTTGCCAACCTTGACAACATTTGTTGTTTCTGTCGTTTGGCACGAACGACAGGCGGCTTCGCTTGGGCTGGGTCCACGTCCATGAGGTCGTTGCTGCAATAGGCGTGGGCCGCCAGCTCACCCCAGGACAGGGTTTCCGTACCCATTTTCCGAAAGTACCGGGGATTGTTCGGGGTCACCTCAAGGTTCGTTCGCACGAGCGGGGGTTTCCGTACCGGATTCCCCCAAAACTGGTACGGAAAGTCCTACTCTGGAGTCGATTCATGCCCGTAAAGGCTCGCGTTCTGGTGAGCCCGTTCCTCACGCTCGCACTCGAGTGTCGAATGGGCGATACCGAATTCGTCGTAGAGCCCGCGCTTGATCTCGTCCTTGATGTCCTCGACCCGGTCCCAGGAACCAGCCTTGATAACGACATGGCAATCGAGTGCGGCGGCGTGTTCCTGCATCTGCCAAAAATGCGCGTGATGGATTCCTGCAACGCCGGCGACGCCCAGGATGGCGTCAACGACAGCGCCGTTGTCAATGTCAGGTGGGCTGCCCAGCATCAGCGTACGGATGGGGCCGCCGATCTCCGTGAAAGCCAGATAAAGAATATACAACGCGATACCGATGGTTATCGCCGGATCGACCCATCGCATGTCGTAGAGAATGATCAGCGCACCGCCGAGGATGACCGCCACGGAGGCAAGCGCATCCGAAAGGTTGTGCAGAAATAATGCGCGGATGTTTACGCTTCCCTTCTGCATCGAGTAGGTGAGAAACGCTGTCAGCGTGTCTACCGCCAAGGCCACGCCGCCCAGAATCACGACCGTCCAGCCGGCGACCTCGGGCGGATCGATCATCCGCATCCCGCCTTCGTAGATCAGGTAGAAGCCGACGAGGATCAACGTGGTGTAGTTGATGAGCGCGGCGACGATCTCGATCCGGCCGTAGCCGAAGGTCATTCGCTCGTCCGCAGGCCGCCGCGCGATCTTACGCGCCGCGAAAGCGATCACCAGCGATGCCATGTCCGAGAAGTTGTGCAGCGCGTCCGCGATCAGTGCGAGGCTGCCCGAAAGGATGCCACCAGCGATCTGCGCAACGGTCAGAAGCGCATTTGCCCAGATTGCGACCGAGACGCGGCGATCGCCGGAGTGGGGATCGATGTGGGCGTCGCCATGATCATGCGGCATGGGCGTCTCCTTCATGGCGGTGATTGAGCCGGTCAATGCCCGGCTTGAGTGGCAGACGCCCGTCGCGGATCCTGCGGACCCGAGCATTCATCCAGTGCCGGACAACGTGACGATAGAGCCAATCGCGCAACTGGCCAAACTCCTGCCGGTGCACATTAAAGAATTCGTCCGGCGTCTCGAATGTTCCCAGGTCCCGCGCAATGCCAATTTTCCGGATATACGTGCTGGCCCCCGCCCATTCGACCGGCGGGCGGCTCAGGCGCTCGGTTCCCGCACCATAGCCGCAGAGGCTGTCCGAGCCGCTGAACCCCCGCTGCAACGCTGCGAGGTAAGGCGCGTCGAGAATGAAACCCTCAAGGCCGATCCACGTGTCGCCGGCTTCCACCTCGATCCAGGAATCGAAGATTTCCGCGGGCGCGACCGGATAGACAAGCTCGGGGACGACACCGCGCTGGAGCGCCTTGTGAACGGTGAAGCCATGCAATCTGCACGGGATGTCGGCCCCCCCTGAGGAGCGCCATCAGCAACGTACCTTTGGTGTTGCATTGGCCGAAGCTATCCGCCAGCACCTGTGATGCAGGAATGTCGTCAGCCCGGCTGTAGCCGAAGGCGATCTCGTTCCGGACGAAATCGTAGATGGCACCGATCCGCTCGTAAGGCGGCAGGGCTTTCCAGCCCAGCGCGTGCAACAGCGCAGCGATGGTCGTGCTCTCAAAATCGAGGAGCCGCGTGGGGGCAAGCAATAGGTCTGCGTGGGTCATGACATCTCTCCTCGAACCGGTCAGGAAGAGAGATAATTGCTGCAGCGACTGTAGCCTCAAGCCCTGAATTCACTCACCGCGCGGCACGGCCAGGATGATTGCGGCGCCAACCAAGCAAACCAAAGTGCCGAGGATGTCCCATCCATCCGGCCTGTGCCCCTCCGCGAGCCACATCCACAGTACCGATGCCGCGATATAGACCCCGCCATAGGCCGCAAAGGCGCGTCCTGCAACCACGGTGTCGACCTGTGCCAGTAGCCAGCCGAAGGCCACCAACGCGGCCACGCCGGGCGCCAGCCAAAGGGCGGACGCGCCGAGACGCCACCAAGCCCAGATGGCGAAGCATCCGGCAATCTCGGCCAAGGCCGCAAGCGGATAGGCGAATACTGCCGGCATTTCAGGCGCCGATCTCATCGTGCTCCGTCAGGCACTCGGAGTGGTCACGCAGCACCTCCAGCACGCGGCAATCGGCCGTCTGCCCGCCACTGCATTCATGAACCATGCGCTTGAGTTCGGTACGCAGGGCTTCCAGTCGCGCAAGGCGCTGCTCGACCTGCTTCAACTGCCTGCGCGCAATGGTGTCGGCTTCGTGGCAGGGGCGATCGGGGTGATCGCTCAAGTCCAGCAGTTCCAGGATCGCTTCGAGAGAAAAGCCCAACTGACGCGCGTGCCGGATGAAGGCGAGCCGGTCCAGCTCGGCGTTGCCATAGCGGCGCTGGCCGCCGTCGGTCCGGCCAGGTTCCGGCATCAGACCGATCTGCTCGTAATAGCGGATGGTCTGGACCTTAGTGCCGGTTTTCCTGGCCAGATTACCGATCGTCAGCATGGGTGCCTCCGCAATGCTTAGGTCCTAATAGGTTTTGCGGTACGGGTTGGCAAGGCTATCAGCCTCTACACAGGTCCGCGAAGCCGACATAGATGACTGAACAAACGGGTTGAACCTCTAGTTGCTTGAGGGTGTAAACAGCCAAGAATTCAGAAATCATAGGCAGGCTAAGTGCATTGCGACTGACCGTTCTTCAAAAAATCCTCTGGGCGCTCGTGGGCGTTGCAGCGCTTGCTTTTGTCTGGTTGCAGCTCTGGGCTGATTACCGCAGGGATCAGGCCGCCGAGGTTGAGCCTGCGTTTCGCGCGACCTTTGAGTTGACGGATCACACCGGGATGGCGCGCACGGAGGATGATTACTCGGGCCGCTGGATGCTGGTCTTTTTCGGCTTCGTCAATTGCCCCGATATCTGCCCGACGACTCTCGCCGAGGTCGCCGCCGTCATGGACGGGCTGGGCGAGGATGCGGCGCAGGTTCAGCCGCTCTTCATTACCATCGATCCCGAGCGCGACACGCCATCGGTTCTCGCGGATTTCGTGCCGAGGTTCGAGGCCGGGATCGTGGGCCTGACCGGAACGCCCGACCAGATAGACAGGACAGCCGACAGCTTTCACATCTTCTATGAAAAGGTCAAGGAGGTCGCGGCGCCCGGCGGATACACGATGGGCCATTCCTCGCAGCTCTTTCTGTTCGACCCCGAGGGCGGTTACGTGAAAGCCTGGAGCTACGGTACCCCGGCCGAGGAGATCCTTGCCGATCTGAGCGGGCGCGTCGCCGGATGATCCCGAGAGTGACGGGAGATACGGCCCTTGCGGCGGCATGGATCGTTGCGGTCATCGCCACTCTCTCGGTGCTGTTCATCGGCGAGGTGCTGGGCCAGATGCCTTGTCTGCTGTGCTGGTATCAGCGCGCATTCATGTTCCCGCTGCCCATCGTTCTGGGCCTTGGCCTGTGGTGGCGCGACGCCCGCGTTGGACGCTATGGCGTGGCGCTCAGCCTTTGCGGCGGGGCCCTCGCGCTGTGGCACATGGGCCTTTACGTCGGCGTCATCCCGGAGCCCGTTCAGCCCTGCACGGCGACCGGCCCCTCCTGCACCGATACCAATCAATTGATCCTCGGGGTTCCGATCCCGCTCCTGTCGCTTGTCGCCTTCACGCTCACCGCGAGCCTGTCGGCCCTGTCTCTGAAGGACCCGCACCCATGAACCGCCGCTTTCTCATCCTCTCGGTCGCTGCTGTCGCTGTTGCCGTATTCGCCGCAGCGGCCTGGTTCACGACACGTCCCGCGTCCGTCGCCGCAACCGCGACGGTTCCGCCCGAACAGAGCGAGGCGCTGCTGCGGTCTTACTCCCCGATCCTCGGACCCGAGGATGCCCCTGTCACGATCGTCGAGTTTTTCGATCCGGCCTGCGAGGCCTGCCGCGCCTTCTATCCGGTGGTCAAGGAAATCATGGAAGAGCATGGCGACGCGGTGCGCGTCGTGATCCGCTACACGCCGTTCCACGGCGAAGCGTCTGAGGAAGCCATCCGCGTGCTCGAGGCGGCCCGCTTGCAGGATGTCTACGAACCCGTGATGGAGGCGCTCCTGCGCGAGCAGCCGCGATGGGCCTCGCACGGCGGGGTTGCTCCGGGGATCATCTTGGAAATCGCGGCAACCGCCGGACTGAATCCCGAAGCCGCTCGCACCCAGATGCTGGCGCCGGACGTTGTGGCAATCCTGAACCAGGACCGCGCTGATGTTAAAACCATGGGCGTGCGCGGGACTCCCACGTTTTTCGTCAACGGTCGGCTCCTCGATCCATTCGGCAAAGCTGAACTGCGCGCGCTGGTGGCCGAGGAAGTGGCTGCGGGCGGCTCGTGACCATGACGCGCATGAGACAGGGAGATACCCGCGAATGAACAAGCTCACCATCCCGTTGCTGGCGACCCTCACCGCACTCGCACTTACATCCGGTGTGGCCCTTGCCGGGTCGAAGGATGTCGTCGTCGAAAACGCATGGGCGCGCGCCTCCATCGGGGGCAATCGACCCGGCGCGGCCTATATGACGATCCACAACACTGGAGACGAGGCCGTCATGCTGACCGGCCTCGCCACGCCGCTCTCCATGATGTCCGAAATTCACGAAACGACGACCAATTCCGATGGGGTCAGTTCGATGGCACCTGCAAGCAAGATCACGATCGCTCCGGACAAACGGGTGGAACTTGCGCCCGGCGGGCTACATGTGATGCTCATGGGTTTGCAGGGGCCGATGACCGAGGGCGATAGCTTCCCGCTGGCGTTGAGTTTCTCGGACGGCGGGAAGATAACGGTCGTAGTGCCGATCCTCGGAATCGCGGCGCGCGGACCGGAGGGCTGATGCGGCGCCGAGCGGCTCTTGGATACGGCGCCGCTGCTCTGGGCGCCATGGGGCTGACGCTGTTCGTCGGCTGGTGGCGGGTGGACGGTCCCGGCGCGCCCGAACCTCCAGGGCGGCTTCCGCTGAAGCTGACGGAAATGGATTTCCGTCTCACAGATCACGAGGGGCAGCGGGTCGGTCCGGAGACCTTGGTCCGCCGTCCGACCATGGTGTTCTTCGGCTTCACGTTCTGTCCCGACGTCTGCCCAACCACGCTGTCGGACATTTCCGGCTGGCTCGATGCGCTTGGCAAGGATACCGCGCAGATGAACGTGATCTTCATCACCGTCGATCCGGAACGGGATACCGTCGAGGCTATGGCTGAATATGTCAGCTATTTCCATCCGGCGATCCGTGGCTGGACCGGTGCGCAAGATCAAATCGCGCGCGCGGCGGAAGGGTTCCGAGCGACGTATGAGCGTGTTCCAATCGACGGCGGCGACTACACCATGAACCACACGGCAAGCGTGTTCCTGTTCGACGCGGCCGGCGGTTTCGTCAGCATGATCGACTATCACGAACCAAGGGAGTTCGCAGTGCCGAAGATCCGCCGTGCGCTGGAAGAAGGAACCGAGGGGGCGACATGAAGCTGAAGTATCTGGCAATCGGAATCGTGACGGCGGGAAGCGTGTCTGCGACCGCCCTCCCACTTTCGGGCAACTGGACAAGAGACCCTGTGCCGCCCGCCCTTGCCGAGGCCGCCCTCTGGACCCCTGAGTCGTTGTCCGTACCGGCGCCCGTCCTCGCGCCGACCCTCGCCCGTTCGGACACCGCTCCGATGGTCAGCTCGCCCGCTCTGCCGTCTGTCGTGGTCGTCGCGCCATCGCTTCCGAAGATCGAGCCTTCGCTCCGGACATGGTCCCGTGAGATCGCTGCGGGCGAGACGCTCGACGGGTTGCTCGTGGAGGCGGGTCTTGCTGCCCAGGTTCGCGCCGAAGTCGCCCTCGCGCTTGCGGCAGAGTTCGACCTGCTCCGACTACGTCCGGGCCATTCTCTGAGCGTGGTCTCGACGCACGACGGTAGCCCCCGCCGCGTCGTGCTGGAGGTGGACGACGGTGTCCGGATAGAAGCTGTCTTCGACGAACAGATGGCGACGCACGTGGTCGCCCCCGATCCCAAAATCGTTACCCTCGCTGCTGAAGCCCATATCGAAAGCTCGGTCTTCGCCGCGCTCGACGCGGGCGGCATTCCGGCGCGCTTCGCGGTCGATCTGGCGCAGATGCTGGGCGGATTCGTGGATTTCCGGCGAGATCTTGCGGGCGGCGAGACCCTTCGGCTGATGTGGCGCGAGGCGCGTATCGGCAACGACATCGTCGGCCATCCGGACCTGACATTCGCGGCACTCGAAATTGGCGACACGCTGTTTGAGATCATCTGGCCCGAAGACGGCACCGGGTTGGCGACGATCTATCGCGATGGGGCCGTGGTGCGCGTCTTCGCGCCGCCGGTCGAGGGCGCGCGACCCAGTTCCGTCTTCGGGCGCAGGACACATCCCGTCTACGGCGACACGCGAATGCACACGGGCGTCGATTTCTCGGTCGCGCGCGGTACCCCGGTCTACGCGACCGCACCAGGCCGAGTCAGTTTCATCGGCTCACGCCGGGGCTATGGCCGCGCAGTAGAGATTGCGCATGGGTCGGAGACCACAACCCTTTACGCGCATCTCAGCGCTGTCCCCGACGGACTATCCCGGGGCGACCGTGTTGCGGCGGGCGACCTCATCGGGCGCGTCGGCGCAACTGGCACTGCGACAGGGCCCAACCTGCACTACGAGGTGCGCGTGAACGGTCGACCGACCGACCCCCTTTCGGATGACCGTCTTGCCGAGGCCGCGGAACAGATTGCCGCCAGTGATGCGGCTCTCACCCGTCTTGAAGATGCGCGCGCCCGTCTTGACGAACAACTCGCGCGTGTGATCGCACGTAACACCATCGAAAGCCTCTGATTGATGAAACGAGATCTTGCCGCTTTGGTGCGCGCATTTCGTTCCGCACATGCGCAGGTGCAAACTCCGCGGTCGAATCTGTGCAATGACGTTTGGTCAGAATGAAGTCGGACCCTCACTCAATGAACAGCCTCTCAAAGGCACAAGGCACAAGGCACAAGGCACAATGAATAGTGGTTGCAGATATTTTAAATACTACCTTGTAAAAAATTTAATTAGTTATCGCCTGTATTGTGCGCAAATCACATTGCCATATGAATTTCGCTTATCATTATTGCTTTTCGGCGCATTTAATGTCGGATGGTTCCAATTGTGATGGACCTCCCTCCAATTGCTCTGGGTCTCCTGGGCAGTCTGGCAGCCGGGTCGCTCACAGCAGTCGGGGCCATTCCGGTCCTGTTCGGGCGTGTTCCGTCGCGCGCCACACGGGATCTATCGCTCGGCTTCGCGGCTGGTGTGATGTTGGCAGCCTCGTTCTTCTCGCTCATTATTCCCGCGCTCGACGCGGCGGAGCTGCGATTCGAAATCGGCGCCGTACCGGCCGCCATCGTCTGTGTGGCGATCCTTATCGGTATGGGCGCAGTGGCTCTGATGAACGAGAAACTGCCGCACGAGCATTTCCGTTCCGGGCGTGAAGGGCCCGAGGGGGCGTCGCTCAAGCGTGTCTGGCTGTTCATCATCGCGATCACGATTCACAACTTTCCTGAGGGACTGGCAGTCGGCGTTGGGTTCGGGTCAGGCGGTGTGGAGGGAGGCTTGCCGCTCGCGATCGGCATCGGTCTTCAGAACGCGCCCGAAGGGCTGGCGGTGGCCGTAGCGCTTCTTGGCGAAGGGTATACCCGGTTTCGCGCCTGGGGCATCGCTGCTATGACCGGCCTTGTCGAACCGATCGGCGGCGTGCTTGGCGCCGGTATCATTTCCCTGTCTGAACCGCTCCTGCCGTGGGGGCTCGCCTTCGCTGCGGGTGCAATGCTCTACGTTATTAGTCACGAAATCATCCCCGAGACACACCGAAGCGGCCACCAGAACAAGGCGACGTTGGGCCTCGCCATTGGGCTCGTGATCATGCTCTTCCTCGACGTCTGGCTGGGATGATGGGCATGAGGAAACCCCGGACACCATTCGTATTCGCCGCATATGCCGCGGTTTTCGCATTGACGCTTGATCAGGCGACCAAGGCGATTGCGATCGCCCACCGGGACTCGCTAACGGATGGCGTTGCCGTGTTTTCGGGCTTTAGTCTCGTGCTACATCGTAACACAGGCGTGAGTTTCGGCATGTTCGGGAACACGCCCGCCTTTGCTCTTGTCGCGCTCGCACTGACGATTTGCGCCTGGCTCGTGAATCTCGCCTTTCGCGCCAAACGCAAGGGCGATGCCACGGCCTACGGGCTCATTCTGGGCGGTGGGCTTGGGAATGTCGTGGACCGAGTGCGGCTTGGCGGTGTCACCGATTTCCTTGATTTTTATGTTGGTGCTTCGCATTGGCCAGCTTTCAACCTCGCTGACACGGCCATCTTCTGTGGTGTCGTGATACTAGTCGTCGGTCCTCTGCTAGATCGCAAATGACGAACCAGCGCCGTCTGATCGACCGGGCGGCGCCGTGCTCAGTGACTGGGAGCAAGAGCCCCCTGACCTTGGTGCCCGGAGACTGCCCCCCCCGCAGGCGGCTGTCGTTTACTCGGCGTGCCCTTCAGAAGACGCAGCGCATTGGCGACCACGAGAAGTGAGACACCCACATCCGCGGCGATGGCTCCCCACATGGAGGCCATGCCGAAGGCGGTGAGCCCGACAAACAGCGCTTTTGTCACCAGCGAAATGCCGATGTTCTGATGGATAATCGACATCGTGCGTCGCGAATGTCGGATCAACCAAGGCACACGGGCGAGATCATCGGTCATCAGCGCGATGTCCGCCGTCTCGATTGCCGCGTCCGACCCGACAGCCCCCATGGCAATTCCGTAATGTGCCCGCGCCATGGCCGGCGCATCATTCACCCCGTCGCCGATCATCGCGACCGTAGGGTGGGTGTCCACTAGTTCCTCAATGGCCGCAACCTTGTCCTCGGGCAGAAGGTTGGCCCTGACCTCATCGATCCCCACCTCGGACGCTACCACCCGTGCAGTGCGTTCGTTGTCGCCGGTCAGCATCACGATGGTCGTCACACCCTGCGCATGCAGTAGCGCGATGATGCTCCTGGCATCTGTCCGGATACGATCGCGCAGTTCTAAAATGCCAGTTACGCCTGTCTCGTCACCTACTGCGACAAGGGTGCTACCCGCCCCTTCGATCCGGTCGCGCAAATCCGCCGGGATGGCATCACCGAAGCCTTTTTCCCGTGCGAACCGGTCCGAACCAAGCCAGACAGCGCGTCCGTTCGCGCGCCCTTCAAGGCCGCGGCCCAGTACCGTATACGTGTCCTCCGCTGCCGTTACAGTGATGCCGAAGGCTTCAGCCCGCGCGAGGATGGCGCGCGCCAGCGGATGCGACGACCGCGCCTCCAAACCTGCCGCCAGTTCGACGAGATCGGCCTCAGAAGCGCCACCTAAAGGGTGAAGCGCGGCGACCTCAGGTTCACCCTCCGTGATCGTTCCGGTCTTGTCCATCGCCAGTGCAGTTGTTCGGCCCGGCGCCTCAACATAGGCGCCGCCTTTGATCAGCACGCCCGCCCGCGCCGATGCGGCCAGCGCCGCAACGATGGAGACAGGTGTCGAAATCACCAGTGCGCAAGGGCAGGCGATGACCAAGAGCACCAGCGCATTGTAGAACCAGTAGCCCCACGCGCCACCTGCCAGTAGTGGCGGCAGCACCGCAACGGCTACAGCCAGCACCATGACGATGGGCGTGTAGATACGGGCGAATTTCGCCACCCATTGCTCCACTGACGCGCGGCGCGCATGAGCGTCACCGACCATGCGGGTAATTTTTGCTAGCACCGTATCAGACGCGGCCTTGGTGGCGCGCACCGTCAGGGTGCATTCGCCATTAATCGTTCCGGCATAGACTTCGTCACCGATCTCTTTTGGCACCAACGCGCTTTCGCCTGTGATGGGGGCCTGATTTACGGCGCCCATGCCTCCGGTCACATTACCGTCAAGCGGGATGCGGTCGCCGCCGAGCACTACGAACGAGTCACCGATGGTGACCTGCGCGGCGGGAATGTTCTCTTCGCGCCCATCGCCGCGGATCACGCGCGCCGTGGGCGGAGCTAAATCCAGAAGGGCTGCAACAGCATTGCGCGCGCGGCCTACGCTCCAGCTTTCGAGGTAAAGGGACAGCGAGAAGAAGAAAGCCACCGTCGCTGCCTCGAAATACTCGCCCAGCCCGATGGCGCCGGCGACGGCGACCACCATCAAAAGGTTCATATCCGGTGAAAGCCTGCGAGCAGACGACCACGCCTTGGGCGCAACAAGCCAGATTCCGAACAAGATCGCCAATCCAAACAGTGCGACCTCGAGTAACGGAATCGGTGTCTCACCATGGCCTGCGAAGAGGCCAAGCGCGCCACCTAAACCCATTTCGAAGACGTGATACAAAAATCCGGCGAACCAAAGTCCGCCGCTGGCCATCGTGAACATCTTCTGTAGCGCAAGATGCGCAGCCTGATCTGCAGAAGCATTGGTTGCGTCCCACGGCCTCGCACTCATCCCCGTGCCAGCAACAAGCTTGATGATCGTGTCATCGGGTACCGATTGCGCGCTGTCGAGCACGGTCATGCGCCCGTTGATGACGTCGAAGGCCAGATGCTCGGCCCCACCAACCATCGGGCCGATGACCTTGTTCAGGATCGACACCTCCTCCGCGCAATCGAGCCCCGAGACCTGAAAACTACGACCCGACGCATCCACCGGTCCGACCACTACATCGGCGCCGCAGCAGGCGCCCCCGTGATCATGTTTTTGATCCTGATCGTGTATATGGCCGTGCTCGTGAGAGCAGCACGCCTTCACAGGAGGGACATGCGAATGGTCTTGGTTGTGGGCGGATTGGGACGACATGATCAGGCCTCGAGTTTCCGATGCTCACAAAATATAATCCCTACAGCGGCTAGAGCTTCAAGAGGAACTAGGACCGATTGGAACGTGGAGTTTGCTCCTGCCGGTCCCTCCGTTGCAGCCGGTTGGGTGTAAGAAATTGCGGGACCTGAGGCGTCAGGAATATAAGATCGGTTGGAAGCGGGTACTGGTTTAGACGGGCCAAGGCACGGCCTCACAGCTCATCGCGATTGCCCGGCTCAGGGTTCCCGTACCACATTCGCCAAAAGTCCGAGGAGTTTTCCAAACGCCGCGGTCGGACGGACTTATGGGTTCTCGCGATCGGTCAGATGTGAGGGATCCATGGATCGGACGAGACGGGTGCGTTGGACGAGTTGGAAGCTCGAACTGGTGGGGGTCCGCCCGGCTTTCGGGCTTCGGCGCCTGGAGGATGGTTGAGTTGGCAAGATCGACGCTCCGGCAGGCGTTGACGACATGACTCTCAACCACGGCATTGCGCAGCGGGTGCTCGGTGATATTCAGCGCACTGTCGTGGCGCTCCAGGAGGCGTGCCTGCGGTAATATGTCGATGGTCAGAGTGCGTACCTAGTCGACTACGCTCAACGCCAGCGCGCCGGAAAGCCGGTCGGCACGTCGACCTCCGAAGGCTTGGCAAACGTTTTGGTGAACCGTAAGCGCCCGGTGTCCACCACTTTGTGATTACTTCGTGGCTGCCGAAGCTGAGGTTCATTGGCAGGCGGCCATGTTACCGGTGTGGTCCGCTTAGATGGATCGGAATTTATCCTTGAATCTATAGTGACTATAGAAACTATGGTTCTTTCATGGCTCGGCGAATGGACGCGGAATGGCTTGTTATCGACCGTCCTTTAGAACCGAGTGTCGCTGGGATCGATGGAAGCCAGAGAGCATGAAAGCACTGCTTGGATACGCTGAGAAGCTCGTCTCGATGGGCGGTGCCGTTGCAGCTTATGTGTTTCTGCCGGGCCTGATACTGACATCCATCTTCGACATCACCACGCGCCGGTTTCTCCAGTTGGGCTCAACGCCTTTGCAGGAGCTGACCTGGCACTTCTTCTTCGCCTGCGTGATGTTCGGAATTGGCTACACTTATCTCAAGAACGGCCATGTCCGGGTGGACATCGTGCGGGAACGGTTATCGAAACGTCTGCGAACGCGCATCGAGCGAGTTCTTCTGATCACCCTGCTGATTCCGTTGTCGCTGATCCTGGTGTGGTTCGGCGCGCGAATGGCCTGGTTGTCCTACGTTCAGGATGAAGGCTCGCGTGCCGCCCTTGGCCTGTCGGCACGCTGGATCGTCAAGTCGGCGCTGCCGGTCGGGGCATTGCTTCTGTTCCTCGCCGCCGTCTGCCGTCTTATTCGACCCGAACGCGAGAGAGAAGGACACCGTTGATGCTGGTCGAGTATTTTCCGGTCTTGATGCTGCTCTCGCTCGCGGCGCTTCTGTTTACCGGGTTTCCCGTCGCCAGTATCCTAGCGGGTGTGGCCATTGGCTTCGCGCTGATCGGCGTCATGATCGATGAGTTTCCAATCCCTTCGCTGTTCCTGGTCCCCTACCGCATCTACAGCGCCATCGGTGAGAACCTGATCTATCCGGCGGTGCCGATGCTGCTGTTCATGGGGGTCGCGTTGGAAATCAGCGGCGCGGCGCGTGAGTTGCTGCTGTTCTTGCAACGGGTGTTGAAACGGCTTCCCGGCAGCATGTGCGTGTCCGTGATCTTGATCGGGTTGTTGCTGGCGCCGATGGCGGGCGTGATCGGCGCGTCGGTTGCGACCATCGCGCTGGCGGCGCTGCCGACGATGATGGAACAGCGCTATCGGCCTGAGATTGCGACCGGCGCCATCGCCGCCGCCGGCACGCTTGGTGTGATCGCACCGCCCGCCATAATGTTGTTCTTTCTCTCGGATGCTCTCGGATTAACGATCGGTAGCATGTTCCTCGCCCCGCTCGTGCCCATCGTCGGGTTGGCGATTGCCTTCAGTACCTACTTCGTCGCTTCGGATTTCCTTGTTCGGCGTCCCGTCGATGGGGATGTTCCCGAAACCGATGGCCGCTCGCTTCTGGCTCAGGCGGTCCGAGGTTTCGTACTGCCAGTCGGGTTGATTGTCTTCGTGCTTGGATCGATTGTTGCCGGATGGGTCGCCCCTTCGGAGGCCGCCGCCGTGGGAGCCGTGGGCGCCGCACTGCTCATTTTCATCTATCGTGGCTTCACCCCGTCGCTGGTGCGCCTTGCGCTTTTTCGCACAATGAAAATCACCGCGATGGTGTTTTTCGTCGTCCTGGGAGCGAGCGTGTTCTCCCTGGTGTTCCGGTTCTACGGCGGCGACGATATTGCCGTCGGGCTGTTCGACGGTACGGCGTTGTCGGATTTCTGGATTCTGGCGATCGTGCTGTTGATCCTGTTCGTCCTCGGTTTCTTCATTGACTGGATCGAGATCACGCTGGTGTCGCTGCCTATTTTCTATCCGGTTATCAGCACCTTGGACTTTAGCCAATACGTCGGCTCGGACCACCTTGCGCGCGTCTGGATCGGGGCGCTGATCGCTCTGGTGCTGCAGACTTCGTTTCTGACCCCGCCCTTCGGCTTCGCGCTGTTCTTCCTGAAGGGGTCGGCGCCGGACAGCATCAAAATGTTATCGATCTATCGCGGGGTCGTGCCCCTTGTTGCCATTCAACTGCTGATGATCACGCTCATCCTGATCATGCCGGCCGTCGTGACGTGGCTGCCCGTGTCTTTGCTTGGCCTTCGGTAGTCGGCGACCTCTCGAAGATAATGGAATCTGGCCCACCATCAGCATCAGTTGCCGCACTCCACCCGTCCTTTGTCGCCGTGATCGTGACCGAGACAATGGCCGTGGGAATGGTCCGCCAAGGTCTCGACAATGCGGCACTGCGTGACGCGGCCACCTTCGCACGCTTCGATCATGTGCGTGAGTTCGTCCTTCAGGGTCGATAGGCTGGCAAGGCGCCGGTTCACGTCCGCCAGATGCGCCGCCGCGATCTCGGTCACCGCCTCGCAGGACCGATCCGGATGATCGGTCAGGTCCAACAGACCCCGGATCGCTGCCTGCGGGAAGCCGAGTTCCCGGCAATGCTGGATGAAATCAAGGCGCGCCCTGTGCGCAGGGCCGTAAAGCCGGGTATTTCCGGCGGAGCGGATGGGCTTCGGCAGCAGCCCGATCTGCTCGTAATAGCGAATTGTGGGAATCTTACACCCGGTCTCTCTCGCCAGGCGGCCGATGGTGAACTCCACCACTGTCATGGCCGTCATACTCCTCTTGCATCTCTAATAGCTATAGATCGCAGGGTGTCGATCGCGAGGGCACAAGTTCTGGAACGATCTGACAAGGATTTTATCTCGATGGCCGGCTGTGGTCGTGGCGCTGCCGTTTAGTACCTGTCCTATAACCCGTCCTTGTCGATGGTCAACGAAATCGTACCATCACATACCGGGACTAAACATCTAGCGCTTCCAATGACCGTCATGGGGCGACGCCCGATCGTGAGCGTCTGGCCAAGCCCATCTGACCAGGTCTGACGATCGCCGGTACGCTCAGCAGTGCTGAGCGTAGGTCCAGGGCAACAACTCATCGAGCCAGTTGATCTTGTGCTCGGCGATCCGGCCGAGCACGTCGGTGAGCCAGGCCTGCGGGTCGACGCCGTTTAGCTTGGCGGTCTCGATGAGGGTGTAGGCGATGGCCCCGGCCTTGCCGCCGCCCTCGGAGCCCATGAAGAGGTAGTTCTTCCGCCCGACGGCGATCCCTCGGATCGAC
>NZ_AUIR01000015.1:0-55142 GCF_000423805.1 Thalassobaculum salexigens DSM 19539
GGAACCGAGCTGACCTCGAACGCCATCCTGGCTTGGCAAGAAGAGCGCGGTGTCGAGTGGCATTACATCGCGCCCGGCAAACCGATGCAGAACGGCCTGGTCGAAAGCTTCAACGGACGGCTGCGCGACGAGTGCCTGAACGAGCACCTGTTCTCCAGCCTGCGCCATGCCCGCCAGTTGATCGGCGCCTGGCGCGACGACTACAACCAACACCGCCCCCACACGAGCCTCGGCGGGCTCACACCGTGGGAATACCGCAACCGGTCAATCGAGGACCAAAACCGGAACAGAACTAACTTCTGAACGAGGACATATCGGGGAGCAGGTCATTTTTTCTATCCATATAATTAGCTAATTTGCTATATCGCGTTCTATGGATGAACTGGTCGAACAGACGAAGGCCCTGGCGAGCGACGTGCGATTGTCAATTCTGGGCTGGTTGAAGGAGCCGGGACGGCACTTCCCCGATCAGCTTTCGGGCGATCCTGAGGAGGTCGGCGTCTGCGTGTCCCTGATTGCCAAGAAGCTCGGGGTGAGCCAGCCGACGACCAGCCGGCATCTGGAGCTCCTGCGTCGCGCCGGGTTCGTGAAGGTTCGGCGGATCGCCGGCTGGGCCTTCTACGCGCGCGACGAGGCCGAACTCAAAGCCTATCAACGGAGGCTGCATGACACCGTTTGAGCGTGCCGACGCCGCCCTGCTGCCCGGCTTCAGGCGCGTGCCTGTCCAGACCGCAGAGGGGCAGATCATGGCGCTGGTCGGCGGCGAGGGGCCGCCGGTTCTGATGCTGCATGGCGATCCGCAGACCCATCTCTGCTGGCACCTGATCGCCCCGTGGCTGACGGACCGATTCACCGTCGTGTTGACCGATCTGAGAGGGCGCGGCGAGTCCCATATGCCGGGCGTGACGTCGGGCCACGCGGCCTATTCGAAGCGCCGGATGGCGGCGGAGCAGCACCAGGTCATGGTGGCGCTGGGCTTCGAACGATACCGGCTGGTCGCTCATGACCGCGGCGCGCGGGTCGCGACACGGTTGGCGCTGGACCATCCGGAGGCGGTGGAGCGGCTCTGCGTGATGGATATCGTGCCGGCGCTGGATCTCTACGACCGGGTCACGGCCGAGGCGGCGCAGGACTATTTCTACTTCTTCTTCCTCACCCAGCCGCACCCGCGGCCGGAGCACTGGATCGCCGGCGATGCGGACGGCTTCCTGCGCGACCTTCTCTGCGGGCTTGGCAGCGAGGCACCCCACTATGCCGACGAGGCTCTGGCGCTGTATCTCGAGATGGCTGCCCGGCCGGACTCAGTGACGGCCATGTGCGAGTGCTTCCGGGCCGGAATCGCCTGCGACACGACCGACGATCGTGAAAGCCGTGACCGGGGCGATCGGATCGACTGCCCGACCTTGGTGATCTGGGGCGAGAACGGCGTGATCGGGCGGCACTACGATATTCCGGGGATCTGGCGGCAATGGGCCTCCAAGCCCGAGTTCCTGCCGGTCCCGTCCGGGCACTTCGTCCCCGAGGAGGCGCCGGACGCGGTCCTCGACCGGCTCAGGCCGTTTCTGCTGGCGGCCTGACCGGGGAAAGGATTGGGCGCCCGATCCGATCGGACGCCCCGTTACCTCAGGCGCTCTGCTGGACGCTCTTCTTCAGCATGCGCTTGCGCTCGTGCGGGTCGAGATACCGCTTGCGCAGGCGGATGCTCTTCGGCGTGACCTCGACCAGCTCGTCGTCCTCGATATAGGCGATGGCCCTTTCCAGGGTCATGCGGATCGGCGGGGTCAGGTCGACGTTCTCGTCCTTGCCGGAGGCGCGGAAGTTGGTGAGCTGCTTCGATTTCAGCGGGTTCACCTCGAGGTCCTGGCCCTTGTTGTGCTCGCCCAGGACCATGCCGGAATAGACCTTGTCGCCCGGCGAGACCATCAGCGGGCCGCGGTCCTCCAGGTTCTGCAGGGCATAGGCCATGGCCTCGCCCTGTTCCATGGAGACCATGACGCCGGCGCGGCGGCCGGGGATCGGGCCCTTGTAGGGCGCGTAGCCCTGGAACACCCGGTTCATGATGCCGGTGCCGCGGGTCGCGGTCAGGAACTCGCCGTGATAGCCGATCAGGCCACGCGCCGGCGCACTGAACACCAGCCGCTGCTTGCCGCCGCCGGACGGCTTCATCTCCTGCAGTTCGCCCTTGCGGATGGTGATCGCCTCGATCACCGCGCCGGAGAACTCCTCGTCCACGTCGACGAAGACCTCGTCGATCGGCTCCTGGCGCTGGCCGGTCTCCGGATCGGTCTTCAGCAGCACGCGCGGCCGGCTGATCGACAGCTCGAAGCCCTCACGGCGCATCTGCTCGATCAGCACCGCAAGCTGAAGCTCGCCGCGGCCGGCGACTTCGAAAGCGTCCTTGTCCTCGGTTTCCTGCACCCGGATGGCGACATTGCCCTCGGCCTCGCGGAACAGGCGGTCGCGGATCAGGCGGGAAGTGACCTTCTCGCCCTCGCGGCCGGACAGCGGGCTGTCGTTCACCGCGAAGGTGACGGCGATGGTCGACGGATCGATCGGGTTGGCGGGCAGGGGGGCCGCCACTTCCGGCGCGCAGAGCGTGTCGGC
This sequence comes from Thalassobaculum salexigens DSM 19539, assembly GCF_000423805.1. NCBI lineage: Bacteria > Pseudomonadati > Pseudomonadota > Alphaproteobacteria > Rhodospirillales > Thalassobaculaceae > Thalassobaculum > Thalassobaculum salexigens. The sequence goes on from NZ_AUIR01000015.1 coordinate 2,605, forward strand.
GACGGTGGCCTCCGAGAAGCCGGCCAGGGCGACGATGTCGCCGGCCGAGGCCTCGTCCAGCGGCGTGCGCTCCAGGCCCCGGAAGGACAGGATCTTCGACACGCGGGCCCGCTCCAGCTCCTTGCCGTCGCGCGACAGGGCCTTCAGGCTGGTGTTCGGCTTGATCCGGCCGGACTGGATGCGACCGGTCAGGATACGGCCGAGATACGGGTCGGCCTCGACGGTCGTGGCCAGCATCGAGAACGGCTCGTCCGGCTGCACGGTCGGCTCCGGCACATGGGCGACGATCCGCTCGAACAGGACCGCCATGTCGGTGCCCTTCTCGTCCGGGGTCTCCGACGCCCAGCCCATCTTGGCCGAGGCGAAAATGGTCGGGAAGTCGAGCTGGTGCTCGTCGGCGCCGAGCGCGCTGAACAGGTCGAATACCTCGTCCTGGACCTCGTAGGCGCGCTGCTCGGGCTTGTCGACCTTGTTGACCACGACGATCGGGCGCAGGCCGAGGGCCAGCGCCTTGCCGAGCACGAACTTGGTCTGCGGCATCGGGCCTTCCGAGGCGTCGACCAGCAGCAGGGCGCCGTCGACCATGGTCAGGATGCGTTCCACCTCGCCGCCGAAATCGGCGTGGCCCGGCGTGTCGACGATGTTGACCCGCGTGCCCTTCCAGTCGACGGAGGTGCACTTGGCGAGAATGGTGATGCCACGCTCGCGTTCGATGTCGTTGCTGTCCATCATCCGCTCAGCGGTCTGCTGGTTTTCGCGGAAGGTACCGGACTGTTTCAGCAGGACGTCGACGAGGGTTGTCTTGCCATGATCGACGTGCGCGATGATCGCGATATTGCGGAGCGACATTTTGGGGGCCACCAACGTTGGGATGGCCGGAAAATAGCGATCTTTTGTTGCACTGCAAGATTTACTGACGGCTATATAGAAGAATTACCCGCAGTGTGTCTTTTGCAGCGGGGTGGCCGCGACGGTCAAATCCCAACCGTCGCGGCGGTTTAGCCTCAATCCTTGACCACCATCGGCCGCGGGAAGTCGTAGAAGCATTCCGCGCCCTTTTCGGTAATCAGGAAGCATTCCGAGATCTCGATGCCGCAATCGTCGAGCATCAGACCGGGAATCATGTGGAAGGTCATGTTCGGCTGGATCACCGTCTTGTCGCCCGGACGCAGGCTCATGGTGTGCTCGCCCCAGTCCGGCGGGTAGTTCAGACCGACCGAGTAGCCGATCCGGCTCTCCTTCTCGAACCCGGACTTCGCCAGTTCCCGGCGCCAGGCGGCCTCGACCTCCTCGCAGGTCGCCCCGGGCCTGGCGGCGTCCAGGGCGGCGGCGATGCCGTCGCAGATCGTCGCACTGGCGTCGGCCAGTTTCTGCGGCGGCTTGCCCAGGGAGACCGTGCGGGCCATCGGGCAGTGGTAGCGTCGGCGCACGCCGGCCAGCTCCAGGATCGTCGCCTCGCCGGACTTGAACGGCGCGTCCGACCAGGTCAGGTGCGGGGTCGAGGCGCCGATGCCCGAGGGCAGCATCGGCACGATGGCGGGATAGTCGCCGCCGATCCCGTCGACGCCACGGATCGCGGTGTCGTAGATCCGCGCCACCGCATCGCATTGGCGCACGCCGGGCTGCACCGCCTCGATGCCGACCCGCATGGTCTCGGCGATGATCTTGGCCGCCTCGCGCATATAGGCGAGTTCGGCCGGCGACTTGATCGACCGGACCCAGTTCACGACGTTGTTGCCGTTGGCGAAGCGGGCGTTGGGCAGGCCCTTCCTGATGTGCTCGTAGGCCATCGGCGAGAAGTAGTAGCTGTCCATCTCCAGCCCGACGGTGCCGCCGTTTATGCCGCGGCGCCCCATCTCCTCGGCCACCCAGTCCATGGGGTGGCGGTCCGGTTGCTGCACGTAGTGATCCGGGAAGCCCAGGATGTTCTCGTGGCGCAGATGGGTGGTGACCTTGCCGGCATTGGCGTCCATGCCGCGCACGATCAGCACCGGCTCGTCCAGCGTCAGCGCCACCAGCAGGCATTGCGGCGTGTAGAAAGACCAGCCGTCATAGCCGGTCAGGTAGCACAAGTTGGCCGGTTCGGTGACGACCAGCGTGTCGATGCCCGCCTTCTCCATGGAGCGCCGAACGGCGTCCTGACGGGCGGTGTACTCGGCGTGGGAGAAGGCGGGTGAGGTCATGGGTCAGCCAAGCTCCATCTCGGGAAGGGGAACGATGTCGATGCCCGCGGCCTCGATGCCGGCGCGGACCTTGGTGGCGACGGCGACCGCGGTCGGCCCGTCGCCATGGACGCAGATGCTGTGCACCACCGCCGGCACGTGCTTGCCGGAGGTCGAGACGATCTCCTGGTTCTGGATCATGTGAATGACCCGCTCCGCCGCCTCGTCCGGGTCGTGGACCATGGCGTTGGGCTGGCTGCGCGGGGTCAGGTTGCCGTCGTCGTCATAGGTCCGGTCGGCGAAGACCTCCGACGCGAAGGTCAGGCCCATGTCCTGGGCGACCTCGATCATCTTGCAGCCGGTCGGGGCGAGGAAGATCAGCGAGGGATCGACCGCCTTGATCGCCCGGCCGATGGCCTGGGCCCAGTCCAGCTCGACGGCGCAGATGTTGCCCAGCGCGCCATGGGTCTTCACATGGGTCACCTTCATGCCGTTGGCCGCCGCCATGCCCTGCAACGCGCCGATCTGGTAGCAGACCATCCGCTCCACATCGTCGGTCGCCATCTGGATCTTGCGGCGGCCGAAGCCCCAGAGGTCGTTGAAGCCCGGATGGGCGCCGACGGACACGCCGCGCTCCTTGGACTGCTTGCAGACCCGGTCCATCACGTTCCAGTCGCCGCCATGGAAACCGCAGGCAACATTGGCCGATTTGATGATCTTCAGCATCTCGGTGTCGTTGCCGATGTCGTAATCGCCGAAACCTTCACCCATATCGGCGTTCAAATTGACCTTGCGAGCCATTGCGACTTCATCCTACGGAGGTGGGAACTGCTCTGAGTAAACACCTCACGAACGGACAGGTCCATGCCTCCAGCCACGGCAGACGAAACGTCAAAGGCCCCGCGCTTCCTGGCGGCGGGCGATACGGCCGTGGTGGTCGAGTTCGGCACGGTCGTCGACCGGGCGATCAACCGACGCGTGACCAGCCTCGGCCGGGCGCTGCGGGCGGCGGAGATGGCGGGCATAGTCGATCTGGTGCCGACCTTCCGCTCGCTGATGGTGCATTACGATCCGACCGTGGTGCGCCGCGCCGCGATCGAGGACAAGGTCAACGCCCTGCTGCCCGACCTCAGCGACGAGGCGACCGGCGGCCGGCTCTGGCGGGTGCCGACCCTGTATGGGGGCGAATACGGTCCCGACCTGGAGGACGTCGCCGAGCGGACCGGGATGACGCCGGAAAAGGTCGTGGAGATCCATTCCGGCGGCACCTACGAGTGCTACATGATGGGGTTCATGCCGGGGCTGGGCTATCTCGGCATCCTGCCGGACGAGCTGGCCCTGCCGCGCCGCACCGAGCCGCGGGTGCGCGTGCCGGGCGGATCGGTCTCGATCGCCACCAACCTCACCAACATCTACACCAAGGAATCGCCTGGCGGCTGGCACCTGCTGGGCCGCACGCCGATCGAGCTGTTCGACCTGCGCCGCGACGAGCCGATCCTGCTGAATGCCGGCGACAGCGTGCAGTTCTACGAGATCGACGAGGCCACCTATCGCGAGATGCGCGCCCGGGCCGACGAGGGCGATCCGGTGATCGAGCCGCAGGAGATTGACCAGGCGGGAGACGGCGCATGAGCGGGCTTCGCGTCGTCAGCGCCGGCTTCGCGCCGACCATCCAGGATCTCGGCCGTCCCCATGTGCAGCATCTGGGCGTGCCGCCCTCCGGCGCGCTCGACCCGGTGGCCCTGGCCATCGCCAACGCGCTGGTCGGCAACCCGCCGGGTGCCGCCGCCCTGGAGCTGCGGGTGATGGGCCCGACCCTGGAGGTCGAGGCCGACTCCGCTCGCGTCGCCCTGGTCGGCACCGTGGCCGCCCTGGAGGTGCAGGGCGAGCGCGGCGGCCCGGTGGACGCCAACCGCTCGGTGCGCTTCGGCCGGGGAACCAAGTTCCGGATCGGCGGGCTGTCCGATACCGGCGTCGCCTATCTCGCCGTGGAGGGCGGGATCGACGTGCCGGAGATCTACGGCTCCCGCGCCACCTATACCCGCTCGCAGATCGGCGGGATCGAGGGCCGGGCGGTGAAGGACGGCGACCTGCTGCCGCTGGCCCAGGACAGCGTCGGCGAACGCAGCGAGATGAAGTGCCCGAGCCTGGACTGGGCGCGGGTCAGCGGCCCGATCCGGGTGGTGCTCGGACCGCAGGACGATTTCTTCTCCGACGACAGCATCGCCGGGCTGTTCGCCGAGACCTATACCTGCACGCGCGAGGCCGACCGCATGGGCATCCGACTCGACGGGCCGGCGCTGACCCATGTGAAGGGCCACGACATCGTGTCCGACGGCATCGTCACCGGCGCGATCCAGGTGCCGGGCAACGGCATGCCGATCCTGCTGCTGGCGGATCACCAGACCACCGGCGGCTACCCGAAGGTCGGCACGGTGATCTCCGCCGACGTGCCGCGGCTGGGCCGGCTGCGTCCGGGCGACGAGATCCGCTTCGAGGAAATCTCGGTGGAGGACGCGCAGGCGGCCCGGGCCGAGCTGGAGGCGGCGACGGCAAAGGCGATCGACCGCTTCGAGCGGGCGGGTGCCTGGCTCGACGAGGCCGCACTCTACCGCGAGAATCTGGTCAGCGGCGTGGTCGGACCGATGGATTGAGGGGGCGGGGGCGTTCTCGCCTCACCCTCCCACCTCTCTTTCGGCACTCTCCGGATTTTTTTCCGGGGCGAGCGGATGAGGCAGTACCGAACGACCGAGAGTTCGCGCGTCGGATGTCTCACCCCGGAATAAATCCGGGGAGTGCGGGAGGAGGGAAGCGGGAGCGCTTTCCTCAACCAACTTCCCGTTCCCGTCATCCCGGACGACCCCGGACCCGTTCCGGGGGCGGGCCGGGACCCATGGTCGGGCGCCCGTTACGAGGTCCCGGTCTTCCCCCGGGTCAAGCCCGGGGCCAACCGGGATGACGCAGAAAGAAAATGGGTGGTCGGCCGCCTACCCATATGCCCCATAGAAATGCGCGATGCCGACGCTGATTTCCTTGATCGCCCCGTCGATCCAGCGCAGCGGGTCGGCGATGCCGCGTTTCACCTCAGGATACCCCGCCTGCTCGGCGGCGATGTCGCTCTGCTCCGTCAGCGCGGAGAATGCCTCCGCCGCCTCGGTTCCCGTGGGGAAGATCGTCTCGATGGTCTCCGCCACCTCCGCGAAGCGCAGGTCGAGCGCCATGTCGATCAGTACCGCATGGGTCAGGTCGTGGCGGTGGGAGAAGCCCGGCGTCGAGGCGGTCAGGGAGAAGGCCTGCATCACCAGCACCAGCCGCACCGCATGCAGCACATAGAGCTCGCGCGGGAAACTGCGGTCGCCGATCCCGTCGCTCACCATGTCGCCGCAGACCGTGTCGAGCTGGCGGCGGTCGCGGGACAGCAGGTTGGCCAGCCGCTGGATCGCGTGGTCGTGGTCGCGCCGGCTCAGCCGGTCGGCGATGCGGTAGGCCACCTTGGCGGCGTCCTCGCTGTCGGTGCGCGAGGCCTGGATGGTCCAGAAGCTCGGGCTGTACAGGTCGGCATAGCTCCGCAGCACCGCCATGCTGGTCAACCGGCGCGACCGCATCACCATGGCCATCAGCCGCGAGAACCGGGGCGAGCCCTCGACCAGCGCCAGGAACCGTTCCGGCTCCCGCCGCGCCGCCAGGCCGAGCCCGCCCATGACATTGGCCGGGGCGGCGAGCTGCTGCAGGGCGGCGTTGTGCGGGATCGCCCGCATGCCCCTGGCCCCCGAGCCCTTCGACGTGCCGCTCTGCCGCCGCGTCTTGCGCGAGCCGGTGGCGGGCAGCAGGTTCGGCGGGAAGGCGCCGAGCACGTCCTGGTAATGCTCGTCCTCGAACAGCGCCTCCTGCCAGGACTTCACCGCCCGGTAGATGTCCCAGGAGAAGTCGATATCGCCGTAGAACGCATCGTCGTCCGGCTTCTCGATGCCGGGCGGCGCGAAGGCCCAGCGGGCGATGCCGCAGGCGGTCGCCTCGGCCAGCGCCGGGGTGGCGAAGTACAGATAGCCGTCGCCCCCCTGGAAGCTCATCTCCGCCAGCGCCCGCAGGCCTTTCTGGGCGTAGCGCGCGCGGGCCCAGGGGGTGAAGAGATGGTCGAAGCGCTCGGCCAGGGTGCCGGGAAAGCCGCCGCGGCCCATGGATTCCCCATGGGTGTTGAACAGCAGCACCTCCACCCCCTCGATCTCACGCTTGGCCATCGCCCGGGCGACCTGGATCTGCAGCCGCTCGATCGCCAGGTCGGCGCCGATCTGTCCCATGAACCGGCCGCTGTCGGAGAAGCCGAACTGCAGGCTGACCCGTCCGCGGCCGCGGATATAGGCGACGTATTCCTCCTCGTCGAACAGCCGCTCCATGAAGCGGGCGCCGCGTTCGATCACCGGCGGGGATTCGAACAGCGGAGAGATGTCGACCTTGTCGGCGATGCCGTAGTGCCGGGCGAGGTAGACCGCCCCCATGATGGTGGCCGGCGCCTCCACCTCGGCGATGAGGAAGCGGATCGGCGCGTCGGCGTCGATGTGTTTCAGGATCTGGGCGCAGAGCATCATCTGCCGGCGCGCCGTCATGCTTTCCTGGAATACCGCGCCGAAATTCACGTTGGCGGCCTTCGCCTGGGCGGATTTCTCGGCGGCGGCGGCGAGCGCGCGGCGGTCGTGGAATTCGGCCAGGCCCGACAGGTCGAGATCGGCCTGCACGGCGGAGCGCACCTGGGCGGCGTTGACCCGCAAGTGGATCAGGCCGATGCCGAGCCCGCAGGTGGCCATTTCGGCGGCAAGCACGCAGAGCGCCTTGCGCCGGGCGGTGTCGCTCTCCTCGGCGATGAGGTGGTCCATCGCCTCCAGGATCGGGGTGAGGGAGGTGAGGCGGCCCGGGCCGTCGGCGGTCAGCCGGTTGGCGGCCGCCACGACGGTCTCTGGGTTCTCCAGGTCGCCGGCGAACTGGGCGGCCTGGGCGGCGGTCTCGACCTCGGCGGCGCCCAGCCGGTCGATCAGCGGCTGCACGCCGTCGCCGCCGATCTCCGCCAGTCCGTCACGGTAGCGGGCGAGCTGCAGCGCCTTCTCCTCCAGCCGGATCCGGAGGGTCTCGGCCCAGTGGATGTCGGTGCGCCCGTCCAGGTCGTAGCCGACCCAGGTGGCGAGCTGCAGCGGCGCCGGACGGATGCTCCACCATTTGCTCGGGACGTGGAGCTCCAGCCAGTCGAGGATGGCGCCGTTCAGTTTGCGCAGGGCGTCCTGGGCGTTCAGCAGGGCGGCGCGCACGTCCTCGTGCTCGGCCGAGAGCGTGATCGCCGGGTCGGGCGCATGGGGCACGTCGCCAAGCTTGGAAGCGGCGTCGGCCTCGCCGCTGGCGATGTCGGCCAGGATGGCCCGCATCCGGCGGGACAGGGCGAAGGTCGGATGGGCGGTGAAGACCACGCCGGCCCTTGTGGTCTCCACCGCGGCGCGGATCTCGGCCACGCCGGCCTCCTCCAGGGGCGCCAGGGCGGCGTCGACGGTGGCTTTCCAGTCGGCCGGCGGGCACTGCTCGCGCAGCCGGCCGGCGCGCTCGATCAGGGCACGGTCGCTGATCTGGCGTACCACCGAATGCAGCGCGGGAAGGTCGAGGGACCCGTCCTCCAGATGCTCCAGCAGGTCGATGGCGAGGCTGCGCACCCCGGTGGCCAGCGGGTCGTGCTGGGCGATGGAATCGTGGTGGTTCAGCCGGTCGAGGCACCAGGCGACCAGATCGTGGGAGGCCGGTCGCAGCGGGTGGACCGCCGTGTCGGTCGACGCCTTGGGCGGATCGTCGCGGGAGATGTCGGCCTGGGACACGGGTAAAACCCTCCTGTCACCGCGCCCGAGCGGGTGCTTCGCTGACTTCCGGGGGCGTCCTCCCAAGCCGGGGGCGGTTTTCCGCTCCTCCGGGTGTCGCGCGGTCACGCTGGCGCGCCACAGGCTCAGTATTCCACGAATCCGGGTGCGGGTTCGAGGGGGTTCTGTGGCGGCACCGTTCGCTTCAGCGTCTTCCCGGCCCTGATGCGGGATCGAGGCTGGGAGCAGTCGGATGTGTTGGAAGGGGTCCGGAGAGCGTCCCCCTGGACCCCGGCGCAAGGCCGGGGAGACGGGGAGAGACGCGCTTTTTCTGCCCTTCAAACCCACTCAATCACTCCCCGGACCTGTTCCGGGGCGAGCGACGAAGAGGGATTCATCGCCGCTGCACTGAGCTCCCGCGCTCGCCATGCGGACGGGCTTGCCCCGGAACAGGTCCGAGGAGTCGGAAAAGAGAGAGCGTGAGAGTGATCGGAGGGAGCTACCGTCCCCTCACGCCTCCGCCCGGTAGCGCCACACCCCGCTCTCGTCCAGGCTGCGGTCGAGCTGGCCGTCCTCCACCAGATAGTTCAGGTGCGCCAGGGCCTCGCCGATGGCGAAGCGGCTCTGGTGGGCGTCGAGCTGGCGCTTGAACATCTGGTACATGACGTCGGCCGCCGTCGACGGCTCGGCACAGACCTCCAGGGCCAGCTCGAAGCGCTCGTGGTGATGGGCGATCAGGTCGGCGCGTCGCTCGTGCAGGCCACGATAGGGGCGGTCGTGCGACGGCAGCACTAGGATGTCGTCATCCATATAGTCCAGGTTCTGCAGGAACCGGATGTAGTCGGCCAGCGGGTTGCCTTCCGGCTCGTTCCACCAGACCGACACGTTCGGCGAGATCCGCGGTAGCAGGAAGTCGCCGCCGAGCACCATGTTGTCGTCCGGGCAGTACAGGCAGATATGCTCCGGCGAGTGGCCGCCGGACAGGATCGGAACCCAGGTCCGGCCGCCGATCTCCAGGGCCGTCTCCTCGCTGATCCGCCGATAGATCGGCGGCACCGGCGACACCAGGGAGTGGAAGTGGTTGCCGAGGTCGCGCAGCTCGCCCACCAGCAGGTCGGACAGGCCGGCACGGCTGTAGAAGTCCGGGGCGTATTGCTGGAACTGTTCCGGCGGCTCCGCGCGGTTGACCCGGGCGGACAGCCACTCGGTGCGGCTCATCCACAGCGGCGCGCCGGTGCGCTCCTGCAGCCAGCCGGCATTGCCGACATGGTCCGGGTGGAAATGGGTGACGATGATCTGCGAGATCGGCTTGCCCTGGAGCTCGTTCGCCAGCACCAGTCCCCACAGGTCCTGGGTCGGCTTCAACGCGGCGCCGGTGTCCACCAGAACCCAGCCGTCCTCGCCGTCATCCAGCAGGAACAGGTTCACATGGTCGAGGGCGAAGGGCAGGGGCATCCGGATCCAGCGGATTCCGGGAGCGACCTCCATGGCCGTGCCCGGCTCGGGCAGGGTCTCGCCGAAGATGTAATCAACGTCTGTTTTCATGGGGCGGGACGGTAACCGGATTTCCCGGAGGCGCAAGATGCCGCGGCACTTTGCGGCGTCTAAAGCTCGCGCTTGCCGATCAACCGCATCCGGATCCACTTGGACAGGGTGTCGATGATCGCCACGGTGAGCAGGATCAGCAGGATAATGAACGCCGCCTGGTCCCAGTACTGCACCTTCATCCGCTCGGAGAGCTGCATGCCGATGCCGCCGGCGCCGACGATCCCGAGGATGGTCGCCGAGCGCGTGTTGCTCTCGAACCAGTAAAGCGACATGGACAGGAACACCGGCATCACCTGGGGCAGGAAGCCGAAGCGATAGCGCTGCATGTGGCTGGCCCCGGTGGACCGCACGCCCTCGATCGGCTTGCGGTCGACATTCTCCACCGCCTCCGAATAGAGCTTCGACAGCGTGCCGGTGTCGCTGACGATGATCGACAGGACGCCGGCCAGCGGCCCCAGCCCCACAGCGCGCACGAAGACCAGGGCCCAGATCAGCGTGTCGACCCCGCGCAGCAGATCGAGGAAGCGGCGGACGATGTGGTGGACGAATCGGTTGGGCACCACGTTCTTGGCGGCGACGAAGCCGAGCACGATGGCGAACAGCGAGGCGATGGTGGTGCCGAGCAGGGCCATGCCCACGGTCTCGGCGAGGCCGATCAGGATGCCGCTGAAATCCCAGGTCAGGAAATCCTTCCAGATCACCATGCTGTAGAGCACGTGCCCCATCTTGTGCAGTCCGCCGAACAGCCGCTCGAACGTGATGTCGAAGGCCCAGACGCAGAAGGCGAAATAGGCGATCATGCCGACGACCAGGGCGCGCCGACCCCAGACCAGCCGGGTCGGCTCATGGAAGACGTCGGGGAAGCGTTCGGCCGCGGCGCGGATGTCGGCGTCGGAGACACTGGTCATGCGAGGTTCTCCCGGACGAGGTTCTCGCGGCCGATGAAGCGGTGACGCACGCGCTCTGAGATCAGATCGACGCAGGTCACCGTAGCGACGATCAGCAGTACCAGCGCGCTCACCTCTTCGTAGAAGTTGAAGTTGATGACGTAATAGAGCTCCTGGCCGACACCGCCGCCGCCGACGAAGCCGATGATCGAGGAGGCGCGGATATTGATCTCGAAGCGCAGCAACGTGTAGCTGACGAAATTCGGCAGAACCTGCGGCACCACGCCGTGACGGATCTCGTCGAACCAGGAGCCGCCGGAGGCGCGGATGCCCTCCATCGGTTTGGTGTCGACGTTCTCGTTCACCTCGGAGAACAGTTTGCCCAGGGCGCCCGCCGAGTGGATGGCAATGGCGACGATGCCGGCCAACGGGCCGATGCCGAAGGCCCAGACGAAGGCGATGGCGAAGATCACCTCGGGCACGCCGCGGCAGAATTCCATGTAGCGCCGGCACAGGAAGTAGACCCAGCCGTTCGGCGCGAGGTTGCGGCTCGCCGGGAAGCACAGGACGAAGCCGCCGAACGCGCCGAAGATCGTCGCGAACAGCGCCATGTTGATGGTCTCGGCAAGGAGCTGGAGATATTTCGGCAGGTTGAAATACCAGTAGGCGATAGAGCCCTCGGTCTTGGTGCCCGCGAACAGCAGCGCCGGGTCGAGGACCGGCAGGATGTCGTAGATGTAGTCGCCGATCTTCGGCACGCCGGCGGCCAGTTTGTCCGGATAGAAATTGGAGATGTAGACCGCGGCGGCCAGGGCCAGGACGAACAGGCCGCCATAGAGCAGCGTGGCCGCACGACGTGAGCGTTCCAGCTCGGCCCGGTGACGCTCGAACACGTCCGCCGGATCATGGCCGTCGGGAATCCGGATGCTCTTGGGGTCGGCGTGGCCGTTGCTCACGAGGCCGGCTCCGAAACGTTGAAAACGGGGGAGGCGGGCGAAGCGCCGATGCCCTTCGCCCGCCGGGATGATCGGCGATCAGCCGCGGCGCGAGGCCAGCAGCTCGCGGCGCATCTCGATGATCGGCTTGTAGAAGTCGTGGCCGATCGGCTGGAAACCGTTGATCTTGCCGCCGGCGACCGCCTCGGCGCAGTCGCGGTCCTCAAGCGGCAGATTGACCAGGATGCCGCGCATCAGGTCCTTCAGCTCCTGCGGGACGTCCTTGCGGATGACGCGCGGACCGTTGGTGATCAGGTTCGACTGCCAGATGATCCGGATGTCGTCCATGTTCAGGGCGCCCTTGTCGACCATCTTGCGCAGGTTGCCGCGGGAGTAGCCCTTGGATTTCTCGCCGACGCCCGACGTCCAGGTGACGCCCGCGTCGTACTGGTTATTCAGCACGGCGACGACGGCCTGCTCGTGACCGCCGCCGAAACCGGTCTTGGAGAAGAACTCCTTCGGGTCGTAGCCCTGGCTCTTCAGCTCGTAGGCCGGCACGAGATAGCCAGAGGTGGAGTTCGGATCGGCGAAGGCCAGGGTCTTGTCCTTCAGGTCGTCCAGCGACTTGTAGGGGCTGTCGGCGCGGACATACATGACCGAGTAGTAGCCGAGCGAGCCGTCGACCTGCTCGGTGGTGACCAGCGGCTCGACCGCGTCCGGCTCCTGAATGGAGATGCCGGCATAGCCCGACGAGCCGAGACCGGCATATTCCAGGTTGCCGGAGATCAGGCCCTGCATGACGCCGGCATAATCGGAGGCGGGATAGAGCTCGACCGGCACGCCCAGGCGGGTCTCCAGGTGGTCCTTGAAGCAGGCGTAGTTCTTCAGCCGGTCGGCCTCATTCTCGCCGCCGAGGATGCCGACGCGGAACACCGGCACCTGCTCGCGCCAGTCGTCGGCGGCCAGGACGTCGGTCGAAACGGAGGTCGCCAGGGCCGCCATGCCGGCAGCAGCGAGCAGAATGCGACGTGCGATCATTGCCTTGTCTCCTTGAGGGCAGGATTTCTGGGAACGCGGATGCGTCGGGGCGGCGGGCGGGTGCGGTCAGGCGACCGCGGCCCGGCGCGGCTCGGCCCCGTCGTCGGGGGAGCCGAGAGAGGTGGAGGTCACGCTCTCGCTGAGCGCTTCGTCCAAACCGTCGACGCCGTAGATCTCGCGGGCGGCGTCTGTGGTCAGCGAGTCCGGGGTGCCGTCGAACACCACACGTCCCGCCTGCATGCCGATGATGCGGTCGCAATAGGCGCGGGCGGTGTCGAGCGTGTGGAGGTTGCAGACGACGGTGATCCCTTCCTCTTTGTTGATCGCGCGCAGGGCGTCCATCACCACCGCGGCGTTGCGGGGATCGAGCGAGGCGATCGGCTCGTCGGCGAGCAGGATGCGGGGTTCCTGCATCAGGGCGCGGGCGATGGCGACACGCTGCTGCTGGCCGCCGGACAGGGTGTCGGCGCGCTGCAGCGCCGTCTGGGCCATGTCGAGCCGGTCGAGGGCGTAGATCGCCATCGCCCGCTCGGCCGGGGAAAACCGTTTGAGCATGCTGTCGAGGAAGCCGTGATAGTTCAGGCGGCCGAGCAGGACGTTGGTGATCACGTCGAGGCGGTTCACCAGATTGAACTGCTGGAAGATCATCGAGCAGCGGGCCCGCCAGGCCATCAGGTCGCGGCCCTTCAGCGTGCTGACTTCCTGGCCATCGAAGGTGATGCTGCCGCCGGTCGGTTCGGCTAGCCGGTTGATCAGGCGCAGCAGGGTCGACTTGCCGGCGCCGGAGCGGCCGATCACCCCGACCATCTGGCCGTTCGGGATCTGCAAGGACACGTCGTCTACCGCCCGGACCGTGCCGAAGTGCTTGTCGAGATGGTGGATCTGCAGCATTGCGAGCCCCGCGTTTTGTGAACGGAAAGCACCGCCACGCCGGGGCCGGCGGCGGGGCGGAGATCACGCTGTTCAATGTGTGCAGGGAGGTGGATACGCGTGGCCGGCAAAACGCCCGTGACAGCCCTGTTAAGTTTCAGAGAGGTCCGGGTGACGGTTTGATGACGGCCGTCAGCCGGTGAGGGATGCCGCGGCGTCCAGGGCGGCGAGGAAACGGGCGACCGCCGTCTCAACCGTATCGTCGTTGACCACCTGGAAGACATGCGGTCCGGAGACCGGCACGGCGGCGGCGCGGGCGACCCGGGCGTCGATCTGCTCGGCCGTCTCTCGCCCACGGGCGGCTAGGCGCAGGCGCAGCACGTCCTCGGGCACCGACAGGCTGACCACGGCGGTCGGCGGGAAGCCGTCTCGGGCCTCGGCGATCACCGAGCGCGACACGTTCACCACCACCGAGGTGCCGCGCGTCAGGTGGTCGGCAATCGCGGTCGGCACGCCGTAGAACAGCTCGTGGGCGCCCCAGGACAGGGCATAGGCGCTCGCCGCCTGCCGGCTCTTGAAGGTGGCGGTGTCGACGGGATTATGGTCCTCGCCGCCGGCCTCGGCCGGGCGGGTGATGTCGCGTTGGGGGAAGTGAAAGCGGGGATCGTCCGCCAGCGCCGCCTTGGCCGCGTCGATCAGCGTGTCCTTGCCGGACCCGGACGGTCCGACGACCAGGATGAGCGTGCCGCGTGCCATTCGACCGTCAGACCGCGTATTTGTCGGAAAAGGCCTCGGCGTCGAGCGACCGGAAGTCCTCCATACGCTCGCGCAGCAGGTCGTGGCTCCAGTCCCACCAGGCGATCGCGCGCAGCTTCTCCTCCGCCGCCTCCGACACCCGGCGGCGCAGGACGCGGGCCGGGTTGCCGACGACGATGGTGTAGGCCGGCACGTCCTTGGTGACGATGGCGCCGGAGCCGATGATGGCACCGTCGCCGACGCTCACCCCGGCCATGATCACCGCGCCGTGGCCGATCCAGGTGTCATGGCCGATGGTGCAGTGATGGTCGCGGCGCCAGTCGAAGAACTCCCCGTCATCCTCGCCCAGGTCGTAGGAGGCCGAGCGGTACATGAAGTGGTGCAGGCTGGCCCGCCAGTGCGGGTGGTTGCCCGGGTTGATGCGGGTGTGGGAGGCGATGTTCGCGAACTTGCCGACCGTGGTGTAGATGATCTGGCTGTCGGAGACGACGTAGCTGTAGTCGCCGAAGCTGCTCTCCACCACGCTGGTGCGCGCGCCGACCTCGGTCCAGGCGCCGAAGGTGCTATCCTGCACATGGGCCTCAGGATGGATCAGCGGGCCGTCGGCTTTCAGCTTCTTCGGGCTCGGTTTCAGGGCGTCCATCACAGCACCCGCATCCCTTCGCGCCAAACCCGCCGCACCGCCGGCACCCCGTCCGGCAGGGCCCTGAAGCGCACCAAGTCGGCGCGCTTACCCGAAGCGATCCGGCCCCGGTCGTCCATGCCCACCATATCCGCAGGATTGCCGGTGACCGTCGCCAGCGCCTTCGGGAGCGCGATGCCGTGCTGGCTGGTCAGCAGCAGCGCGCCGTGCAGCAGGCTCGCCGGCACGTAGTCGCTGGACAGGGCGTCGAGTACGCCGGCCTCGGCCAAGTCGCCGGCAGAGACGTTGCCGGAATGGGAGCCGCCGCGGACCACGTTCGGCCCGCCCATGATGGTGCGCAGGCCCTTGGCGTGGGCGGCCTTGGCGGCTTCCATGGTGGTGGGGAACTCGCTGATGGTCAGGCCCATCTCCGCCGCCTCGTCGACATGCTCGACGGTGGCATCGTCGTGGCTGGCGATCGGATAGCCGGCCTCGCGCGCCATCTCCACCAGGATCCGGCGGTGCTTGTCGGAATACAGCGCCTGGGCCTCCTTGCGGTCGATGATCATCTGCTCGAAGGCGGCATCGTCCAGGTGGTGGCGGCCCTTGTAGTAGACCCGCAGCTTTTCCAGGTTCACGAACTGGCGCTGGCCGGGGGTATGGTCCATGAGCGAGACCAGCTTCACCAGCGGGTCGTTCTTGAACGGCTCGAACAGGGTCAGCACGTCCTTGTGCGCCACCTCGCAGCGCATGTGCAGGTGGTGGTCGGCGCGCAGCAGCCCGTCGGCCCGGAAGGCGTGGATCGCCTCGGAGGATTCCCGCACCAGATAGTCGCGCACGTCTTCGCTCAGCGTGCCGCCGACGGCGATGGCGTCGAGCACGGTGGTGATGCCGGAGGCGACCACCTGGGCGTCATGGGCGAGCAGGGCCGAGGAGGTCGGCCATTTGACCTTCGGGCGCGGCTGGACGTGCTTCTCCAGGTTGTCGGTATGCAGCTCCACCAGCCCGGCGCAGAGGTAGTCGCCCTCCAGGTCCTCGGCGGCCGTGGTGCCGGTGCCGCCGTTGCTCACATCGGCGATGCGGCCGTTCTCGATGCGGAGGGTGCCGTGGACGATCTCGTCGTCGAGAACGATCTGCGCGTTGGTCAGGGTGAGGGCGTGGTTCATGCGGCCTGTCTCGCTTCGGTGACGTCGTAGGACCGGGTGCCGACGGCGGCGCGCACCTCGGCATCGTGGAAGATCCCGATGATCGCGGCGCCGCGGCCCTTGGCCTCGTTGATCAGCGCGATCACGGTCTCGCGGTTGTCCTTGTCCAGCGAGGCGGTCGGCTCGTCCAGCAGCAGAATCGGGTAGTCCTGCACGAAGGTCATGGCGATGTTCACCCGCTGCTGCTCGCCGCCGGAGAAGGTGGAGGGCGGCAGCGACCAGAGCGCCTCGGGAATGCGCAGACGGGTGAGGATCGTTTCGGCGCGCTTGCGGGCGGCCTCCTCGGTCAGGCCCTGTCCGATCAGCGGCTCGCTGACCAGATCCAGGGTCGCGACGCGTGGGATCACCCGGAGGAACTGGCTGACATAGCCCAGCGTGTCGCGGCGGACCTCCATGATCTGGAACGGGCGGGCGGCGCAGAGATCCACCCAGGCCTCGCCGTGGCGCACGTAGATCGACCCCGCCTGCGGCTTGTAGTTGGCGTAGAGCGAGCGCAGCAGGGTCGATTTGCCGGAGCCGGAGGGACCGGCGAGGATCACGCATTCGCCCTGGCGGGCGGTGAACTCCACCTTCTCGAACACGTCGATCTTCACCCCGCCCTGATTGTGCAGGACGAAATGCTTCGACAGGCCCTGGGCATGGAGCATCACGGTGTCGTCGAATTGGGTCATGGCATCACACCGGAAGGATCGAGGAGACGAGGAGCTGGGTGTAGGGGTGCTGCGGGTCGTCGAGCACCTGGTCGGTCAGGCCGCTCTCCACCACGTTGCCGCCCTTCATCACCATCAGCCGGTGCGACAGCAGCCGCACCACGCCGAGATCGTGGGTCACGATCACGCAGGCGATGCCGAGGGTCCGCACCAGGCCGCGCACCAGGTCGAGCAGGCGGGCCTGCACCGACACGTCGAGGCCGGAGGTCGGCTCGTCCATGAACACCAGCCGCGGCTTGGTCACCAGGTTGCGGGCGATCTGCAGGCGCTGCTGCATGCCGCCGGAGAAGGTGTGCGGCATGTCGTCGATACGGCCGATATCCATCTCCACCCGCTCCAGCCAGTCGACCGCCTCCGACCGGATATGGCCGTAATGCCGGTCGCCGATCGCCATCAGCCGCTCGCCCACATTGGCGCCGGCGGAGACCCGCATGCGCAAGCCGTCGCGCGGGTTCTGATAGACGATGCCCCAGTCGGTGCGCATCAGCAGACGTCGGCGCGCCTCGCTCATGCGGAACAGGTCGATGAGGCCGGCGTCGCGGGTCTCGTATTCCACCGAGCCTTCGGTCGGCTCCATCTGGCCGGAGACGCATTTCAGCAGGGTGGTCTTGCCGGAGCCGGACTCCCCGACGATGCCGAGCACCTCGCCCGGATACAGGTCGAAGGACACGTCGCGGCAGCCGATATGCGGGCCGTAGCGATGGGTCAGCCCGCGCACCTGCAGCAGCGGGTCGGGCATCCGGAAAGCGGGGGCGGCGGTCATTGCTTGTCTCCTGCGGGCTCGTCTCCTGCCGGCGCGTCTCCTGCGGGGATCTGGTTGCGCGCGGCATAGGCGGGGTCGCCGCCGTCGCCCACATGGCCGGCCTCGCGACGCTGCTCGCAGTAGTCGCTGTCGGAGCAGACGTACATCTTGCCGCCCTTGTCGTCGGTCACGACCTCGTCCAGGTAGCTGTCGCCGGCGCCGCAGAGCGCGCAGCACTGGTCCCAGGTCTCGATGGTGAAGGGGTGATCCTCGAAATCCAGAGACTTCACCCGTGTATAGGGCGGCACCGCGTAGATCCGCTTCTCCCGCCCGGCGCCGAAGAGCTGCAGGGCCGGCATCCGGTCCATCTTCGGGTTGTCGAATTTCGGGATCGGGCTCGGCGACATCACGTAGCGGCCGTTCACCCGGACCGGGTAGTTGTAGGACTTGGTGATGCGGCCGTACTTGGCGATGTCCTCGTAGAGGCTCACATGCATCGCGCCGTATTCCTCCAGCGCGTGCATCTTGCGGGTCTCGGTCTCGCGGGGCTCCAGCCAGCGCAGGGGCTCCGGGATCGGCACCTGATAGACCAGGATCTGATCCTCGCTCAGCGGCGTCTCCGGGATGCGGTGGCGGGTCTGGATCACCGAGGCCTCCACCGTCTTCTCCGTCGTCGCCACGCCGGCGGTCTTGGCGAAGAAGCTGCGGATGTTGACGGCGTTGGTGGTGTCGTCGGCGCCCTGGTCGATGACCTTCAGGGTGTCGTCCGGTCCGATCACGGCGGCGGTGACCTGGATGCCGCCGGTGCCCCAGCCGTAGGGCAGCGGCATCTCGCGCGAGCCGAAGGGCACCTGATAGCCGGGGACGGCCACGCCCTTGAGGATCGCGCGGCGGATCATCCGCTTCGTCTGCTCGTCCAGATACGCGAAGTTGTAGCCGGTCGCGGCGCGCGTCTCGGCGGCGGCGGTGCGGCTCGGGTGGTCGATCACGTCAGCCATTCTTCTATTCCTCATTCCGCCGCGTCGGAGACGGTGTCGCTGTCTTCGGCGCGTTGTTCGAACGCCTTGCGCAGGGCCCGCACGGTGACCAGCTCGGCCTGGAAGTCGACGTAGTGCGGCAGCTTCAGGTGCTGAACGAAGCCGGACGCCTCCACATTGTCGGAATGGGCCATGACGAACTCCTCGTCCTGGGCCGGGGCGTCGATGTGTTCGTCGAACTCGCGCGCCCGCAACGCCCGGTCGACCAGCGCCATGGACATCGCCTTGCGCTCGCAATGGCCGAAGGTCAGGCCGTAGCCCTGCGTGAACTGCGGCGGCTGGGTGGCCGAGCCCTTGAACTGGTTGATCATCTGGCACTCGGTCACGGTGATCTCGCCGATCTCGATCGGGAAGCCGAGCTCCTCCGGCGCGAATTCGACCGCGACCTCGCCCATGCGGATCTCGCCGGCGAAGGGGTGGTTGTTGCCGTAGCCGCGCTGGGTCGAATAGCCGAGCGCCAGCAGGAAGCCCTCGTCGCCGCGCGCCAGGTTCTGCAGCCGGGCGGCGCGTTCCGCCGGATAGCGCGGCGAGTTGCGGGTCAGATCGACGACCGGGTCGTTCGGATGGTCCGGCTGCTCGGTCTCGATCAGGCCTTCGTAGTTCAGGATTTCGGTGACCCTGGGCATGCCGCCTTCGACGGGCGCCTCGGCGATCTCGGCGGCCGGCCGGTTGTCGCCGGCGGCCAGCGCGAAATCGAGCAGCCGGTGGGTGTAGTCGAAGCTCGGCCCCAGCACCTGGCCGCCCGGCAGATCCTTGTAGGTGGCGGAGATCCGGCGGCGCACGTTCATCTCGGCGGTGTCGATCGGCTCGCCATCGCCGAAGCGGGGCAGGGTGGTGCGATAGGCGCGCAGCAGGAAGATCGCCTCCTGCAGATCGCCGCGGGCCTGCTTGATCGCCAGCGCGGCCAGTTCGGGATCGTAGAGCGAGCCCTCGGTCATCACCCGGTCGACGGCGAGGCTCATCTGCTCTCGGATCTGATCGAGGCTTAGCTCGGGAACCTTGGGGTTGCCCCGGCGCTCCTCGGCCAGCAGCTTCTGGGAATTCGCGATGGCCTTCTCGCCACCCTTGACGGCGACATACATGGCTCAGGCCTCCGTGACGGTGGTGGTGCGGGGCAGGGCGGCGAGCGTGGCGCCGTCCACCAGGATCAGGTCGATACCGCAGGGGAACAGAACCCCGTTCTCCATCCACTCGCGCCAGACCCCGGATCGCAGGCCGGAGACGGCGAGGCGGTGGGTGTCCTCGATGCCGGGGCCGCTCAGGGTGAGACCGTCGCCGGCCGCAAGCCCGCCGGTCTGGACGATCACCGTGGTCGAGGTCTCCGGATAGGCGTCGTCGCCGATCGCGTAGCCGCCAAGCGACGGCAGTTTGGCAGCCGAGGCGATGGCGAAGGCGGCCTTGGCGCGGTCGTCGACGATCGGGCAGCCGCAATGGAACTTCAGGAAGGTCTCCGCCGCCTGGGAGCGCAGGTCCGGCGCGATCCACAAAGGCGTGTCCTGATCCACCAGGGCGAGGCAGACCGCCGCGGTGGCCGGCGCCAGCGGGGCGGGGACGTCTTCCAGCAGGGCGAGGGTCCGCAGCCTGCCGGGCCGCGCCATGGTGTCGAGCACGGCGCGGAACGTGGCCTGGGAGTCGAGGACCGGGTCGCGGAAGCCCGGCTTGATGTCGGTCATCGGTGCCATGGTCAGCTCTCCCGCACGAGGGTGAAGAAATCGACCTTGGTCGATGCCGCCTTCTGGCCGCGTTCCCGCTTCGCCGCGTCCTGGCGCAGACTCAGCGGAGCGATTACCGCCCGTTCCAGCGCCTCGCGGCGCGACGGCGTCTGCATGATCGCGTCGAC
Source organism: Thalassobaculum salexigens DSM 19539 (assembly GCF_000423805.1). NCBI lineage: Bacteria > Pseudomonadati > Pseudomonadota > Alphaproteobacteria > Rhodospirillales > Thalassobaculaceae > Thalassobaculum > Thalassobaculum salexigens. The sequence continues at coordinate 22,785 of NZ_AUIR01000015.1, forward strand.
CACCGCCGCCAGCTCGGCGTGCCGCTTGTTGCGGCCCATGACGTAACCGAAGCCGACAGCCCCGTAGTCGAGCTGCACGGCGCAGCGGGTGACCGTCACCTCGCCGATGTTGAACCGGGCACCGGTGCCGCCGGCGCGGCCGCGGGCCATGACCATGCCGACCTCCGGCGCGCGGATCACCGTCCAGGCCGGCTTGGAGGGCAGGTTGTTCCAGAGCGAATCCAGATCGCCGAACTCCGCCTTGGCGAGGGCGGACATCCAGCGCTGGCGCGCGCGGCGTTCCGCACTTTGTTCCGGGGAGCAGGCTGTGGGGCGTTTCGAGGTCATCGACGAATTTCCAATTTGTCTAGACATCCAGACTTATTGAGCGCAATATGATCAACAAATCCGCGGCTGTAAAGCCGTCGATGATTAAGCTTTCGTGACGGGAGGACCTGCGTGACCGCGATCGATCGGGATTCCGGACTGGCGGTTTGGCGGCAGATCGAGGAGACGCTCGCCGAGGAGATCCGCAGCCGTCGCTGGACGGAGGGCCAGCGGCTGCCGACGGAGGCGGAGCTGTCGCAGCGCTTCGGCGTGAACCGCCACACCCTGCGCCGGGCGGTCTCGGCCCTGGTCGACCGCGGGCTGGTGCGGGTGGAGCAGGGGCGCGGCGCGTTCGTACGCGAGAACGTGCTGGAATACCTGGTCGGACAGCGCACCCGGTTCACCGAGAACGTCCGCCGCGCCAACCGGTCGGCCAGCGGCCGGCTGCTGTCCTTCAAACGGATGCGGGCGCCGAAGGATGTGGCCGAGGTTCTGCGGCTGACCCCGGGGACCGCGGTCCTGCAGGTGGAGACGGTCAATCAGGTGGATGACCGCCCTCTGTCCGTCGGTGCCCACTGGTTTCCGGCGAAACGATTCCCGGATTTCCAGGAGGTCTACGACGCCACCCACTCCATCACCCGGGTGATGGAACATCACGGCATCCCGAACTATGCCCGCGCCGTGACCAAGGTGACGGCCCGCATGCCGGATGTGACCGAAGCCGAGGTGCTGGGGCAGCCGCGCAACCGTCCCGTGCTTTACGTCGAGGCGGTTAATGTCGATCCCGACGGTGTCCCGGTTCAGCTGTCCCATGTGAGATATGCCGCAGACCGCTTCCAGATGGTGTTCGAAACTCTCTCCGAAGGCGCCAAGTACTTTGAAGGCGACTGAAAATGTCTGCAGTGCTGCAGGTTATGCGGTACAGTAAAAGATAGCGTATCCTCGGCCGGATACCCGAAGATGCGCGATCCGGCCACAGCCGGGGATAGTAGGGATCCAAGGAGAAGGCGCTTGGCATTCGACCCAAGCAATGTGGACTGGAAACTCGCCGACATCATCAGGAAGCATGTCAACTTCCTGAACAACTATGGTGACGGCAAGCGGGCGGACCTGCGCGGTTATCAGCAACGGGGCGCGCTGCTGAACGGTGTGGACCTTCGCCGCGCGCTCATCAGTAACGCCGATTTCCGCGGCGCCCAGTTCGTCGGCGCCAACCTCTCGGAGGCTTCGCTCGCCGGCACGCAGCTCCGCGCGGCGGACCTGACCGGGGCGAAGCTGGTGAAGACCGATTTCCGCGGGGCCGACCTGGAACAGGCCCGCCTTTCCTCCGCCGACCTGACCGACGCCGATTTCCGGTCCACCAAGATCGGCGCAAAGAAGGGCGAGGAGACGGTCACCAATCTCGGCGGCGCCGACCTGGAGAATGCCCGGGCCGTGCGCACCAATCTGGGCCGCGCCAACATGATGGGCGTCACGGCGAGCGGCGCGCATTTCGACGGCTGCACCATGGACGCGACCAACCTGAAGGGCGCGATCCTGACCGGTGCCACCTTCGAGAATTCCAGCCTGCGCGGCGCCAATCTGCAGGACGTGAACTTCGCCGACGCCCGGCTCGCCAATACCGACCTGACCGGGGCCGACCTGCGGTCCTGTCACCTCGACGGTGCGGACATGTCCGGCGCCGACCTGTCCGACTGCGTGATCGCCTCGGACATGGAGGCATTGGACGCCGACGTGCGCGACTTGCTGGTCCGGCATTTCGCCTGGATCAGTTCCGGTGGCCGCAAGGGCGCGCCGGCCGATTTCTCCGGCCGTAACCTGGAGGGCGTGAACTTCTCCGGCGCCGATCTGTCGGCGGCGGATTTCACCGGTGCCAATCTGAACCGCGCCAACCTGCGGCGCTGCTCGTTCCGATTCACCAAGTTCACCACCGCCAGCCTCGCCGGCGCGCAGATTCAGCGCAGCGACCTGCGCGGCGCCAATTTCCGCAACGCCATCCTCGACGAGGCCAATTTCCAGGCGGCCGTGCTGACACCGATGCGGGTGGTCGATCCACGCTCGGGGGAGGAGAAGGGGATCTGGGCGGCGGATCTGTCCGGGGCCAAGGCGACCGGCGCCAATTTCCAGCGCGTCGATTTCACGTCGGCCAACCTGTCGGGGGCGGTGCTGGACGGCTGCGACCTGTCCCACGCACACCTAGCCGAGTGCACGATCGACGGGACCAGTTTCGAGAATGCCAATCTGGACCGCACCCGGATGCCGTCGGCCGAGACGGAGGCGGCCCAGAATACGGCTGCGGCCGACGCCCACTGACGCCGGCCGCTCCGTAACGAAGGGGGTCGGAAAGCCTTACGGCTGGATGTAGGCGGTCTTCACCGTGGTGTAGAACTCCGCGGCGTAGCGGCCCTGCTCGCGCGGACCGTAGCTGGAGCCCTTCCGGCCGCCGAACGGTACGTGATAGTCGACGCCCGCCGTCGGCAGATTGACCATGACCATGCCGGCCTCGGCGTTCCGCTTGAAGTCACTGGCGAGTTTCAGCGACGTCGTGGCGATGCCGGAGGACAGGCCGAAGCTGGTGTCGTTGGCGACGGCCAGGGCCTCGTCGTAGTCCTTCACCCGGATGACCGACGCCACCGGACCGAAGATCTCCTCGCGGTTGATCCGCATGTCGTTCGTGGTCTCGGTGAACAGGGCCGGCTTCATGTAATAGCCGTCCTTCGAGAGCGTCAGGCGGTCGCCGCCGATCAGCTTCGCTCCTTCCTTGCGGCCGATCTCCAGGTAGTCCATGTCCTGCTTGAGCTGGTTCTCGTCGACCACCGGACCGATCTCGGTGCCCTCGGCGAGCGCATCGTCGACCTTGAGGGTGCCGATGCGGTCGGACATCGCCTTGACGAACTTGTCGTGGATGCCCTCCGTCACGATCAGGCGCGAGGACGCGGTGCAGCGCTGGCCGGTGGAGAAGAAGGCGCTGTTGACCGCGCAGTTGACCGCGACATTGAGATCGGCGTCGTCGAGCACGACGAACGGGTTCTTGCCGCCCATCTCGAGCTGGACCTTGGCCAGACGGCCCGCACAGGTCGCCGCCACGTGCTTGCCGGTCTCCACCGACCCGGTGAAGCTGATGGCACCCAGCGCGTCGGCGTTGAGGATCGCCTCGCCGACGACGGAGCCGCGGCCCATCACCAGGTTGAACACACCCTCCGGCAGGCCGGCGCGCGACAGGATCTCGGCCAGCGCCCAGGCGCAGCCCGGGACCAGATCGGCCGGCTTGAACACCACGCAGTTGCCGTAGGCCAGGGCCGGGGCGATCTTCCAGGCCGGGATGGCGATCGGGAAGTTCCACGGCGTGATGATGCCGACGATGCCGACCGGCTCGCGGGTGATCTCGACCTCGACGCCCGGCCGCACGCTGGCGAGCTTCTCGCCCTGGATGCGCAGGGCCTCGCCGGCGAAGAACTTGAAGATCTGCGCCGCACGGGTCGCCTCGCCGATGCCTTCCGGCAGGGTCTTGCCTTCCTCGCGGGAGAGCAGGCGGCCGAGTTCCTCGCGCCGCGCCATGATCTCGTTGCCGACGAACTCCAGGACGTCGTAGCGCTGCTGCGGCGTGGAGCGATTCCAGCCATGGGCCGCCGCCTTGGCGGCATCGACGGCTGCTGCGACCCCGGTGGCGTCGGCCTGCGCATAGCTGCCGATGACGTCCTTAAGATCGGACGGATTCACGTTGTCCTTGGCGGTGGCGCCGTCGGTCCATTTGCCACCGATATAGTTCTGCTGCACGCCCATGTGCTTTCTCCCTTCAGGGGTTCAGAAGCATTTGGGAGACTGAGGTAACCCTCCGGCCGGGCCCATGCAAGCGGTCCTCTACGTTGCATCGCAGCGAAGAGCATGGTTACCCTTGCACGAACCGCGGCCTCGCGGAGCCGAGAAGACGGGCGAGACGACCCCGCTTCCGCGACGCCGATTCCGTAACGGGCTTCACCGTTTGAGAGAGGGAAAGATCGCATGAAACCAATGAGATATGCTGGTGTTGTTGGCGCCGGCCTGGCTGCTGCGTTTGCGCTGTCCGCGCCGGCGTCGGTGGCGGCGAAGGACACCGTATCGCTCGGAATCGTTGCGTTCCTGTCCGGTCCGGCGGCGGGTCCGTACGGCGTTCCCGGGCGCAATGGCGCCGAGATGGTCATCGAGGCCATCAACCAGGGAACGCTTCCCGCACCCTACGACACCAAGGGGTTCGCAGGCGCGACCGTGGAGGCCGAGTACATCGATGAATCCGGCGGCAACACCAAGCAGGTCTCCGAGTACCGCAACCTGGTGCAGAAGCGCGAGGTCGACGCGGTCGTCGGCTACGTGTCCTCCGGATCCTGCGCGGCCATCGCGCCGGTCGCCGAGGAACTGCAGAAGCTGACGGTCATGGCGGTCTGCGGCACGCCCCGGATCTTCGAGGAAGCGCCGCGCGAGTACGTGTTCCGGACCATGAGCCACGCCACGGCCGACAACATCGCCGCGGCGCATTACGTCAAGGAGATGATGCCGGACGTGAAGTCCTACACCGGCATCAACCAGAACTACGCCTGGGGGCAGGACAGCTGGCGCGACTTCTCGCTGGCCATGACCGACGTCATGCCGGACGCCAAGGTCTCCGACAAGCCGCAGTTCCCGAAGATCTTCGCCGGCCAGTACGGGTCGGAGATCTCGGCGCTGTCGCTGGACGACGCCGAGCTGGTGCATTCCTCGTTCTGGGGCGGCGATTTCGAGGCCTTCATCCTGCAGGCGACGCCGCGCGGCTTCTTCCAGCAGAAGAAGGTGGTGCTCACCGTCGGCGGCGTCAGCGCCTACCGGCTCGGCAAGCGCCTGCCGGACGGCGTGGCGATCGGCAGCCGCGGTCCGTACGGCATCCTGGTCCGCGACCGCGACACGCCGCTGAACACCTGGTTCGTCGAGACCTACAAGGAAGCCTATGGCGAGTATCCGTCGGGTGCGGCCTATCAGTACGCCCAGGCGATCCTCGCCACCAAGATCGCCTATGACAAGGCGGCCGAGGCGGCCGGTTCGTTCCCGGACGAGAAGCAGGTGCGCGACGCGCTGACCGGGCTGGAGTTCGAGAGCTTCGCGGCGCCGGTGAAGATGGCGCTGGGCAACGGGCACCAGGCGATCACCGAGCACATGTACGGCATCGTGCAGTGGAACGAGGATGCCGGCGAGCTCGGCCTGCGCGACGTGAAGGTCTATCCGGCCGAATGCGTCATGCCGCCGGCCGACAAGACCAGCGTCGAGTGGATCGAAGCCGGCATGCCGGGCGCCAAGTGCTGAGCGCCTGATCAAGCGGCCTGACTCTGCCGCCTGATTTTACAGCGCGAGTGACGGCGCCCGGCGCCGTCACTCTTTCGTTGGATCCTTTGTCTCACCGCCGGCGGCCCCGGACTTCGTGGCAGCCCCGGCCGGGTATCGTCCTATGAACCTAGCACTGACAATTCTGGTCGAGGGATTGGGCTACGCGTCCTATCTGTTCATCGTCTCTCTCGGCCTGACGATCATCTTCGGCGTGCTGAAGATCCTGAACGTCGCCCACGGGGCGTTCTACGCCTGGGGGGCCTATTCCTGCGCCTTCCTGATCGGCGAGCTCTCGACGATGGGTGTGTCCGACCTCGGCACCATGATCGCGATCCCGATCGCCGCCCTGGTGGTCGGCGTGGTGCTCGGCTCGGCCATCGAGCGGACCATCATCCGCAACCTCTACGGCCGCGACGAGGTGATCATCGTGCTGGCGACCTTCGGGCTGTTCCTGGTGCTGGAGGACGTCATCCTGCTGGTGTTCGGCGTCGACCCGTATTTCGCGTTCCAGCCGACCCTGGCGATGCCGGGCGTGCAGATCGGCGGCATCTACCAGGACGGCTACAAGCTGACGATGATCGCCCTCAGCCTCGTCGTCGGGCTGATCTCCTGGATCGTCCTGAACCGCACCCATTGGGGCAAGCTGGTCTCCGCGATCATCTTCGACAGCGAGCTCGCCGTCGCCATGGGCGTCAACGTGCGCCGCGTCTTCTACGTCGTCTTCGTCGCCGGCGCGGTGCTCGGCGCGTTGGGCGGGGCCTATATCGCGCCGACGATCTCGGTCTCCCCCGGCTTTGGCGTCGAGGTCATCGTGCTGTCCTTCGCAGTGGTGGTGATCGGCGGCATGGGCAGCATCGGCGGTGCCGCCATCGGGGCGCTGATGGTCGGCCTGCTGCGCGCCTACGCGGTGCTGCAATGGCCCGAGATCGAGCTGTTCGTGGTCTATGCCGTCATGGCCGCGGTCCTGATCTTCCGCCCGGAGGGCCTGTTCGCCCCCGCCAAAGCCCGCAAGATCTGAGGGCCCGAGATGACACAGTTCATGGACCGCACCGTGATCGGCCTCACCCTCGGTTTCGCCCTTGTCGCCCTGCTCGGCGTTTTCGTTCTGCCGGACTGGCTGATGAGCCAGGTCCTGATCGCCTTCTCCCGCGCGCTCGCCGTGCTCGGCCTCGTCGTGCTGTGGCGCACCGGGCTGATCTCCTTCGGTCACGCCCTGTATTTCGGCCTCGGCGCCTATACGGTGGCGATGCTCGGCAAGGATCTCGGCGTGACCGAGGTATTGATCACCCTGCCGGCCGCGGGGCTGGTGGCGGCGGTCGTCGGCTTCGCGCTCGGCTTCATCATCCGCAAATACCGCGAGATCTTCTTCGCCATGCTGAACCTCGCCTTCTCCATGGTGCTGTTCGGCATCCTGGTGAAGACCGAGGCGCTCGGCTCGACCGACGGGTTCAGCGTCGAGCAGCCGACCCTGTTCGGCATCGGGACGGAGGACTCGACCGTCAAGCTGACGGTGCTGTTCCTCGCGGTCTGCGCCGTCGGCTGGCTGTCCGCCGTGCTGGTGCACCGCTATCTGGGCTCGGTCCTGGGCAGCCTGACCACGGCGGTGCGCGACAACGAGATCCGCGTCGAGTATCTCGGCTACTCGGTAGCCCAGGCGATCCACGGCAAATACGTGATGTCGGCCGCGCTCACCGGCCTCGCCGGCGGATTCACGGCGCTGGCGCTCGGACAGGTCGATCCGGAATCGATGGTGAACTGGACCGTCTCGGGCGAGCTGGTCTTCGTCACCGTGCTGTCCGGGCCGGGCAGCGTGGCGGCACCCTTCATCGGCTCCCTGCTGTTCGAACTGCTGCGGACTTACGCCTTCGAACTGGTGCCCTATGCCTGGCAGCTGATCGTCGGCGGTACCCTGCTGGCCGTGATCTTCTTCCTGCCGGGCGGCCTGTGGTCCCTGATCTCCAAGCTCGGCGGCCGTGACCGGGCGGCACAGCCGGGCGGTAACCGGGGGGAGGGCGAGCGATGACCGCCATTCTGGAGGCGAGCGACCTCAACAAGACCTTCGGCGCGGTGACGGCGGCCAAGGACATCAACATCGCCGTCGCCCGCGACGAGATCGTCGGCATCATCGGCGCCAACGGGGCCGGCAAGACCACGTTCGTGAATATGGTCACCGGCTGGCTGACGCCGACATCGGGGGCCATCCGGTTCGACGGCCGGGACATCACCGGACTCGCGCCGCGCCGGATCACCCGGCTGGGCATCTGCCGGTCGTTCCAGGTGGCCCAGGTGTTCATGACCGCCACGGTGTTCGACAACCTGATGATCGCGCTCGGCATCGCCGACAGCCACGGACTGGCGGTGCTGAAGCCGTTGCGCCTGGCCGAGCGCGAGGCGCGGGCGGACGCAATCCTGCGGCGCTACCGGATCCACGAGTACCGCGACCAGGTCGCCAGCACGCTGCCCCAGGGCATCCGCAAGCTGCTCGACATTGCCATGGCCATGGTGGCCGAGCCGAAGATCCTGCTGCTGGACGAGCCGACCTCCGGCATCTCGGTGGAGGAGAAGTTCGGCCTGATGGACATCGTCATGTCGGCGCTGAAGGAGGACGGGGTGACCGTGCTGTTCGTCGAGCACGACATGGAGATCGTCGAGCGCTATGTCGGCCGGGTGCTCGCCTTCTATCAGGGCGAGATCATCTGCGACGCGCCGCCGGCGCAGGCGCTGATCGACCCCAAGGTCATCGAATTCGTCATCGGCGACGAGCCGCAGGGGCAGGCGATGCGCGAGCGGGCCGGACTGGCTCCGGCGGGGGAGGGGAGCGATGCTTGACGTTCAGGGGCTCGATGTCGATATCGGCCCGATCCCGATCCTGCGGCAGGTCTCGCTGCAGGTGCCGACCGGGGCCATGTGCGGGCTGATCGGCCGCAATGGGGCGGGCAAGACCACTTTCATGCGCAGCGTCATGGGCCTGCTGGCCGCCTCGGCCGGCAGCATCGGCTTCGACCACCACGATCTGGTCAAGGTGGCCGACTTCAAGCGTGCGCATTTCGGAATTGGTTACATGCCGGAGGACCGCAAGCTGGTGCCGTCCCTGACGGCCGAGGAGAACATCCTGCTGCCGGTCTGGTCGACCGAGATCCCCGATGCCGAGGACCGGCTGGCCTGGGTCTACAAGCTGATGCCGGAAGTCGCGGATTTCCGGGCGCGCGCATCCACCAGCCTGTCCGGCGGGCAGCAGAAGCTGGTGGCCCTGGCCCGCGCGCTGATGGTGGGCGAGCGGCTGCTGCTTCTGGACGAGCCGACCGAGGGCATCGCGCCGGTTCTGGCGCGGCGAATTGTCGAGGTTCTATCGGATTTGAAACAAGAGGGGTTGTCGGTCCTCATCGCCGAGTCCAACGATACACATCTGCACGGTCTGCTCGATCGCACCTACGTGATCGAACGCGGGAGCGTGCAGGACCAGTGATTGATAACGAAGACCGCAAGGGTCTCAGGGAGGAAGCGATGTCGAGAACGGGGTACAAACTCCGCCACATCGTCGATCGGCTGGCTCCGGGGGCGGCGTATTTCGAGCCCCTGCCGGCACTCAACCGCGTTCTGTACTGCCGCGAGGGATCCTTCGCGGTGGTCGGCAAGGAAGACGAGACGGTCGGCGAGGATCGGGCCTGGTTCGGGTCCGGCAGCGTCACGGTACAGGCGGGGGACGACGGCGCGGTGATCTGGCGCTACGAGCTGGCGGACAGCGGTTCGTCGGCGAAGATGGCGGCCGGCACCGGAGTTTCGTCGGTGCTCACGCTTGAATCCGAGATCGAGGGGCCCGATCCCTCCGGCGACTGGATCCTGCGCTGCGACGGGGTGAAGTTCCCGATGGGCGGCCAGGCGTTCTCGCATATCCACCAGGGTCCGGGCATCCGCTGCCTGCGCGAGGGTAAGATCCGGATCGAGACGGCGGGCCGGACCAGGGAATACCAGCCGGGCGACGCCTGGTTCGAGCCGGGGCCGGAGCCGGTCTTCGCCCAGGCCTGCTCGGAGCGCTGCACCTCCTTCGTCCGGGTCATGGTGCTGCCCGCCGAGCTGCGTGGTAAGAGCTCCATCCAATACGTCAATCCGGACGACATCGATAAACCTAAGTCACAGCGGTACCAGCATTATGTCGACGAACCCATCGAGCACTGAGCAACGACGCAACGCCGGCAAGATCGGCGGTCACATCCTGGTTGAGAGCCTGCGCGCCCATGGCGCCGACCTCGCCTTCGCGGTCCCGGGCGAGAGCTATCTCGCCGTGCTCGACGGTCTGGTCGACGCGCCGGAGATCAAGACGATCGTGTGCCGCCAGGAAGGCGGGGCCGCGATGATGGCCGAGGCCTATGGCAAGCTGACCGGCAAGCCGGGCATCTGCATGGTCACCCGTGGACCGGGCGCCACCAATGCCAGCGCCGGCGTCCACATCGCCATGCAGGACAGCACCCCGATGATCCTGCTGGTCGGCCAGGTCGGCCGCGAGATGTTCGACCGCGAGGCCTTCCAGGAGCTCGACTATCGCCGCATGTTCGGCCAGATGGCCAAGTGGGTGGCGCAGATCGACGATCCGGCCCGCATTCCCGAGTACGTCAGCCGCGCGTTCCATGTCGCCACCTCCGGCCGACCGGGACCCGTGGTTCTGGCGCTGCCCGAGGACATGCTGACCGAGCGGGCGGAGACCGGCGATTTCGACCGCTACAAGCGCACCGAGCCCCATGTGGGCGCGGAGGACATGGCCCGGTTCCGCGAGCTGCTGGCCAAGGCGAAGACGCCGCTGGTGATCATCGGCGGCGGCGGCTGGGATGAGGGTGTTGCCGCCGACGTGGCGCGCTTCGCCGAGGCCAACAATCTGCCGGTCGGCGCCTCGTTCCGTTGCCAGGATTATCTCGACAACCGGCACCCGAACTATGTCGGCCATGTGGGCATCGGCATCGATCCGAAGCTCGGTGCCCGGGTCCGGGACTCCGACCTTCTGATCGTGGTCGGCTCCCGCCTGGGCGAGATGACCACCAGCGGCTACACGCTGCTCGACATCCCGCGGCCGCGCCAGGGCCTGGTCCATGTCCATGCCGGCTCCGACGAGCTCGGTCAGGTCTACCAGGGAGACCTGCTGATCAACGCCAGCCAGCGCAGCTTCTTCAAGGCGGCCGCCGCCCTGGAGCCGGTGGACAGCTCGGCCTGGGCCGAGGACACCAAGGTCGCGCGCTCGGAGTACGAGGCGACCCGCACCGTGCTGCACGGCCCGGGCGACGTGCAGATGGCCGAGATCGTGAAGTATCTCGACGAGATGCTGCCGGAGGATTCGATCATCACCAACGGCGCCGGCAACTACGCCACCTGGGTGCACCGCTACTACGGCTACAAGGCGTGGCGCAGCTGCCTGGCGCCGACCTGCGGCTCCATGGGCTATGGGGTGCCGGCGGGCGTGGCGGCCAAGCTGGTGCATCCGGAGCGTACGGTGATCTCGTTCAATGGCGATGGCTGCTACATGATGCACGGCCAGGAGCTGGCCACGGCGGTGCAGTACGGCGTGAACACCATCTTCATCGTGGTGAACAACGGCATGTACGGCACCATCCGCATGCACCAGGAGCGCGAGTATCCGGGGCGTGTCAGCGCTACGGGGCTGAAGAACCCGGATTTCGCCGCCCTGGCGCGCGCCTACGGGGCGCATGGCGAGACGGTGACCCGCACCGCCGACTTCGCCCAGGCCTTTGAGCGGGCCAAGGCGGCGGGCACGCCGGCCCTGATCGAGATCCAGGTCGATCCGGAAGCCCTCACCATCGCCAAGTCGCTGTCCTCGATCCGCGAGACCGCCCTGGCGGCGGGGCTGTAACTTCCTATCTCTTCTACGTCATCCCGATGAACCCCGGGCGCGACCCGGGGTTCGGCCGGGACCGGGTACAGAACAGCTCAGCAAGATCCCGGGCAGCCCCCGGAAACGTCCGGGGTCTCCCGGGATGACGGAGAGAATTCGACGGGAGCCCCCATGCGCCTCGCCAACCGAACTGCCATCGTCACGGGTGCCGCCGGCGGCATCGGCAAGGCCATCGCCCTCCGGTTCGCCCAGGAAGGGGCGAGCGTGATCGTCGCCGACCTCACCGAGGAGCCGCGCGAGGGCGGCATGCCGACGGTCGATGCGATCATCGAGGCCGGCGGCACGGCCGAGTTTCTCAAATGCGACGTCACCAGACCGGCCGACCTTGAGGCCGCCGTGGCCCGCGCGGTCGAGATCGGCGGGCGGCTCGACGTCATCGTGAACAACGCCGCCATCGGCACCGACACGCCGCTGCACGAGACCTCGGAGGAGGATTTCGACCGGGTCATGGCGGTCAACGCCAAGGGTGTCTTCCTCGGCTGCCGCGCCGCTGTCCGCCAGATGATGGGGCAGGATCCGCAGGGCGACGGGGAGGTCCGGGGACGGATCGTCAACATCTCCTCCCAGCACGGCATGATCCGCGCGCCCCATGATTTCGCCTACGGAGTGGGCAAGGCCGCCGTGGTCTACATGACCCGGCAGATCGCCGGCGACTATGCCGGGCACGGCATCGTCTGCAACGCCGTAGCACCCGGCAAGATCCTGACCGGCAAGTCCGGCCGTGCCATCGCCCCGGAAATGCTGGAGTACTCCCACAGCCGCACCCCCTGGCCGCGCCTTGGCCGGCCGTTGGACGTGGCGAATGCGGCCCTGTTCCTGGCCAGCGACGAGGCGAGCTACATTACCGGCGAGAACCTGATGGTGGATGGCGGCTGGATGGCAAACTGAGGCCGCCGACCCACATAGGTTTCTCCAACCGACTGGACTGAACCCCCCGAGGATCCCGATGGACCGCGCCGACGCCGCCGTGAAGACCGACCCGAGCACGATCTTCCTGAAGGACTACACCCCGCCGACCCACCTGATCGACACGATCGAGCTCACCGTCCGTCTGAACGACGACGTCACCACCGTGTCCAGCAGGCTGGTCGGCCGGCGCAACCCGGCGTCGGGTTCCGGTCCGGCGGACCTCTATCTCGACGGCGAGGACCAGGAACTGGTCTCGCTCACCCTGGACGGCCGCACGCTGGAGAAGGGCGACTGGCGCCAGAAGCCGGAGGGGATCGTCGTCCCCGGCATCGCCGGCGATTTCACCTTAGAGGTGGAAGGTCGGATCAAGCCGCAGGACAACACCCGGCTGGAGGGCCTGTACAAGGCCGGCGGCATGTACTGCACCCAGTGCGAGGCGGAAGGCTTTCGCCGCATCACCTATTTCCCCGACCGGCCCGACGTGATGGCCGTCTATACCGTGCGGATCGAGGCCGACAAGGCGCGCTACCCGGTGCTGCTGTCCAACGGCAATCGGATCGAGACGGGCGACCTTGAGGAGGGCCGCCACTACGCCGTGTGGCACGACCCGTTCCGCAAGCCTGCCTATCTCTTCGCCATGGTGGCCGGCGACCTCATGGTCGACCGCGACAGCTTCACCACCCGCTCGGGCCGCGAGGTGGCGCTGGAGATCTATGTCGAGCCGGGCAACGAGGGTCGCACCGGCCATGCCATGGATTCGCTGAAGCGCTCCATGGCCTGGGACGAGGAGGTGTACGGGTTCGAGTACGATCTCGACATCTTCATGATCGTCGCCGTTTCTTCATTCAATATGGGAGCAATGGAGAATAAGGGGCTGAATATATTTAATGATAAATTCATCCTGGCCGATCTCTCCACGGCGACCGACGCCGACTTCCAGCGCATCGAGGCGATCGTCGCGCATGAGTATTTCCACAACTGGACCGGCAACCGCATCACCTGCCGCGACTGGTTCCAGCTCTCCCTGAAGGAGGGGCTGACGGTCTTCCGCGACCAGGAATTCTCCGCCGACACCCATGACCGCGGGGTGAAACGGGTCGGCGACGTGCGCCTGCTGCGCGCCGCCCAGTTCCCCGAGGATGGCGGTCCGACCGCCCACCCGGTGCGCCCCGACAGCTATATCGAGATCAACAACTTCTACACCGTCACGGTCTACGAGAAGGGGGCCGAGGTGGTGCGGATGATCCACTCCCTGCTCGGCGCCGAGGCCTACCGCAAGGGCATCGACCTCTATGTCGAGCGCCATGACGGCCAGGCGGTGACCTGCGACGATTTCGTCGCCGCCATGCAGGATGCCAGCGGCATCGACCTGACCCGCTTCAAGCGCTGGTACGCCCAGGCCGGCACGCCGCGGGTCTCGGCCGATTGGCGCTACGACGAGGCCGCCCGCACCCTGACCCTCGACCTTGCCCAGACGACCGACCCGACCCCTGGCCAGCCGGACAAGCAGCCGGTGGTTATCCCGTTGCGCACGGCGCTGATCGGCGAGAACGGCCAGCGCCTGCCGCTGACCGTCGACGGCGAGGAGAGCGGCGACGAGACCGTGCTGGTGCTGGACGAGGCCGAGCGCCGCGTGACCTTCAGCGACGTGCCCAAGGGCGCGGTGCCGTCCCTGCTGCGCGGCTTCTCCGCTCCGGTGAAGTTGGACGCCGCCTGGAGCGATGCCGATCTCGGCTTCCTGGCGGCAACCGACGACGACCCGTTCTCGCGCTGGGAGGCGCTGCAGACCCTCGCCACCCGCGCCATCCTGGCTATGGTCGAGGCCAAGCGCGCCGGCCGACCGATGTCGCTGGACGCGGCGGTGGTCTCCGCCGTGCGCGACGGGCTGGAGGACGCGCGGCTGGAGCCGGCCTTCCTGGCCGAACTGCTGGCACTGCCGGGCGAGTCCATGCTGGGGCAGGCGATGGATGTCTGGCATGTGGACGCGGTGCACGAGGCCCGCGAGGACGCGATCCGGACCCTGGGCGACACGCTGTTCGACACCTGGCTGGCGCTTTACGACCGGCTGTCCGGCGAGACGGCGGCAGACGACCTCTCCACCGCCGCCATGGGGCGTCGGGCCCTGCGCAACCGGGCGCTGCAGTTCCTTGTCTCGTCCGGCCGGCCGGAAGGGCTGGCACGGGCGGCGGCGCAGGTGCAGGCGGCGGCGTCCATGACCGATGTCATGAGCGCGCTGGCGGCGCTGAACGACACCGATTGTCCGGAGCGTACCGAGGCGCTTCAGGCGTTCCACGACCGCTGGCAGGACAACCCGCTGGTCCTCGACAAGTGGTTCACCCTGGAGGCGTCCTCCGCCCTGCCGGGCACGCTGGACCGGGTGAAGGAACTGCAGTCCCATCCGCGCTTCGATCCGAAGAACCCGAACCGCATCCGGGCGCTCGTGGGCGGCTTCACCATGGGCAACCCGGTGCGCTTCCACGCCAGTGACGGCTCCGGCTATGCGTTCCTGGCGGACGAGGTGCTGCGCATCGACCAGCTCAATCCGCAGATCGCCTCACGCCTGTGCCAGCCGCTGGTGCGCTGGCGCCGGTTCGACGGCGAGCGGGCCAAGGCGATGACCGGTGCCTTGCGCCGGATCGTCGAGCAGCCCACTCTGTCGAAGGACGTCTTCGAGATCGCCTCGAAGGGCCTGTCCTGAGATCCGCTCTCCCGTGAGGACCCCGCCATGACCGGACGCATCATCGTCATCAATCCGAACTCCACCGAGGCCGTGACCGAGGCGATGGACCGGGCGCTGGATCCGCTGCGCCTGGCCGGCGCGCCGGAGATCGAGAGCGTGACGAACGCCAAAGGTCCGGCCGGGATCGAATGCCAAGCCCATGCCGACGACGTGTCGCGCGACATCCGCCGAATCATCGCCGAGCGCGATGCCGACGCGGCCGCCTTCGTCATCGCCTGCTTCTCCGACCCGGGCATCTACGCCGCCCGCGAGGCGACCAGCCGACCGGTCTTCGGGATCGCCGAGAGCGGGATGCTGACGGCCATGTCGCTGGGCGCCAAGGTCGGGGTGATCGCCATCCTCAGCCGCTCGGTGCCGCGTCACATGCGCTATTTCCGCGGCATCGGGGTGGAGGGAAGGGTGGCCGGCGACCGGGGCATCGAGCTCGGCGTCGTGGAACTGTCCGACGAGTCCAAGACCTTCGAGCGCATGGTTCAGGTCGGCACCACCCTGCGCGACACCGACGGCGCCAACGTCCTGGTCATGGGCTGTGCCGGCATGGCGCGCTACCGCGAGCGCCTCTCCGACCGGCTCGGCATCCCCGTGGTCGATCCGACCCAGGCGGCGGTCTCCATGGCGATCGGCGCGGTGATGCTGCGCCAGACCAACGGCCTTGCCGCCGCGCCGGCCATGGCTGCCGAGTAAGGCGCGCCGCCCGGTGCTCGCCGATCACGGCCGCTACGCCTATTCCGCCATCGAGAGCCGCGCCGCACCGGACTGGCCCGGCGGCAAGCGGCTGGCGGTCTACATCGCGCTGAACGTAGAGGTTTTCGGTTTCGGCGAGGGGCTGGGGGCGGAGCTGGCGCCGGGCGCGTCGGTCGGCATTCCGCAGCCCGACGTGCTGAACTATGCGTGGCGCGACTACGGCAACCGGGTCGGGGTTTGGCGGCTGCTCGACGAGTTCTACCGCCTGGAACTGCCGGTCAGCGTGCTCGCCAACAGCGAGACCTACACCGCCGCTCCCGGCATCATGGAGGCGTTCCGCAAGCGCGGCGACGAGGTGGTGGCCCACGGCCGCACCAACTCCGAACGCCAGGGCGTGCTGGACGAGGCGGGCGAGCGGGCACTGATCGCCGAGACCACCGAGGTGATCGCGCGCGAGGAGGGGCGGCCGCCCAAGGGCTGGCTCGGCCCCTGGATCTCCCAGAGCCGCGCCACTCCGGACCTGCTGGCTGAGGCCGGCTACGACTACCTGCTGGACTGGTGCCATGACGATCAGCCGGTCTGGATGGCGACCCGCGACGGCGGCCGCATCCTGTCGGTGCCCTATCCCCAGGAACTGAACGACATTCCGGCGGTGGTCGCCCGCAAGGTCGAGGGCCGCGCCTTCGCCGAGATGATCATCGACGGATTCGACGAGCAACTCGCGCAGTCCGCCAAGCAGCCGCTGGTGCTGGGGATCGCGCTGCATCCGTATATCGTCGGCCAGCCGCACCGGTTGCGGCCGCTGCGGGCGGCGTTGGAGCACATCGCGCGGCACCGCGACGACATCTGGCTCTGCGAGGCGGGCGAGATCGCCGCTCATTGGCGGGAACAGGCGGGGTAGGCCTGGCGCTCACCGGGACGACGATCGGATTCTAAACCCCGACCCGTCATTCCGGACGGCCCCGGACTTGATCCAGGCGCGGGCCGGAACCCAGCTCGAACGCTCAGGGGCGGCGCTTCGACGCGCCCGGGTGGGGTTGTTTAGAGGACGTCGATGGAAACGGAGCTCGCTACCCGAAGGCCTTGAACGTGATCAGCGTGAAGGTGTCCTTTACCCCGGGCAGGGTCTGGACGTTTTCGGTGACGAAGCGGCCGATATCGTGATCGTCGCCCAGATAGCACTTCATCAGCAGATCGTACTGGCCCGAGGTCGAGTAGACCTCGGAGACCTCCTCCACGTCGAGCACGGCGGCGTCGGCCACGTCATAGGCCTTGCCGAGCTCGCATTTGACCTGGATGAAGATGGTTTGCATGTCGGGTCACCGCGCGTTGCCGTCCACCGTCGAACCGGGGCGACCGCAGGATCGGTCAGCGGCCGGTTCGAATCAAGGGGCGGAACGGGAAACTGCCGTCTTGGAAACGACAGGGGAAGGGCGGCTCAGCCGCCCATCGCCTTCTTGGGCACCGGGCGCAGCACGAACGCCGGCACATCGTCGCCGAACCCGACGACGCGCGAGCTGTCGTCGCGACCGCCGCGCCGGCGCTTGTCCGGGAACTGCTCGACCACGCCGCCGCCGGTGACCGACGGCTCCCGCTCGGTCTTGGCCGCAGGGGCTTCGTTCTGGGTCGCTGCCTCCTTCTGGGGGGCGGCGTCCTTCTGCTGAGCCGTGTCCTTGCCGGCGGACCTGCGGCCGCCGCGGGACCGGCGCGAACGCTTCTCGCCCTCGGGCTTCTCCTCGGCCGCGGCGGTCGGACGCGTGTCCTCGGCTGCCTCAGGTGCTGCCTCGGGCTTCGCCTTATTCCTGGCGTTGTCGGCCTTCTTGGGGGCGGACTTCGCGGAAGCGCCGACCGGGTTGCCGTCGGCGTCGATCTCCGGGATGTCCTTCTTGATCAGGCGATGGACGGCAGCCAGGAACTTGGAGTCGTCCGACGTCGTCAGCGTGAAGGCGCGTCCGGTCATGCCGGCGCGGCCGGTACGGCCGATCCGGTGGATGTAGTCCTCGGCGTTGGAGGGCACGTCGAAGTTGAAGACGTGGCTCAGCCCCTTGATGTCGAGGCCGCGCGCGGCGACGTCGCTGCACACCACCAGGCGGGCTTCGTTGTTCTTGAACTTCTTCAGGGTCTCCATGCGCGCCGGCTGGGTCATGTCGCCGTGCAGCTGCACTGCGTCGAAGCCATGGCGCACCAGGGACCGGTGCAGGACGCCGATATCGCGCTTGCGGTTGCAGAAGATCAGCGCGCTTTCGACGTTCTCGCGGTTGATGATGTTGCGCAGGACGTCGCGCTTGTCCTTGGGATCGCAGCGCACCAGGTGCTGAGCGACCGTGTCCGCTGTGGAGGTCGGCGGGGCGACGGTCACTTCCTTCGGATTCATCAGGAACTTGTCGGCGATGCGCTTGATCTCCGGCGCCATGGTGGCGGAGAAGAACAGGGTCTGCCGGATGGTCGGCAGCAGCGACACGATCCGCTCGACGTCGGGGATGAACCCCATGTCCAGCATGCGGTCGGCCTCGTCGATGACCAGCACCTTGACGTCGGTCAGCAGCACCTTGCCCCGCTCGAAATGGTCGAGCAGGCGGCCCGGCGTGGCGATCAGCACATCGACGCCACGGTCCAGCTTGGACTCCTGATCGTCGAAGGATACACCCCCGATCAGCAGCGCCATCGTCAGCTTGGTGTTGGCACCGTACTTGGTGAAGTTCTCCGAAACCTGGGCAGCAAGCTCCCGGGTCGGCGCGATGATCAACGAGCGCGGCATGCGCGCCTTGGCGCGGCCTGCCGACAGGATGTCGATCATCGGAAGGGTAAAGGACGCCGTCTTGCCCGTGCCCGTCTGCGCGCATCCCAGCACGTCGCGGCCCATCAGGACATAAGGGATCGCCTTTTCCTGGATCGGGGTTGGGGTGGCGTAACCGGCTGAGGTAACAGCCTCAACAATCTCGTCCGAAAGGCCGAGATCGGCGAATGTTTTTTGTGTGTCTGACATGTCGGCTTAGGTTGTGGACTCTTCCGGTATCGTCCCGGTCGAGATGCGAGCGGACTATAAGGACAAAACCTTTCATGTCAATCCAAGAGACGCTGAAAGGCGCGGATTCATTGGCGATTAACGCAATTGACCGGATGTCATGTCCGGCTAAGTCTTGTTTCGTTCTTGTGATCGACGCCCAAGCCCGTCTGGTTCCGGCGATTTCGCGGAGGGATGACCTGGTTGCGGCCATGGATCGCCTGACCCGCGCCGCCCGGATTCTCGGCGTTCCGATCCGCGCCACCGAGCATTGTCCGGAGGCGATCGGGGCGACGGTTTCGCCGCTCGTCGACCGCCTCGGGTCGCACGAGGTCCTGGCCAAGCGTCATTTCGACGCGACCCGGGAGCCTGGGCTGGCCGATGCGCTGTCGGCGCTGGAGCGGCCGATCGCCGTGGTGGCGGGGGTGGAAGCCCATGTCTGCGTCGCCCAGACCGTCCTCGGGCTCGGCCGGCTGGGCTGGCGGGTGGCGGTGGTCGAGGATGCCTGCGGCAGCCGCCGGCCGGAGGACAGGGCCGTCGGTCTCGCCCGGCTGCGCGCCGCGGGGGCGGTGCCGGTGACCGTGGAGGCGCTGATCTTCGAATGGCTGGAGAACGCGGACCACCCGGCGTTCCGCGAGGCACTGGCGATCGTCAAGGAGAGTTGACTACAGAACACCGGCCTCCAGCCCGGCGGCCAGGTACAGGCCGAGCTCGCGGGCCTGCTCGAGGAACGCCTCGTCCCAATCGCCGCGGCACAGCAGCGGTTCCTGCACCGCCTTCCAGCGCAGGCCGGTGACGATGGTCTCCACCCCGCGCCGTGTGCCGGTGCCGTCATGGCCGGCGCGGATGTACAGCGCATAGGGCCGACCCTGAGTCTCTTCCAGGCAGGGGTAGTAGCAGCGGTCGAAGAAGTCCTTCAGCGCGCCGCTCATGTAGCCGAGGTTCTCCGTCGTCCCCAGGATGATGGCGTCGGCCGCCAGCACGTGTTCCGGTGTGGTGTCGAACGGCGACAGCACGACCACCTCGACCCCGTCCACGTCCTCGCTCCGTGCGCCTTCGACCACCGCGTCGCGCAGCCGCTGCGTGTTCGGCGAGGGGGCATGGGCAACGATCAGCAGACATTTGCGCTCGGTCATGGTCGACGGCATTGCATCACAGGGGCCGGAAGGTCAACGTGTCGTCGCCCGGATGCCCGCCGGCACGCCCGAAAATTGGATCGTGGGACGGGCGCCGGAGGGAGAGACCGACATGACCTACTGCCTTGGCATCCTCCTGCCGGAGGGCCTCGTGCTCGCTTCCGACTCCCGAACCAACGCCGGCGTCGACCAGATCGCCACCGTGCGAAAGCTCGCGATCCTGGAGAACCCGGACAAGGCGGTCATCGCCCTGATGTCCGCCGGCAACCTCGCCACCACCCAGACCGTGGTCACCACGCTGAAACAGGCGGCCGGCACCGGCACGCCCGACCGCGACCTGTTCCTGCATAATTCCATGTTCGACGTGGCCCAGACCGTCGGCGGCTTGCTGCGCCGGATCCTGGAGCGCGACGGGCCATACGTGGAGCGATTCGGCGACCCGAACGGCACCTTCCTGCTGGCCGGTCAGATCCGGGGCGAGCCGCCGCGGCTGTTCCAGGTCTATTCCGCCGGCAATTTCGTGGAGGCGACCCCGCGCAATCACTACCTCCAGATCGGCGAGACCAAGTACGGCAAGCCGATCCTCGACCGCGCCCTGCGCTTCGACAACGGACTAGCCCGGGCGGCCAAGCTGGCGCTGATTTCCTTCGACGCGACGATCCGAAGCAACCTGTCGGTCGGCCCGCCGATCGACGTGCTGTGCTACCAGACGGACAGTTTCTCCACGCGCAACCTGATCAAGTACAAGAACAGCGACCCGTACTTCACCGAGCTGAAGCAGCGCTATTCGGACGGCATCCAGGCCACGGTGGACGCCATCCCGGAACCGAGGCTGTGTCCGGAGGGGTGAGGGGGCGGTGACTGTCAACCTGGCGCACCAACCCGTCCAACTCTCCCCGTCGTCCTGATGACGATCAGGACCGTGCGGCCTCCCTCTCCACCTCTCCCGTCACCCTGAGGACCGTCAGGATCGGAAGCCGGTACCGCGGATAGGTCTGAAGCTCGGTCCTGATTTGCATCGGGACGACGGCGCCGGGGACTGCTGCCGAGCGGTTTGGATTTCGGCCCCGCCGGCGCTATTGTCCGGCCCGTCGCAACCCGCCGGATTTTCCACGTGCCGACCCTGTCTTCCTCCGAAACGCTCGTCGCCGAGCCCTGGCGCGACTACGCTCTGCTGGACAGCGGCGAGGGTCGAAAGCTGGAGCGCTTCGGCGCCCGCATCCTCGACCGGCCGGACAGCCAGGCGCTGTGGGCGCGCAGCCAGCCGGCCGAGGCCTGGGGCGCCGCCGATGCCCGCTTCACCGGCGGCAAGGACGAGGAAGGCCAGGGCAACTGGGACATCCTCAAACGCCACGCCGACAGTACCTGGCCGCTGACCTATGGCGACGTGCGCTGCGAGGCGCAGCTCTCCGGCTTCCGCCATGTGGGCATCTTTCCCGAGCAGCGGGTGCACTGGGACTTCATGGAAGAACGCGTGGGGCCGGAGTTCAGCCTGCTGAACCTGTTCGGCTATACCGGCCTCGCCTCGCTGCTGCCGGCGGCGAAGGGGGCGAAGGTCACCCATGTGGATGCGTCGAAGAAGGCGATCGCCTGGGCCCGCACCAACCAGGAGGCGTCGGGCATGGCCGAGGCGCCGGTGCGCTGGATCTGCGACGATGCCGCCCGCTTCGCCGCCCGGGAGGTACGGCGCGGCAACCGCTACGACGGCATCGTGCTCGACCCGCCGAAATACGGCCGCGGCCCGAAGAACGAGATCTGGCGCCTGGAGGAACAGTTGCCGACCCTGCTGGCCGATGTGCGGGCGATGCTGGACGGCGGATCGTCCTTCATGGTGCTGACCGCCTATGCCACCCACCTGTCGGCGATCACCCTGCGCCGGCTGGTCGAGGATGCGCTGGCCGGGCTGGGCGGTGCGATCACCCATGGCGAGATGACCATCCGGGAGGAGGGCAGCGGCCGG
The DNA here is from genome assembly GCF_000423805.1 of Thalassobaculum salexigens DSM 19539. Classification (NCBI taxonomy): domain Bacteria; kingdom Pseudomonadati; phylum Pseudomonadota; class Alphaproteobacteria; order Rhodospirillales; family Thalassobaculaceae; genus Thalassobaculum; species Thalassobaculum salexigens. The sequence goes on from NZ_AUIR01000015.1 coordinate 44,754, forward strand.
CTGCTGCCGACCTCGCTGTTCGTGCGGTGGGACCGCCATGGCTGAGCAGACACGGGCTGATCTCGTCATCACCAGTTCCGCCAATCCCGAGATCAAGGCGGTCAAGGCGCTGGCTACTAAGAAGGGCCGTCAGCAGCAGAACGCCTTCGTCTCCGAAGGCCTGCGCCATGTGGTGGAGGCGGCCCGCGCCGGCTGGGTGATCCGCCGGCTGATCGTCGCCGACACACAGGCGCCGAGCCCGGTGATGGACGAGGCGCGCCAGGCCTGCCTCGACGCCGGCGGCCGGGTGATCACCGTCAGCGGCGAGCTGATGACCCGCATCGCCAAGCGCGACAACGCCCAGAGCGTCATCGCCGTGATCGAACAGAAGACGTCCCCGCTCTCGGACGTCACGCCGGAGCCGGGGGCGTTGTGGGTGGCGCTGGAGAGCGTGCGCGATCCGGGCAATCTCGGCTCGGTCATGCGCAGCGCCGACGCCTTCGGGGCGAAGGGCGTGATTCTGGTCGGCCATACGGTCGATCCGTTCTCCATCGAGTCGGTACGCGCGACCATGGGCGCCATCGTCAACGTGCCCCTGGTGCGCTGCGACGCGGCGGCGTTCCTGGACTGGCGCACCTCCTGGCCGGGACGGGTCGTCGGCACCCACCTGGCAGGGCCGCACCGGCCCGAGGGCCTCCGCGCGCCGACGCCGACCGTGCTGCTGATGGGCAACGAGCAGGCCGGGCTGCCGACCGAAATGGCGCGGGCCTGCGATACCCTGGTGCGCATTCCGATGCGGCCGGGGGCGGACAGCCTGAACCTGGCGGCGGCGACGGCGATCATGCTGCACGGCCTCGCCGGCGGGGCCGGGGGGCTGGAGTAGCATGGCGAAGCGCCCCCATCCCGCCGACCAGCGCCGGCGCGACGCCTTCCTGGCCCGTGCGGCTTCCGTCTGGGAGGTGAAGCCCTATGAGGCCGAGCGGCTCGCCAGCGGAGGGCTGCGCTCCAGCGTGCGGATCAACCCGCTGAAATCCCGCTCCGTCGACGAGATCCGGGCCGATCTTGAATCGCTCACCGAGGTCGAGGCGATTCCCTGGTGCCCGAATGCCTTCCACATCCTGGGCGACCGCAAGGCGGTGACCGAGAGCGCGATCCATGCGGCCGGCGAGGTCTATGTGATGAACGCTGCGTCGCTGATCCCCGGCCTCGCCATGGACCCCCAACCCGGGGAGGACATCCTCGACATCTGTTCCTCGCCCGGCGGCAAGGCGGCCCATATCGCCGCACTCACCGGCAACAAGGCCCGGCTGCACGTCAATGACGGGATCAGGGCGCGTCTGAAGAAACTCCAGGAAGTGGTTGATTTGTTGGGTGTCGAGATCACAGATATGACGGAAATCCAGGGCCAGTACCTGGACAAGTTCCTCGACGCCACCTTCGACCGCATCCTGCTCGACGCCCAGTGTTCGGGCGAGGGCATGGCCGATCTGTCGCGGCCCGACGCGCTGAAATTCTGGACGCCCGACCGCATCGAGAAGATGAGCCGGCTGCAGCAGCGCATGCTGGTCGCCGCCTTCAAGCAGCTCCGCCCCGGCGGGGTGCTGGTGTATTCCACCTGCACCATCGCGCCGGAGGAGAACGAGGCCCCGGTCGACCATCTGGTCCGGCACAACGCCGACGCGGCGATCGAGCCGATCGGCGTCGACGTGCCGGAGGGCCGTCCCGGCCTCGCGAAATGGGAGGGGCGCAGCTACCATCCCGACCTGCGCCATGCCATGCGGGTGGTGCCGAGCGACTTTCTGGAGGCGTTCTTCGTCTGCCGGATCCGCAAGCTTCCCCCCGGCAAGCTGCCCACTGGAGAGACGGCATGATCGAGCTGGTGGCCACACCGATCGGCAACCTGGACGACCTGAGCCCGCGTGCCCGCGAGGCCTTCGAGAAGGCCGACGTGGTGGCGGCGGAGGACACCCGGCGCACCGGCCGGCTGCTGCAGGCGGCCGGGCTGAAGAAGCGCATGGTCGCCTATCACGAGCACAACGAGCGCCACATGTCCGCGACCCTGGTCGAATGGGCCGGGCAGGGCCAGCGGATCGCGGTGGCGACCGACGGCGGCACGCCGGGGGTCAGCGATCCGGGCTTCACCCTGGTACGCGCGGCGGCGCGGGCTGGCGTGGAGATCACCATGGTGCCGGGCCCGGTGGCCTTCGTGATGGCGGCGGTGCTGTCGGGTCTGCCGGTGCACGGCATCACCTTCCGCGGTTTCCCGCCGAAGAAATCCGGCCAGCGCCAGCGTTTCCTGGAAGTGGACCTCGCCAGCCCGCACACCCTGGTGCTGTACGAGAGCCCGCATCGCATCGGCAAGCTGGTGGACGCGTGTCTGGAGGTCTATGGCGACCGGCCCGCGGCCCTGGCGCGCGAGCTGACCAAGCTGCACGAGGAGGTGGTGCGCGGGCGGCTGAGCGAGGTGAAGGCGTTCCTCGCCGGTCGCGGCACCCAGCCGACCGGCGAATGCTGTCTGGTGATCGCCGGCGCCGAGGTCGCGGCGGACTGGTTCGAGGCGGAGTGACGCGCGTGCCCGGTTCGAACGGGCACCTTCATTCCTTCTCCTCGATATCTCCAACCCACCATCCCCTGCTCCCCGGCCTTGTGCCGGGGTGAGCGGGGCGGCGTGACGGGCAAGCGGCTGATTCTCACCGGCCCGTCCACCTCCCGGCGGTTGCCCCGGCACAAGGCCGGGGAGTGATGTGGGTTGGCCTGGGCGACATCGATCTCGGAACGATCCGCCTGCTGCGCCGTTAGCAGAAGGTCCCGCGCCGTGTGCGTTTCATGACCTCAGAGTGCCCCATGCTGTCCTGGATCCAGAACCACTCCCAGCTTCTCAGCGTCGGCGTGAACGCGGCGATGGTGCTGATCTGGCTGATCTATCTGCGGCTGTTCATCCAGACCATCCGCCGGAACGAGCGATCGTCCATCCTGATCACCCGCGGCGGCGGCCAGCGGGCGAGCGCCCATTGCATGATCTGCAACATGAGCGCCCAGATCATCTACGTGATGAGCGTCACCGTCTCGATCCGCTCCGACAACGGTGCCTCGACCCACCCGATCACCGATGTCCGCCGCCCGTCCGATACCGGCAAGGGCGGCGACGTGCGCGAGCAGACCCATCAGGGACCGCTGCAGCCCGGCGAGATGATGGATCTGGGATCGTTCGAGAGCGTGATCGAGCGCGCCTATGACAGCGCCGGCTCGGGCTCGCTGGACCTGGAGACCGGGCGCTACTGCGTCGAGATCCTGGTCATGGCCCACTACGCCTCCGAGAACCTGCCGATCGCCGCGACCCGCAGCTTCGACATCCGGCCGGACGGCGACGATCCGCGCATCGTCCCGAGCAGTCCACGCACCCGTCAGATCCGCTCCTCGCGCGAACGCAAGCGGCTCTGGAACACCCTGCGCGACGAGCTGTACGCCGACTGACCCCGGCTACTCCGCCGCCTGCGCCGCCGGGGCCAGGTCGTAGGCCTGGGCCAGCAGTTCGTAGGATTTCAGCCGGGCCTGATGGTCGTGGGTGATCGTCACCACCACTGCCTCGTCGACGCCGTAGCGCGCCATCACCGCGTCCAGCTTCTCGCGGACCTGCTCCGGGGTGCCGACGATGTTGCGGCGGCGGTGGAAGGCGGCGCGCTCGCGTTCGGACTCGGTGAAGTCGTAGTTCAGCGCCTCCTCCGGCGTCGGAATCGGGGTGATGTGGCCCTGGTCGAGCCGCACCCGCCACAGATCGCGCGAGGCGGCGTGGTACTTCGCCTCCTCCTCGGTCTCCGCACAGATCACGAAGACGCCGATATTGGCCTGGGGCTCGGACAGGGTCGAGGAGGGCTGGAACCGCTTCCTGTACATCTCCACCACCGGCTCGCCGCCCTCGGTGATGAAATGGGCGAAGGAGAAGGCGGTGCCGAAATGGGCCGCCACCTGGGCGCCCTGGTCGCTGGAGCCGAGCAGCCAGACCGGCGGCGAGGAGGGGCCGGCCGGCTGGGCGGTGACGCCGCGGAACGGGTGGTCGTCCTCCAGCCGCCCGTCCATCCAGTCCATCAGGTCCTGGACCTGGCGCGGGAAATACTCGATCGGGATCGGATCGCGGGTATAGGCGAGCGCCCGGGCGGTGCGCTGGTCGGAGCCGGGGGCGCGGCCGATGCCGAGATCGATGCGGCCGGGATACATCGCCTCCAGCATGCGGAACGTCTCCGCCACCTTCAGCGGCGCGTAATGCGGCAGCATCACCCCGCCGGACCCGACCCGGATCCGCCGGGTCTCGTTCGCCAGCCGGGTGATCAGGATCTCCGGCACCGAGCCGGCGAGACCCTCCGACGAATGGTGTTCGGCCACCCAGTAACGGTGGAAGCCCAGCCGGTCGGCCAGGCGGGCGAGCTCGATGGTTTCGGCGACCGCATCGCCCGGCGTGGCGCCGGCACGGATCGGGGACTGGTCGAGAACTGAAATCAGGGGCATGGCACCGGACAGGCTGTGAGGTCGATCGCCCCTTATGGTGGGGGTGTCGCGCGCCGCTGCCAACCGGTGCCGTGGCACGAGTGTCGTGAACCGCAGGCCTGGACCTACATAAGGCCCGGCCAGGATGCCGCGATGGTGATCGGCCGTGTGTCGCCGGATGCCTGGACGGCGGGGCGTCCGCCCCTCATGTTCGGCTCGACACCGCCGGCAAACCCCGGCGGACCAAGACAATTTCCATCGGAAGGATCGCATGGCGCTGTGGCATGACCGGGCCGGACGGGTTTCCGGACTGAAGATCGCGACGCTGGTCGCCGTGTCGGTCCCGGCGGTTCTCCTCGGTGCCGACGCGGTGCTGGGCGGGCTCGGGGCGCGGCCGTTCGACGAGGCGATCCACCGCAGCGGCGACTGGGCGATCCGCATCCTCACCGTCTCGCTCGCGGTCAGCCCGGCGATCCGGATCCTGTCCTATCCCCGGCTGATCTCCGTCCGCCGCATGCTCGGGGTCAGTGCGCTCGCCTACCTGCTGCTGCATGTCGGGCTCTACATCGCCGATCAGGGCTTCGACCTGCCGAAGGTCGCCAGCGAGGTCGTACTGCGGACCTACCTCACCATCGGGTTCGTGGCCCTGGTCATCCTGGCGGCGCTGGGCGCGACCAGCTTCGACGGCATGGTCCGGCGCCTGGGGCGGCGCTGGAACCAGCTGCACATGCTGGTCTATCCGGCGGCGGCCCTGGGGGCGGTGCATTTCTTCATGCAGACCAAGATCCAGGCCTACGAGGCCAGCCTGATCGCCGGCTTCCTGCTGGTGCTTGGGATGTATCGGCTGGCGGCAAAGCGCCGGATGTCCCTTACGTCGCCCCTGGTTCTCGCGGCGATCGCCGTGGCCGGCGGCCTGCTGACGGCCGGGGTCGAGGCGCTGTGGTTCTGGGCCGGCACCAGTGTGCCGCCGCTGCGGGTGCTGGAGGCGAACCTGATGCTGCCCGACACCATCCGGCCGGCCTGGTGGGTGCTGGCGGCGGGGCTCGCGGTCGCGCTGCTGCCGCTTCTGCTCACGCCGCTGCGCCGGCGCATCAGGGCGGGCACCCGGTCGACGGCCGAGCGGACGGCCGAGCGGACGGTAGAGCGGACGGCCTAGGCGCGTGGTGGGTAGGCAGGGCGGAACGGCCCTTCTAGACTTCGCCCATGCGCAAGACCGGCTCCAAGACTGGCTGGGCCGCTCTCGGCGTGCTCGCCCTCTGCTTTCTGCTGAATGCTCTGGCCCGCGGGGCGGGAGAGACCTACGCGGTCTTCCTGCTGCCGATCGGCGAGGAGACCGGTTGGCACCGTGCCGATCTCACCTCGGTCTATTCCGTCTACATGCTGGCCAATGGCCTGGCCTCGCCCTTCGTCGGGGCGGCGTTCGACCGGTTCGGCGGCCGTGCGCTCTATGTCTTCGGCCTGATCTCCCTGGGCGGCGGGTTCTGGCTCGCCGGGCAGATGCAGAACCTGTGGCACCTGACGATGACCGTCGGGGTCATGGGCGGGCTGGGGATCGCGTCCCTGGGCATGATTCCGGGCTCGATCCTGATCAGCCGCTGGTTCGACGCCCGCATGGGCACGGCCATGGCGATCGCCTCGGCCGGGCTCGGCACCGGCACCCTGGTGCTGGCGCCGCTGGCCCAGGTGATGGTGGACAGCGTCGGCTGGCGCGGCGGGTACGGGCTGATCGGCGGCACGATCCTGCTGCTCGCCGTGCCGGTGGCGCTACTGCCCTGGCGCCGGATCACGGCGGGGGTGGTCGAGCGCGCACCGGCGGCGAGTGCCGGGCTGCCGACTCAAGGCATCGCCCGGGCGATCCGGACCCGGCCGTTCTGGGCGCTGTTCTTCGCCTTCTTCTTCACCGCCGTGGCCGGATACGGCGTCGCCCTGCAGACCGTCGCCTATCTGGTCGAGCAGGGCTTCGCGCCGATCCAGGCCGCCAGCGCCTTCGGTTTCGCCGGCATGCTGTCGATCTTCGGCATGCTCGTGGTCGGGGCCGCCGCCGACCGCTACGGCAACCGGGTGACGGTCAGCGTCACCTATATCGCGACCCTGGTGGGGATCGTGTCGCTCGCCCTGGTGCAGGTGCATCCGGGCTTCGCCTTCGTCGTCGGCTTCGTGCTGTTCTTCGGCGGGTCCATGGGCGCGCGCGGGCCGATCATCTCCACCCTGGCCGCCACGATCTTCAGCGGGCGGGGCATCGGCGCGATCTACGGGACGATCACCACGGGGCAGGGGCTGGGGGCGGCGATCGGCACCTGGCTCGCCGGTTTCCTGCACGACCTCACCGGCGGCTATACGGTCGGCTTCGTGATCTCGAGCGGCTTCATGTTGGCGGCGATGACGGTCTTCTGGGTGGTGCCGGAACTGGCGACACGGCGGCGGCGTGACGACGCCTACTCGTAATGGGCGACCGCCATCAGCATGTCGATGGTGACCCCGTCGGCGGCCAGCGGCAGCACCAGGGAATGCAGGGTGCGGTAGGCGCGGCCGGTATTGCCCAGATCGTCCTGCAGGACGCGTGGCTGGCCGTCCTGGACGACGGGATCGAGCACCCGGTGGACCCGCGCCAGGCGGGCGTGGTCGTAGAGGTCCTCGAACCAGCGCCCGGTGCCGTCGCGGTTGCGCATGTCGACGATACCGGTCCCGACCAGCCGATGGCGGTAGCTCAGGTTCCCATGCTTCCGGTGGACCTCGATCAGATTGATCCAGGGCAGCAGCGTGCGCGGCATCTCCAGCGGGTCGATGTCGTGGCGCGACGGCACCAGGGACTCGCTCGGCTTGCGCGCGCGCCAGTAGGCATAGGCGGCCACGTGCGCGGGAGCTGTGAGATCCAGCTCAGCGGGCCAATTTTGGTCGCCATCCATTCCAGGTATCCGTGCCAAGTCACTCTGCGCCAAGGATTGACATACGACGGTATGCAGGAGTCGCGCGTCAACTGAAGTTTGTGCGATATCGCACACCCTATGATAATTTTCGCATTTTCGAAAGCCAGAGGCGCGACCGGATCGGTGAGTTGATCGCCGTGCGGGACTGGGTCACGCTAACGGCCCTGCCTGCAGGACCCGCCTCGACACCCCGTCCGTCCGTTTTCCGGAGCCGTCCCATGACCGACATCGCTTTCGCGCCCGCGCATGAACTCGCCGCCAAGATCCGCTCCAAGGAGATCGGGTCGCGCGAGTTGCTCGAGCACTATCTGGCGCGGGTGGAGAAGTACAATCCGCCGCTGAACGCGATCATCGCCACCGATTACGAGGGCGCGCGGAAGGCGGCGGACGACGCCGATGCCGCCCTGGCGCGGGGCGAGGTCTCCGGCCCGCTGCACGGCGTGCCGATGACCTTCAAGGAGAGCTACGACGCGGTCCACATGCCGACGACCTGGGGGTTGGAGCATCTGGCGAAGAATGTCCCCGACGAGGACAGCGTGCCCGTCGCCCGCATGAAGGCGGCCGGGGCGGTGGTGTTCGGCAAGACCAACGTGCCGGTCTTGCTGGCCGACTGGCAGAGCTTCAATCCGGTCTATGGCAGCACCAACAACCCCTGGGATCTGAGCCGCACGCCGGGCGGGTCCTCCGGCGGATCGGCGGCGGCGCTGGCGGCCGGGCTGACCGGGCTGGAGGCGGGATCCGACATCGGCGCGTCGATCCGCAACCCGGCCCATTACTGCGGCGTGTACGGCCACAAGCCGACCTGGGGCATCCTGCCGCCGCGCGGCCACGCGATGCCGGGCACCATCACCCCGTCCGACATCTCGGTGATCGGCCCGCTCGCCCGCTCGGCCGAGGATCTGGAGATCTCCCTCGACATCATGGCCGGACCGCACGGGCTCGACGCCGCCTGCTGGACCCTGACCCTGCCGGAAGCCACCCAGCGCGAGCCGGGCGACTTCAAGGTCGCGGTGGTGCTGGAGGACCAGAACCTCGACCAGGACACGGTGCTCACCGACGCCCTGCAGAAGGCGATCGATGCGCTGGCGGCCAAGGGCATGAAGATCGTGTCGGGCGCCAAGCCGGCCTTTGACACCAAGGAGGCGCACAGCCTCTATATCCGCCTGCTGCGCGCCGCCACCTCCGGCCGTGTGAACGACGAGGAGATGGCCAAGCAGCACGCGCTGCTGGCCGAGCTGGGCGACGACGACGACAGCTACATCTCCGAGATGGCGCGCGGCAACACCATGCTGCACCGCGACTGGATCAAGCTGAACAACCGCCGCAACCAGATGCGCGAGACCTGGCAGGCGCTGTTCGAGGAGGTCGACCTGCTGCTCTGCCCGATCGCCTCGACCACCGCCTTCCCGCACGACCAGGAGGGCGAGCGCATCCACCGCAAGATCGTGGTGAACAACAAGCTGGTGCCGGTGACCGACCAGCTCTTCTGGGCGGGCTACACCGGCGCGTTCAACCTGCCGAGCACCGTGGCGCCGGTGGGCCTGGCCAGCGACGGGCTGCCGGTCGGCCTGCAGATCGTCGCCCCGCACGGCCACGACAAGCGGGCCATCGCCTTCGCCAAGATGATGGAACGCGAAATCGGCGGGTTCGTCGCGCCGAAGGGCTACGAGTAACCGTCAGCCGGGCCGGTAGAGAAAGACCGGACGATAACCATGCGCGCTCCCGGACTCTTTGGGGCCTGCGCATCAACGCAGGGTACCATCCCGCTCAATTGCAGATTGAGAAGGGGAACGGGCCATGGCTGACGAGCCGATCAAACTTGGCAGGGACGACTCAATCGCGCTCTGGAAACAGGGGCGTGACGCATGGAATGCCTGGGTCGAGGCGAATCCGGTCGCAACGGTGCTTTTCACGGGCGTCAACTTCGGCGAGCTCGTTGCCGAGGGGGATGAGGTTTCGTTCTCTTGGTACAAGTTTCCGACTGGCCACGTCTCCTTCGCCAACACGACGTTTGGGGACGGCGGAGTATCCTTCCAGGGCGCGAGGTTCGAGGACGGAGAGGTCAACTTCTTCGGCGCGAAGTTTGGAAACGGCGAAGTCTACTTCGTCGGCGCGGCGTTTGGAGATGGCGATGTCTCCTTCGCCAGCGTGTCGTTCGGCGACGTCGACTTCCAAGACACGACGTTCGGGAATGGCGGCGTATCCTTCCAGGGCGCGAGATTCCGGGGAAGCCGCGTCTCATTCTACGGTGCGACGTTCGGGTACGGCAGCGTATCCTTCCAAGATTCGAGGTTCGGGGACTGCGGCGTATACTTCGCCAATACGACCTTCGGGGCCGGCCACGTCTCCTTCGCCAACGCGACGTTTAGGGACGGCGATGTCTCCTTCACCAATGCGACGTTCGGGGCCGGCAACGTCTCCTTCGCCAACGCGACGTTTGGGGCCGGCGACGTCAACTTCGCCAACGCGAGGTTCGGGGACGGCGACGTCTACTTCGTCAACGCGACGTTCGGGGATGGCGACGTATACTTCGTCAACGCGAGGTTCGGAGGCGGCGACGTTTCATTCGCCCACACGGCCTTCGGGGCCGGCGCCGTTTCCTTCACCGGCGCAAGCGTTGGAGGCGCCTTTGTGTTTTCTCCGCAAACCAGTGCAGGCGCCAAGCGTTTGAGGGCGCTCTCGTTTCGGAGATGCCGGTTCGACGGCGTTGTGATTCTGGAAGGTATCTTTTCCTGCATACCCAACTTGCGCAGCACGATCACGCAAGGGCATGTTGACCTGCTCCCCTGAAACTTCCGCATTGTGAGGTTAGTCTGTTCCTCTGACGAGGAGATGGACGATGAAGCGCAGTCGGTTCAGCGAGGAACAGATCATTGGGATCCTGAAGGAGCATCAGGCAGGCCTGTCGGCGGCGGAGCTTTGCCGCAAACACGGGATCAGCGATGCGACCTTCTACAAGTGGCGTTCGAAGTACGGCGGCCTTGAGGTGTCGGAGGCGAAG
>NZ_AUIR01000016.1:0-19819 GCF_000423805.1 Thalassobaculum salexigens DSM 19539
GTCGATCCGAGGGATCGCCGTCGGGCGGAAGAACTACCTCTTCATGGGCTCCGAGGGCGGCGGCAAGGCCGGGGCCATCGCCTACACCCTCATCGAGACCGCCAAGCTAAACGGCGTCGACCCGCAGGCCTGGCTCACCGACGTGCTCGGCCGGATCGCCGAGCACAAGATCAACTGGCTCGATGAGTTGTTGCCCTGGACCTACGCTCAGCACTGCTGAGCGTACCGGCGATCGTCAGACCTGGTCAGATGGGCTTGGCCAGACGCTCACGATCGGGCGTCGCCCCATGACGGTCATTGGAAGCGCTAGTCGCTAAGCTCCACAGTCGGGCAAGCGCGCAATTCTGTTCCTCTGGGGTTGCAGAAATCCGCCCTAGATAGAGATCAATCTCCGCTGAGGATCGCCGCGACGTCGGTCCTCCAGAGGTGGTCCCTGAAATCCTGACAGGCCCCTGTGCATTATTGGGACATAGATTCACGGTAGGAACCTGCTGGACGGTACCAACGCGGTCGGGCAACAAGCGACGCCATCCGGGACGTCCCTGAGGCAGGTCATTGCTTCTGAAACCAGACGCTGCAGGTGGCCGACGTCACCGCGACCTATCATACCGGCACGTCGCGACCGGAGCAGAATTTCGCGCATGCGGCGACAACTGCGGAAGCATCTTCACCAGCGCCCATCACGAAGGCTGAAGCACGATTTCGCTGCCACGGACGTCCTAGATGAAAAAGGCCCGGTACGGGAGAAAGGCTGCCTTCTTGCAGAATGCTTCCGTTGGAACGGGTACTGCCTGGAATCTGGAGCCATGCGCTATCGTCTCGATATCCGATGCACCAGATGACGGAATCGATCACCCGTTTCGATCCATCGGCAAAGAATGCGAGGCGGTCTTGTGAAGAGACTAAGCGTTTCGCGACGGCTACGCCCCTTCGTTCCAAGTCGTCAAGGCTCCGATCCCTGTCAGGAAAGGGGTCCGCGCGCCGCATCACGCGTCCTATCGTCGATTCGGGCCTTGCTCTCATCAAGCCCAATGTGTGCAGCCACCACCATGTACTCTGGCCCAGAATGCGCTCGGGAAACAGACGGCGGCTGCGTCCAGCCGCAAGCACCACTTCATGGGTCAAAGCCAGCTCGGCTGCGATGTCGCGTCCGCTTGCTCCATCTCCGACAATAAGGACCATGCCAAGCGGGAGATCACTGGGATTGTGATAACTTTCCGGTGTTAGTTGCTTGACTGCGCTGTCGAAGCCGGCAGCAATCGTTGGGATTATCGGTTTCTGAAACGCACCCGTCGCGACGATCACTGCCTTCGCTACTATGTACCTGCCATCGTCGAGTTGCGCGGCGAACCGCTCATCGGCCCGGCGTTCGAGCCGAGCCACACCATTTCCGGAATGCACCGGTAGGTCGAAATGGCTGGCGTAGGTTTCGAGATAATTCGCAAACTCGTCTCGCGTTGGATAGCCTTCTGGGTCCCCATCGAGCGCAAGACCAGGCAGCGAACTAAATGCGCGCGGAGTGAACAGGGTCAGGGAATCGTAGCGATGGCGCCAACTGTCGCCGACGCGGGCATGGCGATCGACGATTTGGAATGAAAGCTCTGGTCGGGCAAGATAATAGCCGGCTGCGAGTCCCGCTTGACCCGCGCCGATCACTAGAACGTCTATTTCCTCCGAACCATGGCTCACGGATAGCTGGCGAGGGCTTCTGTTCATGCAGCCTTTGCTTTGCCTTTTACCAGAATGCTCTCCATCAGCAAAAGCCCTACCCCACAGACAATCGCCACGTCGGCAAGATTGAAGGCGGGCCAATGATAGCTGCCGATGTAAAAATCCAGGAAATCCGTCACGGCACCCTGCCGGAGCCGGTCGAGCAGATTGCCGAGCGCCCCCCCAACCACGAGCCCGAGGGCGGATGCCGTCAGGCGGCTGTCGCTTCGATGGATCCAGATAAGGAGGCCGGCGACTATAGCGAGCGGGAACGCCATCAGGAGCCAAACCGGCGCCTGGCCGAACAATCCGAAGCTCACGCCGGTGTTAAAGCCGAGCACGAGATTAAAGAAGCCGGTGACGGGAATGACCTGAGGTGGATTCATAACATGGTCCATGACCCACCACTTCGTCGCCTGATCAATGAAAAACCCGCCAAGGGCGAGTGGAAGGCCGAGCCTGAGCATGTCCGAATGTCCTTTAAACTCCGGCTTAGCCGATCCGACCGAGGGCCGGGAACGTCTGGAGTAGCCATATTGCAAAGCTAGAGAGATGGCCGGTGATCATGGCGATGCCCATCACCACCATCACCCCACCAGCGACGATTTTGAGCACCCGGCCGGTGCGGCGCATCGACATCATCCGCGCCATGAACCCGCGCATGAATAAAGCCGCCAAGATGAAAGGGAGGCCAAGGCCCAGGGAATAGACGGCGAGCAGCGTCGTTCCGCTTGCAACCGTGGCGTTGGCAGCGGAGAGGGTCAGAATCGCACCTAGCACTGGTCCGATGCAGGGAGTCCAGCCGAACGCAAAAGCGAGACCCAGGAGATAAGCGGCCCCAGCGCTTCCGCTGCCCGGATTGGCATGGAACCGGGCTTCACGATTGAGCCAGGGCATTGGTACGAGGCCGGTCGTGAATAGGCCGAAGACGATAACGATCCCTCCGCCAATCAGGTTCGCTTCGAAAAGATACATGCGCAAGAGCCGGCTCAACACGGTGGCGCTGGCCCCAAGGATGACAAACACGGTCGTGAAGCCGAGCACGAAGCAGAGGCTGAGGCCGAGAGTTCGGCCCGCTGCCCTGAATTCTGTATCGGCCGCAATTCCGTCCGGGCTAATCGTGCGGCCTGCAACGTAGGAAATATAGCCCGGCACCAGCGGCAGAACGCAGGGCGACAGGAAGGATATAACGCCAGCGGCGAAAGCCGTCGCCATTCCGATACTGGAGAACTCCATCAGCCAATCTCGCCCACTAGACGGCGGAGCTTCTGCAAGCGAATCTCACGCGGCTCGTGCATGTCGAGCGTGCCGACGAATTGGCTCTCGGCATCCATCATGTAGACGCCTGCGGTGTGATCCATCGTGTATTCGCCCCCCTCCAGAGGCACTTTTCGCGCGTAGGCCGCAAAGGCCTTCACCACGGCGTCCGTTTCCTGTCGATTTCCCCGCAATGCGAGGATGCGATCATCAAAGGCTGTCATGTATTGAGCCAGCAGCTCTTGGCTGTCTCGTTCGGGATCGACGGTGAAGAACAGTACGTTGAACTGGTCGGCCACCGGCCCGAGCTCGTTCATGAGATCGCTGAGTTCGTAGAGCGTCGTCGGACACACATCGGGGACAATGGGTGAAGCCGAAGAAGGCGAGATAAGGCTTTCCAGCAAGCGCGGCATTGTCGATCGTCCCGCCTTGATGCGATGTGAGCTGGAACGGGCCGCCGATAGCTGCGATGCCTGTCGAAGACGCGACCGCCGCATTTTGCTGCTGCCAAGGCTTGGACACTGACAAGCCGATGAAAAGCCCACCGACAGCGGCGACGGCAACCCATGCAACAAGACGGAAAAGTTTGACGCCGCTCATTGGACAGCCTCTCCGTGCCCGTCATGTTCGTTCGCAAATTCCGGACGAGCACCCATGTTCTGCACAGCGAACTCAACGTCGATGGTACCGGCCTGCTCGAACACCAGTGTTGCGGCAAACCGCTCCCCTTCCTTCAAAGGACGCGATGGCTTCAAAAACATGATGTGTATACCGCCAGGTTGAAGTTCGACCGTCTTGCCAGCCCCAATTTCGATGCCATTTTGCACCGGCCTCATGCTGGCAACCCCGTCGATCACGGTCGACTCGTGGATTTCCGCCCGTTCTGACAGAGGTGATGAGATCGAAACCAGACGGTCGGCCATACCGCCATCGTTCGTTAGCGTCAGATAGCCGCCGGCTACCGGCGCGACCGGCGGAGTCGCGCGCGACCACGGATGATTGATGGTGATCGAACCGGCTTGGAAGTCGTGACCAACGGCAGGAGAGATCAATACCGCAAGGGTAAGGAAGGCGGCGGATAGGGCTCGTGAACTAATCATGTTGATTAACTTTCTCTCCAGCTTCCCCGGCCTTTTCAAGAATTTCCAAGCCGCTTCTGACAACGACAACAACCACGCCCAGGCCGATGATCAGATCCGGGTAGGGCGAATTGAAAAGGATTACGGCCAGACCCGAAAGCGCGATGGCTGAGTTCACGAGCATGTCGTTTGTCGTGAAAATCCATGAGGCTTGCAGATGCACGCCGCCTTCCCGATGAGAATTCAGGAACCACATGCAGATCATATTCGTAAGCGCGCTCGCGATTGCCACGGCAATCATGACCGGCCCTATCGGATCGGAGCCAGTGAAGAAGCGACGACCGACTTCAAATAGAAGAAGACCAGCGAAAACCATCAGAAGGATACCCGACAGCCGGGCAACTCGAACCTTCGCCGCCAAACCGCGACCTACGACGAAAAGGCTAATAGCGTAGACACCGGCATCGCCAAGATTATCGAGTGCAGAGCCCATCAATCCTGTTGACTGAGCCCACCACCCTAATCCCCCCACAATGGCTGCCTGGGCCGTATTGATCGCAAGCACCCATGCGAGCGCCCATTGTTCGCTCTTCTCGGATGAAGTGGCACTGCCCTTGGACTGATTACTCATAAATTACACCTCGGCTTTCTTGGCGAGAAGTGGAAGCCGCGACCTGCCTTCGCGCACTGCTTGGGCTCATTTGTCGCGGGTGCCGCGCCAGGTCAGCAGGCGCAGCGCATTGGCTGTAACGAGGACCGTAGCGCCCGTATCGGCGAGAATCGCCATCCAGAGCGTGGTAATGCCGAATAGAGTCGTCACGAGGAAGACGGCCTTCAGACCAAGCGCTATGGCGATATTTTGCCAAATATTGCCGAGTGTCGCCTGTGACAACCCGATGAGATCGGCAACACCCGTCACCCGGTTTCTGAGCAGCGCGGCATCTGCGGTCTCCAGAGCAACGTCGGTGCCTGCACCCATGGCAACGCCAACGGAAGCGGCTGCGAGCGCCGGCGCGTCATTGATACCGTCTCCCACCATGGCGATCGGGCCATTAGCTTTGAGGCGACCGATCTCGGCGAGCTTGGCGTCGGGCAACAATTCGGCGCTTGCCTCAAGGCCAAGATGGGCCGCAATGGCGTCGGCCGTGCGCTTGTTGTCGCCGGTCAGCATCAGTGGCCGCACACCTCGATCTGTCAGCCGCTTCACACCTTCGATAGCGTCGTCGCGCGGTTCGTCGCGCAACGCGATCAATCCCTCGATGGTCTTGCCCTTTATAAGCACGACGACCGTCTTGCCCTGGCTCTCCAGTGTGGTGATCGTCTCGGCAATGTTCTCTTCGAGGGCAGCCTGTTCGGCGGCATGACGGGGAGACCCGACCGAAGCGAAGCCGTCCTTCAACCGCGCTGTGACCGCTTTGCCGGGTGTGGCAACGCCGCCCCCGACGGTGACGGGCAGTTCGAGCCCCCGCACTTTTGCCGCCTCCACGATTGCAACCCCGAGAGGATGGCTGGTGCTGCGCTCGACGGCCGCTGCAATGGCAAGGACGGCGTTCTCGTCCCCATTGATCGGCACAATGTCCGTCACCTGGGGATGGCCACGCGTCAGCGTTCCTGTCTTGTCGAAGGCAACAGTTACGACCTTACCGAGTATTTCCAGTGCCGCGCCCCCCTTAATCAGCAATCCCTGACGCGCGCCGGCGGCAAGACCCGAGGCAATAGCCGCCGGCGTGGAAATCACGAGCGCGCAGGGGCAAGCAATCAGCAACGTCGCAAGACCCCGATATACCCATGTCATCCAGTCACCGCCGAAGGCGAGCGGCGGCACCACGACGATCAGAGCCGCGACGACCATAGCGCCAGGCGTATACCAGCGGCTGAAACGGTCGATCATACGCGCCGTCGGGGCCTTTGATTCCTGAGCTTCCTCGACCATGTGGATGATGCGGGCAATGGTATTGTCGGCCGCGACATGACTGATCGACACTCGCAACTCGCCATTTGCATTGATGCTGCCGGCATAGACGTTTGCGCCGGCTTCTTTAAGCACGGGCATGGATTCGCCTGTCACGGGCGCCTCATCGACCTCAGATGCACCATCAATCACCGTGCCGTCAGACGGCACACGGTCCCCAGGCCGAACAACGACGACATCACCAATAGCCAACTCTTCGGCAGCGACCTGCTCAATGACACCATCACGCTCGCGGAACGCGACCCGGGGCACGAGATCGATCAGCGCTTCAATGCCTGCCCGCGCACGGCCTGCCGCCACGGTTTCAAGCAGCTCGCCCACTGCGAACAGGAAGATCACGACAGCAGCTTCTTCGGCCTCGCCGATGGCGACCGCGCCGAGTGCCGCGACCGTCATCAACGTCTCGATGGTGAAGGGTGAGCCGGACATCGCACCGGCGACCGCCCGCCGCGCGAACGGGATAACGCTGATCAGGGCCGCACCTGAATAGAGCCATTGCTCCCAATCCGGCAGGATACGCGCAATGGCGAAGGCAAGCATGAACAGTGCGCCGGTCAGCAGTACAAGCCGACCCTTGCTGCCTTTCCACCACGCCTCTGTGATGCGCTTCCGAGGCGGCCCCCCCTTCGTCTCAGCCTGCTCGATCACTGGCGTGTACCCGAGCGCTCGGATCTTTTGCTCAATAGTGCCGAGGGCCGTCCGGTCTTCATCGAGTTGCAATGCTAGCGTCTCGTTGGCGTAGCTGACATTGATGTCGCTAACGCCCGGCAGGCGTTGCATCGCCGTCTCGATTTTCAATGCGCACGAGGCGCAGTCCATGCCTTCTATACGCAGTCTGTAAGGGCTCGCTGCCGCCATGGTGTCACCTCGATGGTTTAATGTGACACCGCAGATAGACCCTGTAGCAACTATAGGGTCAAGAGTGGACTTCGTTTATTTGATTTCGCGCTGCGATCCACGTGCAAATTCGCGGTACAACTTCATTAAGGAGCCTTGACCCTGTAGTGGGTACAGGGTGCAGAAATAGTTGAATGCAAAGGTAAATGGAGCGAAGCGAAACGATGGCGAAAGGGAGTGCTATGACCACCGGGGCGGGCACGACTGCAAATACCTGGGCGTTCGTCTTCTCGGCATGGCTCATTGCGCTTGCCGCCTCGCTCAGCGCTCTCTTCATTGGTGAGGTCATGGGACAGACGCCGTGCAATCTGTGCTGGCATCAGCGCGCTTTCATGTTTCCGCTGGCGGTCATTCTGGCTGTCGCTAGCTTTCGAGGTGATGCCAGCGTTTCCCGGTACGGACTTCCACTGGCTGCCCTAGGTGCCGCCATCGCTGCATTCCACTCCCTCCTTTATGCGAGGATCCTTCCAGCAGCCATCGAGCCTTGTACACAAGACGGCCCGTCATGTTCTGGCGTCGAGATGACGGTCCTTGGCATTTTGCCGCTCCCTTACCTATCGCTCGCCGCCTTTGGGAGCATCGCTCTTCTTCTCGTTCTCGCGCACCGGAGACGTTCAACATGACCAGACGGTCCATCGTACTTCTCACTGGCCTTGTCGCACTGATTGTCTTTGCAGGCGGTGCCTTTATCTACGACCGGTACGGCGGCCTCTCGGCACAGCCCGTTGCACCGGCGCAAGGTGATGCGTTGGTCAGGGCGCATTCACCCGTAATCGGCCCAGCGGATGCGCCGGTGACGATCGTGGAATTCTTTGATCCGTCCTGCGAGGCGTGCCGAGCTTTCTATCCAGCCGTTAAGCAGATCATGGCGAATTTCCCTGCCGAGACGCGCCTGGTCATCCGATACGCGCCCTTCCATGACGGATCTGACGAAGCCGTCAGGATTCTGGAAACAGCCCGTCTTCAGGACAGATACGAACCGATACTGGAAGCCCTGCTGGCGCGACAGCCGGAATGGGCCGTGCATGGTGCACCCGATCTCGAGAAAGCCTGGGAAATCGTGGCGGCGGCTGGGTTGGATGTTGAGCAGGCACGGCGTGAGATGTCCTCGGCCGAGATTGACGCCGTTCTTGAGCAGGATATGGCCGATGTTCAGAGCAATAATGTGCGCCAGACACCGACCTTTTTCGTGAATGGCAGGCCGCTGGAATCCTTCGGACCGCAGCAACTCCACGACCTGGTGCGTGAAGAGGTGGAGAGCGCCAGAGCGGCGCACTAGGCGAGCCATCGAGATCGACAAACGTCCAAATAGAACCTACATGACCCTTTATACGCTATAGGGTCATAAAATGAACTCTTCAATTCTGACGATCGGTCATCTTGCAAGGCAAACCGGTACCAAGGTCGAAACGATCCGCTTTTACGAGAAGAACGGTCTACTGCCCGAGCCCTCGCGTACCGAAGGCAATTATCGGGCGTACGAGCCAGACCATCTGAACCGGCTGAGCTTTATCCGCCGGGCACGTGACCTGGGCTTCTCGCTCGACCAGATCAGAGCGCTTCTCACGCTATCCGACAATCGCGGACAATCCTGCGCAGCAGTTGATGCCATCGCTAGCGAACATCGTGCAGAGGTCGAAAAGAAGATCACTGATCTCATGGCGCTCAAGGCCGAACTCGACAGAATGATCGACCAGTGCGAGTGCGGCATCGTCGACGATTGCCGGATCATTGAAACCCTGTCGCCGAAATGATCGGAGGTCCATGCAGCTTTGCCGACGATCCATGTCTTGATCGACTGCAATTGGTAGGTCGTTCGACATCTTCCGCTTGGAAGGGTTGGCTGCTGAAAGCGGCCTTTCCGCTTTCCACCCCATGGAGGTCATCGGATCCAAGTCATGCCAAGGCCTCATGGGCTTCCCGCTGACGATATTCGGCAACGATTCTTGAGACGGTTGGCTCGCTCACGTCATAGAGCCGCGCCATCTCGGCGCCGGACTTGCGCCCCGCAACAACGGATTCGGCGATCTCACGCCGTTTCTTATCGTCAAGTTTGCGCCGCCGACCACCGAGCCGCCCTTCCAACCGCGCCTGCGCTAGCCCTGCGCTAGTCCGCTCGCGGATCATGGCGCGCTCGAACTCGGCGAATGAGCCGACCATCTGCATCATCATGCGGCCTGCCGGTGTCGTCGTGTCGATCGCTTCGGTCAGCGACCGGAAGCCGGCCCCCGCCGCTTCGATCTTTTCCATCAAGTGGGGAGCACCTCAAGGTTTGTTCGCCAGACCACGTTTTGTCGGACAAATCGTGAACACCGATTATGCTATGGATCGTAGCCGTGCTCCAGGATCGGTCAGAGCGCGGTAGCAGCCAGGGGCCAGCAGGTCCGATTGCTCCCAGAGATAATCGCCGGTCAGGCCGATGTGGGACCAGCCCATCGGTGAGATGTGCGCCAGCAGAGACTCGTTGATGGCGTCGCCGCGGGCTCGAAGATGCTCAGCCGCCCGCTCGAGGTACATCGTGTTCCAATAGGCGATCGCCGCGATCACCAGGTTCAGGCCCGAGGCACGGTGCTCCTGGTTCTCCAAGGTCCGGTCGGCAAAACGGCCCTGCCGGTGCGCGTAGACGGCCTGCTGTCAATGCCGCCCGTAATTTCCCCAGAAGCGCCGAAGTAAATTTCCCCAGTTTCGCCGGTCAGGTTGTCGCGGTGATGTGGTCGTTTTTGGGCGGCCGTCCCCTTGGCCGTCGTAGCGGTGCTGGGGTCGGCGGTGTGATGGTAGCCTTGGAGCGGACGTGCTCGGGCATGAGGTCGGCGTGCTGGCGCAACCGGTAGCTGGAGCCTTCGATCTGGATGACCAGAGCATGATGCAGCAGGCGGTCGAGGAGTGCGGTGGCGACGACCGGGTCTCCGAACACCTCGCCCCATTCGGCAAAGCCGCGGTTGGAGGTCAGGACCATCGCACCACGCTCGTATCGGGCGTTGACCAGCTGGAAGAACAGGTTGCCACCCCCAGGAACGACGGGCAGGTAGCCGATCTCGTCAACGATCAGCAGAGCCGGTCGACAGAAGAAGCGTATGCGTTCCGTCAGCCGTCCCTCGCGCTCGGCGCGGGCGAGTTGCCCGAGCAGGTCGGCGAGTGTGCAAAAGTAGACACTGCGCCCTGCCTTCACCGCCTCGACGCCGAGGGCGATGGCCAGATGGCTCTTGCCGGTGCCGGGCGGGCCGAGGAAGTGGACGACCTCGCAGCGACCGATAAAGCCGAGTTGTGCGAGGGTGAGGATACGATCGCGGTCGAGCGACGGCTGGAAGGAGAAGTCGAACCCTGAGAGCGTCTTGATGGTCGCCAGTCGGCCCATGCGCAGGGCCGTCTTGATGCGGCTGTTCTCGCGCAGGGTCAGTTCCTCGGCGAGCAGCATGTCGATGGCCTCCAGAGCACCGATCTCCCCGTGCTCGAGGCGGCGCACGACCTGATCGAGGGCTTCCAGGGCGCGTGGCATTTTCAGACCGACCAGATCGTGGCGGATCCGCTCCAGGGTCGACGGGGTCAGATCACCTGGAGCGCTCATGACCGGCACTCCCGGGCAAGACGGCGAGCGACAGCGTCGTAGAACTCCAGGGAGCGCTGAGCGACCACGTCGCCGGTTCGGCTGACGACCACATCTCCGTCGGCTCCACGTCTTCGTCCTGTGGAGCCCCCTCCTTTTCGGTGTCCAGGAGCCACCCGGCGCTGGTGGCGGCCTTCCAGGACCGGATGGGTCGCGATCAACGTGCCGTCCTCGAAGATCCTGATCTCCTGGGCGAGCGTGTGCACCTCGACCGTGCGCCGCCGGGTGGCATCCGGAACGCTGTAGAAGTTGCCACCGACGCTTACCATCCCTTCCCGGGAGATCCGTCGCTCCAGACGTAGTACGGAGCGGAACGGCGCCAGAGGCAGAACCAGCAGGTGCGGCTTCTCCTCGGCGAACGCCTCGTTCACGACCCGCCGGGTTGTGGCATGCACCCTGGGATTGGCGACACTGTCCAGCCAGCGCCGCAGCTGCTCGTTCAGATCGTCCAGGTTGCGGAACGAACGGGCCAAGAAGAAGTCCTCGCGGATGTATCGGAACGGCCGCTCGACCTTGCCCTTGGTCTTGGCCCGGTAGGGCTGGCACGCGCGCGGGTGGAAGCCATAGTGGCGGGCCAGATCCACAAGGGCCCTGTTGTAGACGATGCCGCGCGGCTCCCCGTCAGCAGCTTCGCCGATCACCGCCGTCTTCATGCGGTCGTAGAGAAGCTCGCGTGGCACGCCGCCGATCGCGTCGAAGGCGGCGACGTGGCAGCGCAGCACTGTCGCTAGGTCCTGATGGGCGACGAACCGTGCCCAGATCAGGCGGCTATGCCCCAGGACCAGCGAGAACAGCCACACGATCCGCGGCTGTTCCGGCTCATCGGTGAACACCACCTGGAACTGAGCAAAGTCGACCTGTCCTTGCTGACCGGGAGGTGTCTCGAAGCGGATCTCATAACCCGGTGTCGGCGCGGGACGGATATCACGCAGATAATCCGTCACCGCCGTATAGCCGCCGCTATAGCCGAGGTCCCGCAATTCTCGCAGCAGCCGGGCGCCGGTCAGGCCAGGCCACGTCATCACGCGTTCGCGCAGATAGGGGGTGTACGGATCCAGCAGACGTGACCGTGGCCTGCGTGGGCCATAGCTCGGTGGCTCCAGGCCGCGCTCGATGTAGCGACGAACGGTCTTGCGGTCGAACCCGCTCTCCCGTGCGATCGCCGATATAGACAGCCCCTGCCGATGCAGTTCCAAGATCATGAGCATCTCTCCCAGTTTGATCACCGCCGAACTCCTCTCGCCGACCGAGAGGAGCATCGGCAACTCGCCGCCGCCGGTCATCCGGGGCGCGCCCCGGATGACCGGCGACACGCCAACTGGGGAATTTTCAAACGGCGGTTCTGGGGAGATTCACTCCGGTATCAACACCTGCGCCAGGGCATGACGTGCCTCACCCTTGTTCAACCCGGATTGGCAGCGACGCCGCAGGCTCCGGCTCTCCAACCAGTCGATCGAGAACAGTGTCCGCTCGAGGCGGCCGACCTCGGCGAGGGCGAGGTCAAGGCGGTTCTGCCGTTTGTAGGCCGAGAGCTTCTGGAGCATGGTCGACGGAGCAACGACACCAGACCGGATGGAGGCGGCGAGCTGAAGGATGCCATCCCAGCTTTCGGCGATGACGTCGGTGCGGATCGGTCGTCCGAGGATCGGTTCGATCCCCTTGTACGCCGCCGACGGTTTGATGGTGCCGAGACGCTTGTCGGCAAGATCGCGCAAGCGCGGGACGAAGCGATACCCGAGCAGGTGGAACAGGGCGAAGACATGGTCGGTCGCCCCACCGGTGTCGGTGTAGTGCTCGCGCGGAAGCAAGCCGCTGCCGTGCAAGAGCAGGCCATCCAGCACATAGGGTGCTTCGTTGGCGGTCGCCGAGACGATCCGTGAATGGAACGACGCGAAATGATCTGACAGGTGGGTGTAGATCTTGATCCCTGGCTCGGCACCGTACTTGGCGTTCACTTCGCTGGCGCCGCCGCGTACCCGACCGGCCCGGAAGAACTGGCCGTCAGACGATGAAGCAGATCCGTCGCCCCAGTACCGAGCAAAGGGTTGAGCGTGGTGAGCGTCGATGATCCGGGCCAGTGCCGCACGATAGTTCTCGTCGGACAGGTACCAGTTGTGCGTCCAGGCCAGTTGCGCGTAGCTCACACCCTGGCTGGCGTTCGCCATCCGCTCCTGGCCGAGATTGGTGGCGTCAGCGAGGATCGCGGCGAGCACCGCGTTGGAATTGTCGTGCTCCTTGCCGGAACGCAGATCCCTGAAGCACGACACGAAGCCGGTGCGCTGCGCGACGTCGCGCAGCAGCTCGGTGATGCGTACGCGCGGCAGCAGCCCGTCGAGTCTGCGATCGAGCGCGTTGGCCTCCGGTGGTGTGTTCGCCGTCAGCGGCGTGATCCGGAGCTTACCACGCACCAGCGAGACGCCCTCGAGCCTCCCGGTGCGCAGCAGACGGGCCAGTCGAGACAGCCGCAGATCGAGTTCCTCCGCCCGACCCTGCAGGTACCGGGAGACGTCGGTATCGACGGGCAGGTCGGCGGCTGCCGCTGCGGCTTCCTGCTTGGACAGGAGGTAGGCGTCGAACTGGCGATAATTTCGCGTCCCATCGACCCAGACATCGCCGGATCGAAGGCCATCGCGCAGGGTGGCCAGAACGGCGGTCTCGTACAGGCGGCGGTTGATCGTTCCACCCTCCCGGACCAACTGCTTCCACCGCCTGCCGCGGAACGGCATGGGGGCGTCGTCCGGGACCTGGCGGCGGTTGCGCCGGTTGAGATCGCGGAGCAGGTCTACCGCCTTGATAAGCGTCTTGCCGCCCGTGGCTGCCTTGAACGTGAAGGCATCGAGGAAGGCCGGCGCGAACCGCCGCAGCGTGGCGTATTTCCCGGCGGCCGCCACGAGCATGTCCTCGCCGGCGAGCTCGGCCAGCGCCTCGACCTGCGGCCTCGCGGCGAGCAATCGGTGCCAGCCGACGGTCTCATCGACCAGGGCCACGGGATCGCCGTCGCCATCGCGGGCCGCCGTGAGTGCGTCGATGGTTCGGCCGAACAACCGCATTAGCTGGCCGACATCCCGCGTCGTTGCCTGGTAGCGGCGTTCCTGCCCGCGCCGTCCCCGCGTGAACAGCGAGCCGACAAGCTTGTCGAACATGCCGATCGCCGCGTCGGAGAGCCGGGTCTCGAGGTCGAGTGTGACCGCCGACAGCGTCGCGCGGCGGCGGTTCTGCGAGTAGTCCGAAAGCAGGAACGCCGGTGCCACGCTTCCTTCCCGGACGAACTGGCGGAACCGATGCTCGTGAATCAAGTCGCTGATCGATGGGTCGAGACCGATACCTCGTACATAGGCGAGCCGGTCGAGCAGATCGGTCAGATTGCCGGTGCTCGGCGACTCAGATATGTCGCGCAGCCACGCCAGCGGAGACGACCGCAGGACCGGGTCGTTCACCAGCAGTACGTCGATGCTGCTCCGCTGCCGTTCGTCCAGGGCGCTCGCCAGAAGGGCCGCCGACAGTTTGCGGGCACGGGCTCGCCCAGCCAATCCGATGCGCTCGATCGTGTCGGGGCTCGGCAAGATAATCCGGTCGGCGCGAAGCGCATCCACGACCGCAGTCGCGATCGGCAGGCCCTTGTCGGTCGACCAGGCCGCAGCGCCGGCAACCTCGATGAGGCAGGCTACATCATCCCGCATGAAGGCTCTCAGCCCAAGGAGATGGGCAATCTGCCGGCCATGATCCTGCCGGGTCTGTGAACGCCGACCATAGCGATCGAAAGACGCTGAGGAGACGCCGAGCTGGTGGGCGATGTAGGCGAGCAATTCCCCCGGAACGTCCTCGTCCACCCGCAGACCAAATCCTGGATACCGGAGCAGGCATAGCTGGACGGCGAAACCGAGCCGGTTCGAGGCACCGTATCGTCCGTTGGCCACTTCGATGTCGTTTGCCGACAGTGTGTAGTGCCGGATCAGGTCCGCCTGATGGTGGGGAACTGCGAATATCTCACGCCACTCGGCATCGTTCAGCAATCCCCGGCGCGCCATGGCTTCCTCCCGTCGGTTGTGGATGGAAAGCCTCGCGCAGAATCATAAATCGGTCACCGGAGCGACTGGTGGCCGTTGATCAAAACGGCAATGCAGGATGTTCATGGTTTGTCCGACAAAGCGTGGTCTGGCGAACAAACCTTGAGGTGACCCCTCACAATGGCCGTTCAGCGCATCAGGCCCATCGCTTCTATGGGAGTAGTTCGACCACGAAGCGTGTGCTCGCCGAGTGCAGACCATCTCGCCCCGTCATTCGGTATCCCGGCTTCGTTCAGTAGCGTCCGCGAAGTGACGAGGGGACAATCCGTTTCACGACTGAGCCGCTCCAGCCGCTCGGCCACGTTCACCGTATCTCCGATGACGGTATATTCGAGCAGCCGCCCGCTTCCCAGGACGCCTACAAACACTTCGCCGTAGTGACCGCCGATGCCGATCTCGATTCCCGCTTCACCTGAACTCATTCGCTCCTTTGACCACTTTGCCACCGTCTTCAGGACATCTACGCCGCACTCAACGGCGCCCCTAGCGTCATCAGGACCTGAGATTGGTGCGCCGAAAACAACCATCACCGCATCGCCGATGAACTTGTCAACGGTTCCACCGTGGCGGAAAACGCATTCGGTGACACGCTCCCTGAACTCGGACAACATCGTGCCGAGTTCCTCCGGGGACATGGTCTCGGCCATCGACGTGAAGCCCTTAATATCGACGAACAGGACCGCCACGGGCTGTCTCAGGCCGGATGAAAGGCCATTGAGTTCGTCGCGGCTCAACCTCTCAGCGATCCGCGGGGAAAAGAAGCGGGAAAGACGGGCGCTGCGCGCCGCCTGATCGATAGAACGGAGTAGTAGCCGCCTGGTTCGGTAAACGCCTAGTACCAGGATCGTGCCAGCCGTCGCGACCAGCACCGGTGGCAGGACATCGAATGCGAAGATCTCCCCCATGGGCCGAAGCCCCGTTGCAGCCATGCGTTGCGGCATCGCCATAGGCATACCCGGGAACGGCAGCAACGATGTTACAAGCACCGAAATCAAGAAGAGCGCCACGATGTACGCGATAAGCGCCGGCTGGTAGCGCATCGACGCATGGATCAGGACCACGAACATCAGCGTGGAGGCAGGCACGGAGACCATCTCCGCACTCAGTCCCATCGTGTTTGCCATGATGTGCATGTGGGTCACGATCAGGACCACGTCGAATGTAGCAAACGCGAAGGGCAGGATCGGGTGATACAACCTGCGCCAGGCCAGAATCAGGCTCGCCCCTGTGGCTAAGCCGTACAGACCGATATCGATCACCGCCCCCTGGTGGATCCCACCATCAGTCGCGGACAGTGCAACTGTCGCCACAAGGACCACGAGGATACCGACCCGAACGAATGCCGAGAGTAGGTCGGCTTGCATTTCCGATGCCCGTAGCTCCGGGAGTCGATCTAGTGCGAAACGTTTCATCCGTGCCCCGCATCATGGCCGTTGTCGCCCTCGCCCAGCCATCGGCGGAGATAGATCCGCTGAAAGGCGAAGACACAGACCATGGCGACAACCGCAATGACGACGATGACCGGATCCGACTGCCATTTCATCACCGCGAACGCGCCGAGAACTAAGACGTCCAATAGGATCGCAATGAGCATCACCCAGCCCTGCGCGCCGATCTCGTGCTTCAGCCACCGGTACACGCCAACATGGATCGCGATGTCCATGACCAAGTAGAAAAAAGCGCCGAGTGAGGCGATACGACTGAGGTCGAAAAAAACAGTGAGCACCGCTGCGGCGACCACGGTATAGACCAGGGTATGGTCGCGGATCCCACCAGGCATGCCGAAATGGCTGTGTGGTATCATCTTCATGTCGGTCAGCATGGCGAGCATCCGCGACACCGCGAAGATGCTGGCAAGCAGACCGGACGCGGTCGCCAGAACGGCGAGGGCGACCGTAAAATAGAAGCCGTATAACCCGAGAGTCGGTTGCGCCGCCTCCGCGAGAGCGTAATCCTTTGCAGCGACGATCTCGTCGAGCGAAAGACTGGAGCCGACCGCGAAGGCGACGAGTAGGTAGACGACAACGCAGACAAGGATCGATACTGTGATCGCGCGGCCGACATTGCGATGCGGATCTACCATCTCAGCGCCGCTGTTGGTGATCGTCGTGAAGCCCTTGAACGCCAGAATTGAGAGCGCCATCGACGCCACGAAGCCCGTCAACGGCAGGTCGTCGGCTTTGGCTCGTGGTTCGAAGGAGAAGCCCCCGGCCCAAAGCGCCGCCGCCCCGAAGAACGCGATCCCCCCGATCTTCAAGGCCGCCATGATCAGCGACACGAGGCCGACGGACCGGTTTCCGGAGATGTTAACCAGATAGGCGAAGACGATGAGGCCGACCCCCAGAACCGGCACGAGCGGGCTGTCAGTGCCAATGTCGAAAGGCCGAAGCACGTAGGTCCCGAAGGTTCGCGCGACTAGGCTTTCGTTGATGACCATGGACAGCGCCATGAGAACCGCCGCGCCGGCCGCAATCCCGCCAGGGCCGTAGGCTTTCTGGAGGATCATCCCGATGCCACCGGCCGAAGGATACGCGTTCGACATCTTCACGTAGGTGTAAGCGCTGAACCCGGTCACCAGCGCACCGGCAACGAATGACAGCGGAAACCACGGACCCGCCAGATCTGCGATCTGCCCGGTGAGGGCAAAGATCCCGGCGCCGATCATCACGCCAGTTCCCATCGAGATGCCGTCGATCAGCGTGATGCTGTTCTTCTGGTAAGTGCTGGAGGCCATGTCGTCCCCGTTGTTCTGTATAGGTCCAGGCCGTTCGGGTGTTGCCGCCCGAACGGCTGATACGGTAGCCGGTTGGTTAGAGTCCCCAGGCCCAGGCTGGAACATGCCCCAGTTGCAGGTGGACTTCCGACACGCCCGGGGTTTCTTCGACCGCGACCTTCACCGCACGGCTCTCGTCGTCTGTGTCAGTCACACCCCAGACCGTCACGACCGCGTCCCTAACGGTGACGTTCAGCAGGGATGGGTCTACCCCTGGGGTCGCGCGGATCGCGTTGACAACGGCCACGCGAAGCGCACGGTCGTCGCCACTGGGAGCGGACATCTTCTCTGCTGAAGCCAGCCCGTGCAGGAGATTGGCGCGGCTGACGATACCCAATACCCGGCCGTCCTCGACCACCGGCACACGCTTGATCCGGCGGGTCTCCAGAGTCTTCGCGATCTCGTGCACCGGCGTCGTTGGCGCAACAGTGACGACATCCCGGGTCATGATGTCCTCGGCCTTTGTGCCGTGCACCTTCACGAAATCTGCGGCAGCTGTGCTTGACCCTGTGAATGCCTCAAGCCACCAGGAACCTCTACGGTCACCTTCATTCTGCAGTCGCCTCATCAGGTCGCCTTCGCTGACCAACCCGGCCAAGCGATTGTGGGGGTCAACAACCGGAACTGCACTGATCCGGTTGTTGAGCAGGGTTTGAGCGATTTCTTCGACGGTGGTTCCGGGGGAGACCGTCACCACGCGGTCCGTCATGACATCTATTGCAAGCATGGATCCTCACCTTGCTCATGTGCCCGCTGACACCGGAGAACGAGTAGCCGAACTCGTACCAAGCGGGCGCTAGGACCAGCCGAACCGTGAAGACCAGTGTGTCCGCTCGGTACGGCTGGGGGCGGTGATCGGGCGCCACGACGATGTTGCCCGATCACCGGACTTGGTCGGATGGCGCGTCAGCGGGTCAGAACAGCATCTTCGTGCCGACTACGAAGAACAGGTTGTCCCTCGCCTCGCCCTCCGCCCGGGCGAGATCGGCTGTCTCACCGAACCGGCGCTCGTAATGGACGCCGATATATGGCGAGACCGCACGGTCCAGAAGATCGTAGCTGAGGCGGGCACCGAGCTCGAGTTTCGGCGCAAAGGCGCCGACCCCAAGTTCCGCGTCGTCCCCCAGCGGGGTATCCAACTCGACGCTTGGCGTCAGTATGATTCGGTTGGTTATAAGCCCCTCGTACTCGGCCTCGATCCGCACGAAGGAGGTCTCTCCGACATAGAGATCGGCATCGATCTCGAACCATTGCGGAGCCAGGCCCTTCACCCCGACCACACCGTAGGCGCGATCCTCGCCGCGAGGCGTATCCAGCCGGACGCCGACCACCGCATCGAAGAAGGTGGAGATCGGCTTCTGAAGACGAAGCTGGTTCTCTAGGGTTTCAAACTGTTTGCCTTCGGTGAGGTACTCCGCCTCGCTGCGCCAGACGACTTTTAGCTCGTCGGTCCCCACCAGGGCGTCGAAATCCCAGGCATAGAGGTCCGACCCGTCGTCGAACCGGCGCTCGGCCTGTTCGACCTGCAGGCCGTAGATCAGAGGTTCGGCCGAGGCCGGGACCGTCCAGAGGAGCGCCGGAACCAACGCCGCGGTTACAAGGATATTTCTGCGCATGGTGTTAGCCTCCGGTGGTGTGGTTCGAGGTGGTGTCGAGGTCGGCGCTCTTGCCGACCGGCCCACCTTCCACGACGACCTTGCGGAACATGCCGCTGTCGGCGTGATAGGAGAGATGGCAGTGGAAGGCCCACTGACCGGGCGCGTCGACCTCCGTCTCCATGAACACCGTCGTGCCGGGCGCGACGCTGACCACATGCTTGATCGGGTTCCACTTGCCCTGTCCGACATCGAGGATCGACCACATTCCGTGCAGGTGCATCGGATGGGTCATCATCGTCTCGTTGACGAACTTGAAGCGAACCCGCTCGCCGTACTGCAGCCGGATCGGCTCGGCGTCAGAGAATTTCACGCCGTTGATTGACCAGATGTAGCGCTCCATGTTGCCGGTCAGGCGCAGCTCAATCTCTCGGGTCGCGTCGCGGTGCTCGTAGAGTGGCTTCTGCGCCTTCAGGTCGGCATAGGACAGGAACTTGCCGCCATCCGCCGCCTGGGGGGTGAGACCGCTGCCGGGGGCGTAGAACGGATCGGCCGGTGCCGCCGCCATGGTCCCGTGGTCCATACCCTGCATGACCGAGCCGTCGGACATGATGTGCGTCGGCTGTCCCGAACTTTGGCCCATGGTTCCATGTCCCATAGCGCTATGGTCCATCGTGCCATGGTTCATGCCTTGCATGACCCTGCTGTCGGGCATGGTGTGCGTCGGCTGATTTGAGCCATGATCCATCGCGCCCTGGCCCATCGCGCCCTGATCCATGGACCCGTGCTCGCCATGGGCCATGCCCATATCCGCCATGGTCAGGAGCGGCGGTTCGCGCAGGTCCGGCACCTCCGCCTCCATCCC
>NZ_AUIR01000017.1:0-6074 GCF_000423805.1 Thalassobaculum salexigens DSM 19539
CTAGCGCTTCCAATGACCGTCATGGGGCGACGCCCGATCGTGAGCGTCTGGCCAAGCCCATCTGACCAGGTCTGACGATCGCCGGTACGCTCAGCAGTGCTGAGCGTAGGTCCAGGGCAACAACTCATCGAGCCAGTTGATCTTGTGCTCGGCGATCCGGCCGAGCACGTCGGTGAGCCAGGCCTGCGGGTCGACGCCGTTTAGCTTGGCGGTCTCGATGAGGGTGTAGGCGATGGCCCCGGCCTTGCCGCCGCCCTCGGAGCCCATGAAGAGGTAGTTCTTCCGCCCGACGGCGATCCCTCGGATCGACTGTTCAGGGGTTTCCGTACCGGATTCCCCCAAAGTACCGGGGAAAATGGTACGGAAACCCCGATGGGCAATCCTCGGTATACGTTGGGGCAGGATCATCCGGCGCCCGTGCTTAGAGAGAGGCAGGCCCAACGACGGAGACGGGAAGTGCGGTTTCCAACCCGCGGATGAGAGCGTGATCAATCGTCGTCGATCAGGAGCTCGCGGCACACCCGCCAAGGTCTTCCAGGCGCTGGCCACAGGCCGGCGAACGAATACACTTTGCCTACGGGCCCAGATTGCAGTCATTAGAACGTTGTTTAGCGTACTTTTTGACGCTCTGCCCTCCAGAAGGTGTGACAGCGCCTCAGGGAGCACATTTTAACCTCCGAGTTTGAGTGTGCGGAGCCTCAGGGCGTTGCCGATCACTGACACCGAGGACAGGCTCATGGCCGCCGCGGCGACAATCGGCGACAGGAGGATGCCAAACATTGGGTAGAGGACGCCCGCTGCGATCGGCACGCCTGCCGCATTGTAAACGAATGCGAAGAACAGGTTCTGACGGATGTTGCCCATCGTCGCCTGAGCCAGCCGCCGGGCGCGAACAATCCCCATGAGGTCGCCCTTCACCAGGGTCACGCCGGCGCTTTCGACGGCGACATCCGCACCTGTTCCCATGGCGATACCGACATCGGCGGCCGCCAGGGCCGGGGCGTCATTGACCCCATCGCCGGCCATGGCGAC
Organism: Thalassobaculum salexigens DSM 19539; assembly: GCF_000423805.1. NCBI lineage: Bacteria > Pseudomonadati > Pseudomonadota > Alphaproteobacteria > Rhodospirillales > Thalassobaculaceae > Thalassobaculum > Thalassobaculum salexigens. Next base: position 1,033 of record NZ_AUIR01000017.1, read on the forward strand.
TTTAAGCCCCTGGGCGCGAAGTTCCTCAACCAAAGTGCCCTTGTCCTCCGGGCTGACCTCGGCCCGCACATCGTCGATGCCGAGATCACGGGCCACCGCATCGGCGGTTCGTCGGCTGTCGCCGGTGGCCATGACAATCCGCAGGCCGGCCTCATGCAGCGCACGGATCGCCGAAGGTGTAGTCTCCTTAACCCGGTCCGCGACGGCTATCAGACCCGCAGCTAGGCCGTCGACCGCAACAAACATGGCGGTCTTGCCCTGCTCCTGAAGCGACGTTGCAGTTTCCGCGAACGCCTCCGGATCAGCGCCAACATCGCGCATCATCGCCGCATTACCGAGGGCAATGGCCTTGCCCGACACCGTACCGCGCACACCCTTGCCGGTCACGGCCTCGAAGTCTGCGGTGTCTGACAGCGCCGCACCCCGTTTTTCGGCACCGTCGACAATCGCCTCGGCAAGCGGGTGCTCGGAGCCCCGCTCAAGGGAGGCAACGAGGGACAAAAGATCGCTCTCCACCACGTCGTTGGCGGCAATGACGTCGGTCAGCGTCGGCCGGCCTTCTGTTAGTGTCCCGGTCTTGTCGACGATCAGCACGTCCACTTTTGCGAAGCGCTCCAGGGCTTCGGCGTCGCGGATCAGTACGCCGGCCTGGGCTCCGCGCCCGGTCGCGACCATGATCGACATCGGAGTCGCCAGGCCAAGCGCGCAGGGACAAGCAATGATCAGCACGCTGACTGCGGCCACGACCGCGTAGGACAACGCCGGGCTCGGCCCAAAGATCAGCCAGGACGCCATCGCGGCGAGGGCGATTAGCACGACCGCAGGCACGAAATATCCCGCGACCCTGTCGGCCAACGCCTGGATCGGCGCCCGGCTGCGCTGCGCCTTTGCCACCATATCGACGATGCGCGACAGCACGGTGTCGGCGCCGACCTTCTCTGCCGTCATGATGAAGCTGCCGGACTTGTTCAGCGTGCCGCCCGTGACGCCGTCGCCTTCTGCCTTTTCGACCGGGACCGGCTCACCAGTGATCATGCTCTCATCCACGGCGGACCTGCCCTCAAGCAGCACACCGTCGACTGGGACGCTTTCACCAGGACGCACGCGCAGCCGATCGCCCTGGCGGACCTCCTCCAAGGGAACATCGGACTCGCCGTCGTCAGTGATCCGCCGCGCCGTCTTCGGGGCTAGGTTGAGCAAGGCGCGGATCGCATCGCCGGTTCGCTCCCGGGCCGATAGCTCCATGACCTGCCCGACCAGCACCAGGATCAGGATCACCGCCGCCGCCTCAAAATACACCGGCGCCTGCCCGTGCTGGTTCAACAACGACGCTGGGAAAACGCCGGGAAACAGCATGCCGACAAGACTGAACAGATATGCAGCACCGGTGCCAAGGGCGATCAGGGTCCACATGTTCGGGCTTCGGTTCACGATCGATGACCAGCCGCGCTTGAAGAACGGAAACGCGATCCAGACCACGACCGGTGTCGCCAGCAGGAACTGCAGCCAGATATGCAGTGTCGGCCCAAGCTCCTCGGCGAGAGGCAGTCCTAGGTGATCTCCCATCTCCAGAACGAACACTCCGGCCGCCAGAGGTCCGCCGATCCAGAGGCGGCGGCGGAAATCTATCAGCTCGGGGTTGGGACCGGCATCGGTGGTCGGCGTCATCGGCTCGAGCGCCATGCCGCAGATCGGGCAGTCGCCGGGATGATCCTGGACGATCTCGGGATCCATAGGACAGGTGTAGAGCGTCCCCTCCGGCATCGGTCCCGGCGCGGAATGGTTCCCGAGGAAGGCATCTGGTTCGGCCTCGAAGCAGGTCTGGCATCGCTCGGAGCAGAAGTAGAACCGCTCTCCGGCGTGCTTGGCCATGTGCTGCGCCGAGGCGCGGTCGACGCTCATGCCGCAAACTGGATCCTCCGCCGTGATGTAATCTTCCGGGGCCGCAGCGAACCTCTCCCGACAGCGTCCGGAGCAGAAGTGGTAGGTGTGGCCAGCATGCTCGCGCCGGGGCTTGCCGGCGTCGGGATCGACCGTCATGCCGCAGACCGGGTCGCGCACGATCACGTGGGCATCAGTCTTGGTATGGGAGTTCATGGTTACCTCGCCAGATTGACAGACTGACCATGAGGTTTCCTCTCACTGGAAGGTCAAGCGGCATCTCATCACATCGACGCGCTTGACCTTCCAGTTGCCGGAGGGTGCATAGTTTGATTATGGCCCTACTTGAAGTGGAGGATCAGACAATGATCAAGATAGTCGCTACTGTCGTGATCGTGATCGCTTTCCTGTCTGGAGGCTCGGTGATCGCCGAACCGAACTACAGCGAGTACGGCTACCACCCGATGATGAGTTGGGGAGGCTGGTTCATGGGACCGGTCATGATGCTCATCTTCATCGCCTTCCTGGTTGGCGCGGTTCTCCTCATCGCGCGATTTCTCGGCTGGCATCCGGCATCCGGTGACGGTCGTTCTGGCGATCGTTCGCTCTCCATCCTGCGGGAGCGCTTCGCCAGGGGTGAGATCGATCAGGCGGAGTTCGAGACGCGACGGAAGGCGCTCGAATAGCGGCTTGGAGCCCGACACAGTATTTATCGAAGGACGGCCATGAACATCAGCGACGTCGCCGCTCTGAGCGGCCTCCCTGCCAAGACGATTCGGTACTATGAGGACGTGGGCCTGGTCCGGCCCGCCCACGGCACCAACGGATACCGTGCGTTCGACGAAAGCGACGTACACAAGCTGACATTCCTGGCGCGCGCCCGCTCGCTCGGCTTCACCATCGAGGACTGCCGTGCCCTGATCGCGCTCGGGCGAGTGCGGACGTCAAGCAGGTTGCCGAAGATCACCTCGCCAGCATCGACCGGAAGATCGGATATCTACAGGCGATGCATGCCACGCTGACCGAACTCGTACACCGCTGCCATGGCGACGATCGACCAGACTGCCCGATCCTAGACGATCTGGCCGGAACGAAATCGGGGACGCTACAATGAAACGGTTGTCAGTCATTGCCGGCGTTCTGGCAATTGCTCTTGTGGGTCTAGGAAGCGGACTCATAACGCTTTGATCCAGATGCGTGTCGCGGCGAGTTTGACGGCGGCGAGATAGTTGTCGGCGCGCCGGTCGTATCGGGTGGCGATGCCGCGCATCTGTTTGAGGCGATTGAAGAAGCGCTCGACGCGGTTGCGCTGGCGGTAGACCCAGCGGCTGAAGGCGAAGGTGTCTTTTCGGGTGATGCGCGGTGGTATGTTCGCCCATCCGCCGCGGGCGGCCACGAAGGATCGGATACCGTCGGTGTCGTAGGCCTTGTCGGCGAGCACGGTGGCACCCGGCATCACTGTTTCCAACAGCCCCGCCGCCATGGGGGCGTCTCCCGCCTTGCCGGCGGTCAACGCCAGGCGAACAGGCCGGCCCTCGGCATCGACAACGGCGTGGATCTTCGTCGTCAGCCCGCCTCGGGACTGTCCCATGCACGGATCGCCAGATCCCCCTTTTTCGCGCCGGCACCATGCTGGTGGACGCGGACACACGAGCTGTCGATCAATCACGATGTCGCCGTCGTAAGCCTCTGAGACCGCCTCCAAGAGCCGGTCCCACACACCCGAGGCCCGCCAACGGCAAAACCGGTTGTAGAGCGTCGTGCGCGGTCCATAGCGCTCCGGTACATCGCGCCACGACGACCCGGTGCGGAACCGCCACAGGATCCCGTTGATCACCCGGCGGTCATCCACACGCTTCACCCCGCGGCTCTTGCGCGGCAGCAGCGGCTTAATGATCGACCATTCCTTATCGCTCAACTCGTGACGGCGCATACCAACCTCCTTCTCAGAAGGTTGAATCAAATCTCATCATTCAACGAAACCCGTTTATGGGGACAGGCCCTAGGCGGATGGTGGATGTATGGACCGCACAGTATGGGCGGCCAGGCGGCAGGGCGAGGCGGACCGATAGTTGAGGTTAGCGTTCCGGAGTTTTCTCCCAACGGCCGTGCCGGAGAGATTCTGTTCAATGTCAACTGCTCAAGCTGCCATGGCGCCAATGCGGCCGGGTCCGAGGTGGGACCGCCGCTGATTCACCCCATCTATGAGCCAAGCCACCACGGCGATCCGGCGTTCTATCGTGCCACATTAATGGGCGTTCAGGCACATCACTGGCGCTTCGGGAACATGCCAGCGGTTGAAGGGGTCTCTGAGCAGGACGTCGATATGATTGTGCGCTACGTTCGCGAGCTGCAAAGGGCCAACGGGATCTTTTGATGGGTGAGATCGGGGGTGGAAGCAAGGAGGAAGCGCGGGAAGGGTTGTCCGCGAAAGCCTGCCTATTCCTGATCATGCTTCTGATCCTTGGCCTTATCGCACCCGCACAGGGTATGGCGCATCAGGCTCCGGCAGTTGCACTCTCCCCGGTGTACTTGGCAGTTGGTGAGCTGCGAACCGGAAGTACGCTCGAAGCGGAGCAGCCGTCGGATCCCAACCCGTTGTTTTTTGCAGGTCTGGGGATCGGCTGTTCGCTTGCCGGCCTCGATGTGCCTGCTCAGAGCGGTACCGACCAGGTAAGGGAGCCGGCGAAGGTCGGTCGCCCGCTTGTCAGACGGCCGGTTCTTGACGTCGCCCGGGCGCCGCCCAATCCCCCTCCGATCCTCGATCTTCGTTTTCAGACTGACTGATCCTGTAACGATCCGACGACGAACGGAGTTTGACGATGAAACGCAAGATGATTGCCGCGGTCGCGATGGCGGCTGCGATCGGAGCCGGTGCAACCACCGCGATCGCCCATGGCGGCGCCACCGGCGTGGTGAAGGAGCGCATGGAATCCATGGAAGCGCTCGGCGACGCCATGAAGGAACTGACCGCGATGATGCGGGGTCAGCAGGATTACGGTGCCGAACGGGTCCGGTCGCTGGCCGCCACCATCGAAAGCCATGGCGGCGAGGCGCTGACCAGGCTCTTTCCCAAGGACAGCCTCGACCACCCGTCGGAGGCGCTGCCGGCGATCTGGAGCGATTGGGACCGGTTCAGTGCCCTGTCGGATCAGCTCTCC
>NZ_AUIR01000001.1:0-1385 GCF_000423805.1 Thalassobaculum salexigens DSM 19539
TAGCTAAATACTCCAAGGGAGCAAGACCCCCCAGGGCCATGTGAGGCCTTCGGCGGTTGTAGTGGTCCAGGTAGGCATCCAGCTCTGCCTGTAGCTCGCTGAGCCGGGGGGGCAGAGGCCGGGTATAGAGCTCCTCCCTAAAGGTCCGTTGCACCCGCTCCACGTGACCATTGAGTTTAGGACTCCTCGGCGGCAGCACAAACAAGGCAATCCCCAGAGCACAGCAGGCCTCCTCAAACTCGGCCATGAACTCGCTGCCCCCATCCACCTGGATGGCCCGGATGGGAAAAGGGGTCCTGGCTAGAAGCAAGGACAGAAACCCCTCCGCCAGCTTAGCCGTGGCCCGGCTGTGCACCCCGGCCAGGACAAACCGACTGTAGAGGTCAATCGCCGAGAAGTGCTTGACTATAGTTCCCGGCCCCAGGGTCAGGGTGAGGGTGTCCACCTGGATCAGGTCCCCAGGAGCCCTGGCCTCGTATCCTCGGGGCTTCCTCCGGGCGTAGGGCCGGTTTACCCTTCGCTTTAGCTTCCCTCTTTGAGTCCGGGCCAGGTAGCTAGCCACGCTCTCGACACGTCGGTGCTTCTCCAGGTAGGCCAGGATGCGCCCCACCGTGCGTTCGCTCACCTGGAAACCCTCCTTGCGGAGGGTAAGCCAGATGGACCAGCGTCCCCAGGTGGGGTTTTCCTTGCGGAGAGTTTCTATTCTAATGAGCAGCCCTGGGGTCCAGTGGACCTTTGCGCGCAGGTGCTTAGGGCGGCGGGAGCGGGGTTTGAGTCCGGCCAGGCCCTTTTCTTTTAGGGCTTTTTTCCAGCGGTGGTAGGTGGCCCGGCTGATCCCCACCAGGTCCTGGATCTCCTTCCAGCTCTTTTTACTTTCACGCAGGGCTTTGACCAGTCGGAGCTTGCGCAGACGTTCCTTGACCTCTGGGTCGCCTGCTTTGGCCTCGGCCAGCCTCTGTGCTTGTCTAGCGCCTTGCCATATCTCTCGGCCAACGGTGGTAAACTGCACCTGGGGAACCTCCTTTCTTGGTTGGTTCCCCTCTTTTTATCCCAGCTTAGAGTCTCACATGTGTTTGTCCGGGTTCAATCAGCAGCTTTCGGCCTAGACGGCTAGCAACAAGACGTCCTGCTCTTATTTCCCAGGGTATGACCGTGCCTATCGCCATGCTTTGAACACCAACGATACTTCCCAGTTGTTTGAATATGCTGCCCAAGAGCTTATTTCAGCAAGGGTGCAGCCCTGGATAGATCGACGAGCAAGACGGGGTTGTATCCTCTTCACCGTTGAGAAAGAGCCGATGCGGGTGCTGGGTATAGACGTTCGCGGGGACGTTGCCACTGCCACAGTGCGGAAGTCCTGGAAGCAGACTTTGGTATGTCCTGGT
>NZ_AUIR01000002.1:0-1251 GCF_000423805.1 Thalassobaculum salexigens DSM 19539
GTCGGTGGCCATGGAGTCGCTGGCCCTGCGCACCGCGCTGACCTTCGAGAAGAAGAACGCCGAGGCCGCCGCAGACCTGCAGTCGAAGGGCGTGAAACTCTACGCCTGGTCCGAAGAGGAGCTGCAGAAGTTCCGGGACGCCGCCCAGTCCGCGTGGGTCGACTTCGCAACCACCCCGGAGGCCAAGGCCCTGGTCGACAGCCACATGGCCTACCTGCGTCAGCTCGGTCTGGTTAAGGAGTGATCCTGACCGCCTGAGCACAGTATCCGACGGGCCGTCCGCATGCCGGACGGCCCGTCGTCATATCGCGACCAAACCGTTGCGCGCCTTCACAGACGCCTCCAAACCGTCTGAATCAGTCATACAAAAACCCTACGTCTTGACCTGTCTCCGTGCTCCCGACACAGTCGGAGGGATATCGGTTGAGGCGCTATTCTGCCCCGGTGAAAAGCCATTGCAGGGATCCTCGCCGAGAAAATTAGGTCTGGCCGAACGGGCGAGACCAAAAAGCCGGAACACCGGCACCAATGGGAGGACTTGATGAGAATGATCGCGAAACTTGCGCCCGCAGTTTCGGCTGCCTTGCTCGCCGCCGGGCTCAGCACCGCGGCCATGGCGCAGACCACGAGCCTGCGCATCCAGACGCACTACGCCCCCGAAACCGTATCCGGCAAGCTCGCCGCGCAGTACATCGACAACGTTCAGACGATGTCGAACGGCGAGATCCAGATCGAGATGTTCTACTCGTCCTCGGTCGTGAAGTCGGTCGAGGCGTTCGACGCAGCGGCCACGGGTATTCTCGACTGCGAGATGACCAGCGGCGCCTATCAGACCGGCAAGAACCCGGCCTTCCAGTTCGTCGGCGACATCATGGGCGGCTACTCCACCCCGTATCAGCAGCTTTCCTGGCTGTATTACGGCGGCGGTCTCGACGCGGCCCAGAAGCTGTACAACCAGTTCGACATGCAGCTCATCGGCTGGTGGGTCTACGGGCAGGAGTCCCTGTCGTCGTCCAAGCCGATCCGCAACGCAGAGGACTTCAAGGACTGGAAGTTCCGCTCGCCCCCGGGCATGGAAACCAAGATCTTCGAGAACCTCGGCGCCTCGCCGATCGTGATGGACTTCACCGAGGTCTTCACCGCGCTTGAGTCCGGCATCATCGACGGCGCCGACGCCTCGGGCCTGGCGAACAACCAGTCCCTGGGTCTCTACGACCTGGTGAAGCATGCCAACTATCCCGGCTTCCATTC
>NZ_AUIR01000003.1:0-1076 GCF_000423805.1 Thalassobaculum salexigens DSM 19539
AAGACGACGCTGACGGCCGCGATCACGAAGACGCTTGCAGAGTCTGGCGGCGCGACGTTCATGGCGTACGACGCCATCGACAAGGCGCCTGAAGAGAAGGCGCGCGGCATCACGATCTCGACGGCGCATGTCGAGTACGAGACGCAGAACCGTCACTACGCGCATGTGGATTGCCCGGGCCACGCCGACTACGTGAAGAACATGATCACGGGTGCGGCGCAGATGGACGGCGCGATTCTGGTTGTGTCGGCGGCCGACGGCCCGATGCCGCAGACCCGCGAGCACATCCTTCTGGCGCGCCAGGTCGGCGTTCCGGCGCTTGTGGTGTTCATGAACAAGGTCGACCAGGTGGACGACGAGGAGCTTCTGGAGCTGGTGGAGCTCGAGATCCGCGAGCTGCTGTCGTCGTACGAGTTCCCGGGCGACGACATTCCGATCACCAAGGGTTCGGCTCTGGCCGCGCTTGAGGACAGCAACGACGAGATCGGCCGCAAGGCGATCCTGGCGCTGATGGAGACGGTCGACGCCTACATCCCGACGCCGGAGCGTCCGAAGAACCTTCCGTTCCTGATGCCGATCGAGGACGTGTTCTCGATCTCGGGTCGCGGCACGGTGGTGACCGGCCGTATCGAGCGCGGGATCGTGAAGGTGGGCGAGGAAATCGAGATCGTCGGCATCAAGGACACGGTGAAGACGACCTGCACGGGCGTCGAGATGTTCCGCAAGCTGCTGGACCAGGGCGAGGCGGGCGACAACGTGGGCGTTCTGCTGCGCGGCACGAAGCGCGAGGACGTGGAGCGCGGTCAGGTTCTGGCGAAGCCGGGCTCGATCACGCCGCACACGAAGTTCAAGGCCGAGGCGTACATCCTGACGAAGGAAGAGGGTGGCCGTCACACGCCGTTCTTCACCAACTACCGTCCGCAGTTCTACTTCCGCACGACGGACGTGACCGGGACGGTGACGCTGCCGGAAGGCACGGAGATGGTGATGCCGGGCGACAACATCGCGATGGATGTCGAGCTGATCGCGCCGATCGCCATGGATGACGGCCTGCGCTTCGCCATCCGCGAAGGCGG